>QUBU01000027.1 GCA_014337915.1 Gammaproteobacteria bacterium
CGCTCGCCCTCCAAGCCCGCTCCGGGCCCTGTCGCCGGCCCGCTCCCGGCTGCTTCCTGGCCAGAACCTGCGGGGCGATGGGACGCCGACCCACGGACCGTGGCCGGGCCTGACCGGCGGCTTTTCCAGGGAAAAAAAAGCCCGGCACTAGGCCGGGCAATACAGGGGGAAGACTCTCACGATCCGGGGCCTGCAGCAGCCCCGTCGACATCTGCTGAAATCAGTGCACTCTCGACCAGTTCAGCAACTCCACCGCATTGGCCTCGACCTTGAAGTTGCGGGCGAGGATTTCCTCGATCTCCTGCGGGTCGAGCACCGAGTTGGCGGGCTGGTTGAGCTCCACCACGCCGGTGTACTCGTCCGCATAGCCGGGCTCGCCGGCCTTGAGGATGAAGCGCGTGTAGTACTTCGCGTGCATGGCCCAAACATACCGCCCGCCCCGGGGGCATTCTGTGAGGGGGGCCACAGATTCACGAGCCCGCAAATCCGCGGCGATCGACGGCTTTTGCCCCGGCACCGGCGGCGGTCGGTGGCGAGGGGCGCCGCCGCGGCCGTCTGTGCTATATGTCCAGCCCGGTACCCCGGACAGTGACCCGATGCCCATGATCCGCCGATCCGCCCACACCGCCCTCGCGCTGCTCGCGACCGCACTGATGGCCGTTGCCGCCCATGCCGCAGACGACCCGCTGCAGGCGGCAAGGACCGCGAGACAGGCGGCGCTCGACGCCGAGGCGCCACGCCTGGCCACCGCCACCTGGCAGCAGGCCGAGCAACGCCTGCAGGCCGCCGGCCGCCGCCTGGAGAAAGGCGATGCGAAGGCGGCGGCGAAGGGCAGCGAGGACGCGCGCCAGCTTTACGCCGCCGCGGAACTCACGGCCATCAAGGCGGCCCTGCTCACCGTCGCGCGCGAGCGGGTGCTGGCGCTGAAGACGGCCGGCACGGCGCGCTTCGCACCGCGCAGCACGGCCCGGGCGCAGGAACTGCTGCGCAGCGCCGAGACGACCCTGGACGCCGACCGCAGCCAGGTGGCAGCGGCAACGGATCTCGCGCAGCAGGCCACGCGCGAGGCCGCGCAGGCCCAGGCACTGGCACGACTGCTGCGCGCGGCCGACGCGCGCGACGCCACGCTGGAAGACCTCGCCCTCGAATGGCAGGCGACGCTGGACCGGGCGGCGGCAGCGGCCGGGCTGGAAGCATTGCCGCCGGGGCCGGATGCTGCCGGCGCGGCGCTGGCCGCCGGCGTCGGCACGCTGAAGGAGCGTGCCGACCAGCAGGCCGAGGAGCTGCGGCAGCGCGCCATGCAGGTCGCAGGAATGGAGGAGGAAATCCGCGACCTCGACGCGCAGCTCGCGGGCGCCAGCGACGCGCGACGCAGCCTGGCCGCAAGGCTCGATGCGGACGAACATGCGCGCAGCCAGTTCGACCGGCTTGCCGGCATGTTCCCGCCCGACCAGGCCGTGGCGCTGCGCCAGGGAGACAGCGTCGTGCTACGCCTTCCCGGCCTCGGTTTCACCTCCGGCACCACGCGGCTGGCGCCGGCGGCGAAGCCGGTGCTGGAGCGGCTGGCCGGCGCGCTGGCCCTGTACCCGGGCGCGCACATCAGCGTCGAGGGCCACACCGACTCGAGCGGCAACAGTGCCGCCAACCAGCGCCTGTCGCAGGGGCGTGCCGAGGCGGTGCGCGACTACCTCGTCCGGCAGCTGCAGGTGGCGCCGGGCCGCGTCAGCGCGGTCGGTTACGGGGATACGCGCCCGGTGGCCAGCAATGCCAATGCCGAGGGCCGGCGCCAGAACCGGCGCATCGAGCTGCTGTTCACCCCGCCGCAGCCGGCATCCTGAACCAGCGGCAGGAGCCGGCTCAGCCCTCGCGCCACCAGCCCGCGATGCTCGCGCCCACCACGGCGTTGGCGAGGTAGCCGTAGCACTTGTGCAGGTTGAGTCCCTCCGGGCCGCGGAAGTAGGTCTGCAGGTCGAGGCGGTCGTCGATGGCCTCCACCAGGCCGAGCCCGCGCATCTCGCCCCAGGTGGTGGCCATGGGGCGGTCGAGCGCCGTCATCTCGCCGATCGCTGCCAGGTTGAGCCAGCGGCGGATGTTGCCGGGATAGCGCCGCCGGCCCTGCTCGTGGGCGCCCAGCAGCTGGCTGCGCACGAATCGCAGGCCCAGCGGGCTGCCGATGCTGAGGAACAGGTCCACGCGACCGGGCTCGGCGAAGCGGTGCGATAGCTCCCAGAGCACGTCGAAGGCGATGACCGAACCGAGGCTGTGGCCCACCAGCAGCACCCGGCGCTGGTCGCGCCAGGCTTCCAGCAGCGCATCGGCAACCAGGTGGCGCACCGCCACCGCCACCCCGTCCTGGTTGGCGAAGTAGCGGCGCGTGTCGGCAATGGCGACGCGCATCTCCGGCTCGCCCACCAGGTCGAACAGCGGCGGGAACCGGTCGCTCAGCAAGTACAGCGCGCGCAGCAGGCGCCGGCGCAGCGAGACCGCCTCGCGCAGGTCGCGCTCCTCCGGGCCGGGCAGCGCCAGCAGGCGTTCGATGCCGGGCTCGTCCAGGGCGATATCACGCTGCGCGTCGTAGAACAGGTGGGCCCAGGACACCAGGTTGAAACAGCCCGCGTGCCGCGCCAGCTCCGCCGCGGCTGGCGGGTCCGCCCGGCGCACGCCTTCCAGCAGGCAGCGCCACAGCGCCGCGCGGTGCACAGCCGCCGGCGGCTTCGGCTTGATGCCGGGTACGTAGATGATGGCCTGCCCGCTCACGCGCCCACCAGCCGCGCCAGCTGCCCGAGATCACGCACCACGTGCTCGGCCGGCGCCATGCCGTCCGGCCAGGCGTGGTGGCCACGATTGACCCACACGGCCGTCATGCCCATGGCGCGGGCTCCGGCCACGTCGTGCCGCGGATGATCCCCCGCATGGACGATGTCCGCCGGCCGCAGCGACAGCCTGGCGCACACCGCCTCGAAGGCCCTTGGATCAGGCTTGGCGACACCGAGGTCCGCCGCGCCGAGCACCGCGCAGAAGTAGTGGCGCAGGCCGATGACGTCGAGGTCCGCATTGCCGTTGGTGAGTGCCACCAGCGGCAGGCGTCGCGCCAGGCGGGCCAGGGCCGGGCGCACGTCCGCGTACAGCGTCACCTGATTGCGCAGCTGCTGGAACGCCGCGAACGCCGCCTCACCCATGGACTCCGGGTAGCCGCAGTCGCGCGCGACCTGCGTGAAGGTCGCCTGCCGCAGCAGGGCGAGGTCATGCCCCTGCCCGGGATGGCGCGCTTCGATCTGCCGGCGCAGCTCGCGGATGTCCTCGATGCCGTAGCGCTGCGTGACCCGCGGGTAGCGCTGCGCGAACCAGGCCTGCAAGGCCTGCTCCGCCCGGCCGATGACCGGCCCGAGGTCCCAGAGGGTGTCGTCGAGGTCGAGGCAGATCGCCCGGATGTGCTTCATGCAGCAGGATCACCGCGGGCACCGTGGCCGCTGGAACCAGTTGCCCTAGCTTCCCCGAGCCGCACATGGCTTGGCAAGCCATGCCGTAGCGGCGCGGCGGCCGCTCAGCCGACGGCGCGGCGCGAGGCGCGGAAGCGGCCGGTCTCGATGTGGGTCAGCCGGGATTCCTTGACGACCACGCGGTTGCGGCCCTCTTCCTTGGCCTGGTACAGGGCTTCGTCCGCCATCTGGATCGCGCCGGCGAGGCTGCGCTCGGCGCCCGGCATGACGATCGCCACGCCGATGCTCACCGTCAGGCAGGAATGGGCGCTGGAACGCGCATTGGCGATACCGAGTTCCTCGATGCGCTGGCGGATCTGCCCGGGCAGGTCGCGGCCGAACTCGTTGACCGGCCCATAGAGCACCAGCGCGAACTCCTCGCCGCCGAAGCGCGCCGCGAAGTCCAGCGGCCGCTGCGCGCCCATGGCGATCACCTCAGCCACGCGCTTCAGCGCGTCGTCGCCGGCCTGGTGGCCGTAGAAGTCGTTGAATGCCTTGAAGTGGTCGATGTCGATGAGCATGATCGTGAGCTGGCCCTCGTCGCGGCGTGACTGGCGCCAGATCCGCTCCATGTAGTTGTTGTAGGCGCGGCGGTTGTACAGCCCGGTCAGGCCGTCGCGCTCCGCGAGGTCGTTCAGGCGGCGCGACTCGATGAAGGAGCGCCGGCAGATCGCCTCGAACTCGAAGCAGGCCAGCGCACCGATGCCGTTGGCTCCCAGCAGCATGACGGTGGTGAACAGCGCCTCCTGGCTGCCGAAGTTCCAGTGCGCGAGGCCCCAGGCATAGGCAATGGATATCGTGCAGCTGATCGCCGCCGCATGCCAGAAGCGCAGGCCGAGGATGGCCCAGACGGTGAATATCCAGGCGATCTCGGCGCCGAAGAAGTACGGCGTGCCATGCAGGCCGGCGCGCAGGGTGACGGAGGTGACGATCAGGCCCACGCAGAGCGCGCTGACCGCCAGCAGGTGCTGGTAGATGAGATGCCGTTCGGGCTGGTAGGAGGCAATGAGCGTCGCCATCAGCAGCGGCATCATCACCGCCAGGCCGAAGGTGGCCGTGACCGCCGAGACGCTGTGCTCGGCCACGCCCAGGCCGGTGATGACGATGACGCCGAGGGCCGCCAGCACCAGCAGCGGACGCACCTTCGGGTAGCTGAGGCCGGCGTAATGCTGGCGGAACTGCTCCTCGACGAAGGCCGAGAAACGCAGGCGTGATAGCCCGCGCCGCCGCTGCTCACCGACCAGCGTGCTCCAATGTTGATCCTGCACCGTCACCTGGACCGGTACCCCACGGCGCCGCGCCAACGCAGCAAACACCAGAAAATTAGCCCGGTATTCCAGGGCGGGCTGCGTCCGAGGTCACACTTCTACATAAGGCGCACGACAGTGCCGCCGCTCGGCTATGCTGCGCGCCAACCGGACAGCCGCAGCTCAGCCATGCCGCCCGATACCTCGCCCCGCCCTTCCTGGCCGGACCGCCTCACCGCCCTCGCCGGCCTGGCCGCCACCCTCGCACTGGGTTGCGTCGTGCTGGCGCAGCAACCACGGCCGGCCGCCCCGGCTCCGGCCCAGGCCGCGGCTGCCGGCCTGCCCGCCGCACCGTTGCTGGCGTCCTGCGCACTGCAGCCTGCCGGCTACTGGCACGGCAGCATCACCGGCTCGGCCTCCCTGCCACTGGACTGGAGCGGTGCGGACCTCGCCTGTGCCGGCAATGCCAGGCCCGGCGGGCGCGGCCTGCGCCTGTTCTTCGCCGGCCGTTCCGGCGACGATGCGCAGCAGCTGGTGATCGTGCTCGGTATCGCGGCCAGCGCCGACGAGCTTGCCGGCCGCGAGTGGCCGGTCAGTGTCACGGTGATCGACGAGGCGGGCAACGACATCTTCCACAGTGCGCCGGGCCGCTGCTTCACGCGGGTCACGGAACTCACCGCACTCGATGCGGGGCGCCACGCGTTGCGCGTCGCCGGCGAGCTCTATTGCGCCGGCGCCATTGGCGCGGTGTCCGGTGAACGGGCGGTGGTACTCGGTGACAGCCGCTATGCGGGCCGGCTGGACGTGGAAGCACCATGAAGATGCTGCCCGCCCCGATTGCGGCCGGGATCGCGGCGCTGCTGCTGGCGGGGCCATGGCTGGCCCGCGGTGCCGCCGCGGCCGACACCGACCGCCTGCTGGCGGGTTTCGAGCGTGCCAGCGCCATGATCGAGACCTCCCGCAGCTGCGTGCTGCTCGACATCTGGATCGCCCTCACCCCGGAGCAGCGTGCCCAGGGCCTGATGTTCGTCCACGACCTCGGCGAGCACCAGGGCATGCTGTTTCCGGGCCGCGAGCGCGCGGTCCTGCGGATGTGGATGAAGAACACCTACATCCCGCTGGACATGCTGTTCCTCGGCACCGGTGGCCGCATCGCCGGTATCACCGCGCAGACGACGCCGCTGTCGGAGGCGACCATCAGCTCGCCCGGCCCGGTGGACGCGGTGCTGGAACTCAATGGCGGCTTCGCGGCCCGCCACGGCGTGCGGACCGGGGATCGCTTCAGTATCGTGGACTGAGGGCGCCGGCCGGCGGCGTCAGCCGTTGCCGAGCAATGCCTCGAGCCTCTCGCGCAGGGCGCCGGCATCCACTGCCCGCGGCGCGGCCGGGCGCCGGCGCGGGGCCCACACCGCATCGGGGAAGTGCGCGTCATCAGCGAAGCGCGGGATCACGTGCCAGTGCAGGTGGGGCACCTGGTTGCCGAGCGAGGCGAGGTTGATCTTCAGCGGCGCGAGCTGTGCACGCAGCGCCGCCTCGGTGGCCAGCACCACGTCCAGCAGCCGGGTGCGGTCGGCGGCATCGAGGTCGGTCATCTCACGGACATGCGCCTGCCAGACCACGCGGCAGAAGCCGGGATAGTCGGCATCGCCGGCGAGCACGATGCGGCAGCGCGCATCGCGCCAGAGCGCCGGCTCGCCCGCCGCGCGACACAGCGGGCAGTCCGGCGGCCCGGCGGCGGGCTGCATGGCTTCAGCCGAGGCGCGGGATGACGTGCTCGCCGATGAGCCGGATGGCATCGGCCGGGTCATCGTGGAGCCGGAAGCAGAGCTCGTTCACGCCGGCATCGCGGAAGGCGGTGAGCTCCGCCAGGCGCGGGGCGATCTCGGCCGGCGTGCCGGTGAAGGTGAAGTTCGCCAGGCAGCTGTCGATGATCTGCGCGGGGATCCCCTCGATGACGCCGCTGCGATTGCGGTAGGCCTTGAACAGCGCGTCCTTGCGCTTCTCGACGATGGCGATCTCCTCCGGAGTCAGGAAGGTCTCCAGGTACCAGCGATCCATCAGCCCGCGCAGCAGCAGCTCGCGCCGTGCCTCGCGCAGTGCCTCCTCGCGGTCCGGCTTGACGTGCCAGGCCCAGATGTTGCTGATGCGGTAGCCGGCGGCGGGCCGGCCCTTGTCGGCCAGTGCGTCACGGCTGCGCTTCACGGTCTCGACGATGCGACTGCGGGTCATGTCGCTGTACATGACGCCGTCGGCCGCCGGCACGGTCGCGTGCAGCATCTGCGGCTGGTTGGCGCCGGCGTAGACCAGCGGCGGCGTGCCGCTGCCGAAGGGCGGCTTGTAACCGTACACCTTGAACATCTCGCCCTGGTAGGTCAGCGGCTTGCCCGACACGCCACCGTGCACCAGCTCGATCGCCTCACGCACGCAGCGCACCCGCTTGGTGATCTGCAAGCCGAGGCGCGCCGGCCACTCGCCGCCGCCGCCGATGACCAGCCCCGCGCGCCCGCGGCTGTACTCCTGCAGCGTCAGCAGCGCACTCGCCATCTTCACCGGGTGCATCTCCCAGGGGCTGATGACGCAGACGCCGAGGCCGACGCTCTGCGTCGCCAGCGCCGCCGGCACCAGCGACATGAACGGATCGCGCCAGGACACGTAGTTCTGCAGCCACATCCTGCCGATGCCATGGCGTTCGCAGAGTTTCGCCAGCTCCACGAGCTGGTCGGGGGTCTGGTCGGGTTCCAGCAGGACGTCTACGCGCATGGGCATGGCTCCGGGGCAGAAAATCAATATTCGAGTCTAGGTTGGACCTGTACCACCAATCTTGACCTGGGACAGGCAGACAGGGGAGATCGGGGACAGTTTACTCAATTGGAAATCGGGGACAGTTTACTCAACTCGAAATCAGTGGCAGCGGATACACCTGCCTTGCGTGTCGAGTTGAGTAAACTGTCCCCGATTTCCAATTGAGTAAACTGTCCCCGATCTCCCCGATCTACTCGTGCTTGAGCGCGCGGATAGGGTCGAGGCGGGCGGCACGGATGGCGGGCCAGCTGGCGAAGACCAGGTTGAGCAGCAGGGCCATGGCGAGCGCCAGCAGGGCGTTACCGGTCTCGAAAATGAAGGGCAGCGCGGCCTGCTGCGCGGTGATGCGCGAGGCGATCCAGCCGAGCCCGAGGCCCAGGGTAGCGCCGATGCTGGCGAGCACCATGGCCTCGAAGGCGAACTGGAAGAAGACGTCGGGTGCGGTGGCGCCGAGCGCGCGACGAGTGCCGATCTCGGTGGTGCGGTCGCGCACCGCGATCCAGGCGATGGCGAGCACGCCGAGGCCGGCGACCACCAGCCCCGAAAGGCCGATCCAGCGCACCAGGAAACCGAGCCGGTTGGCCGCCGCGAGCTGCGTCTGGATGAGCTCGACCTGGTTGCCCACCTTGAAATCCGCCGGCCGGAACTCCGAGATGCGGTGGCGCAGGCGCAGCAGCTCCTCGATCTGCGCCGCCGCGCCCGCCATCTCCCCCGGGTTGCCGAGCTCGACCAGGATGGAGCTGTAGTGGTCGACGTTGAGCAGCCGGCGCATCGCCGTGCTGAGTGGTACATAGACCTGCTGGTCCTCGTTGGTGGCATCGATGCCCTGGCCGCGCTCGGCCAGCACGCCGGCCACCTCGAAGGGCACGCGGTTGATGAACAGGCGCTGGCCGAGCGGTGACTCGCCACCGAAAAGGTCGCGCGCCACACCGTGGCCGAGCAGCGCTATGCGCACCGAGCGCTTCACATCCTCCGCGCCGAAGTACTCGCCCGCCGCCAGCGGCCAGGACTTGATGCGGAAGAAATCCGGCTCCACGCCGAGTACCGGCGATACCTTGGAACTGAAGCCCGCCTTCAGCCGCAGGCTCGCGGCGATCACCGCCGAGGAACGCCGCAGGCCAGCGACCTCCCGCTGCAGCGCCTGGTAGTCACCTGCCTGCAGCGTGGTGACGATCTGCCCGGTGCGCGCCCGGCCGGCCACCGCCCGGCTCTGCTCGGCATTGATCACCAGGACGTTGGTGCCCAGCCGGCGGATCTTCTCCAGCACCAGGGCGCGCCCGCCGGAGGCGTAGTTGACCGAGGTGACCGCACCGGCCACCCCGAGCGCCGCGCAGCAGATCACCAGCGCGGAGCGCAGGCGGAAGCGCCAGACCTGGCGCAGGCAGCCGGCCGCGAGATAGCGCCAGGTGACCCAGGAGACCTGCACGGCCCGGCGCCGGCGCAGTTCAGGAACGCAGCGCCTGGATCGGATCGACGTTCGCCGCCCGCCAGGCCGGCTGCAGGCCGAACAGCAGTCCCACCAGGATCGACATCAGCGCCGCCCCGCCGATGGCGCTCCAGAGGATGGCCGGCGGCAGCTTCGTCAGCGCAGCGGCCACCAGCGTGCCACCGAGGCCGAGCGCGATGCCGGCCAGGCCGCCGATGAACGACACCACCGCCGCCTCGGTGAGGAACTGCGCGAGGATGTCGCGCTGGCTGGCGCCCACCGCGCGGCGCACGCCAATCTCGCGGCGTCGCTCGGACACCGAGATCAGCATCAGGCTCATGATCACCACGCCGCCGATCAGCGTGGCGATGGCCGCCACGCCGAGCATGACCTTCGAGAGCGTCGAGCCGACGTCGGTGACGCGCGCCACCTGCGCCTTCGGGCTGGTCACCGTGAAGTCATCCTCCGCGGGGGGCACGATGCCATGGCGCTCGCGCAGCAGCGCCGTGATGTCGGTGATGGCGCGGTCGGACTGCGTGGGATCGCGCAGCTGCACCATCATGCCGGTGTAGTAGTCGCGGTTGAACAGCCGCCGCGAGGCGGTCGCCACCGGGATCGCCAGCGTGAAGTCCATGCTGGCGCCGCCTGGTCCCATGCCCCGCGGCGCCAGCACGCCCTTCACCTGGAAGGGCACGTCGGCGATGCGGATCTGCCTGCCGATGGGATCCTCGGCCGGGAACAGCGCCTTGCGCAGGTCCTCGCCGATCACCGCCACCCGGGCCATGGCGTCGTTGTCCGCAGCGGTGATGCCCTCGCCGAGGGCGATCTCCTCGCCGCGTACCTCGGTCCAATTCGGGGAAATGCCCATGATGGACGGGCTGACGCTCCGGTCGCCGTACTTCACGTCGACATCGAAGGCAAACTGGGTGACAGCCACCTGCTTCACCAGCGCCACTTCCTTCGCGATCGCCTCGGCATCGCCCTGCTTGAGCACCGGCGGCGCGCTGGTGAGCGAGGGCATGCCGCGGGTGCTCGGCCCGCCGGGATTGACGATCACCACGTCGAAGGTGCCGAGCATGCGCTTGAAGCGGCGCATGGTCTCCTGCTTTGTGGCCTCGCCGACCGAGGCCAGTGCGGTGAGCGAGGCGACGCCGATCATGACGCCGAGCATCATCAGGAAGCTGCGCAGCCGGTTGCGGGACAGGGTGCGCAGTGCGAGGCCGATGGTCCTGCCGATGTTCATGCGCCCGCTCCCGAAGCGCTGGCGGCGGCCGCCGGCCCGCCGGTATCACGGCCCGGCTGTGGCCGGTCCGCTGCCACCAGCCCGTCGCGGATCAGGATCTCGCGATGGGCATAGGCCGCCACGCCCTCGTCATGGGTCACCAGCACGATGGTGCGTCCCTCGCGATGCAGCTCGGTGAGCAGCTTCATCACCGACTCGCCGGCCGCGGAATCCAGGTTGCCGGTCGGCTCGTCCGCGAGCAGCAGCGGCGGATCGTTCATCAGCGCCCGGGCTATGGCCACGCGCTGTTGCTCCCCGCCCGAGAGCTCGGTGACGTAATGCTCGGCGCGCCCGCCCAGGCCCACCTTGCCGAGGATGGCCAGGGCGCGCTCGCGGTCCACCGGCCCGCCGGTATAGAGGGCGGGGATTTCTACGTTCTCGGCCGCCGTGGTCCGCGGCAGCAGGTTGAAGGACTGGAACACGAAGCCGATCTTGCGGTTGCGGATATGCGAGCGGCGCTGGTCGGTGTAGCCGGAGACATCCTCGCCGTCGAGCCGGTAGCTGCCGGAGGTCGGCGTGTCCAGGCAGCCGAGGATGTTGAGCAGCGAGGACTTGCCCGAGCCCGAGGCACCACGGATGGTGACGAACTCACCCTTGCCGATGGTGAAGGAGACGTCCCTGAGCGCGGGCACCGGCGTGCCGTCGCCGCGGGTATAGGTCCTGGCCAGATGGCTGACTTCGATCATGGGTTCCCTGCCTGGCCGGCGGCACCGGCGCGCGGTTGCGGGCTGAGGAGGATCTGGTCCGCGGGGCCGATGCCCTGGCGGATCTCGGTGAAACTCGCATCCTTCGTACCAACGCTGACGGCCTTGCGGACCAGCCCGTCGTCCTGCTTCACCCAGACGTAGCGGTCCGAGCCCTCGCGCTGGACGGTGGCGTTGGGCAGCACCAGCGCCTCGCGCTCGGCGGTGCGGATGGAGACGTTCGCCGTCATGTCGGGCTTCAGCAGTTCCGCCGGCGAGTCGATGCGTATCATCACCTCGAAATTCACCACGCCCGAGATGATGCTGCCCCGGGGCGCGATGCGCGCGACCTGGCCGGTGAACTCCTGGCTCGGGTAGCTCTCCACCGTGAACGTCACCGGGTTGCCGATAGCGACGTTGCCGATGTCGGTCTCGTCCACCATGGCGATGAGTTCCAGCGCACCGTCCTCGATCACGGTGGCGAAAGTCGGGGTGTTGAACGACGCCGCCACGGTCTCGCCCTCCTGGGTGGTGACCGAGGCCACGGTGCCGGTGATGGGCGAGCGGATCACCGCGTAGGACAGGTCGGTCTGCACCACTTCCATGTCGCGCCGCGCCTTCACCAGCAGCGCCCGCGCCTCGTCCAGGGCGATCTGCGCATCCTCGACCTGGCTCCTCGCCACCAGTTTGCGCTCGTCGAGCTGCCGGGCGCGCGACAGCTCCACCTCGGCGCGGCGCAGGCCCTGCTCCTCGACGGCAACCTGGGCGCGGGCCTGCGCCAGCCGCGCCTCCAGGCCACTGGCATCGATCTCGGCGATGATGTCGCCCTTGCGGATCTTCGAGCCGACCTCGACGTTGAGTTTCTCGACGATGCCCGAGAGCTGGGCACCCACCCGCACCTCGCCGCCGACCCGCAGGCGCAGGATGCCGGTGGCCAGCACGCTGGCCGCCATGACGCGCCGCTCGGGCGTGACGAACACGCGCTCGCCGGCAGCGGCGTCCCCACCCGCGCGGCTGAAAGCGTACCAGGCGCCCCCGGCCAGACCGAGGGCGACGACGACGCCTGCGATGACTGCGCCTGCTTTCACTGGACCTGCCTCGCCGCGGGTACCGCTCAGTTCTTCTCGTACACCATTTCCATGGGATCCTTGCCGGGGCGCTCGTTGCGCACCGTCATGGTCCTGCCATCGGCGGAGAGCGTGCGGATTTCGGTCTTCACCGTCTTCGTGCCGGCGACCGCACCCTCGGAAGTCCAGGTCACCACCAGCTTGCTGCCATCCCACTTCGCCAGGGTCTCGGCCTTGTCGCCCATGGCGCCCTCGTTGACCACGCTGCTCTTGCCGGTCAGGTCGTAGGTCACCTGGCGCTGAGACGTCTTCATCATGAACGTGGTGCTGAAATCGAGCGTGAGCTTCTCGGGCGTCTGCTTCACCGCCACCTTCTCGGACACCGCCTTGACCATGCCGAGGTTCTGGCCCTTGTCGGTGTTGAGCGTCCAGTTGCCGCTGAAATCCGGCGGGCCGGCGGCGACCGCCGCAGTGGCGAGCAGCAGGCCAGCGATGAGGCTGGCCAGTGAGGCGGATCTGTGAATCATGCAGGGTTCTCCTTGTCAGGAATGTGAAACTGCCGCCGGGAGCTAGCCGCCGGCGGCCTGCGGCTTGCAACGCACTTCGTAGCGCAGGCTGCGGTGGCCCGGGTTGTCTTCCAGGTCGCCGAACTTGCGCCGCTTCAACACCTCGTGGCCGCCCGGGCACATCTGCCGCAGCTCCAACCAGTCGTCCAGCCACTGCAGGCGCTGCGCCTCGGCGGCGGCGCTGTCCTCCGGAAACTCGCCGTTGACCGAGGCATCGTAATAGAAGAGGTCGCTGCGGTCGCGCGGTATCGTGAGGTCCGTGTAACGGTGGCGGTTGTAGGTGTCGGGCGTGTCGAAGGCAACGCAGGCGCCCAAGGTGGCGGCAACCAGGCTGCTGGCGGCGAGGCGGATGGCGGCTTTCACTGTTCCTCCCAAAATGGTGCCTGACATATTTTCTTTGGGTGATCAGGGCAGGCGCGCCGCAAAGCGCAGGCGCTGGTAGTCGACGACCCAGCGGCCATCCGGCCCGAGCAGGCGCGGCGCCAGGGCCTGGGTCACGACATCGAAGAAGTCACCGATGTCCGCCTGCGGGATGCCCGCAGCAAAGGCGCCGGCAAAAGTCGCTAGCCAGTCACGCACCGAGCCCGGCAGCGGCGTCGGCCGCGGAAAGTGTTCCATGACCTCGACGCGAAAGCCATGGGCCGCGAGCAGCTCCGCATACTCGGCTGGGCCGGGATTGAACCAGGGCTGCAGCGCCGGCAGGCCGCGCTGGCCGCGCTCGGCATTGAGCGCGCCGGTGACCGCGGCGATGTTCCCGGCCCCGCCGAATTCGCCGACGAAACGGCCCGCCGGGCGCAGCGCCCGGCGGACACCGGCCACGACCGCCGCGCCATCCCGCATCCAGTGCAGCGCTGCATTGCTGAACACCGCATCGAACTCTGCGACGAAACCCAGTGCTTCGCCGTCCATGACCCGCGCATCCAGCCCGCTGGCGCGACAGGCCGCTACCATCTCCGGGCTGGCATCCACGCCCACCACCTCGCAGCCGGCGGCGACCAGCCTCGCAGTGAGCGGGCCATCGCCACAACCGAGGTCGAGGATGCGCTCGCCCGCACGCGGCGCCAGCAGCTCCAGCACCGGCCCGCCCAGCGTCGTGACGAAGCGCGCATTCGCGTCGTACTGCCGCGGATCCCACTGCTGGTAGGCAAGATCACTCATAAAAGGTGCCTGACATATTTTCTAGCTCAGCCAGTTGACGAACAGCGTGATGATCAGGGCATTGGCGAAGTCGATAAAAAATGCGCCGACCAGCGGGACCACGAGGAAGGCCCGGGGCGAGGGACCATAGCGGCTGACCAGGGCCTGCATGTTGGCGACGGCATTGGCGGTGGTGCCCATGGCGAAGCCGATGAAGCCGCTGGCCATGACGGCCGCATCGTAGTCGCGCCCCATGACGCGAAAGGCCCCGAATGCCGCCAGCAACGCCACCAGGGCCAGCTGCGCCAGCAGCAGGACGAACAGCGGCAGCGCCTGGCCGGCGAGTTCCCAGATCCGCAGGTCCATCAGCGCCACCACCAGGAAGATGTTCAGCGCCACACCACCGACGAACTCCATGGCGTTCTCGTCGATGCCGAGCCAGCCGGTGGCCTCGTCGAGGTTGCGCAGCACCGAGGCGACGATCATCGCGCCGATGTAGGCCGGCAGCGTCAGTCCCGCCTGCTGGATCCAGTGGCTCAGCACGCTCCCCGTGCCCATGGCCAGGGCCAGCACGGCCAGGTTGCGGATGACCAGCGAGTCCTCGCGCTCCATGTCCACGGTCAGCTCGCGACGCGGATACTCCGCCGGGAATTCCAGCTCCTCCCGCAGTTCCCGCGGCAATCCGGGCCGGGCCCGCAGGCCGTGGCGGCGGATCAGCGCGGTACCCACGGGATTTCCGGCCAACCCGCCGCAGACGATGCCGAACACCGCCGAGGTGATGGCGATGACCGCCGCCGCGTCCAGCCCCGCCTGCTCGAACAGCGGCGCAAAGGCGAGCCCCGTGGCGGGCCCACCCACCAGGGTCACCGAACCGGCCATGACGCCCAGCAGCGGCGACTCGCCCAGGGCCGCAGCCAGCGCCATTCCCACCCCGTTCTGGGCGAAGCAGGCCGCCACCGCAAAAACCAGGAAAACCAGCACCGCCAGCCCGCCCCGGCGCAGCAGGGCGAGGCTCGCGCCCATACCGATGGTGGTGAAGAAAGCGACATTGAGCACCGGCTGCGCGGAGGTGTCCAGCGACAGGTTCACCACGCGGTCGCGGCAGACGAAGACCAGCAACGCGAACGCAAGGCCGCCGACCACGGCCGAGGGGATGTTCAGCCGGTCGATAAAGCTGACCCGCTGACGCAGCTTTACACCGAGGTAGTAGACCACGGCGGCAAGGGTCAGCGTCTGCAGCAGGTCCAGCCTGAGTTCCAGCATCCCGCAGGACTTTACACCGGCGCGGGTGTCTGCTGCCCACTGCAGCAAAAGGTCATGCTGCCCCAGGCGGCAAACATGGGTATGATCCGTCGGCCGGCCGCCCTTGGGAGGCTGCCGTGCGCCCAAGGGGAGGATCCACGCCATGACCGAACAGAACGCCGGGAACACCCGGCACTCCAACTCATCGCCCGCTTTCACCCGCTGGCCGCTGGCCCTCGCGGCCGCACTGCTGCTGCCCGTCGCCGTACCGGCCGCGGAGCAGGGCCCCGGCATCGAGGAGATCGTGGTCACGGCGCGCAAGGTCGAGGAACGCCTCGAGGACGTGCCACTCGCCATCACCGCCTTCAGCGAGCAGTCCATCGAGTCGGCCGGCATCACCGACCTCAAGGACGTCGCCAACCTGACCCCGGGCCTGCAGTTCTACAACGCGCTCGGCGAGGCGTTGCCGACACCCGTCATCCGTGGCGTGGCACCCACCGACATCCTCGGCCGCGAGAACAACGCCGCCATCTTCATCGACGGTGTCTACATCTCGGGCCGCGAAGGCCTGAACTTCAGCCAGCTCGACCTCGAGCGCATCGAGGTGGTGAAAGGCCCGCAGAGCGCGCTCTATGGCCGCAATGCCTTCAGCGGCGCCATCAACTTCGTCACCAAGCGGCCCAGCGATGTGTTCGAGGCCAAGAGCGCCATGACCGCCGGCAATCGCGGCAAATTCGCCGCCAGCGGCTCGGTCAGCGGCCCGCTGGTGGACGGCACGCTCGCCGGCCGCATCGGCGCAAGCTACGACGGCTGGGACGGCTCCTATGACGATCCGCTGAACGACCTCGACGTCGGCGGCTACACCTACCGCACGGTGCAGGGCAGCCTGCTGTGGACCCCGACCGACAGCCTCGACATCCTCACCCAGGCTTATTTCTCGAATGACGACATCGCCGACTCCTCCACCACCGCCGTGCAGGCCAACTGCGAGGACGTCGCCCAGTACAACCCGCGCCTCAGCAATGCGGCCGGCGTGCCCTATCGCACGCCGATCAACAGCAACTACTGCGGCGAAGTGCCCTCGATGTCGAACAACGACATCGCCAAGACCGCGGGTGCCGGCGGTGAGAACCGCGAACTGCTGCGCACCAGCCTCAACATCGACTGGGACATCGACGTCGGCACCGTCAGCGCGCTGACCGGCTATACCGACACCAAGCAGGAGGGCAACCTGGACTTCGGCCGCGGCCTCGGCGACAGCGTGCCCTTCGTCTACTGCATCGGCGCCTGGAACGTGATCTGCGACAATGGCAACACGCCCACCCCGCTGCAGCGCTTCTACACCGGCGTCATCGACCGCGAAGGCGGCAGCGAGACCCGCGAGTTCAGCCAGGAGCTGCGCTTCACCAGCCCGGGGACCGAGGCGTTCCGCTGGTCCGGTGGCGCCTACTTCTATGACGTCCGCGACGAAAGCCGCGCCGGCCAGAACCTGATCAAGGGCCCCCTGCCGCCGGACCTCCAGCCCTGGGCAAGCATGGGTGGTTTCTGCCCCTGCGGGCCCGGCGCACCGGGCAAGTACCTGGCACCCTTCGGCAATACGCTCTTCGTGCCCGATCCGGGCTTCGCCAATGACGCCCTGGAACAGCTCACCAAAACCCGCTCCTGGGCCGCCTTCGCCTCGGTGGAACAGGATTTCCTCGAACGCTGGAAGGTCCGCGCTGAGGTCCGCTACACCTGGGAGGAGAAGGACTACACCCAGTGGATCGCACCGGACCTCAGGTACGAGGACAACGGCCAGTACCAGCCGCACCAGGAACCCCCCAGCAAGTCCGACAACGACTGGGACTGGATCAGCGGCCGCGTGACGCTGGACTACAAGACCGACAGCGGCTGGCTGCTCTACACCTCGCTGGCCAATGCCTCCAAGAGTGGCGGCTTTTCCGGTGACTCGCTCGCATTCCTGGATCCGATCACGAACGCGGAAGGCCCCGATGTCCAGGTCATCGAGGCCTACGACCCGGAGAAGAACTGGACCGTGGAAGCCGGCCTCAAGGGTCGCACTGCCGACGGCCGCCTCGGCATCGATCTGTCGGCCTACCGCATCGACTGGACCGACATCGTGCTGCCGCAGGTGCTCAATTCCTATGTAGACCCGACCGACGGCGTGCTGAAAACCGCCACGGAGATCTTCACCCTGAAACGCAATACGGGTGATGCCACAGTGTGGGGCTGGGAACTGGAAGCTGACCTGCTGATCAACGACGACTGGCGCGCGCGCCTGGGCGTGGCCTACACGGACTCGACCTGGGACAAGGCCCACCAGGCCACCTACCAGTTCTTCCCGAGCTTCTACACCACGGACCCGAGCTGCGCGCCTGCCGAGATCCGCAACCTGCCCGCGGGCGACCGCAGCGACAAGGAGACGGCCTGCGCCGCGGCCTCCGGCGACATCTCGGGCAACCAGATGCTGCGGGTCGCCCCCTGGACGGTCAACGCCACCCTGCAGTACCGCCACCAGCTGTTCGGTGACTGGGACTTCTACGGCCGCGGCGACGTGCTGTGGAAGGACAAATGGTTCGTCGGCAACGACAACCAGAGCTGGGTCGCGGCCTCCACCTTCGTCAACCTGAAGTTCGGCGTGGAATCCGGCCGCTACACCATCGAAGCCTTCGTGGACAATCTGCTGGACTACGACAACGCGATCGGTGCCTATCGCGACATCTTCTGGAGCAACACCCAGGACATGTCCTCGAGCGAGAATCCGCCGACCAGTTCCATGGGCGATTTCCCGCCCATCCGGCTGACGATCAACCAGCCACGCCTGCGCACCTTTGGCCTGACGGCGCGGGTGCGTTTCGGCGGCGCGGAGCGCTGATCCGGCGGCGGGCTCGTGCTCAACGTCTTCACGCTGGCCAACGGCCGCCTCGACCAGCAGGACATCCAGGTCGAGTCACCACCCGGCGCCACCCGGCCGGTGTGGGTCGACCTGGATGCACCGACCGCGGACGAGGAAGCCTGGGTCGCGCAGCACTTCGGCCTGCGGCTGCCGAAGGACGCCGGCGAGGACGACCTCGAGGAATCCGCCCGGTTCTACGAGGAGGACAACGGCAACCTGCACATCCGCTCGGACTTCCTCCTCGACGACGACCGCACCGCGCGCAACGTGCGCGTCGCCTTCATCCTCGCCGACAACGTGCTGTTCTCCGTACACCGCGAGGACCTGCCGGTGTTCCGCCTGCTGCGCCTGCGGGCGCGGCGCATCCCCGCCATGATCGAGGATGCACGGGACGTGCTGCTGAAGCTCTACGACGCCAACGTCGAGTACTCGGCCGACGCGCTGGAGGAGATCTACGACGCGCTGGAACAGGTCAGCATGCAGGTGCTGCGCAAGGACGTCGACGACGTCGTTGCCGGCGAGGCGCTGACCGCCATTGCCGGCGAGGAAGACCTCAACCGGCGCATCCGCCACAACGTCATGGACACGCGCCGCGCCGTCAGCTTCCTCATGCGGCGCCGCCTGCTCAATAGCGAGCAGTTCGAGGAGGCCCGGCAGATCCTGCGCGACATCGACTCGCTGGACTCGCACACCAAGTTCCTGTTCGACAAGATCAACTTCCTGATGAGCGCCACCGTCGCCTTCATCAACATCAACCAGAACAAGATCATCAAGATCTTCTCGGTGGTCTCCGTGGCGCTGCTGCCGCCCACCCTGATCGCCAGCATCTACGGCATGAACTTCCGCAACATGCCGGAACTCAGCCAGGCCTGGGGCTACCCCTTCGCCCTGCTGCTGATGATCGCCTCGGTGGCCGCACCGCTGATCTGGTTCCGCCGCAAGGGCTGGCTGCGCTGAGCGGCGGGTGGAACCCTAGGCCGCCAGCAGCGGGATGTGCTCGCGGGTGGCGGCGAACTGCACGTCCGGCCACTTCTCCTGCACCAGCCGCAGGTTGATCTGCGTCGGGGCGAAATACACCAGGCTGCCGCCGGCGTCCTGCGCCAGGCTGGTCATGTAGCGGTCGCGGAACTCCCTGAGCTTCTTCGGATCCGCACAGCTCACCCAGCGGGCGGTCACCACATCGACAGCCTCGAAGGCCGCCTCGACGCCGTATTCGTCGCGCAGCCGGTAGGCCACGACATCGAACTGCAGCATGCCGACTGCGCCGAGGATCAGATCGTTGCCGAGCAGCGGCCGGAAAAACTGCGTGGTGCCCTCCTCCGCGAGCTGGCCGAGGCCCTTGATCAGCTGCTTCATGCGCAGCGGGTCCCTGAGGCGCACGCGGCGGAAGAGTTCGGGCGCGAAGCTCGGGATGCCGGTGAACTGCAGCGCCTCGCCGGTGGTGAAGGTGTCGCCGACGGCGATGGTGCCGTGGTTGTGCAGGCCGATGATGTCGCCGGCCCAGGCTTCCTCGACGTGCCCGCGGTCTGCGGCCATGAAGGTCACGGCATCGGAGACCCGCAGCTCCTTGCCGGAGCGCACGTGGAAGAGCTTCTGGCCTGAGGAAAAACGGCCGGAGCATACCCGCATGAAGGCGATGCGGTCGCGATGCTTCGGGTCCATGTTGGCCTGGATCTTGAAGACGAAGCCGGTGAGGCCAGGCTCGGCCGGGGCCACCGTCCTGGTAGTGGTGGCGCGTGGCCGCGGTGCCGGCGCCTGCTCGACGAAGAAGTCCAGCAGCGGCTGCACGCCGAAGTTCACCATCGCCGAGCCGAAGAACACCGGCGTCTGGCGGCCGGCAAGGTAGGCGGCCGCGTCGAAGGGATGCGAGGCGCCCTGCACCAGCTCCAGCTCGCCGCGCAGCTCGGCCAGCATGTCGGCGCCGATGGCGGCGGCCAGGCCCGGGTCATCCAGGCCACGGAAGATGGTGGAGTCCTGGCGCGTGAAGTTGCGCCCGGGTTCGTAGAGGTGCACCTCGTCGTCCAGCAGGTGGTAGACGCCCTTGAGCCGGCCACCCATGCCGATCGGCCAGGTCACCGGGGCGCACTGGATCTTCAGCACCTGCTCGATCTCGTCGAGCAGCTCGATGGGGCTGCGCCCCTCGCGGTCGAGCTTGTTGACGAAGCTCATGATGGGGGTATCGCGCAGGCGGCAGACCTCCATCAGCTTGATGGTGCGCGCCTCCACGCCCCTGGCGCCGTCGACCACCATCAGCGCCGAGTCCACCGCGGTCAGCACCCGGTAGGTATCCTCGGAGAAATCCGCGTGGCCCGGCGTGTCGAGCAGATTGACGATGCGCTCGCGGTACGGGAACTGCAGCACCGACGAGGTCACCGAGATGCCGCGCTCCTTCTCCAGTGCCATCCAGTCGGAGGTCGCGTGGCTCGCCGCCTTGCGCGCCTTCACCGAGCCCGCCATGCGGATCGCCCCGCCGAACAGCAGCAGCTTCTCGGTCAGCGTGGTCTTGCCGGCATCCGGGTGCGAGATGATCGCAAAGGTACGGCGCCGGTCGATTTCGGTCTGCAGCGTGGTATCGGGCATGGGCGCCTGGGGCCGCCGGGGCAGAGTTCGGGGGGCGCGCAGTATATATCAGTGCCGGTGGCCGGCTCCCGCTCAGCGCTTCATGTTGCGCAGGGCAGACCAGGCGCGCGTGCGCCCGCAGGACCGGGCGAGGAGTTGCAGCGCGTAGCGGCGATACTCGCGCCGCGCGCGATTGCGCTGCGCCAGGGCGCGCCAGGCGGCGGAGCGCAGGTACCAGGGGGGCGCCTTGCGACGGATGGCGGAGAGTTCGATGCGGTGCAGGCGGGCGGCGCGCCGCTGCTCGAGCATCGCCTGGAGCAGGCCGGTTTCCGGTGCGCTGCGCAGCCGGGCATCGCCAGCCAGCGCCTCATCCAGGGCATCCCCGGCCAGTGATTCCAGCCGCTCCTGCATGTCGTCGATCGGAAATGGCGCTACGTTGTAGCTCTTCTCGTGGAAGCGGAAGTCGCTGATGACCCGGCCGGTCATGGCCACAGGCACCCGCAGGGCATTGGCCACACCCCAGGCGGTGTCGCCCGCCATCCCGAACTCCAGCGGGAAATGGCTGCGCTTCAGGCAGTCCGAACGGTAGAGGTTGCTGGCCGAACTGCCGAGGATGGCCTGCGGCATGGTCGTCAGGCCCAGCCCGAAGGCGGCCCAGCGCTCCAGCAGGCGAGGCTGGTCGGCACTGAACAGGCGCAGCAGCCGGTGGATGGGCCAGACCGGCGTCGCTATCGGCCTGCCGGCTTCGTCGATGAAGCGTGGCGGGCTGATGACCACCCCGGCGTCGAGGCCCGCCGCCACCGCATGCAGGTGCTGCAGCCCCTCGCGGCTGATGGTGTCGCCCACCGTCGAAATGTAGGTGTAGGGCGCTCGAACCTGGTCGATGCCGTAGTTCCACGCCTGGTACAGGCCCCGGGGGCGCGAGAAGAACCGCAGCTGGCCCTGGTCGATGTGCTGTTCGAGGTACTCGCGCGTACCGTCCGTGGACTCGCTGTCGACGACCACGACCTCCTCGACGAGGTCGAGCCAGTCCCGCATGCCGGCGACATGCTCAGGCAGCATGGGCATGACGTTCAGGGTGGGCACGACCACGCTGATCGGCAGGCGATCCTTGCTTGCTGCTGGCGGCATACACCCCGGCCCCGACAGGGAGACACGAAGCGCAATTCTTATGGCCATGGCGGGTCCTGTCCAGTCGCCAGGCTGCGCCAACCCCGGAAACCCTCCCGTGCCTGCAATCGATCGCCACCCCATCCGGCCGGCCGACGCACTACACTGCCGCCCCCATGCTGACCTTCGCCGACGTCACCCTGTCCCGCGGCCCGCGCACTCTGCTCACCGGCGTGAGCTTCGCCGCGTTCGCCGGCTGGCGCCTCGGCGTGGTCGGGCGCAACGGCACCGGCAAGACCAGCCTGTTCGGCCTGGTGACCGGCGAGATCGCGCCGGACGCCGGCAGCGTGGCGCTGCCGCGCAACCTCGCGGTCGCCAGCGTCGCCCAGGAAACGCCCGCCAGCCCGCGCAGTGCCCTCGACTACGCGCTGGACGGCGACACGGAACTGCGCGCCACCGAGGCGGAACTGGCCGCGGCCGAGGCGGCCCACGATGCCGGGCGCATCGCCCAGCTGCACGAGAAGCTCTACGCCATCGACGGCTACGCGGCCCGGGCGCGGGCGGCGCGGCTGCTTCATGGCCTCGGCTTCGAGGCCGCGGACCAGGAACGGGCGGTCGCCGAGTTCTCCGGCGGCTGGCGCATGCGCCTGAACCTGGCGCGCGCCCTGCTCTGCCGCTCGGACCTGCTGCTGCTCGACGAGCCGACCAACCACCTGGACCTGGACGCGGTGCTGTGGCTGCAGGCCTGGCTCACGGCCTACCCCGGCACCATGCTGGTGATCTCCCACGACCGCGACTTCCTCGACGCGGTGACCACCCACACCCTGCACCTGGCGCAGGGCACGGCTACGCTCTACACCGGCAACTATTCGCAGTTCGAGCGCCTGCGCGCCGAGCGCATGGCGCAGCAGGGCGCCCTGCGCGCGCAGCAGCAGCGCCAGATCGCGCACCTGCAGTCCTTCGTCGACCGCTTCAAGGCCAAGGCCAGCAAGGCGCGCCAGGCGCAGGCGCGGGTAAAGATGATCGAGCGCATCCGGCTCGCCGCCCCGGCGCATGCCGATGCCGAGTTCGAGTTCAGCATCCCGGAACCACAGCGGCTGCCCGAACCGCTGCTGGTGCTCGACCGCGCGGCGGCCGGCTACGGCGCGCGCAGCGTGCTCAGCGGCCTGCGCATGACCATCGCGCCCGGCGACCGCATCGGCATCCTCGGCCCCAACGGCGCCGGCAAGTCCACGCTCACCAAGCTGCTGGCCGGGGTGCTCGAACCGCAGGCCGGCAGCGTGGTGCGCAGCCCCTGGCTGGTGGTGGGTTACTTCGCCCAGCACCAGCTCGAGCAGCTCGATGCGGCGGCCTCGCCGCTCGAGCACCTGCGCCGGCAGGCGCCCGGCCTCGGCGAGAAGGCCTGCCGCGAGTACCTCGCCGCCTACCACTTCCGCGGCGATCGCGTGTTCGAGCCGGTCGGGCCGTTTTCCGGTGGCGAGAAGGCGCGCCTGGCGCTGGCGCTGCTGGTGCAGGGTCGGCCGAACCTGCTGCTGCTCGACGAGCCGACCAACCACCTCGACCTCGACCTGCGCCACGCACTGGAAATCGCGCTGCAGGATTACGCCGGCGCGCTGGTGCTGGTGTCGCATGACCGGCACCTGGTCGAAAGTACCTGCGACAGCCTCTGGCGCGTCGCCGGCGGCAGCGCGAGAGAAGTGATCATTGT
>QUBU01000011.1 GCA_014337915.1 Gammaproteobacteria bacterium
GAGACCGCGCCCGCCGCGGCCACCGGCTGGCGCCGCGCCAGGTCCGCCCGGGCCCGCGCCAGCGCAGTGCGCGCCTCGGCGACGGCCGCCTCGGCCGCCGCCACTTCCGAATAACTGGCACGCACCGCGCGCACCGCCTGGCCGAGCCCGGCCGCGGCGGCGGCGAGTTCCACGTCCGCGGTGGCGGGATCGAGGTCCACCAGCGGCTGGCCGGCGCGCACCTGCTCGGTGTCATCAGCGTGCAGCGCGATCACCGTGCCGGGATCGCGCGCGGTGATCATCACCTGGTCGCCGGCCACATAGGCATCGTCGGTGACTTCGCGCGAACCGCCGAGATACCACCAGGCGACATAGGCCAGCAGCGCGATACCGACCGCGCCGGCCAGCAGCTGCAGCCAGCGGCGGCGCGCTGGCGACCAGCCGGCCCTGGTCGGCGAGGCAGGCGGAGCCGGCGGGGCGGCTGCCGCGCTGGAGGAATTCCTGTCGTTGTCGCTCATGGGGAAGACCTGCTGTCGGAAAGGGTGCCGGCACTGGCCGGCTCGAAGCCGCCACCGACCGCAATCAGCAGCCGGATGCGCGCGATCGCCTGGTCGGCCTCGAGGTCCGCGGTGGCCTGGCGCGCGGCGAGGAACTGCAGATCCGCCTCGATCTGCTCGAGCTTCGAGCCGAGGCCGGCGGCGAGCCGCGCGTCCGCCAGGCGCTGGATGCCGGCGCTGCCCGTCTCGGCCTCACGCTGTGCGCCGAGGGCGGTGGCGGTGCCCTGCACGCGGGTCAGCGCATCGGCGGTCTCGCGCACCGCGCCGAGCACCGCCTGGTTGTAGTCGGCGATGGCGGCATCGGCCCTGGCGCTGGCGCCGGCATAGGCGGCGCGCAGCCGCCCGCCGTCGAAGATCGGCAGGTGCAGGGCGGCGCCGACGCCGTAGGTGACCGCGTCGTTGCTGAATAATCGGTCGAGCCCGATCGCCTGCAGCCCGGCCAGCCCCATCAGGTCGATGTCGGGATAGAACGCGGTGCGCGCCACCTCGCGCCCCGCCATCGCGGCATCGATGCGTGCCTGGGCCGCGAGGATGTCCGGCCGCCGCGCCAGCAGGTCGGCAGGCAGCGTCGCCGGCAGCGGCAGGCTGGCCTCGAGTGCGAGATGGGTCGGCTGCAGGGTCGCGTAGTAGTCCGCGCCCCGGCCGGCGAGCAGCGCACAGGCATGCAGCAGTGCTTCACGCTGCGCCCCGGCCAGCGCCAGTTCCTGCCGCGCCTGCGCCTCGCGGATCTCCGCCGCATGTGCCTCGCGCTCGCTGTCGAGCTGGCTCTGCACCCGCAGCCGTACCAGCGCCAGCGCTTGGCCACGCTCCCCGAGTTCCGCCTGCGCGGTGGCAAGCCGCTGCTCGGCGCGCGCCAGCTCTATATAGGTCTGCACCAGGGAACCGGCCAGTGCCAGCCGGGCCGCGGCATGGTCCAGCGCCGCCGCACCCGCCGCGGCGCGGGCCTGGTCCACCGCGGCTGCCTGGCGCCCCCAGAAATCCAGGTCCCAGCTGAGGTTGAGCTGCGCCTGGCCGATGTTGTGCGTATTGCCGCCCCAGGGTGGCGGGATGATGTAGGCATCGCTCAGCCGCTGGCGCTGCACGCTCGCATCGCCCGTCAGCTGCGGCCGCCGCGCGGCCTCGGCGCTGGCGAGGAAACTCCCGGCCTCGCGCTGGCGCGCCAGCGCCGCGGCCAGCGTCGGGTTGCCGGCCAGCGCATCCGTCACCAGGCGGTCGAGCTGCGGATCACCCAGCGCCTGCCACCAGCCCGCCGCGATCGGCGGTGCCGGGGCGTCGGCGAGGCCCAGCGCCGGCACGGCCAACGGTGTCACCGCCACCGGCTCGCGCGGCAGGCTGCAGGCCGCGAGCCAGAGCGCCAGCAGGACGCTGAGGCCGCGCCGTCTCATGGTTCGGCCGCCTCCTCGCCCGTCGCCGCCTCGAGGCGCGCGACCAGCCGGTTGAGCGTCGCGATCAGCTGCAGGATCTCCGCGCGCTCGAAGTCCTCGAGCACCTCGTTCCACAGGCCGGCGACGCGCTCGGCCAGGTCCGTCACCGTCCGGCGACCAGCATCGGTGAGCTGCAGCTGCGTGATGCGCCGGTCGCTGTCATCGCGCAGCCGGGCGAGCGCACCGCGCTGCTCCAGCTGGTCGATCAGCCGCGTCATCGCCCCGCTGCTGTGGCCGATGTTGCGCGAGAGCTCCGCGCCAGTGGTGGCGATGCCGCTGTGGACCAGCGCCAGCACGATCCACTGCGTGAAGGTGACCTCGCTCGCCGCGAAGGCCGCCTCGGCGCGCGCCGAACTCAGCTTGTGCGCGCGGCGCAGCAGGTAGCCGATGGCATTGATGGGATCGAGGGAATCCGGCGGGTAGAAGGCGGGCACGAATAACTGCCTGGGCAATTACTGCCAAGGAAGATAATTCCCCCGCCCAAGGAAATCAAGGGCATGGGGCCCTAGGCCGGCGCCCCCAGGGCCCGCCCGTGGCTGTGGCCACCCTCCATCCGCGGCAGGAACCCGGCCAGCAGGCCGATCACCGGCAGGAACGAGCAGAGGTGATAGACGAAGCCGATGCTGGTGGCATCCGCCAGCTCGCCCAGCACCGCCGCGCCGATGCCGCCCAGGCCGAAGGCAAAGCCGAAGAACAGCCCCGCCACCGCGCCCACCCGCGAGGGCATCAGCTCCTGCGCATAGACCACGATGGCCGGGAAGGCCGAGGCGAGGATGAAGCCGATCGGCACGCTGAGCAGCGCGGTCCAGAACAGGTTGGCGTAGGGCAGCAGCAGCGTGAACGGCAGCACGCCGACGATCGACACCCAGATCACCGCCTTGCGGCCGATGCGATCGCCGATCCAGCCGCCGGCGATGGTGCCGGCCGCCACCGCGGCGAGGAACAGGAACAGGTACAGCTGCGCCGCCTGCACCGACACCTGGAACTCGTTGATCAGGTAGAAGGTGTAGTAGCTGGTCATGCTCGCCATGTAGAAGAACTTGGAGAAGATCAGCGCGATCAGCACCGCCATCGCCAGCGCGAGGCGCCGGCGCGGCAGCGGCGGGCGCGAGGCCGCATGTGCAGCGCTCGCCCGCATGCGCTCCAGCCCATGGTCCCGGTACCAGCGCCCCACCCGCACCAGCAGGAAAATGCCGAGCAGCGCCGCCAGCGAGAACCAGGCGATGCTCTCCTGCCCGTAGTTCAGCACGATGAACGCCGCCAGCAGCGGCCCCAGCGCCGAGCCCGCATTGCCGCCCACCTGGAACACCGACTGCGCCAGGCCGTGCCGATGACCCGCCGCCATGCGCGCCACGCGCGAGGATTCCGGGTGGAACACCGAAGAGCCCACGCCCACCAGCGCCGCCGCCACCAGCAGCGAGGTGAAGTTCGGCGCGTAGGCCAGCAGCACCAGGCCGCTGAGCGTCGAGGTCATGCCCATGGCCAGCGAGAAGGGCCGCGGACGGCGGTCGATGTACAGGCCGATGAGCGGCTGCAGCACCGAAGCCGTCACCTGCGAGGTGAAGGTGAACAGCCCGATCTGGCCGAAATCCAGCCCGTAGTTGGTCTTCAGCAACGGATAGATCGCCAGCAGCAGCGACTGCATCATGTCGTTCAGCAGGTGGCAGACGCTGATGGCCGCGAGGATGGAAAAGGCCGTGCCGCCGGCACTGGCGTCGCCGGGGCGAATGGCTGGGGTGCTCACGTGGGGATCTGGTTGCGTTGGGCTGCGTCGGGCCGCGTCGGGGTGGCGCACAGCCTAGCAAAGCGCACCCCCGCCTTCCACGGCGCGCCGCGCGGCCCGGCGCGGCAGACAGCCGCAGGGCGGCGGCGCGCTGACATGTATCAGGGCGTGCGCCCCACCCCTGCGTAGCATGGATCCTGCCGCGCCATGTATTGAACAAGGAGGACCGAGGCCATGTCCCTGCCCGCATTCTTTGCCGAAGCCCCGCGCATCCAGCTGCGCGACCCCCTGGCCGAGTTCCTCGGCGCCAGCGACGGCGGCCTGCTCGAATACAGCTATGCCGACGCCGTGCGCCTCGCCGGGCACTCCTGCCCCACCGTCGCCAGCGCCTACCTCATGGCACGTGCCGGGCTGCGCGCGCTCTACGGCAACACCACCGCGGTACGCGGCGCCGTCTCCGTCACCATGAATGGCCCGGAAGCCGAAGGCACCACCGGCGTCATCGCCCAGGTCTTCACGCTCATCACCGGCGCCGCCGCCGACAACGGCTTCCACGGCATCGGCGGCCGCTTCGTCCGCCAGGGCCTGCTGGGCTACGACGGCGACGACCCGCAGAGCATCGCCAGCTTCCGCCGCAACGACAGCGGCGACACCGTCCACCTCTCGCTCGACCTCTCCAGCGTCCCGCCCGCCAGCCAGATGCGCCACCTCATGGGTCGCGCCATGTCAGCCGACGCCACCGCCGAGGAGCGCCGCGAGTTCGGCGCCGTATGGCAGGAGCGCGTGCGCCGGCTGCTGCTAGAGCATGCCGACGACGCCAATGTGATCAGGGTGGAGCGGCGGGGGTAGGCGGCCGCGTCAGGTCAGCTTGAGGGCGGCGAAAAGCAGGCCGGTCACGACCACGAGCATCGAGCCGAGGCGGACGGTGAGGGTCATGGACAGCATCTCCATGTCCTTACGGATCAGCGCGCACTCCTGGTGCAGCTCGGTGCGCAGCAGCTGCAGGTCGGCTTTGGTGGCGATTGTTTTGGACATGTCGTGCTCCATGGTCAGGCCGCACGCGTCTGCAGCTCTTTGTTGAGCTTCCCGCCGTACTCGGGGATCAGCTTTATCCAGTCATCCCGCCGTTGCAGGATGTCCATGGCCGACGGCGGCTTTCCATCCGGCATCACCACATACCAACTAGCCGGTGTCCGGGTTTTCCTGACGGCGCCGCCAACGAGCCTGGCAAGGCCTTCCAGGTGCTCGTGCGCCAGGTCAAGAAGGTCAAAGTCGTTTGCGCGCCAGTTCACCGTTTCGGTGTCAAACCCGCCGTTCTGGTTGCATCCTCCGAGTGAGAAGGGGCTGTCATCCGGGCCGGGCCATCGGACCATGAGACTCTTCGGTGCTGGCTCGACGAATATCCCGTGCTCAATGTTGACCGTCCGGGCGAGAACACGAGGCTGCACCAGGTCGCCTCCAGTGGGAAGCTCAAACACCGGCATTTCGACAAGGCCAAAAGCGATGTGAAATCCAGCATGCAGCTGGAGATACTCGCCCAGGGTCTCCGCACCCTCGCGGATGCCATCGCCGACCACCAGCAACAGTATCCTCCGGCCGCGCCTCAGGTTCCGGGTGATTGCATCAACAAAACGGGCTTCGTCCAGCTCGGCGATGGGGAGCACGCGCGGATTCCGGTCGACCAGCTTCTGCAACCAGCTTTCGCTGAAGCGTTCGCCCTCATCGCTGGACCTGCTGAGTTTCCTGAGTTCGATGGGTTCCGTCTGCCCGTCGGATTCAAGGCCTTTCACATACAGAGGGGGTTGCATAATGGTGACGCCTCGTCAGGCGACTTGTCATGCTCCAGATCTCTTCAGAATTCCGACCGTCGGATCAGCATTGCATGTCATCCAGAAACTCGGAAGCCGGTTTCAGGCCAGTGACCAAAAGGTGATCCCTTGCCCGCGTGCAGGCGACATATAACAGGTGCCGCTCAGTGTTATAGATCTCCTCGAGATCCGCATCATCGGTCACTCCCTCGATCCGTGCCTGCAGCGGGATAACCTCGTCATCACAGGCCATGACGACAACCGCACGAAACTCAAGTCCTTTGGCGAGGTGCATCGTGCTCACGGACAAGTAGCTGCTCGTGGTCTCGACATGCTCATCAAGTACCTTGAAATGTATTCCAGCCTTTTCAACCGCCGCTCGTGCCCTGTCGAGCTCGGTATCTGATCGCACAAATACGGCGATTTCGTGGGCAGCAAGCCCCTCCCCGATGCGTGCTGCCAGCCACTCGGCTACGAACATGACCTCTGCATCACTCGAGTCCATGACCCGCATATCTGGCTGGGGCCCGTTGAAGACGGAAACCGCTCCGCTGCGCTTTTCGACGTTGCCATCGACATCTGCAATCTCAGGCGCCAGCAACCTATCGGCTTGCTGGCGGATCTGGTGCGATGTCCGGTAGTTGACATTCAGCGTCCTTGAACGTCCCCGGATGTCGACGCCCAGTGCCATCCAGGAGAATGGCTGCTGGAAGATCCGTTGTCCCAGGTCGCCGGAAAAGAACAGCCGATTCGGCACATCGGCACCCATTGCTGCGAGGAATCGCAACTGAGGCACGTCAAGATCCTGCGCTTCGTCCACCACCACAAACTCGAATGGTGGATGCTTACGCTCCGCCAACGCCATTGAAAGGCGATTGACAATCTGCGCCATCGTCATGAGCTTCGAAGCGTGAATCTGCTCACGGACAGTAGAAAAGACGTTCCATAGCGCAGCACGCCGCGGCTCACGCAGTTGCGTCCGGCGCCCGAGCCGTCGAACATCCCGGTACTGCCCCCAGCTTGTGAGCTGCCAGGCATCCACGACATCCCGCCACTCGGCCAGCAGGAACTGCAGGCTGAACTTCAGGTCCGGCTGCTCCGCAGCCGCTTGGTTGAGCGCGCCCTGGATGAACTCCGTTGTCGCCAAAGCGGGCGGGCCATACTGCGTCTCATAGAGGCGCATGGCCATCGAGTTGAGCGCCTGAACCTCAATCCGCTCCCCCAGCCGAGGCTCGTGACTGATCAGGCGACGGAGCCGGATGCGCAAGGCATGGGCCAGTGTGTCCGAGAAGGTGGTAAGCAGGACGCGAGCTTCGGGATTCCTGCGCGCGAGGAATACGGCCCGGTGCAAGGCAACGATGGTCTTGCCCGTACCGGCCGAACCTGAAACTCGCGCAGGCCCGGCGTAGTTACGCTCGACAAGCTGCCGCTGCGCCGGGTGCAGAAAGACCGTCCATTTCTCCCAGGGGAACTCGAGCGCCTGCGCAAGCTCATCCACGTTGCCCATCACCCTGAAGCGACGTTGGGCATCTGGATGATCGAAAGGATTGGCCACCGGCGGAGTCGAGGCCAGGGGTTGACCGCCGGTCGCAAGCTCCAGAAGTGCCTCGGCAGCTTCGCCGGGCAAGTGATCCGCCAACTCCAGCAGGCTGTCCTCGTCGGCGTGACGTACATCGCTCAGCCACTCGGGCGGGACTCCGTAGTTCAGCAGCTCATCGTCGGTTTGCCGGGCGAAGAGCAAGGGTTTCGGCCTTGCCGCCTGCTCCTGCTCGACATATTTCGGAACGACGATCTCCTGAACCGTCTCCCGGATCTCGACCAGCTGGGCAGCACCCGTCTTGGGGTGGGTTGCCAGCTTTCGGCGCTCCGCCCAGTGATAGGCGGCGTCATGATGACCGACAAAGCAGAGCAGCAGGCTCGTGTCAGTCTTGTGAATGATCAGGCGGACGTCGCGGCTGACGCGAACCGACCAGAAGCGCGGGTCCTTGGCCCGGTCAAGTTTGTGGAACTGCATTCCCGGGCTGGCCGGGTTCATCTGCAAATCGAAAGCAGTTGTCTTGACCGCCTTTTGCTCTTCGTTGGTCAGGCGGGCGAGGCTGTCAGTAAACGTATCAGCAATACGGAATTCCATTAGGACACGGCGGGCTCGTTGGAACGCACTGCCTTCGGCCCAGCATGCCTATTGGTGACGAAGAAATTCCCACCGCGAAGCTCTTCACTTTCAGTGATCGCCCGGAAACGAAGCCGGCAAGGCTTCTCAAATGTAATCGGCGACAGAACCATGACGGCCGTCAGCTTTATCGCACTATCAGCAGGCTCGGGGCTGGCACCGTCCGGAAGCGAGGGCGCTTCCTCCCTAGCGATTGCTGCAAGCTGCTCGGAATGTAACTCAGTTTGAATGATCACTTCATCGTCCCGTTTGACGACAAAGGTCAGCGACTCAAACGGCCGATCACCCGGAGTCCGTGCTTTCATGACGAAGCAGAGTCGCGGAAGGAGTGCGGGAAATGCATCGAGAACGATGGCGTTCTCGTATATTCCCATGAGCGATCGCTTGTTGCCCAGCTCTTCGCGAACGTCATCGCAGACGATCACATCGAAGAATCGCGGATTGCCAGCACTCATGGCAGCTGGCGGTCTTGAGTAAACGCGCTCTCGAACTGTTCGATAGTGATACCGAGCACTTCGCAGAGACGGCGCACCGTACTGATCTGTGGGTCGGATTGTCCCGCCTCAATCCGGGCGATATGAGACTGACTGGTTCCCAATTGCTGAGCAAGTCGCTTTTGGGACCACCCTTTCGCGAGTCGGAATGTGGCGAGGCCACGGGGGGCGCTGCTGTAAAATCTCTCGCCGACAAAGCGCCGTGCCTCAGCCATTGCTTCGCGCCCGGCATCATCCGCCTCAAATTCATCTATCAAGGAATCAATCGAGACAAAATCCGACGGAAGTGAAGCCTCCGGCTCGATAGCGAAATTGAAGTAGATCACCTTAGCCGGCGCCGACTGGGGGCGCGGGCGGTCAGGTCCGACTAAAGTGCCGGTCGTAGCACTCGATGACACGCTGGGTGAACGCATCGTCCTCATAGTTGAACTCCCTGCGTCGGGCTATGCCCAGAACAGCGATCGTCCGTGTCAGCGGCTCGAAGGCATAGACAACGCGATACCGAATTCCTAGTTCCTCAAGTTCCCAGAGTTTCAGGCGCCAGAGGTTGCGCATTTCGTTGTTCTGCTGCGACTCCCACCGGCTGACATGGAAGTCTGCTGTTCCCGCCTGACCATAGTCGTGCTGCGTGAGTCGGTCGAACAGTTCCTGATCCGACTTGGCTTGCTCCATCAGCGCCAGAATTCGCGCGGCCGGCCTGTGATCGTCTGCACGAATGGCCGCGAGGTCGGTTTTTGAGTCCGTGTGAAAAACAACTTTCGGCACACGATACCTTATCGGGTATCAGCTGAACAACCCCGAAAATTGAATCAAAGTCCCACTTTTGACCTAATCCGCGGACCACTGAGAGGAGGCCAGCATCCTCCTAGACCCTAAACACCTTCATCACCTCATCCCCCAAGTGATTAATGACCTTCACTGCTATGCGGCCGGACTTGGGCTTCGGAAATGGTCGGGACGTATCGCTGTGCAGCGTTGCCCAGGCGTCGGCGTCGATTTCGGCCTTGAGGGTGGTCTTGAGGGCGCTGTAGGGGTCGTTGGCGCCGAGGAAGTAGGCGTGGCGGACGAAGAAGCTCTCTTCGTTGTAGTCGGTGTCGATGAACCAGCAGGCGATACCGTCGGCGCCGTCGCTGCGGACTTCGCCGGTGTTGGGGTGGAAGACGTCCACGCCGTTTACCTTGACCCGGATGTAGCCGTCCTGGGCGGGCAACACGTCGATGTCAGGCTCGCCGAAGATAACGAAGAGATTACCCTTGCCGGTGTTCTTCAGGTCGCCAGCCATATGCAGGTCGGCATTCATGCGAGCCTTCAGAACTGGGATACGGCCGAGCTTGTCGAACTCCGTAGAATGGGCGTCGTAGTTGAAGGCGCAGCAGATGAGCACGTCGAAGTCGCCATCACCGGCCTCGCGGGCTGCGGCAACCAGATCAGGCCGCGTGACGGTGCCGAACTCGGGGCCGATGAAGATGGCTGCCCGCTTCTCACCGCCGGATCCATTGCCTGATTCGGCGTAACGGCCCTCGGCACAGACCAGCTCGCCCGGCCAGGGTGCGAGCGAGGTGAAGCTGATGCGGTCTTCCTTGTGGGCCTGCTGAACACCGGCGGTGCGGAGGTTGTCGAGGATCATCTGCACAAAGCCCTCCGCCTCACCTGTGTGGCCATCCGGCGGGGTGCCACCTGCCGCAGCCAGCGGGTCAATCAGCTCGTCGTTCTCGTCGACGCCGAGTACCCGGTGGGGCGAGAGGCTCTCCACGGTAAAGGGACCGGCCACGCGGACGGTCTTCTTGTCCTCGTAGGGCTTGTCGTAGAGGTATTCGAATTCGGCTTTGGCAGCAATTGAGGCGTCGATCTCTTTCTGACGCGCAATGCGCGCCTGCCACCAGTCGGCGTGCAGCTTCTTTGCGGCGTCGGGCCACGATGCCTCAGCCTCCCGCGGAATTTCCCATTCTTGCCACTGCTTCGTCAGCGCCGCATTGAGCCTTTCGCGCAACGGTTCGAGCGTCTGCTGCCATTTTTCCCAGATGACATCGATCTCCGCGTTATTGGCGATGGACTTCAGCGTGATGTGCGGCACGCGCGCGTAGACGAAGCCGTGGCGGATGTCGCCCTGCACGGGCTTGGAACTCGGCGCAGTGCGCGTGATCTCGGCTTCCTTGATCTGGCCGTCGCGGGAATCGGCCAGCAGATAAAAGGGATAACGCGCGCCCATGATGCGGGCACGGGCCAGCGCCAGCGCCACGCGCGAGGTGTCAATCGTGATCCAGCGCCGGCCCCATTGCTCGGCGACGGTGGCGGTGGTGCCGGAACCGCAGGTCGGGTCGAGCACGAGGTCGCCGGGGTCGGTGGCCATGAGGAGGCAGCGTTCGATAATCTTCACGTTGGTCTGAACTACATAGATCTTCGTGTCCGTGAACTGGCCCGTCGCAGTGTCATCCCAATAATTCGCCCGCGCCTTGACCGGGAAATCAGTAATCTCGCGGACATACCGAAGTGAATTTACCGCAGTGTAGATTCTGTCCCCGCGCAGTAAACGAGTCATTCCTTGCGGATACGTAGCCTTCCAATGCGAATTTGGTGCCGGTCGGAAAACTCTCCCTTCGACTTCAAACGGCTGGTCTTCGTTTGCCGCGCCCTGAGAAATCAAATTGTCCGGCTTGAAGAGGCGCGCATCGGCAGACTGAAAACTTTCAAGGCTCTCGTTCGATTTGAGTGAACGAGAAATACCCGGAGCTTCCTTCACCCACCGATATGCTGCTTCCTGTCGGGCAAGACTGAACTCTTCCCAAAGTTGCCGGTATTTTGTCTGCTTTGCGCTCTTCCCAAACCAAAGAACATGGTCGGAGATGTTCGCCAGTTTGCCGGTTTCAAAACCGCCGGTCGTCAGAAAATTGATACCACTGATGAAGTTGTCCTCCCCAAACACCTCGTCCATCAAATCCCGGACGCGGTGGACATTTTCGTCGCCGATCTGCACGAAGATGGAGCCGGACTCGGTGAGAAGATCGCGGGCGACGGTGAGCCGGTCCCGCAGGTAGGTGAGGTAGCTGTGGATGCCGTCGCGCCAGGTGTCGCGGAAGGCTTTGACCTGCTCTGGCTCGCGGGTGATGTGGTCGGCTTTGCCGTCCTTCACGTCGCGGCTGGTCGTGCTCCACTGGAAGTTGCTGTTGAACTTGATGCCGTAGGGCGGATCCAAATAAATGCATTGTACCTTGCCGCGCAGACCCTCGCGCTCGGCGAGGCTCGCCATTACCTGCAGTGAATCGCCGAGGATCATGCGGTTCGACCAGTTCTGGTCGTGCTGGTAGAACTCGGTCTTGTCCACGCCCTTCGGGATGCCGTTGAAGTCGGCGAAGAGGTCCGCGGTAGTCTGACCCGCCTCATGCTCGCGCTCTTTTGTTTCACGCAGCAGCTCGTCGATTAGCGCCTTCGGGTGCACCTTCTCCTGGATATAGAGCGGCGGCGCATGGACGACGAGATCGCTCCAGTCCTGCTCGTCCTTGCCGCGCCAGACGAGCTGCGGATCAAGATCACGATTACGGCGCTCGTAGGCCACCCGCACCGGGCTCTGGTCGGCCTTCTCCATCACCGACTGGTACTCGGCCGTCGGGATGTTCCTGCGTCGGGCCTCTTCATGGGTGAGCGTCTCGACGGTCTTGCGAGCGCCTTTCGGAGTGGACTTGGCCGCTGTCTTCTTTGCCATCGGGATGTTCTCAGGACGCTAATGCCGTAACACGATCGAAATCTGGTGGATTCACATGGATTTTGAATCCTCGATAGATTGCTAGACGTGAAGATTGCATAGAATATGACTCACTTGAAGATCGTCCCCACATGAATGTTTGTGGGTCGACAGAAACGACCATTTCAAGGTGTAGTCCTGCGTCGCACCCTGCTGAAGCAGGGGCAGCTTCGAGTCCATGTGCTTCCGAAGCTTGACCACCAGATCCGCAATGTTGGCCTTCCGCACGTAGACGATCATCAGCCCCCGACATTCCCGACCGGTGGAATAACGCGTGACAAGCTGCTGCAGGCCTTTCTCGTGATAGACCGGACCATCGTAAATTTTTGCTTCTCCGAGCTTTTTGCGCATCGGAAAACAATATGTCGCTTCAATTGTCAGATCGACATGCCCATTTGAGTTGGTTTCCTGGGATACGGTTAACCCAGGAATTGTCAGAGCCATCGCGAAAACTGCTGACAGCCCCTCTTCATCCAACTTTTCGAGGTTCTTTTTGTTGGACTCAAGTTGCACTACAGCTCGTTCAAGAATTGAATTGAACGCAGTTTCAAATTCGGCACTGGTTGTCGCGGTTATAAGGTCGAGAAATGCGGGCGCCTTACGTTTGATCGCTTCGACTAAAGCCAGTACTGAATCATTTTCGGCACTCATGCTTTGCTATCTCGAGCATCTACGGGTATCCACCGGACGGTGGTTTGGGATGCCCAGGTTTGCCATTCCTGTTCGGTAATCGATTTGTCTCGCCACCAGCGCGTTAGCATTCGAATAAGCTCTTCTGGTGGGATTACTCGTCCATTCGGGTCTGTTGAGCGTATCTCCAATTCCAGGAACCCTACCGACTCTCGGGACAACAAACCAAGGACAGCAAGCATTTCGTCTGTACTGCACTGAGTCGACTTGGATAGCGAGTTCAGACTCGCAAGCTGAATTGCATGACCTGGATCCGACGTAATGGTTGACCATAGAAGATGGTTCAAATTGGCCCACTTGGGGTCTGGTCCCAATTGTTTCATCAAATACGCTCTGGCTTTGTCTATGACCGGGTTTTTGGAATCAGTGATTCCCGCAATCATTTCATCAAACTGCGACCTCACCTTATGGCTGAAATCAGCCTGCATCTCGTAAACGTCCGTGAATTCGGCAAATGCCCACCGTCCGTGCTTTCCTAGATGGTTGACACCCGGAACCCAGTAGGTGTCCATGGTGGCCTTCTTTTCTTTGGCATCCTCACGCCGGTAGCCCTTGATCTCGACCACAAGGTTCAGCGGGTCGTCCGGGCCGCGGCCGTCATCGACCACCACGATGAAATCCGGGATGTACTTCCGGGTCCCGGAGCCGTAGCGGTAACGGACGACCAAGCCGACGTTATGGTTCTTCACGTAGCGCAACACCTTCGGGTGAGCCTCGGCGACCCGGCAGAACTCCGCTTCCCAATCGCTGTCGAGGATGACCCAGTTCACGTGGCAGCGGCGGGCATCGGTCTGGTAACGGTCCGACTTCGAGGTCGTGAAGTTCACGTGAATCGTGGAACCGACGGGGTTATAGGGATCGAGCAACGCCTTGATCGGCCGCTCGCCCACGAACCTGCGGGTAATGCCGGCGGTGATACGCTCGCAGGCCATATCGGCGAGTTCCTGGTACATGAGCTGGGCCGGGTACGTGCCACCCTTGCAGACCAGGCAGGTATCCAGCCATTGCTTCGCAACGCGCTTCAACTGGCCGAACAGATGCAGCCTGGGTTCTTCCCCCGGATCACGCCACTTCGTGTAGAGGAGACGCTGAGTGAGGTTATAGAGAATCGTGGAAGGGCGCATGTCCTCGAGGTACTTGAGGCTCAGGTCCACGTCCTGACCGATGATGCCGGCGTTCTTGGTGATGGAAGGACCGACGAGATCGGGGGTCAGTTCTAGCACCGACTCATCATTGAAAACCGCCTCGAGACGTTCCTCCGGCAGTTCGACCCGGTAGCCCAGTACCCGGGGGAAGCGGATCTCCAATGCATCACGGTCGGGACGGACCGCCTTAACCTGAATGGTCTCCCGCGGCGGCTGGGGCGGAGCCACCACCGGCTTCGCGGTGAAGTCGAAGGGAATGCCCAGGATGTCAGCGTACTCGACGTTGAAGAGCCCTTCCTCGTTGAGATCATAGGACTGGCGGCGGAGAGCGCGGCCGATGACCTGCTCGCAGAGGAGCTGGGTGCCGAAGGCACGGACACCGAGCACGTGCGTCACGGTATTGGCGTCCCAGCCTTCGGTAAGCATAGATACCGAAACGACACAACGAATCTGATCGCCCAGCCGGCCGGGTTTACCGACGGTGTTCATGACTTCGCGGAGCAGATCCTGGTCGGTCAGATTCTCGGCCTGACGAATATCGCCGGTACGCTCGACGATCTCGCGACGGAAACGATCAATTTCATCCGCCGCTATCCGGCGGAATTTGTCGTCGAGGGCCTCACCGGATTCGAGCTGCTCGCTGTCGATGAGTAGCGTCTTCGGCCGGCCGAGCGGGTTGCCGTGCTCGTCGAAGTTGCGGAAAAGCTCCAGGCGGCCGTTCTCGAGCGTGGTGCTGCCGTCCTCGTTCTCGCGATGGAAGCCCGAGATGTAGTCGTACACGAGCTTGGATATGGCCGTGTTCTGGCAGACCACGATGAAGCAGGGCGGCACCGGAATCTTCGCGTCTTCCCAGAGACGGAAAGTTTTCTCGTAGTGGCCATAGAGCGCCAACAACGCCGTCTGCAGCTCGACGGGGATGCTCAGGGGATCGAGGTCGTCACTCTGGCCCCGACCCTTCTTCGGCATGCGCTTGCCGATGTGCTCCCAGAGGTTGCGGAACTTGGGCATTTCCGCCCCGGGGATGTTGTCGGCGACCGGCACGCGGGGGAGCTTGACGATGCCGCACTCGATAGCGTCCATGAGCGAGAAGTCGCTCATGGTCCAGGGGAACAGCGTACCTTCCGCGTAACCCGAGCCACTGAGGAAGAACGGTGTTGCGGACAGATCTATGACGCGGTTAAGGCCCAGGTTGCGGTTGACAACCTCGAGACCGGAAATCCACAGCCGGGCGGCCTGATTGTTCTTCTCGGCTTCCTTGCGCTCATCGCCCTTGAGGGCTTCATCGTCCTCGTCGTCCGGCTTTTCCCGGTAACAGTGATGCGCCTCGTCGTTGATCGCCAGGATGTTCTTCAGGCCCATCAGGTCGGGCATAACGCGCTGAAGCATCTGGCCTTCGGTCTCCAGCGTGCTTAAAGGCTTGCCCCGGCCCTGCAGGAGCGAGCGACCGCCCCTGGACAGCTCCAGGCGCTCGCGCAGCTTGAAGGCATGGTAATTGGTGATGACGATCTTGGCCTTCTTGAGATCCTCCAGCAGGTCGCCGGGCACCAGCTCGGCGCTCTGGTAATAGCTGTCAGGATCGTTCGGTTGCAAGACGCGCAAGCGGCTTTTGATCGTCAGTCCTGGAGCCACGACCAGGAAGCCGCGTGAGAACCGCTTGCTGCCCGGGTGGCGCACGGCATTGAGGGTCTGCCAGGCGATCAGCATGGCCATGACCGTGGTCTTGCCGGCGCCGGTCGCGAGCTTCAGGGCAAGACGCTGGAGCTCGGGATTGGCATCGTTGTTGGCGTTGCTGAGATGATCGAGGAACCGGCTGCCAGCTTTACCGATTTGCGGGGCAACCTCGGTCAACCAGATCGCCGTCTCGACGGCTTCCACCTGGCAGAAAAATGGGCGAAAACCGCTGAACTGATGATGCCGCCAGTGGTGCAGGAGCTGCGCGGTAACCGGGGTTACCCGCCAGTCGCTCGGATCCGGCAGTTGGCGCCAGCGGTCCACCTCCTGGCGCACGGCGTTGATAACGGCAGTGTGGGAATACTGCTGAGCGTCGGTGGAGAGCCCCTTGCCCTCGTCGAAGACGATCTGAGTCTGCTTGGCCGCCTTCTGCTTGCGAGCCTTGGGTATCGGCGTGATGAACTCGGCGCGGCGGCGAGTCTCCAGAATCTGCTGGGTCGGCTGGCCAGTTTCGTCAAGTTCCCAGTGGCGACGGGGGTATTCGTAGGGGGAATTGAGAACCGGGTGGTCGAAGAATGGGTTGCTCATGCCCCGGTCGTACTTTCTTATGGCTGGTCGCTGGGACGCTCAGGGTAGACGATGCGAATCGGTGGATAAAGCCGGGCAATCACGACGAACCTGCGCCGAAAATCCTTCCGATGCTGGAGTGTCACCCATGTGTCCGGAATAACCTGTTACCGATATGCTCGGAACAGACCTCGAATGAATGGTGGCCAGGGACGGAATCGAACCATCGACACGCGGATTTTCAGTCCGCTGCTCTACCAACTGAGCTACCTGGCCATCCGGGGAAGCAGCGCGCAGGGGCCGCGGCCGCGAAGGGCGCCCGGCAGCGAGGCTGCGCGGGGAGCGGTATTTAAGCCGTCCTGGGCGACCGGCGTCAAGGCGAGCGGGCCGGGGGCTGGCGGGGCTCTCAGCCGGCCTTGAAATCCGGTGGTTTTTCCGAGCCCTCGCCGAAGAAGAACTTCTGCATTTCCTCCTCGAGGAATTTGCGTGACTTCGGCTCGATGGGCGTCAGGCGGTACTCGTTGATGAGCATGGTCTGGTGGCCCAGCCACTGCTGCCAGGCCTGCTTCGAGACGTTCTCGAAGATGCGCTTGCCGAGTTCGCCGGGATAGGGCGGGCGGTCGAGGCCGTCGGCCTCGGCCTTGAGCAGGATGCAGTGGACTTTTCTGGGCATGGGTCAAGGCGGCGCGGGCCGCTCCTGGAGCAGGGAGTTCAGCAGCCTGGTCACCGGCGCGGCGAGGCCGACGCGGGCAGGGTCGTGCAGGTTATACCAGAGCCAGCGGCCGCCATCCAAAGCGCGGCGCGGCTCGGGCACGTCCACCTCGACGGGCGTCATGTCGAGGTCGAAGTGGGTGAAGCCGTGGCGGAGCACGGGGCGCTGTGCGATGCGCAGCGGCGGCTGGCCGATTTCGCGCTGGCACCAGTCGCCGACGGCATCCAGCCCCTCGACCTCGGGCAGGCCCCAGAGGCCGCCCCAGAGTCCCGTGGCGGGGCGCTTCTCCAGCAGCACGCGCCCGGCGCCGAAGCAGACCAGCATGACGACGCTGCTGCGCTGCGGGCGCGCGCGCCTGGGCTGCGCCGCGGGCAGGCGTTCGGCGATGCCGTCGCGGCGCGCGAGGCAGCGGCTGGCGAGCGGGCAGCGTTCGCAGGCCGGCCGGCGCCGCGTGCAGAGCGTGGCGCCGAGATCCATGATGGCCTGCGTGTAGGCGGCGGGCCGGTCGGCCGGCGTGTATTGGTCGGCGAGCTGCCAGAGCCGCGCCTGCACGGCGGGGACCGCCGGCGGTTCCTCGATGCGATGCAGGCGGGTGAGCACGCGCTTCACGTTGCCGTCGAGGATCGGCTGGCGCTGGCCACCGGCGAGCGCGAGGATGGCGCCGGCAGTGGAGCGGCCGATGCCCGGCAGCGCCATCAGCGCATCGAGGTCCATGGGCAGCACGCCGCCATGCGCCTCGCAGACGCGGCGCGCGGCGTGCTGCAGCTGGCGCGCGCGGCCGTAGTAGCCGAGGCCCGACCAGGCGTGCAGCACGGCGTCTTCGCTGGCGGCGGCGAGGGACTGCAGGTCGGGGAACGCCGCCATGAAACGGTCGTAGTAGCGCTCGACGGTCACCACCTGCGTCTGTTGCAGCATCACCTCGGAGACCCAGACGCGGTAAGGCGTGGGATCGCGCTGCCAGGGCAGGTCCCGGCGGCCGTGGACATCCCACCAGGCGAGCAGGGCCGGGGCGATGCCGGTCACTGTTGCTGCGGCTCGGGCGCGGGCTGCGCCGGCTTGAGCAGGTCGCGCAGGCTGCGCTTGAGGACGTCGCGCGGCTTTTCTTCCTTCTGCGGTACCGTTGCGGGCGGCGGCTCGCTGCCTGCCGTGGCCGGACTGGTAGCTGGCGCGCTGGCGCTGCCCTCCGTCGCGGCGGGTTCGTCCGCGCCACCGAGGCGCCTGAACAGCCGGTCCTTGAGCTTCTGCACCGCCGCGCCGGCAACCATGTTCTTGATGTCGACCGAGACCTTGGGCTTCTCGAGCGGGCCCTTGACGGTGAGCGGGATGGCCAGGCCCTTGAGGTCCTTGATGCTGCTGCCGTCCTCGAAGACCGGGGTCTCGAACACCTGCGCCTGCAGCGCGTAGTCCATGTTGCGCGCCACGAGGTTGAGCGCGCCCTTGCCGGTGAGGCGCAGGAACGGGATCTGCGCCAGCAGCTGGTCATCGCGCAGTACGCCGTCGGCGAGCGTGCCGGTCATCTCCACGGCCTCGAGCGGCGTCTGCGGTTTCGCGGGCGCGGGCGGTGCTGCCTCACCGCGCAGGCGCGCGCGGGCGCTGCGGATCTCATGCCAGAGATCGGTGCCCTGGTAGACGCCGTCGGCCAGCGACAGCGCGACCTTGCCGTCGAGCGTGGCGAGGATGTCGTCGCTGCGGTTGCCGCTGCCGCTGGCGCTGATGCGGCCGCTGAGCGCGCCGGCGAGCTTGTCGGTCTGGTAGCGGTCCCTGAGGATGCTGCCGAGCTGCAGGGCGCTGATCTGCTGGTCGAGCGTGACCTGCGCCTTCGGGCCGCTGGCATCGATGGCGACGCTGCCGCGATAGCTGCCGCCGTAGAGCTGCGCGGCCAGCGGGTCGAGGCGCAGCCGCCCGCCGTCGGCGCGCACGGTGGCGCTGACGTCAGTGAGGTGCGTTTTCGCGAATACCAGCTTGCCGATGCCGATGCGGCCATCGAGGCGCATGCCGCGCAGGGTCTCGACGGGGATGTCATCGCCGGCGGCTGCGGCGGCCTTGTCCTTGTTCTTGTTCTGGTCCTGGCCCGCGGTCGCGCCGCCCGCGGTGGCGGGCGCGAGGTAGCGGTCGAGGTCGAGCTGGTCGATGCGCAGGTCGAAGCGCGTCATCGGCTTGTCGAAGCCGTTGAGGCCGAGGCTGCCGGTCAGCCGGCTGTCGTCGAGCTGGATGTCGAGGCCCTTGAGGTCCAGCACATCCTTGCCGAGCGACCAGGCGCCGCTGCCGGCGAGGCGGGTCAGCGCCTTCGGGTCCGCGGTCTTCGGTTCGGGCTCGCCCAGCGCCGCGAGCAGGCTGCGCGGTGAGAGCGGTTCGAGCTTGAAGCGGCCGGCGAGTTCGGCGCCGCCCGCGCTGCCGGGCCTGAGCCGGCCGCCGCCCTCGAGCGCGAGGCGCGCACCGAGGCCGTCGATGTCGGCCTTGAAGGCCTTGATCGCACCGGCGAGCTTGTCGATGTCCAGCGCCAGCCCCTCGAGCGCCAGCTTGCCGCTGATGCTGCCGCCGGGGATGTTCCTGCCCTTCATGCTGAAGTCGGCCTGCAGCGCGGGAATCACCAGTTCGCTGCTGGCGCCGAAAGCAAGGTTCGCCGCGACGGCACTGAGTTTGCCCTCGATGGTCTGCGCCGGCAGCGAGGCGCCGGTGAGACCGAAGTCCAGCTGCGGCTTCGTCAGTGTCAGCTTCGAGGTTGCGGGGTCCAGCAGCGCGCTCGCCCGCAGCGCGATCTCGCCGCCGAGGCCGTCGCTCTCCTCGCTGAAGTGGGTGGTGAGCTGCAGGTCGAAGGGTACGCCGGGGCTGATGCTGCCGGTGTCCAGCTGCAGCTGCTCGGCACGGTAGGCCGAGCCGTCCTGCTCGTCGCGGTAAGCCAGCTGGCCGCTGCGGATACGGATGCCGCCGATGTGCAGCTCCGGCGCCGGCGTTTCCGCGGCGGCGGCTGCCGCGCCGTCGGGTGCCTGCTGCGGGGCGAACTCCCAGTTGGCCACGCCGTCCTTGCGCAGCAGCAGGTTGGCGTCCAGGCCATCGAGGCTGACGACGCCGATCTCCACCCGCCGCTCGGTGAGCAGCGGCCAGAGGCGGATGCTCAGCTCGGCGTTCTCCACGCTGGCGAAGCTGTCGCCGGCGAAGCCGGGCGGGTTGCCGAGCCTGGCGCGGCCGAGGCGGATGCTGCAGCAGGGAAAGAAGTCGAGGCCGATGTCGCCTTCGAGGCTGAGCTTGCGCCCGGTGGCCTTCTCCACCGACTGCGCGAGCAGCGGCTGGAATTCTTTCGGGTCGAACAGGACGGCGACCGCCAGGGCAATGGCCAGGGCGAGCACCAGCAGGACGCCGACCAGGCCGGCGATGAGCTTCATGACGCGGTTCATCGCGCCATTACACCATCCCCCCTGCGCGCGGCCAAGGCGCGCAGCGCGGCGTCAGCAGCCGTCGGTCATCGGCTGCAGCAGCAGCGCGCCACCGGGATGCTGCGGCGGCGCGTAGCGCACGCCGCAGCGCGCGCCCGGCGCGGCGTCGCGATGCCGGAAGGTGTCGCCGGACAGGGTGAATGCCATGGTCTCAGCCGGTGTCATGAGGCGGGCGATGTCCGCCGCCACGGGATAGCCATTGACGAGGCCGGTGGCTCCGGACTGCGCGCGGCCGAGCGCCTGGCCGAGCTGCGCGGCGCTGCGCAGGCCCGCGGCCAGCGCCTGCACTTCGGTGCGCCGGTTCAGGCTGGCGGTGTCGCGCTGCCCCGGGATCGCCAGCGTCGCCAGCAACGCCAGGCAAGCGACGGCGACCAGCGCCGTCGCCGCACTGATGCCCTGCCCTGCGTCGCTGCCCTGCGCGCCCGTTGCCACGGCCATGTCCGCACCCTCTGCCCGAGCGCGGGACTGTCGCGCGGCGCGCGGCCGCCGTCCGTGACGGGCGTCGCAGGCAGCGCCGCATCCGCGGCGAGCAGCGCCTCCAGCTGGCGCCGGCGACCCGCGGCGACCCAGGGCGTGACCAGCAGGACAGGCAGGCAGAGGACGGCATCGCGCTGCCAGCCGGCGAGGTCCAGGCGCCAGGCGAGGACCAGCACGGCGAGACCCGTTGCCCCGGCGGCCAGCGCCGCGAACCAGGTGCCGCTGCAGGCGCATGCCCGCGCGAGGACCACGAGGTCCAGGCCGAGCCGCGCCAGCCGGCCGCGCGCGGCATAACCGGGCAGGGCATCGTGGCGCAGCAGCTCGATCCATCCGGCGAGCCAGCGGGCGGCGGTCGCAGGCAACTTCATGCCGGCCATGGGAAACGCTGCGTGGCCGGCGTTCCAGCGGGAAATCCGGCGCGTTCGCCTGCATCCGGGCGGCAGGCCCTTGCCGATGCCGAACGGAAATATGTGAAACCGGTCCCGGCAGCCGGGTGCCCCGCCCCGCTAGCCTTGCGCACACATCTGTCCCCTGGACTGGGCGCGAAAGGGGTTCGGTGGCTGCGCTGCACGCGGCCGCCCGGCCAATGAACCCGTGAAACTGCTGTTGGTGGAAGACAACGCCGACGATGTCGCCTTCCTCGGCGCGTCGTTGCGCAGGCAACAGGCCAGCGATATCGAGCTGGTCCACTGCCGTTCCCTGAAGGAGGCGCGCGAACTGCTGGGCGGCGGCGGCTTCGACGTCGTGCTGCTCGACCTGCACCTGCCCGATGCCCGTGGCATGGAATGCGTGGACGGCATCCAGGCCGTCAACCAGCGCGCCGCGGTGGTGGCGCTCTCCGGCCAGGATGACGAGGCCTTCGCCGTCAGCATCCTCAACAAGGGAGTGCAGGATTACCTCGTGAAGTGGGAGGGCCAGGGCCGTACCATCCTGCGCTCCATCCGCTACGCCGTGGAACGCAAGCGCGCCGAGCTGCACCTGAACTACCTGGCGCAGTTCGACCCGCTCACCGAGCTCGGCAACCGCCAGTACTTCCAGGACCAGCTGCGGCGCGCCACCGCGCGCGCCCGCCGCGAAGGCAACCGCGTGGCGCTGTTCTTCCTCGACATCGACCAGTTCAAGATGGTCAACGACACGCTCGGCCACCAGGCCGGGGACCAGCTGCTGCAGGAGGTGGCGCAGCGGCTCGGCAGCCAGGTGCGGGCCGGCGACGTCATGGCCCGGCTCGGCGGCGACGAGTTCGCCATCCTCATGGAGGGCGTCGGTACGCCGGTGGACGCCGGCACCATCGCCCAGCAGCTGCTGGACGTGATCGAGGCGCCGTTCACCATCGACGGCCACCAGGTCAAGGTGACCACCAGCATCGGCATCACCTTCTACCCGTCGGACAACAACGACACCGTGCGGCTGCTGAAGAACGCCGATATCGCCATGTACCAGGCCAAGGATTCCGGCCGCAACAACTTCAAGTTCTTCACCGAGCGCATGCACACCGAGCTGGTGGAGTACCACGAGCTGCAGCGGGACATCGCCGAGGCACTGCGCAAGCAGGGCTTCCGCCTGGTGTTCCAGCCGAAGGTGAACCTGAAGACACGCAAGCTGCAGGGCCTGGAGGCGCTGCTGCGCTGGGACTGCCCGAAGCGCGGCCCGGTGAGCCCCGCGCGCTTCATCCCGGTCGCCGAGGCCAGCGGGCATATCGTGCCGCTGGGCTACTGGGTGCTCAACAGCGTCTGCGAAACCATCAAGGCCTGGGAGCAGGCCGGGCTGCCGCTGGTGCCGGTGTCGGTCAACGTCTCCACGCGCCAGTTCCAGCAGGCGGATTTCCAGCGCCGCGTCGCCGGCACGCTCGAGCAATTCGAGGTGGCGCCGGAACTCATCGAGCTGGAGATGACCGAGGGCCTGCTCATGGAGGACACCGATGCCGCGCATCGGACCCTCACCGGGCTCAAGGACCTCGGCCTGCGCATCGCCATCGACGACTTCGGCACCGGGCACTCCTGCCTCAGCTACCTGCGCCGCTTTCCCATCGACGTCCTGAAGATCGACCGCTCCTTCGTCAACGAGGTCGGCGCCAGCGAGGACAGCCGCATCATCATCGATGCCATCATCTCCCTGGCGCGCAGCCTGCGCCTGGAAACCGTCGCCGAGGGCGTGGAGACCAATGCCCAGCTGGATTTCCTGATGGAGCGCGGTTGCTTCATCGCCCAGGGCTTCCTGTTCGGCATGCCGATGGCGGCCCCGCAGCTGGAGCCGCTGCTGAATGAGCTCATGGAGGGCACCGCCCTCATGCGGGTGCCGGACTTCGCCGATCCACTGCGGGCTTCCGGCAGCTGAGCCACGCCGCCATGACCGCCTGCGTCAGCGCCCACACTGCGACGATGGACCCTGACCTGCAGGCGCTGCTCCAGGACACTGGCGTTGGCATCTGGCGCTTCGAAGCGGACCCGCGCCGCTTCTGTTTCGATGACACCTGCCGCGCCATGTTCGACGTCGATGCCGACGCCAGTTTCGGGCCGGAGCTCATCCGCCAGCGCATCCACCCGGAAGACCAGCCCGGTTACTGGGCCGCGATCCGCAGGGCGATGGCCGGCGAGGCCAGCTTCAGCATCGAGTACCGCATCCTGCGTCGCGATGGTGCGATCCGCTGGATCAGCGCCCGCGGCCGCGTGCACCCGGGCCAGCCCGGCGAAGCCGTCGTGGTGCAGGGCGTCTGCTTCGACATCAGCGAGCGCCGGCAGCTGGAGGACAGCCTGCATGCCACCGAGCTGCGCCTGCAGGCGCTTGCGGACAGTTTCCCGGGACTGTTCTGCTACATGGATCGCAACTATGTGGTGCGCTTTCTCAGCGACCGCTACATCGAGCACCTCGGCACGGACCGCCGCGAGCTCATCGGGCGGCCGCTGGCGGAGCTGACCGGGGCGGCGCGCTTTCGCGAGCAGCGGCCCATTTACGACGCCGTGCTCGCCGGCAAGGTCCACAGCTTCGAGGATGCGCGCCGCATGCCCGACGGCGAGCTGCGCCACTATGCCATCAGCTACCAGCCGGACCGCGGCGCCAGCGGCGAGGTGCGCGGCTTCATGGCCATCGGCCTGGACATCACCGACCTGCGCCGCGTCGAGCAGGCCCTGCAGGAGCGCACGCGGGAACTGTCGCGCTCAAACCATGACCTCGAGCAGTTCGCCTACGCGGCCTCGCATGACCTGAAGGCGCCGCTGCGTGCCATCGAGGCACTGGTGGCCTGGCTGCGCGAGGATCTCGCCAGCCATGACAGTAGGCAGGTGCAGGAAACCCTGGCGCAGCTCGCCCAGCGCAGCAGCCGCCTGCACCAGCTGCTCGATGACCTGCTCGCCTACGCGCGGGCGGGCCACGCGACGAGCGAGGCCAGCGAAGTGGACAGCCGGCAGCTGGTGGCCGACATCGGCCTGCTGCTCGCACCGCCGCCCGGGATGCGCGTGGAAGCCGACGCCTCGCTGCCCGTGCTGCGCACCTGGCGGGCACCGCTGGAGCAGGTGCTGCGCAACCTGGTCAACAATGCGATCAAGCATCATCCGCGCCGCGAAGGCCTGGTGCGCGTCTATGCCGAGCGTGGCGACGGCGGGCTGGTGTTCGCAGTGGAGGACGACGGTGCGGGCATCCCGACCGAGTTCGCCGACAAGGTGTTCCTGATGTTCCAGACCGCCGGGCGCCGCGAGGGCGTCGAGGGCAGCGGCATGGGGCTCGCCATCGTCAAGCGCATCGTCGAGGGCCAGGGCGGCCGCATCTGGTTCGGTCCCGGCCGCGACGGCCGCGGCACGGTGTTCCGCTTCAGCTGGAAGCCGCTGCCAGCCGCATCAGCGCCCCGTGAGCCGCGCAACCTTCACCCGCTGCCCGCCGCGGGCTGAACAGGAGCTCAGAGGGCGCGGCCGATCCCGTAACCCGCCCAGGCGGCGCCGAGCCCGAGCAGCAGCTGTGCACTGACGTTCAGCACCAGGCGCGTCCAGGCGCCATCGAGGCCGAGGCCGAGGGACTCGAAGGCGAAGGCCGAGAAGGTGGTGAAGCCGCCGAGCAGGCCGGTCAGCAGGAACACCCGCAGGTCCGGCACCAGGAACTGGCGACCTTCGGCCAGTCCACCCAGCAGGCCGATGGCGAGCGAGCCCATGACATTCACCGCCAGCGTGCCGACGGGAAACGCCAGCCCGGGGAACAGCCGGTGCACGGCACCGCTGCCGAGGAAGCGCGCCACGGAACCGAGCGCGCCACCGAGCGCCACCAGGGCGAGCTGCAACCAGGAAACCTGCACCGCGTCCGCCCTGGTTCGCCCTGGCCGGCGCGGCGGCTCAGCTGCTGGCGGCCGCCGTGGCGGCCTGCTCCGCCGCCCGGTTCTTCAATGCGCCCGACAGCAGCAGGGCCCCGACCAGCAGCAGGCCGATGGCGAGGAAGGCATGCTGGAAGCCGCCCGGCGTGCCGGCATGCGAGGCGGCCACCGCACCGACGTAGGCCGTGCCGGTGATCTGGCCGATGGAGAGCACCACCGAGAGCAGCCCCTGGGCGGCGGCACGCTGCGCTTCGCCCGCTTCGCTCAGCACCACGTAGCGCAGCGGCGCACCGAGCAGCGAGGAGAGGCCAAAGCCGGAGAGCACCTGGGCGACCACGAACCAGACGATGTCGGTGCCGAGCAGCGCGAACACGAAGTAGCCGAGCGCGGTCAGCAGCAGGCCACCCTGGATGACGAGCTTGGAACCGACGCGATCGAGCAGGCGGCCGGCCACCGGCGAGCCGATGATCAGCGCTACCACGGTGGGCAGCAGCCACAGCGTCGCCTCGTACGGCTCCATGTTGAATGAGGCCACCGCGAAAGTCGGCAGGAAGATGCCGCTGGTCTCCGACACACCGGTGCACACCGCGATGAGGCCGGCGATGTTCATCTGCCGCGACTGGAACATGCGGGTCTGCAGCACCGGATCGCCGGCGGACTTCTCCATGCGCCAGAACAGCGGCATCAGCACCAGCGACAGCATGATCAGGCCGCCGATGCGCGGGTGGAGCATGCCGAGCCAGGGCTCGTTCTGGTCGAGCCCGGTGATACCGAGCGCGAGCGAGCCGAGGATCACCGCCAGCAGCAGCATGCCGGGGAAATCGAAGGGCTTGGGATTGGCCGGCCGGATCGCCGGCAGCAGGCGCATGGCACCGATGATCAACCCGACCGCGATCGGCAGGTTGATCAGGAACAGCCAGTGCCAGGTGCCGAACTTGAGGATCAGGATCGCCACCAGCGGCCCGACCAGGAAGGCCATGCCGAACACCGCGCCGATGAGCCCGAGCGCACTGCCGCGCTTCTCCGGCGGGAAGGTGTCGCCGATCACCGCCGCGGCCACCGGCAGGATGGCGCCACCACCGCAGGCCTGCACCGCGCGCCCGGCCAGCAGCATCTCGAAGCTGGAAGCGCTGGCGACGATGAGCGAGCCGGTGCCAAACAGCAGCGCTCCGATCATGTAGATGATGCGCCGGCCGAAACGGTCCGACAGCTTCGCCATCAGCGGCGTGCCGATCAGGCTGGTGAGGATGTAGAGGTTGGATATCCAGGCCAGCTGGCGGCTGGTGACGCCGAACTCCTCCTGGATGGCCGGGAAGGCCGGCCCGATGATGGCGATGTCCAGCGCGCCCATGAGCACGCCGACGAACAGCAGGAGCAGGATCTTGTTGCGTTGTTTCTCGTCCATGCCGGTCTCGTTCACTGCGGAGAAAAGGCCCCGTCGGGGGCCTTGCGGAATCTGGAGCGGGTGATGGGAATCGAACCCACGTTAGTAGCTTGGGAAGCTACAGTTCTACCATTGAACTACACCCGCGCTGCCGCGGAGTTTAAGTGTCCGCCACTCGGTGCAGCAAGCCGGAAAGCCCGCAACCGGCCGTGCTGGGACACCGGGCGACGACACTGTCCCAGGATGCAGCGGCAGGCTAATCTGTGCGCCTCCCCGCAACCGGCGAACGCCACCCGCATCCAGCATGACTGCGCCACCGGACATCGAGGCCGGGCCGCCTCCGGGCCACCGTGCCATCCGCAGCTACACCCTGCGCGCCGGGCGCATCACCGTGGCCCAGCGGCGCGCACTGCAGGAACTCTGGCCGCGCTACGGCCTGGAGTTCGCGCCCCGGCCGCTCGAGCCGCGCCAGGTCTTCGGCCGCGAGGCGCCGCTGGTCATGGAGATCGGCTTCGGTGACGGCGAACTGCTGGCGGCCATGGCGGCCGCGGAGCCGGAGCGCGATTTCCTCGGTGTCGAAGTGCACGAGCCCGGCATCGGCCATGCGCTGCTGCTCGCCGAACGGCTCGGTCTGCGCAACCTGCGCTTCATCCGCCACGATGCAGTAGAGGTGCTGGCGCAACAGCTGGCCGACGCCAGCCTCGCGCGCCTGCAGCTGTTCTTCCCCGATCCCTGGCCGAAGAAACGCCACCACAAGCGGCGCCTGGTGCAGCCCGCGTTCGTGGGGCTGGTGGCGCGCCGGCTCGCCCCGGGCGGGATATTCCACGTCGCCACCGACTGGGCACCCTACGCGGAGCACATCGAGGCCGTAGTGGCTGGCGAGCCGGCATTCGCGCAACCGCCGCTGCCGGCGGCGTCGCGCCCGCGCACCCGCTTCGAGCGCCGCGGCGAACGCCTGGGCCACGAGGTCTGGGAGCGTGCCTGGCAGCGCTCGACCCGGCCTGCGGGCTGAGTTATAAATGAGTCGTGCCCGGGCGGTGATCCCCACCGCAGCAGCCACATTCGGAACAAGAACGATGACAGAAATATCCCCGGTCGTGGGCAACTGGTACAAGCAGGAGAACGGCGATCGCTTCGAGGTCGTCGCCCTGGACAGGGCTGATGGCACGGTGGAGATCCAGTACTACGACGGCACCATCGAGGAACTCGACTTCGACTCCTGGCAGGAGATGGAGATCGAGGAGACCGAGGCGCCCGACGACTGGACCGGGTCCGTGGACGTGGACGAGGAAGAGTTCGAGGACCTGCAGGACAGGCCGGAAGAAAACTTCGACGATCCGCTCGAGTACCTCGACCGCCAGGAGTAGGCGCGCCGCCTAGGCCGCGCGCGCCCGGCGCGCCACGAGCATCGACAGCAGGATGGCCGGCAGGCCCATCGCCGAGGCGTAGAGGAAGAAGCTGACCCAGTCGCTGGCCTCGACCACCATGCCGGAGAAGCCGCCGATGAAGTTGCCGAGCACCGTCATCAGCGCGGAGAACAGTGCGTACTGGGTCGCGGTGTAGGACACGCTCGTCAGGCTCGACAGGTAGGCGATGAACACCGTGCCGGCGAAGCCCGCCGCCAGGTTGTCCGCCGAGATGGTCACCATCAGGAAGCGCAGGTCCGGCTGGCCATGCCAGGCCAGCACGGCGAACAGCATGTTGGTGGTTGCCACCAGGATCGCCCCGGCCACCAGTGGCCGCACCGCACCCCAGCGCGCCACCGCAACACCGCCGAGCGCCGCGCCGGCCAGCGTCAGCGCGAAACCGAACACCTTGGCGATGGTGGCGATCTGCGACAGCGAGAAGCCGATGCTGATGTAGAAGGGGTTGGCCATGACGCCGAGGATCAGGTCGCTGATGCGGTAGCAGGCGATGAAGCCGAGCAGCACGAAAGCCCAGGCGCCGTTGCGGCGGAAAAAATCCGCGAATGGGCCGACCACCGCGGAGGCGAACCAGTCGCGCAGCCGCCGCGCCGCGGACCCACCTGCCGCGGCCGCGGTGGCATCGGCAGCGGACTCGCGCGGCGGCTCCTCGATGATGAACACCGTCACCACGCCCACCAGCATCAGCGCCGCCATGGCGTGGTAGGCGGCCGGCCAGGACATGAAGTCGGCGATGAACAGCGCGCCCGCCCCCGCCGCCAGCATCGCCAGCCGGTAGCCGAACTGGTAGGCCGCGGCCATGGCGCCCTGCAGGCGCTGTGCCACCGCCTCGATGCGCCAGGCGTCGATGGCGATGTCCTGCGTCGCCGAGCAGAACGCGACCGCCACCGACAGCCAGGCGACGCGCAGCAGATCCCCGGCGGGATCCGCCCCGGCGAGGCCCATGAGCGCCGCGGCGACGCCAGCCTGCGCCAGCAGCATCCAGCTGCGTCGCCGGCCCAGCCAGGCGCCGACGCCCGGCAGCGGAATGCGATCCACCAGAGGCGCCCAGAGGAACTTCAGCGAGTAGGTCATGCCGACCCAGGCGAACATGCCGATGCTGGATTTCTGCACCCCGGCCGTGGCGAGCCAGGCCGAGAGCGTGGCGAACACCAGCGGGAACGGCAGTCCGGCGGAAAAACCGAGGAACAGCATCGCCAGCACGCGGCGGTGCAGATAGACGCCGAGCCCGGAGCGCGGGGCCTCGTCCCCGGCCGCGGGTTCAGCCGGCATCCAGGCGGTAATCCATGATGAGCGGCGCGTGGTCGGAAAAGCGCTTGCGCTTGTAGATGCCGGCGTCCTCCACGCGGCTGGCGAGTTCTGGCGACACCAGCTGGTAGTCGATGCGCCAGCCGACGTTCTTCGCCCAGGCCTGGCCGCGGTTGGACCACCAGGTGTACTGCTCGGGCCGGTCATCGACGAGGCGGAAGGCGTCCTTCAGGCCGACCTCGCCCAGCACCTCGTCCATCCAGGCGCGCTCCTCGGGCAGGAACCCCGAGTTCTTCTGGTTGGCGCGCCAGTTCTTCAGGTCGATTTCCCGGTGGGCGATGTTCCAGTCGCCGCAGATGACGTAGCGCCGGCCATCCCTGCGGATGCGGCGCAGGTGCTCCATGAACGCCTTCATGAAGCGGAACTTGGACTGCTGGCGGTGCTCGCCGGCGGAACCCGAGGGCACGTAGAGCGAGACGATGCTCAGGTCGCCGAAGCGCACTTCGAGGTAGCGGCCCTCGTGGTCGAACTCCGGCGTGCCGAAGCCGCGTACCAGGCCGTCGGGATGCTCGCGGGTGAGCAGCGCCACCCCGGAATAGCCCTTCTTCACCGCCGGCTCGTAGTAGGCATAGAAGGATTTCGAGGTGAACGGCGGTTCGGCGAGGTGCTCCGGCCCTGCCTTGATCTCCTGCAGGCAGATGACGTCCGCGCGCTGCCGCGGCAGCCATTCGAACAGGCCCTTGCGGGCCGCCGCGCGGATGCCGTTGACGTTCAGGGTGATGATGCGCATGCCGTGATCGCGATGCCGCCCGCCATGCGATACTCTACCAGAAGGCGCCGCGGGCGCCGGGGACTGCGGCATGCGCGCTTATAAGACGGAGTTCATCGAGCTGGCGCTGGAGATCGGCGCGCTGAGGTTCGGTCAGTTCAAGCTCAAGTCGGGGCGCATCAGCCCGTACTTCTTCAACTCCGGGGTGTTCAACACCGGCTATGCGGTCGCCAAGCTCGGCCGCTACTACGCCGCCGCCGCGCGCGAGTCCGGCATCGAGTTTGACCTGCTGTTTGGCCCGGCCTACAAGGGCATCCCGCTGGTGACGCTGACCGCCGCGGCACTCGCCGAGCACCATGGCCTGGACCGGCCCTTCTGCTTCAACCGCAAGGAGATCAAGGACCACGGCGAGGGCGGGCTGATCGTCGGCGCGCCCATGGGCGGGCGCGTGCTGATCGTCGACGACGTCATCACCGCGGGCACCGCCATCCGCGAGTCCGTGGACGTGATCCGCGCCGCCGGCGGCGAGCCGGCCGGGGTGCTGATCGCCCTGGACCGCCAGGAGCGCGGCAGCGGCACAATGTCCGCGGTGCAGGAGGTGCAGGCCAACTACGGGGTGAAGGTCACCAGCATCATCGGCCTGGACGACCTCGTGGAGCACCTCGAGGGCAGCACCGCCTTCGGCCAGCACCTGACGCTGGTGGCCGACTACCGCCAGCGCTACGGCGTCCGCGGCTGAGCAGCAGCGCACAGCGCGCCCGGGACCCGGGCGCAGCGCCGCCGATTCCGGACCTGGGTCACTGTTCCGCGGCGGCAGGCGGCGGGATAATCTGCCAGTTGCCGGGCGGGGTTGCCCGGTCGGGCGCACAGTCATGAACCGTACAGCAGGCAGGCTCGCGGCCGCGGCCCTCGCGGTCCTCATTCCCATCGCCAGCACGTACTCCGCCACCTCCCCGGCCAGGCGGCCGGCGGCCAAGCCGTCGGGCGAGACCAAGACCTATCGCTGGGTGGACAAGGATGGCGTGGTGCATTTCGGCGACAGCGTGCCGCCTGAGTACGCCACCAGCGAGAAGCAGGTGCTGAACGACTACGGCGTGCCGGTCAGCACCGAGGGCGGCAAGCGCAGTGCCGAGCAGATCGCGGCGGACAAGGCCGCTGCGAAGAAGGCCGAGCAGGAACGCCAGAAGGCCATCCTCGCCGCGCGCCGCGACCAGGTGCTGCTCGACACCTACCTGTCGGTGGAGGAGATCGAAGCGCTGCGCGACCGGCGCATCGAGCTCATCGATACCCAGATCAAGGTGACCGAGAACTACCTGCAGGGCCTGCGCGACATCCTGCAGAAGCTGCAGGCCGAGGCCGCCGGCTTCAAGCCCTACAGTCCCGATCCGCAGGCGCCACCCATCGACCAGCGGCTGGCGAAGGAGCTCTCGAACACCATGGACTCCATCATGCTGTACGAGAAGAACCTGGCCGACACCAGGAACCGCAAGGCGGACGTGGTCGGCCAGTTCACCGCCGACATCAGCCGCTTCAAGGAACTGAAGGCCGCAGCGCCGCAGGAGTGAGGCGCCGCTGCCGGATGCCTCCGGCGGGCATCAGCGCTGGCCGGTATGGCCAAAGCCGCCCGCGCCGCGCTCGCTGGCGGTGAACTCCGCAACCAGCTCGAACTGCGCCTGCAGCACCGGCACGAAGACCATCTGCGCCAGGCGCGCGCCCGGCTCGATGATGAAAGCCTCGCGGCCGCGGTTCCACACCGAAACCATGACCTGCCCCTGGTAGTCCGAGTCGATCAGGCCGACCAGGTTGCCGAGCACGATGCCATGCTTGTGGCCGAGCCCCGAGCGCGGCAGGATCAGCGCCGCCAGACCCGGATCGGCCATGTGCACGGCCATCCCCGTGGGCACCAGCGTCGTGGCCCCGGGCTCGAGCAGCAGGTTCTCCGCCACGCAGGCGCGCAGGTCGATGCCTGCCGAACCCGTGGTGGCGTAGTCGGGCAGCGGGAATTCACCGCCGAGGCGCGGATCGAGGATCCGCAGCTGGACGCGCGGGCGGGCACTCACGACAGCCGGGGCCGGCGGATGGGCGTGACGCCGGCCGCGGTGCCGGCGAGGCGCAGCGCGATGGCGGCGACGATGCGCCGCGCGAGTTCCAGCTTGGAAGTCTGCGCGATCTCCTCGCGCCCGCCCGGCCAGAGCAGCACCGCGCTGTTGTCGTCGCGGTCGAAGCCGAGCTGGTTGCCGACCAGGTTGGCGACGATCATGTCCAGGCCCTTGCGCTGCAGCTTGTCCAGCGCGTGCTCCTCGAGCTTCTCGGTCTCGGCAGCGAAGCCGACGGTGAACGGCCGTCCCTGCGCCAGCGCAGCGACCGCGGCCAGCACATCGGCGCATTTCACCAGGTGCAGGTCCAGCGTCGCCGCCTTCTTCTTGATCTTCTGGCCGGCGGCCTGCTCCGGGCGATAGTCGGACACCGCGGCGGCGCCGATGTAGATGTCCGCCTGCGCGGCGCGCGCCAGCGTCGCCTCGTGCATCTCGGCCGCGGACTCCACGTCGACGCGTTCCACGCCCGGTGGCGTCGTGATCTGCACCGGCCCGGCAACCAGCGTTACCCGGGCACCAGCCTCGGCCGCGGCCTGTGCCACAGCGAAGCCCATCTTGCCGGAGCTGCGGTTGCTGATGAACCGCACCGGATCGATGGGCTCGCGCGTCGGGCCTGCCGTCACCAGCACGCGCCTGCCGGCCAGCGAGCCGTTCGCCATGCCGGCCAGGGAGACCAGCGCCGCGACGATCTCCGCCGGTTCGCTCATGCGGCCCGGGCCGCTCTCGCCGCAGGCCTGCGCGCCCTCGGCGGGGCCGACGAAGCGCACGCCGCGAGCGGCGAGCAGCGTACGGTTGTCACGCGTCGCCGGATGCGCCCACATGACGTGGTTCATGGCTGGCGCCAGCAACAGCGGTGCGCTGGTCGCCAGGCACAGGGTGGTCAGCAGGTCGGGGGCGAGGCCGGCGGCGAGCTCGGCCATCACATGCGCCGTGGCCGGGGCGATGACCACGTAGTCCGCCCAGCGCGCGAGTTCGATGTGGCCCATGGCGGCCTCGGCCTGCGCATCCCAGAGGTCCTGGCGCACCGGCTGGCCGGACACGGCCTGGAACACCGTGGGCGCGACCATGCAGGCCGCACTGCGGGTCATGACCACGCGTACCTCGGCACCCTGGTCACGCAGGCGGCGGACGACATCCGGGCTCTTGTAGGCGGCGATGCCACCTGAGACGCCGAGGAGGATCTTCTTGCCGGCCAGCAGGCTCATGCAACTAGCGTACAAGAATCGCCCCGCCGGGTGGATCGCTTTGTCCCTGCTGCGGGCAGTTTCGTGACTTGGGTCGCGCCCGCGCCAACCCGGAGAATGGCCGGCCATGGAAACGCGATCGATCAAGGACTGGCCGCCCGGCGAGCGGCCCCGCGAACGCCTGCGCGGTGCCGGGCCGACCCAGCTGTCGGATGCCGAGCTGCTGGCGGTGATGCTCGGTCGCGGCGTGCGCGGGGCCTCGGCGGTCGAGCTGGCCCGCAGCCTGCTCGCCACCTTCGGCGGCATCCGCGGGGTACTCAACGCCAGCCTGGAGGACCTGCAGGGCCTGCGCGGGGTTGGGCCTGGCAAGGCAGCCGCCCTCGTGGCCGTGCGCGAGTGCTGCTGCCGCTACCTGCAGCAGAAGCTGGCACCGGGCCGGGCCATTCGCTCCCCGGCCGACAGCCGCGAGTTCCTGCTGGCCCGCCTGCGGGACCGGCCGCAAGAGGTGTTTTGCTGCCTGTTCCTCGACAATCGCCACCGGGTCCTGGCTTTTGAGGAACTTTTCCAGGGAACTATCGACAACACGACGGTGTACCCCCGGGAGGTCGTGCGCCAGGTGCTGCGCCGGAACGCGGCGGCCGTGATCCTGGCCCACAACCACCCCTCCGGGGTGGCCGAGCCGAGCGAGGCAGACCAGCTGATCACCCGGCGCATCCGCGGGGCCCTCGAACTGATCGATGTGCGGCTGCTCGACCACTTCGTCATAGGCGACGGCGTCTGCACCTCGCTTGCCAGCCGCGGCATGCTCTAAGGGGTTGCCTGAATGGCGGCCGGCTGGTTTAATAGCCGGCCTTTCGCCCCGAGCGGGCGATTCAACCACCTGATTCGACAGAGGTTCGTCATGTCGCGCGTCTGCCAGGTCACCGGCAAGCGGCCGTCCTACGGGAACACGGTTTCCCACGCCAACAACAAGAGCCGGCGCCGCTGGCTGCCGAACCTCCACACGCACCGCTTCTGGCTGGAGAGCGAGAAGCGCTTCGTGCGGCTGCGGGTCACAACGCGCGGCCTGCGCACCATCGACAAGGTCGGGCTCGAGAAGGTCGTGGCTGACCTGCGCGCCCGCGGCGAGAAGGTCTGAGGGCAGCAGCCATGGCAAGCAAGCGCGACAAGATCAAGCTCGTGTCCACCGCTGACACCGGCCACTACTACACCACCACCAAGAACAAGCGGCTGCATCCGGACAAGATGGAGGTCAACAAATTCGACCCCGTGGTCCGCAAGTACGTGAAGTACAAGGAAGCCAAGATCAAGTAGAAAAAAAACCGCCGGAAGGCGGTTTTTTTTCGTCCACTCCCGGCAGCGACCTCAGGCCGGTACCGGCCGCAGCTGGGGCTGCGGCTGCGGGATGTACTCGCGCAGGCGTGCCGAGAAATCCTCCAGCGCGGCGATGCCGCTCGCCTCGGCCCGCGCGCACCACTCGCGCAGCTCGACCACCAGCCGTTCGTTGGAGACGTTGGCCTGCTGCCAGACGCGCATCAGCTGCTGGCGGTACTGGTCCACGGTGTGCAGCACCGGGCTGCTGGCCAGGATGCGGGCCAGGCGCTGGCGCGCCGGCTCGTCCATCAGGCCGGGCCAGCGGGTCAGCAGACGGCCGGCCGAGCGCAGCAGCACGTCGCCGCGCCGTGAACGGCGCTCCATGCGCAGCACCGGCAGCACCACGCGGCGGCTGTAGTCCCGCAGCACATGCATGCGGTTCTGCAGGACGGCGCGCAGGGTGTCCACGTCCACCGGGCGCGGCGCAGCCGCGAAATGCGGCACCGGCGCCAGGCGGCCGATGCGGCACAGGCCCAGCGCCGCCAGCGCGCGGATGTAGAACCAGCCGATGTCGAATTCACCGGAGCGCAGCGAGAACCGTGCCGAGGTGGGGAAGGCGTGGTGATTGTTGTGCAGCTCCTCGCCGCCGATCAGCACCCCGACCGGCACCAGGTTGGTGGAGGCATCCTCGGTTTCGAAGTTGCGGTAGCCGATGGCGTGGCCGACGCCGTTGATGACGCCGGCCGCGAAAAACGGCATCGCCACCATCTGCACGGCGAACAGGGTGATGCCGCCGGCGCCGAACAGCAGCACGTCGATACCGAGCATCAGCCAGACGCCCACGAGGCCGTGACGGTAGACGTGGCGCTCCAGCCAGTCATCCGGGGTGCCGCGGCCGTACTTCTCGAGCGTTTCCTGGTTGGCCGCCTCGACGCGATACACCTCGGCGCCGCGCAGCAGGATGGTGCGCAGCCCGTACACGACGGGGCTGTGGGGATCATCGCGGGTTTCGCAGAAGGCGTGGTGCTTGCGGTGCACAGCCACCCATTCGCGTGTCACCATGCCCGAAGTCAGCCAGATCCACAGGCGGAAGAAGTGGCGGATGGCCGGGTGCAGGTCGATGGCGCGATGCGCCTGGTCGCGGTGCAGGTACAGCGTGACCGCCGCCATCGAGATGTGGACGGCCACGAAGGCCATCGCCGCCTTGCCCCAGAAGCCGAGGCCCAGCAGGCCATCTATATGATCCGCAAGAAATTGAAGCATCCCGGTCGCCCGTCCATGGTGTTGGCTGCGGGCCACTATAGCGGATGGCCCGCGCGGCGACCAAGGCAGCCTTCACGGCATTGGGCCTCGCCAGCCCCGGCTTGCCGCAACGCATTGCCTGCTTTGCCGAAGGCAGCACATGCCTGAGCTGCCCGAGGTCGAGACCACGCGCCGCGGCATCGCGCCCTGGATGGAGGGCCGGCGCATCCGCCAGCTGCTGGTGCGCGAACGGCGCCTGCGCTGGCCGATTCCGCCGCGGCTCGGGGCAAGGCTGGCCGGCGCCCGCGTGCAGCGCGTCGGCCGGCGCGGCAAGTACCTGCTGCTGGAGACCTCGCGGGGCACGGCGCTGCTGCACCTGGGCATGTCCGGGAGCCTGCGCGTGCTGGAGCAGGTGCAGGCTCCCGGCCGACACGACCACTTCGACATCCTGCTCGATGGGGGATACTGCATCCGCTTCCACGATCCGCGCCGCTTCGGCTCGCTGCTCTGGGCGGGCAGCGAACCGCAGGCGCATCCGCTGCTCGCGAATCTCGGCCCCGAGCCGCTGGAGGCTGCGTTCAGCGGCAGCTACCTGCACGATCGTGCACGCGGACGGCGCCTGGCCATCAAGCCGTTCATCATGAATGCGGCGATCGTCGTCGGTGTCGGCAACATCTATGCGAGCGAGGCGCTGTTCCGCGCGGGCCTGCATCCCTGCCGCGCGGCGCAGCGTATCCCGCTCGCAGGCATGGAGCGGCTGGCGGGCGCCGTGCGCGAAGTGCTCGACGAGGCGCTGGCGCTCGGCGGCACGACGCTGCGGGACTTCCATGGCAGTGGTGGCGAGCCCGGGTACTTCGCGCAGGAACTGCGTGTCTACGACCGGGCCGGCGAAGCCTGCGGCAGCTGCGGCACGCCGATCCGCCAGTTCCGGCAGGGCCAGCGCTCGACGTTCTTCTGCCCGCGCTGCCAGCCGCGCAGCGGCCTCAGTAGACCAGGGCCTCGCCCTCGCGGCGCGGGTCGCCCGCCGCCTCGACCTTCCCGCTCGCGTAGTCCCAGGTGACCACGTTCATGTTGCCGTAGTCCCGGCCGCTGGCCTTGAGGCGGTGGCCCATGGCCTCCAGCGCGCGGATTTCCTCGTCGCTGAAGGCCCCGGGCTCGTAGGTCACCACGTCGGGCAGGAACTGGTGGTGGTAGCGCCGTAGCGCCGTCATCGAATGCGCGTCGTGGCCGTCGATCCAGTCCAGCGTGGCCAGCAGCACCATGGTGATGATGCGGCTGCCGCCCGGCGTGCCGAGGATGGCCAGGCCACGGCTGGACTCGAGGAAGGTCGGCGTCATGCTCGAGAGCATGCGCTTGCCCGGTGCAATGGCATTGGCGGTGGCGCCCTGCAGCTCGTAGGCGTTGCCCGTGCCCGGCTTCACCGTGAAATCATCCATCTCGTTGTTGAGGATGACGCCGGTGCCGGGCGGCATGAACGCCGCGCCATACCAGGTATTGATGGACAGCGTGCCCGCGACCCGGTTGCCCTCGGCATCAAGGATGGAGAAATGCGTGGTGTCGTTGCCTTCGCTGCCGTCGGTCCTGGCCGCAGGCAGCAGTTCGCTGGGGGTGGCGCGGTCGAGCCGGATGGAGGCGCGCTGGCCGGCCGCATAGAACGGGCTCAGCAGCTGCGCGACCGGCACGGCGCTGAATGCCGGGTCCCCGAGCCAGGCGCTGCGGTCACGGTAGGCGCGGCGCATGGACTCGATGATGAGGTGCTTGCGCGTGGCGCCGTCGAAGCGGCCGAGGTCCCAGCCCGAGAGGATGTTGAGCATGTCTACCAGGCCGATGCCTCCGGCCGAAGGCAGCGGCGCAGAGACGATCTGCACGCCGCGGTAGCTGGCGCGCACCGGCTCGCGCTCGATGACCTGGTAACCGGCCAGGTCCGCCGCGGACCAAATGCCGCCGCCGGCACGCACGCCCTCCACCAGCGCCGCCGCGGTGGGGCCACGGTAGAAACCGTCGAAGCCACCGGAGGCCAGCCGGCGCAGCGTCAGCGCCAGGTCCGGCTGGCGCAGGCGCGCGCCGATCGCCGGCAGCTCTCCATCTGGACAGAACACCGCCATCATTGCCGGCGACTTCTCCATGGCCTTGCGGCGGAAACGCAGGCCGGCCTGCAGGCCGGCATCGATGGCGATCCCCTCCTCGGCCAGGCGGATGGCCGGCGCGAGGCTGCGCGCGAGCGGCAGGCGGCCGTAGCGCCTGGCGATGTGGACCAGCGCTGCTGGCTCGCCCGGGATGCCGGCGGCGAGCGGGCCATCGAGGCTGGCACCCGGGATGACGTTGCCGGCCGCGTCGAGGTACATCCCGGCAGTGGCGGCGGCCGGCGCGGTCTCGCGCCCGTCGACCAGGACGTCGCGTGCATCGCGCGCGACATGCAGCAGCCAGAAGCCGCCACCCCCGAGGCCGGAGGCATTGGGCTCGGCCACCGCCAGCGCCGCGCTCACCGCCACCGCGGCATCGAAGGCATTGCCGCCGGCGGCCAGCGCTTCCTCGCCCGCGGCGATCGCCTGCGGATGCGCCGCCGCGATGGCAGCCTTGCCGGGCCGCGCCGGCGTCGCGGCGCCTGCGGCGCCGGTGAGCAGGAAGGCGGCGAGGACCAGCGCGGCGAGCAGCAGCTGACGCAGCTTCATGGGCCGCAATGCCGGGCCTGTGTGGTGCACCGCGGGCAGCCTCAGCGCTTGCTGAACCGGCGGCCCAGCGCCTGCGCCACCTTCGGGTGCACCAGCGCCGTCACGTCGCCGCCGAGGGCCGCCACTTCGCGGACCAGCGTCGAGGAGACGAAGGTGTACTGCTCGGCCGGCGTCATGAAGATCGTCTCCACGCCGGTCTCCAGATGGCGGTTCATGCTCGCCAGCTGGAACTCGTACTCGAAGTCCGATACCGCGCGCAGCCCGCGAATCACCACCTGCAGCCCGTGGGCCTTCGCATAGCCCACCGTGAGCCCGGTGTAGCCGTCGACGCGCACGTTGTCCAGGTCGGCGAGCGCATCTCGCGCCAGCTGCATGCGCTCCTCGAGCGCGAACATCGGCGCCTTGTGCGGACTGGCCGCCACGGCGACCACCACTTCGTCGAAGATGCGGGCGGCGCGGCGCACCAGTTCGTGGTGGCCGTTGGTGATGGGATCGAAGGTCCCGGGATACATGGCACCGACTGGCACGTTCGTGGCTCCCTCAGGGACTGGCGGGTCGCTGGACCAGCGCGAAGCGCACCTGGCCTGCTGCCTTCTCCCGCAGGACCACCCAGTCCGGCGGCAGCGGTGGCAGGGGCTGGTCGCGCGCCATCTCCAGGTACAGGCGCGCACCAGCGGCCAGCCAGCCGCCGTCGAGCAGTGTACACAACTCGCCGAAATCGGCTTCGCCGAAGGGCGGATCCAGGAACACGAGGTCGAACGGCCGCGGACGGCCGCCGAGGAAACGCGCGGCATCGGCGGCCACCACGCTGGCCCGTGGCGACTCGCAGCCGAGCCGGGCCAGCGCCTGTTCGAGGGCGCGCGCCACCGGCAGCTGGCGTTCAACGAAGCAGACTTCAGCGGCACCGCGGGAGAGCGCTTCCAGGCCCAGCGCGCCCGTGCCGGCATAGAGGTCCAGGCAGCGCATCCCGGGGATCACCGGCGCGAGCCAGTTGAACAGCGTCTCGCGCACGCGGTCCGGCGTCGGGCGTAGCCCGGGGGCGACCAGCACCGGCAGGCGCCGGCCGCGCCAGGCACCGCCGATGATGCGGACCTGCCCGGGTGGCTCGCCCGCGGCGGCTCCCCTGCTTCCCCTGACTGCCCTGCGCGCCATGATGACGCGACGTTGTAGCAGAATCCGCGCGCCGCCGCGCAACGCCGGCGACGCGCCACGCCTCTGCATTACCCGCCGCTTCCGCTAACATGCCGCGCATGACCGATGCGACCCCCGCCCGTGAAGCCCCGCGCTCCGGGTTCTTCCAGCGCCTGAAACAGAAGCTCAACCGCGGCCTCGGCCTCGGCGTGGCGCTCGACTGGCTGGCGGGACGCAAGCTCGACCCGGCGGTGCTGGCCGAACTCGAGGACCAGCTGCTGCTGGCCGACGTCGGCATCGAGACCAGCGAGCGCATCATCGAGGGGCTGCGCCGGCGCATCGGCCGCGAGGCCATCGTCGACGAGGCAGGTGCGCGCGCCGCGCTGGCCGCCACGCTGGTGGAAATCCTGCAGCCGCGGGCGCAGCCGCTCGTCATCCCGCGTGGCGGCAAGCCGTTCCTGATGCTGATGATCGGCGTGAACGGCTCGGGCAAGACCACCACGATCGGCAAGCTCGCCCGCCGCTACCGCGACGAGGGGCTGAAGGTGATGCTGGCCGCCGGCGACACCTACCGCGCCGCCGCCATCGAGCAGCTGCAGGCCTGGGGCGAGCGCAACTCGGTGCCGGTGATCGCGCAGCAGCCGGGCGCGGATTCCGCGGCGGTGGTCTTCGATGCGCTGCAGGCGGCCACTGCCCGCGGCTACGACCTGGTGCTGGCCGACACGGCCGGGCGCCTGCAGAACCAGGCCGGCCTGATGCAGGAACTCGCCAAGGTGGTGCGTGTCGCCGGTCGCGTCGATCCGGCAGCGCCCCACGAGAAGATGCTGGTGCTCGATGCCAGCCTCGGCCAGAACGCCATCAACCAGGCGCTGCAGTTCCACCAGGCCGTGGGGCTGACCGGCATCAGCATGACCAAGCTCGACGGCGGCGGCAAAGGCGGCGTACTGCTGACGCTGGCCGATCGCCTCGACGTGCCTTTCCGCTACGTGGGCGTCGGCGAGGATGCCGCCGACCTCGACGTCTTCGACGCGCAGCAGTTTGCTGCGGCACTGGCTGGCACCGCGCCGTGATCCGGCTCGACAAGGTCACCAAGCTCTACAGGGGCGGCCGCGAGGCGCTGCGCGAGGTCTCGCTGGACATCGGCCCGGGCGAGATGATCTTCCTCACCGGCCATTCCGGTGCCGGCAAGAGCACCATCCTCAAGCTGCTGGCACTGGTCGAGCGCCCGACCCACGGCCAGCTGCTGGTGGACGGGCGCAACATCGGGCGCCTGCCAGCGCGGGAGATTCCCGCCTACCGGCGCCAGATCGGCATGGTGTTCCAGGATCACAAGCTGCTCGACGGGCGCTCGGCCTTCGACAACGTCGCCCTGCCGCTGGTCATTGCCGGTCTCACGCGGCGCGAAATCGAAAAGCGCGTGCGCGCCGCGCTCGACCAGGTCGGACTGCTCGACAAGGAGCGCCAGGCGCCGCGGACGCTCTCGGCGGGCGAGCAGCAGCGGGTCGGCATCGCCAGGGCGGTCGTGGCGCGGCCCCGACTGCTGATCGCCGACGAACCCACCGGCAACCTCGATGCCGAGCTGTCGCTGGAGATCATGCAGCTCTTCCGCCGCTTCAATGACGTCGGCGTGACCATGGTGATCGCCACCCACGACCTGGTGCTGGCCGGGCGCGTCGGTGGCCGGCACGTGCTGCTGAACCATGGCCAGGTGCAGGACGGCGGCGCGGCGCCGGCCACGCCGGCACAGTGCTCGACGGGCCAGGCGTAACGACAGATGGGCACATTCCTCACCCGCCACCTGCAGAACGCGCTCGCCGCGCTTGGCCAGCTGAGCCGCCAGCCGGTGGCGACGCTGCTCACCGTCGGTGTCATCGGCATCGCGCTGGCGCTGCCGGCCAGCCTGCAGTTGCTGGTGCAGGGCGGCCAGCGCTTCGCCGGCGGCTGGTCCGGCATCCGCGACTTCTCCGTGTACCTGAAGCCGGGCACCGACCTTGCCGTGGCACGCAACCTGGCGCGCGCGCTGGCCAGCCACCCGAACGTGCAGGACACGCGGCTGATCGAGGCCGACGCGGCGCTGGCCGAATTCGGCCGCGACCCGGCATTCGGCGAGGCGCTGAAGGCACTGAAGAGCAACCCGCTGCCACATACGCTGGTGGTGCGGCCCGATGCGGAAGCGGCGCCGGCCGACCTCGATGCCCTGAAGGCCGAGCTGGCGGCGAAGCCCGAAGTCGACCTGGTGCAGCTCGACACCCAGTGGCTGCTGCGCCTGGCCGCCATCCTCGACCTGGTCCGCCGCGGCATCTGGATCGCCGCCGTGGTGCTGGTCGCGGCGGTGATCTTCATCGTCGGCAACACCATCCGGCTGGACATCCAGAACCGGCGTCAGGAGATCGAGGTGTCGAAGCTGCTGGGTGCGACCGACGCCTTCGTGCGCCGGCCGTTCCTCTACATCGGCTTCTGGTACGGGATGCTCGGCGGGGCCGTGGCCCTGCTGCTACTGGCCTCGGTATTGCTTCTGCTCCGTGGCCCACTGGAGCGCCTGCTGCAGCTCTATAGCGTTGATTTTACTGGCTTTGGCCTGTCCCCCGGCACGGCGCTGCTGGTGCTGGGGGCCGGCCTGGTGTCGGGCTGGGCCGGTGCCTGGCTGGCGGTGGGCCGCCACCTCTCGGCCATCGAGCCGCAGGTGTAAGTCATTGATCTGTCATGCTGCGGCACTGACCTGACCGGGAACCTTGGCGGTCGTTAGCACTCAAACCGGGCGAGTGCTAGGATGACTTCAGCAAGGAGGATCCCGATTCCATGAACGCCGCTCTCGTCCGCCAGTCACGCCAGCTGGCCCTCGCCGGGCCGGTCGGCAGCCTCGATGCCTACATCCAGGCGGTCAACAGCATCCCGGTCCTGCCGGCCGAGGAGGAGCAGCTGCTGGCGCGCCGCCTGCGCGAGACGGGCGACCTCGACGCCGCCCGCGAGCTGGTGCTGGCGCACCTGCGCTTCGTGGTGCACATCGCCCGCGGCTACTCCGGCTACGGCCTGCCGCTCGGCGATCTGGTCCAGGAAGGCAACATCGGCCTGATGAAGGCCGTGAAACGCTTCGACCCCGGCGTCGGCGTGCGGCTGGTGTCCTTCGCCGTCCACTGGATCCGTGCCGAAATCCACGAATACGTGCTGCGCAACTGGCGCCTGGTGCGCGTCGCCACCACCAAGGCGCAGCGCAAGCTGTTCTTCAACCTGCGCCGTGCCAAGGCCGGCCTCGGCTGGCTGTCGCGTGACGAGACGGAGGCGATCGCCCGTGACCTCGGCGTGCCGGCACGCGAGGTGACCGAGATGGAACAGCGCCTCGCCGGCCACGACCTGGTCTTCGATCCGGTGCCGACCGACAGCGAGGAGAACCCCGCGTCGCCGGCGACCTACCTCCCGGCACCGGATGCCGATCCGGCGCTCGCGCTGGAGCGGGAGGACTGGCAGGAGCGCAGCGCCGGCCAGTTGCACCAGGCGCTGGGCAGCCTCGACGAGCGCGCCCGCGCCATCATCGAGGCGCGCTGGATGGCCGAGGAGAAGGCGACGCTGCAGGAGCTGGCGGACCGCTTCGGCATTTCAGCCGAGAGGGTCCGCCAGATCGAGCAGCAGGCGCTGCGTGCCCTGCGGGCTGCCGTCGCAGGCTGAGGCTCAGTTCGCCGTCAGCGGTACGATGGTGATTTCCACACGCCGGTTCTGCGCCTTGCCCTCGGGCGTCGCATTGCTGGCGATCGGCCGGCTCTCGCCGGCACCGACGGCGATGAAGCGGTCGGCGCGCAGGTCACGCGAAGTCAGGTAGGTGACCACGCTGTTGGCGCGCTTCTCCGACAGCAGCTTGTTGTAGGAATCGCTGCCGTCGCTGTCGGTGTGGCCCGCTACCTCGACCATGGTCTTGTCGTATTCCTTCAGCACCAGGGCCACGGAATCCAGCACCGGGTAGAACGACGAGCTGATGTCGCCGCTGTTCACTGCAAAGGTGATGTTGCCCGGCATGTTGAGGGTGATGTTCTCGCCCTTCGGGCCGGTCCGGGTCACGCTGACGCCGGTGCCCTGCAGCTTCGCCCGCAGCGCGGCATCCTGCCGGTCCATGTAGTTGCCGACAGCACCGCCGGCCAGGGCACCGACACCGCCGAAGATCAGCGCCTTCTTCTTGCGCTGGGCGGAATCGTTGCCGGTGATGAGCCCGATGGCGACACCCGTGGCGGCACCGATGGCAGCACCCTTGGTGGTCTTGTTGACCTCGGTCTGCCCGGTATAGGGATCCGTGGTCTGCATGTACTCACAGCCGCCCGCCAGGACCATCAGTCCCGCCAGCCCGGCCAGGCCCGCTTTCCTCACCATAGCGTTCATCAGCATCGTCGACTCCTGTTTTTTGGCCCGCAAAGGCGGGCCACCTTATCCCAGATTCACGGGCTCCCGGCAACCGGACAGGTCCGCCTTTTCCCGCCCCGGCCAAAGTTGTCCATGGCCGGGGAAAGCCTTAGCGTCCCGCGCATGACGCCCTGCCCCACGAGCCTTCTTGGACTGCCCGGGCCGCGCCCGGTTCCGGCGCCAGCGGGACTCGCACCCGACACCGTGGCCCAGGTCACGCTCGGCAGGCGTCGTGACCAGCGTGCCTGAACCGGCTGCATACGGCGACCGTGCCCTCTGGCGGATCGCCGCACCGATGATCCTCTCCTCGGTCAGCACGCCACTGCTGGGGCTGGTGGACACGGCCGTGGTCGGCCATCTCGACGAGCCCCGGTACCTCGCCGCGGTCGCCGCCGGCGCGACGCTGTTCAGCGTGCTGTTCATGGGCCTGAACTTCCTGCGCATGGGCACCACGGGCGTCACCGCGCAGGCCTTCGGCGCCGGCCATGGCGATGGCGTGCGCCAGGCCCTGGGCCAGGCGCTGGCCATGGCCCTGTTGCTGGCCCTGGCGATGATCGCGCTGCAGGCCTGGATCCTCGACCTGGGGCTGGCGGCGCTCGGGCCGGCCCCGGAGGTGGCCGCGCTGGCAGGCGAGTACTTCCGCATACGCATCTGGAGTGCGCCGGCCTCGCTCGCCAACTTCGTGCTCATCGGCTGGCTGCTCGGCATGCAGAACGCGCGCGGCCCGCTGGTGCTGGTGCTGGTCACCAACCTGGTGAACGTGGTGCTGTCGGTGTCGTTCGTGACCGGGCTCGGCCTGCAGGTGCGCGGCGTGGCGCTGGCAACGCTGCTCGCCGAGCTGGCGGGCCTCGCCGTGGGCGCGGTCTTCGTGGCGCAGGAACTGGCCCGCTGCCCGGGGCGCTGGCAGCCGGCCTGGCTCGGCGAGCTGCGCAGCTACCGGCGCCTCGCGGGCATCAATGCCGACCTGCTGCTGCGCACGCTGTCGCTGATGTTCGTCTTCGCCTTCATCACCGCCCGCGGCGCGCGCGACGGCGCCGTGGTCCTGGCCACCAATGCGCTGCTGCTCAACTTCCAGTACTTCACCTCCTACGCGCTCGACGGCATCGCCCATGCGGCCGAGGCGCTGGTCGGCAAGGCCGTCGGTGCCGCGGATCGTGCCGGGCTCCTGCAGGTGGTGGCCCGTGGCCTGCGCTGGTCGCTGCTGCTCGCCGGCGCCTTCACCCTGGCCTACAGCCTCTGCGGCGGCCTGATCATCGATGCGCTGACCGGAATCGAGGCCATCCGCGCCGCAGCCCGCGACTACCTGCCCTGGCTGGCGTTGCTGCCGCTGGTGTCGGCCTGGAGCTTCCTCTACGACGGCGTGTTCGTCGGCGCGACCTGGTCAGCGCAGATGCGCCAGGTGATGATGGCCTCGGCTGCGCTGGTATTCCTGCCGGCCTGGTACCTGGCGCAGCCGCTCGGCAACCATGCGCTGTGGCTGGCCTTCACCGCATTCATGGCGGCACGGGGCATCGGCATGCACCTTTGGTTCCGGCGCCTGGCGGGCCGCAGCGCAAGCGGCACGGGCTGATCGAACGGCGGCACCGCCGCGGCCCGCATGTCATCATCCCGCCTGCTTCCCCGAACAGGGCCAGGACAAGGGGGCGCGGGCCCGGCGCCGACCAGCCATGAACAGAGACGAGAATCCCTGGACGACCCTCTCCGTGCGCCAGGTCTATGCCAACCCCTGGATCGAACTCTGGGAGGAGCGTTGCCTGGATCCGTCGGGCAACCCGGCGCTCTACGGGCGCGTCAGCTTCCGCAGCAAGGCGGTCGGCATCATCCCGCTCGACGACGCGGGCAACACCTGGCTGGTCGGCCAGTACCGCTACTGCCTGAAGCGCTATTCCTGGGAGATCCCCATGGGCGGCTCGCCGCACCCGGCGAGCGTGCTCGACACCGCGCGCCGCGAGCTGAAAGAGGAGACCGGCCTCAGCGCCACGCGCTGGGAGCAGATCCTGTTCCTCCACACCAGCAACTCGGTGACCGACGAAGAAGGCTACGTGTTCGTCGCCGAGGGGCTGAGCGCGGGCGAGCCGGAATTCGAGTCCACCGAGAAGATCGAGATCCGCCGGCTGCCGGTCACCGAGGCGATCCGCATGGCGCGCAACGGCGACATCACCGATGCGCTGAGCGTCGCCGGGCTGCTTCAGCTTGGGGCGCTGCGCGGCTGGCTGCGCTGATCTCTCCCGCTCGCCGCGGTTGCCGTGCCGGGGCCTGCCTGCGATGATTGCCCGCCATGCAGGATGAAGCGATCCGACGGATCCTCGACTTCTGGTTCTCGGCCGCGGAGCTCGATGCGCCGCAGATCGACAGCCGGATGGAGCGCTGGTTCGGCAGCGACCCGGCCCTCGACCAGCAGATCCGCACCGAATTCGGCCCGCTGGTGGAACGCGCGCTGGCCGGCGAGCTCGACGGCTGGGCCACCAGCGCCGAGGGGCGCCTGGCCCTGATCCTGCTGCTCGACCAGTTCTGCCGCAACATCCACCGCGGCAGCGCCATGGCATTCGCCGGCGACAGGCGCGCGCTGAAGCTCTGCATCGAAGGGTCCATGGGCAACGAGTACCGCACGCTGTCGCCGGTGCAGCGGGTGTTCTTCTTCATGCCGCTGCAGCATGCGGAGTCGGCCGGAGTCCAGGACAAGTCGGTGCGTATCTACAACGCGCTGGCCGAGGGCGTCTCCGACACGCTGCGCGAGACCTTCCTCACCTTCGCGCAGTTCGCCGAACTGCATCGGGACATCGTCGCCCGCTTCGGGCGCTTCCCGCACCGCAACCGGGTCCTCGGGCGCAGCAACACGCCCGAGGAGGATTCGTACCTCGCCGCCGACGCCCCGAGCTTCGGCCAGTAGCGGCGGCGGCCAGACACGGGCCAGATAGGGACCAGACAGGGGCCGGGCACCGGCACGCCACAGGGAGGGCATTCGCATGCACTACCAGCCGACCCGCCGGGTTGCCATCGTCGGCAGCCTGCGCATCCCGTTCTGCCGTGCCCATACGCGCTACGCCGAAGCGTCCAACCAGGACATGATGACCGCGGTCCTGCAGGGCCTGGTGGAACGTTACCGACTCGCCGGTGAACGCCTCGGCGACGTCTCGCTCGGCGCGGTGATGAAACACTCGCGTGACTGGAACCTCGCCCGCGAATGCGTGCTCGGCAGCGGCCTGGCGCCGCAGACCCCGGCCTTCGACCTGCAGCGGGCCTGCGGCACCAGCCTCGAGGCTGCGATCCTCATCGGCAACAAGATCGCGCTGGGCCAGATCGATGCCGGCATCGCCGCCGGCACCGACACCATCAGCGACACCCCGATCGTCTATCCCGACGAATACCGCCGCATCCTGCTGCGCAGCCATCGCGGGCGCACCGCGGGCGAGCGCCTCGCCCCCTGGCTCGGCCTGCGCCCGCGCCACTTCAAGCCGGACCTGCCTACCGTGGTGGAACCGCGCACCGGGCTTTCCATGGGCGAGAGCACCGAGATCACCGCGAAGGCCTGGGGCATCAGCCGCCAGGCACAGGACGAACTCGCACTGGCCAGCCACCGCAATGCTGCGCGGGCCTGGGACAGCGGCTTCCACGCCGAACTCGTCATGCCCTGGAACGGTGTGCGCGAGGACAACAACCTGCGCCGCGACACCACGCTGGAGAAGCTCGCCGCGCTCCGGCCGGTCTTCGACCGCGGGCCCCAGGGCACACTGACGGCCGGCAACAGCACGCCCCTCACCGATGGTGCGGCGGCCGTGCTGCTCGCTTCCGAGGACTGGGCCGCGAAGCGCGGCCTGCCGGTGCTGGCCTGGCTGCGTTACGGACAGGTGGCCGCGGTGGACTTCGTCGCTGGCGAAGGCCTGCTGATGGCGCCCGCCTACGCGGTATCCACCATGCTGCAGCAGGCCGGCCTGGCGTTGCAGGACTTCGACCTCTACGAGATCCACGAGGCCTTCGCCGCCCAGGCGCTGGCCACGCTGAAGGCCTGGGAGAGCGCGGAGTTCTGCCGCGAGCGCCTCGGCCGCAACCAGCCGCTCGGCGCGATCGACCGCGAGCGGCTCAACGTCATGGGTGGCAGCCTCGCGCTGGGGCATCCCTTCGCCGCCACCGGCGCGCGCATCCTCGGTGCGCTCGCCAGCCAGCTCGCCAGGCGCGGCTCCGGCCGCGGCCTGGTTTCCGTCTGCACGGCGGGCGGCATGGGCGTCACCGCAATCGTCGAGCGCTGATCCGGTAACATCGGCGCCAGGCTGATTTTCAGGGGAAAGGCGCTCCACCATGGGCAGGCAAGTCGAACTGCAGGCATCCGACGGCCACCGCTTCACTGCCTGGCTCGCCGAGCCCGAGGGCAAGCCGCGTGGCGGCCTGGTGGTGTTACAGGAGATCTTCGGCGTCAACCACCACATCCGCAGCGTGACCGATCGCTTTGCCGCGGACGGCTACCTCGCCATCGCGCCGGCACTTTTCGATCGCGTGCGACCGGGCGTCGACCTGCCCTACGAGCAGATCGGTGCCGCACGCCAGGTGATGACCTCGCTGGAGCGCGCCAATACCATCCTCGATATGCGCGCAGCCGTGGAGGCCGTGCGCAGCGCTGGTGGCGTCGGCGCCATCGGCTACTGCTGGGGCGGCGCACTCGCCGACCTGGCTGCCTGCGAGTGCGACATCGATGCCGCGGTGTCCTACTACGGCCGCCACACCGCCACCTGGCTGGAACTGCAGCCGAAATGCCCAGTCATGTATCACTTCGGCAAGCTGGACCCGTACATCCCGCCGGAGACCGTGGCGGCCATCGAGGCCGGACGGCCGCAGGGCACGTTCTATATCTACGACCAGGCGGGCCACGGCTTCAACTGCGACGAGCGCCACGAGTTCCACGCCGACAGCGCCGCCCTGGCCCTGCAGCGCACGCGCGAGTTCCTCCAGCGCCACGTCGGCTGAGGCAGCTCAACAGCCGGCAGGACCACGGGGACGACAACCAGGAGAGAGCCCCATGCCAGACCGGGACGACGAACGTCACCCGCGCCTCGACCGGCGCACCCTCATCTCGTCGGCCGCGGCGCTCACGGCCTCTGCGTTGCCGGCACTCGGCGACCAGGCCCGGCAGTCAGCGCCGGCTGCCGCAGGCCGCACCGGCGACCCAGGCCCGGATACCAGACCCCTGTTCCCCTTCGACGGCCTGCGCGACTGGGTGCAGGCACTGGACGACCATGGGCTGCTGATGCGCATCGGCCGCATGGACCAGGACGCCTACGAGATCACCGCGCTGGCCTACCGGCTCACGGACCAGTTCGGCTGGTATGGCGCGCCGGCAGTCATCGTCGACGAAGTGAAGATCGATGGCCGCTGGGTCAGGGGCCCGCTGCTGATCAACCACCAGGGCCACTGGGACACCGAGGCCATGCTCTTCGGCATCGTTCCGCGCAGGCGCAGCTCCGGTACCGAAACCTACCGCCTGGCACTGGACCACGTCGCCGGCCTCATCGACGCGCATGGCGGCAGGCTGCCGGAGATCGCGCCGCTGCCGGTCGACGCTGGCCGCGCGCCGGTCAAGGAGGTGATCCTGCGGGGCGACGCTATCGACCTCGGGCAGTTCGCCTTCGTCCAGTCCAATCCCGGTGATGCGGGCCGCTACATCACCACCGGCTCCGTATTCACCGCAGATCCGGAACTGGGCATGAACTTCGGCACCTACCGCTGCCAGCTGCGCGGGCCACGCACCATCGGCATCAACCCGGAACCCGGCCAGCGCGCCTGGAAGATGTTCACCGCACAGCGCGAGCGGGGCGAGAAGCTCGCCAGGGTGTCCATCGTGCTCGGCCAGGACCCGATGATGTGGATGGTGAGCGGCTCGGCGCTCACCAAGGGCATCCGTGACGACGAACTCGCCATCACCGGCGGCCTGCGGGGCCGGGCGGTGGAGGTCGTGAAGTCCGAAACCAACGACCACATGGTCCCGGCCAGCGCGGAGATGGTGATCGAGGGCGAGGTGCCGCTGCAGGAGCCGCTGCAGCCCGAAGGCCCCTTCGGCGAAATGTACGGCTACCTCGGCCTGCGCAAGGAAGAGAACTTCTGGATGCGGGTCACCTGCGTCACCCACCGCCGGGATCCCTGGATCCTCAACCAGTTCACCGGCGCCACCCGCGGCTTCTGCACCGCGCCGATGGAGGCGTTCGCCCTTTACCGCCTGAAGAAGCTGCTGCCCGGGCTGGTCGCGCTGCATTCACCGGTCGAGGCCACCGGCTGGACCTTCGTCGCCATCGACAAGACGAAGCCCGGCCAGGCACTGGAGGCAGGCCGGCAGATCGCCCGGATCATCGGCATCGCCAAGATCGTCGTGGTCGTGGACCAGGATGTCGATGTCCTGGACCGCAGCGCCGTCATGCATGCCGTCGGCTCGCGCTGGCAGCCCTACCCGGCGGCCGAGATCCTCAGGGACATGATGGGCATGCCCCTGGACCCGAGTTCGCCGAACCGGCCGAAGACGAGCAAGATCGTCATCGACGCGACCCGGCAGTGGCCCGGTGAAGGTGGCCCGCAGGTTTATCCTGCCCTCAATCGCGACCTGCTGGTGCAACTGGCGCCGGGCGCGTTCCCACTGGTGGATTCGCAGTGGGAACGCTACCTCGGCGGCTGGCAGCGCCAGGGCTGCCCGCCCCGCACGCCCTGACGCCCCCGGCCGCTCAGGCCTTGCGGGCCGCAGCGGCCGCGGCGGCCTTCCCCGGCAGCAGCGGCACCGCGGGCAATACCCAGCTCTTGTGCTGGCGCCGCGCCGGACTCGGGATCGCATAGGCGACGCGGTCGTATTCGCTGCGGAACTTCTGCACGTCGATGCGCCAGCCGCGCTCCTCCCACTCCCGGCAGTACTCGCGATAGCGGGCGATGGCCTTGTCGGCCGGTACCAGGAACTCATGCGCATTGTTGCGTGGCGTGATGCGCGGGCGCTGCGGCTCGAGCACGTACTGGTCCTGGCCGGCGATGAAGGCGCTGCGATCGGCGAAGGTCGTGTCGTAGCGCGCATCGAGCAGGTTGTTGCGCGTGGCAACCAGGTACCAGCGGTCGAGCGTCTCGTGGATCGGCGTGTGCAGCAGGTAATTGTGCAGCTTCATGGAGTCCGAGGCGTCGATCTGCACCCAGGTGCAGTGCGGGCCGACGTGGCCGACGCCGCCGTCGATCCAGGCTTCCTTGTCGCGGCCCGAGGCCTTGCTCATGTCGCTCTGCGCCAGCCGCGGGGCGAACATCCGGTTGTGGTAGCCCACGCCCCAAGGGCCATCCTCGAGCGTGAAGTCCCTGACCTCGTAGTCCTCGCGCACGCCGAGGAAGCCATGGGTCGGGTGGGTGAACTCGTTGTGCGCGGGGTCGATGGTGTTCTCGATCGAGCGCTTGTAGTCGATCTTCCAGTCGGCCTGCAGGATGATGCTGCGCCAGCCCGGATCATCGTATTCGGGGATGCTGATGATCGGCGGGCGCTCCTCCTCCGGCAGGTCGCCGAGGAACACCCAGACCAGCCCGTACTTCTCTTCCACGGGATAGGCATCGATGCGGGTGCGCTCCGGGATCTTCGCATTGGCACCGAGCGAGGGCAGGCGTACGCAGGTGCCCTCGCCGTTGAAGGTCCAGCCGTGGTAGGGACACTCGACGCAGTCGCCGCGGATGCGGCCGTCGGCCATGGCTCCGCCGCGATGGGTGCAGGTATCACTGATGCAGCGGACCTTGCCCTTGCTGTCGCGCCAGAGCGCGAATGTGTGGCCGAGCATCATGACCTTGAGCGGGCGGTCGGTGCCGAACTTGACCTCGCCGGACTGCGCGGCGATGTACCAGAAATTGATGAACACGGTTGGCTCCTTTGCGTTCTGCGCTGCTGTCGCCAGGGATTCTGGCAAGCGCTGCCGGGGCCATCTTGACGTACGTCAGAAAACGCGCGGATCGCCCGGCGCCGCAGGCCCGAGCCTGCCGGCACGCAGCAGCGCGAGGTTCACCGCCGCCCTGGAGTTGCCGGGATCCACGGCGAGCGCCTCGAGCAGGGCCTGCGCGGCCGCCTCGCGATGCCCGGCAATGGCCAGCGCATGGCCGAGGTTGTTCCAGGCACGGCTGTTGCCCGGCGTCTTCGCCACCACGTCCGTCCAGAAGATCGTTTCGCTTGCGTAGATGCGATTGCGCGCCACGGTCGCGAGCAGCAGGCCTGCGGCCACGATGGTCGTCGCCAGCAGGGCAGCGGCACGACGCCGGGACCAGAGCCATGCCGCGGCCACGCCGGCCAGCCAGGCCGGCCCGGCCAGCGCCAGGTAGAGCTGCCGGTCATTGGCCACATCGAGCCGCGGCAGCAGGGAGTTGGTCGGCGCCAGCCAGAGGAAGAACCACAGCAGTGCGAATGCCAGCACGGGCCGGCGGCGCAGCGCGAACACGCCGCAGAGCAGGACCACGGCCAGCACCAGGCCCTCGATGACCAGACGCGGCGTCGCTCCCGCGAGTACCGGCAGCATGGGGTCGGCGTTCAACCGGTCGATTCGCAGCAGCTGGCCCGCGAGGTAAGCGACCGCGTTCACCTGGCTCGCCAGCTGCGCGGCCAGCGATCGCGCCTCGAGGCTGGTTGCGAAGAAGTTCCGGTACTCCGGCAGCATCCAGGCAGCGGCCGCTGCCAGCAGCAGGACGCCCCAGTGCACGACCGTTGCGCGCAGTCCGGAAGCGAGGCCGCCGCTTTCGGCCGTCGCCCGCCACAGCAGCAGTGCGAGCGGCAGCACGACGGCGGTCTCGCGCGTGGCGAGCGCAGCGGCGAACAGCAGCGGCGAGAGCCCCCAGGCCAGCCAGGCGCGCTGCAGCCGCAGGCCGTCCACCCAGGCCAGCAGGCTCGAGAGCCCGAACAGTGCCGCCAGCGAGGTCGAGCGTCCCGACAGGTAGGTGACGGCCTCGGTCTGCACCGGATGCAGGACGAACAGCAGCGCAGCCACCGTGGCCGCCACCGCACTGCTCCCGGGCAGGGACCCGCGCCAGCGGCGCAGCAGCGCCAGCAGCAGCAGACCGTTGGCGAGGTGGATGGCGAGGTTCACGGCATGGAAACCCGCCAGCCCGAGGCCGCTGGCATGGTTCAGTGCATAGCTCAGCTTCAGCAGCGGCCGGATGCCCGGCATCGACGCGCGCCAGGCCGCGAGCGACTGCACGCGCGGGTCCTGCACGATGACGTTCCAGTCATCGAACTGGAAACCGCCGCGGAAGGCATTCGCGTAGGCCAGCAGGCCCGCCGCCAGCAGCAGCGCCGCGGGCATGACCATGACCGGGCGCGCCTCAGGGCGTTGCGGCTGCCACATGGAAGGCTTCCTCGATCAGCGCCGCCGCGGTCCACCAGCGGTCCGGCGCATCGAGCAGCACCACGTCCACCCGCCTGCCCTGGCGTTCGGCGCGCGCCACCAGGCACCTGCCCGAGAGCCGCGTGTAGCCGGTCTTCACGCCGATCACGCCGTCCGCACGGCCGAGGAGCATGTTCGTCGTCCGCAGCCCGATGCGCCGGCCGCCCAGCGTGGTGATCTCGCCGGCAATCACGCGCGCGCGCCACTGGTAGGCCGGCATGGCCATGGCGAGGTCCGCCATGCGCAGCAGATCACGGGCCGTCGTGACGTGGCCGGGTCCCGGCAGCCCGCAGGGATTGGCATAGTGAGTTCCCTCCAGGCCCAGTTCCGCCGCACGGCTGTTGAGCCGGGCGACGAAGGCCTCGACGCTGCCTGCCGCGGCCTCGGCCAGCGCCAGGCAGGCGTCGTTGGCCGAGGCGACGATCATCGCCGTCAGGGCATCGCCGGCGCGCAGCTGCTCGCCGGCCTCCAGGCGCAGGCGCGTGCCCTGCAGGGACGCGGCCCGGGTGCTGACCGTGATAATGCGCTGCGGATCCCAGTCCTGCTCCAGCAGGACGATGGCGCTCAGGATCTTGGTCAGCGAGGCCGGCGGCCGCGGGCTGTCGGGGTTGCGAGCCCAGCGGATGTCGCCATCGATGGCGACGACGTAGGACGGCGCCGCGGCCGGGAACGGGTCCGGCAGCGGCGCGGCCTGCGGCGGCAGCGCCGCCGTCGCCATCGCCGTCGCCATCAAGGAGGCCAGCAACGCCAGCAGGGCAATGGCCGGCGGCACCGCGCTGGTGCCGTTCAGAATGGCAGCAGCTTGCGCAGTGCCTTCTTGCCTTCCTCGACGGCGTTGCCGGCGGGCGTCTGCTCCTGCGGTGCGGGCTGGCCCGAGGCATCCGGCTGGCCGCCCGTGGCACCGGCCCCGCCCTGCATCAGGTTGTGCCGGGCGTAGTCGCTGCAGAACTCGCGGTACTTCTGCTCCGGTTGCGAGGTGAAGCTGCGCCCGGCGCATTGCGCCTGCGCGATCGGCGCCGCCTCGTCGGGACAATGGCGCGCGAGGAAAGGCAGCGACGCGTCCTTGCCGACGCCAGCCTTGCAGAGCTGCTTGCGGGTCGCGGCGATGTCGACGCCGCAGGTCTTGCCCGCCGACTCCAGCTCCGGGTTGCTGGTGCCAGGCGCCTGGCCGCGCGCCGCCAGCAGGTCGTAGCCCTGCTCGGTGCCAACGCGCTTGCAGAACTCCGCCTTGGTCTTTGCATCGCAGGCGGTCGGGTAGCGGCCATCGAACATCATCACCTGCATGCTCCTGGCCGCCTCGCGGCACTGCTGTGCCAGCGTCGCAGCGGTCTGTTTCTCGACAGCCGCGATCTGCTTCTTGATGGCGCCGGCATCGCACTGGGCGCCCAGGCGCTTGCCCGACAGCCGCGTGATCACGGTCTGGCCTTCCATGTTCATCGTCATCTTGCCCTGGTAGCTGTCGCGGCCCTGGTAGCTGAGCTCGCCGCTGCCGGTCATGGCGTCCTTGCCAGTGCAGCGCATCTTCCAGCTCATGCTGCTGCCGCTGCGCTGGACGTCATACATCTCGCAGGATTTGTCATCGGGCTGCGGCACCGCCGGCTGGTCGCCGGCCAGCGGCTGGCAGACCTGCTGGGTGTGCGGTGCCATGGACATGCCAGCCATTTCCATCGAGCTGGTGATCTCCCAGGTCTCGCCCGGTTCGGTCGCCGGGGCTGTGGTCTCCGCGGTCAGTCCCGGCCGCATGGCGAACAGGCCAGCGACGACAAGCATCAATGTAGCGCTACCGGAATTCATGGCTTTTCTCCCCTGGCTGCGCTCGTGCAGGCGCAGCAACGGCACTATAGCCGAGCGCTGCCAACCCGGTCAGCAGCCCGGTCCGGCTCCAGGCCCTGGCGCAGCCGCTCCGCGTCGAGTTCGCCGCAGCAGCGGGCCACCACCAGGGTGGCGACGCCATTGCCCACGAGGTTGGTCAGCGCCCGGGCCTCGGACATGAAGCGGTCGATGCCGAGGATCAGCGCCACCCCGGCCACCGGCAGCCCGCCGACAGCGGACAGGGTGGCGGCCAGCACGATGAAGCCGCTGCCGGTGACGCCGGCGGCTCCCTTGGACGTCACCAGCAGCACGGCGAGCAGCGTCAACTGCTGGCCGATGCCGAGCGGGGTATCCGTGGCCTGGGCGATGAACACCGCCGCCATCGTCAGGTAGATCGCGGTGCCATCGAGGTTGAAGGAGTAGCCGGTGGGGATCACCAGCCCGACCACGGACTTGCTGGCGCCCAGCGACTCCAGCCGCTGCATCATCCGCGGCAGCACCGCCTCCGAGGAGGAGGTACCCAGCACCACGAGCAGCTCCTCGCGGATCGTCCTGACGAAGCGCCAGATGCGGAAGCCGTTGCAGCGCGCGACCACGCCCAGCACGCCGAACACGAAGATCAGGCAGGTCAGGTAGAAGGTGCCCATGAGGTGCGCCAGCGACCAGAGGCTGCCGGCGCCGTAGCGGCCGATGGTAAAGGCCATGGCGCCGAAGGCGCCGAGGGGGGCCAGCCGCATGATGAGCCCGACGATGGCGAACAGGATCCCGGACAGGCGCTCGACGAAACGGAACACGGCGGAATCGCGTCCGCCCAGCTGGTGCAGGGCGAAGCCGAACAGCAGGGACACCAGCAGCACCTGCAGGATGTTGCCCGAGGTGAAGGCGCCGAGCAGCGTCGCCGGGATGATGTCGAGCAGGAAATCCACCGGCCCGCTCATGCGCTCCGGCCCGGCATAGGCGGCGATGGCCGCCGGGTCCAGCGTCGCCGGGTCGATGTGCAGACCGGCACCGGGCTTTATCAGGTTGACCACCAACAGCCCGACCACCAGCGCCAGCGTGCTCATGACCTCGAAATAGAGCAGCGCATAGAACCCGGTGCGCCCCAGTTTCTTCATGTCCTCCATGCCGGCGATGCCGGTGACCACGGTACAGAAAATCACCGGAGCGATGATCATCTTGATGAGCTTGATGAAGGCGTCGCCGAGCGGCTTCATGGCCACCGCGCTGGCGGGTGCCAGTACCCCGAGCAGCACCCCCAGGACCACGGCGACGATGACCTGGAAGTACAGCGAGGCGTACAGCGGGCGACGGACAGTCGGTTCCATCATGCGGTCACCGAGTCTACCGGCTTTGCGCTTAAGATGAGGCCAGCAGCCTGCACAGGGGAAGTCCCATGGCCCTGGTCCACGCCGTCATCGCGCTGGCACTCATCGAGTTCTTCGTCTTCGGCGCCCTGGTGGGTCGCGCCCGTGCCCTCTACAAGGTCGAGGCGCCGGCGGTCAGCGGCCATCCGCTGTTCGAGCGCTACTACCGGGTGCACTACAACACCATGGAACAGCTGCTGTGCTTCGTGCCCGGCATGCTGCTGTTCGCCACCTACCTGAGCGCAAGCTGGGCGGCGGCCCTCGGCCTGCTGTTCATCGTCGGCAGGATCGTCTACCTGCGTGGCTATGTCGCCGACCCGAAAAAACGTGGCGCCGGCTTCGGCCTCTCGGCGCTGCCGGTGATGATCCTGCTGCTGGGCGGGCTGGGCGGCGCGCTGGCATCGTGGCTGCGCCAGGGCGGCTAGTCCGGTTCAGTCCCCATCGACCACCGGGTTGCGCAGCAGCCCGAGGCCGCTGATCTCCACCTCCAGGACATCCCCCGCCTGCAGCCAGACGGGCGGCTGGCGCGCGAAGCCGACGCCGCTCGGCGTGCCGGTGGCGATGACATCGCCCGGTTCCAGCCGGGTGAACGTCGAGGCATAGGCCACCAGGTCCGCGACGCCGAAGCGCATGTCGCCGGTGGGCGCACCCTGCATGACCTGGCCGTTCAGGCGCGTCTCCAGCCGCAGGGCCGCCGGGTCGGGAATCTCGTCGGCGGTCACCAGGTACGGGCCGAAGGCACCGCTGGCCGGGAAATTCTTGCCGGCGGTGAACTGCGAGGTCTGGCGCTGGAAATCCCGGACCGAGCCATCCATCAGGCAGGCATAGCCGGCGACATGGCCGAGGGCCTGTTCGCGCGTAACATGGCGGGCGCTACGGCCGATGACCAGCGCGAGCTCGCCCTCGAAGTCGTACTGCGTCGAGGCGCGGCTGCGCACCAGGGGCTGCCCGTGGCCCACCAGCGAGTCGGGAAAGCGCACGAAGATCACCGGCTGCGCGGGCGGCTCGCGTCCCATCTCGCGGATATGCGCCAGGTAATTCACGCCCACGCAGAGGATCTTGCCGGGGTTGGGGATCACGGGGTCGAAGACCACCTGGGCTGGATCCGGCAACCGCGGGTTGGCGAGCGCCGCTGCGGCCGCGTCCTTCAGCATGCCGGCCGCGATGGCGGATTTCAGGTCGGGATGGCGCGCCGCGAATGTCGCCGGCACCGGCCGCAGGCCATCGACGGTGACCAGGCCATAACCGGGCACGCCGCGGATCCGGAAGCTCGCGAACTTCACGCCATGACCTCCCCTCGGGGCCGCTGTGTTGCGATCGGCTAGTATATGCGGCTCGATGCGTCTCTCCGACCCGAATCTCCTGCGCCAGCTCGGCCATATCGGCGGGCAATGGCTGGGCGCCGCTTCCGGTGCCAGCAGCCCGGTGCGCAATCCAGCGACGGGCGCGGCCATCGGCAGCGTGCCCCGCATGGACGCCAGCGACGCGCGGCGCGCCATCGAGGCAGCCCAGGCGGCGCTCCCGGCCTGGCGGGCGCTCACGGCCGGTGAGCGAGCGGCCTTCCTGCGACGCCTGCATGCCCTGATGCTCGAGCACCAGGAAGACCTCGCCATCCTGATGACCGCCGAGCAGGGCAAGCCGCTGGCCGAGTCGCGCGGCGAGATCGGCTATGCGGCCTCCTTCGTCGAGTGGTTCGCCGAGGAAGCCCGCCGCATCCAGGGCGAGATCATCCCTGGCCCGCAGCACGACCGGCGCATCCTGGTGCTGAAGCAGCCGGTGGGCGTCGTGGCCGCCATCACGCCCTGGAATTTCCCCTCGGCGATGATCACGCGCAAGATCGCGCCGGCACTGGCGGCCGGCTGCACCGTGGTGGCCAAACCGGCGCTCGAGACACCCTTCTCGGCACTGGCTCTGGCCGAACTCGCCTGCCGTGCCGGCCTGCCACCCGGCGTGCTCAACATCATCACCGGGCCCGGGCCGGAGATCGGCACCGAACTCACCGCCAATCCGCTGGTGCGCAAGCTGAGCTTCACCGGCTCCACCGCGGTCGGCAAGCTGCTGCTGGCGCAATGCGCCGGCACCGTGAAGAAGGTCTCGATGGAGCTCGGCGGCAACGCGCCCTTCATCGTCTTCGAGGACGCCGATCTCGACGCCGCGGTGGCCGGTGCCATGGCCAGCAAGTACCGCAACAGCGGCCAGACCTGCGTCTGCGCCAACCGGCTGCTGGTGCAGGACAGTGTCCATGACGAATTCGCGCGCCGGCTGGCCGCCGCCGTCGCCGGGTTGCGGGTCGGTGACGGCCTGCAGGGCGAGACCGACCAGGGCCCGCTGATCAGCATGCAGGCCGTGGCCAAGGTGGAGGCCCACATCGCCGATGCCCTGGCGCAGGGCGCGCGCATCCTCGTCGGTGGCCGGCGCCACGCGCTGGGCGGCAGCTTCTTCGAGCCGACCGTCCTCACCGGCGCCACCCCGGCAATGCGGCTGGCGCGCGAGGAAACCTTCGGCCCGGTGGCCCCGCTGTTCCGCTTCGGTACCGAGGCCGAAGCCATCCGCCTGGCCAACGACACCGAGTCCGGCCTGGCGGCCTATCTCTACACCCGTGACCTCGGCCGCAGCTTCCGCGTCGCCGAGGCCCTTGAATACGGCATCGTCGGCCTCAACACGGGGCTGATCTCCACCGCGGTGGCTCCGTTCGGCGGCGTCAAGGAGTCCGGCATCGGCCGCGAAGGCTCCCGCTACGGCATCGAGGAGTACCTGGAGATCAAGTACCTCGCCATTGCCGGCGTGGAGGCCGGCGCCAACGCATGAAACCAGGCGGCAGTCGCCGTGCGCTCCTCACCGAGGGCCCCATCGGCAAGAACATCTTTTCGCTGATGATCCCCATGGCGCTGGGGATGATCGCCATCGTCACCAACAACGTCGCCGGCGCGTTCTTCATCGCCCGCGTCAGCACCGAGCAGCTGGCGGCGGTCAGCTTCACCTTCCCGGTGAGCTTCGTCGTCGGTGTCATCGCCATGGCGCTCGGCACCGGCACCTCCTCGGTGGTGTCGCGGCTCTTCGGCTCCGGCAACCGCGACGACGTGCGCCGCATCACCGGCCACGCCATGCTGCTGGCGGTGGCCTGCGCCATCGGCGTGCTGATCGTCGGCCTGCTGACCATCGACCCGCTGTTCCGCCTGCTCGGCGCCGACGAGACCACGCTGCCGATGATCCACCGCTACATGCGGATCTACTACTGGGGCGGCGTCTTCATGGTTGCCCCGATGATCGCCAACTCGGTGCTGCGCGCGCTGGGCGATGCCCGGCGGCCGGCCATGATCATGACCACCTCGGCGGTGCTCAACATCCTCATCGACCCGGTGCTGATCTTCGGCCTGTTCGGCTTTCCGCGGATGGAGATCGAGGGCGCGGCGCTGGGGGGCGTGATCGCCAATGCAGTCACCATGTGCGCCTCCATCTATTTCGTGATGTACGGCGAGAACCTGGTGAGCTTCCGCAATTTCCGGTCGGAGCTGATCGGTGACTCCTGGCGGCGCATCCTGCACGTCGGCCTGCCGTCGCTGACCAGCGGCCTGGTGGCGCCGGTCACCACGGCGTTCATCACCAGCCAGGTCGCCCGCTACGGCCATGGCGCGGTGGCCGGCTTCGGCATGGCGGCGCGGGTCGAGGGATTGACGCTCATGGCGCTCATGGCGCTGTCGGCCGCGATGACGCCCTTCACCGGCCAGAACTTCGGCGCCGGCCGCCTCGACCGCGTCCGCAAGGGCGTGCGTTTCGCTTACCGCTTCTCGCTGATCTACGGCGCCTGCGTCGCAGTCGTGATGTTCCTGGCCGGCGACCTGCTGACCCGGCTGTTCGGGCTGGAACCCGAGGCCCGCAGCGCGGCGCTGATGCAGATGCATATCGTGCCGTTCAGCTACATGGCCTTCGGCATTTCCATGACCGTCAACGGTGCACTCAACGCGCTCGGCAAGCCTATGGCGGCCATGTTCGTGTCGCTGTCGCGGACCATTGCTGTCTATGCGCCGCTAGCCTGGCTGCTGTCGCAGCTGTTCGGCCTGGTCGGCATCTTCGTCGCAGCGGCGACCGCCAACGTCGTCGCCGGCGGCGTCGGCGCCGCCTGGTTCCGCATGGCTTTCAACCAGATGCTGGCGGACTTCAAGAGCAGGAGCGCCGCTGCCGGTCGCCAGCAGGCCTGAGCCGCCAGCGCCGGCGGGGCCGCAGAACCGCGAACGCGGCCACAGACATCCCGGGCCGGCCTGGCATAGGCTGGCTGCCATGGAGAACCGCCGCAATTACTACCGCATCCTGCAGGTGCAGCCGGGTGCGCCGGTGGAGATCATCCGCGCCAGCTACCGCACGCTGATGCAGCGGCTGAAGGCCCATCCGGACCTCGGTGGCGACCATCGCCATGCGGCGCTGATCAACGAGGCCTACGCCGTGCTCACCGATCCGGCGAAGCGCGCGGCCTACGATCGTGACTTCCAGCTGCGCGTACTCGACACCAGGACCGAGGGCGGCGCGGAGCCGACGGCTGGCGCCAACCGCCCACGGCCCGCCGAGCACTGCCTGTTTTGCGGCGCACCACAGCACTCGCGGCCGGCCCGGCAACGCGATGCGCGCTGCTGCCGCTGCGCCAGTCCGCTGCATCCGGCCACGGCTCGGCAACTCGCCAGCGATGGCCAGCGCGCATTGCCGCGCCTGCCGGGAAACCACGAGCTGCGGCTGTACACCCACTGGCCGGCGCCGGCCATCAGCGCGCAGTCCCGCGATGTCTCGCCCGACGGCATCAGCTTCGTGACCGGCCAGCGGCTGCAACCGCAGGCGGTCATCAAGCTGGACAGCGACTGGTGCCAGGCCGTGGTGCGCATCAGCAACATCCGCAGCGACAACGAGCGCAACGAGGGCAACTGGCTGACCGGGGCCGCTTTCCTCAGCGTCATCTTCCCCCGCTCCCGTGGCGCCTTCCTGTCGACGCAGGCCTGACCCGGCCGGCAGCGGATCCGGGCGCGTTACAACTTGGTACAAAGTGTTACGGCGCTGAAAGGAAGTCGCCGCGCTCAGCCCCTACATTGGCACCATCGAGTGATGGTACGGATGGCGAGGAGGACGACACATGGAAAGAACCTGCAGCCTGAATGCTTTCGAGCGGCTCGAAGGCCTGGCGACCGCGCTGGTCGCGGCAATGTTCCCGGTGCTGACGCTGGCCGTGCTGCTCTGACAGATCATCGAGAAAAGACCGGACAGGCGCCGACCCCCCACCCCGGGTCGTCTTCCCCTCCCCCTCAGCGACCTGGGGCGGCGCCTGGACCGGGCGACGATGAACGAGCCCCGCATTGCGGGGCTCTTTTTTTATCAGCCTATTCTGGGTGCTCAGTGGCAGCGGGTGCAGCTGCCGAGCTGCGCCAGTTGCTGCACGCGCGTCTGGGCCGGACCGGTGGGCCAGCTGGCGTCATGGCAGCTGCTGCAGGCCTGCGCACGCTCCTGTACCAGGCGGTGCACCTGCGTGAAATGCCAGAACCCCGGCTCCACCTGCACCAGCCGGTCGGCGAGGGCTTCGGGGGGGCGATTGTCCGCGACCGGGGCCGGCAACCCGGGATTGCTGCCGGCGGCCTGGTGCCCGGATTGCCGCAGGTCCGCCGCAGCCGTGCGCCCGGCAATGCGCCCGAGCAGCAATGACGGCCCGAGGAAGGTGCCGCTGCCACCATGGCTGCCGTTGATGCCCGCCACGCCAGTGACCTCGCCGGCCGCGTACAGACCGGGGACCGGTTGGCGCCCGGCGTCGAGCGCGCGCGCATCATGGTCGATGGCGATGCCGCCCATGCTCTTGCGCGTCATCGGATACAGCTTGATGGCGTAGTAGGGCGGCGTGGCGAGTGCTGGCGGCAGCCGGGCCCCGGCCTGCGCGCCGAAGCGGCCGAAGTCCGCATCGCGGCCGTTGCGCAGGAAGCCGTTGTAGCGATCCACGGTGGCCGCCAGCGCGTCGGCCGGTATGCCGGTGGCCGCGGCCAGCGAGGCCAGGTCGTCGGCGCGGCTCACCAGCGCGGGATTGCCCATGATTTCGCTGTCGATGACCCGGCGGTCGAGCCAGGGCCCGCCACGCACCATGAGCTGCCTGCGGCCCTCGCCATCGAACAGCAGCCAGTAGGTCGGCGGGTTGCGCGACAGCACCAGCGTCTCGATGTCCTTCGATGGCGCCTCTTCGTTGACGAAGCGCCGGCCCTGCCCGTCGACCATGATGGCCGCGGGGTTCTGCACCAGCAGGCCACGCCGCCCCGTCGGATCGCGCGGATTGGGCATCCCGGTGACGTAGACCAGCTGCCGGTCCAGGCGCTCCAGCGCGGCACCGGCCGCGGTGGCGAGACGCAGGCCGCTGCCCGTGGCGAATTCCCCGGAACCCACGTAGAGCGGTGTGGGCAAGGCATGGCCTGACGGCCAGTGCTCGCGCACCAGGGAATCGTTGCTCTCGAATCCGCCGGTGGCGATCACCACGGCGGGCGCGCGCAGCTTCAGGCGCCGCCCACTGCGCAGGTCGCGGGCAGCCACGCCGGTGACGGCCGGCCCGTCGCGCAGCAGGGCCGTCACATCGTGGTTGAACAGGAAGCTGATGCGCTCGCTGGCGAGCGCGTCGCGCAACACCGGCAGCACGGCGGTGACCGCCGCCCCGCGGGTGAAGTGGAAGCGCGGCACGCTGTCCTCCGCGCTCGGCAGGATCATGACGAACTCGACGCCCCTGGCGACCAGCCAGTCATGCACCTCGGGGCGCGAGGCCTCGACGTAGCGACGCACCCAGTAGGGATCCGCGTCCTCGCCCCAGGCGAGGATGTCGCGGATCGCGAGTTCGACGTCGTCGTGATAGCCACGCTTCGCCTGCAGCGGCGTGCCGACCAGCGAGAAACCGCCGGCCATCATGGCATGGCCGCCGCCTACCGAGTTGGCGTCGAGCACGATGACCCGCGCACCGCCATCGGCGGCTTCCAGCGCCGCCGCCAGGCCGGCGATGCCGGCGCCGATGACGATGATATCGGCCTGCGGCGGCGCGGCGCGCTGCGTCGCGCAGCCGCCGAGCGCGAGCAGCAGCGCCAGCGCGAAGGCGCGCATACGCCTAGCGCAGCTGGGCCAGCGGCGCGAAGTAGAAGCGCACGCCGAGGTTGAACCGCGTGACATCGTCGGACAGCACCAGGCCGGCGCCGATGGCGACGTTCCTGGCGATTTCGTACAGGCCACCGAGCTCCAGCGCGGTGTTGTCGTCGAACACGTCCTCGTAGAGGATGCCGCCGTTGAGCTCCAGCTGCGGGTTGACCATCACCCGCATCAGGCCCTCGAGGCTGAAGCCGGTCTCGTCGTCATCCCCCGGCTGGTCGAGATTGGCGCTGATGAGTCGCGCGCGACCGACCAGGTCCAGCCCGGGGCGCAGCGGCGTGTTGAAGCCGACGCCGAGGGCCAGCGCGTTGTAGTCCGCATCGTGGTCGAGGTCGGTGTCCTCGTAGGCCGCCAGCACGTGGATGTTCCTGCTGAGGGCGTAGGAACCGCCCAGCAGGAAGCCGTCGCCATCGCCGTAGTGGTCGAAGTCGGTATTGGTGTAGGCGATCTCGCCGTAGCTGTACTGCGGCTCGGCCGCGGCCGAGGCGAGGCCCGGCAGCGCGATGCCGAGGCAGGATGCCAGCATCCATGCCGCCTGCTTGGTGCGCGTTGGCATAGTCATGTTCTCCGGAAAATCTGTTCGCGACCCGACCGGCGCCCGCCCTGCAGCCCGCGCAACCGGGTGGGTGGGGGCACCGGAACCCGCGCGGAATTATGCACCACGCTCGCCCGGCCCACATCCCGCGGCTGATTCCACGCAGTTCATGCAGATTGCCGCACTTAGTGCGGCAAACGCCGCGATTGGCGCATCGCGGCCCGCAGCCACAGCTGCTTCCATGCATCCCATCGACGCGCAACTGGCCAGCGACCCGAAGGGAGACGGAACATGCGGATGGCGTGGTGGAGGAAGGTACTGCTTCCTGTCCTGCTTTCGGGAAGCATGGCGACCGCGGCAACCCTGCCCGGCCGGATCGACGGCAGCTTCGAGGCCAGCGCCAGCGGCGCAGTGACCTACTCCATCCCGGTCACCGTAGCGACCGGCATGAACGGGCTGCGGCCGGCGATCGGCCTCGAATACAACAGCCAGTCGGCGCGCGGGGACGCCGGGGCGGGCTGGTCGCTCAGCGGCTTCTCCATGATCAGCCGCTGCCCGCTCACCATGGCGCTCGATGGCCGCATGCAGGGCGTGCGCTACTCGCGCCAGGACCGCTTCTGCCTCGATGGCCAGCCACTGGTACTGATCTCCGCGGTGCCCGGGGTGAACGGTGCCCAGTACCGCAGCGAGCTGCACGCCTACGAGGTGGTGACGATGGTCGGCACGCTGGGCACCGGCCCGCTGTCGTTTGAGCTGCGTCGCCCGGATGGCCTGGTCTACCGCTACGGCAACGATGCCGATTCCCGGGTCGAAGCGCCCGGCACCGGTGAGGTGCGCGCCTGGGCGCTCAACGAGGTCGAGGACCGCTTCGGGCAGCGCATGGCCTTCCAGTACCAGGAAGACGCAGTGGCCGGCGAGCACTACCCGGCCGAAATCCTCTGGACCTATGGCGCGGGGGAAACCCCGGCACAGGCCCGGTATCGCCTGGCATTCACCTGGGAACCGCGCCCGGCCGAGGACCAGCGCAGCGGCTACACCTGGGGTTCGCCCTGGCGCGAATCCCGCCGGCTCGCTGCCATCGAGTACCTGCACAATGCCGGCAGCGGCTTTACCCGCGTCCATCGCTACGGGCTGACCTACGCCACACCGGTACCAGGCGGCACCCGGCGCAGCCGGCTGGCAAGCATCTCGCAGTGCGGGCCGCGCGATTGCCTGCCGCCAACGACCTTCCAGTGGGACGACGGAACGGCCACGCGCGCGGCGTCGAGCCTGCCGGCAGTGCCCGTCGACGGCGCCGTGCCGGGCGACTTCAACGGCGATGGCGCCACCGACCTCTACGGCGCCTGGCAGGGCCACTGGGCCGTCTGGCCGGCGGACCCGCAGGCGGGCGGATTTCGCGCCCCGGTGGTCGTCGGCGGCAGCATCACGGAGGACAGCGTCGGGCTACCCATCGACTACAACGGTGACGGCCTGGTCGACCTCATGGTCGCCTCCAGCCAGGGCCCGAACTGGCTGGTCTACCAGGCGCCCACGGTCCCCGGCGACGCCTTCAGCGTGCGCAACACCGGCATAGCGCTGTCTGCCGGCGTCGAGGTCGCACCACTGGACATGGACGGCGATGGCTTCGAGGACATCGTCTACCTGCGTGACATCCAGGCCTATTACCGGCGCAACAGCGGTGGTGCATTCGAGGCGGAGAAGTCGGCAGGGCTGGCAGCCGTGCCCGCCGCCAACCGCCTCCCGCAAGGCACTCCCGTGCTGCTGGAAACCGGCGACTTCGATGGCGATGGCCGCGGCGACTTGCTGGTGGCGCGCTCCACCGCGGTCCCGGGTGGCGGCGGCTACCGCTGGGAGGCATTCCTGTCCAATGGCTTCGGATTCGGCCCGGATCCCATCGCTACGTTCACGACCGAGGCCGCACCGGGAAAGCTGCTGGTGCTCGACCTGAACGGCGATGGCCTGGCCGATGTCCTGCGCCATGCCGAGGGCGCCTGGAACAGCCTCCTGAGCCACGGCACCAGCGCCGGTGGCCTGCCCGGCCTGGTGCCCCAGTCCTGCCTCGCCCCAGCGGGCAGCGGTGACCAGGGCCAGGCCGCAGTGCTGGACTACGACGGTGACGGCCGCAGCGATCTCGTGCTCGGCAACGCCTCCGGAGGGTGGAAGGTCCACCTGTCCGTCGGCGACTGCCTCGACTCCGATGGCCAGGCGATCGACGCAGCGCTGCCGCAGTCCGGCGGCATCAACCGGTTGCTGGTCGTCGATGCCGACAGCGACGGCAGTGCCGACCTGCTGCTCGGCTCGACCACCCAGCCTGGATGGTCGCTGCTGCGCTACCTGCCGCCCCCTGGCCCGGATGGTGGCCCGGGCGCACCGCGGCCCGAGCTGATGCGCCAGCTCAACGATGGCCTCGGCAATGGCATGAGCTTCCGGTTCCAGGCCCTGGGCCAGGTGCCCGGCTACCGGATGTCCGGCAGCAACCCGGCCGGCGCGATCGCGCTCCATGGCGGCGCGCTGCCGGTAATCGTCGGCTACACCGTCACGGGTGCCAGCCGCTACGAGGTCAGCCTCGGCTACTCCGGCGCCCGCCGCGACCGCCAGGGGCGCGGCTTCCTCGGCTTCGAGACGGTGACCGCCGTCGATTCACGCAATGGCCTGAAGTCCGTCACGCAGTTCCGCCAGGATTTCCCGTTCATTGGCCGCATCGAGCTGGCCACCACCTGGGACCAGGACCGCAAGGTATCGGTGTTCGATCCCAGCTGGGCTATGGCTGCCGGCCCGCCGGCGATGGTGCTCAACACCCGCTTCGTGTACCTGGCGGGCGACCTGACCGAGACCTACGAGGTCGACGCCGAAGGCGGCCTGCAGGGCAGCCTGGTCCGGTCGGTGCGCCGCACGCTCAGCTGGAACCTGGTCCATGGCGCCGTATCCAGGGAAGTCACCGAGGTGACCTCACCCCTGGATCCCGGTCGCAGCCATCGCACGACCCGCAACTACAGCTTCGACGATGTGGCCGCCGGTGCCGGCTGCCTCGGCCTGCCGACACGCATCGACAGCACCCGCGAGGTCACGGGCACTGCCACCCGCTCGGGCAGCCTGCTGATGACCTACAGCAGTGCGACCTGCCGGCTCCTGAGCGAGCTGGACGGCACGGCGAGCAGCAGCACCCAGCAGCTGCGCACCAGCTACGCCTACGATGCCGCCGGACGCACGACGAGCGTCACCCGCAGCGACGCGGCCGGCCAGCTGGCGGCGCGCATCACCCGTTTCAGCTACGCACCCGGTGGCAGTCGCCCGCTGACCGAATCCCAGGTCATCAGCGGCGAGCCGGACTACGTGGTCGGCCATGCCTGGAACGATGCGCTCGGCCTGGAGACCGGACGCTCCGAGCCGCAGGGCTTCATCAGCGGCTGGCAGTACGACGACTTCGGCCGCATCCGGCTCGAAACCCGCTCGACCGGGAGCACGACCTTCAGCTACTCCGCCTGCGGTCCCTGCTTCGCCGCAGGGGCGCGCTACGCGCTGCGACAGACGCGCAGCGACGGCTACTGGAGCGAGACCCAGCACGACGGCGCGGGCCAGGTGCTGGGGCAGGCATTCGTCCTGGTCGATGGCCGCACGAGCCGCCAGCTGTTCGAGTACGACTCCCTCGGCCGGCTGCGGCGCCAGTCCGCGCCGTTCCTCGCCGATGCTTCCACCGTGTACTGGACGACGATCACCCATGACCTGCTCGGCCGGCCCAGGAGCATCGACCAGCCGTACAGCGAGGCAGTACCCAGCGGGATCGAATCGGCCTTCGTCTATGCCGGCCTCGACACCACCGCACGCAATGCCGCCGGCTACGAGACCGTCGTCAGGCGTGATGCCGCAGGTCGCGTCACCCGCGTGACTGGCCTGCTCGGCAGCACGGTGACCTACGCCTACGACGCCCTCGACAGGCTGACCGGTGTCTTCGATGCTGGTGGCCACAGCCGGCAGTTCAGCCATGACGAGCGCGGGCTGCTCGTCGAGTCCGTGGATCCCGACTCCGGCCGGCGCAGCTTCGCCTACGACGCCTTTGGCCAGCTCGTCCGGCAGAGCGACGGCAAGCTGCCGGCCAATGTCATGACCCTGCAGTACGACCAGCTCGGGCGGCTGGTGCGCCGTGTCGAGCCCGAGGGCACGACCAGCTGGACCTTCGTGGCCGCCGGTGCCGGCCGTGGCCTTCCGCAACTGGTGACGGCGCCCACCGACCGCGGCCCTGCCGGATTCCAGGAAGCCTATCTCTACGACAGCAAGGGCCAGCTGCAGCGCACGACCACCACCATCGACGGCAGCAGCTACGAAACCGATTACAGCTATGGCGTCGAAGGCAGGCTGGAGACGATGACCTACCCGACCACCGTGGGGTGGCGGCCGCAGTTTCATTTCAACTACGCTTTCGGCCACGTCAAGGCCATCACCCAGGAAAGCCTGGGGCTGAACACGGTCTACACCCTGCTGGAGATGGATGCGCGCGGCCGCGACAGCTGGTCGAGCTTCGGCAGCGACGAAATCGCCGAGCGCAATATCTATGATCGCGCCACCGGCAGGCTGGCGGAAATCAGGTCGGGCCCGTTCATGGTGCCGACGGCCCTGCAGTTCTATACCTACGAGTGGGATGTCGTCGGCAACCTGCTGGCGCGGCATAACCGGCGGACCTCCCCGGTGCAGTCCGAGCGCTTCACCTATGACGCGCTCAACCGGCTCATCCAGGCCAGCCTGAACGGCACCCGGACCGTCGGCATGACCTACAGCGCAGACGGCAACATCCGCTCCCGGTCGGACGTCGGCAGCTACAGCTACGGCACGGGAACGCAGCCGCCGCACGGGGTCGTCGCCGTATCCGGGGGCCCGCGGGGCAGCATGAGCTTCGCCTACGACGCCAACGGCAACATGACCAGCCGCAATGGCACGACCCTGGCCTGGACCAGCTTCAACCTTCCCAGGCAGCTGTCCCGAGGCGTGGACTTTGCGCGCTTCACTTACGGGCCCGATCGCACGCGCATTGCGCAGGAGACGAAGACCGGTGCCACCCAGAAGACCATCCACTACGTCGGCCCGCATTTCGAGGTCGAGATGGAGGGCAGCAGCAAGCGCTACCGTGCCACCGTGTTCGCCCACGGCCGGGCGGTCTACAGCCAGCTGGAGTCGACGCCAAACGGGCTCGAGGCCTACTACGTGCTGCACGACCACGCCGGCAGCGTCGACCGCCTGGTGCGCGCGGCGGGTGCCGGGGCGAACATCTTCACCCTGAGCTTCGACGCCTGGGGCAAGCGCCGCAACAGCAACTGGAGTGTCGATGCCGGCGACCAGCGCTATGGCGACACGCACTGGGTCGAGCGCGGCTACACCGGGCATGAGCACATCGACAACATGCAGCTCATCCACATGAACGGCCGCCTGCAGGACCCGATCCTCGGGCGCATGCTGGCACCGGACGCCGTGCTGGCGGGCATGCTCGATCCGCAGGCACTGAATCCCTACAGCTACGCCGCCAACAATCCGGCCAGCTACTTCGACCCCAGCGGCTACCTGTTCAGCAAGCTGCGCAAGGTCATCCGGCGGGGCGTGCGCCATATCGGCCACTTCGGGCAGCGGCTGGTGCGCAACTGGGGCCGGCCCATCGTCGCGGCGGTCGCCGCCTTCTACACCGCCGGGGCGGTGTCCTCCTGGGCCTATGCCGCGCAGCTGCCGGCAGCCGGAGCAGCAGCCGGCACCGCGGGCGGGGTGGCTACCGCCAACACGCTGGCCGGGGCGGCCTTTTCCAGCGCGGTACTCGGCGGTGCTGCCGGAGGCGCCGTGGCGGGCGCAATCACGACCGGCAACCTGCGCGGCGTCGCCGCCGGCGCCATCACCGGCGGCCTGATGGGGGGCATCGGCGTGCAGTTCGGCAGCGGCTACAGCGCCGGCAGGGTGCTGGCGGAGTCGACCGTCGGCGGCATCGGCGCCGAGCTGCAGGGCGGAGATTTCCGCAACGGCTTCCTGACCAGTGGTACATTCTCGACGTTGACCTGGGCTGCCGTGGAGATGCGACGGGTGATGGTGGAGCAGTCGCGGTTGAATCCAGAAAATGCAACGGGCATCAGCGACGGCTTCCGCGGCGATCGCTTCAAGCTGGGCGGCTGCCGCAGCCCTTGCAATGGCAGCCCCCTGGGTGGAATGCAGCGCGGACCCGGCAGATTCTTCAGCATGGACTACAACCCGGGCTCATTTCTGGACCACCTCGTGGAGACCTACGCGGGCCCGCATGATTTCCTCAACTCGCCGGTGTTTTACGACAACTTCGGCAACAACATCGGTCGATCTTCCCTATTTAATGCCCTGAATGCCGGCAACGTGGTGCTCGCCACACCCTTCGCCATCGCATCCATCGTGCCGACCTATGCCTACGGTGCACTCGGTGACTAAGCCTGGTACGACCCTGTTGCTGATCGCCAGCACCGCATGGATGGCGACAGGGTGCATTCCTTCCAGGTTTTCCGGATACGAGCCATCCGGCCAGGGCACCCGGGAAGCCGGCTACTGCGTGGCAGGGATCAAGGACAATTTCCGCGTTGGGGCAACGCACGGCGTCCAGGTGCACTGGTGGGCATCCCGTGACGAGCAAGCGGGCTCGATCCTCCTGGACGTCAACATAGACGTACCCGATGCTGTCACGGTACAGCTGGGCTCACCGGGTCTCGTCCTGAGCAGTGAGCACTGGTCGAAGCCCCAGCCGCTGCCGGTCGCGGCCATCACCGCTCCGGGCCCAAGGGAACTGGACCCGGAAGCGGTGCTGATCGGCTCGTCGGAATCCTCCCGCGGCAGTTATCAGCTCTGGTATTTTCCGATTACCAGGGGAGTGATGTCGCAAACCGGCATTCCCGCCGTGCCGACGTTCAGCGCCCAGCTGCCGCCGCTGCTGATCAATGGCGAAACCTGGGAGTCCGCGCCGGTGACGTTTCGTGAATATCGCCGCTGGGGCGTCTACACCTGCGTGCAGTAACCCCGCCTCACGCCGCCCCGATACGCTGCTCCGCCCATGCAAGCACGTCCCTGACTCGGGGAGCGGTGATGCGTCGGGCTTCGGTGAAGCTGCACCAGCGGAATTCGCTGTGCTCCGGGCGACCGGTCTCGGGATTGGGCAGGATGGAGACGTCGCTGCGCTTCGTGACGGCGAGGTAGTAGCGGGCGGTCTTGCCGCGGCTGTAGGGCCCGGTCTCGAGGAAGTCCTCGCCCCAGGGGAAGGCCAGGTCGTCGAGGCTGGTCTCCTCGCGCACCTCGCGCAGGGCAGCCTGCAGCGGCTCCTCGCCGGCCTCCATCAGGCCCTTGGGAAAATCCCAGTGGGTGAAGGCGCGCAGCAGCAGCAGGCGCCAGCCGGCCTGCGTCTCCCGCAGGACCACGGCCCCGCAGGACAACACCCTGTGTCCCCGCCTCATGGGACATGCAGTATATAGAGCCGGCGCCTGGCGGGCTCAGGCGTCGCGCAGTACGGCCACTGGCGGTTCGTTCACGGCGCGGCGCGCCGCCAGCGTGCCGGTGAGGCCCACCAGCACCGCCCCGATCAGCAGCCCGGCCGGCCAGAGCAGCGGACTCACCGTGTAGCCGAGGTCGAACACCTGCTCCGCCAGGACCAGGCCGATGGCTGTCGCACCCAGCGCCGCAAGCACGCCGGCGAGTGCGCCCAGCGTGGTGAACTCCGCCGCCACGCCCTGCAGGATCTTGCGCCGGTCGGCACCGAGCGCGTGGAGGATGGCACTCTCGAAGCGGCGCTCGTCGCGGGTCACCTGCACCGCAGCCAGCAGCACCATGACACCGGCGAGCAGCGTGAACAGGAACACGTACTGCACCGCCAGCGATGCCCGATCCACCACCAGTCGCACCTGCGAGAGGATCGCCTCGAGGTCGAAGACCGTGACTCCCGGAAACCGTCGCACCAGGTCATTGAGCATGCGCCGGCTCTCCGGCGGCACGTGGAAGCTGGCGATGTAGGTCTGCGGCAGCTCGGCGGCCAGGCCGGGCGACAGCATCAGGAAGAAGTTGGGTGCAAAGGAGTCCCACTCGATGCTGCGGATGCTGGTCACTGGCGCGGTGAACTCCTCGCCGGCGACATTGAAGCTCATGGTGTCGCCGACCTTGACGCCGAGGCTGCGCGCCACGTCCTGCTCCAGGGAAATCTGTGGCTCGCCGCGGTAGCCGGCGCCCCACCACTGGCCGCTGCGGATGCGGTTGCTCTGCGGCAGCTCGGCAGTCCAGGTGAGGTTCTGTTCGCGCCGGATGAAGTTCGCCCCCGGTCCATCGCGTAGCTCGAGCGTCGCCACATCCCTGCCATTGATGGCGGTGAGCCGCCCGCGGATGAACGGCAGCGATTCAGGCTTCGAGCCGATCTGCTGCTGGATGAACTCGCGCATGGCCGGCCAGGACGGCGGATCGATGTTGATCAGGAAGTAGTTCGGCGCGTCGGCGGGGATCGCCTGCCGCCAGGCGCCGAGCAGGTCGGTACGCACCACCGTCAGCAGCAGCAGCACCATCAGGCCCAGGCCGAAGCCGACGATCTGCACGACGCTTTCCGGGCCGCGCCGCGCAATGTTGGCGAGGCCATAGCGCCAGGCCACGCCGGCGGCGCCGCGGAAGCGGCCGACCAGCGCTACCAGGCCCCAGCCTGCCAGCCCCGCGACTGCCGCCAGCGCCAGCAACCCGCCGACGATCAGGCCCACCAGCACCAGGTCGCGCACGATGGCGTAGATCATGCCGACCAGGGCAGCCACGGCGATGGCGTAGGTCATTCCCGCGGACAGCGGCGGTGCCGGCAGGTCCCGGCGCAGCACGCGGATGGGCGGCGTCCGGCGCAGCTGCCACAGCTGCGGCAGCGCGAAACCGAAGGCAACCGTGGCCGCCGTCAGCGCCCCGAGCCAGGCGGGCAGGAAGCGCGGCGGCGGCAGGTCCACCTGCAGCAGGCCGCCGGAGAGCAGCGCCAGCACCTGCTGGGCACCGAAGCCGATGAGGGAGCCCGCGGCCGTGGTAGCCAGCACGATGACACCGAGCTGCAGCATGGACAGGCGCTCGATGAAACCCTGGGTGGCGCCGATGCTCTTGAGCAGCGCAACCGTATCCAGGTGCCGCATCGCGTAGAGCCTTGCCGCCATGGCGGTCGCCACCGCCGCCAGCACCACGGTGATGAGCGAGGCCAGCGTCAGGAACCGCTGTGCACGGTCGATGGCCTCGTTGATCTGCTGGCCTGCGTCCTGCTGGTCGCGAAACACCGCCTCGCGATCCAGCCGCCGCCCGGCCGCGCGACGAAACGCCGCCAGCGCCACCTCGTCACCGGCGAACAGCTGGCGGTAGGTCACCCGGCTGCCGGGGCGGATCACGTCCATGGCAACGACGTCGGCGATGTTCACCAGCAGCGAGGGCGCGAGGTTGGCGAAACCCGGGTTCTGGTCGGGCTGGTACTCGAGCACCCGCGTCACCGTCAGCTGCAGCTTGCCCACCTGGACCCGCGCCCCGACGTCGATGCCAAGCTTGCCGAGCAGGCCAGGCTCGGCCCAGGCCTCGCCGCTGGCCGGGATGGCCTTGGCCACGGTTGCGCCACCGAACATCTGCGTCGAGATCCGCATCTCGCCGCGCAGCGGGTAGCCGGGCGAAACCCCCTCGATGGTAGCGAGCGAGCCCTGGTCACCGTCGGTCAGCACCACCGAGGGAAAGCCCACCGCCTCGGCAGTGCGCAGGCCGAGCGCCCGCGCCTCGTCGAGGAAAGCGCTTGCGATCGGCGTCGGTGACCGGATCACCAGGTCCGCCGCCAGGATCGCGCTCGCCTGCTGGCGGATGGCGCGGCCGACGCGGTCGGTGAAGAAGCCGACCGCGGTGATCGCCGCCACGGCGAGCACGATCGCCGCGATGAGCACGTTGAGCTCGCCGGATTGCAGGCTGCGGGCGAGGGAGCGCAGGGCGAAGCGCAGCGTGTTCACGCCTGCATCCGGCCGCCGATGATTTCCAGTACCCGGTCGCAGCGATCGGCCAGGCTGCGCTCGTGGGTGACCAGCACCAGCGTGGTACCAGCCTGCCGGTTCAGGCCAAACAGCAGTTCGGCGATGCGCTCGCCGCTGGCGGTATCGAGGTTGCCGGTCGGTTCGTCGGCGAACAGCACTTCCGGGTGCGTGACGAAGGCGCGCGCGATGGCCACGCGCTGCTTCTCCCCGCCCGACAGCTGCTTCGGGTAATGCGCGAGCCGCTGGCCGAGCCCGACCGCTGCCAGCACCTCCCGGGCACTGGTCGCGGCCTGCGGCGCGCCGGCGAGTTCCAGCGGCAGCATCACGTTCTCCAGCGCGGTCAGCGACGGCACCAGGTGAAAGGACTGGAAGACGAAGCCGACGCGCTTGCCGCGCAGCCGCGCGCGCCCGTCCTCGTCGAGCTGGGTGAGATCCTCGCCGCAGAGCCACACGCGCCCGGAACTCGGCTGGTCAAGGCCCGCGAGCAGCGCAAGCAGCGTGGTCTTGCCGGCGCCCGACGGCCCCACCAGCGCCACCGTCTCGCCGGCACGGATTTCCAGGTTGATGTCATCGAGGATGGTCAGCGGCCCCTCCGGGCTGCTAACCTGCCTGGCGAGTCCCGCCGTGCGCAGTACCACCCTGTCCAGATTGCTGTCCCGATCCGCCAAGCTCATCGTCCTGGTGCTGGTTGTCGCCTGGCAGCCGGCGCACGCCGCCGATGCGGCGCGGACATTGCTGGTCGTCGGCGATAGCCTGAGCGCCGGCTTCGGGCTGGAGCCCGGGCAGGGCTGGGTCGCGCTGCTGCAAGACCGGCTGGAGGCCAGAGGTTACGGGTATCGCGTGGTGAACGCCAGCACCAGCGGCGACACCACCACCGGCGGCCTGGGGCGCCTGCCACGCGCACTGAAGCTGCACCAGCCGGCGATCGTGGTCATCGAGCTCGGTGGCAACGACGGCCTGCGCGCGACGCCCGTGGCATTGATCCGCGACAACCTCGGCGCGATGGCCCGGCTGGCCCGGGATGCCGGTGCCCGCGTGATCCTCGCCGGCCTGCAAATGCCGCCGAACTACGGCGAGCGCTACACGGCCAGTTTCGCCGCGGTCTACCCCGAGGTCGCGAAGGCGACCGGCGCGTCGCTCATCGTCGACTTCATGAAGGCCGTGGCGCTCGATCCGGCGCTGATGCAGGCCGATGGCATCCACCCCAACGCCGCCGGCCAGTCCCGGCTGCTCGACAATGCCTGGCCAGCCATCGAACAGGCTGTACGCGCGGTGGCGGCGCAACCAGCCACGGCCAGCGCGACGCGCTGAGGCCGTGCCGACCGCCGCGTTCCCTCAGCGGAACGCGGCGATGTGGTCGCGGATGAACTGCTCCAGCGAAACAGGCTCGCGCCCCAGCAGCCGGCGGACGGTGTCGGACAGGTGGGGCAGCACTTCGCCGGCCGCAATCTCGCCGAACAGCGCCGAGACCGCGTTGGCATGCCATTCGGGCAGCACGCGCTTGAGGATGGCGAGGTAGGCCGCGGGGTCGGCCGGTACGTAGCTGATCTTCGTACCCAGCACCGCCGAGAAGCGCTCGGCGACCTGGTGGAAGGTCAGCACTTCGGGTCCGGTGATGTCGTAGCTCTTGCCTTCGTGGCCCTTGCCCGCGAGCGCCTCGGCCGCCACCGCGCCGATGTCGCGGGTGTCGGCCATGGCCGTCCTGCCATCGCCCATCGGCAACGAAAACGTCTTGTTTTCCTTGATCGATTTCGCGCTGGCGAGAAAGTTCTGCATGAAGAAGTTCGGCCGGAGCATGGTCCAGGCCATTCCGGAAGCCCGGATGTACTGCTCGGAAGCCCAGTGCATCTGCGGAATGGGCGCCGTGGCGTTGACCATGGACTCCATGGAGGACATCTTGACGATGTGGCGCACGCCGGCCTCGCGCGCCAGATCCACCACCTGTTTCTCGTGGGCCAGCTGCTGCTCGCCGTTCGGCAGCAGCAGGAACAGCCGGTCGATGCCCGCCAGCGCCTTGCTGACGCTCGCGGCATCACCGACGTCGCCATGTACCAGCTCGATGCCGGCTGCCTTCAGTGCAGCGGCCTTTTCCAGATTGCGTACCAGTGCGCGGGCCTTGACGCCGCGCGCTGCCAGCGCCTTTGCGGTCTCGCCGCCGGTCTTGCCGGTGGCTCCAGTCAGCAGAATCATTGTCTATGCTCCCCGGGAAGAAAAAATGCCGGCGATCGTCGCCTGGATGGCCTGCGCCGCCTGGCGCGGGTCAGCCGCATCACGGATCGGCCGGCCGACGACAATATAGTCCGCGCCGTCGCGGAACGCCTGCTCCACCGTAACGACACGCTTCTGGTCGTCCGCTGGGCGGTTTTCCACCGGACGGATGCCCGGCGTGACCACCAGCAGGCGCTGGTCCACCGCACGACGCATGGCCGGTAGCTCCAGGCCGGAGGCCACCACGCCGTCACAGCCTGCCGCGAGCGCCCGCCGTGCCCGCGACAGCACCAGCTGCTCCACGTCACAGGCGAAGCCGAGGTCGTCGAGATCACCGCGGTCGAGGCTGGTGAGCACGGTAACGGCGAGGATCTTCACCTCGCCCTTGGCCTTCGCGGCCGCCTCCATGATGCCCTGGTTGCCATGCACCGTCGCGAAAGTGACGCCGCGCCGGGCCAGCTGGCGCACCGCCGCACCCACCGTGGCCGGCACGTCGAAGAACTTGAGGTCGGCGAACACCTTCTTGCCCCGCTTCGCCATCCAGTCGAGCAGTTCGAAGTAACCGCCCGACATCATCATCTCCAGGCCGAGCTTGTAGAACTGCACGGCATCGCCCAGCGACTCCGCCAGTTCACGTGCGGCGGCAGGCTCGGCCACGTCCATGGCGAAGATCAGGCGATCGCGTGAGTCGATGGGCTTGCTGGCGGTCATAGTGCCGCTCCTGGAGCAGATGAGGGAATTAGGGGGGAATTAGGGGGACAGTTTACTCAATTCCCTTGACGCTGCATGAGACCATGCGTTGCAGGGAATTGAGTAAACTGTCCCCCTAATTCCCCTCTAATTCCCCCACTCGAGCCGCGGATCGACCAGGCGGCGATAGGCAGCGACGGCGTAGCGATCCGTCATGCCGGCGACATAGTCGGCGACGGCGCGGGCGCGACCGGCCTCGCCGCGTGCCTGACCCCAGGCGACGGCGCGTGCGGCATGCTCCGCCGGCATCGCCCGCAGGTCGTTCATGAAACGCTGGAACAGCGCCGCGATCACCCGGCGGGCCTGGCGGTTCATGGCCAGCACCCGCTCGTGGCGATACAGGTGCTGGCGCAGAAACAGCTTCAGTTCGCGGTGCCTCGCGGCAACCTCCGGGCTGAAGCGGACCAGCGGCCGCGAGCGCTCGCGCACCTCCTCGATGGAGGCCGGCGCGGCCGCCTCGATGTTCGCTGCCGTGGCCTCGATCAGGTCGGTGACCACCTCGTTGATCATGCGCCGCACCGTCTCGTGGATCAGCACCCGCCGGCTGGGGCGGGAGCGCATCCTGCGCACCGCGTCGTAGTGACGGCGGAACAGGCTGACTCCGGCCAGTTCCTCCACAGTCAGCAAGCCGGCGCGCAGGCCGTCGTCGACGTCATGGTTGTTGTAGGCGATCTCGTCGGCCAGGTTGGCGAGCTGTGCCTCCAATCCCGGCTGGAGGCGGCTGAGGAAGCGCTCGCCCAGCTCGCCGAGTTCGCGGGCATGCGCCAGCGAGCAGTGCTTGAGGATGCCCTCGCGGGTTTCGAAACTGAGGTTCAGCCCGGGAAAGGCCAGGTAACGTTCTTCCAGCTCCTCGACCACGCGTAGGGACTGCAGGTTGTGCTCGAAGCCACCCCAGGGCCTCATGCAGCGATTGAGCGCGTCCTGGCCCGAATGCCCGAACGGCGTGTGGCCCAGGTCGTGGGCGAGGCAGATCGCCTCCACGAGGTCCTGGTTCAGGCCGAGGCGGCCAGCGACCGTGCGACCGATCTGCGCCACCTCGAGCGAGTGCGTCAGGCGGCTCCGGTAGAGGTCACCCTCATGGTTGACGAACACCTGGGTCTTGTAGACCAGGCGACGGAAGGCGCTGGAGTGCAGGACGCGGTCGCGATCGCGCTGGAAGCCGTTGCGGTACGGGTGGACGGGTTCGGCGTAGCGCCGGCCGCGGCTGTTCGCGTCGGTGGCGGCGCAGCGCGCGATCACTGCGTGCCAAGCTCGGCGCGCACGAAGGCCTGCAGCTCCCGCAGCGGAAACTCCGCGGTCACCCTGCCGTTGCCGATCGCCGGCAGCAGGACCAGCCGCAACTGGCCCGCCAGCACCTTCTTGTCCATCGCCATGGCCGCGAGGAATGCCTCGGCATCGACCTGCGGCGGCCGCAGCGGCAGCTGCAGGCGCTCGAGCAGCGTCTGGATGCGCGCCACATCGGCCGCGGGCAGCCAGCCCAGCCTTGCGGAGAACCGGGCGGCCATGCCGATGCCGGCGCCAACCGCCTCGCCGTGCAGCCACTGACCATATCCGGCGCAGAGTTCGATTGCGTGGCCGAAGGTATGGCCGAGGTTGAGCAGCGCGCGGCGGCCCCGCTCACGCTCGTCACCGGCCACCACCTCCGCCTTGATCTCGCAGGAGCGGCGGATGGCGTGGTTCAGCGCCGCGGACTGGCGGCCGACCAGGTCGGCGGCGTGCGCCTCGATCCAGCCGAAGAACCCGGCATCGGCAATCAGTGCGCCCTTGAGCACCTCGGCCAGGCCGGCGGCGAGCTCGCGGTCCGGCAGGGTGCGCAGGGTGTCCGAGTCCGACAGCACGCACAGCGGCTGGTGGAATGCACCCACCAGGTTCTTGCCACCGGGATGATTGATGCCGGTCTTGCCGCCGACGGAGGAGTCCACCTGCGCCAGCAGCGTCGTCGGCACCTGGATGAAGTCGACGCCACGCTGGTAGATGGCCGCGGCGAAGCCGGTGACATCGCCAACCACGCCACCACCTAGCGCCAGCACCACGCAGTCGCGGCCGTAGCGCTGCCCCACCAGCGCGTCGAGGATCGCCCCGGCCGTGGCCATGGTCTTGTGCGACTCGCCATCGGGCAGGACCAGGGTCTCCACGCGGCCGGAGCGCGCAGGCGGGCGGAGCAGTGCGAGCAGGCGGTCCAGGTACAGCGGCGCGACCGTGGAATTGGTGACGGCAAGCACATTGCGCCCGGCGATGTGCGGATCGAGCAGCCCCACCTGGCCCAGCAGGCCGCTGCCGATATAGATCGGGTAGCTGCGTGTGTCCAGGTCTACGGTGATGGTCATCATGACGGTCCGCTGCCTCCCTGCTCCAGTTCCTCGAGGCGGCGGCGGATCTCGCGGGTGACGGCGGCGACACGCCGCCCGTCGGTCTCGACGATGACATCGGCGATCTCGCGGTACTGGGGATCGCGCTGCACCATGAGGGCCTCGAGAATCTCGCGGGGATCGCCCTTCTTCAGCATCGGCCGCTGCCTGCTGCCGCGAATACGCCGCAGCTGCTGTTCCACCGAGGCATGCAGGTACACGACCCTGCCGCGGGCACCGAGCAGCGCCCGGCTGCCCGGATCCTGCGCCGCGCCGCCACCAGTGGCGAGAACCACACCCGGCCGCTGCGTCAGCTCGTCAATGACCAGGCGCTCGCGCGCGCGGAAACCCGCCTCGCCCTCGCGTTCGAATATGTAGGGAATGTCCACCCCGGTGCGTCGCTCGATGACCTCGTCGCTGTCGATGAACTCGCAGCCGAGTTCCTCGGCCAGCCTGTGGCCCACGGCGGATTTCCCGGCACCCATGGGGCCGACGAGGAAGATGCTGTCGCTGGACCGCATGGCGGCCATTCTAACGTGGCGCCGTCCGCCTTGAAGGCGAACGGACCGAGTTCAGGCCACGACGGTTACATCAGCGGAAGTCCGGGCAGGCACTGGCGGGTTGCGATTCCCGCCAGTGCCTGGGACTACAGCCGGAAGGATGTCCGGGCGGACACCCCGTTCAATAGATGCTTGAGCCTTCCTTCAGGATCTTCGGCGTGACGAAGATCAGCAGCTCGGACTTCTTCGAGACCCGGTTGGTGGAGCGGAACAGGTAGCCGAGGCCGGGAATGTCGCCGAGGAACGGCACCTTGCGCATGTCCTCGCCCTGCTCGGTCTCGTAGATGCCGCCGAGGACCACGGTCTGGCCGTTGTTGACCAGCACCTGGGTCTCCACGGAGCGGGTATCGATGCTGGGCACCTGGCCACCGCGTTCGTTGGTGATCACCTCGCCGACGCTGTCCTTGGTGACCTTGAGGTCCATGATGACACGGTCATCCGGCGTGATCTGCGGCTTCACTGTCAGCGACAACACCGCTTCCTTGAACTGGGTGCTGGTTGCACCGCTGCTGGAGGATTCCTGGTAGGGAATCTCGACACCCTGCTTGATGAAGGCTTCCTTCTGGTTAGCCGTGATCACCCGCGGCGAGGAAATCACCTCGCCCCGGCCCTCGGCCTGCAGGGCGGAGAGTTCCAGGTCGACGAGGAAGTTCTCGTTGAGCAGTGCCACGGCCAGCCGGCCGGCTGGATTGGCCACCGGCAGGTTGACGTTGAAGCGGTCGTTCAGCGTCGGCGTCGTCACCGGGAAGGGGTTACCGGTGCTGTTGATGTTGCTGATCGCCGAGCCGACGATCGTGTCGTTGCCAGCGGCGCTGCCGGTGGTGGACAGCAGGCTGCTGCCGTGGTCATTCACCGCCGTGACACCCCAGCGGACGCCGAGGTCGCGGCTGAAATCGTCACGGACCACCACCACGCGGGACTCGATCAGCACCTGGCGCACCGGGATGTCGAGCGTCGACACCAGGCGGCGGATGTCGCTCACCCGTTCGGCGGTATCCTGCACCATCAGCGTGTTGGTGCGATCGTCCAGGGCCACCGAGCCACGATCCGAGAGCAGCGAATTCTTGCTCTTGCCCATGATGAGCTTGGCGAGGTCGTCGGCCTTGGCGTAGTTGACCTGCAGGTACTCGGATACCAGCGGCTCGAGCTCGTGGATCTCCTTGCGGGCTTCGAGATCGGCCTTCTCGCGGGCAGCGATCTCGTCGGCCGGCGCGATGATCATGACGTTACCGTTCTGGCGCTTGTCGAGGCCCTTGGTGGCCAGCACGATGTCCAGCGCCTGGTCCCAGGGCACGCTCTGCAGGCGCAGGGTGACGTTGCCCTGCACCGAGTCGGAGACGACGATGTTGCGGCCGCTGACGTCGGCCAGCAGCTGCAGCACCGCACGGGTCTCGATATCCTGGAAGTTCAGGGTCAGCTTCTCGCCCGTGTACTGCTTGTCCGGGCTGAACAGCGTTGCCTTCTTCTCGACCGCTGCCTTGACGATCGGCTTCACCTCCACGGTGAACATCTTGTCGGACTGGTAGGCCAGCTCATCGAAGTTGCCGTGCGCGGCGATGACGATACGGGCATTGGCGCCCACGCGGGACACGTCAATGGTATCGACCGGGGTGGCGAAGTCCGTGACGTCGAGGCGCTTCACCAGGGAATCCGGGAGCTGGGTATTGGCGAGCATCAGCACCACCTGGCCGGACTCCTTGCGGACGTCGACCGGTGCGCCGATATCGGAAAGGCTCAGGACCACGCGCCCGCCGCCGCTGTCTGCACGACGGAAATCCACCGCCTGGATGCTGCGGCCGGCGGCCGGCGTGGTCGCCGAGGCACCGCCCGGCGCGACGACGGCCGCGGCCGGCGCGACTGCTGCCGAGGCGGAAGTGGCCGCGCTGGAGCCTGCCGTGCCCAGGGTCACGAACACGCTGTTGCCCGCAACCCTGGTCTGGTACGGGACCATGCTGTCGAGATTGAGGACGACGCGGGTACGGCCACCGGACTCAGCGGCCATGATGGTGGCCAGGTTGCCGACGCCGACATCCTTGCGCCGCGACGGCAGGGCAATGACGGTATCCGGGAAATCCAGGGCGATGCGTGCCGGGTTCTCGATGGTGAAGGACAGCGGCTCGGGTGCCGCGCCGGAGAGCTTGATCTCCAGTTCCACCTTGTTCCCTGGCAGGGTCTGCACCTGCAGGTCCTGCAACTGCAGGGCTGCATCGGCAGCCAGTGCTGGCGGGACTGCCAGGAAGAGGGCCGCCATCGCCGCCAGCGCGGTGAAGGTGGCCGTCGCCCCGGCGGCAAGCGCCCGCCCGAGCAAACCGCCCTTGGCACCCAATGCCCCGGGCGCCGGGAATACTACTGCTGGCCTAGCCGTGCTCATCGTCACTTACTCCCACGCTCTCCCCCTGGGGGGCGCCGTCAGTCAGACAGGCCAATGGCCGCCGACCGCTTGTAGAAACCACCGATGCCATCCGGCACCAACTCCTCGACCTTGACCTCGCCGTCGGTCACCGACACCACGCGGCCGTCGTTCTGGCCGACGTAGTTGCCCGGCACCACGCGGTGCACCAGGCCGTCCTGGGCCTGCAGCAGTGCGTAGCGCTGGTTATTCTTCTGCAGCGTCCCGACCATCTTCAGGGTATCGAGCGGGAACTGCTCCAGGTACTCCTTGGGACGGTTCGCCTCCGGCCGCGGGCCTGCATTGGCGCGCGCCTTGGACGTATCGGGCTGGAACGGCGAGCGCAGCGTCTGCGCTTCGTAGGTGAAGGTTTCGTAGGGCTTGACCTGCGGCAGCGGCTCGATGCGGCCACCGGGTCGCGCCTTGACTTCATTGATGTACTTGTCGAGGTCGTCGTTGCCACCGACGCAGCCGGCCGCGGACAGCGCCAGCATCGGGATCAGCAGCATGCGCACGAGCTTGTGACTGAGCGACGTCATGGCCCTAACCCGCCTTCTTCGCCTGTCCGGGGTTCTGCGGCTTGCCCTTGGGCGCCGCGGCCGGCTTGGTTCCAACCCGCGGCCCGGCCTTGGTCGCAGCCTTGCTCTCGCCGGAGCTGCTTTCGCTCTCGTCGAGGTAGCGATAGGTCTTCGCAGTCACGTTGAGGATCAGCTGGTCGGCAGGCGCATCCTTGCCGGCCGGCGCGATGTCGATGTCATGAAGGGTGACGATGCGCGGCAGGGCGGCGATGTCGCTGACAAAGCGGCCGAACTCGTGGTAGGAACCCCGCAGGCGGATCTTGATGGGCTTCTCCGCGTAGAAGTCCTTGCGGATCTCGTCCATCGGCTGGAACAGCTCTTCCTGGAGGCCGGCGGCGAGACCGGTCTGCGAAATATCCACCAGCAGGTTCGGGATCTCGGTCTTGCCGGGCAGCTGGCGCAGCATGGTGCCGAAGGAGCGCTCCATCTCGGCCAGCTGCGTCTTGTAGGCGGTGAAGTTTGCAGCCTTCTTCTGCTTCTGCTCGAAGGACTGGCGCAGCTCCCGCTCCTCGCGCTCGGCCTTCTCCAGCAGCGGCATCTGGTTCTTCCACACCATCATGTAGAAGCCGCCGATTGCCACAACCAGGAAAAAGATGCCGACGAAGAAGGCGTGGAAGATGCCCGGCCAGCGCCCGATGTCGTTGAAGTCGAGCTGGCGCAGTTGCTGGAGGAAGTTCACGGCTTGCCCCCTTCCTCATGGGTCGATGCCTGCTTGACCATCACCGTGAACTCGCTGGCCCGCGGTGCGTTGGCATCGCCCTTCTTGCCGGTGGTCTTGACCTCCACGACCTCGAGGTCGGGATCCTTGAGCCAGCCGGACTTGTCCATGTTGCGCATGAACGCCGACACCCGCGTGTTGGATTCGGCGGCGCCCTTGATCTCGATGCTCGCGCCCTTCTGCTTGATGGAACTGAGGTTCACGCCATCCGGCAGGGTGCGCACCAGCTGGTCGAAGACGTGGACCACCTCCGGGCGACTGCGCTGCAGCTGCTCGATGATCTCCATGCGCGCCAGCAGGCTTTCCTTCTTCGCCTCCAGGTCGAGGATCTCCTTGATGCGCTGGTCGAGCGCCTGGATCTCGGCCTTCAGCAGGTTGTTGCGGGCATGCTGGTTGTCGATGACGGCCCCCATGACGAGGTTGGCCAGGCCGACCACTATGGCCGCCGCGACCACCGCACCGCCCAGCCCCATGAAGAACTGGTTGCGCCGCTTGGCGCGCAGGGCTGCGCGCCATGGCAACAGGTTAATAATTGGCATGCGAGTCGAAACTCCGTAGCGCCAGGCCGCAGGCCGTCAGCAGCGCCGTGGCGTCCTTGCGGATGCCCTGCGCCTTTGCCCGGGAGGAAATCTTCATCTGTCCCAGCGGATCGCCGATCTCCGTGGGGATGCCAACCTTGCTGGAAATGACGTCGGCCACGCCCGGGATGTTGGCGCAGCCGCCACAGATCAGGATCTGGTCGGGCTGCTCGCGGTTGCTGCCGGAAGCGAGGAAGAACTGCAGCGAGCGGCTGACCTGCTGGGTCATGTCGTCGATGAACGGGTCGAGGACCTCCGGCGCATAGTTGCTCGGCAGTCCACCCTCCTTCTTGGCGCGGCCCGCATCCTCGAGCGACAGCCCGTAGGTGCGCATGATTTCTTCGGTCAGTTGCTGGCCGCCAAAGGAGAAGTCGCGGGTGTACACCACGCGCATGTCCTGCAGCACGCTGAATGCGGTGTTGCTGGCGCCGAAATCCACCACGGCGATGAGATGGCCCATGCCACCGTCGGGCATCTGGTGGGCCATCAGCTGACAGGCGTTCTCCAGCGCGAAGGCCTCCACGTCCACGACGCGGGGTACCAGGCCGGCTGCTTCCACGGCCGCACGGCGCTGGTCGACATTCTCGGTACGGGTCGCCACCAGCAGGATGTCGAGCATGTCGGGGTCGGATTTCGACTCGCCGACCCGCTGGAAGTCGTAGCTGACTTCCTCCATCGGGAACGGGATGTACTGGTCGGCCTGGATTTCCACCTGGGCCTCGAGCTGGCTGTCGCTGAGCGCCTTCGGCAGCTGGATGATCTTGGTGATGGCTGCATCGCCGCTGATGCCGATGGCGACTTCGCGGGTCTTGGTGTTCGCGCGCTTCACGGCGCGGCGAATCGCGTCGCCCACCGCGGCGGCATCGACGATGACCTTTTCGTTGATTGCGTTCGGCGGCGTCGGCTCGGCGGCATAGCATTCCGCACGGCAATTGCTGACCGAGCCCGACAGCTCGATCAACTTGATCGATGACGTCGTGATGTCAAGTCCGATCAGGGGTTTCGATCGCGGCGAAAAAAGCACGTCTTTTCCCTTCTATCTCGGCAACTTGCACAAGAAAAATCGGGCCCCACGTCAGAAACCCAATTTAACCATATATCACGGTCGATACGAAACACTCGTGACGAGGTTCACGGGCCGGTGATAAAACCCGGGCGCTGACCCGCCAGCGAGGTGGCTTTTCCCAGACGATCGGGGAGGAACGACAGAGCCCAGGACGGGGCCTGAACGGCGAGGTCGAGAGACAGACGGCGGTTCATCGGCAGCAGCATCCTCCGCGGTCTGGCAACCCCGCTGTCCTAGGTTCCGTCGCCGGTCGCCGCGAGCAGCCTTCCCGCAGCAATCGACCCGGAGTCCCGTAGACCGGTGGCTTTGCGTCCTCACCTTTCGGTGAGTTTGCCCAAAATCCGCGGACAGGATGCATAATCGCCACCCCTGAGGCAAGGGATAACCGCGGGATTTTGCGATGCAGTTCTTACTTCGCCTTGGAACCGCGGCCCTGGCGCTCCTGTTGAGCCTCGCGATCCTGGTCACAGGCATCGCGACCGCGGGTTACTACTACCTCGAGCCGGGGCTGCCCTCCGCCGACACCATCCGCGACGTGAAGCTGCAGACGCCGCTGCGGGTGTACTCGCGCGACGGGCGCCTGATGGCGCAGCTCGGCGAACAGTGGCGCACGCCAGTGCGCTTCGAGCAGATCCCCGACCTGGTGGTCAAGGCCTTCCTCGCTGCCGAGGACGACCGCTTCTTCGAGCACCCCGGCTTCGACTACCAGGGCATCATGCGTGCCGGCATCAACTACCTGCTCACCGGCGAGCGCAGCCAGGGCGGCAGCACCATCACCCAGCAGCTCGCCCGCGCCTATTTCCTCACGCCCGAGCGCAGCTTCGTCCGCAAGGCCAGGGAACTGATCCTGGCGGTGCAGATAGAGAAGGAGTTCGAGAAGTCGGAGATCCTCGCGCTCTACCTCAACAAGATCTTCCTCGGCCAGCGTGCCTACGGCATCGCCGCCGCCGCCCAGGTCTATTTCGGCAAGGACCTCGAAGAGCTGACGCTGCCGGAGGCCGCCACCCTCGCCGGCATCCCCAAGGCACCCTCGCAGCTCAATCCGATCAACGGGCCGACCCGCTCCGCGCAACGCCGCCACTACGTGCTCGGCCGCATGCGCGAGCTGGGCTTCATCGACCAGGCCCAGTACGCGCAGGCCATCGCCACGCCCCTGGTAGCGCGGCTGCACGGCCCGAAGGTCGAACTGGAGGCGCCCTATGTCACCGAGATGGTGCGGGCGCAGATGGTCGAGCGCTTTGGTCCGGCCGCCTATACCGACGGCTACCGCGTGATGACTACCATCGACAGCCACCTGCAGGCGGCTGCCAATACCGCGCTGGCCACGGCTCTCTTCGAGTACGACCGCCGCCACGGCTACCGCGGCCCGAGCGCCAGCGGTGTACTGGCGAAGCTGCCGGCCAGCCCGGGCCCGGAGCGCGACCAGGCGTTGCAGGCCCTGCTGGAGCGCTACCCGGGCGACGCCGACCTCAGGCCGGCGGTGGTGCTGTCACTGGGCAAGGACAATTCCGCACAGTTCTACGTCCGTGACCTCGGGCTGCTCCGGGTTCCCTGGGAAGGCCTGCGCTGGCGGCGCTACCTCAACGACGCGGCGCAGGGCGAATTGCCGAAGGCCGTGGCAGAGATGGTCGCCCCCGGCGACGTGGTACACCTCCTGCACACCAGCAACCGCGGCTGGCTGCTGGCGCAGACGCCCGCCGTGGAAGGTGCGTTCGTCGCGCTGGACCCGGCCGACGGCGCCACGGTCGCCCTGTCGGGCGGCTTCGACTTCTTCGAGAGCAAGTACAACCGCGCGGTGCAGGCCAAGCGCCAGCCGGGATCGTCGTTCAAGCCCTTCGTCTACTCCGCTGCCCTGGAGCATGGCTTCACGCCGGCCAGCCTCATCAACGACGCGCCGCTGGTGTTCGGTGACAGCGAGCTCGAGGATGTCTGGCGGCCCGAGAACTACGCCCGCGAGTTCAACGGCCCGACGCGCATGCGCGAAGCCCTGGTGAAGTCGCTGAACCTCTGCTCGGTGCGCATCCTCATGGGCACCGGCATCGATGCGGCAATCCGCTATATCCGCAGTTTCGGCTTCGACGCCACCGCCCTGCCGCACAACCTGTCGCTGGCGCTGGGCAGCGGCGGCGCCTCGCCCTGGGACATGGCGGCGGGATACTCGACCTTCGCCAACGGTGGCCACCGCATCGAGCACTACGTCATCGACCGGGTCTTCGACGCCAGCGGCCAGGAGGTGTTCGCGACCGAGCCACTGCGTGCCTGCCGCGCCTGTGAGCCGGCGCCTGTCGCATCCGCGCCCGGCGGGCTCGCGGCGGATGCGGACGGCGCGCAGACCTTCGCCGTCACAGGTTCCGACCTGCCACCGGGCACCGCCATGGACGGCAGCGGCATGGGCCATCCGGACGAGGTGCCGGCCTACGCCAGCGTCGAAGACATGATCGCCCGGGCCACGGACTGGCGGCCCACGGTGGCGGAGACGCCCGGCTTCTATCGCGACCTGCGTCTGGCACCACGGATCATTCCCGCGGAGAACGCCTTTCTGGTCTACGACATGATGCGCGACGTGATCCGCCGCGGCACCGGCCGGCGGGCCCGCGAACTCGGCCGCGAGGACATCGCCGGCAAGACCGGCACCTCCAATGATCGCCGCGATGCCTGGTTCAGCGGCTTCAATGGCGCGCTGGTGGCGACCGCCTGGGTGGGCTTCGACAAGGAGCGCTCGCTGGGACCGCGCGAGGAAGGCGGCCAGACCGCCCTGCCCATGTGGAAGTACTTCATGGCGCGCGCCCTGAAGAACACGCCGGAGCGGCCGCTGCCACAGCCATCGGACCTGGTGCTGGCACGCATCTCGCCGGATACCGGCCAGCTGGCGGCAGCCGGCGACAGCGCATCCATCTTCGAGTTCTTCCGCCCTGCCGACCTCGCCAGCGCCGAGCAGGCCCTGCAGCAGGCCGGCCCGGCGCGGCAGGCGGACCAGAGCGCCGAGATCTTCTGAGCCGCGCCAGGCCCGGAGTCCCCGCATGCCCCGACGCAACCGCTCACGCCCGGATCACCAGCGCACCGCTATCGCCCAGGAGGCGGCCCGGCTCATGCAGGAGCACGGCCTGCGGGATTTCCGTAGCGCCAAGGAAAAGGCGGGCCTGCGGCTGCGGCTGGAGGACCGGGCTGCGCTACCCAGCAACCAGGAAGTCGAGCAGGCCATTGCCGAGCGCAACCGCATCTTCCGCGGCGAGGGCCACGAGGCTTTCCTGGATGTGATGCGCCGGGAAGCGTTGCAGCTGATGGGCGAGCTGGCGGCCTTCGATCCCAGGCTCGTGGGCGCGGTACTGGCCGGCACCGCCACCGAGACCAGCGCCATCGAACTGCATGTGTTCAGCGACGCTTCCGAGGAAGTGGGCGCTGCCCTGGAGGGGCTGGGACTATCGGCGAGGCCGCTGGAGCAGCGGCTGCGCGTGCGGCGCGACCAGGCAGAACCCTTCCCGGGCTACCGCATCCGCCGCGGTGACTTCGAATTCAGGCTGGCGGTGTTCCCCGAACGCGGCCGGGGCAACGCCCCGCTCTCGGCGATCGACGGCCGACCGATGCGCCGTGCCACCGCCCGCGATGTCGCCGCGCTGCTGGCTCAGCGCTTGCCGACGTCGACGTAGTCGCGGCGCGCCGGGCCGGTATAGAGCTGGCGCGGGCGCCCGATGCGGCCCTCCGGGTCGGTGATCATCTCGCGCCAGTGCGCGCACCAGCCGACGGCCCGGCCGATGGCGAACATCACCGTGAACATGGACGTCGGGATGCCGAGCGCCTTGTAGATGATGCCCGAGTAGAAATCGACGTTCGGGTAGAGCTTCTTCTCGACGAAGTAGTCGTCCTTGAGGGCGATCTCCTCGAGCCGCATGGCGACGTCGAGCAGCGGATCCGACTTGCCGAGCTGCTTGAGGACCTTGTGGGTCATGGCGCGGATGATCTTGGCGCGCGGGTCGTAGTTCTTGTAGACCCGGTGGCCGAAGCCCATCAGGCGGAAGTTGTCGTTCTTGTCCTTGGCGCGGGCAATGAACTGCGGGATGCGCTCCGGCGCCCCGATCTCCCGCAGCATCTGCAGGACCGCCTCGTTGGCGCCGCCATGCGCCGGGCCCCAGAGCGCGGAAATGCCGGCGGCGATGGCGGAGTACGGGTTGGCGTGCGAACTGCCCGCCAGCCGCACCGTCGAGGTGCTGCAGTTCTGCTCGTGGTCCGCGTGCAGGATGAACAGCAGGTCGAGCGCCTGCGCCGCCACCGGGTCCACGGCGTACTTCTCCGCCGGCACGGCGAAGAACATGTGCAGCAGGTTCGAGGAGTAGTCGAGGTCGTTGCGCGGGTAGGTGAAGGGCTGGCCCACGGTGTGCTTGTAGGCGGCCGCGGCGATGGTTGGCAGCTTGGCAATGATGCGGTGGGCGAAGATGTCGCGGTGGCGCGGATTCATGATGTCGGTGGTGTCGTGGTAGAACGCCGACATCGAGCCGACCACGCCCGCCACCATGGCCATCGGGTGGGCGTCGTAATGGAAACCGTTGAACAGGCGCAGGATGGTCTCGTTGATCATCGTGTGCGTGGTCACGGTATGGGTGAATTCCTCGAGCTGTGCCGCGGTCGGCAGCTCGCCGTGCAGCAGCAGGTAGCAGACCTCCATGAACGAGCTCTTCTCGGCGAGCTGCTCCACCGGGTAGCCCCGGTACATGAGGATGCCCTGGTCGCCGTCGATGTAGGTGATCTTGCTCTCGCAGGACGCGGTGGAACCGAAGCCGGGGTCGTAGGTGAACAGGCCGTTCTCGCTGTACAGCGCGCGGACATCGACCACGTCGGGGCCGATCGTGCCGGCACGCGCCTGCAGCTCGACCTGCTTGCCCGTCGAGGGATCCATGAAGATGTATTTCTTTGCGCTCATCTGCGTACCCGGCTGGCCATCGTCGTTCAGGAAACAAACCACCCCGCTGGCGCCCCGCTGCGGCCGTTGCCGCTGGCGTCGGGTGCAACGCCCTGGATCGAGATTCCGGGATACATGCCGGACCGGGCCATTACTGGCCTGCCCGGCACAATGGGCGGCTCATTATAGGAAAGCCGCGCACGGCTGGCCATGCGCGACGATAGGGATTCGTGCTTCTGGTCCGCCTGCCGGCTGGTAGTGGCAGGCGGCGTCCGCCGCCTCAGGCGATCTTGTACTTCTTGCGGAACTTGTCGACCCGGCCACCGGAATCCAGCAGCTTCTGCTTGCCGGTGTAAAACGGGTGGCAGGACGAGCAGACTTCGACGTGCAGCTCGTCCTTGAGGGTCGAGCGGGTCGTGAACTCGTTGCCGCAGCTGCAGATGACCTTGATGTCCTGGTACTGCGGGTGGATGTCGGGCTTCATGGCTGCTAATCCCGGTGGAGTGGCTGGGAGCCGAAAAAGGGCGCAGAGGATAGCGGGCCTGGGACCGTCGTGGCAAGCGCTGCCCGGGTCGGGAGCCGTTATCCACAAAATATGTGGATAACTCTGTGGGCAAGGGCCGTCGCTGCTGCCGCAGGCCGCCCGGCGGGGCGGCAAAGCTGCGGATTTGGTCAAGAAATGAGCAATTTCGTTATTTCTTTATTAATCATGCGCTTGTGAATGATACCGCAGCCAGACTGGTATCAGTTCCGTTCAAATCTCACCCGAGGCTATGGAATTGCGGTGGGCTGTGCATAAACGTTCACGGCACTGCATCAGGCTGGAGCCGGCCTGCCTTCGCCCCGCTCCCGGAGCTGTTCCCGCAGGGCCCGCAGCGCCCGGCCGCGGTGGCTCAGCGCATTCTTGCGCTCCGCAGGCAGCTCGGCGGCCGTGAGCCCGCTGGCCCCGTCCTCGAAAACCGGGTCATAGCCGAAGCCGGCCGCGCCCCGGGCTGATGTGGCGATGCGCCCCTCCCAGCTGCCCTCGACCAGCAGCGGCGCGGGATCTTCCGCGCCCCGGACATAGGCGAGCACGCAGCGGAAGCGCGCGGTCCGCCGGCCGGCGGGCACCGCTGCCATGCGCGCGAGCAGCAGGCGCAGGTTGTCGGCATCGCCCGCCGCCTCGCCTGCATAGCGCGCCGACAGCACGCCCGGCGCGCCATCGAGCGCATCGACCTCGAGGCCGGAATCGTCCGCCAGCGCCGGGAGGCCCGTCGCGGCCGCAGCGTGGCGTGCTTTGATGAGCGCGTTCGCGGCGAAGCTGTCGCCGGTCTCCGCGACCGGCTTCACGCCGAGTTCGGATTGCAGGCAGATTTCCCAGTCCGACCCGAGCAGTGCGGCGAACTCGCGGGCCTTGCCCCGGTTGCCGGTGGCGAGCACGATGCGCCGCACCACGACAGGCTCAGGCCCGGCCCTGGTACCAGCCCGCCAGCGCCTGGCGCTGGATCTCCATGATCCGCGCGCTGCCGGCTGCCGCCAGCGCCAGCATCTGGTCCAGTTCCTCGCGACGAAAGGCATGGCCCTCCGCCGTGCCCTGCACTTCGATGAAGGCCCCGGAGTCGTTCATGACCACGTTCATGTCCGTCTCCGCCTGGCCGTCCTCGGCATAGTCGAGGTCGAGCACCGGCACGCCCTGGTAGATACCGACGGAGACCGCGGCGACCTGGCCATGCAGTGGGTGGCGCTTGATGTCACCCACGCGGACCAGCGTTTCGGCGGCCAGCGACAGCGCGACCCAAGCGCCACAGATCGCCGCGGTGCGCGTGCCGCCATCGGCCTGCAGCACGTCGCAGTCGAGCGTCACCGTGCGCTCGCCGAGCGCCTTGAGGTCCGCCTGCGCGCGCAGCGAGCGGCCGATCAGCCGCTGGATCTCCTGGGTGCGCCCGGTCTGCCGGCCACGGGCCGCCTCGCGCGCCGTGCGGCTGTGGGTGGCACGCGGCAGCATGCCGTACTCGGCCGTGATCCAGCCCTGGCCCTGCCCGCGCAGGAACGGCGGCACGCCGGCCTCGACGCTGGCGGTGCAGAGCACGCGCGTGGCGCCGAACTCAGCGAGCACCGAACCTTCCGCATGGCGGGTGAATCCGGGCTGGAAGGCGATGGGGCGCAGCTCGTCCGGGCGCCGGCCGCTGGGTCTCTGCATGATCCTGCCTTCAGCCGAGCCAGCGCAGCGCGGCTACGGAAGTGTTGTCGCTGTGGGGGCCGTTGGCGCGCACCGCCTGGGTAGCGAGGCGGCGCAGGCCCTGCTCGACCGTCTCGTTGCCCGCCGCGCAGCTGGCGACGTCGCTGTCCTCGAGGCCGGACCAGAAGCCATCCGTACACACCAGCAGCAGGTCGCCCGGCTGCAGGCGACGCGCGGAGCCGACACTCATGCCCGGCAGTGCCAGGTTCCCGCCCAGGCAGCATTCGACGTAGTTGCGCATCGGGTGGTTGCTGATTTCCTCTTCGGTGATCAGCCCCTCCTGCAGCAACAGCTCGACATGGCTGTGGTCGCGGGTGCGCCGGGAAACCTGGCGCTGGCGCAGCTGGTAGATGCGGCTGTCGCCGACATGGGCGAACCAGGCCATGCCATCCTGCACCAGGCAGAGCGCGCAGGTGGCACGCGGCCGTGCCTCCATGCGCTGCCCGTTGCCGAGCTGCACCAGGTTGGCGTGGGCCTTGCCGATGGTCAGGTGCAGGAAGCCCTGGGGATCGAACAGCGGCTGCGGCGCGCGGCGGAACGCCTCGACGATGGTCTCGGTCGCGACGGCGGCGGCCTTCGCGCCATCCGCGTGCCCACCCATGCCGTCGATGGCGATCAGCAGCACCGCGGCGGGTGACCGGGCGATGGCCACGCGATCCTGGTTCTCCTCACGATCACCGATCAGGCTCAGCTCTGAACACTCGACCTGCAACGCCATCCGCTCCCAAGTGCGGGCAACCCCCCGCTTGACCCGCCGGCCTGTTTCCGCCAGCGTGGCACCCTGCTGGATATTAAGCCGCGGCCACCGGCACCGCACCTGAAATATCTCCATATTGCGACGCCCGGCACGCCGGATGATCGTCGCCCGCACCCATCCGAAGGATGACTGCCATGATCAACAGCATGACCGGTTTCGCCCGCGGCGAAATCGACTCGCCACTGGGTCCGCTGCTGTGGGAGATCCGCTCCGTCAACCATCGCTACCTCGAAACGCAGTTCAAGCTGCCCGAGGGATTCCGGGCGCTGGAGGCCGAAGCCAGGCAGGTCATCGCCCGCAGCCTGCGCCGTGGCAAGCTCGATGCGTCACTGACCCTGCGTACATCAGGCCGGGAACAGCTGCAGACCCGGCTGAACCTGCCGCGGGCCCGCGAGATCATCGCCCATGCGGCAACCGTCGCCAGCCGGATCACCGGCCCCGCTCCCATCGATCCCGTCGACATCCTGCGCTGGCCCGGCGTCATCGAAGAGCAGGAAACCACCGCCGACAGCGCCTTCCCGCTCGCCCTGTCCAGCCTCGAGACCACGGTCGCCGCCCTCGCCGCGAGCCGTGCCCGCGAAGGCGCGCGCATCCACGAACTGCTCGAGGGCCGCTGCGCCGACATCCTCGTGCACGTCAGCGCCGTCCGCGCGCGCCTGCCGCTGGTGCTGCAGGCCATCCGCGAAAAGCTCGCCGAGCGCGTGCGCAACCTCGCCGCCAGCATCGACCCCGAGCGCCTCGAGCAGGAACTGGTGCTCATCGCCCAGAAGCTCGATGTCAGCGAGGAACTCGACCGCCTCGAAGGCCATGTCGCCGAATTCCGCGCCACCATGAAGAAGCCCGACGAAGCCGCCGGGCGGCGCCTCGACTTCCTGCTGCAGGAATTCAACCGCGAGGCCAATACGCTGGCATCGAAATCAGCGGACGCCGAGACCACGCGCCATGCCGTGGACCTCAAGGTGCTGATCGAGCAGATGCGCGAGCAGGTGCAGAACGTGGAGTAGGTGCCGTGGGCTTCCGCGCCTTTCCATGCATCACGTCCCGGCGCGTCGAGTTGGCTCCGGCCACCACTCCTCAACGTGTGGCCACAGCCACACATCGGGACACGAGACATGGCCGACTGCTCCCGTCCACCGACGCACAAGCGGGTCTGCCCCAGGGAAAGCCTTAAGTAAGCAACCCATTGATTCACAACTGTTCCCGTTCGCCGCAGGTTACCGTTCCGGCTGACCCCTTAAATTGACTCCAGGCTCATGCCGGAAAGCCACGGGATGCTTCCGGTACACTCGCCCCCAAGGGAATATCCGGGAGTCGCCATGACCACCGCCGACATTGCGAAGCTGCCCATAGCTGAAAAGCTCTTGCTCATGGAGCAGCTGTGGGACGCGCTGCGGGTGCAGGCCGATAGCAGCGTCGTCCCCGCCTGGCACAAGGACATCCTGGCAGAGCGGCTGCGTCGCCTGGACTCCGGCAGCGAACCCACATCCGATTGGGCCGAGACCAAGGAGCGCATTCGCTCGCGGATCAAAGCGGGCTGAAGGACGATACCGCCACGGTCGTTGCAGTGCTCGATTGTCGGCAGGACCCGGCCTCCATCACAGAGCGCGTCGGCTGAATGCAAGTTCAGTGCTCGGCGAAATGAAACCTGGCGCGTGTAGCTAGTGATGCAGCTGGACCTGCTCTGAGTTGAACGAAACCAATATGAGTCAAAGCACTAGAGGCATTCCCACCGAGATATTGCAGAACCTGGAGTAGGACGGCGGCAGACCCACAGCGCTCCTACTCCGCTACACTCCCCACCATGAGCAGGAAACGCCCCTTGCGCCTGTCGCACAACCGCATGCTCGGCGGTGTCTGCGCGGGGATCGCCGAGTATTTCGGCGTCGAAGTCAATTTCGTCCGCCTGTTCTACCTGCTGACCTCGGCGGCCAGCGCGGTCGCGCCTGGCGTCGTCATCTACCTGGTGCTGTGGCTGATGCTGCCGCCGCCGGAGTGAGTGAGGGCACCAGACTTTCAGATGCAGATGGCGCGACTTTCAGATGCAGATGGCGCGTCGACAGCGCCGGGCCGCTTGACAGGCGAGGGCCTCCCGGCGCCTTATTCGACTGTCAGCCCGAACCCCAACAACAAAGCCAATAAAGGCGGGGGACTTATGTCAAGCGGAAGATTTTCACTTCTGGTGTCGATCTGTCTTGGCCTGCTGGCGCCGCTTTCATCGAGCCATGCGGTACCGGTCCAGTTCGCGGGCCAGGCAACGGTGGGCGCCCTGCAGGCCACCAATGGCTTCCTCGCCGACTTCCTCGGCACCCAGCCGACGGTGGGTGACACGCTGACTTTCAGTATCACCTTCGACACGGATTCCATCGGGCCGCAGCAGCTCCTCGGCCCGGAGATCGCCAGTTACATGGGCGGTGTCACGGCATCGAGCTTCACCCTGAACGGTGTCACGCTGCAGACCGCTCCCGGTGATCCCGCAAGCATCCTCGTGACCACGCTCGACACGCCGGGCGTGCTGGGCATCCCGGGCTTCGCCGACGGCTACGCCCTGACGGCCGGTGGCGCCGCCGACGGCCAGGGCCGGCGCTGGGCGATCAACTTCTTTTTCTTCGGTGCACAGGGCGGGCTCGCGGACCTCGCGGCACCGACCACCCTGCCGGACATCGCCGGCTTCCAGGCGGTCGGCCTTGGCTTCCGGTCCTTCCGCCCCACCGGTGACACCGAAACCTTCGACGGCTTCGGTGCACCGCTCGACTCGCTCGCCGCAGTGCCTGCTCCGTCGGCGCTGTGGCTGATGCTGACGGCGATC
>QUBU01000012.1:5000-93914 GCA_014337915.1 Gammaproteobacteria bacterium
GGGTAGAGGAACTCGTGCACCGCGATCGCCTTGCCAGCCTTGTAGCGCTTGTGGAAGTCATCGCGCTCCAGCATGCGCGCCACCGTATGGCGGGCGGCGAGGCCGATCAGGTCGGCTGCCGACATGCGGCCCATCCAGGTCGAGTTGAACTCGACCCGGGTGCGATCCCGATCCAGGATCGTGAAGATCTGGCTCGCGTAGGTCTCGGCGTTGCGCCTTACGTCCTCGGCGGTCAGCGGCGGCCGGGTGGCATTGCGGCCGGTCGGGTCGCCGATCATGCCCGTGAAGTCCCCGATCAGGAAAATGACTTCGTGGCCCAGCTCCTGGAACAGGCGCATCTTGTTGATGAGCACCGTGTGGCCCAGGTGAAGGTCGGGCGCCGTAGGGTCGAAGCCGGCCTTGACGCGCAGCGGGCGCCCCTCGCGCAGCTTTGCGAGCAGGTCCTCCTCGACCAGGATGTCCTGGACGCCGCGGCGAATCTCGGTCAGCTGCTTTTCGGCGGACAACATGAGCGTGGCCAAGGCGGCCCGGCGGCGAATTGCGGGCGCCGAGCATAACGAATTCGCCCGGCAGGGTCACCACGGCCGACGTGGCCGGCCGTTTAACCGGCGATTACGTGGAACGGCTCACAAATCCGGAACGTTTATTGACCAGGCCGCGCAACGGCGTTGATAATTCCGACCCGAGAACAGGGCCACCCGCCCCCACGAGGCCGGGCATGGATGGCCAGGGCGCCCGGCTAGCCAGCCCGGGCGACGGGCCGATGCCCGGGGCCGCGGAGTACCCCCGGGCCGGCTGAGCGGTAGCGGAGGCGAAGTGACCAGATCAAGAGGGTTCCTGCGCGGGGCTACGGCCAACGCGATCAGCAGCAGTGGCCGTTCCCGCCGCCTGCCGTGGTTTGCCACCGGCCTCGGCCTGCCGCTGTTGTCCATGGGCTTCCTGCTGCCGGATGCCGGCTACCAGGATGCGCTGCGGCTCGACCTGGCACTGACCGAAGTCAAGCCGGTGTTCACCCTGCCGCTGCTGTTCAATTCCTCCGATCTGGTCAAAGCCGGTGAATTCGGCAATCCGGACATCACCGCAGATGGCAACCGCGCCGTCACCGTGAAGGTACGCCGCGGGGACACGCTGGACCGCATTTTCCGGCGCGAGAACCTCGACCCCGGCCAGCTCGTCGCCGTCATGGCCCTGGCCCCCGCCCGCGACGGGCTGCGCATCCTGCGCCCGGGAGACGAACTCTACGTGCGCCATGATGGCGCGACGCTGCTCGAGATCAGCCGCAAGCTCGACACCTTCCACACCCTGAACATCACCCGCGTCGGCGATGCCTTCGAAGCCAGGGTCGCCACGCTCGAGTACCAGACACGCACGGCACGGGCCACCGGCGACATCCGCAGCTCGCTGTTCGAGGCCGCCGCCCGGGCCGGGGTATCCGACTCGACCATCATGAAGCTGGCCGCCATCTTCGCCTCCCAGATCGATTTCGTGCTCGACCTGCGCGACGGCGATCGCTTCGCCGTCGTGTTCGAGGAAATGTGGCACGACGGTGACAAGCTCGATGAAGGCGACGTGCTGGCCGCCGAGTTCGTCAGCCAGGGGAAGACCTACCGGGCCGTGCGGTACCAGGCAGCCGATGGCCGAGTGAGCTATTACACGCCCGAGGGCCGCAGCCTGCGCAAGGCCTTCGTGCGTGCCCCGCTCGCCTTCACCCGCGTCAGTTCGGACTTCAATCCCCGGCGCATGCATCCGATCCTCAATAAGATGCGCGGCCACACGGGCGTTGACTACGCCGCCCCGTCGGGCACGCCGGTTCGGGCCCCGGGCGACGGCCGGGTCACCTTCGCCGGCCGCAAGGGTGGCTACGGCAACGCCATCATCCTCGAGCACGGCAATGGCGTGACCACCCTCTATGGCCACCTGTCGCGCTTCGCCCAGGCGACCGCCGTGGGTCGTCGCGTGCAACAGGGCGATGTCATCGGCTATGTCGGCGCCACCGGCCTCGCCACCGGCCCGCATCTGCACTATGAATATCGCGTCAACGGCAAGTACATGAATCCGCGGACCGTCAAACTGCCCGAGGGCTCGACGGCCATCGACGCCCGCGAGCGGCCGCGCTTTGTCCAGGCCGTCGCTCCGCTGCTCGAGCGCCTGGACGCCGGCCACAGCATGCTGGCCGACGGCAAGGCGCCCGCTACCGCTTCCGACCAGACCACCTGATCCGGGCGCGCGCACCCGGGTCCCGTACCTCGCGTGACAGCTGACGCTGCCACTGCGAACCAGCCGGATTATGGCAACTGTGACCGGCTCGGCATTGCCGCCGGTAGCGGCTGCTATAGTGGCTTGCGGGCGGACGGAGCATCCCGGGACCGCACTGCCGACGGCCTGCCCGGCCGTCCCTGCAAGGGCGCCGCGTGGACATCGTCAACCTCAAGCTTCCCGACTATTACATCAACCGCGAACTGAGCGCGCTGGAGTTCAGCAGGCGCGTCCTGCACCAGGCCAAGGACCCCTCGGTCCCGCTCCTCGAGCGGCTGAAGTTCCTCTGCATCGTTTCCGCCAACCTCGACGAGTTTTTCGAGATCCGGGTCAGCGGCCTGCAGCAGCGGGCGGAGATCGCCGGCGCGACCGGCGGTGCGGCTGGCCCGGACATGCTCACTGCCAGCGAACTGCTCCACGAGATCGGCCTGCGCGCCCATGAACTCGTCGCCGAACAGTACCGGCTGCTCAACGACGAGCTGGTTCCCGCGCTGGCCGTGGAAGGCATCCGCTTCATAGCTGAGGACGCCTGGTCACGGCCGCAGCGGGAGTGGCTCCACGACTACTTTCACCGCGAGATCGAGCCAATCCTGAGCCCGGTCTCGCTGGACTCCGCCCGGCCCTTCCCGCGGATCCTGAACAAGAGCCTCAACTTCGTCGTCGGCCTGGAGGGCACCCACGCCTTCGGCCGGCCGGTGCAGCGGGCCATCGTGCAGGCGCCGCGCTCCCTGCCCCGGCTCATCCGCCTGAGCCCGGAGCTGCCGGATACCGGACCGGCTGATTTCGTGTATCTCGCATCGGTGATCTCCGCCTTCGTCGGCGAACTCTTCGTCGGCATGGAGATCAAGGGCTGCTACCAGTTCCGTGCCACCCGCAACAGCGACCTGTACGTCGACGACGAGGAAGTGGACGACCTGCTGCGCGCGCTCCAGGGCGAGCTGATCGCCAGCCGATACGGTGCCGCGGTACGGCTCGAGATCGCCCATGACTGCCCGGCCGAGCTGACCAGCTACCTGCTGGAGATGTTCGGCCTGGACGCCGGCGACGTGTATCACGTGGATGGGCCGGTCAACCTCAACCGGCTGATGATCATCTACGACCTGGCGGGACGGCAGGGCCTGAGGTTCCCGCCATTTACCGCCAGCGTGCCGCAGGAGATCAGCGACGCGGACAACATCTTCGCCGCCATCCGCCGCAAGGACATCCTGCTGCACCATCCCTACGAGTCCTTCGCCCCGGTCATGGACTTCATCAGTCGCAGCGGCCAGGATCCCGATGTCCTGTCCATCAAGCTGACGCTGTACCGCACCGGCCACCAGTCGCCGATCGTCGACAGTCTGGTCGCAGCCGCCCAGGCCGGCAAGGAAGTAACGGTCATCGTCGAACTGCGCGCGCGCTTCGACGAGGCGGAGAACATCAACCTCGCCAACCGCCTGCAGGAAGCGGGCGCCCACGTTATCTACGGCGTCGTCGGCTTCAAGACGCACTGCAAGATGGCGCTGGTGGTACGCCGCGAGGCCGGGCACCTGCAGCGTTACGTGCACCTGGGCACCGGCAACTACCATCCCGGCACCGCCCGCATGTATACGGACTATGGCCTGCTCAGCGCCGACCCGGCCCTCGCCGAGGACGTGCACCAGGTGTTCCTGCAGCTCACCAGCCTGATGCGCACGCCGCCGCTGAGCCGGCTGCACCAGTCACCGTTCACCCTGCACCGGGAGATACTCGACCTCATCGACCAGGAAGTGGCCAACGTCGCCGCGGGAGGCAACGGCCACATCATTGCCAAGCTCAACGCCCTGGTGGAGCCCGAGGTGATCCGCGCCCTGTACCGCGCCTCCGGCGCCGGTGTGGTGATCGACCTGGTGGTCCGTGGCCTGTGCTGCCTGCGTCCCGGCATCCCCGGCGTCTCCGACAACATCCGGGTCCGCTCGATCGTTGGTCGCTTCCTCGAGCACTCGCGGGTCTATTACTTCCACGCCAATGGTGCCGAGAAGATCTACCTCTCCAGCGCCGACTGGATGGACCGCAACTTCTTCCGTCGCGTCGAGATCTGCTTCAGTATCGAGCACGAAGACCTCAAGGCGCGGCTGCTCGCCGACCTGGATACCTGCCTGAGCGACAACTGCCAGGCCTGGGAGTTGCGCCCTGACGGGCACTACGACCTGCTGCAACCGGAGGGGAGCGATGCGCCGCTACCGGCCCAGGCCGTGCTGCTGCGCCAGCTGGCTGCCGACTTCAGCGCTGCCGCCGGACGACCTTCATGACGAGGCCGGCAGCAGCCAGGTGACGGCGCTCCTGGGTGAGATCAGCCTCGGTCAGCGGATTCGCGGCGAGCCAGCGGGCCGGCAGTGCCAGCGCCAGCGTCGAACCCCGGGCCACCAGCTCCGGCGCCGCACCGGCCTTTGATGTGCGCCCGCGATTGAAGAGCACCGCGAGGCGCAGCAGGGCAATCAGGCGCAGCGCCCGGCGACGCTGTTCCGGAGGCGCACCGTGCAACTGCTCGCGGTTCAGGCGGCGGCGATGGCAGCTCACCAGGCAGGCGAGCAGCCGCTGTTCGTCCCGCGCGAAACCTGGCATGTCGGCATGCTGTAGCAGGTAGCCACCATGCTGGTGGTAGTGCGTGTGGGCGATATCGAGGCCCAGTTCGTGGAGTGCCGCCGCCCAGGCCAGCAGGTTGCGATCCGCGTCCCTCCCCAGGTCCCAGGACTCGGCCACCTGCCGCAGCATGGCCAGCGCCAACGTTGCCACGCGCCGTGCCTGTGCCTGGTCGACCCGGAAGCGGCGTTGCAATGCCTTGACCGTGCGGACACGGGCGTCCTCGTTGGTGAGACGCCCGACCATGTCGTAGAGGATGCCCTCGCGCAGCGCGCCTTCCGCCACCACCATGCGGCGCAGTCCCAGGGAGCGCATCACCTCGACGAGGATGGCGATACCGCCCGGGAAGATGGCCGCCCGGTCGGCTGACAGCCCGGGCAGGTCCAGCCGCCGCACATGGCCGGCGGCGATCATCCGCTCGACCAGGAACTCCAGGTCCTTCACCGTGATGCCCTTGCGTGCACGGCCCAGCGCCAGCAGCACGTCGTTGGCGGCGCGAATTGTGCCGGCCGTACCCGCCACCCGCGCTGGCGGCGTTTGCAGGAACCTCGCTCGCACCGGCTCGAGTTCGATTCGCACGGCCTGGCGTGCCTGGCGGAAGTTGCGGGCGCTGAGCTTGCCGCCGGGAAACGCGGACTCGCTGAGGCTGATGCAGCCGATGTAGAGGCTTTCCATGCGCAGCGGCTCGAAGCCGCGGCCCTGGATGATCTCGGTGCTGCCCCCGCCGATGTCGATGGCCATCTGGGTGGCGCGCAGGTTGGGCAGGCTGTGGCTGACACCGAGGTAGATGAGCCGTGCCTCCTCGATGCCGGATATGACTTCCACCGGGTGGCCAAGCGCCTGCCGTGCCTGCTCCCGGAAGCGGTCGGCGCTGCGGCCGCGGGCCTGGCGCAGGGTACTGGTGCCGACCACGCGCACGCGGCCCGCGCGCAGGTTGCGCAGCCGCTCGCCGAACCGCGCCAGGCAGGCGAGCGCGCGGCGCTGGCTGGCGGCATCGAGGTGGTGGTGGCGATCCAGGCCCGAGGCGAGGCGCACGCTCTCGCGCAGGCGGTCCATCACCACCAGCTGGCCATGCGAAAAGCGGCCGATGACCATGTGGAAGCTGTTGGAACCGAGATCGACGGCCCCGAGGATTTCGGTGGCGCCGCGTGGCCGTGCCCGGCGCCGGCTCATGGATGGACCCCGGTTCGGGCGCTCCAGGGAAACGATTCCACGCTGGGTTGCACCCCTGCAGTTGATGGCAGGCTGCGGATCACCACGCGCTCCGGCACGAAGTCCGCGGGCAGACGGATGGCCGCGCTGATCTCCTGGAAGTAACGGAAGTCGAAGTCCCGCGGTGTCGAGCCCGGTGCCGTGCCGAGGCTGCCGAGGTCGAGGCTGGTGATGCGCCCGGCGCGCGTGCCCTCGAGCCGAACCTGCAACCTGCCGCGCACCTGGCGCTCCGCGTGCTCGACCTGCGCGAGGACGAAGCGGACATGCGTGGTGCCATCCGCAGCCGTCGCCTGGGAGAACTCCTGCACCTTGAGCCCGCCCTGGCCCGGCCCGCCGACGATCCCACGATAGAACGCGAGTTCCTCCTGCTGCTCGAGGATCTTGTCCTGCAGGCCAGCCAGCTGCGCCTCGACCTGTGCGTAGGACTCGCGATCCACCTTGCCATCGGTTTCCAGGCGGGCGAGCGCCTGCCGGGCATCACGGTTTTCTGCCTCCAGGCCGGCAACCTGCGCCTGCAGGCGCTGCTCGGTGGCCTGCGCGGCGAGCGCGTTGTAACCGGCGCGCAGCTGGCCGAGGTGGAACGCCGCGGCCAGGCTTGCCAGCACCGCTAGCACGGCGCCCGCCACCAGCAACTGCCGGCGACGCCCGTCCGCCGGGAGCATCGCGCGCAGTAGGCCGGTCACGGCAAGGCAGCCAGGCGCCATTCGGCCGGCCAGGCCGGCGGTGCCGGAACCTCGAGCGGTGCCAGCAGCGGCGCGAGTTCGGTCAGCGCGTGCACGTACACCTGCCGCTTGAAGTGGATCACCTCCTCGACCGGCTGCCACCAGGATACCCAGCGCCAGCGGTCGAACTCGGGGCGCGCGGTGGTGTCCGGCCGCAGGCGGCTCTTGGCGGCACGCAGCCGGAGCAGGAACCAGCGCTGCTTCTGGCCGATGCACAGTGGCAGGGCATCGCGGCGCACGTAGCGCTCGGGCAGGCGGTAGCGGAGCCAGCCGCGTGTGGAGCCGACGACCTCGACGTCATCCGCCTCGAGGCCAATCTCTTCCCTGAGCTCGCGGAACATGGCGCGCTTTGGGGTTTCCCGCAGGCCGATCCCGCCCTGCGGGAACTGCCAGCCCGACTGGCCTATTCTTCCGCCGAGCAACACCAGGCCGGACTCATCGCTGAGGATGATGCCAACGTTTGCCCTGTAGCCTTGCGAATCGATGCGGTCCAAGTGCAGCCCAGCCCCGATTTTCCGGGCGAGGGGCATTGTTCCACAAAGGACCCTGCACACAAAGCCGCGCCGGGGCATCGCTGCGATTCGGTACACTGCGACCGCCGGCATGCATCCGGCCAACGAAAGGGCCGATGCCGAACATGCGAATGCGCCCGTCCAGCCTGATCGCCATCCTCGGCCTGCTGGCCGTGCTCGGCCTGCTGGTCGCCATCGGCTACGGCAGCGGCGCGGTCGGGCCGCGGCAGGTCGTCGTGTTGCTCACGGGCGAGGCCGATGCCGCGGTACGCCAGGTGGTCCTGGACCTGCGCCTGCCCCGCGCGCTCGCCGCGTTCGGCACCGGCGCCGCGTTGGCACTGGCGGGTGCGCTGATGCAGGTGCTGCTGCGCAATCCGCTGGCCGATCCCTACATCCTCGGCACCTCGGGCGGTGCTGCCGCGTTCGCCCTGACCGCCATGCTGGCAGGCGCCACGGGTGCCATCGTCGATGCCAGTGCCTTCGCCGGCGCCCTGGCAAGCACGCTACTGGTGTTCATGATCGCGCGCCGCGGCCGGTGGGCCCCGGCACGCCTGCTGCTCACCGGCGTCGTGGTGGCCGCGGGCTGGAGTGCGCTGGTGAGCCTGCTGCTGGCAATCACGCCGGAACGCAACCTGCGCGGTGCGCTGTTCTGGCTCATGGGCGACTTCGCCTTCGCCGACAATCCGCTGCCCTGCCTGCTGGTGGCCGGCGCCGGCACCGCAGCCTGCTTCGCCCTCGGCCGCTCGCTCAACGTGCTGGCTACTGGTGACCAGCAGGCAGCCCTGCTCGGGCTGCCGGTGCGGGGCATGCGCGTCGGCATCTATGTGCTGACAGCGGTACTGACCTCGACCGCGGTGACCACCGCCGGCACCGTGGGTTTCGTCGGCCTAGTGGTACCGCACCTGGTGCGCCAGCTGGCCGGTGCCGACCATCGCGCCGTGGTGCCGGGCGCAGCGCTCGCCGGCGGCACGCTGCTGGTACTGGCCGATACCGTGGCGCGCACCGCCCTTGCGCCCCGGCAACTGCCGGTGGGTGCGATTACTGCACTGGTGGGCGTGCCGCTGTTCCTGTTCCTGCTCGGCCGCGGACAGCGCGACGCCACCTAGCCGCCGCGACCGGCAGCGATCCTCAGGCGCGCTGCGCCAGGTAACGTCGCCCCTGCTCCATCAGCGCCACGAAGGCCGGCTCGTCTCCGGCGCGCACGATGGCCGCCAGGCGCGTGACCGCCTTGAGCAGGTCTTCCAGCGCATGGATGCCCTGCGGGTTCAGGCTCTGGATCTCGAAGTACAGGTGCGGATTCTCGCTGGCCACCCGCGCCGCCACGTCGAGCTGGGCGTCGAAGGTGGTGCTCGACAGCTTGGCGAGCCGCGGCGCGGTTTCGCCGCTCTCGGCCAGCGCCGTGAAGAACGCGATGTTCAGCGCATGCGACAGGCCCAGCACGTAGGCGATCAGCCGGTCATGGTCGTCAAGCGGCATCTCGATCTGCTGCACCATGGTGGAGGCGAAGAGCTGGCGCACCTCGGCCACCGCCGCCGGCTGGCCGGCATCCATGAAGATCACGTGGCGCCCGGACAGCAGCTCCGTATCGGGCCCGAACATCGGGTGCACGGAAGCCACGCGGCAGCCGTGCGCTGCGAGCCTGCGCAGCGCCGCGGCGAGCGGCGCCTTCAGCGAGCCGATGTCGAAGATCAGTCCCTGATGCCCACGGGCCGCGAGGGCGTCGAGGATTTCCGCGGTGATGCCGAGCGGCGTTGCCACCACGGTCACCGCGAAGTCGCCGGATGCCGTCTGCCAGTCGGCGAGGTGCCTGAAACCCGGGGCGGGCCCCGCCGGATCCGCGATGGTGACGTCGAAGCCCTGCGAATCCAGGAACTCGGCGAACCACAGGCCCATCTTGCCGCGGCCGCCGATGACCAGCGCGCGCTGGCCGTGGCCGGTGCCCTCGGCGCGCACCCTGGCCTGCTCCTGGGTGGTCAGCGAGGAGCGGATCAGCAGGCTCATCAGCTCGGCGGCAACACCCGGCGACACGCCGACCTCGCCGGCGCGCGTGCGCGCCGCATCGATGACCTGCTTCTCGCGACCGAAATCGCGGGTGGCGCGCCCCTCGGCGCGCTTCAGCGCACCGATCTCGCGGCTCAGTGCCTGACGCTCCGCAACCAGACCGATGATCTGGCGATCGATGGCGGCGAGGCGTGCGCGAAGCTGCTCGAGTGTCATGGCAACGAGGGATAGACGGCTGGTGGCGGTGTTTTACCGGCCAGCGCCGGCACGTGCAAGCCGCTGCTGGTCGCCCGCGGCCATGGTCACTACAATCCGGGCCCGCCAGCACGATCCTGGCAGCGGCGGAGACGGCGAAGGATGAGGCGCGTGGCGATCATGGCGACGGCTGCAGCAGCCTGGGTGCTGGCGGCGGTGGCAGCGGCCGCACCGGCCGGCCTGTCGCTGGAACTGCGCCAGGGCACGGACCTGAGCATCAGCGCCGCGCCCGCCGATGTGCGCGTCATCGGCCTCGCCGGGCGGCTCTGGCGCCTGCCTGCCGCGGGTGGCGATGCCGTGGCGATCACGCCCGCCGGCGAGTATGCAAGGCGCCCCGCACTGTCACCCGATGGCCGCCTGCTGGCCTACGAGGCGCTGCGCGACGGTCACTTCCAGCTGATGCTCGCCAACGCCGACGGCAGCGAGCCGCAGCAGCTGACCAGCGGCCCCTGGCACCACCTCGCGCCAGCCTGGTCGCCCGACGGGCTGCGGCTGGCCATGGCAGCCAACCGCAGCGGCGACTTCAGCATCTGGCTGTTCCAGCGCGACAGCGGTGCCCTCGCCCAGATCAGCTTCGACCGTGGAGATGAACTCGACCCGGCCTGGGATCCCGTGGGCGAGGGCCTTGCCTATGTCAGCGATGCCGGCGGACGCAGCGCCCTGGTACTGCGCACGCCCACACAGCCCCGCCGGGTGCTGGTCGATGGCAGCCAGCGCCTGCGTGCACCGGCGTGGCGGCCCGATGGCAGTGTCATCAGCTACGTCGCCGCCGACAGCCAGGGCGGGCGTCTCAACATGGTGATCCTCTCCGCGCCACCGGTGATCAAGCCGATGGTACGCGGCGAGAACGCCTTCGCGACGCCGATCGCCTGGATCGATCGCAGCCATTTCCTCTACGCCGCCAACGGCCAGCTGCGCCAGCGGGTCTTCGGCGCGCTGGGCGTCACCGACCTGCCGTTCCGCGCCAGCATCGAGGTCCGCAAGGCGCCGGAGCCGCTGCCAAGGCGGCTGCCCGATGGTGGCGAGAACCGGCCAGTGCGCGGCCTCGGGGGGCTGGCGACGCTGCCGGATGGGCACCTGGTCGTCTCCGCCCTCGGTGACCTCTGGGAGCTCGATCGGGACGGTGGCCTGGTGCGCGCCATCACGCAGGACGTGTTCGCCGACAGCGACCCGGCCACCAGCCGGGACGGCCGCTGGCTGGCCTTCACCTCGGACCGCAGCGGCAGCCCGCAGGTCTGGCTGATGGACCTCGCGAACCGCAGCTCGCGGGTTCTCACAGCAGAGGCGGGCGGTGCGAGCGAGCCAGCGCCCGATGCCACCGCCGGCAGGATTGCCTACCTCGCCGGCGAACCTGGCAGCGCCCGGCGCAGCCTGAAGCTGCTCACGCTCGCCGATGGCAAGGTGGCGGAGATCGCCACCGGCCTGGTCGCCGCGGGCACACCGGCCTGGTCGCCCGATGACGGCCAGCTCGCCCTGGTCCAGGACGACGGCGGCATTCGCCGGCTGCTGCTGTTTGCGCCGGTGGCCGGCAGCACGGTGCGGCGCGTAACCTTGCCGGAACCGGCCGCTGCGGCAGGCCGCAATGAACTCGCCTGGTCACCGGACGGCAAGTCCATCGCGATCGCCTCTGCTGCGGGCATCCGCGAGTTGCCGGTACTCGCCAACGGCCTGGTCGGGGCGGACTGGCGCCCACGCCACGATGGGCCGGTGCAGCTGCTGCGCTGGGCATCCAGCCCTGGCGAACTGCTGTTCGCCGATGCGCAGGGCCTCGCGAGCAGTACGCCGGATACGGCCACGCGCCGCCTGCCGGTCGCCCTCAGCTGGCGGGCGGCACAGGGCAGCGGCCGTACCGTGATCCGCGCCGGGCGGCTGTTCGATGGCATCGGCGACGGTTACCGCTTCGACCAGCAGATCGTCATCGAGGGCAATCGCATCACCGCGGTCGGACCCTGGGCCGATGCCGATGCCGCCACCGCAGGCGCAACGGTTATCGACGCCCGCAATCAGACCGTGGTCCCGGGCCTGATCGATCTCGCCCTGCAACTCCCCGACAGCGCAGGCGCGAGTACCGGGCGGCGGCTGCTGGCCTTCGGCATCACCACGGCGCAGGTCGTCGCGGCATCGGGCACGGAACTGGCCGGGCTCACCGAACGCTGGCAGGCGCACGTGGCCGGGCCTCGCCTGCTGCGCAGTCCCGAGCGGTGCAACGACACCACAGCGACGGCCGGCAGCGGCGAGGACGGGATGGATGGCGCACAGCGGCTCTGTCCCGCGCTGGTCATGCCGGATGGCGCAGCGCCCCTGGCCGCGGCGCCAGCCCTGCCGGTCTGGTCCTCCAGCTGGCTCGCTGCCGCCTCGGGGCAGGTTACGGCCATCAGCCCCTTCCGTGCCAATGGCCAGCGTCCTGACACGGTGTTCCCGGTGCTGCTGAGCCCCTACCAGGACGCCATCGACGTCATGCTCCGCTCCGGCACGGCACTGGTGCCGGACCTGGCCGGCCGCGGCCTGCCGGTTCTGGCCGAGGACCAGCCGGGGCTATTCATGGCGCCGCAGTACCTGGCGCTCGCCGGAGCCGGGGAGCGGCAGGCCCTGGCCGGGCGCTGGCAGGCGCTGATGGCCGCTGAGGGACAGTCGCGACGGGCCTGGCTGCGCGATGCGCAGAGGCTGCTCGGCCGCTACGTGGCCGGCGGGGGTCGCATTGGCGCCGCGAGTGGCTCACCCGCCGTGCCCTACGGGCTCGGCCTGCACGCCGAGCTGAGGCTGATGGCCGGCGCTGGGCTACCTGCTGCCGCGGTACTGCGCGCCGCCACTGGCGACGCCGCCCGGATGCTCGGCCTCCAGGAGGAGATCGGGAGCCTGGCCGCGGGCAGGCGCGCGGACCTGCTGGTCGTCGATGGCGATCCACTGGCGAGCCTGGACCAGTTGCTGGCGATTCGAACCATCATGCTCGATGGCGCGCTGCGCCCGGCGGCGACGCTGCTGCCGGAGGCCGGGCCGGCGGTGGCGTTGGAGAAATTTACACCTGCACCCGCTCCCGCAAAGACAAAACGCCGCAACCCGGCCCGATAGTGCTGGTGGCGCTGCGCCACCTCAGGGCCCGGCCTGCGCGCCGGCCTGCCTGGCCTGGTACATCTGCCCAGTAAAATCAGGCCGTTGAAGCCAGCCATGGACGCTCCTGCGGGCGACGGCAGGATCCGAAGGCGTCGGTTTTTCTTACAGAATCGCCGCCACTCTGCCTGCCGCAACCCACAAAGAAACTGCAACGCCATGTTTCCCAAGTTGATTCACGGCTGTGGCACGGGTCTTGCTTCGAAACTGTTGCGCACAAAAAAGGGTTTCTACCAGCGGTAGCAGTGTTCGACATCTGAAACCAGACATCGAAGCCAGAAGACGCACACAAGAAGAAGAACAACAAGCAGAAGTAGAAGCAGCGCACGACAAGAAGAAAAACAAGAACCACCACGGCGCCGCTGAAACAGAAACCGGATTCGCGACAACAACAATAACCCGTGTAAAGACCCCGCTACCCAGCGGGGTTTTTTTTGCCCGCATCCCGGCGCGCGACCTGCGAGAATCAGCGCCCGATGCCCGCCCTGCTCGACATCCACGGCCTCGACGTCGTCGTCGCCGGCCGCACGCTGGTCCGCGACCTGTCCCTGGCCGTACAGCCCGGCGAGCGCGTCGCGGTACTCGGACAGAACGGCGCCGGAAAGTCGCTGACACTGCACACGCTGGCCGGCCTGCGCCCGCCGGCGCGGGGCACCATATCCGTGGGCGGCGTGGAGCTACGCCTGCTCGGCCACCGCGAGCGCGCCCTGCGCCTGGGCCTGCTGCTGCAGGAACAGGATGATCCGTTCCCCACCAGCGCCATGGAGACGGCGTTGATGGGCCGGCATGCACGCCTCGGCATCTGGCAGTGGGAGACCGCCGAGGACCACGCGCTCGCGCGCAACGCACTGGCGGCCATGGACCTTGCCGGCATGGAACAGCGACTCTGCGCCACGCTGTCGGGCGGCGAGCGCCGCCGCCTCGGTGTCGCCGCATTGCTGGTGCAGGACCCCGAGCTGTGGCTGCTCGATGAACCGCTCAATCACCTCGACCCACGCCACCAGTTCACGGTGCTCGGCGCGCTGCAGCGCCTGGCCGGCGAGGGCAAGGCGGTGATGGCCAGCCTGCACGATCCGATCCTGGCGGCGCGCCACTTCGACAGCGCACTGCTCCTGCATGGCGACGGCCGCTGGCAGCATGGCCCAGTATCGACGCTGCTCGACGCGCAGACACTCGCTGGCCTGTACGGCGTCGACTTCGAGGCCTACCAGGGTTCTTCCGGCGCGATCATGCTGCCGGTGCCGCAGCTGCCCGGCACTCGCCTTGACGCAGCACCGCACGATCGCTAAGGTTCGCGGCGGTCCTGCAGGTGCCTGGCGGCAGTCCACTGCCACCGGGTTCAACGGGAAGACGGTGCGCCGGTGATTCCGGCAAGGCCGTCGCTGCCCCCGCAACGGTAGGCGAAGGAAAGGGTGGTCACGCTGGCCACTGTGCGGCAACGCATGGGAAGGCGATCACCCCGGAGCATGCCCAACGCTCCCCTCGCGAGCCCGTATACCGGCCTGCAGTGTTTGTATCGCGTCAGGTCTCGGCGGGAGACAGCGTGACGGCTCGCAAGGCCATCGCTCATCCTCTCATCCAGGCGGACAGCCACGCGCTGTCCTGACGGCGTCGCCACGCGCGGCATCCCGGTCCACGGGAGCCGCGGGCTGCATGCTGCCGCCTGCCGGAATCCGGCGCGCATTGACGGGCTCGGGTGTGAGCCCAGCGAGGAAACGATGCGCACGAAAACTACCTGGGCAGCGCTGCTCCTGCCCGCACTGGCTTCGGCAGCAACCACCACCGGCGCGCCTGCCGGCCCGGCCAACGACACCATCGTCGTCACGGCCACGCGCCAGCCTCAACCCCTCGACCGGGTGGGTAGCGCCATCAGCCTGGTCACGCGCCAGGACATCCTGGATCGCCAGGCGACTACCGCGGCCGATATCCTGCGCGACCTGCCCGGCATCGCCGTCGCGCGCAGCGGCCCGGTCGGCTCCCAGACGCAGATCCGCATGCGCGGCGCCGAGGCCAACCAGCTGCTGGTACTCATCGACGGTGTGGAGGCCAATGACCTGGCGGGCGCCGACGAGTTCGCCTTCGAGCACCTGAGCAGCTACGACATCGAGCGCATCGAAGTGGTGCGTGGGCCCCAGAGCGCGCTCTGGGGCAGCGAAGCGCTGGCCGGCGTGATCAATGTGGTGACGCGGCGCCCCACAGCCGGCCTGCAGGCGGACGCGTTCCTGGAAGGCGGTGCCTACGGCACCCTGAACGGTGGTGCCTACGCCGGCGGCCGTGCCGGGCGCGGTTACGCCAGCCTGTCGGCCTCCCGCTTCGACAGCGACGGCAACAACGCCGCGCGCAGCGGTGAGGAGGATGACGGCTACGACAACAGCACCGCCTCCCTGGCCGCGGGCTTCGAGTTCAGCCCGACGCTGAAGTTCGACGCCAGCTACCGCCACACCAGCACCGGCAAGGCATACGACGTCGAGTCGCTCGCCACCGGCCTGCCGGCCGACGACGCCAATGGCGACGGCCGCGACGACGTCTTCCACAGCGACACGCGCCAGGACTACCTGCGACTCGGCGCCCACTGGGATACGTTTGCCGGCCGCTGGAACCACCAGTTCCGCTATGGACTGACGGATACCAGCATCGACACCCAGGCCGAGGACCTCTACTCCGCCGGCACCATCGACCGCACGAGCCAGGATGGCCGCAAGTCGACCCTGTCGTACCAGACGTCGATCGGCGTCACCACCGACGCGCCGGGCAATCCTGCCGACGTGCTGACGCTGGCCATCGACCACGAGCGCGAGGAGTTCGACCAGCGCGGCAAGGTCAGCAGCTACGACTTCGACGGCGACGGTATACCCGATCTGGTCTACGACCCCAACCAGAGCCCGTCCATGCACCGCATGGGCTATGTCGCCGAGTACATCGCCACGGTCAGCGACGAGCTGACGCTGGCGGCCAGTATCCGCCATGACGATTACTCGGACTTCGAGGATGCGGACACCTGGCGCGGCACCGCCAGCTGGCGCCCGGCCGGCGGCCCGACCCGCCTGCATGCCAGCATCGGCACCGGCGTGAAGGCGCCAACCTTCACCGAGCGCTTTGGCTACTACCCGCAGCAGTTCGCCGGCAACCCGTCGCTGAAGCCGGAGGAGTCCACGGGCTGGGATATCGGTGTCGAGCAGCGCCTGGCCGACGGCCGCATCGTCGCCGATGTCACCTACTTCCGTGCCGACCTCGAGGATGAGATCAACGGTACCTACTGCTGTGCCGCTGGCCTGTACACCGCCATCAACATGGACGGAAAGAGCGAGCGCCGTGGCGTGGAGCTATCCGGCAGCGCACGGCTCTCGCAGGCCCTGACGCTCGACGCCAGCTACACCTACACCGACGCCACCGAACCCGCGCCCGGCGGCGGCGACCGGCACGAGGTGCGCCGGCCCTGGCACACGGCGGCGCTGAACCTCGACGGCAAGTGGCTGTCCGGGCGCCTGGGACTTAACCTCGGCATCGCCTATACCGGCGATCGCGAGGACGTCTACTTCGACGGCAGCTTCACGCCGCACCGCGTGGAACTCGACAACTACACGCTGGTGACCGTCGCGGCCAGCTACGACATCACCCAGCGGATCAGCGTCTACGGCCGCGTGGAGAACGCCCTCGACAGCGACTACGAGGATGTCTACGGCTTCAACACGCCGGGTGCCGCCGCCTACCTCGGCCTGCGCCTCGCCATGGACCGCTGACATTGCGGGCGAATCCGCTACCATGCAGGCACACCCGGCAGATGCCCCGGGTGTGCCTGCGAGGGCCAGCATGGGCAAGCGCCTGACGAAGATCTACACGCGTACTGGTGATGACGGCAACACCGGGCTCGGCACCGGGGAACGGGTGCCGAAGGACAGCCTGCGCATGGTGGCCATCGGCACCGTGGATGAACTGAACAGCGCGATCGGCATGACCATCGCAACCACCGGCACGGGTGCCGACATCGCCGCCTGCCTCGGCATCATCCAGCACGAACTGTTCGACCTCGGTGGCGAGCTGTCAGTGCCGGGCCGTGCGGTCATCGACGATGCGGCCGTTACCCAGCTGGAAACGACGCTCGACCGGTTCAATGCCGAACTGCCGCCGCTGCGTGACTTCATTCTGCCGGGCGGCAACGCCGCGGCCGCAGCCTGCCATGTCGCCCGCAGCCTGTGCCGGCGCGCCGAGCGGCGCGCCTGGGCCCTGGCGCGCACCGAAGCGGTCAACCCGATCTCGCTGCGCTACCTCAACCGCCTGTCGGACCTGCTGTTCGTGCTGGCCCGCGTGCTGGCCCGCCAGGATGGCGGCAGCGAAGTGCTCTGGCACCCACGCCGCGCGCCCTCCGCCTAGCCCCCCGGCCGCCGGCGGCCGCGCGCCTCATCCAGCCGCGCGCACATCAGCTCGATACCGTCGAGCAGGCGTGGGCCCGGGCGGCTCAGCAGGTCGGCGTCGACGAGGAACAGGTTGCCGTCGCGAACGGCCGGAAGGCCTGGCCATGCCTGCCAGCCCGCCAGCGCGTCGCTGCCGCTGATGTCGCTGGCGATGATCACCTCCGGTGCGGCATCGAGCACCGCTTCCGCCTCGACGATGGCCGTAAGCCCCGGCAAGTCACCAAAAACGTTGTCGCCGGCGCACAGGCGCAGGCCCTGCCCGAGGAAGTGCCGGTCGGTGACCGTGTAGTAGGGCCGCGCAGCGAGTTGCAGGAACACGCTGATCCGGGTGGCATGCGCGGCGCGGCTGCCGAGTGCATCGAGCCGCGCCTGGAAGGCCGCCGCCGCAGGCTCGGCTACTGCGAGCGTGCCGGCCAGCGCGCCGATGCGGCTGATCTGCCTGCCGATATCGGCGAGTTCGGTGGGCTCCAGGGCCACGACGTAGAAGCCGAGTTCGCGCAGCCTGGCCAGCGTCTCGGGGGGATTGCCCGAGGTCCAGCCGAGGATCAGGTCGGGATCCAGCGCCGCGACCGCCTCGTAGTCCACACGGAAGGCATCGCCGACCCGCGGTACGCGACTCGCGGCCGGCGGATAGTCGCTGAACGCCACCGCACCGACCAGGTGATCACCCGCCCCCGCCGCGAAGGCGAGCTCGGTGAGATGGGGTGACAGCGTGATGATGCGCTGCGCGGCGACTGGCGCCGGCGCGCGCGCTGCCGGCGGCATCGGCGGGCTGCAGGCGCAGAGCAGCAGTCCGGCGAGCCACGCCCCGAGCCGCGAGCGGCACATGACCGGCCGCATCAACCCGCGCGCCGCGCGCGCTCGAGCAGGCCCGCCAGCCGGCCCCAGTCGAAGGCAGGCCCCGGGTCGGTCTTGCGGCCCGGGGCGATGTCGCTGTGGCCGACCACCGGGGCCCGCTGCAGCGAGGGCCAGGCCCGGCGCAGCGCCTGGATGAGCCTGGCCAGGACTTCGTACTGCACCGCTTCGTAAGGCTGATCATCGGTGCCTTCCAGCTCGATGCCGATCGAGAAATCGTTGCAGCGCTCGCGCCCGCAGTGGCGCGACTCCCCGGCATGCCAGGCGCGGCGGCCGAGCGGTACGTACTGCACCAGCACGCCGTCGCGGCGCACTAGCAGGTGCGAGGACACCCGCAGGGAGGCGATGGCCGCGAAGGATGGATGGGCTGCCGGGTCCAGGCTGTTGGTGAACAGCGCATCGATCCAGGGGCCGCCGAACTGCCCGGCAGGAAGTGAGATGCCATGCACCACGATCAGCTCGGGCTGGCAGTCCGCCGGGCGTTCGTCCTGGTTGGGCGACGCCACCTGACGTGCTCCACCCACCAGGCCCGTCGCCGCATCGACCACGAAATCCGCCACCATGCGCGTGATTCTACACAGCGCCTGCCGGCCGGTTCCGGCAGTTGAGTAAACTGTCCCCGAAATATGCGCCGTATCTACTCCGAGAAACGCCTGGGCCCTGGCACCACGGCTACGCTGGGCGGCGATGCTGCCAACCACGTGCTGCGCGTCCTCAGGCTGCGCCGGGGCGACCGCCTGCTGGTGTTCGATGGCTCGGGCATGGATTTCGAAGCCGAGGTCAGCGGCCTCCAGCGCGACGCGGTGGAGCTGCGGATCGGGGCGGGCCATGCGGTCGACGTCGAATCGCCGCTGGCGGTCACGCTGTTCCAGGGCATTTCCCGCGGGCCGCGCATGGACACCGTGATCCAGAAGGCCACCGAACTGGGCGTGGCGCGCATCCAGCCCCTGCTGGCGTCGCGCAGCGTGGTGCGCCTCGACGAGCCCGGGGCGCAGCGCAAGCGCGAGCACTGGCAACGCGTCGCCGTGGCGGCGGCCGAACAGAGCGGCCGCAGCCGTATCCCCGAGGTTGCCGAACCCGGGACGCTGGAAATGCTGGTGCCGGCGATTTCCGGCTATGCGACCTGCCTGCAACTGGATCCCGGCGGTGAGTCCTTCGCGGCCTTGGGGCAGCCCGTGGGACCGGTGGCGCTGCTGGTGGGCCCCGAGGGCGGCCTCACCGAGGCAGAAGTCCGGCTCGCCGCGGATTTCGGCTTCCGCCGCCTGCGGCTGGGGCCACGCATCCTGCGTACCGAGACCGCACCGCTGGCGGCGCTGGCGGTGCTGCAGCTCCTGGCGGGCGATCTCGGCTGAGGCTCCCTGCTGCTCCGGTCGCAGTCGCAGGCCTGGCCGAGGTGGCCCGGCCGTCAGGGACGGCGTAGCGCCTGCAGCTGCACCACTACCGGGATGGCGGCCGAAACATAGGCGGCAGCGGGGTCGGACTCCATGCCGAGGTCGGCATCGCGGCGCAGGATCGTGACGCTGCCGGTGATCGTCAGCCGCCCGCCGTCCACCGCGAGCGTCAGCGGCTCCAGCACCAGCTCCCGATCCTTGATGGTCAGTGTGCCGGCGAGTTCGAACCGCCCGTCGCCGCGCGGCTGGATGCCAGTGCTGCGAAACCTGGCCAGCGGATGCCTCCCGGCATCGAACCACTCGGGCTGCGGCAGCGTTTCCTCATGCAGCGGGTTGCCGTCGCGCGCGGAGGCCGTCTCGATCTCGGCGGTCACGCTCGCACTGGCCAGGTCCGCGGGATCGAAGCGGATGCCGGCACGCCAGCGCGTGAAGCGGCCGTCGAACGGCATGCCGGCATGGGCTCCGGAGAAGCGGATCTCGCTGCCCGGATCGACCGACCAGTTGCCGCCCGGCAGGTCGCCGATTGCGCTCGCTTCCGCGGGTACCGCCGCCGGCGGCTTCACCACGGCCCAGCCGACGGCAACCGCGGCCAGGACGATGGCAGCGCTGCCCAGCCAGAGCGCGATGCTGCGCGGCCACTCGCGCGGCTGCGGCCGGCCACCGGGAGCGGGGGCCAGCGGCAGCATACGCGACAGCACGACATCGCGATCGCCCAGCTGGTGCTTCAGGGCGGCACCCACGTGCAGCGCCAGCAGCGCAATGGCGCCCCAGGCCAGCCATTCGTGCGTTTCCAGGGTGATTCCCGCGACCGCGGCGCGTGTGCCCTGCGCTGCCTGGTCGAGACCGAACAGGTGCGGCACCTGGAACAGGCCGAACCACAGCGTCGGCACGTTGAGCGGTGCCGTCCCGCGCCATTGCGCCGAGGCGTACAGCCAGCCGCTGAACGGAATCGCCAGCATCAGGACATAGAACGCAGCATGCGTCAGCCGGGCCGCGACCCGCTCCCAGGCCGGCGCCGCCATCGGCATGGGCGGCGGCGGGTGCCGCAGGCGCCAGGCGAGTCGCAGCAGGCTCAGCGCCAGCACGGTCAGCCCCAGCGACTTGTGGACCTGGAACACGGCGATGGCGCGCGCTGCCGTCTCCGGTACGTCGATGCCCCGGTGCATCCACCAGCCGAGCGCCACATTGCCGACGATGGCGGCAGCGATCGCCCAGTGCAGCAGGATGGCGACGGCGGAGTATTGCGCCGCGCGCGCGTTCATGGCGCCGCTGCGACTTCCTGGTGGAACTCGCCGTCGAACCGGACTGCCACCGCGTCAGCGACCAGCGGCGGTTTCAGCAGCTCGGTCATGCCGAAGGCCGAACGGTCGAAGCCGCCCGTGACCGAGAAGCCGATCGCGCCGCGCCCGAGGAATGGATGCTGGGCCGCGGATCCGGTCACGACCGCCTCGAGTGTGACCGGCAGGGTCTTGCCGAGCATGCTCAGGTCACCGCTCACGCGCAGCTGGCCCGGCGCGGTTTCCTCGACCCTGGTGGACCTGAAGCTGATCTGCGGGTACTGGCCGGCATTGAAGTACTTGGGACTCTGCGCCAGCGCTTCGTCGAAGCTCTTATAGGGCGAACCCGGCACGGCGGCCTGGTAGTCACCGGCATAGTCGGTGCGTATCGAGACCGGGTCGACCGTCAGCTCGATCGAGGACGCCGCCAGGTTTGCCGGATCGAGCTGCAGGCTGGCCTGGATGCGCGTGAAGCGGGCCACGTAGTCGGCCAGGCCGAGGTGACGGACGCGGAACTCCAGCGTGGCATGGTCCGGATCCAGTGCGTAGCGGCCTGCGGGGGCAGCAATCGGCGCGGCAGCTGCCTGTTCGCCGGCAGATTTTGCGTCCGGCGGCGGCGCAGGCGGTGCGCAGGCAGCGAGCACCGCGGCTGCCAGCAAACCCGCTACCACCGACTGGCAGCGCCGATGCAGAAGACCAGGCAACAATGTGGAAAGGCTCATGGACCAGCTCCCTTGTTGACAGCAGGACTAGATGATGAAGCGTCCCAGCCACCAGGCAATGGCCGCGATCAGCGCCGAGGCCGGGATGGTGAGCACCCAGGCGATGACGATGTTGCCCGCCACGCCCCAGCGCACCGCGGAAAATCCGCGCTGCGCCGAACCGACGCCAATGATGGCACCGGTGATGGTATGCGTAGTGGATACCGGGATGCCAAAGCCGGAGGCGAGGAACAACGCCATGGCGCCACCGGTCTCGGCGGAGAAGCCGCCCACCGGCTTGATCTTGGTGATGCGCTGGCCCATGGTCTTGACGATGCGCCAACCGCCGAAGAGCGTGCCGGTGCCGATGGTCAGGTAGCAGCTGACGATCACCCACATCGGCAGGTGGTCACGGGTGGCATCGCCAGCGGCAATCAGCAGCAGCCAGATGATACCCATGGTCTTCTGCGCGTCGTTGCTGCCGTGGCCCAGGCTGTAGAGGGCCGACGACACCAGCTGCAGGCGGCGGAAAATGCGGTCCACGCGGTGCGGCGCCGAGCGGAAGCATATCCAGGAGACCACCGTGATGAGCAGCGCGCTCCAGACGAAGCCGATGAGCGGCGCGGCAAGAATGAAAATGCCGACCTTGAGGATGCCCGGCAGCAGCAGCGCCTCGACACCGGCCTTGCTGACCACGGCGCCGATCATGCCGCCGATCAGCGCGTGGGAGGAACTCGACGGAATGCCGTAGTACCAGGTGATGACGCTCCAGCTGATCGCGCCCACCAGCGCGCCGAAGATCACGTGGTAGTCGACGAAGCCGGGCTCGACGATGCCCTTGCCCACCATGGCCGCCACCTTCAGCTCGAAGATGGCAATAGCGAGGAAATTGAACAGCGCCGCCCAGGCCACCGCCTGGTGCGGCTTCAGCACGCCGGTGGACACCACCGTGGCAATGGAGTTAGCGGCATCGTGGAAGCCGTTCATGAAGTCGAAGACCAGCGCGATGGCGACCAGCATCGCCAGGGTGTTGAACGTGATCTGGACTTCCACGGTCAGCCGTTCTCGAGAACCACGCCCTCGATGATGTCGGCGACATCCTGGCAGCGGTCCGTCGCCGTCTCCAGCAGTTCGTAGACCGCCTGCAGCTTGATGACCTGGCGCACGTCGGGCTCCTCGCGGAACAGCCTGGAGATGGCACCGCGCATGACCCGGTCGGCGTCGGACTCCAGCCCGTCGATCTCCTGGCAGAGCATGAGGATGGACGGGGCGTTCTCCATCGAGGACATCAGGCGCACGGCGGCCTGCACGCGCTCGCAGCAGATCTTCACCAGGTCCGCCAGGTGCGCCGCCTCGGGTGGCAGCTGCTTGACGTCGTAGAGCATGAGCGATTCGGCCGCGTCCTGGATCAGGTCGAGGATGTCGTCCATGCGCGAGATCAGGCGGTGGATGTCGTCGCGGTCGAAGGGCGTGACGAAGGTCTTGTGCAGCAGCGCGGTGGTTTCGCGGGTCACGCGGTCAGCCGCATGCTCGATCTCGCCGATGCGCGTGATGCGCCCATTGCAGCCCTGGGCGTCGCTGAATCCCTGCAGCAGCTCGGAGACCGCGGCGCCGCCCTCGGCCACGAGAGCCGCGTGCTGGTTGAACAGGTCGAAGAAGCGCCCCTCATGGGGCATGAGGCGCGAGAAGATCTGCATGGGTCGCCCGGCTCTTGCCGTCTGGTTAGCGCGCAGCCTACCAGAAAGCACCCGGCGAGCGGTTGCGAATTGCCGCTGGCCGCCGGCGGCCGCAGCCTCAGGACAGCCGGCGGGCCGAGCGATCCAGGCAGGCGTGCAGCAGTTCCTCGACGCGCTCCAGGTCAGGGATCAGCGGATACTCGTTGATCATGCGGATCTGGCAGACCACCGGCCCCTCGGCCGGCCAGGCCTGGCGCTCGTCCGGTTGCATCACCTCACGATTGACGCGCACCAGCTGCGGGAAGCCCTCGGTGAGGATGCCGTAGTAGCCGGTATCGAGGCGGCCGGACATGGCATTGACGATGGCGATGCGGGTGCGGCCGCCCGGCTCGCCAGCCTCCCGCCCGCAGAGCTCCTCGAACGAGACCACCGGTACGCGCAGCGTCGTCCACGGCACCAGCCCGCGGAACCAGCCGGGTGCCTGGGCCTCGCGCACGGGCGGCGCATAGCGGATCACCTCGGCGATGCAGCTGCGCGGAACGATGAGGCGCAGCTGGCGCAGCGGGATCAGCTGGCAGTAGATCTCGTCGATGGCGCTGCGCGGGGCCGTCTGGCTGTTCATGTCAGGCCTGCTGCAACTGGTGGCGCACCGCTTCCAGCAGCGCGCGCTCCTGATAGGGCTTGCCGAGGTAGTCGTTGACGCCCACCTCGATGGCGCGTGCCTTGTGCTTGTCGCTCACCCGCGAGGTGATCATCACGATGGGCACGGTGGCGGTGTCGGCGTTGTTGCGCACATGCTTCGCGAATTCGTAGCCGTCCATGCGCGGCATCTCGACATCGAGCAGGATGATGTCGGGCCGGTGGTCCTGCAGCACGCCGATGGCCTCCAGACCGTCCTTTGCGGTGACCACGCGGAAACCGTTGCGCTCCAGCAGCCGCTGGGTCACGCGGCGCATGGTGATGGAGTCGTCCACCACCAGCGCGAGTGGCCCCCGTGCGGGAGCCTCCACTACCGGCGCCCGCAGCGTGGCGCCGGGGCGCAGGGTGCGCACCAGGATGCCCATGTCGAGGATCACGGCGATGCGGCCATCGCCGAGGATGGTGGCGCCGGCAATACCACGGATGGTGGCGAGCTGCGGTCCCACCGGCTTGACGACGATTTCGCGGCTGTCGAGCATCTCGTCGGCGATGAGCGCCGTGGAATGCTCCGCGGCCCGCACCAGGATCACCGATACCCGACTCTGCTCCTCCGGGATGCGTGCCGGCCCGAGGCCGAGGAACTCGCCCAGGTGGCGGAACTGGTAGGACTGGCCGCCGTAGTCGATGACCGGCTGCGGGGTGCCGAGCCGCGCCAGCAGCTCGCTGCGTGACAGGCGAATGACGCCTTCCACGGTGGGCAGCGGCATGGCATAGAGCTCGGCGCCGCAGCGCACGATCAATGCCTGGGTGACCGCGAGCGTGAATGGCAGGCGGATGGTGAAGGTCGTGCCGCGGCCCGCCACCGAGCCGATGCGCAGCGAGCCGCCGAGCTTGGCCACCTCGCTGGTGACCACGTCCATGCCGATGCCGCGGCCCGCCGCCTGGGTCAGCCGGTCAGCGGTGCTGAAGCCAGGGCGCAGGATGAACTGCATGGCCTCCTCGTCGCTCACCGCGGTACCAGGCTCGATGAAACCCAGGTCCGCAGCCTTGCGGCGCACGGCGGCGACGTCGATGCCGCGGCCATCGTCGGCGATCTCCACCACGGCCTCGGAGCCGTCGCGGCGCAGGTTGATGAAGATGCTGCCGGTCGCTGGCTTGCCGGCCGCCTCGCGCTCCGCGGGCAACTCGATGCCGTGCACCACCGCATTGCGCAGCATGTGCTCGAACGGCCCAAGCATGCGCTCCAGCACCTGGCGGTCCAGCTCGCCGCCGCCCTGCATCTGCAGCTCGGCACGTTTGCCGACCTCCATGGCGGTCTGGCGCACCAGGCGCGCCAGGCGCGGGCCGTGCTGGTGGAACGGCACCATGCGGGTGCGCATCAGGCCATCCTGCAACTCGGTCGCCGTGCGCGCCTGCTGCACCAGCAGTGCTTCGGTGTCCCGCGCCATGTTCTGCAGCAGGTCCTTGAGGCTGTTCACGTCGGTGGTCGTTTCCGCCAGGCTGCGCGACAGCTGCTGGATGGTCGAATAGCGGTCGAGTTCCAGCGGGTCGAAGTCACCGCGGCCGCCGCCGTCGTCCTGGTGGCGGAAGAGGATCTGCGCCTCGGTCTCCAGCTCCAGCTTGCGCAGCTGCTCGCGCAGGCGCACCACGGTCGCACCGAGCTCCTCGAGGTTGAACTGGATCAGGTTCACCTGCTGGCTGAGCCGCGACTGGAAGATGCTGATCTCGCCCGCATTGTTGAGCAGCTGGTCGAGCAGCAGCGAATCCACGCGTGCGGTCTCGCGGCGCTCGGCGGCCGGCAGGCGCGCCGCCGTGGATTCCGCCGCCTCCGCGGCCAGCGGGACCCGGCCGGCCTGCGCGGCGGCGGGCTGCTCGAGCTCGCGCGCCAGCTCGCTGATACGCTCGAGGGCCGGCAGACTGATTTCGGGCAGTGCCGGCGCGGGCACCGGCTCCGGTTCCGGCGCAACCAGTGGCACGACCGGGGCGGGCTCGGGTTCCGGCTCGACCGGCGGCGCTGCCGCAGCTGCGGGCGGTACCTCCGCCAGCGCCTCGGGATGCGCTGCTTCCGGCAGGACCGGCGCAGCCGGCGTGGCCGGCGCCATCTCCGCTGGAGGTGGCGGCACAGGCATGCTCGGCGCCGGCACCACGGATGGGGCCTCTTCCGCGGACAGCGCTGCGCGCACCCGCGCTGCCAGCTGCGGGGCCAGCCGCTGCTGCTCGCCCGTCATGACATCCTCGCGCAGGCGATGCAGTTCGTCGAGGCTCGCCTGCAGCAGCTCGCTGAACGCCGGGCTGCGCGGGATCAGGCCTTCCCCGACCCGGATAAGCAGCGTCTCCAGGTCGTGGCTGAAGGCGCCCATGATGCCGAGTCCGGCCATGCGGGCGCCGCCCTTCAGCGTGTGCAGGTAACGCTGCAGGTCGGCCATCGCCTGCTCGTCGCCGGCCCCGCCGCGGTTCTCTGCCAGGCGGGCGACGGCGGCATCGGCGGACTCCAGCAACTCGGCCGCCTCCTCGGCGAAGATCGCCGCGATCTCGGGGTCATAGGGCAACGCGGGAGCTGCGGATGCAGGCGCGGCGGTCGCAGGGGGTTCGACCGGCTCGACTGGCTCGATTGGCTCGATCGGTTCGACTGGCTCGATCGGTTCGACTGGCTCGATCGGTTCGACTGGCTCGTTGGAATCACCAGGCTCGACCGGTTCGACGAACTCGGCCAGTTCGCTGGCGGCGGGCAGTTCAGCCGTGAGCTCGATGACCTCCGGCAGCGGCAGCTCCTCGACGATGATGGAATCATCGGCCGGGGGTGCCATGGACTCGGGTTCGGGTTGCACCCCGGTCAGTTCACCGGTGCGCTCCAGCGGTTCCTGTGGCGGATGTTCGAGCGCTGCAATGTGATCGCTCAGCCGCTGCTCGAGGTCCGCGGTTTCCGGGGCCGGTCGCCAGGGCTCGGCGAGGTAGGCCAGCAGTGCCTCGATGCGGGAGGCCGCATCGCGCAGCGTCACCACCGCCCCTGCCGGCAGGCGTGCCGGGCGCCGGTAGGCCATGCTCACCAGCGCATTCAGCGCCTCGGTCAGCGGCTGGCCCAGGCCCACGCGCGCCATGGCAAAGCTGCCATCCAGCGTGTGGCAGGAGCGATGTAGTTCCTCGGTCACGGCATAGGGCGGTGCGGCCTCGTCGCAGTGGGCGACGAACCGGCGCAGCATTGCCAGGTGTCCACCGACTTCCCGGGTGAAGATGTCCAGCAGGACCGGATCCATGCCACCTGCTGTGGCCGTCGCGGCCACCGGTTCCGGTTCCGGCTCCGGCTCCGGCTCCAGTTCCGGGGCGGCCGGCGCCGTGGACTCCGGCTGCAAGGGCGCTGCCGGCTGCTGGATATCGGTTCCGGCAACGGCGACCAGCCGCGGCGGCTGCGCGGGTTGCGCGGCAACCGCAGCAGCTCCCGTGCCCTCCTCGGCGTCACCGGTCGCTGCCGCCTGCGGTTCAGCCAGGGCCTGGACACGGGCGAGCAGCGGCTTGAGGTCCGTGGCCGGCGCGGCCCCGACCTCCAGCTGCTCGAGCAGCGATGGCAACAGGCTGACGCAGTCCTGCAGGGTGCCCATCAGCTGCGGGCTGCGCTGGACGGTGCCATTGATGACGCGGTTGAGGAGCAGTTCGACCTTCCAGCAGAACTCGCCGATCAGGTCGGCGCCGACCATCCGGCCACTGCCCTTCAGCGTGTGGAAGGCGCGCCGCAGGGATGCCAGCGAATTGCCATCGGCATCGTCGCGTTCCCAGGCCGCGAACGCCCGGGCGATGCCGCTGATCTCCTCGCGCGCCTCCTCGATGAACAGCTCCAGCAGCTCCGGGTCGAGGCGTTCCGGCCCGCCGCTGAAAACCACCGTCGGCGCCGGTGGCGGCCGGGTTGCGGCCGGCGGGAGCATGGCGGGACCCGGAATGACCTGCGTGGCCTCGTGCCCGGCAGGTGCCGCGGCCACCGTTTCGGCGGCATCCAGCCCCGCTGCATGCTCCAGCGCCGCCTCGGCTCCCTCGACGGGCGCGGCCTGCGCGAGGCCCTCGAGGCAGCGCTCGGCGTTGTCGAGCATGTAGTGCGGTTCGCTGCGCCCGGCCTGCAGGGTTTCCAGGTAGTACTCCAGGGCCACGGTTGCATCGGCCAGCCGGTCCAGGCGTACACGCTCCGCGCGTCCCTGCCCCTGGCCGAGTACGCCGCGGATGGCGCGTTGCAGGCCGCCGACCACGCCGGCAGCCCGCTCCTTGCCGAGCATCAGCAAGCCGGCGGTGATGCCCTGGAGCTGCTCCGGCACGGCGTCCATCGCCGCAGCGTCGCCACCCCGGTCGGTGATCTGGGTGATGGCTTCCTTCACACGCGCGAGATTCACCAGGCACTCGCGCATGACGGCCGGGGTCACCTGGCTGAGGTCGGCGCCGGTTTCCCGCGGCGTATCCGCGGCGGCGGCCACCGGCTCGCCGGCGCGTGGCGCGATCATGCCGATGAGGTCGGCCTCGAGCCGATCCTCGACGCCGAGCAGTGCGGCGGCAATGCCCACGAGGGCGGACTCCTGCGGCCGGCGGCCGTGGGAGATCAGCTCCTGCAGTTCCTCGCGGCGCGTCTGCACCGCTTCGCGCAGGTCACCGAGGCCAAGCACCCCCAGGGTATCGCCGATCTTCTTCAGCAGCTCCAGCTGCGGCGCGAGTTCTTCGACCCGCTCCATGCCGGTGCGCACGAAGATGTCCAGTACGTCCTTCACGCGCCCAAGATCCTCGCGGATCGCCTGGGCCACGGTCTGCATCAGCTTGACGCTGGGCGCCGACAGGCTCTGGCGCGCCTCTTCGACCTGCGCATCGCCCGGCACCAGCTCGGAGAGATTGAAGGCGGCGCGGATGGCAGTGGCGCGGGGGCCGCTGCTGCGGGACCGTGCCACGTAATAAAGCAGGTTGTTGACGAGCTCCGTCGGCGGCACCTTGGCGAACTGGGCCTCGCCCAGCGTGCGCAGGCGCTTCATCTCCCGGTCTACCTGGCCCATCAGGCGCTTGAGCGAAACGCTGGTCTCCAGTCCCCCGTCCAGCAGGACCTCGATGATGCCGGCAGCCACCCACCAGAGGTGATGGACCTGCTCGGTGGCGGCGGCACTCTCCAGGCGCTCCACGACGCCGGCCATCTGGCGCAGGCTGGCCTCCGGCTCATCACCACGGATCCACCCGAGCAGTGCCAGCTGGAAACGCGGGCGCAGCTCGCCCGCCAGGCGCATGAGATCCTCGCCGTCGGGCCGGGCGCGGGGCAGCTGGCTGGTCGCCCGCGGGTCGCCACCGACGTTGAGGAGCAGCAGCGTGCTCTCCGAAAGCAGTGGCCGCCCCCGGGCGGCACGCAGGTCGTTGAGCAGCGGCAGCAGCACCAGCGGGATATCGCGGCCGCCATTGAGCACCCGCTCCACGTAGGCCGGCAGCTGCACGGCGGAGCGCATCAGCGCCTCGAGCGGTTCCTCGGCGCCACCATCGCGGCGCTTCAGTCTGGCCAGGTAGGCACAGGTCTGCTCCATCTCCTCGGCCAGCAGGCTGGCGCCGTGGGTCTCCGTCATGCGCAGCACACCGCGCGCGGTGTGCAGCAGGGAGGCCACGCGCTCCAGTGCCTGGGAGCCGCCGTCGCCCTCGGCGAACTGCTCGAGCACCACGCGCGCATCGTTGAGCGTGACCGCCAGCTCGTCGCTGACGATCTGCAGCGATGCCTGTGGAATCGCGGTGTTCATGGCGGGGCGGGGTGCCGCGGAGCCTGCCGTCAGGCCGTGCGCTTGCCGATGACGCGCAGCCCCCGTTCACCGTAAGCACCGGCCTCGGCGCCGGGCGCCGCCGGGCGCGGTTCCGGCCCGCGGCCACGACGTGCATCCAGCGCCCCGGCCGGCAGCCGGAAGCCGGCCACCGAGCGGCGCAGCTGCGCTGCCAGCGCGGCCAGCTTGCTGATCGACTCGCGGGTGTTGCTGGTGCCGGACGCCGTCTGCGAGTTGATCTGCTGCAGCAGCTCGACGATGCGGATCACCGCGGCCGCGGCACCCGCCTGTTCCCGCGCCGAATTGGAAATGTTCTGCACCAGGCTGGCAATCTGGCTGGAGACCTGCTCGATCTCCTCCAGCGCGGCTCCGGCATTCTCGGCAAGCAGCGCACCGCCCACTACATCGGTGGTGCTGCGCTCCATGGAGACGATCGCTTCGTTGGTATCGGCCTGGATGGTGCGCACCAGCACTTCGATCTGCTTGGTCGCGTTGGCTGAGCGCTCCGCCAGGCGCTGGACCTCGTCGGCCACTACCGCGAAGCCACGGCCAGCCTCGCCGGCCATCGAGGCCTGGATGGAGGCGTTCAGTGCCAGGATGTTGGTCTGGTCGGCGATGTCATTGATGAGCTCGACGATGTTGCCGATCTCCTGCGAGCTCTCGCCGAGCCGCTTGATGCGCTTGGAGGTGTCCTGGATGGTCTCGCGGATGGCGTTCATGCCCTCGATGGTACGGCGCACCGCCTCGCCGCCCTTGTGGGCGACATCCACCGAGTGCCGCGCCACGTCGGAGGAGCGCTCGGCGTCGCCAGAGACCTCCTCGATGGAGCCGACCATGCGGCTGATCGCCTGCGAGGCGGAGTCCACCTGCTTGGACTGTGCCTCGCTGGCCTGCCCCAGCTGTGCCGCGGTGCTTTCCGCGCTACGCGCCGCCCCGTCCAGCAGGATGGCACTCTCGTTGATGGTGGTGACCAGCTCGCGCAGCGCCTCCACCGCATAGTTGATGGAATCGGCGATAGCGCCGGTGATGTCCTCGGTCACCGTGGCCTGCACGGTCAGGTCACCGTCGGCAAGGCTCGACAGCTCGTCGAGCAGGCGCAGGATCGCCTGCTGGTTACGGTCCGCCTGGTCGCTGGCCAGCTGCACCGCTGCGGCGGGTGGCGCCTGGAAGGCCACCCAGGCCAGCATCACGAGGATCACCGCGGCCAGCACCAGCAGCCCGATCACCAGCACCTGGCGGGCCGGCACCCCGGCGGCGCCCGCCTCGGCGGCCGGTACGCCCACCAGGCGCAGGGCAACCTGGTCCAGCTGGCGAGAAGCCTGCGCGATCAGGTCGAGCCGGTCACCGAGGGCGCGGGCATCGCGCACGCGGGTAAACACTTTGTCGCGCGCGCTGGCCAGGCGCCCCAGCGCTTCCACGGCCCGCGACCCGCCCACTGCCTTGAGGTTGAGATCCGGGTCACCGTTCTGCAGGCCGAGGATGATCTGCGCCACGTCGATCTCGGTCTGGCCGAGCGCATTGGCGATGTCGGTCGGCTTGCCGGGGCCGCCCACCAGCGCCCGTACCTGCGGCACGATGCCTGCGACGATGGTCTCGAGCCGCTGCAGTTGCGCAGCAGTGGCTGCCTGGCCGCTGGCGGCGAGCTGCAGCTCCCCGACTTCGCGGCGCAGCGCTGGCATGAGTTTCTCCAGATCCGCCACCACGGCGTAGGCGCCGAGGATTTCCGGCCGTCCCTTGCTGATGATGGCGGCATTGGCCCGCACCTGGCCCGCCAGCGGATCGGCATCGTTCGCGCCCGCGGCGCCGAGCTGCGCCACGCTGCGCGCCAGTGCGTCGAAGGCCTGCGGCATGCCGCGCATGGCCTCGCGCGCCTGCAGGACAGCCGCCTGGAGCTCGGCATCGGCACCCGCCGCTGCACCCGGGACTCCCGGTCCCTTGAGCACCAGCGCCATGGCGCCCACCAGCGACAGGAACAGGCACAGAGCGAGGATGACCAGATTCCGGGAGCGGTTGCTGCTGTTGAACATGTCTGCTGCGTCCTCCAAACGGGGCGCGGCCAGCGCGCCACTCCTGTCGTCTTTTTATATATGCCGCGGGTTGCGCCTGCAGCCCCGGCTAGTCCTCTGCGGCCCTCTGGAACTCGCGGCTCTGCAGGAGCTTCTCCACCCGCAGCACCGGCCAGACCTCGAGGCCGCGGCGATAGGCACCGTCCAGGTAGCGGTCCGCACGGATCGCGGTCTGCGGCGTTTCGCTGACATGCTCGCGCTGCAGGAACCGGCGAAAGCCATACACTTCATCCACCACCAGGCCCACCGGGAACTCGTTGCTGTTGGCCACCAGCACGCGCGCGGCGCGCTCGCCCGTGATCGCGCCGGCACCGAGGAAGCCCCGCAGATCGGCCACCGGCAGCAGGTGGCCACGGACGTTCGCCAGGCCGCGCACCCAGGACCTGGCCCCGGGCACCCGGGTCAGCGCTGGCGGCAGCATCAGTACTTCGCGGACTTCCTCCCGCGCGACGACAAAGCGTTCGTTGCCGAGCCGCAGGCCGATCCCTACCCACTCCTCACCGCTGACATCATCGCCGGGACCGCCGGTCAGTGCCACCCGTGAGCGCCGCTCGATCTCACGCAGCAGCTCGAAGGGATGTTCCCTGAGGGTCCGCAGCCCGGTGCCCGCCGACGTCGTCACGATGGCCGGATCACGACTTGATGTTGGCCCTTACTGCCGCCACCAGTTCGTCGTCCCCCACAGGCTTGGTGATGAAACTGACCGCGCCCTGGCGCAGTCCCCAGATCCGGTCCGTCTCCTGGTGCTTGGAGGTCACGATCACCACCGGGATGGAGGCCGTGGCCGGATTCTTCGTCAGCTGTCGCGTGGCCTGGAAACCGTTCATGCCCGGCATGACGATGTCCATCAGGATCACGTCCGGGTGCTCGCGCTCGGCCAGCGAAATCGCCTCCTCGCCCTCGCTGGCCACCAGCGTGTCGAACCCATGGCGCTGCAGCGCCTGGGAGATCACGTGCTGATCGGTCGGCGAGTCATCAACGATGAGTACCAGCGTCATGGCTACGTCCTCCGGGGCTGCGCCTCAGCGCGCCACATGGCCCCTGATGGCCCCCAGCAGTTCGTCCTTGGTGAATGGCTTCGTCAGGTAGTGCTCCGAGCCGACGATGCGGCCACGCGCACGGTCGAACAGCCCGTCCTTCGAGGACAGCATGATCACCGGCGTATCCTTGAAGGTGCGGTTGTTCTTGATCAGCGCGCAGGTCTGGTAGCCGTCGAGGCGGGGCATCATGATGTCCACGAAGATGATGTCGGGGCGGTGGTCGGCGATCTTGGCCAGCGCATCGAAGCCGTCCACGGCCGTGTACACCTGGCAGCCTTCCTTGGAGAGCAAGGTCTCGGCCGTGCGGCGGATGGTCTTGCTGTCGTCGATGACCAGGATCTTCAGCCCGTTCAGGTCGCCGGAACCTTCCGCAGCCACCGAGCCCTCCATGCGGGGAATCTGCTTTTGCCCTTTTAACATAACGGTTTAGGCTCATCCATGCCTGGCGCCGGGGCGACTCCCAGTCGCAGGCCGGCAGGCAGATACGACACACCCGGACGGGCATCCCGGACCCGCGCAACAGCGACCTGGTCCGGGTCCGAAAAACCCCACGCACGCACCGCCCGGATCATAACGCCGCGCTGGTGATATTTCAGCAACCGTAGGGGAGAATTGCGTTTTTGCCGCCTGCGTCACAATTCAGGGCGAGGAGCAATCGCGTTGGCCAGCACCGTTCGACTCGGGATCGTCATGGATCCCATCAGCGCCATTCATCCGGCCAAGGACAGCAGCCTCGCCATGCTGCTCGAGGCCCAGTTCCGCGGGATGGACCTGTTCTACTTTGAACAGAATGACCTGCGCATCCGCAACGGCAAGGCGCTGGGCCGCGCCCGTCGCCTGCGAGTCCATGACCGCGGCGAGCACTGGTTCGATTTCCTGGGCAACGAGGATGTCGAGCTCGGCAGCCTCGATGTGATCCTGATGCGCAAGGATCCGCCCTTCGACACCGAGTACATTTACACCACCTACATCCTCGAGCGCGCCGCGGAGGACGGCGTCCTGGTGCTCAACCGCCCGGCGGCCCTGCGCGACATCAACGAAAAGGCCTTCACCGCCTGGTTCCCGCAGTGCTGCCCCGACACGCTGATCACCCGCTCCATGGCCGAGATGCGCAGCTTCATGGCGGAACACGAGGCCATCGTCGTCAAGCCGCTCCACGGCATGGGTGGACGTTCGATCTTCGTGGTACGCCGGGGCGACCTCAACGCCAACGTCATCTTCGAGACCCTGACAGCCTACGAGACCCGCCATGCCATGGCCCAGCGCTACATCCCAGAGATCCGCCAGGGTGACAAGCGCATCCTGCTGGTCGACGGCGCGGCTCCCGCGCAGGTGCTGGCGCGGGTACCGGCCGCAGACGACAACCGCGGCAACCTGGTCATGGGCGCTGCCCCCGAAGTGCGCCCACTCACCGAACGCGACCGCTGGATCGTCGCCCAGGTCGGCCCGGTGCTGCGCGAGCGCGGCGTGCTCTTCGCCGGCATCGACGTGATCGGCGACTACCTCACCGAGGTCAACGTCACGAGCCCCACCGGCATCCGCGAACTGAAGAAGTACGGCAAGGTGGATCTGGCGGCGAGGTTCCTCGATGTTGTGGTGGAGCGGCTCGCTGCGCGCTGAAGCAGCTGCTGCGGCAGCCATCGCCCTGCTGTGCCTCGGCGCCTGCGGCCGCGAGCCACCGGTCGTGGAGCGGGTCATGCCGGTGTTCGGCACGCTGGTGCGCGTGGAGATTGCCGGCGGGAATCCGGCCGCCGCGCATGCGGCCCTCGACCAGCTGGAAGCGCTCTACCGCCGCATCGACGTCGACTGGCGCGCCTTCGGCCCCGGCGAACTGGGGCGGGTCAATGCACGGCTCGCCGCCGGGCAGGCGGCGACGCTGTCGCCGGAGCTGGCCCGCATGGTCGCCCGCAGCCTGGAGATCCGCGAGCGCTCAGGCGGGCTGTTCGACCCGCGCGTCGGCCCGCTGCTGCACCTCTGGGGGTTCGACGACCTCGCGCACCGGACTCCCGCCACCATTCCGGACGACGCCAGCATCGACACGCTGCGCGCCACCGCGCTCGGCGCGGCCGAGCTGCGCCTCGACGGGCTGCAGCTCAGCACCACGGCAGCGGTGACGCTCGACCTCGCCAGCGTGGCCAAGGGCAGTGCCCTGGTGGCGGGAGCCGCGGCCCTGCGTACCGCCGGCATCCGCGATGCGCTGATCGTCGCCGGCGGCGACGTGCTGGCGCTCGGCAGCCGCGGCCAGCGGCCATGGCGCGTTGGCGTACGCGACCCGCTGGGCCCGGGCCTGCTCGGCCACGTCGACCTCGCCGACGGTGAGGCGGCGGTGTCCTCCGGAACCTACGAGCGCCATTTCGATGCCGGCGGGCGGAGGTTCCACCACATCATCGATCCGCGCAGCGGCCGGCCGGCGCAGGGCGCGGCCGGCAGCACCGTCATTGGCCGTGATCCGGAACTGGCGAATGCCGCGGCAACCACGCTGCTGGTGGGCGGCCCCGAGGCCTTCGATGACCTGACCCGGCGCCTCGGGCTGAGCTGTGCGCTGCTGGTCGCCACCGATGGCCGCCGCCTGCTGACCCCCTGCATGCAGCAGCGCCTGAGGCCCTGAACCGGCAGGCGCCGGGACTACCGGAATCCGTGATGCAATGCCGACCACTGCTGTTGACCCACGTATAATCAGCCAGTGCGCCGCGCGGGGCGCCCGGTCCCGGCGGAACTGCTGGCTGTTGATCCACGGCAGCGACGGACGGTGATGCAAAGGCCCACGAGCAGACCGCTTGCAATCGCGCTGAGCCCGGCCGGCGGCTCCTGGTCGCCCGCGGCCACGCGTGACCGCCTCTCCTCCACGCTGTTCCTGGCCGCCCTGCTGCACGGGGTGGTCATCCTCGGCGTTACCTTCAGTGCCGCCCCGCCCGAGCGCAATCCTGCCGCGACTTCGCTCGATGTCGTCATCGTTACCCGCGACTACGCCAGGGCGGCGGCGCCGCGCAATCCAGCGGCGCTGCTCGCACAGCAGAACCTGGTGGGCCGGGGCAATGCGCCGCTGGATGCGCGCCTGCGGACTGCCGTGATGACCGACCCCACGGAGGCAGCGTCAGGCCCGGACCAGGACGGCGACCTCGACGGCGCGCAGCGCAGCGGCAGCGAGGCGCCCGCCGAGGCGCGCATCGCTGCCAGTCCGCGCGAGCGGCCGACGGTGCGCCCGGGCGAGACCGGTGCAGCGCGCCCGGCCCTGCAGCGTCAGCTGCAGATGCCAGCGACCGATGCCACCGACATCCTCGCCGAGCCCGATCGCGAGACGCGCATCCCCGACGCCAATCCCCGCGAGCTGCTGGTCAGCGCCAGCACCCGCGAGGCGCGCATCGCCAGCTACCTGAACAGCTGGAAGAACAAGGTGGAGCGCATCGGCACCCTGAACTTCCCCGGCGCCACCGAGCTTGCCCTGATCCGCAGCTACCCGGTACTGGAGGTGGCCATCACGGCCAACGGCGACCTCAAGGAGATTGTGGTCCGCAGCTCCTCCGGCTACCCCAACCTCGACCAGGCGGCCATGCAGATCCTGCGCATAGCGGCACCGTTCGAGCCATTCCCCAAGGTGCTGCGCGACGACTACGACGTGCTGCGCTTCGCCTACGAGTGGCATTTCGGTTCCGATGGCGGCACCGGCCGCATCCGTGCCGTCCACGGAGGCTGAATGGCAGGGGCCACGGACAATGGATCCCTGGGCGAGGTCACCTACCTCACCGGCCATCTGCTCATCGCCATGCCGGCTATGGCAGATCCGAACTTCGTGCGCAGCGTCACCTACATCTGTGAGCACACCGACCAGGGTGCCCTCGGCATCGTCATCAACCGGCCGCTGGAAATGGCGCTCGGCGAAGTCTTCCAGCAATTGGCCCTGGAGGGTGCGCCAGCCGCCGTGGCGGACCAGCCGGTGCTGCGCGGCGGCCCGGTGCAGGGCGAACGCGGCTTCGTCCTGCACGAGCCGGCCGGCAAGTGGGACTCCACCGTGGAAGTCAGTGCGTTCGTCCACCTGACGACATCGCAGGACATCCTCGCTGCCCTGGCGCGGGGCACCGGCCCGAAGCGCGCGCTGATGGCGCTCGGCTACGCCGGCTGGGGCGCCGGGCAGCTCGAGATGGAAATCGGCGCCAATGCCTGGCTGAGCGTCCCGGCCACGGCCACGCTGCTGTTCGACACGCCCTTCGAGGCACGCTGGGCAGCGGCGGCCGGCCTGCTCGGCATCAACCTCGCCACGATGAGCCCCGAGGCGGGCCACGCCTGAAGCCAAGGCGCTCGCCGGCGCGGCCTCGAAAGCCCAGGTTCCCGCGATGGCAGACCGCGCGCTCGTCTTCGACTTCGGTACCCGCAGGATCGGTGTCGCCAGCGCCAGCCGCCTGGCCGGAACGGTGACTGCACTGGCTACCCTGCCCGCCCACGACGGCGTGCCGGAATGGCAGGAGGTCGCGGCGCTGATCCGCGACTGGCAGCCGGAAGTCCTCGTGGTGGGGCTGCCCCGCAACACCGACGGCACGGATTCGGCCATGACCCGGCGCTCGCGCGCCTTCGGCCAGTGGCTGGCCGGGCGCAGCGGGCTGCTGGTCGAGGAGATCGACGAGCGCTACACCTCGGCCGAGGCCGAAGCGGTGCTGCGCGAGCAGCGGCGCGACGGTAGCCGCCGCCGGCGCGTGCAGCCGGCAGACATCGACCTGATGGCCGCGAGGCTGATGGCCGAGACCTGGCTGCGCTCCTGACGCCGCCTGCCGGGGCGACAGGGCTGTCGCGCTCTGCGAAAATGCGGCCCGCAATCCGCCAACGGACCGGCAGGAGCCATGGACCGCCCGCATCGCCACACGATCTTCCTCGAGGAGGCACGCGTGCTCGCGCTGCAGGCATTCCCGGCGCAGCAGTTCGTCCTGCGGCTGGAGGCTCCGCAGTGCGCGGCCCGTGCGCAGCCCGGCAGTTTCGTCCACCTGCAATGCGCCGCCGACATTCCCATGCGCCGGCCGCTGTCGATCCGGCGCTGCGACCCGGCCGCCGGCTGGATCGAGGTCCTCTTCAAGATCGTCGGGCCCGGCCTGCGGGCACTCTCCGCCGCCAAGGCCGGGGACCGGATCAGCACGCTGGGTCCCATCGGCCAGGGTTTTGTCCCGGACCCCGGGCGCCCCATGGCGCTGCTGCTCGGCGGTGGTGTCGGCATGCCGCCGCTGGAGTTCCTCGCCATGCGCCTGGCAGCCGATACGGCAACCACCTGGCGACCCGTGGCCTTCTTCGGCTCCGAGGTTCCTTTTCCGTTCAAGGCCGGACGCGGCGCCCTGCCGTTGCACGGCCTCGACCATCGCCTCGATGCCTGCCAACCTGACCTCGAGGCCCTGGGCGTGCCTTCGAGGCTCGCTTCGCTGGCGGGTTTCGATGGCTGCTACCCGGGCTACGTCACGGCGCTGGCGGGCGACTGGCTAGCCGCGCTGCACGATGACGACCATGACCGCGTCGCGCTCTACGCCTGCGGGCCACATCCCATGCTGCGGGCGGTGGCGGGCCTGGCGCGCGACTTCGACCTGCCGGCCCAGCTCTGCCTCGAGGAATTCATGGCTTGCGGTGTCGGCGGCTGCGCCGGCTGCGCCGTGCCGGTGCAGACCGACGCCGGACCCGCGATGAAGCGCGTCTGTGTCGACGGCCCGGTGTTCGAGGCCCGCGCCGTCTACCCGGAGCTGTTCGGCCAAAATAGTTAAGGGGACAGTTTACTCAACTCGAATGTGGCATTGCGTGGTTCGCAACCTTGGCCATATCGAGTTGAGTAAACTGTCCCCTTAACGAGTTGAGTAAACTGTCCCCTTAACTATTTTCCTTGATTCTTCCTAGCTGAAGTGGATCTTCGCTTCGAGGTTGGTGCGCGAGTCGGCGCTGGCCAGCGCTTCCTCCATCGGCACCTTGCCTTCCTTGTAGAGCTTCAGCAGGGCGTCGTCGAAGGTCTGCATGCCCTGCTCCGACGAACTCTGGAACGCTTCCTTCACCTTGGCGATGTCACCCACCTGGATCAGCTCGGCGATCCGCGGCGTGTTGAGCATGACCTCCACGGCGGCGACCCGTTCGCCCTTGGTGCCCCGCACCAGGCGCTGGGAAATGATGCCACGCAGGTACTGTGACAGGTCCATGAACACCTGGCCGTGCTGGTCCTCGGGAAACAGGTTGATGATGCGATCCAGCGTCTCCGGCGCGTTGTTCGAATGCAGCGTGGCGATGGCCAGGTGGCCGGTGCCGGCCAGGTCGATGGCGGCCTGCATGGTCTCGCGGTCGCGGATCTCGCCGATCAGCACCACATCGGGTGCCTCGCGCATGGCGCTCTTCAGCGCCCTGCCGTAGGACTTGGTGTCGGTGCCGACTTCACGCTGGTTGATGATGGACTTCTTGTTCGCGTGCAGGAACTCGATCGGATCCTCGATGGTGATGATGTGCGAGGAAGTCTTCTCGTTGCGATGGTCGATCATCGCCGCCAGCGTCGTCGACTTGCCACAGCCGGTGGCCCCCACCATGAGCAGCAGCCCGCGCCGGAACATCACCAGGTCCTTGAGGATCGACGGCATGCAGAGCTGGTCAAGATTGGGTATCGCCGAGGTGATGTAGCGCATCACCATGGCGACGTTGCCGCGCTGGTGGAAGACGTTGACGCGGAACCGGCCGAGACCGGCCTTGGACACCGCGAAGTCGATCTCCAGCTCACGCGTGAATTCTTCGAGCTGCTGCTCGCTCATCAGCTCGATGGCCGCCTGCCGGATCATCTTCGGCGTCAGCTCGAGCTTGTTCACAGGCATGATCTTGCCGTCGATCTTGATCTTGACCGGGGCATGGGGCGTCAGGAACAGGTCGGAGGCCCGCTTCTCAACCATGAGGTTGAAGAGCGGCTGCACGTTCATGGTCGCCAGTTCAGTGATGTTGTCCGCCAAGTCTGCTCTCCCGCCGGGCGCCTACATGCGGACGACGCCGCGGTCGCTGCCCTCGTCCTCGGCCAGCGCCAGCCCTTCCGTGTCGATGCCCTTGCGCTCGCGCTTGCTCTCCAGCTTGACGCGCAGGCGCAGCTCATTCTTCGAGTCGGCGTTGCGCATCGCCTCCTCGTAGGAAATGGCCCCGCGCTCGTAGAGCGCGAACAGATCCTGGTCGAAGGTCTGCATGCCCAGCCGGGTGGACTTGGCCATGATCTCCTTGATGCGCGCTACCTCGCCCTTGAAGATCAGGTCGGCGATCAGCGGTGAATGCAGCATGATCTCCATGGCGGCGATGCGGCCCTTGCCGCTCTCCCGCGGGATCAGCCGCTGGGAGACCATGGCGCGGATATTCAGCGACAGGTCCATGAGCAGCTGGCCGCGCTTGTCCTCGGGGAAAAAATTGATGATGCGGTCCAGCGCCTGGTTGGCGCTGTTGGCGTGCAGGGTCGCCAGGCAGAGATGGCCGGTTTCCGCGAACTGGATGGCGTACTCCATGGTGTCGCGGTCGCGAATCTCGCCGATCAGGATCACGTCCGGCGCCTGGCGCAGGGTGTTCTTCAGCGCCGCTCCCCAGCTGTCGGTATCGACGCCGACCTCGCGCTGCGTGACCACGCAGCGGCGGTGCGGGTGCACGAACTCGACCGGATCCTCGATGGTAATGATGTGGCCGCGCGAGTTCTCGTTGCGGTGGCCGACCATGGCTGCCAGCGAGGTCGACTTGCCCGAGCCGGTTGCGCCGACGACGATGACCAGGCCACGCTTGGTCATGACGATGTCCTTGAGCACCGGCGGCAGCTCCAGCTCCTCCAGCGTCGGGATCTTGCTGACGATGGTGCGCAGGACTGCGCCCACCTGGCCCTGCTGCACGAAGGCGCTGACGCGGAAACGGCCGATGCCCTGCGGGCTGATCGCGAAGTTGCACTCCCTGGTGGCGTCGAACTCCTTCGCCTGACGGTCGTTCATGATGGAACGCACGATGATGGCGCTGTCGTCCGGCGACAGCAGCTGGTCGCCGGCGCGGTGCACCTCGCCGTTGACCTTGATGGCGGGCGGAAAGCCGGCGGTGATGAACAGGTCGGAGCCCTTGGCATCCACCAGCTTCTTCAGCAGTCCCTGCATCAGCCTCGTAGCCTGGTCGCGTTCCATGGTGATCTCCCGGCGGCGCCCTGCGGCGACGGCCTAGAACTGGTCCTTGTTGGCGGCCTTGAAGCGCGCCTCTTCCTTGCTGACGACACCCTTCGCCAGCAGTTCCTGCAGGTTCTGGTCGAGGGTCTGCATGCCGGCCGCCTGGCCGGTCTGTATGGCGGAATACATCTGGGCGATCTTGCCCTCGCGGATCAGGTTCCTGATGGCAGGCGTACCGATCATGATCTCGTGGGCGGCAATGCGCCCGCCGCCGATCTTCTTCAGCAGCGATTGCGAGATGACCGCCCGCAGCGACTCCGACAGCATGGTGCGGATCATCTCCTTCTCGGTGGCCGGGAAGACGTCGACGATGCGGTCGACCGTCTTGGCCGCCGAGCTGGTGTGCAGGGTGCCGAACACCAGGTGGCCGGTTTCCGAGGCCGTCATGGCCAGGCGGATGGTCTCCAGGTCACGCATCTCGCCCACCAGGATCACGTCCGGGTCCTCACGCAGGGCCGAGCGCAGCGCCTCGGAGAAGCCCAGCGTGTCCTTGTGCACCTCGCGCTGGTTGATCAGCGACTTCTTGCTCTCGTGCACGAACTCGATCGGGTCCTCGATGGTGATGATGTGGTCGGGCTTGTTGGTGTTGACGTAGTCGATCATCGCCGCCAGCGTCGTCGACTTGCCGGAACCGGTTGGCCCGGTGACCAGCACCAGGCCGCGGGGATACATGGCGATGTCGCGGAAGATCGCCGGTGCCTTCAGGTCTTCCAGCGTACGGATCTGTGACGGAATGGTGCGGAACACCGCGCCGGCACCGCGCGTCTGGTTGAAGGCATTGACGCGGAAGCGCGCCAGCTTCGGCACCTCGAACGAAAAGTCAGTCTCAAGGAACTCTTCGTAGTCCTTGCGCTGCTTGTCGCTCATGATGTCGTATATCATGCTGTGCACTTCTTTGTGCGTCAGCGCCGGCATGTTGATCCGCTTGACGTCGCCATCGACGCGGATCATCGGTGGCACACCGGCCGACAGGTGCAGGTCGGACGCGTTGTTTTTTACAGAGAATGCGAGCAACTGCGCTATGTCGACAGCCATTTCAGTCCCCAGCTCAATCCCTTGCCCCGATCTGCAGCGGAATCCGGACTTGCCATAAGCCCGGTGCACCAGTGGCGCAGAGTACAAGCAGCGACCCGGCAGCGGCCGTGACGGCAATCACGGAAAAACTCGCGGCCCTGCGCGCCCGCGTGACCCAGGCCTCGCTGCGCGCCGGGCGTGACCCGGCCGGCATCAGCATCGTTGCCGTCAGCAAGACACACCCGCCTGCCGCCATCCGCGCCGCGCAGGCTGCAGGCCTCGCCGATTTTGGCGAGAACTACGTGCAGGAAGCCGTGGCCAAGATCACGCAATTGCCAACCGGCCCGCGCTGGCATTTCATTGGCACGATGCAGGCCAACAAGACACGGGACGTGGCCGCGCACTTCGACTGGGTGCAGACCGTGGCCGGCGGCCAGGTGGCGCAGCGGCTGTCCCGCCAGCGCCCGTTCCATGCCGCCGAACTGCAGGTCTGCCTGCAGGTGCAGCCGGAGCCGGCGGCAGGCCGCGGTGGTGTGCCCGCGGCCGGGCTGGAAGCCCTGGCGGCAGAGGTCGCCGGCCTGCCGCGCCTGAAGCTGCGCGGCCTGATGTTCATGCCGCAGGCCGGGCTGGATGCCGCGGCGCTGCGCGCGGAGTTCCGGCGCGTACGCGCGCTTTTCGAGAGCCTGCGTACTGCAGGCCACGAGCTCGACACCCTGTCCATGGGCATGTCGGACGACCTCGAGATGGCCATCGCCGAAGGCAGTACGATGTTGCGGGTGGGAACGGCGCTGTTCGGCGCCCGTCCGGCCGCCGCGCCCTGAACCGGGCGCAGCGGTGGTTTCGCCAGAGGTGGCAGCAGTGACGATCCGGGACCTCGATATCGGCTTCATCGGCGGCGGCAACATGGCGCAGGCCATCATCGGCGGCCTGCTGCGCGCGGGCCTGCCGGCCACGCGCCTCACCGTGGCCGAGCCCGACGCCGCAAGGCGCGGCCAGCTGGCGCAACTCGCCGCGGGCATCAGGACCTCGACAGCCAACACCGCCGTGGCCGCCGCGGCCGATGTGCTGGTGCTGGCGGTCAAGCCGCAGGTCATGCCGGCAGTGCTGGCGGAGCTGGCCGGCCAGCGGCGGCCAGCGGGCCAGCTCCTGCTATCGGTGGCGGCCGGCGTGCCGCTCGCCACCCTCGCCGGCGCCCTGGGCCCGGGCACGGCGCTCGTCAGGGTCATGCCGAACCAGCCGGCGCTGGTCGGTGCCGGTATGTCGGTGCTGGTGGCCGCCGCAGGCGTCAGCGCCAGCCAGCGGGCGCTGGCGCTGGAGATGCTGCAGACCACCGGCCGTGCCCTGTGGCTGGAGGACGAATCGCTGATGGACGCGGTCACCGCCGTTTCCGGCAGCGGCCCGGCCTACTTCTACCTGCTCATGGAACTCATGGAAGACAGCGCCACCCGCCTCGGCCTGCCGGCGGGCATCGCGCGCAGCCTGGTGCGCCAGACCGCGATGGGCGCGGCCTGCAGTGCGGCCGATGAGTCGCAGGACCTGGCGGCGCTGCGCGCGACCGTCACTTCACCGGGCGGCACCACAGCAGCTGCCGTGGCCGTCATGGAGCAGGCCGGCATCCGTGACACGGTAAGCCGGGCACTGACCGCAGCCCGTGACCGCGGAGCCGAACTGGGACGCAGCAAGCGCTGAGCGCCAGACGCAGCTACGGAGAAACACGGCATGCAGGACGCCTTCACTTTCGTCATCTCGGCTTTGCTCGACCTGTACGTGATCGCGCTGGTGCTGCGGCTGGTCCTCGGGCTGCAGCGCGCCGATGCGCGCAACCCCCTTGTGCAGGCGATCCTCAAGGTCACCGATCCGCTGGTCCTGCCGGCCCGCCGCTTCATTCCGGCGGCCGGGCGCCTCGATACCGCCACGGTGGTCATCCTGCTGCTGGTGCAGCTGCTGGGAACCGGCATGCTGGCATCCATCGCCTGCGCTGGGCACAGCACCCCCGGTCAGGTCATTGCGCTCGGGCTGCTGCGGCTGGTGCACCTGGTGCTGCGTACCTACTTCCTGCTCACCATCGTCTACGTGATCAGCAGCTGGTTCAGCCCGCGCGGCTACAATCCGGCGCTCGCCATGCTCGCCGCCATCGTCGAACCGGTGCTGGCGCCCTTCCGCCGCTTCATCCCGGCGCTCGGCGGCCTCGACCTGTCGCCGATCTTTGCGCTGCTGGCCATCGAGTTCGTCAACCGCCTGGTGCCGAGTGGCTACGGCGTGGTGGGTATGGTCTGCATGCCCTTCTGAGGCACGGGCCGGAGACGTAAATAATGCTGTCCTGGCGTTTTGCCGGTGGTTTATGATCTTTGCAGGCCAGCCGCAGGTGTTGCCATGTCCATGAGCATCCGAACCGTCTGCATCAGCATCGCCGCCCTTGCCCTGATTTCCGGCTGCGGTGGGCCCGGCCCGGGCAGCGCGCCGTCAGCCACCGCACCTCAGACCGCAGCGGAACCGGCTGGCGCCAGTTCCAAGGACTTCGGCGACTACGTCGTGCATTTCTCGGCGCTGTCCACCGACCAGCTCACCCCGGAAGTCGCCAGCACCTACGGCATCACCCGCAGCAAGAACCGCGCACTGCTGAACGTATCGGTACTGAAGAAGGCCGAAGGTACGATCGGCATGCCGGTTACGGCCAGGGTCACGGCGCTGGTCGCCAACGACACCGGCCAGGTGAAGGACGCCACGGTACGCGAGATCCGCGAGGGCAATGCGGTGTACTACATCGCCGACTATGCGGTGACCAACGGCGAGACCCTGGTGTTCAATGTCGAGGTGGTCCCTGAGGGCGGGACCGTGGCGCTGCCGCTGCGTTTCACGCAGACGTTCTACGGGGAGTGAGGCGGCGCATCGTTGCTCAGTCGCCGCCGCTGGCGGCCGGCTGCAGCTGCTGTGCCTCGTGCTTCAGCCGCAGCACATCACCGCGTGAGACGTAGAGCAGCTCGGCCACCTTGCCGATGAGGTAGTCCTCGTACTTGTCCAGGCGCTGGTCGGCGAGCGCCACCAGCCAGAGCATCCGCACCACCTCGGCCTTGCCGCGATAGTCCAGCGCCTCGTGCAGCGGCCGGGTGAACTCGTACAGGGAAACCGAATCCTCGACGGCGCTGCGCGCCCGTCGCACCAGGGCCTGCGCGGCAGCCGGATCCAGTTCCAGGCGCTGCGCCAGCAGGCCGGCGAGCCGGTCGAGTTCCGCCTGCTGCACCTCGTCGTCGGCGCGCGCAGCCTCCACCAGCAGGGCTGCCATGGCAAGCGGCACCCGGTCGGGATCGGCCGCCGGGCCCGGCGTCTGCGCCAGCTCGTTCAGCAGCGATTTCAGGCGGGAAATCATGCCGGCTGCACCGCGAGGTGGCTGAGCAGGGTCTGGCGCAGGCCGGTCAGGTGGCCGTGGAAAAAATGGTCCACACCGGGTAGCACGACCAGCGTCGGCGCCGGTTGCAGCGCGGCCACCCAGGCGGCCACCTCGCCGCTCGGCACCACGCCATCGGCCTCGCCCTGCACCACAAGCCAGGGGACCGACGGATGCCGGCCGGCAAGCAGCCGTTTGCTGCGTTCGACGGGCGGTGCGATCGTCACCAGCTGCGCGGGCCGCGCCTGCACGGCCGCCGCACAGGCCACCATGGCGCCAAAGGAAAAGCCGGCCAGCAGCAGCTCGCTGCCGGGAAAGCGCTCGCGCATCCAGGTGCAGGCGGCCAGCGCATCGTCTACCTCGCCGCTGCCGTCCGCATGGCGTCCCTCGCTGGCGCCGACCCCGCGGAAATTGAAACGTAGCGCCGGCACGCCGAGGTCGAGCATCGCCCGAGCGATGGTGTGGACCACCTTGTTGAGCATCGTTCCCTGGTGCAGCGGATGCGGGTGGCAGATGACGGCGATACGCCCGGCGGCCGCGGTGTCCGGCTGCTCCAGTAATGCCTCGAGGGTACCGGCGGGGCCGGGAATCGTCAGTGCATCCCTTGCCGGCGCGTGATGGTGGACCATCCGCGGATTATAGAGGCCGGAGCGGACGTTCAGCGCACGCTGGCGACCGAATCCAGCTGCACCTGCGGGGTGATGTAGCCGTCCTGCGGTGGCTCGGCGGCAGCCAGGGCCGTGGACAGGTACTTCTTGTTGGAGTCTGGCAGGATCGTAACCACGACGGCATCGGGCCCCATCTCCTCCACCAGCTTGATGGCACCGACGAGGTTGGCCCCCGATGAGATGCCGAGGCCCAGCCCGAGCCTGTGGCAGGTCGCCTGCGACATCAGGATGGCGTCGCCATCCCAGACATCCACGACCGGATCGAGTTCGGCGAGATTGACGATCGACGGGATGAACTCGTCGCTGATGCCCTGGATGCGGTGCGAGCCGACCTTCTTGCCGGTGCGCAGCGTCGGCGAATTGGCGGGCTCCAGCGCGTGGACCCGCACCGGGCGTCCCTTGCGACGCAGGTAACGGCCAACGCCCATCACGGTGCCACCGGTGCCGACACCCGCGACGAAGGCATCGGCCTCGACGCCGAAACGCGCCAGCTGCGCCTCGATTTCCGGCCCGGTCATCATTTCGTGGGCTTCGATGTTGTCCGGGTTGTCGAACTGGCGCGGCAGGAAGGAATTCGGGTTCTCGGCGGCAAAATCCCTGGTCAGCTGCACCGAGCCGACGAAGCCTCCCTGGGCCTTGGATACCGGCACCACCTCGGCACCCAGGTTGTGCATCAGCAGGACCCGCTCGTGGCTCATCCAGTCGGGCATGTAGATGCGCACGCGATGACCCAGGGCACGGCCGATGGCGGAGAACGAGATGCCGGTGTTGCCGCTGGTCGCCTCGACGATGACGTCCCCCGGCCTGAGTTCGCCACGCTCGGCGGCGCGGCCGAGGATGTGCAGCGCCATGCGGTCCTTGACGCTGCCGGTCATGTTCATGCTTTCGTACTTCGCGAACAGCCGGCGCCGCTGGCCATTGAAGCGGTAGCTGATCTCGAGCAACGGCGTCTGGCCGACCAGAGCCGCGAGCGATGCGACGTATTTCATGCGTCCTGCAACCAGTTGTCAGTGCCGGAAAACGCCGCGCAGTTTAACCGCGTTCGGCAATGGCGGGCATTGCGGGATACCCGGACGGCGGTGCCGTCCGGGGATGGGGCTGCATCAGGCGACCCGTTCGGAGGCCGGCGCTGCCGCTGCCAGCGCCGCCAGCGCCTCGCGGCGTCCGGCCTCGCCGAGCCGGGCGAGGACCCGGTTGAGGCCGGCCACCAGGGCGCGGATCGAGGCAGTGACGATGTTCGGATCGATGCCGGCGCCGAAGGTGCTGCCGGCCACACCCTGCAGCGCCAGTTCGACGATCGCCAGCGCGCGGGAGTCGGCGCCCTGGTTCAGGGAACGCTCCTCGTAGGCCTGCACCTTCACCGGCACGCCCAGCGCGGCAATGACCGCATCGATCGGGCCATTGCCGGTCCCCTCCAGCACCCGCTGCACACCGTCCACGGCCACCGTGAGCCGCACGCCCTGGCGCGAACCGCGCTCGAAGAGATGATGCTCGACGTAGCGCACCGATTCCGCACACTCGAGATATTCAGCGGCGAACAGCCGCCAGATCTCGTCCGCCGTCACCTCGGAACCAGTGGCTTCGGCGAGCTTCTGCACCGCACCGCTGAACTCCACCTGCATCCGCCGCGGCATCACCACGCCGCGCGAGGCCTCGAGCAGGTAGGCCACGCCACCCTTGCCGGACTGGCTGTTGACACGCACCAGCGAATCATAGGTGCGCCCGAGATCCGCCGGGTCGATGGGCAGGTAGGGCACGTCCCAGGTCGTGCTGGCACGCTGCGCGGCCATGCCCTTGCGGATGGCATCCTGGTGGGAGCCGGAAAAGGCGGTAAACACCAGGTCGCCCACGTAGGGATGCCGCGGGTGCACCGGCAGCGCCGTGCAGGCCTCGTAGGTGCGGGCAATGCTGTTGATGTCCGAAAAATCCAGGCCCGGCTCCACGCCCTGCGTCAGCAGGTTGAGCGCCAGTGTGACCAGGTCGACGTTGCCGGTGCGCTCACCGTTGCCGAAGAGGCAGCCCTCGACCCGCTCGGCGCCGGCCATGACGGCCAGTTCGGCAGCGGCCACCGCGCAGCCGCGGTCGTTGTGCGGATGCACGCTGATCACCACCGCATCGCGCCGCGCAAGGTTGCGGTGCATCCATTCCACCTGGTCGGCGTAGACGTTGGGCGTCGCCACCTCCACCGTCGCCGGCAGGTTGAGGATCACCTTGCGCTGTGGGGTCGCGCCCCAGGCCTCGACCACCGCATCGCAGATGTCACGAGAGAATTCCAGTTCGGTGGCCGAGAAGGTCTCGGGGCTGTACTCCAGCACCCATTCGGTCCCCGGCTGCTGCGCGCACAGCTCGCGGATCAGCCGCACGCTGGAAACCGCCATCTCCATCACCTCCGCCCGGCTCATGCCGAAGACGGTCTCGCGGAACAGGGGCGAGGTCGCGGTGTAGACATGGACGATGGCGCGGCGTGCACCGCGCAGCGACTCGATGCTGCGGCGGATGAGCGGCTCGCGCGCCTGAGTCAGTACGCCGATGCTGACGTCCGCGGGAATGTGACCACCCTCGATCAGGGTACGGACGAAGTCGAACTCGGTCTGCGAGGCTGACGGGAAGCCGACCTCGATCTCTTTGAAACCGATGTCGCAGAGCATGTGGAACATGCGCAGCTTGCGCTCCGCGCCCATGGGCTCGAACAGCGCCTGATTGCCATCGCGCAGGTCGGTGCTGAGCCAGGCGGGTGCCTTGCGGATGACCTGCCCGGGCCAGCGGCGGTCCGGGAGGTCGACGGGCGGGAACGGGCGATAACGGCTGGCACCAGGCATGGCGGTACTCCTCGGGCATCCCGGGAAACGAATGCCGATACCTTAGCGGCCTGCCCGGGGCGCCGGATTGCGAAATCGTAGCCTGGAACGATCCCGTATAGCATGAAATTGCGAGTTTGTCTGAAAAAGTGGCATATTATGCCAATCTGTCCCAGACCAGAAAGCACACCATGCAACTCGACCGCTATGACCGACAGATCCTGGAGGCCCTCCAGGAAAACTCGGCCCTGAGCAACCAGGAACTGGCCGATCGCATCGGCCTGTCGCCCTCACCTTGCCTGCGCCGGGTACGCGCCCTGGAGGACAGCGGCATCATCACCGGCTACCGCGCCCTGCTCGACGCCCGCAGCCTGGGCCTGGCATTGACCGCGCTGGTCCACATCGCGATGGATCGCCATACCCCGGATCGCTTCGCTCATTTCGAGAAGCAGGTCGCGCGGCTGCCGGAAGTCCTCGAGTGCCTGCTGATCACCGGGCAGGACGCCGACTACCAGCTCAAGGTGCTGGTCACCGACATGGATGCCTACCAGTCGCTGCTGCTCAACAAGATCACGCGGATCGAAGGCGTCACCGGCGTGCATTCCAGCTTCGTGCTGCGCACCGTCCTGGACCGGACCGCCCTGCCCTTGCCCGTCGCAATGCCGTGATAATCTCCGCGGCATGAGCGACCACGACCATCAGCCGGCTGCGCAGCTACCCCATGAGCATGGGCACGATCATGACCATGGCCATGACCACGATGACGACCATGATCATGCGGGTGGCCACGGCCACCATCACCATCCGCCGCCGGAGCAGATGACCCGTGCCTTCGCCATCGGCATCTCGCTCAACCTGTTGTTCGTGGCGGTGGAGTTCGCCTTCGGGCTGGTCGCCGACTCGCTGGCGCTGATCGCCGATGCCGGGCACAACCTGAGCGACGTGCTGAGCCTGGTACTGGCCTGGGGCGCGATGCGGCTGGCCAGGCGCGATGCGACGCCGCGCCACACCTATGGCTTTCGCCGCGGCACCATCCTCTCCTCGCTGGTGAGTTCGATCCTGCTGCTGGTGGCGATGGGTGCGATCGGCTGGGAGGCGCTGCTGCGCCTGCAGACCCCGGCACCGGTGGCAGGCAACATCATGATCGTGGTGGCCGCGGCCGGGGTGGTCGTCAACGGCGTGACGGCCTGGCTGTTCGCCGCCGGCCGCCACCACGACATCAACATCCGCGCCGCCTTCCTGCACATGGCGGGCGACGCCGGGGTCTCGGTAGGCGTGGTGCTGGGCGGCGTTGGCGTGCTGCTGGCCGGGTGGCAGTGGCTGGATCCGGTCATCAGCCTGGTCATCGTCGGCATCATCGTCTGGAGCACCTGGGCGGTACTCACCGAGGCACTGGAGATGGCCTTCGATGCGGTGCCGCGCAGTGTGGATCCCCATGAAGTCCGCGCATACCTCGAAGGTCTGCCGGGAGTCGCCAGCATCCATGACCTGCACATCTGGGCCATGAGCACCACGGAAACGGCGCTGACTGCGCATCTGGTCATGCCCCGCGGCCAGGAGGATGATCATTTCCTCCGTGACATCGCCAACGCCCTGAAGCAGCGCTTCCGCATCGCCCACTCTACGCTGCAGGTGGAACACGGCAGCGGGCCGGCCTGCGACCAGAGCTGCCAGGCCACGGCCGGCTCAGCCCGCTAGCAAGCGGTTCAGCCGCCGCAGGAAGTCGCCGGGATCGGCCAGCGCCCGCCCTTCGGCCAGCGTAGCCTGGTCGAGCAGCACGCGGGCGATGTCGGCAAAGCGTGCCTGGTCCTGCTCGCCGGCCAGGCGCCGCACCAGCGGGTGCGTGGGGTTGACCTCGAGCACCGGACGGGAATGCGGCAGCTTCTGGCCCGAAGCCTCGAGAATGCGCCGCATCTGCGGCCCCATGTCGGCCTCGCCGAGCGCCAGGCAGGCCGGCGAGTCGGTCAGGCGCCCGGTGGTGCGCACGTCCTCGATCGCCTCGCCCAGCTCCGCCTTCAGCCGCTGCACCAGCTCGCCCTGGGCGCCCGCATCGGCAGGCGGTGGCGTGCCGGCATCGCTGCCGCCGATTTCCGCCGGGTCGAGTTCGCCGCGACGGACATCGCGGAATTCCATGCCCGCGAATTCACCGAGCTGGCCCACCAGCCACTCGTCGATGGGATCGGCCAGCAGCAGTACTTCGACGCCCCGCTGGCGGAAAATCTCCAGCTGCGGGCTGCTGCGCGCGGCGGCCAGGCTGTCAGCGGTAACATACCAGACCTGCTTCTGACCCTCCGCCTTGCCGGCGACGTAGTCGCCGAGGCTGCGATCGGCCTCTTCACCCGCGCTGCGGGTGCTGGTGAAACGCAGCAGCCTGGCGATGCGCTCGCGGTTGGCGAAATCCTCCGCCGGCCCTTCCTTGAGGACCCGCCCGAACTCCTTCCAGAAATCCCGGTAGCGGTCCGGCTCCTCCGTCGCCAGCCTGTCGAGCATGTCGAGCACGCGGCGGGTCAGCCCGCTGCGGATCGCCTCGACTTCCGGATCCTGCTGCAGCATCTCGCGCGATACGTTGAGCGCCAGTCCGTCGGCATCCACCACACCCCGCATGAAGCGCAGGTAAACGGGCAGGAACTGCGCGGCATCGTCGAGGATGAACACGCGGCGCACGTAGAGCTTCAGGCCCCGTGGCTTCTCGCGGTTCCACAGGTCGAAGGGCGCGCGGGCGGGCACGTAGAGCAGGCTGGTATAGACCCGCTTGCCCTCCACCCGGTTGTGGCTCCAGGCGAGCGGCGCCGTGAAGTCGTGGGCGATGTGGCGGTAGAACTCCTGGTATTCCTCATCCTTGATCTCGGCCTTCGGGCGGGTCCAGAGCGCCCTGGCGGTGTTGACGGCCTCCTCGGCAGGCTCTCCCTCGGCGGCTGCGGCCTTTTTCATCAGGACCGGAAAGGCTATGTGGTCGGAGTACTTGCGGATCAGGGCCCGCAACCGGAACTCATCGGCGAACTCCCGGGCGTCCGCGCGCAGCTGCAGGGTCACGCGGGTACCGCGCGGCGCATCGGCCACCGGCTCGATGCTGAACTCACCATCGCCGGAGGATTCCCAGCGCACGCCGGCGTCGGCCGGCAGGCCGGCGCGACGGGTGACCACCTCGACCCGGTCAGCAACGGTGAACGCCGAGTAGAAACCGACGCCAAACTGGCCGATGAGGTTCACATCCTGACGCTCGTCGCCGCTGAGGCGGCCGATGAACTCCGCGGTACCGGACCTGGCGATGGTGCCGAGCTGCTCGATCACGTCCTCGCGGGACATGCCGATGCCGTTGTCGGTGATGGACAGGGTGCCGGCTTCCGGGTCGCAGGCAATGTGGATGGCGAGTTGCGCGCCTTCCGCCAGGTAACCGGGATGGGCGATGGCTTCGAAGCGCAGCTTGTCTGCCGCATCGGAGGCATTGGAAATCAGCTCCCGCAGGAAGATCTCGCGGTTGCTGTACAGGGAATGGATCATCAGGTGGAGCAGCTGCTTCACCTCGGCCTGGAAGCCATGGGTCTCGCGTGCGGTCATTGCCTGGTCCTCTGTGGCGACTGGCCGCTGCGGTCGCCGCGGCACTGGCCCAGCCAAGGTGAGGGCCGCCGTTGCGCTTTTCAAGGCGCTGCCCGCGATCGCCCTAGACGTAGTCGAGCGGCAGCTCGGTCGTGGACTTGATGCACTCCAGGGCGAAGCTCGCGCTGACGTCGCTCAGGCCGCCGATGCCGATCAGCTGCTTGTAGACCCGGTCGTAGGCGTTGATGTCCGGGATCGCCAGCCGCAGCAGGTAGTCGACGTCACCGCTCATGCGATGGAACTCCACGACCTCGGGAATGGCGCGCACCCGCGTGGCAAACAGCTCGAACCACTCGGCATCGTGGCGACTGGTCTTGAGGGTCACGAAGACCGTGGTGCCGACGTTGAGCTTCGCCGGGTCGAGGATGGCGACGCGGCGCCGGATGAAACCCGCCAGCTCCAGGGCGCGGATGCGGCGCCAGCAGGGTCCCGGCGAGAGGTGCACCTGTTCGGCGATGGCCGCCACCGCGAGGCTGGCATCACGCTGCAGGAGGGAGAGTATTTCCCGGTCTTTTTTATCCATGAAAATTCATATTCTCTAAGCTGCAATATGAGAAACATAATTTCTCATAGCGGCGCTAAATATCAAAATTTTGATCTGAAAATGCCCGCCGGGCCGGGATACCGTTTCCCGTCATGCGGACCCTCTATCGCCTGTTCACTGAACACCCGGCCTCGGTCGGCGAGACCTACCTCCAGCACCTCGGCCAGGCGATGGGCTTTGCCGTCCGCATGCTGGCCGGTGGACTGGCCTGCCTGATCCATGCCTTCCTGCCGTTCCTGTTCGTCCGCACCGGCAGCCAGGCGATCACCGAGCTGCACCAGCGCATGGTCGTCAACCGCGACCGTCGCCTGGCCGCCCCGGCCGCCAGCAGCCCGGAGCTCCCGCTCGGCAGCTACACGCCACCGGCCGAACCCGCCAACTGAGCATGCCGGCCAGCGTCACCCTCGGCTCGCGCGCCGCGGCATTGCCCGGCCTTGCCGGTGCATTTGCACTGGCGATCCTCGCCCAGTACGCCTCCGGCTGGCTCGGCACGGCGCTGTTCCAGCTGGGCAAGAGCCCGGTCAGCCCGGTGATGCTCGCGGTGCTCACCGGCGTCTGCGTGCGCTCGTTCATTGGCCTGGCACCACGCATGGAACAGGGCGTGGCGCTGGCATCCAGCGCCATCCTGCGCATCGGCCTGGCGCTGGTGGGCCTGCGGCTGACACTGGCCGGCATCGGTGAACTAGGGCTGCGCGCCCTGCCGGTGGTGGCCGGCTGCCTGGTCACCGCCTGGCTGGTGATTCCACGCCTCGCCAGGGCCTGGGGCCTCAGTGGCGCACTGGTGACGCTGCTGACCGTGGGCACCAGCATCTGCGGCTGCACGGCAGTCATGGCCGTAGCGCCGTCGATCCGCGCCAGGGCCGAGGACACCGGCTACGCGGTCACGATCATCGTCATCGTCGGCCTCGTCGGCATGCTCAGCTACCCGGCGCTCGGCCACTGGCTGTTCGGCGCTGATCCGGAAGTGGCCGGCATCTTCCTCGGTTCATCCATCCACGACACCTCCCAGGTCATCGGCGCAGCCCTGCTCTACAGCGGCCAGTACGCCGCACCGGTTGCGCTCGACGCCGCGACGGTCACCAAGTTGCTGCGCAACCTGACGCTGGTGGTGGTGGTGCCGGCGCTGGCCGCCATGGCGGCATCGACGGCCGGCCAGCGCCAGACGCTCGGGCTGGCCGGCATCCGTCGCCTCGTGCCGGGCTTCGTGCTGGCGTTTGTCGGCTTTGCCGCCCTGCGCACCCTCGGCGATGCGTTCGCGGGCCTGCAACCTGCGCTTGCTGCGGGCTTCTGGACCCCCGGACTGGCGCTGGCCAACCAGGCCTCGGAACTGTTGCTGACCGTGGGAATGGCCGCCGTCGGCCTGACGGTGGACGTGGGCCAGTTGCGCAGTGTTGGCTGGCGACCGTTGGCGGCCGGGGTCAGCGCCGCCCTGTTGATGGCGGCCGTCAGTGCCAGCCTGACCGCAGCGCTGCTGACCTGACAACGGCCAGCGCGGCGCGCTGCGCCGCCGGTTTGCCTTTTCGGGCGCTCAGAACAGCGCCAGGCGCCAGGCGACGGCTCCGAGCAGGAGGCCGGATGCCAGCGAGGCCACGCGCAGCCAGCTGCCCCAATGGCCGGCCCAGGCCAGGCGCAACACGCCACCCAGGCAGTCCAGCTGGTCCAGCAGGCGCAGTGCCCGCTCCGGATGCAATGCCATGATGCCTGGCTTCAGCGCTTGCGGCCCGAGGGCACGACGGACAACCGGGGCTTCGGCGGCGCCCCCGGCGTATCACCGGGTCCCGGCTGCAACTCGCCGCTGGCCAGCCGCTCACGCACGCCCTGCAGGGCACGCTCCACCCAGGCCCGGCGGCTGCGGGTCTCTGGATTCCTGATGCTGAAGTCGCTGGTCTGTTCCCTGTCTGACATGTAACTGGTCTGTGGTCCGCGGGCTGCCTGGCCTGCTTCTTGTTGGGGTTGGCTACGGGGCTGGCGCGGCCTCGCTGTTGTCATGGAGGCCGTGGCCTACTCGTCCTGCTTCCAGTCGCGGCGCACCTTCTCCGACCAGTTCCGGTATCCCTTCCAGGTGTACAGCGCCGGATCTACCACCGAGCGGCGCTTGTCTGGAGACTGGACGCGGTTGAGCCAGCGGCGGTAGGAGTCCCAGCCGCTCATGTCCTTGCCCTCGTGGTTGACGAGGTTGCGCACCCGGCCACCGCGCAGGGTGGATTCGTATCCAGGCTTGCCGGCGACGGCGTCGGCGACCTCAGGGTCTGCACCAGGGGAGAGACTATTGTTCTTGTAGTTGCTCATGGCGGTTGTCCCCGTTCCTCCACATTGCGGCCAGCTTATGGAGCAGCCCTGCCGCTCACGAGGAACTGAGTCACAGGCAACCTGATTTAACAGCGCCGTTATGCGAGGCACTGCCACCCTGGCGAGAAATTGACCAGCGCCGCGACAGCGGCTTCAGACCACCAGGCGATAGCAGGGCTGGTAGGCGCGACCGGGCAGTTTCATCCGGTTCTGGGCGACGAAAGCGCCGAGCAGCCGGTCGAGCCGCGACATGATGTCGCGGTCCCCGGAGAGTTCGAAGGGGCCGCGGCTCTCGATGGCACGGATGCCCTCGTCCTTGACGTTGCCCGCCACCATGCCGGAGAACGCCTTGCGCAGGCTGGCTGCCAGCCGCGCTGGCTCCTGGCCACGGTGCAGGACCAGCCCGGCCATGTTCTCGTGCGTCGCATGGAAGGGCTGCTGGAAATCCATGTCGAGGTGCAGCCGCCAGTTGAAATAATAGGCATCGTTCTTGGAGTGCCGGAAATCGCGCACCTGGCGCATGCCCTCGCGCAGCGTCGCCGCCACATTGGCCGGATTGCCGATGCAGATGCGATAGCGTTGCTGCGCCTCGCGGCCCAGCGTGGCGCCGATGAACTCGTGGATCTGGGAGAAATACGCTTCGCTGGACGCCGGGCCGGTCAGCACCACCGGCAGCGGCAGCTCGCGGTTGCGCTCGTGCAGCAGTATCCCGAGCAGGAACAGGAACTCCTCGGCCGTGCCCACCCCGCCCGGAAAGATGACGATGGCATGCGCGATGCGCACAAACGCCTCCAGCCGCTTCTCCATGTCGGGCATGATGACCAGCTGGTTGACGATGGGATTGGGCGACTCGGCGGCGATGATGCCGGGCTCGGTGACGCCGATGTAGCGGCCGTCACCGATGCGCTGCTTGGCATGGCCCACCGCCGCGCCTTTCATCGGCCCCTTCATGGCGCCACCGCCGCAGCCGGTGCAGACGTTCATCTCCCGGAGGCCAATCTCATAGCCGACCTTCTTGGAGTAGTCGTACTCCTCGCGGCTGATCGCGTGCCCGCCCCAGCAGACCACGAGATCGGGCTCACCGGCGCGCAGGGTGCCGGAGTTGCGCAGGATGTGGAACACGGCGTTGGTGATGCCATCGCTGCGCCCGAGGTCGAACTGGCCGCCGCCCGCCACCTCGTTGTTGATGAACACCACGTCGCGCAGCACCGCGAACAGCAGCTCGCGGATGCCGCGGATCATCTTGCCGTCGACGAAGGCCTCGGGCGGCGCGTTGCGCAGCGCGAGCTTCACGCCACGGTCCTGCTGCACGATGAAGACCTCGAAGTCGCGGTACTTTTCCAGCACTTCGCGGGTGTCGTCGGTCTGGCCGCCGACATTGAGCACCGCCAGTGCGCAGCGCCTGAGCACCTCGTGCTGGCCGCCCTCGCCGGTGCTGCGCAGCCGGTTGACCTCATGCTGGGACAGCAGTTCCAGGCTGCCCTCGGGCATGACCTCCACGAGTGTTTCGTTGCCGTTGCGGGCAGGCATGGGGCGGTTCACGGCAGGATGTCGATCGGCGTGTTGCGTGCCGTCATCAGCCAGATGTCGATCATGTCGGCGTTGGACACGGCGATACAGCCGTTGGTCCAGTCCATGGTCCGGTAATACTCGGCGGAATAGCGTGGCTCGTTGGGCATGCCGTGGATCATGATCAGCCCGCCCGGGGCATGGCCCCTGGCACGGGCCGCGCGCTGGTGGCGCTCGTCCGGGTAGGAGATGCGGATGGAGAGGAAATAATCGCTGTCCGGGTTGCGGTCCAGCAGCAGGTAGCGCCCCTCGGGCGTGCGGAAATCCCCCTCGCGCAGCTTGTCGCCCTCGGGCGCCAGGCCGAGTGCGACCCGAAAGCTGCGCAGCACCTTGCCGTTCTTCAGCAGTTCGAGGCGGCGCTCGGACTTGTGCACCACCACTTTGTCGGCCTGCTCGAAGCTCGCCGCCTGCACCTTGGGCACCAGGCCCAGCAGGACCAGCGCCGCGATGCAGGCCGTGCGCCTGGTTACCGCCGCCATCAGGCCAGCTCCGCCGCGGCCGGCTGCGCCGGAACCGCCGCCACGCGCACCAGCTTCGGGAATACCACACGGGTGCCCGGGCGCACATGGTCGAGGTCGAGCGTGGGGTTGTACTGGCGCAGCAGCCACACCGGCACCTTGTACTTCTGGGATGCGAGGATCCAGACCGATTCACCCCGGCGCAGCAGGTGCTCAGTGGTGTCGGTGATCCGGTAGCGGCTGAAGAAGTCCTCCTGCAAATCGTGGTGGTAGGCCACGCGTCGCGCCAGGAATGTTTCCCGGCTGACATTCGTGAACACCAGCCGCACCGACTCGCCGATCACCAGTGCCCGCTTGGCCTGCCAGCCGTTGGCCCTGCGCAGCGCATCCGGGCTCACCTCCAGCCAGCCGGCATAATGGCTGAGCGTCTCGGCGGCCTGTACCTCGACCTTGTCGTTGGCCGCGACCAGGTAGTTGCTCGGATCGGCCAGCGAGGCGGAGATCCCGCCGGCATCGCCGGTGGGCTGCCTGGCCTGGGCAGGGGTTTCCAGCGCTGGCAGGTCCGGAGCGACGGCCGCTGGCCTGGCGGCCGCCACGGCCGGGGGAGACGCAGAGGCAACAGTCGCCGTCGGCGGGGACGCAGCGTCGCTGCTGGCCTGCGCGGGCACCAGGCGCAGTCGCGAACCGCTGCGCACGAGGTTGGCGTCGGTCAGGTTGTTGAACGCCAGCAGGTCGCGCTGGCTCACGCCGGTACGCCGCGCGATGACCGCGAGCGAATCGCCGGGTTGCACCAGGTAGCTGTCGGCCGCCGGTGCCGGGCGGATCGCGGCCGCCGCCTGCGGGGCGGGCTCGCGTGGCGCGGGAGCGCTGGCCACTGCCGCCACGCGACCCGGCAGTTTCAGTGACTGGCCGACGCGGATGCGCGCCCCGGGCTTCAGGCCGTTCGCCTGGGCGAGCTTGCTGACCGTGGTGCCGTAGTGCGCGGCGATGCGTCCCAGCGTATCGCCACGCTTTACCCTGTGCGTCTTGTCCGGAACCTGGCTGTCGAAGCGCTGCGCGGAGGGAATCGACGCCAGCAGCTGCTGCGGCGGCGCGTCGATGACCTGGCCGGCAGGCAGCCGCAGGCGGAAACCCCGCGGCACGTACTTGGCGCCCTCCCAGACCGGGGGCAGGAGCGCGGGGTTGTAGGCCTGCAGCGTGGAACGTGGTACGCCGAAAGCCTTTTCCAGCGCCTCGATACGCATGTAGTCCGGCACCTCGACCACCAGCTCCTTGCGTGGCGCCTGGCGCTGCACCGGCCCGAAGAATCGCTCCGGATCCTGCTCGATCGCCAGCGCGGCCAGGAACGACACGTAGAAATTGCGCGAGGCAAAGCCGAAGGCGGGGCCGTCGTAGCGGCGGATGATGGCCTCGATGTCGGAGGTGCCGACGCTGTTCACGGCCCGGCGCATCCCGGCGGCCCCGTGGTTGTACGCCGTGATGGCCAGCGGCCAGGTTCCCAGCAGGTCGTAGTTGTAGCGCAGCAGCCGGGCCGCGGCCTCGCTCGACTCGTATGGATCGCGGCGCTCGTCGACGGCCTGGTCGATGCGCATGTAGCGCCTGCCGGTGTCGCCGGTGAACTGCCAGAGGCCGGCCGCACCGACAAAGGAGCGCGCATTGGGGTCAAACGAGGACTCCACGTGCGGCAGTGCCGCCACCCCCTCCGGTACGCCGTGCTCGCGCAGGCTTTCGCGGATGTGGTCGCGCCACTGGCCAGAGCGCAGCAGCCCGGCATGGAAGCGTTCGGCCAGTCCCTGCTGGAAGCGCACCCGGTCGGCCGCGGCGCGCAGTTCCGCATTGCTGACGTTGGCTGGCCACAGGGCCAGGACCCGTGCCGATTCGGCGTCGAGGCCGCTGCGCTGGCCTGATGCCAGCGTGCGCAGGATGCGCTCGTAGCGGGCGCGGGCGCTGTCGGCCAGGCGCTGCAGGCGGGCCTGGCTGCCCTCGCCCGTCGCATCGATCTTCTCGTAGACGATGCCGAGGTGGCGGTTGTCGTGGACGAGGCCCTGCTCCGAGCTGCACTCGGCGAAGATCCGCTGCCAGAAGCCGACCTCCGCCACCAGGCCCGGCGGGCGTGGCAAGGCGTCGTCGGCTGCCGGTGCCGCAGCGGAAAACAGCAAAAGCGCGGCCGCGAGGGCCGGCAGCACCCTGGTCACGACGAACATTGACAACCCAAACCGTGTTACGGGGCGATACTTAGCCAATCAGCCCCTGAAAGCAAGCCGCCCGGCCGCGGGCAGGATGTGCCCGCGCACGAGCCAGCACCACGTCCGGGAGGGTAGCCCCGGCCGCTGGTGGCCGGGGGCGAACCCATTCACATAATCGGCAACCGGTGTCGCAGGCGCGGCGATCAGCCGAACTTCGGCTGGCCGGCGCTGCGCAGCGCAGCGATGCGCTCGTCGAGCGGCGGATGGGACATGAAGAGCCGCGAGATGCCGCCGCCACCGGAGATGCCGAAGGCCTTCATGGAATCCGGCAACGCGGCCGGCCCATGCGCGGTCTTCAGGCGCTCCAGCGCCGCGATCATGCCATCCCGGCCGGCCAGGCCGGCACCGCCGGCATCGGCACGGAACTCACGCTGGCGGGAGAACCAGGCGACGATCATGCTGGCGAGGATACCGAGCAGGACCTGGGCCACGAGGCTGGTGAGGAAGAAACCCGCGCCATTCCCGCGCTCCGAGCGGAACACCACCTTGTCGACCACGTAGCCGATCACCCGCGAGAGGAACAGCACGAAGGTGTTCACGACGCCCTGGATCAACGTGAGGGTCACCATGTCGCCATTGGCCACGTGGGTGATTTCGTGGCCCAGCACCGCCTCGACCTCGTCGCGGTGCATGCGCTGGAGCAGGCCGGTGCTGACCGCCACCAGGGCGCTGTCACGCCGCGCGCCGGTGGCGAAGGCATTCATGTCCGGGGAGTCGTAGACCGCGACCTCCGGCATGCCGATACCGGCCTGGCGCGCCTGGCGCTGCACGGTCTCGTACAGCCAGGCCTCGGTGGCATCGCGCGGCTGGGTGATGACCCGCGCCCCGGTGCTGCGCTTGGCCACCCACTTCGACATCGCCAGCGAAACCAGCGCGCCGCCAAAGCCGAACAGGGCACAGAAGGCCAGCAGGCCCGTAAAATTCATCCCACCCTGCTGGTCGAAGACGCGATCGAGCCCGAGCAGCCGGGCGACCACCGACAGGACCACCAGGACGGCGATATTGGTGGCTATGAGCAGGAAGACACGTTTGATCACGATCCTGGCACTCCGGCATCGGGGATGGAGCGGTATTTAGTGGTGCCCGGCGGACGGTTTTCAAGCCCCCTTCCGGGCTGCCGGCGGGCCTTTCCCGGGCGGGCACCGGCCCCTAGCATGGGCGCCCTGCCCCCATGAAACCCGATCCCGTCATCGACCCGCCCTCGCTGCTGCACTTCTGGCAACCGCGCTACTGGCCCACCTGGCTCGGATTCTGCCTGCTGCGGCTGCTGGTCCTGCTGCCCCTGCGCGCACAGCGCGGCGCCGCCGCCATCCTCGGCCGGCTCGGGCTCCTCTTCGCCCGGCGTCGGCGCAGCATCGCCGCCACCAACCTGCGGCTGTGTTTTCCCGAACTCGGGGAGCAGGCACGGCAGGATCTGCTGCGCCGCCACTTCGCCTCACTGGCCCAGCAGCTCATCGAGGCTGGCATGTCCGCCTGGGCCAGCGACGCACGGGTGCGCCGGCTCTGGCGGGTCGAGGGCATCGAGCACCTGCTGGGCGCCCTGGCCGCGGGCCGTGGCGTCATCCTGATGAGCGGACATTTCGCGGCGGTGGAATTCTCCGGCAGGCGGCTGTGCATGGACGCGCCGGGGATGGCGGCCATCTACCGCCCGAACCGCAATCCCCTGGTGGATGCCTTCCTGCTGCGGGTCCGCAGGCGCAGTGCCCCGAACCTGATTCCCAAGGACAGCATCCGCCGTTTCATCCGCCGGCTCGCCGCAGGCGATGTCGTCTGGTACGCGCCCGACCAGAGCTTCCGGCGCAAGGGCAGCATGCTGGTGCCCTTCCTCGGCGTACCGGCGATGACGAACACCGCCCTGTCCTCGCTGGCGCGGATCAGCGGTGCGCCCGTGGTGCCGTACTTCGCCGCCCGGCGCGCCGATGGCGATGGCTACGTGCTGCGCGTCGAGCCGCCGCTGGCGGACTTCCCGGGCGATGACCCGGCCGCCGACGCGCTGCGCGTCAACGCCATCCTTGAGCGCCACATCCGGCTGGTCCCGGAACAATATTTCTGGGTGCACCGGCGCTTCAAGGGACGGCCGGAACCGTTTGCCGATCCCTATGCGCGGCCTGGCGGAGATCCGCCACCCGGGTCACCGGCGACGTCAGCGTAGCCCTCGAGCAGGCCGTTCCAGGCATCCGCACTGAAGCCGCTGGTGCCCGCGGCAGTGATCTTGGTGAACGAGCGGTGCAGCCGACCGAGGTTGCGCTGCCGCCAGGCGCCGGGCCCGGGCATGATGCGGCCGCGGTCGAAATCCAGCAGGAAGATCCGGTCCTGTGCATCGACCTGCAGGTTGTGTGCGGTCAGGTCCGCGTGGAAAACGTTGGCCGCATGGAAGCGGCCGATGCATGCGCCGACACTGCGCCACAGTGCCGGCGGCAGCGGCCCGGCGGCCATGCGCGTCGACAGCGGTTCCACCCCCGGCAGGCGCAGCGTGATGAGGTCGGCGCGATAGACGATGCCGGAGCGCCGGTAGCGTGCCGCTACCGGGCGAGGCGCCGGCAGGCCGGCCTGTTGCAGCTGCGCCAGCAGGTGCCATTCGAGGAAGGAGCGCACCCGGCGTTCGCCAGTCCAGAGGAAGCCATCGCTGGCGACGCGGGCGATGCGGCCACCGCGATGATAGTGGCGCAGCACCCAGTCCTGCGCCTCGCAACGGATGAACAGCGTGGCGCCACGGCCGCCGGCATAACCCGGTGCCCGCGGCGCGTCGGGCCAGGTGGCCGGGTCGAACCAGGCCTCGCGCATGTGGTTGGCGAGCGAGCCATCGTATAGGATGACGCTCTCGCCGATTCGCTCTATCCGCTCCACCGCAAGCATGCCACCTTCATCCGGTCGACCACCAGGGAATGGGCCGGAATCGCTGTGCCTCGTGCGGCTCTCGGCCATCGGTGACTGCTGCCACACGCTCCCCATCGTCAGGACCCTCCAGGCCGCCTGGCCACGTACGCAACTCACCTGGCTGATCGGCAGGACCGAGCACGGTCTCATGAAGGGCGTGGACGGCGTCGAGTTTATCACCTTCGACAAGGCCCGGCCCCGGGCCAGCCTCGTCGACATTCGCCGGCAACTGCGCGGCCGCCATTTCCCGGTGCTGCTCCACATGCACGCCTCGATGCGCGCCAACCTCGCCAGCCGCATGGTGAGCGCGGGGCGGCGCATCGGCTTCGACCGCCGCCGTGCGCGTGATTACCAGTGGCTGTTCACCAACGAGCGGATCGCGGCACGGCCGGAACAGCATGTGATGGACGGGCTGTTCGGCTTCCTCGAGCACCTCGGCATCAACCAGCGCGAACTGCGCTGGGACATCCCGGTCAGCGTTGCCGACCGCGAGTTCGCCGCAGCGCAGACGCCCGGCAGCGGACCGGTGGTGGTCATCAGCCCCTGCAGCAGCCAGCGCTTCCGCAACTACCGCAACTGGCGCGTGGAGCATTACGCCGAGGTGCTGGCCCACCTGCAGCGGGTGTACGGCGCCCAGGTGGTACTCACCGGCGCTGGCACCGCAACCGAGGCCGCATACGGCGCGGCGCTGGCCGGATCCGCCAGCCTTCCGGTAGCCAACCTGGTCGGTCGTAGCAGCCTGAAGCAGCTGCTCGCGATCATCGATCGCGCGGACCTCGTCATCTGCCCCGATTCGGGGCCGGCCCATATGGCCACCGCCGTCCGCACGCCGGTGATTGGCCTGTACGCGACGTCGAACCGGTGGCGTACCGGCCCGTATTTCAGCCAGGACCTGGTGGTCGACCGTTATCCCGAAGCCGTGCAGCGCGAGTTCGGCGTGCCGCCGGCGCAGCTGCGCTGGGGCCAGCGGGTGCGCGATCCCGCCGCCATGGACCTCATCAGCCCTGCCGACGTGATCGCCAGGGCGGACAGCGTTCTGGGAAAATAGGCAGGGTCTCGCCGCGCCCGCCGGCGCGATCCCATGGCAGAGGTGACACCGATGCTCGAAACCTTCGACGCAACACGCCTGGCCACGGCCGGGCCCCGCGACCTCAGCGACGTCCTCGAGCGCGGCGGCATCGTCTACCTGCCCAGCTGCCCGGTGGCGCTGCCGGCCGCAGCGGACCTCGACCTGCTGCGCAACGAGCTGCCGGCGCAGATGAAGCGCAAGAACGTCAGCTACCACCCGGAGGGTGACAGTGTCAGCGGCCTCAGCTCGTCGGCTGCCATCTACGCAACAACGCATCGGGTACTCACCCGGCTGCGCGAGGACATCGCCGCCTGGACCCGGCGTGCAATGCCGGAGCTCATGGCCGGTGCGGACATCGGCACCTGCAGCTTCCGCCCCCTGGAGGAGGCGGGGCGGGCCATCGACGCGCACAAGGCCAGCGAACTGGTGCACATCGACGCCGGCGCCTACGGCGCCACCAATGGCGACCGTATCCTGCGCTTCCTCATCAACGCCAATCCGGAGCACGACCGCGTCTGGGCCAGCAAGGGCAGCTTCGCCAGCGTGTTCGAGCGCCATGCCGCCCGCGCCGGTTTCACCGGGCCCGGGGGCCGCATCGGCAGGCTCGACAAGAACTCCTTCGACCGGCTGCTCTCGGCGACGATCCGTGCGCTGTCAGCCGCGGTGCCGCTGGCCAAGGTGCTCGACACCAGCCCCTACGACCGTGCCATGAAGCGCTTCCACGACTACCTCAAGGACAACCCCGATTTCCAGGCTGAAATCGACACCCACGTGGAAATGCGCTTCGCCCCCGGCTCCGCCTGGATGGTGTTCGCCGATGGCGTCAGCCACGGCTGCCTCTCCGGACAGTACTGCTTCATCTGGACGGCGCTGATTCCGCTGGCCAACATGCGCTTCCCGGAACTGGCGCCCATCAACGTGCTGCGCGCTGCGGCCTGAAAGCGCCGGCAGCGTCGCACCAGCCTGTGCCGGCCGGACAGTGCCGGAAGCCGGCGTTCCCTGCGCCCCTCAGGCCTTGCCGAGGCGCACGCCGTGGAGCTTGCAGTCCGCCTCGACCATCAGGGTGGCGAGTTCCGCCAGCGTGGTCCGCGGTTCCCAGCCGAGCACGCGGCGTGCCTTGCTGGCGTCGCCGAGCAGCAGGTCCACCTCGGCGGGCCGGTAGTAGTGAGGATCGACGGCCACCACCGGCTTGCCGGTCCGCCGGTCGATGTAGCGTTCGGCGGCCCCCTCGCCCTCGCGCTCGAAGCGGATGCCCACGCGGTCGAGGCAGAGCTCGAGGAACTCACGCACCGAGGCGGTACGTCCCGTGGCCAGCACGAAATCGTCGGGTTCCGGCTGCTGCAGCATCAGCCACATCCCCTCGACGTACTCCCTGGCATAGCCCCAGTCGCGCCGCGCCTCGAAATTGCCCAGGTACAGGCAGTCCTGCAGCCCCGCCATGATGCGGGCCAGGCTGAAGCTGATCTTGCGGGTCACGAAATTCTCGCCGCGCCGCGGGGACTCGTGGTTGAAGAGGATGCCGTTGACGGCGTACATGCCGTAGGCCTCACGGTAGTTGCGCGTCAGGTAGAAGCTGTAGGCCTTGGCACAGGCATAGGGGCTGCGCGGGTGGAACGGCGTGGTCTCCGTCTGCGGCGTCTCGACCACCTTGCCATAGAGCTCGCTGCTGCTCGCCTGGTAGAAACGCGCAGGCAGGCCGCTGGAGCGCAATGCCTCCAGCAGGCGCGCCGCACCGACGCCGGTGATGTCGCCGGTGTATTCCGGCAGGTCGAAGCTCACCGCCACATGGCTCTGCGCCGCCAGGTTGTAGACCTCGTCCGGCCGTACCTTCAGCAGGATGTGCAGCAGGGAGCTGGAATCCCCGAGGTCGCCGTAATGCAGGATCAGCGGCAGCTTGCGCTCGTGGGGATCCTTCATCAGGTGCTCGATGCGGCTCCAGTTGAAAGTGGAGGCGCGCCTGACGATGCCATGCACCTCGTAGCCCTTGTCCAGCAGCAGTTCGGCGAGGTAGGACCCGTCCTGGCCGGTGATGCCGGTGATCAGTGCCTTTTTCATGTTTCGATCCCGTGCGGCCGGGCGGAAACTGCCAAGGCCGATGGCTGAGCTGTTGCTGCCGGCAGTATAGCGGGCGCCAGCACCGAGTCAGCCACCGCCTCGGGCGTTATCTCCCGCAGGCAACGCAGGTGGCCGAGCGGGCACTCGCGCTGGAAGCAGGGACTGCAGTCCAGCGCCAGGTAGTGGATGTGGCTGCGCCCGGTCAACGGGGGCGTGAAATGCGGCGAGGTGGAACCGAAGATCGCAACCACGCGGGTACCGGCGGCCGCGGCGACGTGCATCAGACCCGAATCGTTGGTTACGGCGCAATGCGCCGCCGCGAGCAGGTCGACGCTGTCCTCGAGCCGTGTCTGCCCGCAGAGGTCATGCACGCCGGGTCCCGCGGCCATACGGATATGCTCGCCGAGCGGGCGTTCGGCCGCCGAGCCCAGCACCCAGACCTCCTGACCTCCGGCGACGAGCAGCCTGGCGAGTTCGGCGAAATGGCCGACCGGCCACTGCTTGGCGGGCCCGAAGGCCGCGCCCGGCATCAGCGCCACCGCCGGCGCCTGACCGAGGCCGAAACGGCGCTGGAGCGCGTCGCGATTGGCCGGGTCGATGCGCAGCGCCGGCCGGGGCGGTTCCGGCAGCGGCGCGTCCGGCGGCAGGCCGAGCGCCAGGAAGCGCTTGACCGTCTGGTCGAGCACCCTGCGGTCCAGCGGGCGCGAGTCGGTGAGCAGCCAGCTGCGGCCCTCGGCGGCGAAGCCGGTACGCACCGGGATGCGCGCGAACCAGGGCAGCAGCGCCGCCTTCAGCGAGCGCGGCAGCACGATGGCGCGATCATGGCCGCGGGCACGCAGTTCCAGGCCGAGACGGCGCCGGCTCCCGAGCGCCAGCTGTCCGTGCGCGACGTCGAGGGCAATGCCCTCCCGCAGCTCGGGCATGCGCGCGGCGAGCGGCACCGACCAGGGCGGGCCCACCACGTCGATCCGGGCGTCGGGGTCACGCTGGCGCAGCAGGCGGAACAGCGACTGCGCCATGACCATGTCGCCGACCCAGGCGGGACCGACGACCAGGATTCTCTCGCCGCCCGCCATCAGCGGCGCCCGCTCACGACGCCGCCGCCGCCAGCGCGTCGAGGTAGGCGCGCACGCCATCCTCGATGCCGATGAAGTCCTGCTGGTAGCCGGCCAGTCGCAGCGTCGAGAGGTCCGCCTCGGTGAAGCTCTGGTAACCCGCCAGCAGGCCCGGTGGAAACGGCACGTAGCGGATGCTGCCGCGACCATGCCAGGCGATCACCGCCTGGGCCACTTCGTTGAAGCTGCGCGCGCGGCCGGTGCCGAGGTTGAAGATGCCGCGGGTCCCGCCATGCTCGAGGAACCAGAGGTTGGCGCGGGCGACGTCGTCGACATGGATGAAGTCGCGCCGCTGCTCGCCCGGGCCGAAGCCGTGGCTGCCGTCGAACAGGCGCAGCTCCGTGCCCTGCTGCAGCTGGTTGTGGAAGTGCCAGACGACACTGGCCATGCCAGCCTTGTGCGCCTCGCCGGGCCCGTAGACATTGAAGTAGCGCAACCCCACCACCTGCGAGCGGGCACTGGGGATGCAGCGGCGCGCATGCTGGTCGAACACCAGCTTGGACCAGGCGTAGACGTTGATGGGCCGTTCGCACTCCGGCGCCACGCGAAACTCCCGGCCGGCGCCATACACCGAAGCCGACGATGCGTAGACCAGCGGCACCTTCTGCGCCAGGCACCAGCGCAGCAATTCACGCGAGAACTCGTGGTTGCGCCGCATCATCATCCGGCCGTCCCATTCGGTGGTGACGGTGCAGGCGCCCTGGTGCAGCACACCGAGGATCCGGCCGCCGAACTCCCGGTTCGCGACCAGGCGAGCGAAGAACTCCTCGTGGTCCATGTAGTCAGCGATGCGGGCCGCGGCCAGGTTCATGGCCTTGTGCCCGTCGCTGAGGTCGTCCACCACCAGTATCTCGGAGATGCCCGCCTCGTTCAGGCGGCGCACGATGTTCGAGCCGATGAAGCCGGCGCCGCCGGTGACGATGATCATGTGCTTGCTGCCGCTGCCCCGGGGAGCAGGCTCCGGTAGAGGTTGATGTAACGGCGGGTCATGGTTTCCGGGGAGAAGCCACGGGCCCGCTCCCGGTTGGCAGCCGCCATGCGTTCGCGCAGTGCCGGGTCGGCATGCAGCGTCAGCACCGCGGCGGTGAGTCCGGCCACGTCGTCCACCTCGCAAAGCAGGCCGCCACTGCCATTGGTCACCACTTCCGGTATGCCACCGACCCGGGTGGCAACCACCGGCAGCCCGAAGGCCATCGCGTCCAGCAGGATCGAGCCCAGGCCCTCGTGGCGGGAAGGATAGAGAAACACGTCCATGGCAGCCAGATAGCTGCCGACATCGCGTACCTCGCCGGTGAAGTGCAGGTTGTCGAGTCCGGCTGCCTCGGCCCGCAGCGCTGCCTCGTCGCGGCCCGAGCCGACCAGCACGTAGCGGATCCCGGGTGCGCTGCGCCGGGTCTCGCGGGCCATCGCCAGGATCTGCCGCTGGCCCTTGTGGGAATCCACCAGTGCACCGACGTGGCCGACGACGCAGTCGCCGCCGAACTGCCGGCGCAGCTCGGCCACGCGTTCCGGCACGGCGACCAGTCCCGCGCTGGCGCTCGGGATCACCTCGCAGGCGAGGCCGGGCTCCAGCGCCGCCAGCGATGCGGCGATGGCCCGGGACAGCACGGCGATGCGCGCGGCACGCCGGTACATGGCGCGGTTGAGGGCATGGTGCGAGGGGCCCTGCTGCACCCGCCGCGTCACCAGGTAGGGTGCACCGCCCGCCAGGCTGCCGAACCATGCCGCCTGCAGCGCCCGTGCCTCGTGCACGTGGACCAGGTCGGCGCCGCGCAACGCCAGCGCTGCCGCCAGCACGTTACCCGGCACCTCGCGAAGCTGCGCCCCTGGGATGCCGGCCAGCCGCCGCGCGAGCGCTTCCCCGCGCCTCACCACCAGGCGCTGGCGCCAGCCGGCGCTGGCGAGGCCCTGGACCAGCAGTTCGGTCTGCCGCTCCCCGCCGCGGAAGCCCCGCGCCAGATTGATGTGGGCGATGAGCGGCTCGGCCACGGCGGGGCGCGTCAGCGCACCAGCCGGTATTCGGCGCTGCAGTAAGGGCACTTGGCGCTGCCGCTGGCCTCGATGGGCAGGTACACACGCGGATGCGAGTTCCACAGGTACATGCCCGGCATGGGGCAGGACAGCGGCAGGTCGGCCCGGGTGACCTGGTACAGGTTCTCGGCGTTGGGCTGGATCAGCTGCTCGCTGCGGGCCTGCGATTTGCGCACGGTGCTCTCCGGTGGGTCAGTGGGACCATTGGCAGGGCGGGATTATAAGCGCAGCCGCGCAACCAGCCCGCGGCCCGGTCAGCTGGCAAAGACCTGATCCCAGATGGCGCGCACGCGGCCAGCAACGGCAGCCGCCTCCGCGCGCGGCATGAACCCGGGCTGCCCGGCCAGGGCGAGGTGGTGGAGGCGCTCGCGGTAGCCGCGGTAGGCGTCGGTCAGTTCGGCGGCGACCGCGGTGCTGACCACGCCACTGGCGGCGAGGCCTTCGAGCTGGCGGATATTGTCGGACCAGCGCACCAGCTCCGGGTGCCGAGGGGCCTCGCGCAACACCAGGTACTGGACCATGAACTCGATGTCGGTGATGCCCCCGAGGTCGTGCTTGATGTGGAAGCTTTCCTCGGTGCCCCGGGCCAGTTCCGCGCGCATGCGTTCGCGCATTTCCAGCACGTCCGCCCGCAGCTTGTCCCAGTGCCCGTGGCCGGTGAGGATCTGGCGGCGTATGGCCTCGAAGGCGGCGAGCACTCCCGCGTCGCCGGCGATGCCCCGGCTGCGCAGCAGCGCCTGGTGCTCCCAGGTCCAGGCGCTCTCGCGCTGGTAGGCCTCGAAGGCCGCCAGGCTCGACACCAACAGCCCCTTGCGGCCTTCGGGCTGCAGCCGCGTGTCCACCTCGTAGAGGTGGCCGGCCGTGGTGAGCATGGTGGCGAAGTTGATGATGCGCTTGGCCAGGCGCACGAAGAACACACCGTTCTCCAGTACCCGCTCGCCATCGGTCTGCTGGGCCTCGCCGGCGGAGTCGTGCAGGAACACCAGGTCGAGGTCCGACGCGTAGCCAAGCTCCAGCCCGCCGAGCTTGCCGTAGGCGATGATGCCGAAGGCCGCAGCACGGCTCGCGCCATCCACGGTGCAGCGCGGGTGGCCGTGGCGCGCGGTGAGTTCCCGCCAGGCCTGGTCGCAGGCTGCCTGCAGCACCAGCTCCGCGGTCTCGGTGAGCCGGTCGCTCACCTTCATCAGGGGCAGGACGCCGGAGAGATCGGCCACTGCCACGCGAAACACCGCCGCACGCTGGAAATTGCGCAGTGCCTCCAGCCAGCGCTCCGGGTCGTCGCTGCCGGCCGCCTCCAGGCGCCGCGCCAGTTCCCCGGCCAGTTCGTCCCGCGTCGGCGGCTCCGCGAACAGCCGCGGGTCGAGCAGCTCGTCGAGGAGGATGGGATGGTCGGCAATCTGGCGCGCAAGGAAGTCGCTCATCCCGCACATGCCGACCAGCCGGTCGCGCGCCGCGGGGTTCTCGTTGAGCAGGGCGAAGTAGGCGGAGCGCCGGCCAATCGCTTCGATGACGCTGGCGACCCCGTCCACCGCCAGCAGCGAGTTGCGCTCGCGGCCGGCGGCCTCCAGCACCGCCGGCAGCAGCGCATCGAGGCGCTGGCGGCCAGGCTCGTCCAGCCGCTGCAGGCTCGAGGCCGCACGCAGCCGGCGCAGCCGCTCGAGCACCGCCGGCGGATCGGCGAACCCCGCCTCGCGCAGCAGGCCTTCCGCGGCCTCCGGCGCAGCCTCCTCCCGCCACACCTGGCGCAGCTGCCCGCCCCGGGCGACCTGCCCGCCGCCCTCGCCGCGGAAGACCACGTCGCGGAAGTGGCGGCTGACGGTGTCGCGGTGCTGCGCCAGCTCGGCCTCGACCACCGACCAGTCCGGCGCTCCCAGTGCCAGCGCCAGGCGCGCGCGATCCAGCGCATCCTCCGGCACCTGGTGGGTCTGCTGGTCACGCAGCGCCTGGATGGCATTCTCCAGCCGGCGCAGGAACAGGTAGGCCGCGGTGAGGCCCGCGACCGCCGCCGGCTGCAGGCAGCCGTGGCGGGCCAGCGCCGGCAGCAGCCGCAGGATCTCGCGACCGCGCAATCCGGCGACGCTGCCGCCGCGCACCAGCTGGAAGGACTGCACGATGAACTCGATCTCGCGGATGCCGCCCGGGCCGAGCTTGATGTCAGCCTGGAACTCCTTGCGCTGCACCTCGGCCTCGATCATCGCCTTCATTTCGCGCAGCGAGGCGAACACGCCATAGTCGAGGTAGCGGCGGTAGACGAAGGGGCGCACCACGTCGTCGTAGAAGTACCCGCTGTCCACCCAGTCGTTGACCACGCGCGCCTTGACGTAGGCGTAGCGCTCCCAGTCGCGGCCGTTCTGCATCAGGTAGGTTTCCAGCGCCGGCAGCGACACCGCCAGCGGGCCGCTGTTGCCGAAGGGGCGCAGACGCACGTCGACGCGGTAAACGAAGCCGTCGGCCGTGGTCTGCCCGAGCAGGTTGACCAGCCGCTGGCCCAGCAGGCGGAAATACTCCTCGTTGGCGATCGGCTTCGCACCATCGGTCTCGCCGGCATCGGAGAACACGAAGATCAGGTCGACGTCGGAGGAGAAATTGAGCTCATGGCCGCCGAGCTTGCCCATGCCGAGGACACCGAGCCCGCAGGGCTCGCCGCCGTCGAGGCGCGGGCTGCCATGGCGTGGCCGCAGGGACTCTGCGGCCCAGGCCAGCGCGGCACCGATGCAGGCATCGGCCAGGTCCGACAGGTCACGCAGGGTCTCCGGCACCGTCGCCCGGGCCTCGACCTCGCGCCACAGGATCCGCAGCAGCTCGCGGTGGCGCAGCCGCCGTAGCCCTGCCATGAACTCCGGCTCCGCCAGTTCAGGCGTGGCGGTCGCCGCCACCGCGGCTACCAGCTCACCCGCCGCATTCGCACGCCCGATGCGGTCGCCCTCGAGCAGTTCCGCAAGCAGTTCCGGGTAGCGCTGGAGGATGCCGGCGGCAAACGGGCTGGCGGCGCAGAGGCGGCTGAGCCGTGCTTCGACGCCGGGATCGCGGTGAAGCCCGTCGGGCAACGCCGCCAGTGCCTGGCGGGCCTCGGCCAGCAACGAATCGGGGACGGGCGGTAGCGTGGCACTCATGGGCGCGCATGCTAGCAGCCTGCCGGCCAGTTAATCGCAGGCATGCTCAGCGAATCAGGGGCGCGCCCTCGTTGCCCTCCCCTGGCCCGCGCCGCCGGCGTCGCGGTGGCGGCAGGGCACCCGGCATGCCGGCGACCTCGCCAGACGGCCGGCCGGACGGCGCAATCGCGGCACGCACGAAGGCATCCACCCACCAGAACACGTCGTGGCGGCGCACGCCGCGTCGCAGGCGACGCATGCGGGCGCGTCGCTCGGACGCGGGCATGGCACAGGCGGTGGCGATGGCATCGGCCACTGCTGTGACGTCATGGGGGTTTACCAGCAGGGCGGCGCCAGCCATTGCCGCGGCGGCACCGGCGAACTCGGAGAGCACCAGCACGCAATCCTCATCGGGACTCGCGGCGCAGTATTCCTTGGCGACCAGGTTCATGCCGTCCTTGAGCGGCGTAATCAGGGCGATCTGCGCGGCACGGTAGTACGACAGCAGGTCATCCGGCGCCAGGTTGCGGAACACGTAGTGGATCGGCACCCAGCCACCCGGCCGGGTGAAGCGCCCGTTGATGCTGCCCACCAGGTTCTCGATGCGCGCCTTCAGCTCGCGGTAGCGCGGGATGTCCTCGCGGCTAGGCACCACCACCTGTACCAGCGTGACCTTTTCCCGCAACTCGGGGTGCCGCTCCAGCGCGAGGCCGAAGGCCTGCAGGCGCTCGGGAATGCCTTTCGTGTAGTCCAGCCGGTCGACCCCCAGCACGAGCTGGCGGTCGTGCAGCAGCCGGCGCATGGCTGCCGCCTCCCGTACTACCCCGGGCGCGGCGGCACGCCGGTAGAAATCGTTGTAATCGATGCCAATCGGGAACCGCCCGGCGCGCAGCTCACGACTGCCCGTGCGCAGGCGCACAAAATGTTCCCCACGGCCGCTGATCTTCACTTCCGGCAGCAGGTCGCGGACACAGTCGGTGAAGTTGCGCCGGTCACGCGGCGCCTGGAATCCCAGCAGATCGTAGGCCAGCAGCGCGTCGAGCAGTTCGCGCCGCCAGGGCAGCTTCATGAAAATGTCCGGTGGCGGAAACGGGATATGCAGGAAAAACGCCAGCGGACCGGCAATGCCCATGTCCCGCAGCCCTGCGCCCACCAGCATCAGCTGGTAGTCGTGGACCCAGACCAGGTCACCCGGCGTGGCGGCCTGCCCCACCTCTGCGGCAAAGCGGCGGTTCACGACACAGTAGGCCTGCCAGTACGACGGCTCGAAGCGACAGAGGGAAGTCAGGTCGTGGAACAGCGGCCACAGCACCTCGTTGGAGAAACCGTGGTAGAAGCCGCGGCGCTCCTGCTCGTCAAGGAACAGCGGCCGCAGCTCGTAGCCGGCGCGCCGGCCGGCAGCGCAGAGCTCGGCCGCCAGCTGCGCGTCCTGCCCGCAGAAGTCCGCTCCGCCGATCCAGGTGCCGCCGCGGGCTGCCAGTACCGGTGCCATGGCCGAGACCAGCCCGCCGGACCCCGCCACCAGGCGCGGGACCCCGGCGCGGTCGCGCCGCACCATCCAGGGCAGACGGTTGGAGACGACGATCATGCAACACCCTGCGGTGGCTGCACCAGGTGGATGGTCCGGGTCGGGTAGGCAAACCCCACGCCAGCCTCGCGCAGTGCCGCCATGGTCCCGAGAATCACCCGCTGCTGGATGTCCATGAACCGGTTGAAATCCGGATCCAGCACGTAGTACACGGCCTCGAACTCGATGGCCGAGGCACCGAGCGCCGACAGGTGCGCGCGCTCGAAGCGCACGCTTTCCTCCCGGCTGATGACCGCGCACAGCGTCTCCGGGATGGCCGCTAGCTGCTGCGGACCAGTCTCGTAGGCCACCCCGAAGCCGAAGACCACGCGGCGCTCGTACATGCGCTTGTAGTTGCGGATGCGGCTGGCGATCAGGTCGGTGTTGGCCAGCACCACGAGCTCGCCCGAGAGGCTGCGCAGGTGCGTGGTCTTCAGGCCCACCCGCTCCACCGTGCCCATGGTGTCACCCATGACGATGAAATCGCCGATGACGACCGGCTGGTCCAGGGCAATCGCCAGTGAGGCGAACATGTCCCCGAGGATGTTCTGCGCCGCCAGTGCCACAGCCACACCGCCGATACCGAGGCTCGCCACCAGCGCGGTCACGTCCACGCCGGCATTGGCCAGCAGCATCAGCACCACCAGCGACCAGAGCAGCAGGCGCGCAACGAAGGCCAGCACCGTGGTGGTGGTCGCCGCTCCGGCACGCGCCGGATCACGGTGGCGATCCATGTAACCCTGCAACCAGCCGCCGATGCCGGCGTGCAGCCACAGTCCCGCCTGCAGCAACAGCACCACCACCAGCAGGCGGCCCGCGGTGCTGGCCACTCGCGCCGGCAGCGCCAGGGTCAGCGCACCCGCCAGCACACCGCAGCTGAGAATGAACCACGAACGTGTGGCACGCAGCGCTGCTGCCAGGCCATCGTCCAGCGCCGCATCCGTTTCCCGGGCCCAGCCGCTCAGCCGGACCCGTGCAAACCGCAGCAGCAGGGCCAGTGCCAGCGCGGCGAGCAGCGCAATCACCACGGCCGCGGCCCAGCGGCCAGGCGGATTGCCCAGGATGGCAGCCGGCAGCTCGCCGTTCATGCGCTCGCCTGCTGCCAGGCGTGCAGGAAGGTCAGCAGCTCGCCTGGTGGCTTGAGCCAGATGTCGGCCGCGGTCGGACGGTAGTGCGGGCGCACCAGCACCGCAAGGCCGCGGTGGCGGATGGCGATGAATGCGTCCTCGTCGGTGCTGTCGTCGCCGAGATAGGCTACCGGCAGGCTGTCCGGCGCGTCCGCCAGCACCGCCTCGACGACCGCAGCCTTGCTGGTTCCCGAAGCACGCAGTTCGATGCCGCCGTCGAAGTTGCGCCACTCCAGTACGTCTTCCAGCGCCTCTTCGTGGAAGCGCCGGGAAAGCAGCTCGCGGATGCGCACCACCTGGGTCGATCCTGCGCCGCGCCAGTGGAAGGCAATGCAGCCAGGCTTGGCCTCGCAACGTCCACCTGCCGCCTCGACATCCGCCGACCACTCATCGGCCAGCGCCAGCGCTCGCGCGGCGAATTCGTCGATGCCGGCGACGAGATACTGGCCATCGGCAAGCAGGTGCTCACGCCCGTGGGAGCCCCATGCCTCCGGCTGGCACCGCGTGCCCAGCCAGGGCGGTGAGTCCCGCAGGGACCGGCCGGTGACGATCACCACGCGTGTGCCGCCCGCCGCCATCAGGGCATCGAGCGCCTCGCTCACGCCCGGGTAGGGTCGCACCGCCCCCGGGTCCAGGGTGAATGGCGCCAGGGTACCGTCGTAGTCGAGCATGAGGATGCCTCGCCGGCATTGGCCCAGCCTGGCCATGAACATGCCGAGTCGCAGGTTGGGCTTGAGCATCTCCATGTCGGTGGCGACCCCACTCAGGCCAGCTCGATGCGATCCATCGCGCCGCGCACCAGAGCATGGATCACCGTCAGGTATTCGCGCAGCTGGCGCGTGATGAGGAAGTTCTGCAGCACATGGCGATGGCCGGCCTCGCCCATGCGCCGGCGTTCGTCGCGGTAGTGCAGCAGGTAACGCAACCGCAGTGCGGCGCCTTCCGGACTGCTCACCAGGAACCCGGTCTGGTGGTCGACCACCTGCAGGCGGATGCCGCCAGTGTCGCCGCCGATCACCGGCCGACCCTTCCAGAGCGACTCGGTCACGGTCAGCCCGAAGCCCTCACGGATCGACTTCTGCAACACCACGTCGGCGGCGCGCTGCAGCGCGTTCACAGTGCGGTGCGCTTCGTCGGGCAGCAGCAGTACGTGGACATCGTCGAGCTTGCGTGCTGCCGCCTGCACCGCTGCCAGCACCAGCTCGCCCTCCGGATCATCAGCCGCCCCGCCGCCGGCGAGCACCAGCTGCAGCCCCGGCACGAATGCGCGCGCCATGGTGAATGCGCGGATCACTCCGACTGGATCCTTGAAACGATCGAAGCGCGACACCTGCACCGCCAGCGGCCGTTCGCGGTCGATGCCGTAGCGCTGGCAGCACGCATCGATCTCCTCCGGTGGCAGGTCGATGTTCTTCTGCGCCAGCGGGTCGATGCTCGGCGGAATCAGGAACATCGGATGCGGCAGCTGCTGTGCGAAATCGGCCAGCGAGAAGATGCTGGCGTCGTGGGCGGCCACCAGTGGCCGCAGGTAGCGCCAGACCGGACGGAACGGGTGGCTGACATCGATGTGGCAGCGCCAGATCCACTTGCCCCGGCGGCGCGGCACCTGGCTGAGCAGTGCTGCGGGTTGCGGGTCGTGCACGAACACGACATCGGCGGCTTCCAGCAGCGGGCGCAGGCGCGCCGCATTGTCGGCATTGACCTGCTCGTATGCGGCAAGCTCCTCACCCAGCGTGACATCCTGCCCCTGGAGCGCGTTGTGAAACTGCTTGGTGCAGCGGTAGAACAGTGGCGTGCCCTCCATCACCTCCCAGCTGGCATCGAGGCCCAGTTCGCCCATCAGCGGCACCATCTGCTCGAGGATCTCGGCCACGCCGCCACCGCGTCGCGTGGAATTGACATGCACCACCTTCAGTCCGCGCAGCGGTGCCGCCAGCAACTCGAGCTGCCGGGCGACATCGGCACCTGCCAGGGCCGCGTGATCCGCGAGGAGCGGGCTCAAGCGGGCACCGCCCTGAAGTAGTCACCGACGACTCGTCCCAGCCCGTCGCGCAGCTCGGCCAGCGAGCTGAAGTACGGATCGATCGCTGCCAGCTGCTGGCACAGGGCGTGATATCGATCGCCGTGCTGCGCCAGCCAGTGACGGAAGTCATCGATACGCACTGGCTCGCGGCGCCGGGATTCGATGACGTGGAAATAGATGCTTCCCAGCGACATGGCGGGAATTGCTGCCGCGAGATCCTCCGGCCTGGCGATCTGCACACCGGTATCGAATACCACCGTCTGGCAGAGGCGGAAGCTGAACTGCTGGTCACGGCGTGCAATGAGGGTTTCGGTCTCTTCGATGCGCTCCTCGACCACATCCACGAGCTCCTGACGCAGCTGCTCCAGGTCCGCAAAATCCGCGGGGTCGAGCACCGCCAGGCGCTCCGCCAGCTGCTTGTCGTGCAGCGCGTGCCGGGCCCAGACGGCAAAGTCGTTATGGAACTCCGTATCGTCCAGCCGCGGGCGCAGCAGGCGCCCCCAGAAATGGAAGTAGATGCTGCCAGCCTCCACGGACTGCAGGCCATCACGCAACTCGCGCAGGCTCTGCGCACGCTTTCCAGTGGCGATGGCAACCAGTACGCAGTCGCGCACGGCAAAGGGTCCGGGTGTACCGGCTGCGGCGACAGGGGACACAGGCATGCACCGAGTGTAGGTGCGCAATGCAGATGCACCTAGGCCATCACGGCGAAGGCAGCTGTCGAAAAAATCAAACCCTCCGCATGAGGGATCGGTCTGCGACAATGTCCCGGACAGCCATTGAAGACAGAGAGACCGGGCCAGCGATGTCAACCGGAATGAACTATCGCCATCTGCATCACTTCTGGATCATCGCCCAGGAAGGCAGTCTCGCCGGAGCGAGCCGCCGCCTCGGCGTGCGGCACTCAACGCTGAGTTCGCAGCTGCGTTCGCTGGAAGCGGCGCTGGGCGGCCGGCTGCTGCTGCGGCGCCCGCGCGGCGTGCGGCTCACGCCCCGTGGCGAAGTCGTGCGCGGCTATTGCGACCAGATTTTCCGGCTCGGTGGCGAGTTGCTCGAGGCGGCGCAGGCGCAGGCCGCAACCCCGGGCCGCCTCTGCCTTGGCATGCTGCCCTCGGTATCCCGATCCCTGCTTCACGAGACGCTGCGCCCGGCGCTGAGCGGCGACAGTGCCATACGCCTCGAAGTGACCGTGGGCGATGCGGGCACGCTGTGCGGCGAGCTGATCTCCGGGCGGTTACACGCCGTCATGACGGACCGCTTGCCGTTGCGGGCCGCCCGCGGGGACATCCACGCGCATCTCATCGGCCAGTCCCGCATCGGCCTGTACGGCACACGACGGCTCGCCGAGCGTTACCGCCCCGGGTTCCCCGGTTCGTTGAATGGAGCGCCGGTGCTGCTCCCGGCGACCGGCAGCCTGCGCGAGGCGCTGGCGGCGTGGTTTGCTGAGGAGGGCATCCGGCCACGGGTAGCTGCGGAAATCGACGACGTGCCGTTGCTCAAGGGCCTGGCCGCCCGCGGCCAGGGGCTGGCACCGATCGGCCGCTGGCTGGGCGAGGATGCACGCCAGCGCTTCGGACTGCTGCAACTGGGACTGGTGCCCGGCGTCTCTGCACGGTTGTATGTGCTGACACTGGGGCGACGAGTGCAGCACCCGGCCGTGCAGCAACTGATCGACCGCGGCCGCGAACGACTGGGTAGCCGCTAGCGGCCGGTTCAGCCGCCCTGGATCGGCGTCTTGCCGCCGGCGGCATCCACGCTGACGAAGGTGATGGTGGTTTCGAACAGGATCTCGGCTGGATCGGCCGCCATGACCAGCCCATGGGCCCGGACCCGGTAGCGCACCGAGGTCACGCCGAGGCTCTCGCGCGTCACGGCAAAGCGCAGCACTTCGCCGGAGGAGATGCGGCGCTTGAACTGCACATCCGCCATGGCGATGGTCACGAAGCGCAGCCCGGGGAACTCCACCGTGGCCGTGATGTAAGCGAACTCGTCGATCCACTGCAGCAGCCAGCCACCGAAGAGAAACCCGTAGTGGTTGATGTGCTCCGGGAGCACGAGCTTGTGGTGGTCCATGCGCTATTGCTCCTGTGGCCGCGCCAGCAGGCGCGCCACGATCAGGTCCGCGGCCTGCTCCGCCGACAGCTTCGTGGTGTCGATGCGGATCTCCGCCGCCTCGGGGGCCTCGTAGGGACTGTCGATGCCGGTGAAGTTCCGCAGCAACCCCGCCCGTGCCTTGCGGTACAGGCCCTTGGCGTCGCGCGCCTCGGCGGCGGCCAGCGGGGTGTCGATGAAGATCTCCAGGAACTCCCCCGGCAGCATCATCTGCCGGACCATGGCGCGCTCGGCGCGGAACGGGCTGATGAAGGCCGCGATCACGATCAGCCCGGCATCGGTCATCAGCCGGGCGACCTCGCCGACGCGGCGGATGTTCTCGACCCGGTCGGCGTCGGTGAAGCCCAGGTCCCGGTTCAGCCCGTGCCGGACGTTGTCGCCATCGAGCAGGAAGGTGTGGCGGCCGAGGCTCACCAGCTGCTTCTCCACCAGGTTGGCGATGGTCGACTTGCCGGCGCCGGAGAGCCCGGTGAACCACAGCACCGCCGGCTTCTGCTGCTTGAGCTCGGCATGCTTCTCCCGGGAGATCTCCAGCGCCTGCCAGTGCACGTTCTGGCTGCGCCGCAGGGCGAAGTGCAGCACACCGGCGCCGACGGTGGCATTGCTGAGCTTGTCCACGAGGATGAAGCCGCCGAGCCCGCGGTCCACCGCGTAGGGCTCGAACACCAGCGGCCGGTCGGTACCCAGCGTCGCCACGCCGATGGCGTTGAGGCCCAGGGTTCGGGCCGCCAGCCGCTCCAGCGTGTTGACGTTGATCTCGTGCTTGAGGCCATGCACCGTCGCGGTCACCGTCTGGGTGGCGAGCTTCAGCCAGTAGGGCCGGCCGGGAAGCAGTTCTTCCTCCGCCATCCAGACGATGGTCGCCTCGAACTGGTCAGCGACCTCAGGCGGCTCGTCGGCCCTGGCGATCACGTCGCCACGGCTGCAGTCGATCTCGTCCGCGAAGCACAGGGTGACGGACTGGCCGGCCACGGCGATGTCCATGTCGCCGTCGAAGCTGGCGATGCGCGACACCGTCGTCAGCCTGCCCGAAGGCAGCACCCGGACGGCGTCGCCGGGCCGTACGCTGCCCGCGGCGAGCAGTCCGGAAAACCCGCGAAAATCCGCGTGCGGCCGGTTGACCCACTGCACCGGCAGGCGCAGTGGCCGGCACTGGGCCGCCGCGATATCGATCTCCACCGCTTCCAGGTGCGCAAGCAGGCTCGGCCCGGCATACCAGGGCATGCTGTCCGTGCGGCTGCTGATGTTGTCGCCGCGCAGGCCGGATACCGGCACTGCGGTGAAGGCCTCGATGCCGATACTGCGTGCGAAGCCGGCATAGTCCGCGACGATAGCGTCGAAGCGCGCCTGGTCGTAGCCGACCAGGTCCATCTTGTTGATCGCCAGCACGACGTGGCGGATGCCCAGCAGATGGACCAGGTAACTGTGGCGACGCGTCTGCGTCAGGATGCCCTTGCGGGCATCGACGAGGATGACCGCGAGGTCGGCCGTCGATGCACCGGTGACCATGTTGCGCGTGTACTGCTCGTGTCCCGGCGTGTCGGCGACGATGAACTGGCGGGTCGCGGTAGCGAAGAAGCGGTAGGCCACGTCAATGGTGATCCCCTGCTCCCGCTCGGCCGCGAGCCCGTCGACCAGCAACGCGAAATCGAGGCCCTGCCCCTGGGTACCGAACTGGCGGCTGTCAGCCTCCAGGGCGGCGAGCTGGTCTGAGTACAGGAGCTTCGTGTCATAAAGCAGGCGGCCGATCAGGGTGGACTTCCCATCATCGACGCTGCCGCAGGTGATGAAGCGCAGCAGGTCCTTGTGTGGCTGCGGGGCCATCAGAAGTAGCCCTCCTGCTTCTTCTTCTCCATGCTGGCCGCCTGGTCCTGGTCGATGGCCCGTCCCTGGCGCTCCGACACCGTGCTGGCCTGCATCTCGGCGATGATCGCGGGCAACGTCGCCGCCTCGCTCTCGATCGCGCCGGTGAGCGGATAGCAGCCGAGCGTGCGGAAACGCACGCGCCGCATCACCGGACGCTCGCCGGCCGCGAGCGGGAAGCGCCCGTCATCGACCACCAGCAGCAGCCCGTCGCGCTCCACCGTGGGACGCAGTTCGGCAAAGTACAGCGGCACGATCGGCAGCCGCTCCGCCGCGATGTACTGCCAGACATCAAGTTCGGTCCAGTTCGACAGCGGGAACACGCGCAGGCTCTCGCCGGGGGCCTTCCTGGCGTTGTACAGGTTCCACAGCTCCGGCCGCTGCTGCTTCGGATCCCAGCGCTGGGTCGCCGAGCGGAAGGAAAAGACGCGCTCCTTGGCGCGGCTCTTCTCCTCGTCACGGCGGGCGCCGCCGAAGGCAGCATCGAAGCGGTGCGCAGCCAGCGCCTGCTTCAGGCCCTCGGTCTTCCACAGCGCCGTGTGCAACGCCGAACCGTGGTCAAAGGGGTTGATGTTGCGGGCCAGGGCTTCCGGGTTGCGGTGGACGATCAGCTGCATGCCGCTGTCACGCGCCATCCGGTCGCGCAGCTCGTACATGGCGCGGAACTTCCAGGTGGTATCGACATGCAGCAGGGGGAACGGCGGCGGTGCCGGGAAAAATGCCTTGCGCGCCAGGTGCAGCATCACCGCCGAATCCTTGCCCACCGAGTACAGCATCACCGGCCGCTCGGCCTCGGCCACCACCTCGCGCATGATGTGGATCGCCTCGGCTTCGAGCCGCTGCAGCTGGGTGAGATTCAAGGTGGCCATGCGGGAAGCGATTCTAAGGCGGGCACGCCCTGGCATGTACCGTCGCCGCGGCATATCTAAACAGCCGCCGGTAACCGGACCGGGCGGCCGGCAGCGTGGAGCGGGCGCGGCTCAGGCAGGACTGCGCCCGAACACCCGCGCCCCGGCGAAGCGCGCCCGCGCACCGAGCCGCTCCTCGATGCGCAGCGCCTCGTTCCACTTGGCCATGCGTTCGCTGCGGGCGAACGAGCCGACCTTGAGCTGGCCCGTCCCCCAGCCGATGGCCAGGTGCACGATGGTGGTGTCCTCGCTCTCACCGGAGCGCGCCGAGACGATCCCGGCATAGCCGACCGCCTGCGCCGCCTCCCAGGCCTGTAGCGTTTCGGTGAGCGTGCCGCGCTGGTTCGGCTTCAGCAGTACGGCGTTCGCCGCACCGAGTGTGGCTGCCTCGCGCACCCGTGGTGCATGCGAGACCAGGAAGTCGTCGCCAATCACCTGGATGCGCCGGCCGGCGGCGCGCGTGAAGCGTGCGAATCCCTCCGGGTCGTCCTCGGCGAGCGGATCCTCGATGGAGACGATCGGATAACGGTCCATCCAGCGCAGCAGAAGCTCGATCATGCCGTCGGAGTCCAGCTCGCGGGACTCCAGCCCCAGCCTGTAGCGGCCATTGCGGCCGAACTCGGAAGCAGCCACGTCCAGCACGATGGCCACCTGCTCGCCGGGGACGAAGCCCGCCTTTTCGATTGCCGCCACCAGCGCTTCCAGCGCCTGCTCGTTGGCAGTGAAATCCGGCCACCAGCCGCCCTCGTCGGCGACCCCGGCCCGCGAGCCGCGCGCCGCCATCAGTTCGCCGGCGCTGCGATAGACCTCGGCCGTCCATTCCAGCGCCTCGCGGAAGCTGCCGGCGCCGGGGCAGACGATGAGAAAGTCCTGGATGTCCACGCGCCGGCCGGCATGCGCACCGCCGCCGAAGATCTGGATCTGCGGCATGGGCAGCAGCGTCGCGGCCGGCCCGCCCAGGCTTTCGTAGAGCGGCAGCTGCCGTGACGCTGCCAGCGCATGCGCCACGGCCATCGACACCGAGAGCGTGGCATTGGCGCCGAGACGCGACTTGTTCGGCGTGCCGTCCAGCGCGATGAGCCGCGCATCGATCGCCGCCTGGTCGTCGGCTCGCCCGCCAGCCAGCGCGCTGGCAATCTCGCCGTTGACATTGGCGACCGCCTGCAGCACGTCGAAGCCGCCGAAGCGCGCGCCGGCATCGCGCAATTCGATGGCCTCGCGGCTGCCCCGTGAGGCGCCGGCCGGGACTATGGCGCTCCCGACCGCCCCGTCATCCAGCGTCACCTCAGCCTCGACTGTCGGGCGGCCACGGCTATCCCAGACGCGACGCGCGTGGACCGAACGGATGGTGGGGGATTTCATCGTGCAAGTTCCTCATGCCAGGCGGCGTTGACCAGGGAAAGGCGATCGACCGGGCGCAGCAGCAGGGCGCGGGCTGTGCGCCGCACCTGCTGGCGCTGGGCCTCCGCGGTGACGTATTCGACCGGTGACTTGCCATCGACCCGGGCCAGCAGCAGGCCGGGCAGCAGGGCTGCCGCGCGCTCCTCGAGCGCGACGCGCGGCTCCCAGTCCACGCGCTGCAGGTAGGCAGTAGCAAGGGCTTCGAAGGCATTGCGCAGGGCCGGTGCAGCGGACGGGTTCCACAGGCACTTGAGCAGCAGGTGATTCAGGCAGAAGGCGATGTCGAAAGCCGGATCGCCCCACCAGGCGCATTCCGCGTCGAGAAACACCGGCCCCTGCGGCCCGATGAGGATGTTCTTCGGGCTGACATCGCCGTGCACCAGCGCCACGGTACGCGCGCGCGTCACCGCCACCCGCTGCTCGAGCACCGGCGCGAGGTCGGGATGGCGCCTGGCGGTGGCGAGCAGGTAGGGCTCGAGCCGGATGTCGAAGAAGATGCTGTCGGTGGCGAACTGCGCCGCGAGTTCGGGACGCGCGGCCGACCAGGCATGGATGCGGCCGAGCGCGGTGCCGACCGCGGCGGCCGTCGCCGCGTCCGCCCGGCCGGCCTGCAGCATCGGCTTCCACAGCGCGTAGTCGGCGGGCGCCATGTAGCTCATGACGAGCACGCCCAGCCCCGGATGCTGGCCGAGTAGCTGCGGGGCACAGCCGGGCTGCGCGGCATTAGCCACCTGCATCCAGCGCGCCTCGTAGAGGTTGCGCTCCACCGGAGCGCGCCAATCGGCCGTGACGCGCAGCTTCGCCAGCGCACGCTTGGCGCAGACCGGGCCCTGCGGGGTGTCGATGCGCCAGATGTCGGAGGAGACGCCGCCCGTCAGCGGTGCACCGGTAACGGGCCCGGCACCTGCCAGGCCCAGTTCGCGCAGCGCCTGCGCGAATTCAGCGGGAACCGCGACGTCACCGGTTGCGACCATGGCCTGCCTCGTGGATCCGGCCATGCCGTCGTGCGCAACGGATGGCCATGCGGGAAATTGTCTTGCGGCGAGTGTAGCGGGCAGCACCGGGGCTTGCGAGGCCACGAGTCAAGAGCACCGGGTTCATGCCGCTCATCGCACCGGATGCGCCTGGTGTATTGCGCGGGCGCAGGCGCCGGCTTAGATTGCAGGCAGCCGGGCGGCCGACATGGCCTGGCAACTGCAGCGGCACTGCATGCCGGAGATCGCAATGACCGCTGGCCAGGCTGGCGACCGGACAACACTGACCACCCGGCAGATCCTCGTCGTAGGCGTGTTCCTCGTCGCCTACGTGTTCTCGTTCATCGACCGCATGATCCTCAGCCTGATGGTCGAGCCGCTGCGGCGCGACCTCGGCCTGACCGATACCCAGATCAGCCTGCTGCAGGGCCTGGCGTTTGCGCTGTTCTACACCCTGGTCGGCCTGCCGATCGGCCGCGCCATCGACCGCCATAGCCGGGTGCGGATCGCGGCCATCGGCGTCGCGCTCTGGAGCGCCATGACGGCGATTTCCGGCCTGGCGCAGACCTACCTGCAGCTGTTTACCGCCCGGATCGGGGTGGGCATTGGCGAGGCTACACTGTCCCCCGCAGCCTACTCGCTGTTCGCCGATATCTTCGATGGCCGGCGGCTCGGCTTCGCGCTCGGCATCTACAACCTCGGCTCGGCGCTGGGAGCCGGGATCGCCATGGTGCTGGGCGGGGCCATCGTGCAGTTCGCAAGCGGGCAACAGGCGGTCATCCTGCCACTGCTGGGCCCGGTGCACCCCTGGCAGCTGACGTTCTTCTACGTCGGCCTGCCTGGCCTGCTGGTGGCGCTCGCCATCCTCGCAGTGCCCGAACCCGCAAGGCAGCACAGCCAAGCGGCCGGCCTGCCGCCGGCGATTCCGGTCCGGGAAGTACTGCGTTTTGCCGCCAGCCGCTGGCGCGCCCTCGCGGGCCATCATCTCGGCGTCGCATTCTCGAACCTCTCGGCGTTCGCCGCGGTGTCCTGGATGCCGGCGATGCTCGTGCGCAGCTACCACTGGTCCATCGCCGAAGCCGGGCTTGCCGTGGGCATTGCCCTGCTCGCAGGCGGCCTGCTGGGACTCACCGGTGGCGGCTGGCTCGCGGACCGGGCCTACGCGCGGGGAAGCACCGCCGGCCGCATGCGCCTGTGCCTTTACGCGACACTGTGCGGCATCCCGGCCGGCGCGCTGCTGGGATTCCAGCCGAACCCGCTGCTTGCGGTGGCCCTGTTCGGCTGCGTCTTCGGATTTTCGATCCTGCCGATTTCGGGAGCGGGCGCAGCGTTGCAGGAACTCACACCGGGCGAGTTGCGTGGCCAGATGTCGGCTTTCTACCTGTTCGCCATCAACCTTGTCGGCATCGGCCTGGGATCCACCGCCGTAGCGCTGCTGTCTGACCACGTGTTTACCCAGGCGGATGGAATCCGCTATTCGCTCTCGGTGATCTCCCCGCTGGCGCTGGTCATTGCCGCCGGGTGCTACTGGTTTTCCCTGGGTCCGGTGGCCCGTGCCACCACATCGCCGGCGGCGACATAGGTACGGCGCAGCTCGCGCTTGAGTATCTTGCCATTGGGATTACGCGGCAGGGTGTCGACGATGCGTACTTCGCGCAACCGCTGGCGCTTGCCGACACGCTGGTTGGTCCACTCGAGGAGCGTCGCCGCCAGGTCCGCAGCGGCGCTGCCCGCGCGCGGCACCACGATGGCGACCGGCGTCTCGCCCCAGGTCGCGTCGGGCACGCCGATGACCCCAACCTCCGCGACCAGCGGGTGCTCGACCATCAGCGCCTCGATGTCGGCCGGGTAGATGTTCTGGCCACCCGAGAGGATCATGTCCTTCTTGCGGTCGATGATGTAGAGGTAGCCATCCTCGTCGGTGCGGCCGATGTCGCCGGTGCGCAGCCACTGCAGGCCGCTGCTGTCGATAAACATGGATTCCCGCGTGGCGTCGGGCCGGTTGTGGTACTCGATCATCCAGTGCACGCTGCGCACGCAGATTTCCCCGGTCCCGCCCCAGGCCACCTGCTGGTCGTTGTCGTCGAGCAGGATGTAGTCGTTGCCGCGCACCGGCTTGCCGACCGAGGCCAGCCGGCCCTCGGCTTCCTCCGGCTGCAGCGTGGTCATGAAGCCTTCGGTCAGCCCATAGAGTTCAATCACCGCGCAGGAAAAGTTCTCCATCACGCGGCGCTTGAGCCCCTCGAACAGCGGCGAGCCGCCGGAGAGCACGGCCTGCACCGAGCGCACGGCAGCCGGCCGGAAGTTCGGCGCATCGAGGATGCGCTGGAACATGATCGGCACCATCATCGCGTGGGTGACCTGGTAACGCTCGACATCCTCGATCCAGGCCTCGGGGTCGAACTTGCGGCGGATCAGGCAGGTGGCACCGACGATCAGCGCACACATGAGCGTGCCCCAGGCGGTGTTGGAGTACAGGCCGATCGGGCAGATCGCCACGGCCCCGTAGTGGTAGCGATGGGCCATCGCCAGCTCGTAGATCGACTGGATCCGGCGGCGATGCACGTGCTTGATGCCCTTGGGCAGCGCGGTGGTTCCCGAGCTGTAGATGATGTTGCAGGGTTCGTCGTCGCCAATGGTCACTGCCGGCGGGCCCTTGTCCTGCCGGTCGCGCCAGCGGACATAGGCGCCCGCGGCGCCGTCATGCACGATGACGCCATCGGGCAACAACGAGGCGGCTTCAGTCATGCGGCTCGCCAGGCGCTGCTGCTGCACGGGACTGCAGAACAGCACCCGCGCCGTGGCGTCCTGCAGCATCATCAGCAGGCCGCTCTCGTTCACCGCCAGGTTGAGCGGCACGACCACCGCACCGGCCTTCCAGGCGCCGTAGAGCATCTCCACGTACTCGACGCAGTTCTCGAGCAGGATCGCCACCGAGTCGCCATTGCGCACCCCCAGGGCGCGCAAGCCGTTGGCGACGGCATTCGAGCGGCGGTCGAGTTCCGCCCAGGTCAGCGTAGCCTGCTCGTCGGCGACCGCGGGCTTGTCCGGATACCAGCGGGCATGCAGCCGCACCAGATCCGGCAGCAGCGGGCCGGAGAACTCGAAGCGCGGCGGCATCTCCACCGGACCTGCCGCGGCTTTGCCTGGAGTAGTCATCGCAATAACCTCGGCCTGCCTTCTCAGGAAAAATTCGGCCGGCGCTTCTCGCGGAATGCCCGCAGGGCCTCGGCACCCTCCGCCGACCCCAGCCCGAGGAAGACACCGCGCTCTTCCTCGCGGATCCGCTGCATCAGTTCTGCGGTATCGCCCTTCATCAGGCGCTTGGCCCGGCGCATCGCCTGCGGCGGCTTGCTGGCGAACTCCGCGGCCAGGTCCAGCGCCACCTGCCCGACGGCACCCGGTTCCGCGAGCCGCGAAACGATGCCGAGACGGTGCGCCTCGGTACCGTCGATGGTGGCGGCGCGCAGCATCAGCTCCGCAGCCCGCGTATAGCCGAGCAGGCGCACCAGCAGCAGCGAGGATCCCGCCTCCGGCACCAGCGCCAGGTTGAGGAACGGAAACACGATGCGTGACCCGGCGCTGGCCACCACGCCATCGAGGTGCAGCAGCATGGTGGCGCCGATGCCCGCGGCCACGCCCTCCACCGCGGCAACGATCGGCACGCTGGCGTTGACCAGCGCCTCGACAAAGCGCATGACCGGATTCGGGCCCTGCGGCTGCGAGCCGGCCGCAGGAAAAGCCGCCACATCGTTGCCGGAACAGAAGTTGCCACCGGCACCGCTGAACACTACGGCGCGCACGCTGCTGTCCGCCTCGGCCTGCTCCAGCGCCGCGCTCATCACCTCGTACATGTCCATGGTGAGCGCGTTCTTCTTTTCCGGCCGGTCGATCCGGATCTGCAGCACATACTGGTCGAGCTGCGTGGTCACGGCACTCATGCTGAACCTCCCTTTGGCGCATCGCCTGCGGCATAGCGACGGCGCAGCGCCGGGCGGTCGAGCTTGCCGGTCAGGCCCACCGGCAACTGCTCGTGGAATACATAGGTCTTGGGCTGCTTGAAGGACGCCAGGCGCGTCCGACAGTACTCGCGCAGGTCATCCTCGGTGACCCCGGCGGCTACCACAGCATGGGCCTCGATGCGATATCCCCACTTCGGATCCCGGACGCCGATGACCGCCACCTGCGACACGCCAGGATGCGAGATCAGGCAGATCTCCACCTCCTCGCCCTGGACCTTGATGCCACCGCTGTTGATCGTGTTGTCGGTGCGACCTTCGACATGCAGGAAGCCGTCGGCATCGAGGTGGCCGAGATCGCCCGAGCGCCACCAGCCATCCACGAAGCGCCGCGCGGTCAGCTCCGGGTTGTTCAGGTAACCCATTGCCAGCGTCGGGCCGCGCAGCAGGATCTCGCCGCTCTGCCCAGCCGGCAGCACGGCATCGATGTCTCCCTCGGGATCGACGACGCGCAGGTCAGCGCCGGGAACCGGCCTGCCGGCACAGACTCCCTTGCCGAGCAGGTCCTGGTCGCGCAGTTCCCAGTAGGTACCCGCGCCGGGAGCCGATTCGGATGCCAGGTACAGGCAGCGGATGTCGGTGTTGGCCCAGGAGCGTACGCGCGCGATATCCGTCGGTGAAGGCGGTTCGCCGGCGCAGAGGATCATGCGCAGCGAACTGAGGTCGTAGCGGTCGGTGATCGCCGGTTCCAGCATGCGGATCATCGTCGGCACCGGTCCGGCCATCGTCGCCTTTTCCTTCTCGATCAGCGCGCAGAAGGACTCCGGCGTGAAGCCCTCCATCAGTACCAGGCTGCCGCCGGCATACAGGATCGGGATCGAGGAGAACGGCCAGGCCGCAAACGAAGTACCGACCAGTACCAGCAGCCGCGTACTGCGCGAGACATGGCCGAACAGCGCCGGCGCCGCCCGCATCCAGCGCACGAAGTTCCCGTTGCTGTGGACGATGCCCTTCGGCGTGCCGGTGGAGCCCGAGGACAGGATGATGATCGCCGGATCGTCGGCTGCGGGCTGCGCCTGCGGCTCGTCGGCCGGATAGGTTGCGAGCGCCTCGGCATAGGCAAGATCCGCGCCTGGCGGCCGCTGGTCGCCGAGCGAAATCACCAGTGGCTTCCGCGGCATTTCCGCGATCGCCGCCGCCACCGTCGCGCAGCAGGCATCGGCGCAGATGACGGCCCTGGCCCCGATCCCGTCCAGCGTGCTGCGAACAAACGCAGCGGTCTCGCGGGCATTGATGTTGCAGGTGATGCAGCCCAGCTTCTGGGCACCGAAGAATGCGGCATAGAAACGACAGGTAGAAATACCCATGAATGCGACCGCATCGCCGCACCCGATGCCGGCCTGCTGCAACGCCTGTGCAATGCAGCGTGCTTCGCGATTCAGCCGCTCCCCGTTGTAGCGGTCCTGGGCATCGCAGATCAGCTCGGTGGCGGCATTCCACCGGCACAGCAGGTCGATGGCATGGCGCA
>QUBU01000028.1 GCA_014337915.1 Gammaproteobacteria bacterium
TTTCCGGATACGCCGCATTATCGCGACAAGGAACTGACGAAGTTCTTCGAGTACATGTCGTTCAGGATTCCCATAATCTGCAGTGATTTTCCAGCCTGGCGACGGCTGATCGACGGCCGCTTTGGAATCGTGGTTGATGCTGACCGTCTTGAGATGGTGGCGGAGACGATACGCACTCAGGATGCCCGATTTCAGGAGTATCGTGAGCAGCCGATCGGCATCCCGGAAGAGTTCACCTGGGAGTCACAGCTTGACAGCCTGGAAAGGCTGTACTCCGATAACGAGTAACCGCGGAGCCGCAGGCGGTTCGAGGCAAGTCATGCTGCTGGTGCCGGGTGGCGGCCGGTGCGCAGTAACAAAAGGAGGCCGGAATAGGTCTGATGCTTCATGCCTATGGGGTTACCAGCATGTCGTATCATTCCGAAGCCTCAAGAAGATCCGTGAGGGCGTAGAACTCCTTTTGGTGCGTGGTCCGGTTGCGATTGGCCAAGGTGAGCGCTTTTGGCAGGAAATGCTCTGGCGTTTTCGATCGTTGCTGAATGGAGGTTCCCTGGTGCACTCGCAAGGTGACTTGGTCACCAAGATCGTTTTTTTACGGGGTACAGAAGGAATTGGAGAATTGAGGATGCGGGGCGGGATCGGCAGATTAAGGGCGTTGCATTGGGGCCAGTTGTCACAAATTGATTTGGACGTTGCGCAATGAGCATCTCTTTCGACGCCCTGAGCCAGAGCCTGGACCGGCTTGCCGCAATCCCGGACGAGGAGTGGCTCAAATCGCTGGATGACAGGAAGCGAAAGGAGCTCGAGTTTCACGATCGGGACCGTGATCGCCAACTTATCCAGACGCTGGATGGCGACACTTACGAAAAGTTTTATGGAAACAAGAAGTACTACCGTGCAACCGAGCTGTCCAAGGCATACGTCGACTCGTGGATAGCGCGTCATGCGCCAGGAAAGGTCTTCCTTGATTACGCGTGTGGCAACGGAGCCAACGCGATCAAGGCGGCGAAGGCAGGTGCGCGCCTCGCAATCGGCATTGATATCAGCTCGATATCCGTCCGCAATGCGCGCCAGGATGCCGAGGCGGCAGGGGTCGGCGATCGGTGCCGCTTTGTTCAGGCTGATGCCGAGAATACGCAACTCCCCGATGCCAGCATGGACGTCATTATCTGCAGCGGGATGCTGCACCACCTGGACCTCAGCTTCGCATTCCCCGAGTTGGCGAGGATCCTTGCAGCGGATGGCCGCCTCCTGGCGGTCGAGGCACTTGATTACAATCCGCTGATAAAGCTCTACCGGAACCTGACACCCGACATGAGAACGGAGTGGGAAAAAGCCCATATTCTCAGCCTCAAGGATGTCCGCTTTGCGCAGGAATTCTTCAGGTTGGGTGAAGTACGGTACTGGCACATCTTGAGCATTGCGGGTGGCAAGGTTCCGGCGCTGCTGCCGATGCTGAACGCAATCGATCGAGTAGTTACACGGATCCCGGGGATTCAGCTTCTGGCCTGGATCTTCACCTTCGAGCTCAGAAGCAAGGCGTAATCTCGCTGGGGTGAATCAGGAACTGGTTAGTGCCTCGCCTTCGAGGGTGTCGGCATATTGCTCATACACGACATCCGCCGAGTAACGTGCAGCAAACAGGGCCCGAGCATTTCGGGAACAGGTTGCTCTCCATCCCGCATCACCCGACCGCTCGCCAATCAGCTGCGCGAGATGCTGCGGATCACCGGCCCGGTAGATATCGCCGATCCCGTTGTCGGTCACCAGCCGTTCGGCCTCGCCGCCGAGACTGAGCAGCACGGGCAGGCCCATGCTCATGTACTCGAAGAGTTTGTTGGGCAGGCTCATGGTGGCGTTGGGCCTGTATGCCGCCAGCCCCAGCGTGGCGACAGTCGACAACCAGGCGAGTTCCTCGCTGCCAACCCAGCCGGTGAAGATGACGTTGTCCAGGCCGGCGCCCTGGCGGCGCCAGGCGGCTTCACGTTCGCCGCTGCCGCTGAACACGAACTGGACGTCGCTGCGGTCGGCGAGCAGGCGGGCGGCTTCGATGACGGTACCGAGGTCGATGTTGCCGACGAAAGTGCCGGAGAACCAGCAGATCCGCTTCCGGGGATCGACGCCAAGCTCGCGCAACCGATGCTCCACGGCAGGCGACGGCACGACCTGTCCGAGGTTCCCGGTATAGCCAAGCGGAATCACGTGGTCGCAGGCAGTGGCTGCACGGCCAGCGACCTGCAGTGCCCAGTCCAGGTACTGCCGGGAGATGGCGATGATGCCGGTGGCACCGCGCATGGCGCGGCGCGCGGCGCCATAGAGCGGCGCGAGTGCCAGGCGTGCCGCGGGCCTCGCCAGGCCGGGAACCCGGGTGAGTATTTCATCGGGCCAGAGGTCGCGAATATCGAGCAGTACCGGGATGTTCCTCGTCGACCCGTACGTGACCGCAGCTTCGCTGAGTTCGATGGTCGGGTATGAACAGAGGATCAGGTCGGGGCGCTCGTGTGCCGGGGCAATCCGCGAGAACTCACGGGCAATCTGCCGATGATTCCGGTAGCGCGCGAGGGAGACATTGCGGCGGTACAGGCAGCCATGGAGGAACTGGAGATCCAGGTTCTCCTGGACGGCCTGCGAACAGCTCTGCTTCAGCCAGTGAGTCTTAGAGAAGTGATCAACCGTCGATACCCACCACGTCACCTTGTGGCCGCGACGGGCAAGCAGGCTGGCAAGGGCGCCGCTGCGCCAGGGCCGCGACGTACCGGAGAATCCAGGCAACGGCTCACCGACGGTGACAATCCAGAAGTTCACTGTTCCGCCGTCATCGGTGGCTGGCCTGGCAGGGGAAATTCGGCAAGAGTTTGCACGGCGGATTATAGATAATGCGTCGTCACGTTGAGGGGATCACCGGGTGCCCGGCCGGGTTGCCAGGATCCGGTCTGGCCCGGGGAGGAAGCGCTGATGCAGGGGCGGCAGGGAGCTTGCGGGTGCGGCTGGCAGCTGTTGCCGCTGTTGCTGGTGCTGGTTCTTGCGGAGCTGGCGCATGCCGGGCCCTGGCTCGACCCGGGCGATACCGGCCTGCGCCACGACCTGCAGCTGCTTGCCGATACCGGCGTCATCGGCACGCCCGTGACGGTCTGGCCGCTGTCCTGGGGTGACATCGCCGTACAGATCAACGGCAGTAGCGAGGTGCCGGATGCCGCGGCCGGGGCGCTGGCCCGCGTTCGCTCCCGGCTGCGCGAGGAGGGGTTTGCGAGCGGGCTGCAGCTGGGCGTGGAGGCGAGCCTCGGGAGCAACGCGCGCCTGATCCGGGATTTCGAGGACCTGCCGCGCCAGGAGGGCGAGATCGCGGCGCAGGCAGAGTGGACCGGCGATCGCACGGCGCTGCGCCTGGTGGCGCAGTATGTCGCGGACCCGGATGACGACCGCGAATGGCGTGCCGATGGCAGCTATGCCGGCCTGGTGCTCGGCAACTGGATGCTGGCCGCGGCCATGACGGACCGCTGGTGGGGGCCGGGCTGGCAGGGCAGCATGATCCTCTCCAGCAACGCGCGCCCCATTCCCGCCTTCACCATCGACCGCAATTCCACCACGCCATTCGAGTCGAAATGGCTGCGCTGGATCGGTCACTGGGACTTTACAGCGCTCTGGGGCTTCCTCGAGGACAGCCGTGACGTGCCCGATGCCCGCTACTTCGGCATGCGGTTCACCGCCCGGCCGGCCACCTGGCTGGAGCTGGGGCTGTCGCGTACTGCCATGTGGGGCGGTCGCGGCCGCCCGGACGGCTTCGATACCTTCCTGGATCTCCTGCTCGGCAAGGACAACGCCGGTGACAACGTTGCCGCAGCGGACGAGCCGGGCAACCAGCTCGGCGGCTATGATCTGCGGCTCACCGGCGCGGGGCTGGGAATCCCGGTCGCCCTGTACACGCAGCGCATCGGCGAGGACGAGCAGGACCTGCGCCCCTCGCTGTTCCTGACGCAGGCGGGCATCGAGACCTGGGGGCGCCTGGGCACGGTCGGTGACTACCGGCTGTACCTCGAGGTCTCCGACACGCTCTGTGGCGGCAACATCACCGGCGACGGCACGCCCGATTGTGCCTACGAACATTACATTTACCGCACCGGTATGCGTTACCGCGGCCGCGCCATTGGCCACAGCTTCGACAACGATGCCGAAGTCTGGACGCTTGGTGCGCTGCTCAACACCGATGCCGGCAATGCCTGGATCGCCAGTGTCGCCGCCGGTGATCTGAACCGAGAGGGTCTCGAAAGCAGCACCAACACGGTTGCCTCGGTGAAGACCCGCTACCGCAGCGCGAGCCTCGTGCATCGCCATCGGCTGGCGATCGGCGAGCTGCAGGCGGCGGTGGGTTTCGAGGGCTTCGACAACCGCGTGACCGGCGAAACCGATGATGAGTGGCGTATCAGCCTGACCTGGCGCCAGCGCCTCTAGGCAGCCCCGGACCGTGTCCGGGCCGGATGCGGTGCGCTTGGGCGTCGCTGCCAGGCCAGGTCTTCGATCTGCGTGCAGCTGGGCTGGTAGCCGTTCACCACATTGAGCAGCAGGCGCTGGATGCTCTCGCAGTCGCCGTTGCCCGTGGCAATGACCAGCAGCTCCAGCGCTTCCTGCACCTGGGGCCAGGGCAGGTTCTGCTCGCGGGCGCGCAGGATCTTCGGGTGCGCGGTGGCACCGGCGATGTCGCCGATCAGCAGCTCCTCGTAGAGCTTCTCGCCGGGGCGCAGCCCGGTGAATTCGATGGCGATATCGCCCTGCGGGTTGCCCGCACTGCGGACCGTGAGGCCCATGAGCTGGATCATCCGCTGCGCCAGGTCCGCGATCCGCACCGGCTCGCCCATGTCGAGCACGAACACATCCCCGCCCTCGCCCATTGAGCCGGCCTGCAGCACGAGCTGCGCGGCCTCCGGGATGGTCATGAAGTAGCGGATCACTTCCTGGTGGGTGACCGTCACCGGCCCGCCGCGCTGAATCTGCTCGCGGAACAGCGGCACCACGGAGCCCGAGGACTCCAGCACGTTGCCGAAGCGGACCATGCAGAACCGGGTGGCTCCGCCGCGCATGGCCAGGCCCTGCAGCACCAGTTCGGCGAGCCGCTTGCTTGCACCCATGACGTTGGCCGGCCGCACGGCCTTGTCGGTGGAGATGAGTACGAAGGTTTCCACGCCGGCCTCGATGGCGGCCTCGGCGGTGTACCAGGTGCCGATGGCGTTGTTGCGCACGCCCTCGGCCATGTTGTACTCGACGATCGGCACATGCTTGTAGGCGGCAGCATGGTAGATGGTCTGGATGCCGAAGCCCTGCACCGCCTGGCGGACCAGGTTGCGCTGGAGCACGGAGCCGAGCAGCGGGACGAGTTCCACGTCGAGCCCGCGTTCGCGGAGCCGCTCGCGCAGCTCGCGCTCGATGCTGTAGAGCGCCAGCTCCGAGAGCTCGAGCAGCACCAGGCGCGTCGCGCCAAGTTCGATGATCTGCCGGCACAGCTCCGAGCCGATGGAGCCGCCGGCACCGGTGACCATGACGTTCCTGCCGCGTATGCAGGCGTCGAGCAGCTCATGGTCCGGGGCGACGGGGTCACGCCCCAGGATGTCGGCCACGCTCACGTCGCGCAGCTCGTCGAGCCGCGCCTTGCCGGTGATGAGGTCCCCGATGTCCGGCACGGTCTGGACCTGGACCGGGAGCGACTTGAGGCTCTCGAGGATCTGCCGGCGCCGGTGGCGGCTGGCCGATGGCATCGCGAGCAGCACCCGGCGGATCTGCTGGTCCGCCAGCAGGTCCACCAGCTCGGCCGGGCCGCTCACCCTGATGCCGGCCACCATGCGCCCCTGCAGCTTGGGGTCGTCATCCACGAACAGCACCGGGCGCAGTTCGTGGCTGTTCGCGGCGGCGGCCACCAGGCGCCGGCCGGCTTCGCCGGCGCCGTAGATGGCCACGGGCTCGCCCTTGCCATTGGAGCCCATGACGATTGCGCGCATCAGCACCCGCGCGCCGCCGAGCAGGAACGATGCAAAGGTCCAGAACACCAGGCCGATCGCGATGGCCGCCCGCGGGCCGCCGACGTCGAGCAGGAAGGCCGACAGGGCGATGGCCAGCGCAACGAGAGTCGTGCCGCGCAGCACCTGCGCGTGCATCTCCGAGCCGATGAAGCGGATGATGGCGTGATACAGGCGCTGTGCGCTCAGGACCGGAATGGTCAGTGCGGCACAGAGGCCGAAGAGGGCCAGTAGCCCATGGCTCGCCGGCCACAGGCGGTAACCGAGCACCAGCAGGGTCGCCGCGAGCGCCAGTACGGTCAGGACGACGTCACCACTGGCCACGATCGTGCGTTTGATACCGACCGGCGCCCGGACGAGCCGGGAGCGCAGCTTCCTGATCAAGATGGCACCCCTCCGTAGGCCAGTGTCAGTCGTCCCCTGTCATCCGGAGCGACTATACCGCAACGGCATCGCGCGACTGCACGACGCTGCTGGCGCCGGGTGGCGGATGCGGCACCAGCGCCTGGCGGCGCCGGGCGATCTCAACCAGCTCGGCCGGGGCCCCACGGGTCTCGAGGTCGCGTGACACGGCGGCCAGGGCCCGTTCGCGGGAAACGATGGCCAGCACCGTGAGTCCGATCAGCTTGAGATCGAGCGCGATGCTGGAATGCTGAATGCAGAACAGCCCGAGGCGGCTCTTCCAGGGGCGGATCAGCTGGTTGTAGCCGAGGTCGGGATCCGGGTGTCCGGCAAGGATCTCGCCCTCGTCGGCAAAGACGATGGAGGCGTAGTCGGTGATTCCCGGCTTCACGGCCAGCAGACCCTGCTCGGCGGCGGTGTAGAGCCGAGTCTCGCGTTCCACGTTCGGCCGCGGCCCGACCAGGCTCATGTCGCCGATGAGTACGTTCCACAGCTGCGTGACCTCGTCGAGCTTGTAGCGGCGGATGAAATGCCCGACCGGCGTGATCCGGCTGTCGGCGGCGGAGGTGGAATCGACACCGGTCCTGTCGGCGTTGATGCGCATGGAGCGCAGCTTGACCATGTGGAACAGGCGGCCATCGCGGCCAACCCGCGGCGCGATGTAGAACGGCGAATGCCGGTCCTGCCGCCAGACCAGGAACATGACCGGTAGCAGTACCGGCGAGGCCAGCAGCAGGCCGGCCAGCGCCACGCTGAAATCGAGTAGGCGTTTCATGGGCTGGTCCTGCGTTCGGGAAGGATGGCACGCGCGGCGTCGGCGACGCGCCGCGCGTCGGGATAGTAGGCGGCCTCCAGCGGCTTGCTGGTCGGGGCCGGCGCATCGGGCAGGGTGATGCGCCGTGGCGCTGCCTTCAGCGCCCTGGGGTCCAGCGCCTCGGTGACGCTGGCGATGACCTCCGCCGCCCAGCCGGCATTGCGCCAGCCCCCGTCGACCACGCACAGGCGGCCGGTGCGCGCCACCGAGGCGATGATTTCCCGGGGATCGAAGGGATTGAGGACGCGGACGTCGATCACCTCGGCATCGATGTCCGCGGCGGCAAGGAATGTGGCTGCCTGCTCGCAGAGCCAGGCCGCATAGCCGGCACCGACCAGCGTCAGGTCCCTGCCGGCGCGCACGACGCGTGGGCCCTCGGCGGCAAGCGGGCGCTCGACCACGGCCGGCAGCACGGCCCTGCGCTCGTACAGCCAGCGGTCATCGATGTACATCACCGGGTCGTCGCAGAGCACGCTGGCGACCAGCAGGTCGCGGGCATCGGCAACGCTCGCTGGCATGACCACTCGCAGGCCGGGGACGTGGGCAAACCAGCTGTGGAGCGCCTGCGAGTGCTGCGCTCCCTGCTCGCCGCCGCGGTTGATGATGGCGCGGATGGTGACCGGCGCGGTGGCCTGGCCGCCCAGCATGTGGTGCCACTTCGCTGCCTGGTTGATGATCTGGTCCGCCGCCAGGACCATGAAGTCCATCCGTGGGTGGATGACGATCGGCCGGTAGCCGCAGAGCGCGGCGCCTACCGCTGCGCCGGTGCAGGCCAGCTCGGACACCGGCGTGTCGATGACGCGATCCTTGCCGAAGAGCTTGTCGAGGTCGGTCATCGAATTGCCGACGTACCAGGGGCTCCAGAGCCCCTGGCCGATCGTGAACACCTCGCGATGCCGGGAAAGCAGGTGCATGAAGCCCTCGCGGATGGCGTCGCCGTAGCCGATTTCCTGCCCGGCTGGCTGCGTCGGCGTGGTCATCGCGGCCTCGCGTAGACGAGGTCGAGCAGGGCGGAGGGCTCCGGGTACCCGGCGCGGCGCGCGAGGACGACGGCCTCGGCGACCTCGGCAGCGACCTCCCGGTCGAGCGCCGCGAGCCCCGTGGCGGTGGCGATGCCGGCGGCGACCAGCCCGTCCTGCAGGCGCCGGATCGGGCAGCGGCGCTTCCAGGCCTGGACATCCTCCATGCGCCGGTGCACGCCGACGTCGATGTCCTCGTTGGGCCCGACGTGGCCGCGGAAGCGGTAGGCCACGGCTTCGAGCAGAGCGGGGCCGGCGCCGCTCCGGGCAGCGCCCACCAGCTCCTCGGCCGCTGCTTCCACCGCCAGCAGGTCGTTGCCGTCGACCGTCAGGCTGCGTACGCGGTGCGCCTCGGCATAGCGGCCGATGCGGTCGCTCGGCTGGCGGTACTCGATGTCGAGGTGGCTGGAGAACAGGTTGTTCTCGCAGACGAACAGCACCGGCAGGCCGTATACCACGGCGAGATTCATCGACTCGTGGAACACGCCCTCTTCGGTGGCGCCGTCGCCGAAGAAAGCCACGGCAATGCTGTCGCCGCCGTCCAGTTTCGCGGCCAGCCCGGCGCCCACGGCAATGGGAATGGTGGCGCCGACGATGGGCACCGAGCCGTGGAAGCCGAAGTCGCGGCCGAACAGGTGCATGGAACCGCCCATACCGCGCGAGGTACCGACGGCCTTGCCGAGGACTTCGGCGATCAGGCTGGATGGCGAGCCGCCCAATGCCAGGAAATGCGAGTGCGAACGGTGGTTGCCGAACACGCGGTCGGTGGGTCGCAGGCGGGCGGCGACGCCGACGGCGACCGCTTCCTGGCCGATGCCGAGGTGGCATGGCGTGCGGGCCAGGCCGTCGACGACCAGGCGCCCGATCTGGTCTTCGGTGTGGCGGATGACCAGCATGCTGCGCAGCTGGCCGAGCAGGCGCGTGCCATCGCTGGCGGCGACCGCCAGCGGCGCGGTGTACTGCGTCGGATCGGCCAGCCCGCCGAGCTCGGATTGCCAGGCCCTGTCGCCCATGCCTCAGGAACGGCCGTAGAAGCCGCGGATACAGCCGACCACGTATTCGACGTCCGCATCGCTGAGCGAGGTATTCATGGGCAGCAGCAGCGCCCGGCGGTACAGCAGCTCGGTGCGCGGCAGGCGGTAACCACCGAGCCCGAGCCCCGGGTACTGGTGCACGGCCTTGCCGCCGAACTGGATGATGGTGCGTACCCCGTGCTTTTCGAGGTGCTGCTTCAGGTCATCGCGGCGTTCGGCCTCGATCTCGTAGTTCTGGTAGACGTCGTGGTGGTCCGGGTCGGCGTCCGGGGCGGGGGGCAGCAGCAGTTCCGCGAGGTCGCGCAGGCCTTCGTCATACATGGCGGCGAGCCGGCGGCGGCGCTCGAGGTCCGCGGCGAAGCTCCTGAACTTCACGTTGAGGATGGCGGCCTGCAGGTTGTCGAGGCGGGAGTTCGTGCCCCAGCTGACCACCTCGCCCTGGCTGTCGCGACCATGGTCACGCAGCAGGGCCAGGCGTTCGCCCATGGCATCGTCGTTGGTCACCACGCCGCCACCATCGCCGAAGCAGCCCAGCAGCTTGGCCGGATAGAAGCTGTAGGTGCCGGCTGCGCCGAAGGTCCCGGCAAAGCGGCCACGGAACCGCGATCCCAGTGCCTGGGCGGCATCCTCGATGACCTTCAGCTCATGCTCGCCGGCGATCGCCATGATCTCGTCCATGGCGGCGGTCCGGCCGTTGAGCTGTACCGGCATGATGGCGCGGGTGCGCGCGGTGATGGCGGCGCGCACACCCGCCGGGTCGATCATGTGGTCATCGCGGCATTCGACCAGGACCGGCGTCGCGCCGGCGAGATGGATCGATGCGGCACTGGCGACATAGGTATGCGAGGGCACTATGACCTCGTCGCCACGGCCGATGCCGGCTGCCTGCAGGGCGATGATCAGGGCGTTGGTGCCGTCGGCAACGCCGAAGGCGTACTTGACGCCGAGGAACTCGCGCAGCCGCTTCTCGAAGTCGGCGAGGTCCTGCTGGAGGATATAGGCTCCGCGGCGCATGACATCGACGACCGCGGCCGTCAGCTCCTGCTCCTGGGCCTCGAACAGCGCGCGGTAGTTGAAGAAAGGAACCTGTCTCTGAACCATGGGGGGATGGCTTCCTGGCCTGTGAGTCTCGTTGATAGCTTGGCCCGGCGGTCAGCCGGGTGCGGTCGCCTCGCAGTAAATGACTTTGTGGCGCCGGTCGGCCTGCCCTGGTGGCAACTCCGCGAGGCTGCCGGCGACATCCCTCGGCCGTTGCCCCTCGGCGAGTTCCGCCGGCATCGGCACCGGCTGGCCGAAGACCAGGCGCTTCAGCAGGCGCTTGCCGCGCATCGTCCTCGGCATCAGGCCGGAGGCAACCACCAGTCGCTTGACGGGGCGCAGGACCTTCTGGCGCATCGAGACGCTGCCGACGTCGAGGTGGCCCAGGCAGCGGACGGCGAAGCCCTCGCGGCCGAGTTCCCGGTGGAGTTCCGCCACGCCCAGGTATCGATGGCTGTGCGGGCTCGGGTTGAAGTCCGCCAGATCCTTGTTGGCGGTGGCGATCAGCAGCCGGCCACCCGGCCGTAGTACCCGCCGGCACTCGCGGAAAAATGCTGCCAGGTCGGGCAGGTAGTAGAGCGCCTCGAAGATGACGATGACATCGCGCGAGTGGTCCGGGTATGGCATGTGCTGCGCATCGAAGCGCTGTACCCGTACCCGGTCGCCGTAGTGGCGGCGTACGCTTTCCACCATCTGGCTGCTGAAGTCCCCGGCGTCGAGCTGGCGCGCTGCGCGGCCGAGGACGCCGAGCCCCGGCCCGGTGCCGCAGGCCAGCTCCACGACATCCTTCCCCTGGCAGTAGTCGACGGCCCAGAAATAGCGGTGGCAGAGCCGCTCCAGCTGCTCGGTGGAGATGGGTTCGCCGGCCATCTCGGTGACATCGGTGAAATCGCTGGACGAGGTGTCAGCAGGTGACACCGCTGCCGGGTGGGACATGTCTCGAAGCTGGATTACCGGAATCGACCCCGCAATATTACAGGGCAGGATGCAAAAGCACACTCGCTGGCCGCCGCGACCGTGCGTCAGCCATTCTGCTTGCGCATCGCGCGAAACTCCGCCGCCAGCCGCCGCAGCTTCGTCAGGTAGGCCCGCGGGTCGTGGTCCCCGCAGCGCTGGCCGCTCGCCAGGCGGAAGCCGCGGCGGGCGTAGGCATCGGCCACACCCGGCCCGCAGAGATGGGCCAGCGTGGCGATGTCCTGCAGCTGTGCGGGCGAAGCGCGGCGGATGCGGTGGCGCGCGAGGATGGCGTTGACCTGGCGGTCGAGCCAGGCCGCGGTCATCTCCGCCGCATGGCTCGGCACCACCCGGAAGTACAGCCAGTTGAACCAGCAGCTGCGCGGGTCGTTCCAGGGCCCGTCCTCCACCACGCGATGCCGGTGGATGCAGTAACGGCGCGCCTGGGCGAAGTTGCCATCGGTGATCTGGTACAGGCCGACGGCGCTGGAGGCGGGGCGGTAGACATCGAAGGGCGCATCCTGGCGCAGTGACAGCCGCCAGTAGGTGTGCACCACCGGGTTGCCCGAAGCCTCCGCCTGGGCCAGCGCCGCGAGGAACTCCGGCGGGATGGTCGCGGTGGAGTGCTGGATGAAAATCGGGCCGTAGGCCTTCCAGGTCTCCGCCGGCGTCTTGTGCAGGACCCCGCTGACCGGGAAGAACAGCTCCGTGGGCTTGCGAATCACCTGGTAGGCGAGGTTGGCGAGCAGCGCCATGGTCGCCAGCGCCACGACCACCGTGGTGAACTGCAGGACCGCCGGGAGCCGTCGCAGCCGGCGCCACCCGCGGCGCAGCGCCGCGAGCCGGGACCGGCTGCGTGCAGGCCGCCTAGTAGTGCGGCGGGACTTCCGCGCGCGGGTCCGGCGGGCCACCGGTGCCGTCCATGGCGGCATCGAGCGCCGCCAGCTGCCGGGCGAGATCCTCGATGCGCGCGCGGGCCTGCTCCAGCTCCTGCTGCTGGCGCGCCAGCACGTCACTCAGCTCCTGGATGCTGCGCTCGAGGAAGGCGCACTTGAACTCGAGGGTCTCGATGCGTGGATCGGTGCCGGTGTTCACAAATTGACTTGCCAGAAGGTGTAGCGCGAATTCTGCGGCCGACAAGTCAATAAGTGAACACCGGCACCGATGCAGGTCAGCCGCGCGCTTTGACGCGGGTGCCATCGGCGACGCGCTCGCCGGGCTGGAGGATCACCTCGTCGCCGGCGGCGAGGCCGCGGGTGACTTCAGCTTCCAGGCCGTTGGCGAGGCCGATGTCGACGTGGCGCAGCCGCGCGCGGCCGTCGTCGTTGATGAACACCGCCCAGCTGTCGCCGTCGCGGAACAGCGCTGCCTGCGGCAGCTTCATCGCCTGCGCCGCCGCGGCGAGAACGATGCGCGGCTCCACCCGGTAGCCGTGGCCGAGCCGGCGCCAGCGTTCGGGCGGATCGGTGAAGTCGATGATGACGTTGACCCGCTGCTCCTCGATGCCGAGCGCGGAGACCTTGGTGAAGCCGTAGGGCTCGACGCGCCGCACCTTGCCGGCCAGCGCGCCATCGCCGCCCCAGGCTTCGATGCGCACCACCTGGCCGGGCCGCACCTTCACGGCCTCGGTGGAGAGCAGGTCGGTGACGATCTCGAGATCGCTGGTGTCGCCGACCTCGAGCAGCGGCGCGCCCGAGGTGACGACGCCCTCGCTCTCCTTCAGCACGCGCAGCACGCTACCGCTCACCGGCGAGAACACGTCGACGCAGTCGCAGTCGGCACCGCGGCGCCGCCGGACCAGGCCGGGCGCCAGCAGCCTGGCCTGGGCCTGCGCCAGCTCGGACTCGCGCGTCCGCTGGCCGGCACGCGCTTCCTCGACCGCAGCCGCGGCGCTGCGCGCGCGGCGCTCGGCGGCATCCAGGTCGTTCGCCGAAATGCTGTGGCTGGCCGCCAGGCCGCGATAGCGCTGCAGTTCCGCGTTGGCGAAGTCGAGGTCGGCAAGGGTTCGGGCCACGGTGGCCACCGCCTGCTTCTGCGCGGCCTGCGCGGCCTGCACGCCGGCGCGGGCCTCGGCCTCGCTGCGCCGGTCAAGGAAGGCGGGGTCGCCGGGTTCGATGCGCGCCATCACCGTCTGCCGGGCCAGCACCGCATCACCCGCCTTGAGCGCAATGCGCTGCATCAGCCCGGGCAGCGGCGCGGAGACGACGTAGGCTTCCTTCACCCGGGTCTCGCCCTCGTCGCTGACCGTTTCCTCGATGGGCCCGAGCGTGACCCGGGCGAAATCCACCGCCACCGCGCGCGGCCAGGACAGCCAGAGGATGCCGAGCGCGGTGACGGCTGCGATCGGCAGCCACAGCAGCAGGCGACGCTGGTCCGGCGTGGGCATCGGCTACTCCCGCGTCTTCAGCACGGCGATGAGGTCGAGCCGGTCCACGCGCCGGCGCACCAGCAGCGCCGAGGCCAGCGTGGCGCCGAGGCCGATCAGCATGGCGATGGCATAGGTGGAGGCCTGGATGGCCAGCGGGATGCGGAACAGCTCGGTGGTGAAGGAGGAAACCATGATGCTCGCGATGACGTAACCCATGAGGCAGCCCAGCGGCAGGGCGACGAAGGTCAGCAGTCCCACTTCGCCCAGCAGGATGTAGGAGATCTCCGCCCGGGTGAAGCCGAGCACCCGCAATGTCGCCAGCTCCCGCCCCCGTTCCGAGAGGGCGATGCGCGCGGAATTGTAGGTCACGCCGAAGGCCAGCGTGCAGGCAAAGACCACGAAAAAGGAGACGTAGATCAGCAGGGTCCGCGCCAGGGTATCGTGGAAGGTGCGCACCGCCGCGTCCTTCAGGGTGATGAAGCTGATCCTGGGAGTTTCCTTGAGCTTGCGGAACAGCTCCAGCCGCCGGCTGGCGTCGAGGCGCAGCTGCACGGCGGTGACGCTGTCCTGCTCGCGCATCAGGCGGTTGAGCGCATCGATGTCGATGTAGGCCGGGCTGCCGATGTAGGTCTCGAAGGTGGCGACCACCGGGATCTGCAGCAGCGGCCGGCGGCCCTCCAGCACCTGCGCGCTGACCACGTCACCGACCTTCACCGCCAGCATCTGCGCCAGCATGGTGGAGATGACCAGCCCCCCGGGTGGCATGTCGAGCGCGTGGCCCGCGGCGTCGAAGACATGCTGCAGCTCCTGGTGCGCGGGCACGCCCTGCAGGGCCTGTCGCTCCTCGCGCGGCCCGAAACGCAGCCGCGCCGGCACCACCCGCAGCGGTTCGGCGCTGATCACGCCATCGAGCCGCGCAAGCTCGCGCAGCACCTGGCGCGAGCGCGGCTCGGCGAAGCCCACCGTGACGTCCTGGCCCTGGGCCTGGAGGAAATACACGTCGGCGATGCGGTCGATGGCGTCCATCCACATCATGGAGCTGACCAGCACCGCCACCGCCATGCCGATGCCGACGCTGGTGGTGAAGGAGCGGGCTGGCCAGCGGCCGATCTGCCGCAGCAGGATGCGGCTCGGCTGGTCCATGGCGCGGAACAGCCGCCAGCGCGCCAGCCCCGTGCGCCGGAACAGCGGTGGCGCCGGCGGCCGCATCGCCTCGGCCGGTGGCAGCGTCGCGCCCTGGCGCACGGCGCCGAGCGCGCCGATCAGGCCCGCTGCGAGGCTGGCGACGCTCGCCAGCACGAAGGGCCCGGCACCAGGGGAGTACAGCAGGAAGGGAAAGCGGTAGAACTCCGCGTACAGCCGGGTGTTGGTCAGGCCCAGCCACCAGCCGAGCGCGCAGCCGATCACGATGCCGACCACACCGATGCCGAGCACCAGCTTCACGTAGTGCCAGGCGATGCTGCGATTGGCATAGCCGAAGGCCTTGAGCAGCCCGATCTCGCTGCGCTCCACGGCGATCAGCCGTGACAGCACCATGTTGGTGAGGAACGCCGCCACTGCGAGGAACACCGTGGGCAGGATGCTCGCCAGCGATTTCAGCTGCTCGATCTCGTTCATCAGGAACCAGTTCGAGATCTGATCCTTACGCGCGATGGCGCCGACGCCGCCGTAGCGGGCGAGCAGCTGGTCGATGCGGGCAATGACGCCGTCCGGGCTGGCGCCGTGCAGCAGCGTGAGTGAGACATCGTTGAAGGCGCCATCGAGGTCGTAGGCCGCCTGCATGGCCTTCTCGTCCAGCCAGATCACGCCGAAGCGGCGGTCGTCGGGCATCAGCGCGCCCGGGCCGATGGTGTAGACATACTCGGGCGAGAGCCCCAGGCCCACCACCGTCAGTTCCTGCCAGTGGCCGTTCATGATGGCGCGCAAAGTCGACCCGGGAACCAGGCCGTGGGCCTCGGCGAAGGGCTCGGCCAGCACGCATTCGTTGCCGGCCACCGGCATCCGCCCGCGGGTCAGGGCGACGCGGTTGAGTGCGGTGGCAGCATCCGGCGGCAGCGACACCAGCTGGCCGATCACCGGCTCCTCGAAGCCGCGCACATCGAGCACCGCGCTCCGGACGACGCGGGTGCTGACCGACTCCACGCCCGGGATCAGGCGGATGCGCTCGGCCAGGTGCTCGGGCGCCCGCTCGACGCGGGCGAAGACCTGCGCGAAGCGGTAGCGGTCGTAGTAGGCCTCCGCCGTGTTGCCCAGCGCCTCGATGGAGGTCAGCGACATGCACATCAGGCCGACGCCCGAGGCCATGACCAGCGCGATGGCCAGCACCTGCGCGCGCAGCCGCCAGAGGTCGCGCAGCAGCTTGCGATTCAGCGGCGACAGGCTGGCGCCTACCACGACAGCTCCCGCGCCCGGAGCCGCCGTTCCGGGCGCTGCTCCTGCTGGATGTGGCCGTCGCCCATCACCAGCACCCGGTCGGCCATGCCAGCGATCACCGCGTTGTGGGTGATCAGCACGGTGGTGGTGCCGAGTTCGGCATGGATGCGCTCGATGGCTTCCAGCACCAGCACGCCGGTGGCGCTGTCGAGCGCTCCGGTGGGCTCATCGCAGAGCAGGATGTCCGGCCGCTTGGCGATGGCGCGGGCGATCGCTACGCGCTGCTGCTCGCCGCCGGAGAGCTGCGCCGGGAAGTGGTCGAGGCGCGCGCCGAGGCCCACCAGCTCCAAGGCCGCCCGCGGCTGCATGGGATTGGTGGCGATTTCGGTCACCAGCGCCACGTTCTCCAGCGCCGTCAGGCTCGGGATCAGGTTGTAGAACTGGAACACGAAGCCGACGTGGTTGCGCCGGTAGCGGGTGAGCTCGCGGTCGTCCATGGCGGTGAGCGCCTGGTCGCGGAACAGCGCGCTACCGCCGGAGGCCGTGTCGAGGCCGCCGAGGATGTTGAGCAGCGTCGACTTGCCGCTGCCCGAGGGGCCGAGCAGCACCACCAGTTCGCCGCTCGTCAGTACCAGGTCCACGCCGCGCAGTGCGTGTACCTCCACTTCGCCGCTGTGGTAGACCTTGGTGAGGCCGCGGGCGCGGATGGCGGCGCTCATGGCGGCGCTGCAGGCCGGGACGACGTGGATGCCGGCGGCAGGGCGCCGAGGATGGCCTTGCCCAGCTCGGCGTAGGCGCCATCGAAATGGTGCCCGCCCGGCAGGCGCAGCGTGTGGATGCCGGGCCCGTGCAGCGCCGGGCAGAGCGTATCGCCCTCGTCGGCGCCGTACAGGCAGAGCAGGGGCAGGCCCTGCAGGCGCTGCGCCTCCGGCGCCAGCGGCAGGCCCTTGCCGCTGCTGCCCACCCAGTCGCTGAAGTGGAACTCGAATCCCGCGGCCTGGCCTGGCGCCAGCAGTGCGAGCAGCGCCACCTGCGCGCGTGTCGCTGCCGGCAGGCGGTTGAGCATCGGCAGCAGGGTGTTGGCACCGAAGGAGTAGCCGACGAGGATCACCCGGTCCTTGTGCCAGGTGGCGAGATAGTGGTGGATGACGCGGTCGAGGTCCTGCGCGGCGCCCTCCGGCGTGCGCGCCTTCCAGAAGTAGCGCAGCGAATCCCAGCCGACCACCGGGATGCCGGCCGCCGCCAGCACGTCGGCCAGCTCGCGGTCGAGCCCGGCCCAGCCGCCGTCGCCGGAGAGCATGATCGCCAGCTCCGGCTGCGACGCGCCGCGGGCGGCGACTTCCACCAGCGGCAGGCCGGCGACGCTCGCGCCCGACGCCCCTGGGCTGGCCGCCGCCGATGCGGCCACGGGCGCCGGTGGCGGCTGGCTGAGTTCGTCATAGGCGGCGAGGAACTGCGCGAGGTAGTTCTTCTCCACGCTGAAGCCGTGGCCCACCTTCGGCAGCGCGATGAAGCGCGCGCCGGGGACCTGCGCGACGAACGCCCGTGTCACGCGGTAATCGCTGACCTGGTCCTGCTCGCCGTGCAGGGCGATCCAGGGTTCCTTCAGTTGCGTTGCCGGCCGGAAGCGGTAGCCGTGGGGCTGCACGGGGTCGGAGTCGAGGCCCACGCCGTCACCCCGGCACATGGGCCTGGCCCAGGGCAGCTCGACGCCGAAGCCAAGGCTCAGCGCGCCACGGAACGTGCCCTGCGGGGACTGCACCAGCGAGGTGTAGGCCAGCGTCGCCCCGGAGGAGTAACCGACCAGCAGCGGTCTGGTGTAGGCCCGGAATCGATAGTGTTCCTCGAGGGCATGCGCCAGCTCCTCGAGGTCGCCGGCGGTGTAGATGCACTTGTCGCTGGTGTCGCGCAGCGTCTTGCCCCAGCGCGGCACGTCGATGCCGGCCACCAGCGCGCCGCGTTCGGCCAGGTGGCCGGCCATCTCCAGCACGCCCTCGCCCCAGCCGCCATCGCCGGACAGGAACAGCACCAGTTCGCGGGGCTCGCCCTGCGGCGGGTACAGGTGGATGGTGCCGAAGCGGCCGTACTCCAGCGTGGCTGTTGCTGCCAGGGCGCTGGTCGCGGCGAGCGTCAGCGCGAGCAGCGCCGGCAGGATCGTGGCGGTTCTACGCATGCCTGTGGGTCTCCCTGGTCGTGTCCGGCGCCGGCTTGCCGACGGCGCCGCCGATGCCGCCCGAAATCAGCGTGGTGACGTCGAGCAGCACGCGGGGCAGGGCGACGCCCCCCGGCGCGGCCAGGTAGCGCGGGCGCCATTGCGGCAGGAACTTCTCCTTGTACTGCCGCAGCCCCTCGAAGTTGTAGAAATTCTCGCCGTAGCGGTAGACCAGCCGCCCGAGCCGGTGCCAGGGCGGCGCCAGGCGGTGCTCCTCCAGCCCCGCCAGCGGCGCCATGCCGAGGCTGAACCACTGGAAGCCCTGCGCCTTGCACCAGAGCATGATCTCCACGAACAGGTAATCCATGATGCCCCGGGGTGCGGCCTGCGAATGGCGCATGAGGTCCACCGACACCTCGATACCGCGCGCGCCGGGCCAGAGGTTGGCGAAGGCGACGAGTTCACCGCCGCTTTCCACCAGCGCGCAGGGGAAACGGCACAGATAGTCTGTATCGAAGTAGCCGAGCGAGAAGCCTTTCTCCGCGGCCGACTTGGCCGCGAGCCAGTCATCCGAGACCCGGCGCAGCGCCGGCAGCAGTGCCGGCAGCTCCGCGGCCGCCGCCACCCGGAAGCTCGCGCCCTCGCGCTCCGCCTTGCGCCGTGCCTGGCGCAGGTGGGCGCGCGCGCTGCCCTCGATGGTGAACTCCTCGAGGCGCACGCGGGCCTCCTCGCCGAGCTTGCTGAGCGAGAGCCCGGCATCGATGTAGGCCGGCAGGTTGTCGCCCGCCACCTGGTAGAACACGCAGCGGCCACCGCCGCGGTCGCAGAGTTCGCGGAACTGCCACACCAGTTCGCCGCGCTCCTCGTCGGCGGCCACCGGATCGCCCATGGCGATCCAGCTGTGGCCGGAGATGCCGTACATGATGAAGCCCTGGCCCGAGGCGCTGAACAGCAGGCTCTTGTCCCCCAGCAGGGCGAGGTTGCCGGTCGGGGATTCCACCGCCTGGAGCACCGCCGCCGCCCGCCCGATATCCGCCGCGCTGGCCGGCTGCGCGCTGCGGCGCGCGGGCTGCAGCAGCCGCCAGCTCGCGGCCACGCCCAGGCCGAGTACCGCGACCAGGCTGCCGCGGAGCATGCGCGGCGCGTTGGCGTCGAAGGCGAACTGCCACCACAGCTCGTTCTGGTAGGGCACCTCGCGCTGCGCGATCAGCCCGACCCAGATCGAGGCGCCGATCGCCATGGCGACCGCGGCGAGCCAGCGCGGCTCCAGCGGCTCGGCCAGCAGCGAAGCGCGCCGGTAGAACTGCCGGCGCGTGGCGTAGAGCGCCAGCAGGACCAGCAGCAGCATGGCGCTCTCTTCGTAGTCCAGGCCCTTGAGCAGCGAGGCGACGATGCCCGCGCCGAGCAGCCAGAGCATCAGGTGCCAGGCGGCATCCAGGCGGTAGTACAGGCCGCGTGCCAGCAACAGCAGCGCGACGCCGATGGCGCTGCCGGCGAGCTGCGAGATCTCCAGCACCGGCAGCGGCAGGAAGCCCTGCAACAGCCGGATGCGCTCGGCCAGCGCCGGGGTCGCGCCCGAGAACAGCAGCACCACGCCGGCGAGGAAGGCCAGTATCGCCATCGCCGGGGGCACCACGAAGTCCAGCGAGCGGCGCGTCCAGTCCCAGGCGACGCGCAGGCGCCGGCGCTGCCGCCAGGCCTCGAAGCCACAGAGCAGCGCGATGGCGAGCAGGAACGGCAGCACGAAGTAGATGACGCGGTAGGCGAGCAGGGCACCGAGCAGCGGGCCCGGTGCGGCGGCCGGCATCAGCAGCAGCAGCATCGACTCGAACACGCCGAGGCCGCCGGGGACGGTGCTCACTGCGCCCACCACCAGCGCCACCATGTAGAGGCCGGCGAAGCTGGTGAACGAAGTGGCCGCTTCCGCGGGCAGCAGGGCGTAGAGCACGCCGCAGGCGAGCAGCAGGTCGGTCGCGGAAACGGCGATCTGCAACAGCGTCGTCGGCCAGGCTGGCAGCGGCAGCGACCAGCCGCCCAGCCTGAGTGGTTCGCGCCGCCACGCCGTCAGCGCGACCCAGCCGGCAACCAGCACCAGCACCAGCATACCCAGCAGCTGCGACAGGGCGGGCGCGGCATGCAGCAGCGAGGCGGCGTTGCCGGCGTCGATGATCAGCGAGAATCCGGTCAGCAGACCGGCACCGAGGTGGAAGGTGAGGGCGCAGAACACCACGACCTGGGTGATCTCCGCGGCGCCCAGCCCGGCCAGCGAGTACAGGCGGTAGCGCATGGCACCGGCGGAGAGGGTCACCATGCCGACGCTGTGGCCGAATGCCCAGGCGATGAACGAGGTGGCGGCGGCGCGGCCGTAGGGCAGCCGGCAGCCGACCTCGCGCAGGGCCAGCAGGTCGTAGAGCGTCAGTACCGCGTAGCTG
>QUBU01000029.1 GCA_014337915.1 Gammaproteobacteria bacterium
GGCGCCCAGGCCAACATGGCGGTCTACTTCAGCGTGCTCGACCCCGGGGATCGCTACGTCGCCATGAGCCTCTCCGAGGGCGGTCACCTGACCCACGGCTCCCCGGTCAACTTCTCGGGGCGGCTGTACCAGCCGGTGGCAGGACCGCCGGCGAATCATCACTGCATCAGGCCACGCAACCATTCCAGCGGTTTCTCCACGATTCCCATCGGGCTGGCGCCGCAGCCGGGCAGCGGCGGCACTTCGGTACCCAGCGGTACGGGCACCACCACCGGATCACCACAGCCTTCGCCGACCGCCAGTCCCGTCGGGTAGTCGATACTGAGCGTCGTCAGGCCTTCGGGCAGCGGCGCGGCGAAGCTCTGCAGCGGTGCATGCGCGAAGATCTCGCTCCACACCGACATGGCGCCGCTCGCACCGGTGAGGCCCGTGGGCTGGTTGTCATCGTAGCCGATCCAGACCACGCCCAGCAGGTCCTGGGTGAAGCCGGCGAACCAGCTGTCGCGCAGGTCGTTGGAGGTGCCGGTCTTGCCCGCGGCGACGATGCCCGCCGGCAGGCGATTGCCCGCCGCGCGCCCGGTGCCACGGCGCATGACTTCCACCAGCGCATGATCGAGCTGGTAAACCACCGCGGGGTCCACCGCCTGCTCGGTGCTCAGCGGGAACTGCGACAGCGGCGCACCGTCGGGACCCTGCACCGCGCGCACCGCACGCAGCGGCGAGCGGAAGCCGCCACTGGCGAGCGTGCTGTAGAGCTGCGCCACGTCGACCGGTGCCAGGTCCACCGCGCCGAGCAGCAGCGAGGGGTTCGGAGCCGCAGCGACGCCGACGCCGAGCCGCCCGAGCATCTTCACCACCTTCGGCACGCCGACCTCCATGCCCAGGCGCACCGTCGCCATATTCATGGACTCGGCCAGCGCCCGCAGCAGCGGCACTTCGCCGTGGGCCTGCCGGTCGAAGTTCTGCGGCAGCCAGGTCTTGCCGCGCGCGAGCTTCACCTCGATGGGCGCATCGTCGATGCGCGTGGCGAGCGTGCGCCCGGCTTCCAGCGCCGTGAGATAGACCACCGGCTTGACCAGCGAGCCGATGGGCCGGCGCGCCTCGATCGCGCGGTTGTAGCCCTCGAAGCCGGAACGCCGGCCGCCCACCACGGCCAGCACCTCGGCGGTCTGCGGATTGACCAGCACCACGGCACCCTCGAGCTCCGGCTTCTTCGGCCGCTGCAGGCGCCGCAATCCGCCGGCGAGGGCGTCCTCGGCGGTGGACTGCAGCATCGGGTCGAGGCTGGTGAACACGCGCAGGCCCTCGGTGGTCAGGTCCTGGTCGCGGTAATGCGCGGTCAGTTCCTGGTGCACCAGCGTCATGAAGGCCGGGAAATAGGTGGCGGCGACATTGCGGTCGAGCACCACGCCGAGCTTGCGGGCACTGGCCGCGCTGGCCTCGGCGGCGCTGATGGCGCCATCCTCCGCCAGCAGCTTCAGCACCATGTTGCGCCGCGCCAGCACCCGCTCGGGATGCCGCCGCGGATCGTAGTAGGACGGCCCGCGCACGATCGCGACCAGCGTGGCAATCTCATGCAGCTGCAGCTCCGCCAGCGGCTTGCCGAAGTAGAACTGGCTCGCCAGCCCGAAGCCATGCACCGCGCGGCTGCCGTCCTGGCCGAGGTAGATCTCGTTCAGGTAGGCATTGAGGATGTCCGCCTTGCTGTAATGCGCCTCGAGCAGCAGCGCCATCAGCGCCTCGCGGCTCTTGCGCGTCAGCGTGCGCTCGTTGCTGAGGAAATAGCTGCGCACCAGCTGCTGCGTCAGCGTGCTCGCGCCCTGGCGGACCTTGCCCGAGGTCAGGTTCACCACCAGCGCACGCATGATGGCGAACAGGTCGATGCCGGGATGCTGGTCGAAGCGCCGGTCCTCCACCACCCGCAGCGCGGTGGGGATCAGCGGCGGCACGTCGCCGGGCTCGACGATGATGCGGTCCTCGCCATCGGCCGGGAACACGCTGCCGATCAGCAGCGGATCCAGCCGCAGCAGCGGCAGCGGGCCGCCCGCCGGGCCGCGCAGCATGCCGACCGTGCCGCCGGCGAACGCCACGCTGGCGGCCTGCGCGGGCTGGGCGCCGTCCCAGAAGCGGAACGGCCGGGTCATCAGCTCGATGCGCCCGCCATTTCGGCGGAAGGTGCCCGGCTGGTCCGCCGCCGCCACGTTGCGGTAACCCAGCCGGCGCAGCTCGGCGGCGAGCCCGTCGGCCGACAGCGGCCGGCCTTCGTAGAGTTCCAGCGGCCGGGCATAGACGTGAGCCGGCAGGTTCCAGCGCCGTCCATCGAAGCGGCTGGTGACCAGGTGGTCGAGGTAGAAGAGATAGCCGACGAAGGCCGCGAGCAACAGCAGCAGCGGCACCCAGACCAGCGGCAGGCGCAGCAGCCACCAGGCGCCGCGGCCGACGTGCCGGATGCCCGCCCAGGCACGCGCGCCCAGGCCGCGACGGCCCGCGGTCCTAGTTTTCCTGGCCACGGGCCGGAACGCAGGAACCCATGCTGGGCGGTGGCCGCTTCGCGAGGCTGATGCTGCGTGTCATGTGATGCGGGCCCGGGCGCCTGCGGCGCCATCGGCCGGAACGGTTGCGGGCGCACATCATAACCGCTGGGAGGGCGAGCGCCTGCGGCGTCGCAATGGCGAACCGCGTCGTGTTCCGGCAGCCACCGGCCGGGTTAGGATGCAGGCAGCCACGGGGAGTGTCCGCCATGGACGGTGTGCGCCACGACCTTCACCGCCTGTGCTGCGCCTCGGCCGCCGGCCTAGCGCTGTGGCTGGCTGCGGCCGCCGCATTGGCGGCGGAAGCGGCAGCCAGCGACATCGAAGCCAGCCCCGCGGCGCAAACCACGACCAGCGACCTCGCGGACACCCCTGCAGACGGGGCTCCGGCTCCGGCCACCGATGCGGCGAGTGACCCCGCAGCCGCCGGTCCGGTGCCCGATGCCGCCGCCGACGCCGGCAAGCCCGCCGAGTACCAGTGCGACCAGCCCGGCTCCGACGGCCAGGCCATCCTCGACCAGGTGCAGCGCGGGGTCTACCTGACCGTCTGCGGCAGCGCGCGCTGGTTCGACGGCCTGTTCGGCACCCGCCGCTACGACCAGGACTCGGATGCCACCTTCGGCCGCCTCGGCGTCACCGAATTCTGGGACGACCGCGATGACTTCCGTACTCGGGTGCGGCTGCGCGCGCGCATCGCCCTGCCCACCGCGCAGAAGCGGCTGAAGCTGCTGTTCGGCCGCGTCGACGACCAGGAGATCGAGCAGGACTCGCAGTCCGAGGCCGGCACCAACCTGCCAAGCAGCTTCAGCAAGGTGGCCGACGAGTCCTGGCTGCTGGGCCTCGGGTACTCGAAGCAGGGGAAGCTGAAAAACGGCTTCGACTTCAGCACCGGGGTGCGCCTGCGCACGCCGGTGGATCCGTACAGCAAGGGCACCTACCGGCACAACTTCGTGTTCAGCGATGACGTCACGCTGCGCGCCCGCCAGACGCTGTTCTGGCGCGACAGCCGCGGCTGGGGCGAGACCACCGAGGTCAGCGTCGACAAGCTGCTCGGGGAGCGCCTGCTGCTGCGCTGGGACAACGGCGCGACGCTGGCCGAGGACGTGCGCCGCCTCGAATGGTACAGCTCGCTGGTGACTTTCCAGAGCCTCGGCGACCGCCGCGCGCTGGCCTACACCGGCTTCATCCGCGGCGTCATGAACACCGACATACCGGTGCGCGACTATGGCGTGGAACTGCGCTACCGCATGCGCATCCTGCGCAAATGGCTGTTCCTGGAGGCGCGCAGCAGCCTCACCTGGCCGCGCGAGGCGCTGGAGGAAGAGCGCAAGATCAATCCCGGCGTCGGCCTGGGCTTCGAGATGTACTTCGGCCCGGTGCCGGAAAGCGACCTGCGCTGAGCGCGCTCAGGCGCGCCGCCGCGGCATCACGTCGAAAGCCAGGCTGATGCGCCGCCCCCCCGCCGCGAAGGGCAGCGTGCGGTGCCAGGCCCAGGACGGAAACAGCAGCAGGCGCCCCGGCCGCGGTTCGACGCGGCGCGTGGCGGGCACCGTCGTCCTGCGGAAGCGCTCCGGTGGCATCCCGAACTCGATCCAGCCGGCCTCGGGCTCGCCAGCCGACATCCCGTCCGGCAGGCGCGCGTAGTACACGCCGGAGAGCCAGCCCAGCGGGTGGATATGCGGCGCCTGGCGGCCGCCCTCCTCCAGCACCGTGCCCCAGGCGCGCAGCGCCCAGGCCGGCGCGGCCGGGGCCATCAGCGGGTGGTCGGCGTAGCCCGCGGCGATGAAACCGGCGATCGCATCGCGGACCGCGGCATCCACGGCATCGCGCCAGGCGGCGAGCACGCCGCCGGCCGCGAAGCGCAGTTCCCCGGTCTGGCTGCCGCCGCGGGTGGCCTTGCTGGCGGGGCTCGCCAGCAGCGAGGGATCATCCTCGATGGCCGCGCAGAGCGCGGCGTTGAAGGCATGGAGGTCCGGATAACCGGGCGGCGGCGCCAGCTCGACGATCCGCAGCATGCGGTCGAAGTCGAGCAGCGCCTGCGCCTGCGCGGCCTGGCCGGCCTCGCGCAGCGCGAATCCCTGCGCGGCCAGCACCTGGCGCTCGCCCGGATGCGCCTCCAGGTAGGCTGCGGCCAGCGCCAGAGCTTCGCCGGTTGCCGCGTTGCCGGCCAGCAGCTGGATAAGATCCGCCGTGGCGCGGCCGCTGTCGGGATTGGCGCGCAGCGCCTGGCGCAGCGCGTCGATGGCCGCGGCCTGGTCGCCGAGCGCTGCACGCGCATAGGCGAGGTTGATGGCCGCGGTGTCGTCGTCGGGGAAACGCAGCAGCGCAGCCTCGAGCACCGGCCGCGCATCGGCGTGGCGTTCGAGGTCGCAGAGCACCGCGCCGCGTACCGCCAGCAGGGCCGGATGGGCGGGCGCGATGTCCAGGCCGTCGTCACAGCAGGCGAGCGCGTCCTCGCCGCGGCTGGCATCGACCAGCGCACGGGCGAGGTTGCAGCGCACCTCGACATCGCCCGGGTCCGCTTCCAGCGCCGCCTGGTGATGGGCGATGGCCGCCTCGATGTGGCCGCGGTACTGCAGCAGCGCACCGAGGTTGGCATGGGCGCGCGCGTAGCCGGGATCGCGCTCCAGCGCCCGGCGCAGGCTCGCCTCGGCGGCCTCCAGCTCACCGGCCGCCATCTGCGTGACGCCGAGTTCCGCCGGCGGGCGCGGATCCGCCGGCGCCAGCTCCGCGGCGCGGGCCAGGCAGCGGCCGGAGGTCTCGAAATCACCGCGTTCGCGGGCCAGCAGCCCGCGCAGCCGCTGCGCGCGGGCATCGCGGGGATCGGCCTGGATGGCGCGCTGGTACAGCCGGTCGGCTTCGGCCAGCTGCCCGGCGCGGTGGGCCGCGATGGCCTGCCCGAGGAAATCCGCCACGCCGCTCAGGAGAACGCCTGCAGCCCGGTCTGCGCGCGGCCGAGGATCAGGGCATGCACGTCGTGCGTGCCCTCGTAGGTGTTCACCGTCTCGAGGTTGATCATGTGCCGCATCACCTGGTACTCGCCGGTGATGCCGTTGCCGCCGTGCATGTCGCGCGCCAGGCGGGCGATGTCGAGTGCCTTGCCGCAGTTGTTGCGCTTGATCAGCGAGATGGCCTCGGGCATGAACTGGCCCGCATCGGCCAGCCGGCCCACCCGCAGCGCCGCCTGCAGGCCGAGCGCAATCTCGGTCTGCATGTCGGCGAGCTTTTTCTGCACCAGCTGCGTGGCCGCCAGCGGCCGGCCGAACTGGCGGCGCGCGAGCGTGTAGTCGCGGGCCGCGAGCCAGCAGAATTCCGCGGCGCCCATCACGCCCCAGGCGATGCCGTAGCGGGCGCGGTTGAGGCAGCCGAAGGGCGCGGACAGGCCGTGGGCGCCGGGCAGCAGCTGCTCCTCCGGCACCACCACGCCGTCCATGACCACGTCGCCGGTGATCGAGGTGCGCAGGCTGAGCTTGCCGGGGATCTTCGTGGCGGAGAGACCCGGCATGCCCTTCTCGAGGATGAAGCCGCGCACCGCATTGTCGTGGGCGGCGGATTTCACCCAGACCACGAACACGTCGGCCACCGGCGAGTGGCTGATCCACAGCTTGGTGCCGGTGAGCCGGTAGCCGTCGGCCACCTTCTCGGCGCGCGCCTGCATGCCGCCGACGTCGGAGCCGAAGTCCGGCTCGGTGAGGCCGAAGCAGCCCACCCACTCGCCGCTGGCGAGCTTCGGCAGGTAGCGGCGCCGCTGCGCCTCGCTGCCATGGGCATGGATGGGGTGCATCACCAGCGAGGACTGCACGCTCAGCGAGGAGCGGTAACCGGAGTCGATGCGCTCGATCTCCCTTGCGGCCAGGCCGTAGGCCACATGCGACAGGCCGGCGCCACCGTACTCGGGGGGGATGCTGGCGCCGAGGATGCCGAGGCTGCCCATGCGAACGAGCAGCTCGCGCTGGAACTCCCCCCTCTCGAAGGCCGCCACCACGCGGGGCGCGAGTTCGCGGCTGGCGAAGTCGCGCACCGAATCACGCACCTGGCGCTCCTCGGCCGAGAGCTGCTCCTCGAGCTGCAACGGATCATCCCAGAGGAACCCGGAAATCGCGGCACCCGCCATAGCACGGCCTCCTGAACCGACAGGGGGACAGTTTACTGATCTCGAATTAAGGGGACAGTTTACTGATCTCCGTACGGACGTTGCGTTCAGCGCCCGTACGGAGATCAGTAAACTGTCCCCTTAATTCGAGATCAGTAAACTGTCCCCTTAATTCCCCCTGATTCCAGTGGAGGCAGGCCATGGCAACGACAGACGATGCGGCGGCCGCGGAGCGCGCCGAGGTGCAGGCCCTGATCCACGCGACCGCAGAGGCATGGAACTCGCAGGATTTTTCGCAGGTCCTTGCGCTCTGGGACCCGGCAGAACCCGTGCCCTTCTACCTGGCCGAGGAGCAGGAGAACTGGTTCATCGGCTGGGACGCGCTGCGCGGCTACCTCACCCCGGCGCGGCCGAGCCCCGCGGTGCAGGGCATCCGCGAGGAAATGCGCGACATCCAGGTGAAGTTCCCCGCGCCAGGCCTGGCGCTCGCGGCCTGGTGGATGCACTTCGAGATGAAGATCATCGGCCGCCGGCCCATCGGCGAGGACGTGCGGGTCAGCGCCCTGCTGCGGCGTACCGGCGCCGGCTGGCGCTACATCCACTGGGCCGAGTCACCGATGACCGCCAGCCGCTACCTGACGAAACTGATGGAGCGCGACGTCGACCAGGAAAAGTTCGCACCCTGCCACGAACGCGCCATGCAGCGCCTGCGGATCAAGGGAAATTAGGGAGAATTAAGGGGACAGTTTACTGATCTCCGTACGGGCGCTGAACGCAACGTCCGTACCAAATTGCGGAGATCAGTAAACTGTCCCCTTAATTCCCTCCAGGCCATGAGTAAACTGTCCCCGAAACCTTACGTACTGGCTGTGGCCCTGCTCCTCGCTGCCTGCGCGGGCTCCCCGCCGCCGGTGACCGAGGGCCAGGCGGTGGTCGATTACGACCTGCTGCTCGATCCCGCCGCCAGCCCGGTGCGCTGGGAGCAGGACGTGAAGCCCGTGGTGGAAGGCCGCTGCGTCGTCTGCCACGCCTGCTACGACGCGCCCTGCCAGCTGAAGCTCTCCTCCTGGGAAGGCCTCGCCCGCGGCGCCAACCCGGAGAAGGTCTACGACGGCGCGCGCATCCGCGCCGCGGCGCCGACCCGCCTGTTCATCGACGCGAACACGCCGGAAGAATGGCAGGCGAAGGGCTTCCACCCGGTGATGAGCCCGGCGAGCGCCACCGCGGCGGGGCGCATGGAACAGTCGGTGCTGTATCGCATGCTGCGGCTCAAGCAACTGCACCCGCAGCCGCTCACCGGCATGCTGCCCGCCGAGGTGCCGGTGGACCTCGACCGTGCGCAGGTCTGCACGGACGCCGCGGGATTCGACCGCTTCGCGCGCGAGAACCCGCTCTGGGGCATGCCCTACGGCATGCCGAACCTCGCCGAGCCGGAGTACCGCAAGCTGGTGCGCTGGATCGCCGCGGGAACACCACCGCCGCCAGCGGCCCGGCGCTCGCCCGCGGCGCAGCCGCAGATCGAGGCCTGGGAGCGCTTCCTCAACGGTGGCACCGCGCGCGAGCGGCTGATGAGTCGCTACCTCTACGAGCACCTGTTCATCGGCCACCTGCACCTGGCCGGCAGCGGCGACCGCGAGTTCTACCGCCTGGTGCGCTCGCGCACGCCACCCGGTGTCCCGATCGAGGAAATCCCGACGGTGCGCCCGCTGGACGATCCCGGCGCCAGCTTCTGGTACCGGCTGTGGCTCGATCCGCAGAGCGTGGTGGCCAAGGACCACATCGTCTACGAGTGGTCCGCCGCGCGCATGGCCCGCTATCGCCAGCTGTTCCTCGACACGCACTGGGACCTCGACACGCTGCCCGGCTACGACGCGCAGACGGCGGGCAATCCGCTGCTCACCTTCGCCGCCATCCCCATGGACTCCCGCTACCGCTTCCTGCTCGACGATGCGCGCTACTTCATCGAGGGTTTCATCAAGGGACCGGTGTGCCGCGGCCAGGTGGCCCTGAACGTCATCGACGACCGCTTCTGGGTGTTCTTCCTGTCGCCGGACCACCTGCCGCCGATGGAACAGGCGGGGTTCATCGCACAGAACGCCGCCTACCTGCAGGTCCCCGCCGACCGCGGCACCGAGACGCTGAACATCCTCAGCCTGTGGACTGAGTACTGGAAGGGCCAGAAAGCCTACCTCGAAGCGAAGCAGGCCGTGTTCGCCGGGCGGCAATCGGTGCCGCTCGATGCTGCCCTGGCCTATGTCTGGGACGGCGGCGGCAGCAACCCGAACGCCGCGCTGACCATCTTCCGCCACACCGACAGCGCCTTCGTCATGCATGGCCTGGTGGGCAACTACCCGAAGACCGCCTGGGTCATCGACTACCCGCTGTTCGAGCGCATCCACTACCTGCTGGTGGCGGGCTTCGATGTCTACGGCAACGTCGGCCACCAGTTGCTGACCCGCGTCTACATGGATTTCCTGCGCATGGAAGGCGAGGACTATTTCCTCGCCTTCCTGCCCGCGAGCCAGCGGCGCACAATCCGCGACAGCTGGTATCGCGGCATCCGCGAGCGGCGCCAGGAGCAGTTCGCGGAGCCACAGGAGTGGCTCGGTGTCGAGTCCGTGACCGGTTATGCCAGCGAGGATCCGCAGCGCGAGCTCTACCAGCGCCTCGAGCGCCACCTTGGGCCGCTGGCGGGTAGCGACCGCATCAACCGCTGCGGCGCCGGCTGCGCCCTGCTCCCGGCCGGCACATCGACCCGCGATCGGGTCGAAGAGGCCCTGCGGCGCGTCACCGCGCTGCGCGGCCGCCAGCTGCTGCCGCTGCCGGATGCGAGCTTCCTGCGCGTGCGCAGCGGCGCTGACCCGGCGGACGATCTCGCCTACACGCTGGTGCTCAACAAGGACTACAGCAACCTGGTCTCGATGATGGAGGACGAGGACCGGCGCAATCCCGACCAGGACAGCCTGACCGTGGTGCCAGGCTTCGCCGCCAGCTACCCGAATTTTTTCTTCACGGTGGACGCCGCGGACATCGACGCCTTCGCCACGCAGTTCGCCGCCATCCGCAACCGTGACGACTACGAGCGCTTCGTCGCGCTCCACGGCCTGCGCCGCACCAACCCCGGCTTCTGGGCCGAGGCAGACTGGTTCCAGGCCCGCTACCGCCGCCTGCAGCCGCTGGAAGCCGGCATCTTCGACCTCAACCGCTACAACAATCGCTGAGGGACGAATTAAGGGAATCAGGGGAATTAAGGGGACAGTTTACTTATCTCCGCTATTCGGTCTGGATGAGACCGGGAACGTCAATTCGGAGATAAGTAAACTGTCCCCTTAATTCAATTCAGTAAACTGTCCCCCTAATTCCCCCTGATTCCCTGCGGGCGGAAGGGCGGAGTGCGGCGCACCACGACGAGGTAGCCGTCGATGACGGCGGGCAGCTGCGGTGGGGGCTGCTGGTCGCGGGCGACGAAGACCACGATGCAGGGGGAGCCGTCGGCTTCGCCCTCGCCGACACCGATGACCCCGGGCAATGCCAGCAGCTGCGCGCGGTGGCGGGCGATGACTTCGGCGACGGTGGCCAGTGGCTCAGTCCCCGGCGATCTGCACGTTGAAGCGGGCGAGGATCGGCCCGATGGGGTTGACGGCCGTGAGGTTGCCGCTGCCGGCGAACAGCAGGCCGACGGCCTTGCGGTCATCGGCCCCGCCATTGACGACCACCAGCGAGCCGGAATCCCCGGCGCCACTGAACGGCTGGCTGTAGTCGCCGCTGACGACGAACTGCTGCACGAACTGCGCCGTGCCCGCGGGATAGTCGACCATCACCGTGGCATTGATGGCGGTGATGCGCCCCGTGGTCATGCGCGTCGTGCGGCCGTACTTGCGCACCTTGAGGTTCATGACCGGGCTGACGGTGGCCGCGACCGGCGCACCGTAGCCATCGGCGGGCGTGGCGAAACCGACGTCGCTCGGCGTGGTATAGGCGATGGCCGCATCCATCACATTGTTCGCCGTGGTGGAAATCGTCACCGGCTGGAAATCGTGGAGCTGGCCGATGACATCGCCCGGGTAGAGGCCGCCATCGACCTTGCCCGGCTGCAGGATCAGGTCGCCGAACTGCCCGGCATTGGAATTCGCCAGCACATGGTTGTTGCTGAGGATGTAGTAGTTGGTCACGTGGCAGCCGCTGCCCTGGAACACCTGGCAGCCGAGCGTGCCGGCGGTAACGTCCTGGTGGCCGATGGAAACGCCGATCGGCACCGGGCGCGGCCAGCGCCCGGCGGGTGATTCCCCGGCCTGCGGCTCAAGCTGGCCGGCGCGGAAATGGCCGGTCACCAGCGTCTGGATCGCCTCGCCATCCACGTAGTCCGGCAGGCCGGTGACGCCGGCGCGCTCGAGGAACAGCTGCAGCACCGGCTGCCCGGCGGCGTTCTCGCCGAGGGCGACACCCACTACGCCGCTGCGCGCGAGCAGCATGCGCTGGAAGCGCTCCTGCACCTGCCAGGCGCGATCGAAGCGCGCAGGAATGTGCTCGGGCCTGGCAGCGAATGCCGGCAACGTCGCAAGGCCGGAGAGCAGGAGAACAAACAGGGCCGCAGCAGTGCGGCGCAGGGAACCTTGGGCTGTTGGCACGCCTGGGATCCTTCTGACGGTCGGGGCCGTTTTCCCGGATGGTACTGGAGCCAGCCACCCGAAGAAAAGCACGGCGTTGCGCATCTTCGCTTCTGTCAAACGCCCGGCCCCGCCCTGCGACAGCTTGACGCAAGAACGCCACGCGCGACCGTGGCACACTGGCGACATAAGGTCCCCGACGGCTGGGACACTGGGGTATGACAATGTCCGATCAACGCAAGAACCGCCGCGCCGCCAGCGTTTGCCGCGCAGGGCTCCTTTCGCTGCCGCTGTCGCTGGCGCTGCTGCTCACGGTGATACTCACGGGAGTGCTCGCTCCCGCCGTGCAGGCCGCCACGCCTGCCGCGCAGTGGCCCGACTATCGCATCGCCGCCACGATCGATCCGGCCACGCACCGGCTGGCCGCCGACGTGACCGTGACCGTGCCCGCAGCGGCCGCCGGCCAGGCCCTGGAGTTCGTGCTCGCCGGCAACTTCGCGGTGGACCGCTCGAGCCCGGCGCTGGAAAAGTTGCCCGCCGCCGCCGGCGACGAGGCCTTCTCCGGCATCAACGGCACCAGCGAGGAGACCGCCCGCCGCCGCGGCGTCAGCCGCTACCGCGTCACCCTGCCCGCCGGCGCCACCAGCTTCAGCCTGCATTACAGCGGCCTGGTGGACATGCAGCCGCAGGTGAGCGAGCAGGAATACGCGCGCAGCTTCGCCGAGACCCCGGGGATCGTCGACCCGAAGGGCGTGTACCTCGCCGGCAGCACGCTCTGGTACCCGCAGCTCACCAGGCCCGTGGCGAGCGAACTCATGACCTACTCGCTGGAGGTCAACACGCCCGCCGGCTGGCACCTGATCGCGCCGGGCAACGGCGTCTCCAGCGGCAGCGACGGCAAGGCGCGCTGGACCACACCCTCGGCGGTCGACGAGATCTCGCTCGCCGGCGGCCCGCTGGTCGAGTACAGCGCCAGGACCGGCAAGATCGAGGCGCAGGTCTACCTGCACGAGGCCGACCCCGCGCTGGCGCAGAAGTACCTCGACGCCACCAGCCGCTACCTGCGCATGTACAGCGAACTCATCGGGCCCTACCCCTACGAGAAGTTCGCGCTGGTGGAAAATTTCTGGGAGACCGGCTACGGCATGCCGTCCTACACGCTGCTCGGGCCGCAGATCATCCGCTTTCCCTTCATCCTCACCTCCTCCTACCCGCACGAGATCCTGCACAACTGGTGGGGCAACTCGGTCTACGTCGATTACGCCAGCGGCAACTGGTGCGAGGGGCTGACGGCCTACCTCGCCGACCACCTGCTCAAGGAAGTCGAGGGCCAGGGCGCCGAGTACCGCCGCGATACCCTGAAGCGCTATCGCGACTTCGCCGCCAGCAGCGGCGACTTCCCGCTCCGGGAGTTCCGTTCGCGCCACAGCGCCGCCACCGAAGCGGTGGGCTACGGCAAGACGCTGATGGGCTTCCACATGCTGCGCCGCGCGCTCGGCGACGATACGTTCCGCAAGGCGCTGGCGCGGTTCTACAAGGATGACCGCGGCAAGCGCGCCAGCTTCGCCGATGTGCGCGCCGCCTTCGAGGCCGTCAGCGGCCGCGACCTCGGCCGCTTCTTCGACGAGTGGGTGAATCGCACCGGCGCGGCCGACGTTGCCGTCGAGGGCGTGAAAGTCACGCGCGGCGGCAAGGGCTTCATCGTCACCGGCACGCTGCGCCAGCGCCAGGCCGGGCCCTACGACCTCGCGGTGCCGCTGGTGGTCGCCACCACCGGCGAGCCACTGGTCACCAGCATCGCCAGCCGCGAGGCGACCACGGCGTTTCGCGTCGAGACCGCATCGAAGCCGCTCGGCGTCGAGGTGGATCCGGAGTTCGACCTGTTCCGCGTGCTCGACCCGCGCGAGACCGCGCCGAGCATCGGCCAGCTGTTCGGTGCCACCGAGGTCACCGCGGTGGTGCCGGAGGCCGACCAGGCCGCCTGGCGCGCCATGCTCAAGGGCTGGGAGAGCCCGGCCAGCCACGTCACCGTGGTCAGCGACCGCGAGCTGACCGCGCTGCCGAAGGACCGCAGCACCTGGATCCTCGGCCGCCAGAACCGCCTGGCCGCGAAGCTCTTCGGCAGCGACCGCGCCCAGGGTCTCGAGGTCGGCGCCAGTGGCGTCACCATCGGCGGCAAGGCGATCGCTTTCGCCGGCAACTCGCTGGTGATCACGCGCCGTCACCCGGCCGACCCGCGCCTCGCCATCGGCTGGATCACCGCCGATCCGCCCGCCGCCATCGCCGCGCTGGGCCGCAAGCTGCCCCACTACGGCAAGTACTCCTGGCTGGCCTTCAGCGGCGCCGATGCCGCCAACAGCGCCAAGGGCGAGTGGCTGGCCACCGATTCACCGCTGCTGGTGAACCTGCAGGAGGCCGGCGCACCGGTGGTGCTGGCCCGGCTGCCGAAGCGCATGCCGCTGGCCGAGCCGCCGCCGGCCTACTCCGCCGCGCGGCTGATGTCGCATGTCGACTGGCTGGCGGCGCCGGAACGCGAGGGCCGCGGCTTCGGCAGCGCCGGCCTCGCCGCCTCGGGCGACTACATCCGCGACCAGTTCGCCGCGGCTGGCCTGCAGCCGGGCGCCGGCGATGGCGGCTGGTTCCAGTCCTTCACCGCCGTCGGCGGCCAGGACAAGCAGGAGCGCACGCTGCGCAACGTGATCGGCGTGCTGCCAGGCTCCGACCCGCGCTTCGCCGGCCAGGCGGCGCTGCTCACCGCGCACTACGACCACCTCGGCTTCGGCTGGCCGGATGCGCGCGCCGATGCCATCGGCAAGATCCATCCCGGCGCCGATGACAACGCCAGCGGCGTGGCGGTGATGATCGAGGTGGCGCGGGCGCTGGCCGCGCGGCCGCCCCCGCCGCGCAGCATCGTCTTCATCGCCTTCACCGGCGAGGAGTCGGGGCTGCTCGGCTCACGCTACTACGTGAAGCATCCGACGCCGGTGCCGCTCTCCGGCATCATCGGCGACCTTAACCTCGACACCGTCGGCAGCCTCGGCGAGCACCCGGTGTCGATCCTCGCCACCGAGAGCGCGCGCGAGTGGCCGTTCGTGTTCAGCGGCATCACCGCGATCACCGGCATCCCCACGCGCAGCGTGGTTGGCGCCAGCGTGTCCTCGGACCAGCAGGCCTTCATCGACCAGGGCATCCCCGGCGTGCAGGTGTTCGGCAACGCGACGCTGCACTATCACCGGCCGAGTGACACGCCGGACACGGTGGACGCCGCCGGCATGGTCAAGGTGGCGACGGTAGTGACCGAGGCGATCGAGTACCTCGCCTCCACCGAGCAGCGCCTCACCGTGACCGGTGCCGGCGTCGGCAGCGGTGTGCCGCCGCCCGCCGCTTCGGGTGACCGCCGCAAGGTCTCGCTCGGCGCCATGCCGGACTTCGCCTTCCAGGGCCCCGGCCTGCGCCTCGACAGCGTCGTCCCCGGCTCGCCGGCCGAGAAGGCCGGCATGAAGGCAGGCGACATCCTGCTGCGCTTCGGTGGCGAACCCGTCGCCGGCCTCGCCGGCTTCAACGAACTGCTGCGCAAGCACCAGCCCGGCGACAAGGTCCATCTCGAGTGGACCCGCGCCGGCGCCGCCATGCAGGGAGAAGCCGAACTCGCCGCCCGCTGATGGAAAAAGGGAAAAAGGTGCCTGACATATTTAAGGAAAAAGGTGCCGGATTTATTTATTTGGCTTGTTAGCGACAAGCCAAATAAATAAATCCGGCACCTTTTTCCTTAAATATGTCAGGCACCTTTTTCCCGGAGGGCGGCGCAGAGTTCGATGCCTTCGACGGTCTCGGCGAGGCTGCGGGCGGCGCCGGGCCAGGTGGCGACCAGCGGCCGGAAGTAGTCTTCGACTTCCCTGGCTTCGGGCTGCGAGCAGAAGCCATCGGCTAGCCGCGGCAGGTTGCGCAGCGCGAAGGGCGGGAGCTGCGCGGTGAAGGCTGGCTGGTTGGCCTTGAACCATTCGAAGGTGGCGCGCCGCTGGCTGGCGCGCCCGGCCAGCGCGAACAGCAGCGTGGTCGGCTCGCGGGCGCGCAGCCGCGGGTCCATGACCAGCTCGCGCACCCGCGCACCCAGCGCCGGGTCATCCGTATTGGATAGCGCGGCCGCCGCCTCGGCGCGGAACTGCGCATCGCTGGAGGCCAGCATGCGCGCGAGCAGCACATCGACGAAGGGCGCACCGTAGTCCTGCACTCCGGCGCGCAGCGCGATCTCCACCAGCGCCGGCTCCAGGGCCGTCCGGTCGAGGCCCTCCGGCTGGCCCATGCGCAGGTACTGCCTGGCCTGCGCGGCCAGCCGCGCACGCAGCGGCGCATCGTTGGCCTCCAGGGCCAGCAGGCGGATCAGCCCGGTGCGCAGCAGCGCGGCATTCACCGCCGCTGCCGTGGCGGGCGGCGGCGCCTCGCGCGCGGCGAACTCCGCCGCCTGCGGACCCTGCTCCGCCACCAGGGCATCGAAACGCGGCCGCCAGATCTCGCGCATCAATGCCTCGATGCGGCCGCGATCCGCCGCCGGAACCAGCGCGTCGCGCATGCGGATCAGGTCGGCGCGAGGCGCGAGCGCCAGCGCCGCCTGCGGTGCGTTGCCGATGACGCGGAGCGCCGCCAGCAGCTCCGCGGTCGGCAGCCGCCCGGCCTGGAAGGCGGCCGACAGGCTGTCGGCAAGAACCAGGCCCTCGCGCTGGCTCAGCGCCGGGAAAGCGGCGACCAGCGCGCGCCAGTGCGCGTCGTCGAGCGCGAAGCGGTAGTAACCGGCACCGCCCGCATTGGGCATCACCACGCTGGGGCAGGCCTTGCCTTCGAGCGGGACACGGGCGCTGGCCTCCCTGAGCAGCACGCACTGCTTCGCCAGCGACTGACCGTCGCCGTAGCGCAGGCACATCGGGATCTGCCAGGTCTGGCCACGCTCGCCGCGTGAACCGAGCGGCAGGTAGCGCTCCTGCCGCAGCTCGAGGCTCGCGCCCTGCGCGTCGCAGTGCACGGCGACACTCACCAGCGGCACGCCGGGCTGGTCGATGAAGCTGCGGAACGCCGGCACTACGTCGGCGCGCCCCGAGCCCTGGGCCAGCGAGGCCATGAAGTCCTCGACATCGGCGACACCGTAGGGGAAGCGGCGCATATGCGTACGGATGCCGGCGCGGAATGCCTCCTCGCCGAGGTAGCCCTCGAACATCGACAGCACGCCACCGCCCTTGAGGTAGGTGATGGCGTCGAAGGAGCTGCCGATCTGCATATTGCTGTCCACCGGCTGGCGGATGCGCCGCGCGGCGATGCGGCTGTCGAGCTGCATGGCCGCCAGCGCCTCCTGCAGCGGCAGCACATCCAGCTGCAGCTCCGGCCGCCAGGCATTGGCGGCCTTGTTGCCCATCCAGTTGGCGAAACTCTCGTTGAGCCAGATGTCATCCCACCACTTCGGCGTCACCAGGTTGCCGAACCAGTGGTGCGAGATCTCGTGGGCATGGATCACGCCGAAGCCGCGCTGCTGCTCCAGCGAACTGCTGGCATCGAGCAGGATGCGCTGGTCGCCGTAGACGATGGCAGCGGCATTCTCCATGGCGTTGGTGCCGAACTCGGGCGAGGCGATGAGATCGAGCTTGGCGTAGGGGTACTCGCGGTCGAAGTACTCCTCGAGGAAGGCGAGGATCCGCGGCGTGTTGTCCAGCGCGTAATGCAGGCGCGGCGCTTTGCCGCGGGTGGCGATCGCGCGCAGCGGCAGCGGCTCGCGGCGCACGCGGTTCGGCGGCACCGGCGGCGCGGCCACCACGTCGAAGGGGCCGACGGCGACTTCGACCAGGTAGCTCGGCAGCGGCGCGGTACGCGCCAGCACCACGCGCTTCAGGCCCGCGCCCGCGGCCTCCTCGCGGACCACCGGCGCATTGCCCACCACGCTGCTGTCCGCGCGGGTGATGACGCTGATGTCGTAGGGCGTCTTGAACGCCGGCTCGTCGAAGCCGGGAAACATGCGCCGGGCATCGATGGCCTCGAACTGCGTGAACATGTAGGACTGGCCACCCACGCTGGAACGGTAGGGGCCGTCGGCGCGCTCGCGGAACGGCGCGGTCCAGGCGAATTCCAGCGTGGCCGGGCCCGCCGGCACCGGGCTGGCGAAATCCAGGCGCGCCACGCCCAGCGGATCCACCTGCTCATAGCTGGCCACCAGCGGGGCGCCATCCGCCGGCTTCAGCACCGCGCTGCTCACCTCCAGGCCGTTGCCATGCAGGTAGATCACCCGGGTCGCCGCAGCGACGCGCACATCGATCTGCGCGCGCCCGGAGAAGCTGGGCTGGTCGGGTAGCAGCGTCAGCTCCAGCCGGTAGGCGCTGGGCACGACCGCCATGCCAAGCCGGCCGGTGGGCACCGGTGGCGGCGCATCCACGGGCTGCGCGGGCTCCGCCGCCGGCGTCGCAGTGACCGGCAACAACGCAAGCGCGGCAAGAACGACGAGGCCTGGCAACATGCGCATGGACATTCTCCCCGGCAACGGCGCAACAGCGGCGCCGAATCGTGGCATGATCGCACGATTTCCACGGAGGCCCACCATGAAGCCCTGTCGCAACATCCTGCTCGCGGCCATCGCCGCCACCCTGCCGGCCGCCGCCTGGGCCAGCCAGGACTCGCTGCACCTGAAGATCGGCGACCCGGCCCGCAGCGGCCAGGAACAGCCACTGGTGCTCGACGGCATCCGCGACACCGCGAAAGGCGACCTGGTCACCCCGGCCGAGATGGCGCGCCGCCTCGCCGGCAGCGGCATCCTCTTCATCGGCGAGAACCACACCAACCTCGACTTCCACCACGTGCAGTTCCGCACCATCAAGGCGCTGCACGAGGCCGGCCGCCAAGTCATGATCGGCCTGGAGATGTTCCCCTACACCGAGCAGGCGGTGCTCGACAACTGGGTGGCCGGCCGCTACACGGAAGAGGGCTTCCTGGCGCTCGGCAACTGGTACGGGAACTGGAGCTACAACTGGAACTATTACCGCGACATCTTCCTCTACGCCCGTGACCACGGCCTGCGCATGTACGCGCTCAACAGCCCGCGGCCCGACGTCAACACGGTGCGCAACAAGGGCTTCGAGGCGCTGGCGCCGGAGGCGCGCGCCCACCTGCCGCCGCAGATCGCGCCGGCGACCGAGGATTACAAGACCCTGTTCCGCAGCGTCTTCGACCGCGAGGATGCGCTGCACATGAAGGGCCCGATGCTCGAGGGCCTGTACCGCGCGCAGATGATGTGGGATGGCACCATGGGCTGGAACGCCCTGCAGGCGCTCAAGGCCGACGGCGGCGAGAAGGCCATCATGGTGGTGCTGATCGGCGCCGGCCACGTCACCTACGGCCTCGGCGCCGAACGCCAGATCGACCCGTTCTACGACGGCCGGATCAGCTCGCTGGTGCCGGTCACGGTGGTGGACGACGAAGGCAAGCCGGTGAAGCAGGTGCGCGCCTCCCTCGCCAACTTCGTCTGGGGCCTGCCCGAGGAGCGCGCCACGGTCTACCCGACGCTCGGCGTCTCGCTGATGGGCTCCTTCGGCAAGGCCACGGGCCAGATCATCCAGGTGAGCAAGGACTCGGTCGCCGACCGCGCCGGGCTCAGGGTGGGCGATGTGCTGCTCAGCATCGACGGCACCACGATCGATTCGTCGAACACGCTGAACCGCGTGTTTGCCGCCTACCGCTGGGGTGACAGCGTGATCGCCCGCATCAGCCGCGACGGCGTGGAACAGGACCTGCCGGTCGCCATCCGGCGCCTGCGGCCGTAAGCGCAGACGGCTGAGTCAATTTTCGCCCGACCAAAAAAAACCCCGCCTTGCGGCGGGGTTTTCTTTCTGACTCCCTGGAGGGAATCGAAGGGTCGCGTCGTAGTCCTCAGGCAGCCTTGCGGCGGCGGCTGAAGCGACCGGCGGCGAGCACCGCAGGTGCCAGCAGCCAGGCAGCGGCCGGGACCGGGACTTCGTTGGCCACGGAGAACGTCAGGTAGTTGACGCCGGCGGCAAACAGGTCCGTGTTGTTGGAGATGACCAGCTGGCCACCGGGGCCGGTGTAGGACACCACCTCCCAGAGGTTGAAGGCGCCGTCACCGGCGTCGCAACCACCGCCACCAGCGGTGCTCATCAGCGTGCGGGGGTTGCCCGTGCTGACGTCGTCACCACCGATCGTGCGGACCACGCAGTTGGCGTTGCCGCCGACGTTGTAGGCCGCCGAGCTGCTGTCGACGAAATCACCACCGATGCTGATGTTGAGGCAGCCGTTGGCACCCACACCTGCCAGGAAGTTGCCTTCGATGCAGTTGTAGGTCGCTGCCGTGGTGATGTTGTTGGTGGTGTCGATGGTCATGTCGGTGACCTTGTCACCAATGACCATCGGTCCCATGGACTGGCTGCTGAGCGAGGAGGCGGTATTGAACATGCCGGTCATCGACAGCACGCCGGTGACCGGGTTCCAGTCCCAGACCGCCGTCGAGGCCGTCATGCCGCGGGCCGCCATCTGGCTCGCCGGGTTGATGCAGTTGGTGTACTGCGCGTAGTTCGTGCAGCCAGGGCCACCGTCCCAGCGCTGCACGCTCGGCTGGCCG
>QUBU01000035.1 GCA_014337915.1 Gammaproteobacteria bacterium
GACAGCGTGCCGGCGGCCAAATCGAACATTCCGCAACCGGTGCAGCAGACGGTCGCCATGCCGAAGCCCAAACCGGCAGCCAAGACCGAGACCTACAGCGTCGTCGTCAAGGACGTCAAGGTCGAGGAACTGCTCTTCGCCCTCGCCCGCGACGCCAAGCTGAACGTCGACATCCACCCCGGCATCCGCGGCACCGTGACGCTGAACGCCATCGACCAGACCCTGCCGCAGCTGCTGAACCGCATCGCCAAGCAGGTGGACATGCGCTTCGAGCTGGACGGCCCCAACCTGGTGGTGATGCCGGACACGCCCTACCTGCGCACCTACAAGGTCGACTACGTCAACATGTCGCGCGACACCACGGGCAACGTCGCCATCAACACCCAGATCGCCAGCATCAGCCCGACCGCGGCCGGTGCGGCGGGGGCCGGCGCCGCGGCGGGCGGCACCAGCGGCAACGTCTCCTCCACCAAGGTAGACAACGTTGCCAAGAACCGCTTCTGGGAAACCCTGGAGCAGAACATCAAGGACATCCTGCGCGAAACCGACAAGGAGATCATCGTCAAGCGCCGCGTCGCCGAAGGGCAGGAACAGGCTGCCGCGGCGGGGGCGGCGGCCCAGTCGGGTGCCGCCGGCGCGGGTGCGGGCGGCCCCGGCGCGCCCACCCAAATCCAGGTGCAGGTCGCACCGCCGCAACAGCAATCCACGGCCGCCAAGGAATACGAGACACTGCAAGCCGCCTCGGTGATGGTGAACCGTGAAACCGGTTTCTTGATGGCACGCGCCACGTCCCGACAGCACGAGAAGATCCAGGAGTTCCTCGACAAGGTACTCACCTCGGCAAGACGACAGGTGCTGATCGAAGCCACCATCGTCGAGGTGCGCCTGAGCGAGAACTACCAGCAGGGCATCGACTGGCAGTACTTCAACCAGGGCGCCGCCGGACGCGCCATCGGCCAGGGCAGCACGACGCGCAGCTTCAGCGTCAACCCGCTCACAGGAGCCTTCGAGGCCACCACCTCCACCTCGACCCTGCCTTCGGCGGTCGGCAACACCCTGTTCAGCCTAGCCTTCCGCCGGGGCGACTTCCTTACCGCCATCAAGCTGCTGGAGAACTTTGGCACACTGAGGGTTCTTTCCAGCCCAAAGATTTCAGTACTGAACAATCAGACCGCCATCCTCAAAGTAGTAGACAACATTGTCTATTTCCAATTCAAAGTTGACACTACGCAGGGGCAAACCACCACGGTTACGAACGTAACCACTACGCCGCAGTCGGTCGCTGTCGGTCTGGTCATGAGCGTCACGCCACAAATTAGCGAAAACAACTCTGTGCTCCTGAACGTGCGACCAACAATCTCACGCTCTATTGGTGAAGGTAAAGCGGATCCAAACCCACTCATCCCTGCCGGCAAGTCAAACATTGTTCCTGAAATCCAGACGCGCGAGATGGAATCAGTGATGAGCGTCAACAACGGTGATATCGCCGTACTCGGCGGACTGATGCAGGACTCGGTAGATAACAATGATGACGCCGTGCCTGGTGTTTCGAAAATCCCCATCCTCGGCAACATCTTCACGCACCGTAAAGACCGCAGCTCAAAGACCGAACTGGTGATCTTCCTGCGTCCCACTGTGATCAAAGACGCCAGCATCCAGGGCGACTACAGCAGCTTCCGCAACAACCTGCCGCGCGACGACTTTTTCGAGAACAAGGGCGGCCTGCAGCCGGTGCCGGAGTGGAACGTGGGAGGCAATCCGCAGTGAGCCTGCTGATGGACGCGCTGAAGAAGGCCGAGGAGGCCAAGCGCCAGTCCGAGGCGGCAGCGAAGGCCGGGGCGCAGCCGCCCGCCGCGGAGGCGGTCGGCGCCGAAGCGCCCGGCGGCCTGCCCGAGCTGCCTTCGCGCCTCGAACTGCTCGACCACGAATTCCACGCGCCCGGCGCCGAAAGGCGGGAACCCGTCATCGCCCCCGCCCCCCCGGCACCACCGCCGCAGGATGCCGCAAAGCGGGAGCGTGCCGCAGCGCAGAACGTTTTCCAGGCCAAGCAGCCGGCACCGAACCGCAACCTCCTCATTTACGGCGGGTTGGCCACCCTGATTGCCGCCGTTGGCATCGGCGGCTGGTTCTGGTGGCAGATGCAGCCGAAGGGCGGACTGAGCGCTTCGCCGGCCACCGCCCGCACCCAGGCGCCGCCCCCGGCGCCGATCGCCGCCGCGCCGGCCACCCCCGCCCCGCCGGCGG
>QUBU01000013.1 GCA_014337915.1 Gammaproteobacteria bacterium
CTTCGCGATTCAGCCGCTCCCCGTTGTAGCGGTCCTGGGCATCGCAGATCAGCTCGGTGGCGGCATTCCACCGGCACAGCAGGTCGATGGCATGGCGCAGGGTATAGACATCATCGGCAGCCATCACTCAGTCCCTCAGTCGCACCACGACCTTGCCGATCACCGAACGGTCGGCGACCGCGGCGAGTGCCTGCACCGCTTCGTCCAGCGCAAAGACGCGGTCGATGCGTGGCCGGATCGCACCGCTGGCATTGAGCGCCATCAGTTCCTCGAAATTACGGTCCACCGCGGCGCGCTCCTTCGCAAAGAACTGCTGGTAGTTGACGCCGATGACGGCGTTCTCCTTGAGCAGCGCCAGGTTGGTCGCGTACTGGCCGATCTGGCCGCTGGCAAAACCGACGATGAGGATGCGGCCGTTGCGCCGGGCGCAGCGACAGGCCTTGCCGAACAGCTCGCCCCCGACCGGATCGAAAATCACGTCGGCGCCCTGGCCACCGGTCAGCCTGTTCAGCGCCTCGCGCAGGTCGTCGCGACCATAGTCGATCACGTCCTCGAAGCCTTCGGCACGCAGCGCCTCCAGCTTGCGGGCCGAACTGACGGCGCCAATCACCCTCGCGCCCATCGCCCGGCCGATCTGCATCGCCGCCATGCCGACGCCACCAGCGGCACCGAGCACCAGCAGGGTCTCGCCGCGCTGGAGCGCCCCGCGCTGGCGCAGCGCGTGGTACGCGGTGGTGTGGCCACCCTGGAAGACTGCCGCCGAGAGCATGTCCATTGAGTCGGGAACCGGCACCACCGCCGCCACGGGCGCCAGCACTTCCTCGGCCAGGCCGCCCCAGAAGATGGTGGCCATGACCCGCTGCCCAACCCGCAGCCCGGTGACTCCGGGGCCCAGCGCGCTGATGGTTCCGGCGACTTCGCCGCCCGGGAAGAATGGCAGCGGCGGTCGCACCTGGTACTTGCCCTGCACCAGCAGGATGTCCGGGAAGTTGATGCCGCAGGCGTGCACCTGGATGCGGACGCCCTGGTCAGCAGGCGTGGGCACCGGCACCTCCTGCACCCGCAGGTCGTCTATCGGGCCGAAGGCATTGCAGACTAGCGCTTTCATGCGGGCTTCTCCTGGACCCTTGCCCGGGAAAAAGAAGGGCGGGCAATGCCCGCCCTTCGGCTGGTTGATCCCTGTCTGCCGGGTTCTAGCGGAACCTCCAGGTACCCTGCAGGGTGACGTATCTCGGGGTGGATACCGAGGCCGCATGGGCCCGCCCGACCTGGAAGGCGTGGTTGATCGTCTCCTGATCGGTGATGTTGCGGCCGACGATCGCCGCTTCCCAGCGGTCATCGACATCGGCAAGTGCCAGCCGCAGGTCCACCTTGGTGAACTTGTCCTGCTGGTACAGCGGTGACATGTCCTGGGTGATGAAGTAGTCACCCGAGTAGGAGACGGCACCGTTGATCAGCAGCCGCAGTCCCGAGGTGATCTGGCTGTCCCAGTCGGCCGTCAGCGTGCCCTCGACCTTCGGTGTCCGCTCCAGCGGTTCGCCGGAAAGGTCACCGGTGCCGTTGGTGCAGCCCGGTACCGCCAGGGTGCCATCCTCCTTGATGACCTTGCAGAAGGTGTTCTTGTATTCGTCATAGGTGGCGTCGACGTAGCCACCATTGAACCCGAGCGTGAGATTGTCGGTCGCCCGCCACTGGATGTCGGTTTCGATGCCCTTGCTGGTGGCCTGGCCGGCATTACGGGTGATGAAGCGGATGCCGTCGTACTGGGACGACTGCATATCCTTGAACTCCGTATGGAACAGCGCAACGTTCCAGCTCAGGGCGCCGTCCAGGAACTTCATCTTGGCACCGAGTTCCCAGCTCTCAGCCTTCTCCGGCTTGTAGTCCCAGACGCCGTTGTTTTCCTTCAGCCAGACACCCTGCTGCAGCTGGGCCGGCGTGATCGTCGGCATGTTGGCGAATTCCATGGCCCAGGAACTGACGCCGCTTCCATCCGTGGTGGCGGCAACCTGGGCCAGCACGTTCGCGCCGACCGTCTGGTCGTTGGCAATGAAACCACCCGCCTTGAAGCCTTCGGCGTAGGAGACATAGCTCATGATCTCGTCCGTCAGGTCATACTGGACGATGAACGATGGCAGCGTGTAGCGCTCCTCGCGGTTGCCGAAGAGGTTGAATTCCTGGTAGTTGGCGCCGAGCTGCGGCACGGCCGTCGGCGTGATCGTATCGGTGACGCGGTTGTAGGTGCTGTTGTCGATCCAGGAATGCGCGTCCATCGTGTCCTTGCCGAGCCGCAGGCCGAAGATGGTCCGCAGGCGGTCCTCCATGAAATGGAAGGTACCGCGGCCGTAGACGGAATAGCTGTCACCCTCGCCACGATAGGACCGTGGCGTGGCGCCGAAGGTCAGACTGTCGAGGTTGGCCGGGTAGCTATAGAGTGCGGCGCCCGGCATGTACACGCCGACCTGCTCGATCTTCGAGTTGTCCTTGGAGTAGTAGGCGCCGACCACGTAATCGAAGACGCCACCGGTGGGCGACAGCAGGCGCAGTTCCTGGCTGTACTGCTCGTAGTCCTCCGAGATCTGGCTGTCGATTGCCAGCACGGTGGCGACCGTCGCCGCCGTACGGCGCTTGAAGTCGAAGCCGACCGCGCCGGTGATCGACGTCAGCGTAAAGTCACCGATGTCCCAGTCGACCTGCAGCGAGTAGTTCGAATTGTCGGTGTTGTCATACTGGCCATCCGGCCAGATCACCAGCGCCGAGGTCTTCCAGTCGAGCTTCTCGACCTTGGAAAACGGCACACCGATCGTCAGCCCGTTGTAGTAAGCAGTCCCGGGATTGCCACCCCAGGCGATCAGCTGCTGCGTGTAGCCGTCGTAGTCCCGGTTGCCGAATTCGGCCTTCAGGCGCAGGTGCAGGTTGTCTGACGGATCCCAGTCGAGGATGCCCCGGACCAGGTCGGACTCGACGGCATTCTCGTCCTTGCCGGTAACGGTGTTCTTGACATAGCCGTCGAGGTCTTCGCGCTTCGCGGCCAGGCGAAAGCCGAGCTGGTCGGTGATCGGCCCGGACATGATGCCGCTGACGTTGTAGCCGCCTTCCGCAAACTCGACACCGGCGCTGGCCTCGGCCTCGAATTCCCTGGTGGGCCCCTTGGAGATGGTGCTCACCGCGCCGGCGATGGTGTTCTTGCCGAACAGGTCACCCTGCGGGCCGCGCACCACCTCGATGCGGTCGATGTCGAACAGCGGGTTCTGGAAGCAGCGTGGGCGACCGCAATAGACGCCATCGGTGAACGTGCCGACCGCGCTGACGAACGACAGCTGGCTGGCGCCCGAGCCGATGCCGCGGATGCGGATGTTGTAGCTGCCGAGGGTTTCCTGGATGACCAGGTTGGGGACGTAATTCTGTACGTCTTCCAGGCCCTTCAGGCTGAATTCCGATATCTGGTCGCCGCCGACCACGCCCACCGAGATCGGCACGCTCTGCAGCGTTTCCTCGCGCTTGGTGGTGGTGACGATGATTTCGTCCAGTGCGCTTTTGGCTCTCGGCTCCTGGGCAACTGCCGCGCTGCCCATGCCGGTGCCCAGCACCATAGCCGCGCACCCGGCTACCAGCAGACCCCGCCCCTTCGATACGAATCCTGCGGCCATTTCGGGCCCCCCTGAAATGCTCGTTGCGACTCCCTGTACCTGTCCCCGTCACGCCAGCCGGCATCGTCAATGCCGGCTTCCCGAATGTACCCCAGCATTGCTACTTTGTGCAATCTGGTTGACTATCGCCCCAGCTGCCGCCCGGGGCCCTGGCGCCCGGCTGGCTGCAGCTCCCGGCCCTGCGATGCCGCGCCTGGCGCGCATTGCTGGCGTACCGGGTGAACACTAGAATCGATTGGTTCCAGCAATCACGCCCATTCATCCGGGAATCACCGGGCAAGAGCAGGCATCCGCAGGGAGACACCATGACTGACAGCCGCGCCGAGCAGGAACACGAGTACGAACGCATTCCCTACCTGATCCGCTTTGTGGAGAAGTCTGCATTCAAGGACACCTACGCAGGCGAAATCGACCGTGTGGTGCTGGAAGCGCATCTGCTCAGGGCGAAGGGCGTGAAGTCGAAGACGTCGGTGATCTTCATGCACCCCATCGGTGGCGGGCAGTACCTGCCACTGCCGCTGGCGATCGCCAGGACCGGGGTCGATGTCATTGTCTGCAGCAGCCGCTATCGCGGCATCGACTACTCGCTGATCATGGAAAAGGTTGCGCTTGATCTCGGCGCCTGCGTGCGCGACGCGAAGGAGCGGCTCGGCTACGAGAAGGTGCTGCTGGGCGGCTGGAGCGGCGGCGGCTCCCTGTCGCTGTTCTACCAGGCTGAGGCCGAGGATCCGCGCGTGCGCTGCACGCCCGCGCAGGAGCCACCCGACCTAACGGCTGCAGGCCTGATTCCGGCCGATGGCGTCATGCTGCTGGCGGCACACCTTTCCCGCAACCTCACGCTCACCGAATGGCTCGATGCCTCGATCATCGACGAGCACGATCCATCCCGCCGCGACCGCTCACTCGACCTGTACGACCCGCAGGGTCCGCAGCCACCGTACGACGCGCAGTTCGTGGCCCGCTACCGCGCCGCGCAGGTCGAGCGCAACCGGCGCATCACCGCCTGGGTTCGCGGTGTACTCGACGATTACCGGTCGAAGGGCCTGGCCAACCAGGAGCTGTCGTTCGTCGTCCAGGGCACGATGGCCGACCCTCGCTGGCTCGATCCGGCGCTCGACGCCAACGACCGCAAGCCGCGCTGGTGCTTCCTCGGTGAGCCGCGCATCGTCAACAGCAGCCCGATCGGCCTGGCGCGATTCTGCTCGCTGCGCAGCTGGTTGTCGCAGTGGAGCTATGACGAATCCAACGCCAATGGGCCGAAATGCGCATCCCGCCTCGGCGTACCGGTGCTGATCGTCGCCAACTCGGCGGACGACGGCGTTTCGCCAAGCCACAACCAGATGCTGTTCGACGCCGTACGCCACAAGAACAAGGAACTGGTGACCATCAAGGGTGCCAACCACTACTACTTCAACCAGCCGGACAAGGCGCGCGAGTCGGCACTGGTATGCCTGGACTGGATGAGGCGCAACCGATTCGTAAACTGAGCGGCGCAGGGATGGAACTGACCCAGAGCCTGCACCGCGCCTGCCAGATCAACCCGGACGGCCTGGCCATCGTCTATGGCCAGGTACGCCGGACCTGGCGCGAGTTCCACGCGGCCGTCGCCAGCAGCGCCGGCATGCTCAGGCAGCTGGGGGTGCGCGAGGACACCAAGGTCGCCATCGTCTCGATGAACAGCGACCGCTTCGTCGAGTGCCTGTACTCGGTGCCCTGGGCGGGCGGGGTGCTGGTGCCGGTGAACTTCCGCCTGCAGTTCGAGGAACTGGCCTACGTCGTCGAGCACTCCGAAGCCGAGCTGATCCTCTTCGAGGAACAGTTCAGCGCCCTGGCCGGCGAACTGCTGCAACGCAACCCCCGTCTGCGCCATGCCATGGTCATGGATGCGGAGCGGTCGGCCCTGCCCGGCGCCCTGTCCTACGGCCATGAGGTCGCCAGGGCCATGCCGCTGCCCGACACACGACGCGGCGGCAGCGACCTCGCCGCCATTTTCTATACCGGCGGCACCACCGGGGTGCCCAAGGGCGTCATGCACACGCACGACAGCCTGTTCCAGTTCCTGCTGACCTTCCTGATCTGCGAGCGCATCGATTCGTCTCTGGTCCACCTGCACGTCACGCCGATGTTCCACATGTCCTGCATCGGCGTGCTGGTGACCACCGCGGTGGCCGGCACCCACATCATCCTGCCGAAGTTCGAGCCGGAGGAGGCGCTGCGCGCCATCGACGCGCACGGCGTCACCACCTGCCTGTCGGTGCCGGTCATGTTCGAGCGCATGCTGTTCCATCCGAACATCGATGCCTACCACCTGTCGAGCCTGCGCATGCTGGGCTATGGCGCCTCGCCCATGCCGCCACGCATCCTCGAGGAGGCACGACGCCGCTTCCCGCAGCTGCAGTTCGCCCAGGGCTATGGCATGACGGAGGCGCCTGGCCCGGTGTACCTGGCGCCGGAGTACCACAGCCAGGAAGCGGTCGACGCGGGCCTGACCCGGGCCGCGGGGCGCGCGGTGCCCACCTGCGAGGTCCGCATCGTCGACAGCGAGGACCACGAGGTCGAGCCCGGCAGCGTCGGGGAGATCGTCATCCGCGGCCCCGTTGTCATGGCCGGCTACTGGAAGAACCCGGAGCTGACGCGTGAAGTGATCCGCGACGGCTGGCTGCATACCGGCGATGGCGGCTACATGGACAGCGCCGGCTTCATCTATATCACCGACCGGATCAAGGACATGATCATTTCCGGCGGCGAGAACGTCTACTCCACCGAGGTCGAGGGCGTCGTCTCGCGGCATCCGGCGGTGGCGCAGTGCGCGGTCATCGGCATCCCCAGCGAGCAGTGGGGCGAGAGCGTGCACGCCATCGTCACGCTGCACGATGGCGCGAGCGCCACCAGCAGCGAGATCACCGCCTTCTGCCGCGAGCGCATCGCCGCCTACAAGTGCCCGCGGTCGGTGGAGATCCGCACCCAGCCACTACCGATGACGGCGGCGGGCAAGATCCTCAAGGCGCAGCTGCGCGAGCCCTTCTGGGCGAACCGCAGCCGCAGGATCTGAGGCCGGCAACCGGCATTGCCTGCACATCCGCCACAGTGCCCGGCCACCCCGGGTTGCGGGGCGCCGTGCTTCGTTGTCCAATTGACCCAGTCCTTCTGCCTCCGGGCACAGCGCTTCGCGCAGGAGCAACCAGATGAAGAAAAACGCCGCCGGACTCGAACGCCCCCATGGCATCAACCATGTTGCCTATCGCTGCCGTGATGCCGAGCAGACCCGCTGGTTCTACGAGGATGTGCTCGGGTTGCCGCTGGTCACCGCACCGGTCTTCGAGGAAGTACCGGGAATCGAGGCGCGGATCCCCTACATGCACCTGTTCTTCCAGCTGGGCAATGGCGAGACGGTCGCCTTCTTCGACCAGCCGGAAACCGCCGACGAGAGCAAGTTCGCCAGGGCCGACAGCTTCGACCGCCACCTCGCCCTCGAGGTCCGCGATGAGGCCACGCTGCTGGCCTGGCAGAAGTACATCAACGACGCCGGTGTCAGCTGCCTCGGCCCCATCGACCACGGCTTCGTGAAATCGATCTACATGTACGATCCCAATGGCCTGCAGGTCGAACTGACCTGCCGCACCAGCGCCTACGAGGAAGAGATGTCGGATCCCGCCAGGGCACATGCGAGCCTGGCCGGCTGGGGTCGGCGCATGCGGGCGCTCAAGGAACAGAAGTTCGGCGCCGCGGCCATCGATCGCCGCAGCCGGCGCGCATCGCGCCCGGGGTGAGCGGACGCCAGACGAATCAGCCCTGGCCGCCGGCTGGCGGCCAGGGCTGATGACTTGCAGAACCCGATGCCCGCTGGCGCCGGGTCAGGCGCAGGCAGTGATCAGGCAGCGTGGGCCTTGCGGTACGCGTCCTTCCTGGCCTTGGTCTTCTCGTTCCAGGCCTTCATGCTGCGCTCGACGTCGCCCTTGGCGCCGGCGAGGATTTCCCCGTACTTCGGCTCCTTCCACAGGATCTCGACCTGGATCCCGTTGGGATCGTAGGTGTACACCGAACGGACGAAGCTGTGATCGAGGTCGCTGGTGACTTCCAGGCCGGCATCGCGCCAGCGCTTGGCAAAGGTCTCCAGCTCCGCTTCCGTCGCCACCTCGAAGGCAATGTGGCGAACGAAACCGCTGCGGATCTTGAACAGCTCGGGACGCATGTGGTCGGGCAGATCGAAGAAGGCAACGAAGTTGTCATCGCCCATCTTGAAGAACAGATGCATGTAGTCCAGCTTCTCGTCCGTTCCCGAGATCTTGTCGAATGACAGCGCCGCAGCCAGTTCCATGCCCATGATGCCTTCCCAGAAACGCCGGGTTTCCTCGGCATCGAAGCAGCGATAGGCGCTGTGGTGAGTGTGGAGGATCTTTGGTGCGCGCTCTTTGCTGGTGGCCTGTGGACTCATGTCGGTTTGCTCCTGTTGATGACCCTTGGATACGCTGAGATTGTCAACACAGTTGTCAATTATGCCGTCGCCCAGCGTGTGCCGCAACTGTGCGGCAATAAGGGAAAACCGACTTGATCCTGGTCAAGTCAGCAGTGCCGGCCATGCGCCTCAGGCCACGCGATGGGCCAGCGAATGACCGTCCCTGATGGCCCGCACGTTATGCAGCGCGACGTCGATGCTGCGCTGCCAGGTTTCCAGAGTCAGCCATGCGAGGTGCGGTGACACCGCGACATTTGGCAACTGCAGCAGCGGATTGGCGGCGGCCGTCGGCTCTTCGTGGAACACATCGAGGCCGGCGCCACCGAGATGGCCGCTGGCTAGTGCTTCGTGGAGGGCACCCTCGTCGACCAGCGCACCACGTGCGGTATTGACCAGGATCGCGCCCCGCTTCATGCCCGCCAGCCGCTGGCGGTCGATCAGGCGGGTGGTCGCCTCGACCAGCGGCACGTGCAGGCTGACGATGTCGGCTTCGGCGAGCAGCCGCGCCAGCGGCAGGAACTCCCAGCGCACCGCCTTTGCCGCCGTGGCGGTGTAGACCACCCGGGCTCCCATCGCTTCCAGCACCGGTGCCAGCAGCTGCGGTACGGCACCGAAGCCCACCAATCCAACCGTGCGCCCGGCCAGTTCGCCGAAGGATTCCCGCGTCGCCTCGTCAACGATCCACTGGCCGGCGCGCAGTGCGCGCTCGACGCCGTACTGGCGACGCAGCACGTTGAGCATGAGCAGCAAGGTCATTTCCGCGACCGCGCGGCTGTTCGTGCCCGGCATGTTGCAGACCGCAATGCCCCGCTGCTTCGCCGCAGCGAGGTCGATGGTGTTGACCCCGACACCGATCTTCTGGATCAGGCGCAGCTTCGGCGCCCTGGCGATCACCGCCGCGGTGATCGGCCAAAGTACATGCCAGATGACCTCGCTGTCGGCCACCTCGGAGTAGAACGGCTCCTCCGGACCCTCCGGGCAATACACCAGGCGGGTGTCCCGGTCGCAGCGCGCCTCGACTTCCGCCCGCAGCCGGGGACCTGCCGCATAGTGAAATAGGACCTTCATGCGCTCCTCCACGGCCGCACCCGCATCGCCGGGGCAAATCTTATGTTGAATTCAATGAGATGCCAGCCTCCCGCACCTCACCCAGATGGGGTATGGACGGTTCCCGGCGAAATGTCTAGAGTGACCCCGAGGCTGCCTGGCGGCCCCGGGGAAACGACTATCAACAAGCGGCAGCAGCCGCGGGCGGGGGAATACAGAACATGCGAGCCAACCGCAACAGTGCCGTCCTGGCGGCATCCGCAACGTTGATCCTGTTTGCCGGCAGCCTTGCGCAGGCAACACCGATCTATACCAGCTGGGGCAGCCTGCCCGGCGCAACCTTCGGCGGGACGGGCATCCCGAACACCTCGGTCGCCAAGACCGATGTCTTCGTCAACGGCTCGACCACCGTCACGCTGGCCCTGACTGCCCACCAGCGTTACTCGAACCCCACGGTGACCGACAATGGCGCGGGCGACTACTACGCCGGCACCGGCAGCAACTGTGGCATCGCCACCGACCCGGTGGGCTGCCCGAGCGCCCTGCAGGGCGCGCTGTGGAACGTGGGCTACTACATCAGCGTGTCGGGCACCGATCCGAACTTCAACGATTTCGGTGATTTCAGCTTCACGATCTACTACGACTTCGATCCGGGCGCGGGCACGGCCTTCGGCAGCCTGGGCACCATCAACGTCAACAACGCACTGATCGCCAACAGCATCAGCCCGTCGAGCGTGACGCTCTCGCAGGGCTCGGAAAACATGCTGTTCTCCTACCTGGCGGCGCCAGTCCCCGGCGTCATCGCGCCGCCGGCCTATGGCGCCTTCAACCCGAATGCCACGGGCGAATACAACTTCTACATCGGCTTCACGGCCAACAACCTGCCGGCCTTCAGCGGCGCCGTGGGCATCGATGTCAACGTGGTGCCTGTACCTGCCGCCGCCTGGCTGTTCGGTTCGGGCATTGGCCTGCTCGGCTGGATGCGCCGCCGCTCCCGCCAGGTGATCTGACTCCACTTACTGCAAGCCGGCCGCCCTCCAGGGGGCGGCCGGTTTTTTTTCGCCTGCAGCTTCGCGGCCCGGCCGCTCGCGTCGCAGCCTATAATCCCGGCTCCTCATCCAGCCCGGGATACCCAGCCATGAGCCAGAAGGAGCGCGCCGGAGCCCCGGTCAGCGTGGTCGTGATCGGTGTCGAGAACCTCGACACCTCGCTGAAGTTCTACGCCGGAACCCTTGGCCTCACGGTCATCGAGAATCGCAACTGGCAGGGCCCCGAATTCGAGCGCTACTGGCGTGTGCCACCCGGCACCACCTCACGCTGTGCGTTCCTCGGCCATGGCGCGGATCCGGTGGGACGCGTGCAGCTGATGGAGTTCAGCGGTACCGGCCGGCGGCAGGCCCGCCCGGCGGACATCCGCCGCGCCGTCGGCCTGTTCAACATCAACATCTACGCCAGCGACATCCGCCGCGACCACGAGCGGCTGGCCGCGCAGGGTTTCCGGTTCTGGAGCGAACCGGCCCGCAACAATTTCGGCCCCGCCATCGGCGAGACCCTGGAGGCCGCATTCGACGGGCCGGATGGCGTCGTGGTCAACCTGATCCAGCTGCTGACCGACGACCCGAAGACGGTGATCGGCCACATCACCCGGTTCATCGCCCGGTACGGGCGCACGCCCACCGGCTTTACTTCCGTCGTGACCACGGCCCATACCGTCGCGGACATGGAGAAGGCGCTCGCCTTCTATTACGGGCCGCTGCAGATGACCCTGTTCGTGGAGTCGATCCTGCAGGGTGCCGTCACCAACCGCGCACTGAGCCTGCCGGAGGATGCCCGCACCCGCAGCGTGATCGTCCAGGGCAGCCACGAGTACGGCAAGATCGCGCTGGCGGCGGCACTCAACTACGAGATTCCGTCGCTGGTTCCCGCCGCGGTACCGCCCAACATCGGCTACCTGGCGCAGTCCTTCGAGGTGGCGGACCTGGCAGCAACGGCGCACGCCTGCGCTGCCATCGGTGCCGAGGCTTTTGCCGACCCGGTGGAAATCGACCTGCCGGGCCGCGGCCGCTGCAAGGCGATGGTGGTCCGCAACCCGGGCAGCGGTGCGTTGCAGGAGCTGTTCCAGCGCCTGTAGGCGCAACGATCCGCGGCCAGTCCGGGCGTTGATATTTGCCACCGGCCCGCCACGCCTGAAAAAGTAGAATCGGGCTCACCAGTCCCAGGAGAAGGTCATGAAGCTGTCAGTGCTGCTGTGGGGCATTCCGCAGGCGATGCGGGCGGCGGCAGCGGTGTACCCGGAGTACGCCGCACGCCTGAAGGAACGCAATCTGGTGGCACAGTTCCGGCTGCGGGACAGGCCGGTGGGACGCTGGATCCAGCTCGAGAATGGCCGTATCCGCACCCGGGCCGGGATCCACCCGAAGCCGGACCTCGACATCCATTTCAAGAACCAGGCCATCGCCGAGAGCTTCCTGACTCCACCCGTCGACCTGCTGGAGCGCATCGACGCGGCGAAGAACTTCAAGATCGGCCTCGAAGGCCCGGACGACCTCGCGGTGTGGTTCATGGCCACCCTGACCCGCCTGGAGACGGTGACCTGGAAGGCCGGCACCGACGTGGGTGACGGCGTCACCCGCTACACCAACGGCACCAACGGCGGCCCGATCTTCGTCTACGTCAAGGACGGCAAGATCCTGCGCACCACGCCCATGGACTTCGACGCCGACGACGCGCCGTCCTGGACCATCGAGGCCCGTGGCAAGAGCTTCACCCCGCCGCGCAAGGCGACGATTGCTTCCCATGCCCAGTGCCAGAAGTCGATGGTCTACTCGAAGAACCGCATCCTGCATCCGATGAAGCGGGTGGACTTCGACCCCGACGGCAACCGCAACATCCAGAACCGCGGCAAGTCGAAGTTCGTGCGCATCAGCTGGGACGAAGCGCTCGACATCGTCAGCAAGGAGATCAAGCGCGCCAAGGCCGTGGGGCCCGGTGCCATCTGCGTCTCCAACGGCTCGCACCACCAGTGGGGCAACCTCGGCCACTACCTCTCCGCCTTCAACCGGTTCTGGAACCTGATCGGCGTCACCAAGCTGGTGCACAACCCGGACAGCTGGGAAGGCTGGTTCTGGGGCGCCATGCACCACTGGGGCAACAGCCTGCGGCTGGGTTGCCCCGAGTTCTACGGCACCGTCGAGGACTGCCTGAAGGAAGCGGAGATGATGGTGTTCTGGTCCAGCGACCCGGACGCCAACTACGGTTTCGAGGGCATGCAGCGCCGCGCCTGGGCCAGGGAACTCGGCATCAAGATGGTGCACGTGGACCCGTTCATGAACCACACCGCCGCGCATCTCGGCGGCAAGTGGATCTCCCTGAAGCCGGGAACCGATGCCGCCCTCGCCCAGTCGCTGTGCTACGTATGGATCAAGGAAGGCCTGTACGACAAAAAGTTCGTGGAGACGCGCACCACCGGCTTCGACGAGTGGAAGGCCTACATCCTCGGCGAGACCGATGGCATCCCGAAGACGCCCGAGTGGCAGGAAAAGGAGACCGGCGTCCCGGCGCGCGAGGCCCGGGCACTGGCCCGCGAATGGGGCACGAAGAAGACCTACCTCGGCGTCGGCGCCTGGGGCGTGGGCGTGGGTGGTGCCTGCCGCGGCCCGATGGGCATGCAATGGGCACGCATGATGACCATCCTCGGCGCCATGCAGGGCTTCGGCCGGCCCGGCTCCAACTTCGGCAACCTGCAGTACGGCACGCCGCTCGACTACAACTTCTACTTCCCCGGCTACGCCGAGGGCAGCTTCTCCGGCGACCTGGTCTACAGCGCCAACTCGGCCAACAACTACCAGCGCATGCCGCACATCCTCACCATGAGCTCGGTGCGCCAGGCCATCCCGCGCATGTGGCTGCCGGAAGCCATCACCGAGGGCAAGGCCATGGGCTACCTCACCGACGTCGCCTCGGTGCAGGGCCAGTTCTTCCCCTTCGGCTACCCCTCGCCAGGGCACGTGCGCGTGGAAATGCTCTACAAGTACGGCAGCGCCTCCTTCGGCACCATGGTCAATGCCAACCGCTGGGTGCGCATGTACCAGCACGAGAGCCTGAAGTTCGTCGTCAACCAGTCGGTGTGGTGGGAGGGCGAGACGCCCTATGCCGACGTGATCCTGCCGGCCTGCACGGTGTTCGAGAAGTGGGACATCGGCGAGTGGTACAACGTCGGCGCCGGCTACGTGCACCACATGTACACCATGAACAACCACCGCGTGATATCGCTGCAGCACAAGTGCATCGAGCCGCTGGGTGAATCGAAGTCCGACTACGACATCTTCCTCGCCATCTCCGAACGCATGGGCCTGGGCTCGGTGTACTCGGAGGGCGGCACCTCGGAGCTCGACTGGTGCAAGCGCGTATTCGACTCCTCGGACATGGCCAGGCACATCAGCTGGCGCCAGTTCCTGAAGAAGGGCTACTTCGTGGTGCCAGCCGATCCCGAGCCGGCGCGCGCCGCGGTCGCCAACCGCTGGTTCTACGAGGGACGCAAGAAGGACGTGCCGGAGCCCTACCCGCTGCCTTCCGACTACCGCGGTGACTTCCTCGAGGGCCTGCAGACACCGTCCGGCAAGTTCGAGTTCATCGCCTCGACGCTCAAGCGCATCGATGACCCGGATCGCCCGCCGCTGAACCAGTACATGCCGGTCTATGAAGACCCGCAGCGTGACCCGGGCCTCGCCGAATTCCCGTTGCAGCTGCTGACGCCGCACTCACGCTACCCGTTCCACGTCATGGGTGACGACGAGGGCAGCAGCCTGCGCGATATCCGCGAGCATCGGGTGCTGGTCGATGGCCACTATTACCTCGTGGCGCGCATGAACCGGCAGGATGCCGAAGCCCGGGGCATCAGGGACGACGACCTGATCCGGCTCTGGAACCACCGCGGCTCGGTGGTATGCGCCGCCCAGGTGACCGACCGCCTGCACCCGGGCGTGGTCAGCGCGGCGACGGCCTCGGCCGAGTACCGGCCGGCGGGCGAACCGGGGCGATCGACGGACCTCGGAGGCTGCGTCAACCTGCTCAATCCCAGCAAGTCCATCAGCAGGAAGGCGCACGGCATCAAACCCAACACGACGCTGATCCAGATCGAGAAGTGGACCGGCGTGGACAGCTGGACGCCTGGGGAGGCCGTCAATGGCTAAGAAATGGAACATGATCGTCGACGTGGAGAAGTGCGATAACTGCCGCGTCTGTTTCCTGGCGGTCAAGGACGAGCACGTCGGCAACGATTTTCCCGGCTACGCGGCGGCACAGCCCGCCCAGGGCCACAACTGGCTGGAGATCGAGCGCAAGGAACGTGGCAGCGCCCCGATGGTCGATGCGCACTTCATGCCGGTGATGTGCAACCACTGCGACGATGCGCCCTGCATGAAGGCCGCCCGGGATGGCGCCGTCACCAAGCGCGCGGACGGCATCCTGATCATCGATCCGGTGAAGTCCCGGGGCCAGAAGCAGATCGTCGACGCCTGTCCCTATGGCGCGATTTCCTGGAACGAGGAACTGCAGATTCCGCAGGCCTGGATCTTCGATGCCCACCTGCTCGATTCCGGCTGGACCCAGACCCGTGCCGAGCAGGGTTGCCCGTCAGGGGTGTTCCGCTCGCTGAAGGTCGAAGACGCGGAAATGCAGCGCATCCAGGCCGAGGAGAACCTCGAGGTGCTGAAGCCCGAGCTCGGCACCAGACCGCGGATCTATTACAAGAACCTGCATCTCTTCAACAAATGCTTCGTCGGCGGCTCGGTCGTGAAGGAAGTCAATGGCGTCGAGGACTGCGTCGAGGGTGCCACCGTGGTGCTGAAGCAGGACGGGCGCGAACTCGGCCGCGCCACCACCGACGCCTTCGGCGAATGGAAGATCGATCGGCTGGAGCCGGGCAGCAGCGGCTACCAGCTCGAGGTCACCGGACCCGCGGGCCGGTTCTCGATACAGTTCGACCTCGGCAGCGAAAGCCGCTACCTGGGGGTGATGAAACTCGCGGCATGAGGGTCCCGGTCTATCGCGCCCTCGGGGTCCTGGCCCTGGCCATCGGCCTGATTGGTACCGTACTGCCGCTGCTGCCGACGACGCCGTTCCTGATCGGCGCGGTGTACTTCTTCGCCCGCTCGCACCCGGAATGGGAGCGCCGCCTGCTCACGCATCCGAAGGCCGGCCCGGTCATTCGGGCCTGGATCGATCACCAGGCGATTCCGCTGTTCGCCAAGCAGGCGGCCACCCTGCCGCTCGCCATCAGTGCCGTCGGTGGCTGGTTCATGCTGGCCGGTCCCTGGCGCTACCTGCCAGCGGCCTGCGTGGCGGTCGCGCTCGCCTGGATGTGGACCCGGCCCTCGACCTGAACGGTGGACCAGCTGGCCGCACCAGCATCCGCAGCCAGGTCAGCCGCCGCCGAAGCGCGGAATGACGTGGCGGCCGATGATGCGGATCGAATCCGCGGGGTCATCGTGCAGCCGCAGGCAGATCTCGTCGAGTCCCGCATCCGCGAAATCCTGCAGCCGCTGCAGCGGCTCCTCCATGCGATCGGCAGTGCTGGTGATAGTCAGCCCGGCGATCAGCTTGCGCAGGATCTCGTCCGGCACGCCCTCGATGGTGCCCTTGCGTTCGCGGTAGGCCTTGACGAAGGCCGGCTTGCAGCGCTGGACGAGGTCGTTCTCCTCGGTCGTCAGGAACGGCTCCAGCCACTCGCGGACCAGCCAGGCGCGGATCACCAGCTCACGGCGTGACTCGTAGGCCACGGCCTGTGGATCCTCCTTGACGTGCCAGCCGACGAAATCGCTGATGCGCAGCTCGGACGCCGGCCGGCCTGCGGCTGCCAGCGCCTCGCGCACCACTCGCACGCGATCGGCCACCACCCGTGGCAGGCCGAGGTCAGCGAGCATGACGCCATCGGCGGTCTGGGCGCCCATGGCCAGCATGCGGTCGCGGGTAACGCCGGCATAGACCAGCGCCGGCTGGTCCTGCGTGACCCAGGGCGTGCGGAAATACTGCGCACGAAAATGCTTGCCTGGCACGCTGAAACCAGACCAGTTCCGGCCCTTGCCCCGGGCCGCATGCCGCACGATGGTGATCGCCTCCTGCAGAGCCGCCACCTTCGGGCTGAACTGCCCGCCGATCACACCCAGCCACTCCCCGCCGCGCCCCAGCGTGATCATCGCCCTGCCGGCCGACATTTCGTTCAGCGTCAGCAGCGAAGTCGCGATCTTCAGCGGGTGCATCTCCTGCGGGCTGACGATCACCACGCCCAGCCGGATGCGGCTCGAGGCCTGCGCCAGCGGCACCAGGTTCATGAACGGGTCGGCACCGGTCGCGTAGTTCTGCAACCACAGTCCGGCGATGCCCTGTGCCTCGGCCAGCAGGCCGAGCTCGCGCAATTCATTGGCCGAAACATCCGGCTCGAGGATGATGTGGATCTGCATGAAACTGACTGTCCTGGTTGGTTGACGCCGCGAATCGGGCTGCGCCACCCTAGCAGCGGGAATCGTCGCCGACAAGCGAGAAGAACGGCCCTGCTGCGCAAAGGCAGCGATCCAGTAAACTGCGACGCATGGTGGATATATCGATATCACCCGGCATGCTCAGCGCGCTGGTGTCCTGCCTCGGACCGGAGCGCGTGATCACCGATCCGGACAGCCGCGCACTGCTCAGCTCGGATCTCTATGCCGAGGGTGCAACCTGCGCCGCGGCGATACGGCCCACTGACACAGCGACACTGGCAGCCGCGGTGCGCATCGCTACCGAAGCCGGCTACGCCATCTGTCCGCGCGGCGGTGGCCTCTCCTACACCGGCGGCTATGTGCCCACGACCACGAAATCGATCGTCGTCGACACAGGCGACCTCGCCGGCATCGTCGAACTCGATGCCGGCGGCATGGTCCTCACCGTACGCAGCGGCACCACCTGGGAAGCCATCGATGCCGCGCTGGCACCGCATGGACTGCGGCTGCCCTACTTCGGTACTTTCTCTGGCCGCATGGCCACCGTCGGCGGCGGCCTCTCCGGTGGCGCGCTGTTCTTTGGCACGGCCCGCTACGGCGCCGCCGCGGACAATGTCCTGGACCTGGAAGTGGTCTGTGCCGACGGCCGGATCCTGCGCACCGGCCAGGCCGCATTCCGCAACAGCAAACCGTTCTACCGTACCCATGGCCCGGACTTCACCGGCCTGTTCCTCCACGATGGCGGCGCTTTCGGCATCAAGACCGAGGCCAGCTTCCGGCTCATCGAGCGACCGGCGCACACCGGCTTCCTGTCCTGGGCGTTCCCGAACGCATGGAGCGCGGCGGCGGCGCTCTCGGCCGTCGGCCGCAGTGGGGCAGCTGAAGAGGCCTATGTGTTCGATCCGGCGACCACCGCCCGCGGCATGGCGGCCAGCGACCTCGGCAGCGACCTGCGTCGCCTGCGCGGCATCGTCAGCGGTCAGGGCAGCATCACTGCCGGGCTGCGGGCCGGTGCGAAGGTGATCATGGCCGGCAAGAAGCTGGTGCCCGAGGGCTGGCATTCCCTGCATCTCGTCGCTGCCGGGCGCTCGGCCGCCGCGCTGGCCGCAGATCTCGGGCAATGCGCCGCCCTGCTGGCCCGTCATGGCGGCCAGGAAATTCCCTGTTCGATTCCCATGGGCGTCCGAGCCGCGCCCTTCGACAACCTCAACGGCGTGCTCGGCCCGCAGGGCGAGCGCTGGCTGGCGCTGAATGCCAAGCTGCGCCATGGCGATGCACGGCAGATCATCGACGGCTTCGACCGGCTGATCGCCGGCTACCGCGAGCGCATGGCGGCCGCCCGAGTGACACATTCGGTGCTGCTCTCGGCGATGAACACCCATGCCTTCAGCTTCGAGGCGGTCTTCCACTGGCCCGACCGCTGGCTGCCCCTGCATCGGGCGGTGGCCGATCCGGCATTCCTCGCGAAGCTGCCGCCAGACGCGCCCAACCCGGCCGGTGCAGCGCTGGTGGCCGAGCTGCGCGAACGCACGCTGGACCTCTATGACGAACTCGGCGTTGCCTCCAACCAGCTGGGCCGGACCTATCGCTACTACGACAACCTGGCGCCCACGACGCGGACGCTGCTCGATGCCCTGAAGGCCACGCTCGATCCCCAGGGTCTGATGAACCCGGGCGTGCTGGCGTCACCGGACCGCGACTGACCGGAACCATCGCGCGTACCCGCGGTCGGGCCACCAGCCGCAAGAGGTGCCAGCCACGGAGAATCCGGTTACAGTTCACCCGGATCGTGGCCTGGACGGGGGCGACCATGCACATCGTGAAGCGCGTGCTGACGATCATCGGCGGCCTGTTGCTGCTGCTGGTGCTGGCGGTTGCCGCGCTGGCGCTGACGGTGCGCGCACGGCCGGCTGCCACGGTGCTGGACCTGGCGCCAGCGGCCGCGCAGGCGCCAGACCCGCGCCCGGTGCTGGTCTTCGGTGCCTCCGGGGCGCTCGGCGTGGAGCTGGTGAAGGCACTGCGGGCCCGCGGACAGCCGGTGACCGCGGCGGTTCGCGCTTCTTCGGATCGCAGCCAGCTCACGCCGCTGGGCGTGACCTTCGTGGTCGCCGATGTCCTGGACGCCCCCGCAGTCGCGGCGGCGCTGCACGGCGCGGACTACCAGGCCGTGATCAGCACCGTGGGCTGCCTGCGCTGCGAGCCGTCACCGGACTTCCTCGGCAACCGCAACATCATCGACGCCGCAAAGGCTGCCGGTGTCCGGCGCATGATCATGGTGACCTCGATCGGCACCGGCGACAGCTACGACTCGATCAACCTGATCACCCGCGTCATGCTGCGACGGAGCCTGCCGCTGAAGACCATGGCCGAGGACTACCTGCGCGGCAGCGGCCTCGACTACACGATCATCCGCCCGGGAGGCCTGCGCGGGCCCGGCAAAGCGCCATCCGGCCAGGGCTACCTGAGCGAGGATCGCCACGCCTTCGGCTTCATCCACCGCGCCGACCTCGCCCGGCTCATGGTCGCCGCCCTCGACGACCCGCACAGCATCGGCCGGACGCTGGCGGCCATGGACCCTGGCATCCGCAGCCCATGGCAGTAGCGCGGCTCGGGCCGATCCAGCTTGCCCCCGGCGTCACGCGGGGCAATGTGCTGACGCTGGTGGCGACGATGTTCTTCCTGGGCATCATGGTGCCCTACATCAACTTCGCACAGCCGTTCATCCTCACCGAGCACCTAGGCATCCCCCGCGAACGCCAGGGCGTGGTCAGCGGCGACCTCGCTTTCTGGACCGAGATCGTACTGATCGGCCTGTCGGGCATCATGGGCGCCTGGTCCGACCGTTCCGGACGGCGGCTGGTGCTCACCCTGGGCCTGGCGCTGGTTGCCGTGAGTTACCTGCTCTACCCGGTGGCAGGAAGCTATGGCGAACTGCTCGCCTACCGGCTGATCTACGCGGTCGGCATGGCCTCGATCGGCGTGATGACCGTGGCGCTGCAGGCGGAATACCCGGCCGAGCACAGCCGCGGCAAGCTGGTGGGGCTGATCGCGGTGCTGAGCATCATCGGCATCCTGCTGATCGTCGCGGCACTGGCACCGCTGCCGGCGCGCTTCATCGCCGCTGGCGCCACGCCCGTGGAAGCCGGCCGCTACGCCTACTGGATCACCGCCGCGATTTCGGTACTGGCCACGATCGTCGCCTGGCGCGGGCTCGCGCGCCGGAACCTGGCGCCGCCCAGCAGCCAGCCCATGGCGGAGCGGCTGCGCCTCGGGCTGGCTGCCGCCCGCGACAACCCGCGCATCGCCCTTGCCTATGGCGCCGCGTTCGTCGCGCGCACCGATCTGGTCGTGGTGGTGGTGTTTCTGTCGCTGTGGATCACGCAGGTCGGACGTGACCAGGGACTGTCCACGGACAGCGCACTGGTCCAGGCAGCAGCAGTGTTCGGCGTCGTGCAGGGTACCGCGCTGCTGTTCGCTCCCGTCATGGGCCTGGTCACCGACCGGATCAACCGTGTCGCGGCGCTGGTGGGCGCAACGGCACTGGCCGGTATTGGCTACCTGTGGCTCGGGCTGCTGGATTCGCCGGTCGGGCCGGGCGCCTACCCGGCCGCGGCAGTGCTGGGCATGGGGCAGCTGGCCGCGATCCTGACCGCCACCGCCCTGCTCGGCCAGGAAGCACGCGGCCAGACAGTCGGCGCGGTGAGCGGCCTGTTCACCCTGTCCGGCGCCATCGGCATTCTGCTCGCCACCAAGCTCGGCGGCTGGATCTTCGATGCCTGGATGCCCGGCGGCCCGTTCGTCGTCACCGGCATCCTCAATGGCCTGGTGATGCTGGCCGCACTCGCGGTCATGGCGGCCGGCCAGCACCGGTCGGTCGCGGCGGCGGACGCCGCCTGAACGCGGCGCCGCCTCAGCGCGGTTTCGCCGCGGATTCTCCCGCCTCGTCGGCCTCGCGTTCGAGGATGGCGTAGATCCGGCGCAGGAACTCTGCCTGCCAGCGCAGGCGCTCGGCCCGGTCGGCAGGATCCGGGTCGAACTGCTCGATCGCCTCCGGGCCGGGTCCGCCCTGGCGCGCGAGCAACTGTTCCAGCGTGCGCTGGCGGTCGCGCAGCACCGCCACCTCGGCACCGAGCGCCGAGATCATCGCCAGCAGGCGGTTCAGGTTGGCATCGACGTCGCCGGTGACGAACACCGGGCGCTTGCCCTTGACGCTGCGACGCAGGCTCATGCCGGCACACTCGCGAAAACCACCGACAACGGGAACGGCCCATCGACCCAGCGGCCCTGCGACTGCCCGTCCGCAGGCGGCAACAGCACCTGCACCGGGGTCAGCGCCAGCTGCGAACGGGCCGGCTCGAAGCCGGCATCCCGCAGCATCGCGGGCCAGTCGAGGTCATGCATGCGCATCCAGAAGGGCTCGTTGTTGTAGTAGGCGTCGCCGTCGAAGATGACACGGGTGTACACATCGGGCAGGCGATCCGGTGGCGGCAGGTCAACGTGCAGCATCACGCCACCCGGCGCCAGCAACCGCCGGCACTCGGTGATGATTGCCGGTGCCGCCGTGGCAGAGCTCTCATGGAACATGATGTGCGACAGCACGAGGTCGAAGCTGCCCGGGGCGAAGTTCGTATGCGCCGCATCCTGCTGGCTGAAGTGGATGACGTGGCCAAGCGCCTCGGCGCGCAGGTGGCCGTAGCGCACCATGGCGGCGCCCGCATCCAGCGCATGGATCTCGGCGTCGGGAAACGCCTCGCTGTACGCCAGGGTCGGGCCGCCGATACCGCAGCCGAGGTCGAGGATACGCTTGGGCCTGAAATCCGGCAGCACGCGGCGCAGGTAGGCAAGGCTCGAGCGCCCCAGGCCACCACGCTGCGCTCCATTTCCGGGGCTGTAGAGGTAGCCGCCACGATCGTACAACGCTCCGGCGATGAGATCCTCCGCATCCTCGGAGCGCGGGTAGCCACCTGGCATGCAGTGGATGTCCACCGCGCTGAGGTAGCGCGGGATCTCCAGGTCCGGGTCCACCTGCAGCGTCCCCCGCGCCTCCCCCGCCAGCGCCCGGAAGCGCGCACGCAACTCCGGTTCCGTGCGATCCAGCGTGTCGAGCACGCTGTTCCAGATCATCTCCTGGCTGATGCGGTGCAGGTCGGAGAAGTACTGGTACGCCGGCAGGCCGAGGATCTCGCGCCTGGCGGCACGGCGGTCATCCAGTGGCTTGCCCTCGCGCGCCTCGAAGGCCGGGGCGACAGTTCCGTAGAAGGCACGACCGACGGCCTCGCGCAATGGGCCGAACAGATACTGCCGAAAGCCCATGGCATAACGCTGCCGCGCGGCCTCGTCGTGGCTCGGCCGGGGGAAGGCTCCATACTCGGGATGAATGGGCGCTGCCATGGTCGTCTCCTCTGTGGGCGCCTAGCGTTGCAGGCCGCCGGTCAGCACGATACGCATCGCGGCCTCCACGCTCAGGTCGATCGGTTCGATGCGGCTTCTCGGCAGGTACAGAGTGTAGCCACCGATCTGGTAGCTCATCGGCAGGTAGACGGCGATGAGATCCTCCGCTGCGGCGGAGCCGGGCAATGACGCGTGCTCCTGGGTGACGAAGCCGATGACACGCCCCGGCCCGATATCCACCATCACCACGCGCTCGAGGTCACCCTTGCGACCATCGGTGTTGACCAGCCTGGTGACATCGCGCAATGCGCCGTACACGGTCTTCACCACCGGCACGCGCATGACCAGGGCCTCGACCAGATGCATGCTGCGTCGGACGACGTAGGCGTTGACGAGGAGCCCGGCGATGAACAGCACCACAAAACCCGCCGCGAGGCCCATGCCCGGGACGTAGCTCTCCGCCGGGACAAACCAGCGGATCGGTCCCGCCAGCACCGTCTCCGTCGTGATGCCGAGCCAGTAAATAAGGTAGATGGTCATGCCGATCGGCAGGATGGCGACCAGGCCCTTCAGCAAGATGTGGCTGATCTGGCTCAACCGGGCAGCTCCAGGGGACGACAGCCACGGATTCTAGTCGGTTGCCGCGCCGGACGCGAAGGCGGGTCGCGGAGCCCGGCGCTGGCGGACATGACTGCCCGGCTTGCCCGGGCGGCGGTCATGAGGGAATATCCGGACAGGCAGGAAACTCATGCGAACAAGGGGGCACTACCATGCAGACCGTCGCTGACATCCTGGGCAGCAAGGGCCGCGAGCTCTGGACGGTTAAACCGACCGACACCGTCCTGGAAGCATTGCGCGTGATGGCGGAGCACGACATCGGCGCTGTCGCGGTCCTCGACGGCGAAAAGCTCGTCGGCATCTTCACCGAGCGCGATTACGCCCGCAAGGTCGTCCTCATCGGCCGCGCCTCGCGGGACTCCGCGGTTCGGGACATCATGACGCACAAAGTGATGTGCGTGGCGCCGGATCGCCCGGTCAACGAGTGTATGGCACTGATGACGGAGCACCGCCTGCGCCACCTGCCGGTGCTGCACCAGAAACGCGTCGTCGGCATCGTGTCCATCGGCGACCTGGTCAAGGCGACGATCGAGGAGCAGGAGTTCACCATCACCCAGCTGCAGAGCTACGTCACCGGCTGAGTGTCCAGGCCCTGCGCAAAACCCCTATTGCCTGAAGCGGCCACCGCCCGGGAAGATGCACCAGTAGCCCGGATTTTCCAGCGAGCGCCGCCATGTCCAGCCTGATCCTGCTCTCGGTCGTCCTCATCACCCTGGCGCTGGTCCTGTACAGCACCGGCACCTGGCTCAGCTGGCGCGCGCGGAAGCTGATGCCCGGCACCATCATCGTATTCTGGTGCGCGCTCGCTGCCGACACACTGGCCACCAAGCTGATGGGCGCGCGGGTGGAGAGCATCCGCTGGGACCTGCACACCATCAGCGGCTACGGGGCGCTGGCCCTGATGGCTGTGCTGACGCTGTTCGGGACGCTGGCGCTGCTCCAGCGTCGCGATGCCTGGCTGGCCCGGTTCCCCAGGCTGGCGCTGCCGATCTGGATCGTCTGGGTCGGCTCCTACATCACTGGAGTGGTGCTCGGCGTGCAGCGTGTGGCCGGCGGCGGCTGACCTTCAGCGAATCGGCGCCGCAACCCGGTAACCACCGGGTACGCCGTCACGGGAGAACAGCACCTGCCAGAGCTGTGCCTGGCGAGCCCGGAAGTAGCCGGCACAGCTGAGCAGGTAAAAATCCCACATGCGACGGAAGCTCTCGTCGTAGCGCCTCCGGAGGGCAGGCCATGCAGCGGTGAACCTGCGCTGCCAGGCCATCAGCGTCCGGTCATAGTCGGCACCGAAGTTGTGCCAGTCCTCCATGGTCAGCAACCGTTCGCTTGCCGCGCCGATCTGGCAGATCGAGGGCAGCATGGAATTCGGGAAGATGTACTTCCCGAGCCACGGGTTGCAACGTACGCAGCTGTCACCCGAGCCGATCGCATGCAGCAGGAACAGGCCGTTGCCGCGCAGGCAGCGGCGCACTACCTCGAAGTAACGCCGGTAGTTGTGCACGCCGACATGCTCGAACATGCCGACGGAGTAGATGCGGTCGAAGGTTTCGTCGACGTCCCGATAGTCCTGCAGGCGGATCTCGACGGGCAGGTTGCGGCAGGTGCCGCGTGCCCAGCGCTCCTGTTCCGCGGATATGGTGATACCGACACCGCTGACGCCGTAGCGCTCGGCAAAAAATGCCAGCGCTCCACCCCAGCCACAGCCGATGTCGAGCACACGCATGCCGGGCTCGAGGCCGAGCTTGCGGGCGATCAGGTCCAGCTTGGCTTCCTGTGCCTCGTCGAGGGTCGCAGCGTCCCTCCAGTAGCCACAGCTGTAGATCATGCGCCGGTCGAGCATGGCGCGGAACAGGTCGTTGCCCACGTCGTAGTGCACGCGACCCACCACTCGCGCACGAGCAATGCTCTGCAGGTTGACCAGCCTGGCATACAGATCGCCGAACCATGACGCCAACCCGCCGGGCTGGACGATGCCACCGCTGCTCCAGATCCGCGCTGCCAGTTCATCGAGCCGCTCGCAATCCCACCAGCCCGCCATGTAGGCCTCGCCGATGCCGAGCGACCCGCGCAGAAGTGCCACCGTGTAGAAGCGCGGGTCATGGACGGTCATGTCCCAGGGCCGGCTGCCGCCGAGACTGGCTCCACACTGCGCCAGCAGCGACTGCAGGCGCTCGCGACCGGCGCGCTGCAGCATGCCCGGAGACTGCTGCGCGCTGCCCGGCGTGGATGCCAGAGGTGCCGGATCGTCTGCGGTTCTGGTGGTCATGAGCATGACTCCTGTCCAGCATCGCAGATGCTACGCCCGCCGGCCTGCCGTGGGGCGGCAGCGAGGACCGGACGCTGCGCCGAGCCCACGCACATCGAAAATTCCGCAACCAGAGCTGTGGTGCATCCGATACGTGCCAGGGCCTGGACCCCGGTCGCGCACGGCGGCCACGTCGCGAATCTGCAACCGCAAGCTATCGCAACCCATCGACAGCAGGCCGGATTCCGGGGGTGGCCTGGTCACTTCTTGACCAGGATCATGACAATAATTTTCACGGTTTTTTGCCTGCAATACAGCATTCACGACGAGATTAAAAAACCGTGAGACCCACCCTGTGAAAATGTAAAATGCCGCCGCACCTAATGCTTGCACCGCTTGGTCGTGTGCGGTTTACTGCTCACGTGCAAGGGCAAACCCGTCGAAAGGCGGGGACGCAAAGCTACCGGTCTTCGGGCGAAAGCCCATGATAGCGGGGTTGCCAGTTCAGGTTCTCGTCTCATCCGGCAGCGTGACTGCCGATGCAGACTCCTTGTCTGACCATCCCCTGTCGAAACTGACACAGCGCTTGGGCGAAGCGCTATCGGGGTGGTGGAATGGGGCGAGTTACCAACAGCATTCTTGTAGTCGCGGGCCAGTACCTGACGCTGGCTGCCGCTGCTGTCATTCTTGCGGGCTGCGGTGGTGGTGGCGGTTCCTCCGCGACCCCCGGCGAAGGCAGCCAGGACGTTCCGCCAACGTCGAGCGGTAACCCGCCAGTCAATCATGCACCGACGATCAGCGGCACGCCGGTTACCATTGCGGTCGTCGGCCAGGGCTACAGCTTCCAGCCGTCGGCATCCGACGCGGACGGCAATAGCCTGACGTTTTCCATTACCGGCAAACCCGCCTGGGCCAGCTTCAGCCAGTCCACTGGCCGACTGAGTGGCACGCCGGGCAGCGGCAATGTCGGCATCCATAGCAACATCAGGATCAGCGTCAGCGACGGCACGACCAGCGCCCAGCTGCCCGTCTTCTCGATCCAGGTGCAGGCCGCGCCGGTCAGCAATTCGCCGCCGACGATCAGCGGTACACCACCTGCCAGCGTGCTCGCAGGACAGTCCTACAGCTTCCAGCCGAGCGCATCGGATTCCAACGGCGACACCCTGACGTTCAGCATCAGCAACCGCCCCTCATGGGCAAGCTTCGACACCACGACCGGTCGCCTGTACGGCACGCCGACGTCCGGTGACGTCGGCAGCTATGCCAACATCCGGATCACGGTCAGCGACGGCGCCGCCAGCGCGAGCCTGGCGGCCTTCAGTGTGGCAGTCACCCAGGTGTCCAACGGCACCGCGACCATCTCCTGGCTGCCTCCCACCCAGAATACCGATGGCACGCCGCTGACCGACCTCGCCGGCTACCGGATCCATTACGGCACCAGTCCGTCGGCCCTGAATCTGGTTGTCGACATCAACAACCCGGGCCTGACGAGCTACATGATCCAGAACCTCACGCCGGCTACCTGGTACTTCAGCCTGCGGGCATACAGCAGCGACGGCGTCGAAAGCGCACCGTCGAATACCGCCAGCAAGACGATCCTGTAGCACCCGGGCATCCCCCCTCCCTTTGGCTGCAAAGCGCCATACAATGGCGTGGCGGCCAATGCCGGCCCTTGGGGGATTCCCGGATGAAGAATGACCTGCTGAACCCGTTGATCGCCGGCCTGGCAGGCGTGCTGCTCGGCCTGCCGGCATTCGCAGCAGACCTCGACTGGTCCATCGAGTCGACGGTCGGCCACACGGACAACGCCACCCGGGTCGAGACCAACGAGGTCAGCGATACCATCGGCAGCATCGGTGGCCATATCGACCTGAAGCGCGACGGCTCGCGGGTCAACGGCCGCCTGCGGGTCGACGGCAGCTTCCGCGAGTATTTCGACGATACCTACGACAGCGAATTCCTCGGCTCCGGTGCCGCCAACCTGCGCCTCGGCCTGATCGGCGATTCACTGACCTGGTCCTTCGACGATACCTTCGGCCAGGTCCTGACCGACACCTTCGAGCCCTCGACACCGGAGAACCGGGAGAACGTCAACGTGTTCTCCACCGGACCCGACCTGCGCCTGCGGCTGTCCGGCAGCACCGAGGTCGTCATCCGCGGCCGTTATGACGATGCGCGCTACCAGGACTCCGACAGCGTCGACAGCCAGCGCGTCGCCGGCGACATCGCCCTGGTGCGCCATGTGTCGGCGGCCACCGCCTGGTCGATCCATGCCGGCAGCAGCAGCATCGATTTCGATGCACCCGGCAATTCCGGCTACGACCTGCATGAAATATTCGCGCGCCTCGAAACCACCAGCACGCAACAGAAGCTGACCGTGGACGTCGGCCTGGAAATCCTCGACAGCAGCGACCAGGACGACCAGGCACCGATCGTCCGCCTGGACTGGATGCGCAAGCTGTCGCCCTCCTGGCAGCTCGAACTCGGCCTGAGCTCGGAGTTTCGTGATGCGAGCGACCAGTTCGTCAGCGGTATCGCCAGCGCGCCGCAACTCGGTGGCACACAGGACGTCGACCTCACCGGCCAGTCCTTCCGCGACGACAACGCCAGCCTGGGCCTGCGCTTCGTACGCCCGCGAACCACGTTCCGGCTGTTCAGCGACGTCGGCAAGGAAACCTACTCCGACGTCGACGGCCAGGATCGCGAACACTGGTCCATCGGCGCGGAAGCCTCGCGCCGGCTCACGCCGCGCCTGGAAGCGACCCTGCGCGCCCGCCATGAAGACCGCAGCTATGACGTCACGATCGGCGACGACCAGACCGATTCCTACGGCCTGCGTCTCGACTGGCGCGTCGGCAAGGCGGTGTTCCTCGGCGCCGAAGGGCGCCACGAGAAGCGCTCGGGGGACACTGCCTTCGGCTATTCGGAGACCATCTACCTGGCGTCTATCAGCTACCGGCCCGGTGCGGACCAGCAGCATTAGGCCGCGGCCAGGCTAGAACCAGGTCTGCGGAATCACGATCACGTCGCCTGGCTCCAGCAGCAGGTTCTGCTCGAGATCGCCGGAATCGAGCAGATCGCCGATCCGGACCTTGGTCTTCGTTTCCTTGCCGTCCTTGCTGCGGATCAGGATCGCGCGATTGGGCGCGGCAAACTCGGTCAGGCCGCCGACCGCCAGCAGCGCATCGAGGACACGCAGCCCCGCGTGATAGGGCACGCCACTCGGCCGTGTCACCTGGCCAATCACCTGCACCTGGCTGAGCGAACCAACCGCATTGCTGACGATCACGCTGACCTTGGGTGAGCGGATATAGACGGCCAGCGCCGTTTCCAGGTCCGCGGACAGCTGCAGAGGGGTTTTCCCGACCGCCACGGTGTCATCCACCAGCGGCATGGAAATCCGGCCATCCGGCCTCACAGGCACCGTGACCGACAGCTCCGGGTTCTGCCAGACAAAAATCTGCAGGGTGTCTCCCGGCCCGATCAGGTAATCGGCGCTGACCGCCGAAGTCGCCGGAGCCATGGGCGCAGCCGGAGCCGCTGGCGCCGCAGGAGTTGCAGGGGCTGCAGGAGCCGACCCGGCAGGCGCCGGTGCCTGGGCGAGCAGCGGCGGAGCCAGGACCAACAGCAGCAGGGCGCAACAGATCTTCTTGAGCAGCGTCATGGAGGTCTCCCGCAGAAAACCGATCACCAGAGTGGCCAGCATACTACCGCGGGCTGCCGAGCAGGCCCTGCGCATGCAGGCATTCGCGCATGGTGGTGAACTGAAAATCGCGCAGCAGCCGCTCGAGGCGCGGCAGCGTGCGCTGCAGGTTCAGGTAGTGACGAAAACGGGACCGCCAGCCGGCATTGGCGATCCGCGGCTGTTCCGGGTCGACCTCCCAGGGGTGCAGGTAGAACACCACCGGCCGTCCCTGCTGGCGAACCCGGCGCAGGCCCCAGCGCGTCAGCGCATACGGGAACAGGCGGAAATAGCCACCGCCGGCCACGGGCAGGTTCATCCCCAGCACCCCGACGGCGGTCAGCGGGTACTCCACCAGCGTCTTCCCGGCCGGGGTCGTCAGCCGGTGCGGCACCGTCTGCGCATCCGGTATGCCGTAGCGATCGTGGCGCACCGGGAAAATGCTCGAGTCGTACTGGAAGCCTTCTTCCTCGAGGATATCCAGCGCCCACAGCGACTGGCGCGTGATCGAGTAGGTCGCGGCGCGATAGCCGATGACCGGCACCTGGCCCAGATCCTCCAGCAGCCGCTTGCTGTCACGCGTCTCGCGCCGGAACAGCTCCGGGGTCTGGGTAACGATGCGCTGGTGGCTCATGCCATGCGAGGCCAGCTCATGGCCGCGTTGCACTATGGCACGCACCAGGCCCGGGTGCCGCTCGGCGATCCAGCCGAGCACGAAGAACGTACCCCTGACCTGGTGACGATCGAGCAGGTCCAGGAGCCGGCTGGTATTGGCCACGACCCGCGAGCCGAAGCTGTCCCAGGCCGACGGCTCGATCACCGAGGAAAAGGCATCCACCTGGAAGTAGTCCTCGACATCGACGGTAAACGCGCAGGCCGGTGGATTCATGCAGACATGCTCGTGGAAACGGGCGACAACCGCGCCGGAAAGAGGCCGACACTTTATCCCGCGGAGGCCGGCTGGCCACCCCCGGCCCGGCACAGTGTGAACTGCGTCACAGCAGGCGCCGGGCATGGCAGCTGACTGCTACGGAAGCCCTGTGCCACGGCCCATAAAGTGGGCAAAATGGTAGGCTACGTCGTGGCAGGAAAACAATTCAGAAATGGATCTACAAAAGCTCCTCGCCCGCATCATCGAAGAAGCCCAGCGCATGTGGCAGTTCCGCTGGATCGGCCTGCTCTGCGCGTGGCTGATCGCCAGCGCCGGCTGGCTGACGGTACGCATGATGCCCGACACCTACCATGCCGGCGCGCGCGTCTACGTGAACACGGAGAGCGTGCTCAAGCCGCTGTTGCAGGGACTGACGGTCCCCACCGACCCGCGTGACCAGGTCAAGCTGATGGCCCGCGCACTGCTCAGCCGGCCACACCTGGAGGCCGTCGCGAAGGAGACCGGGCTCGATGCCCGCGCCGGCAGCCCGGCCGAGCACGAGCGCCTGCTGCAGCGGCTGGGGCGCACCATCCTGATCGATCGCCCGATGCAGGCGGACGAGGAACAGGTGTACACGATCTCCTATGAAGACCACGACCCGAAGATGGCCAAGGCAGTCGTGCAGACGCTGCTGGATGACTTCATTTCCGAGTCCAGGACCAGTGACCTCACCGAATCGGCGGAGGCAGGAGACTTCCTCCGCACCCAGCTCAAGCAGTACGAGAAGCGGCTGACCGAGGCCGAGGAACGGCTGGCTGCCTTCAAGACCAAGAACCTTGGGCTGCTGGAGGGTGATGGCGGCTTCTATGCGCGTTTCCAGGCGGCCAGGGCCGAGGCTGGCGAGCTGCAGTCCCAGATCAACAGCCTGACCAACAAGCGCAATGAGCTGGCCCGCCAGCTGGCAGGCCAGTCCAGCGCCACGAGTGGCGTGGACCCGCTGCGTTCCAGCTCGGTGGATGGCCCGATCGCCAACCTGGAAGCCGAGATCACCCGACTGCAGCTGCGCTTCACCGACAAGCACCCGGATGTGCTGCGGGCGCGGCAGACCCTCGATGACCTGTACAAGATCCGCGAGGAGGAGCTGAAGGCCAAAGCCGCCGGCGGACCGGAGGCCGCGGCAAGGCGTAGCGTGGATCCCGTGTCCCAGGGCATCAAGATCGCGCTCAGCAGCACCGATGCGGATCTCGCCGCCCTGCGCTCCCAGCTGGCGCAGAAGAATGCCGAGGTCACCTACCTGCGCGGTATGGCCAGCACCATCCCGGAAGTGGAAGCGCAGCTGGCACGCCTCAACCGCGATTACACGGTGGTGAAGACCGAATACGAGACGCTGCTGCAGCGGCTGGAATCCTCGCGCATGAACCAGGAAGTGCAGGCCGACAACAAGGATGTTTCCTTCCGGGTGATGGACCCGCCGCGCCTGCCGCTGGCGCCCAGCAGCCCCAACCGGCTGGCCCTGAACACCCTGGTGCTGCTCGGTGCGCTCGGCGCCGGCCTGTTGCTGGCCTTTGCCCTCAGCCAGCGCGACCCGACCTTCTTCTCGTCCGCGGCGCTCAACGAGGCGGCCGGTGTACCCGTCTACGGGCAGGTCAGTGTCGTCAGCGCCGGCGCAGTTGCGGCGCGCAGCTGGCGCTTCGAGATCGTGGCAGGCGCCCTGCTGGCGGCCTACGTGCTGGTGCTGCTGGTCAGCCGGGTTCACATCGCATGAGCATCATCGAACGCGCCATCAAGGCGGCCCGGTCCAAGGCACCGGCAGCGGATACCGAGCCGACGTCAGCAAAGCAGCGCAAAGGCGCGGCGCAGGTGCATCGCGTGACGCCACTGGCCAGGCCCGTGCACAGCAGCACTGCCGAACCGGTTGCCTTCCCACAGTTCAGCACTGGTGGCAGCCTGGTCACCGAAACCGCCGACCGGCGGGTCTATGAACAGTTCCGGCGCCTCAAGCGCCCGCTGCTGCAATGCGCATTCGGCCCGCTGGCGGCGCCTGGCAGCCAGATCATCATGGTCACCAGTCCACTGCAGGGCGTTGGCAAGACCTTCGTCGCCAGCAATCTCGCCTTCGTGCTGGCGCTGGAGAAGGACCGGAACGTTCTGCTGATCGATACCGACAACGCGAACCCGACGCTGACCCGACAACTGGGCATGACCGGGCGCCCTGGCCTGTACGACCTGCTCGGCAACCCCGAGCTGACACTCGAGCAGACCGTGTGTCCGACGGACATCCCGGGCCTCTGGGTACTGCCCGCCGGCACGACGGCAACCGATTCGCTCGAACTCCTGAACAGCCAGCGCTGCCAGGAGACCTTCCAGAACCTGATGGACCGCGACCCTGGCGGGCTGATCATCTTCGATGCGCCGCCGCTGCTGGTCACCAACGAGGCACCGGCGGTCACCGTGCTCGCCGGCCAGTTCCTGCTGGTGATCGAAGCTGGCAGGACACCGCGGAGCAGCGTGACCCACTCGCTGGAACTGCTCGACCAGAAGAAGCCGGTCGGCCTGGTGCTCAACAAAGCGCCCGATCGCGGCAACCCGGGGTCGTATTACCCGTACCCGTATCCCGGCTGATCGCGACCGCGGCCCGGCCTAGAGCCGGGTTTTTTCTGCCGCCAGCCGCCCGATTTCCTCGAGCAGTCCATCCATGGACTCCTCGACCATGTCGAGCACCCGCTCGAAACCGATGCTGCCGCCGTAGTACGGATCCGGGACGCTGCGCTCGGTTCGTTCCGGCGAGAACTCGAGCAGCAACCGGATCTTTCCCCGAAACTCCTCCGGCGCCGCCTCGCGCAGCACCGCACGGTTGTCCGTGTCCATGACCAGCAGCAGATCGAAGCGGCTGAAATCCGCCGCCTCGAACTGCCGCGCCCGCAGCATCGAAATATCCACGCCCCGACGCAGCGCCGCCGCCTGCGCCCGCGGATCGGGCGGCGCACCCCTGTGATAGCCATGCGTACCCGCCGAATCCACCTCCACCGGCAACGCCATTTCACGCGTCGCCAGCCGCTCGCGCAGCACACCCTCCGCCATCGGCGAGCGGCAGATATTGCCCATGCACACCACCAGGACGCGGACCGCTTCGGGTGGTGGCTGCTGCTTCTTGCGCCAGGGGAGTTTCATGTTCGGCCTGGATTATGGTCTATGGAACGCGGAACTGCGAGGTCATCAATGGCGACTCTGCGAGTCGATATCAGACCGGAACCAGGCTGGCGACCATACGGTCGACAAAGAAGCGTTGCCCTGGATTTCGACGAAAGGCGCGAGCTGGGCTAAGCTCGCCATGGCCGAGCGGCACCCCGGCCACCTCCATCGCCGGAATCTACCGATTACATGTCTGCCCAATGGTCCGAGTCTGAAGTCGAAGCAGCAGTTGCGGATTACTTCCGCATGCTGCGCCTTGAACTGACTGGCCACAGGTACAACAAGACCGAGCATCGACGCGCGTTGATGGAACAGCTGAACAACCGGTCCGATAGCTCGGTTGAACTGAAGCACCAGAACATCAGTGCCGTGCTGATCGAGATGGGAATCCCGTATATCGATGGCTACAAGCCACGCTTCAACTACCAGCGCTCCCTGCTTCCTGCAGCAGTAACGGAGTTCCTGAAGTACCACCCGGAGTTCCAGCAGCTGGTTGCCAGGGATTCAGAGGTGGTACCACTGACCCCGGCCGTCGAAGATTTTCTTTCTGCCTGGGAGGAGCCGCCCGCACAGGAAACACGCAAGGCCCCGGCCATCGCTGAACCACGGCCGATTTACAACCCTGGCGGAGTCAACTTCCTTGAGCGGGAGGCCCGGAACCAATCGCTGGGTGAGGCTGGAGAGAAGTTTGTCATCAACTTCGAACGTGCCCGATTGATCCGTGCAGGAAAAGTATCACTCGCCGACAGGATCGAACAGGTTTCAGCCATCGTAGGGCCATCCGCGGGATTCGACATCAGATCCTTCGAGGAGAACGGATCAGATCGGTTCATCGAGGCAAAGACAACCAAGTATGGAAAGAACACCCCGTTCTTCCTAACGCCTAATGAACTGCGATTCTCGCGGGACAACGCATCGAGCTACTACCTGTACCGCTTGTTCCGATTTCGCGACTCACCCCGGCTTTTCGGCCTGCCCGGACATGTTGCCGACTGGTGCATACTCGAGCCTTCCGAGTTCACGGCGAGGCCAGCCTGAGAGCCGACCCAATGCCGACGGGCCTGTCTTCACCGCTGTGACGCCGGCGGCATGGCATTCGTCAGACCGCCCCGGGTATAGTCGCAGCGATGGACATACTTCCCTCGCCCTCGTTCCTCGGCCGGGCCCTTGCACGCCTGGCGGGTGTCGCCCTCCTGGCCTGCCTGTCAGGCGCAGCGCTCGCCCAGGCCCTGCCGTCATTCATCCAGCCCCAGCAGACCGAGCGTCTGGCGGATGGCACCTACGCCTTCCGCCAGGGCGCATACCGCAGCCTGTTCCTGGTCGGCGACCGGGGCGTCATCGTGACCGATCCGGTGAGCCCGACGTTCGCCGCCGCCATGCGCCGGGAGATCGCCAGGGTCACCGACCAGCCGGTGCGCTACGTCGTGTATTCGCACTCGCACTGGGACCGCATCGCCGGCGGTGGCATCTTCCGCGACGAGGGCGCGAAGTTCGTCGCCCAGGAGCGCTGCGCGCAGAACCTGAAGGAGACGCCGAACCCGCTGGTCGTGCCGCCCGACATCACCTACCGGGACCACTACCAGGTCAAGGTCGGCAACCAGACGCTGGAGCTGCATTACTTCGGCCCCAGCCTCGACACCTGCCTCTCGGTGATGGTCGCGCAGCCGGCGAAGCTGATGATGATCGTGGGCCTGGTGAACCCGCCGCAGGCGAGCATTCCCTGGAACCCGACGGTGCCCGACTACCAGCTCTGGAACTTCCTGCCGTTCTTCAGGGCCGCGGAGGACCTGGCGGCACGCGAGGGTATCCAGACGCTGGTCGGCGGCTACATCTCCATCGGCAGCGGAGCGGACGGCAAGCCGTTCCTGCAACCCGCGACCGGACCGATCGCCGCCCTGCACGGCCAGCGCGAGTTCTGGGAGCGGCTGTTCGGCGACGTGAAGGCGCAGCTCGATGCGGGCGTGCCGCCGCGTGCCATCATCAGGAAGATCGACCTTGCGCCCTACCAGCAGTACCCGCGCTACAGCGAGCGCAGCATGGAGATCCTGGTGCGCCGGGTCGCCTCGCGCTATACGACGGGACGATGACCATGAAGATCCTGCTCGCGTTCGCGGCCCTCCTCGTTGCCTCCCTCGCGGCGGCACAGCCGGCCGGCCTGGGGCCAAAGTTCCAGACCGATGCACTCGGCGATGGCCTCTACGCCTTCCGCTACGGCCCCTACCGCGACATCTTCGTGGTCGGCGACCAGGGCGTCATCGCCACCGATCCGCTGAGCAGCGTCGCCGCCGCGGCCCTGAAGGAGGAGATCGCGAAAGTCACCGACCTGCCAGTGAAATTCGTCGCCTACTCCCATTCGCACTGGGACCATGCCGTCGGCGGCACGATCTTCAAGCAGGCCGGCGCGAAGTTCGTCGCCCAGGAGAACTGCCGCGACAATATCCGCGACACGCCGCATGCCGACCTTGTGCCGCCGGACATCCTGTTCCGGGACCATTACCGGATCGATGTCGGCAATGCCTCGCTGGAGCTGTTCTGGTTCGGCCCGAGCCACAGCAACTGCCTGTCGGTGATGCTGGCCCGGCCGGCGAACGTCATCTTCATCGTCGACATCGCCAATCCGCCGCAGGGCTGGATGAAGGAGTTCAACCCGAACGTGCCGGACACCTACCTGCACAACATGGTGCCGTACCTGAAGGCCGTCGAGAAGCTCGCCGCGGACAATGGCGTGACCCGGGTGGTCGGCGGCCATATCTCCCTGGGGCGCAGCGCCGACGGCAAGCCGTTCCTGCAACCGGCCGCCGGCCCGATCAGCGCCGTCAGCGAGCGACGCGAGTTCTGGGAGACCATGATCGCTGCGGTGCGCGATGAACTCGCCCGCGGCACGCCGGGCGAGCAGGTCGCCGGCCGGCTCGCCGGTGCACCCTTCGAGTCGCGGATCACCGACCTCGACCGCGGCGAGATGGACATCTTCTACCGGGTCATCGCCTCTTACCTGCAAGCCGGGAGACCATAGTGAAAACGCCAGCAACATCCATCCGCCATCTCGCCACGCTGCTCGCCCTCCTCGCAGCGACCACCACGCTGGCGCAGACCGCCATCGAGACCAAACGGCCCCCGGTCGCCGGCCATCCGGCGAATGTCGATCCTTATGTGCACCGCTCCAACCTCGTGGTCGCGGACATCGACCGCGCACTCACGCTCTACCGCGACATCCTCGGTTTCAGGGTGGATCGCGCGCTGCCGGTGAATCCCGGCAATTTCATGTACGAGTTCTTCGGCATCCCCGCCGAGGCGCAGGTCCGCATTGCCTTCCTCGCGACACCCGACGGGCGCTTCGGCGCCATAGGCATGACCGAGGTGAAGGGCGTGCCGCTGCCGCCGCGGGCGAAGCCCTACGAGAGCGTACTGATCGTCGAAGTGCAGAAGCGCATCGAAGCCGTACACGAGAAGGCGCTCGCCGCGACCCCGAAGCTCGAGGTCGGCAGGATCCTCGAACTGACGAATCCCGCGCGCCGCGAGTTCCCGGTCACCGACTACGACGGCCACCGCATCATCGTGATGCAGCTGCACGCTGGGGACTGAGGGAAGAGAAAAAGGTGTCAGACTTATTTATGAAATGGTGTCAGACATATTTTCTCCGCTGATGGAGAAAATATGTCTGACACCATTTCATAAATAAGTCTGACACCTTTTTCAGACACCTTTTTCACGCAGCGGCGGCAGGGGGCAGTGCAATGCCGCGCAGATGGCGCGCAGCAACTCGGCTTCGGCGAGGCTGACACGGCCGTCGTGGACGATGGTGGCGCCGAGTGCCTCGACGACGCGGGCCTTGTCCATGGGAGCCAGGCCGTCCAGGCAACGCAGGGCCCGGTCCAGAGCCGCTGCCCAGCCTGGGCGCGGGCGAAACGGCGGTGGACGCTTTAGCCCGAGGCAGGCGATGCCGCGGGCGTAGGCCTGCTCGGCGTCCTGCGCGGTGCCATGGCCCTGGGTCGCGAGCGTCGAAAGCAGGATCTGCAGTTCGACCGTAGCGGCGGCCAGCCGGATGGCGTGGCTCACCCGGCGTGGGGCCAGGGTTTCGTCGATATAGATACCGGCCAGGGTGCCGAGCGTGTACTCGAAGACGCTGATCACCCCATCAGTGCGGGCGAGCGCCCCGAGGGTATCGAGGATCTTCCCGCGCGTGGCCGGCGGTAAGCGTCGCAGCGCCGGCACGATGCGCCCGAGCAGTGCCAGACGCCCTTCGACCGGCACCGCGTTCAGAACCTGCATCTGGGCCTGCAGCTGCGCATCCAGCGCGCTGCCGAAGACGATGCGGATCTTCTCCAGCTGCACGGCGCGCACCTCAGCGCTGCTATCGAGCACCAGCGCCAGCAGCAGGGCCGTTGCCTGCGCGGCGGCTGCGTCACCAGCCAACGCCACACCCGGCAACAGCGCCTGCAGCTCACCGGCGCGGGTGATGTCGGCCGCCCGCGGATTGCCAACCCGGGCCGGCAGGCTGCCGGGGTTCAGCGCGATGGCCTGCTGGTCGAGGAGCTGTGCCGCTGGCAGAGACTTCGCCATGCCATCCTCCTCCAGCACCCGCACGATGCCGAGCGGCTGCGGCCGGACCTCCAGGCGCAGGTCGGCGACCGTGGCTGGATCGAACGAGGCATCGAGCGCACGAATACGCTCGGCCAGTGGCGGATGAGTGGCCATCCAGCGAGTCAGGCCCGGCGCGAACAGCATATGCGCCACTTCCGCACTGCGTGGGCTGCTGAGGCGCGAGCTCTCCACGCTGCCGATCTTGATCAGCGCGTCGCGCAGCCCTGCTGGATCGCGCGTGAACTGTACGGCGGCCGCATCAGCCAGGAACTCGCGCTGGCGGGAAACCGCGGCCTGGATTAGCCGGCCGAAGAAGACGCCGATGTGGCCGATGCCCATCAGCGCCAGGCCAGCCAGGGCCAGCGACCCATCGCCGCGGCGCCGGCTACCGCTGCCAGAGCCCAGCTGGTACAGCATGCGACCGCCGATGGCTATCACCAGCAGCCCCGACAGCAGGCCAATAAGCCGGATGTTGAGGCGCATGTCGCCATTGAGGATGTGGCTGAACTCGTGGCCGATCACTCCCTGCAGCTCGGTGCGGTTCAGGTGCTGCAGGGCACCGCGGGTCACGGCGATCGCCGCGTCCGCCGCCGTATGGCCGGCGGCAAAGGCATTGATGCCCTGCTCCTCCCCGAGCACATAGACTGCAGGCACTGGCAGGCCGGCGGCGATCGCCATCTCCTCGACGATGTTGAGCAGGCGTCGTTCATCCGGGTCGGTGGTGTCCGCCTGCACGCGCATCCCGCCCAGTTCCCGCGCAACGACGCCGCCCCCGGCGCCGAGCTTGATGGACTTGTAGAGGCTGGTGATGCCAGTGATGGCCAGCACGATGAGCGTAGTGATGGTCACCGCAACCGGATGGCGCGTGAGCCAGGTGCCGCCTGCCGCCGCCTCGCCGGCATCGAACAGGCCCAGGACGACGAGCACCACGAAGTTGACGGCGACCAGCACCGCCAGCACGGCGGCGGCAAACAGCAGCAGCAGCCAGTGGCTGCGCCGGCGTGCATCGGCCTGGCGGGCCCAGAAGTCCATGCCGGCCGGGATGCCCGCTCTGTGCGTCAGCCGAAGCTGACCCGGGGCGCCTCGCGCTTCGCGCTGTCCTCGATCTCCAGCAGCTGCATCGGCAGGAAATCAAAATTGGCGGCGATGAAGTTGTTCGGGAACACTTCGCGCGTGTTGTTGTAGCCCATCACCGCATCGTTGAAGGCCTGGCGCGCGAAGGCGACCTTGTTCTCCGTGGAGGTCAGCTCCTCGGACAGCTGCATCATCGTCTGGTTGGCTTTGAGGTCGGGGTAGGCCTCGGCAAGCGCGAACAGCCGCCCGAGCGCGCCGGTCAGCTGATTTTCGGCACCCGCGAGCACCGCCATCGCCTCTACGCTGCCGGGGTTTGCTGCCGCCGCCTTCAGCCCCGACACCGCCTGGTTGCGGGCCTGGATGACCGCCTCCAGGGTGCTGCGTTCATGTTGCAGGTAGCCCCTGGCGACCTCGACCAGGTTGGGCACCAGGTCATGGCGACGGGTGAGCTGCACGTCGATCTGCGCAAAGGCATTCCTGGCCGCATTGCGCATCGTCACCAGCCGGTTGTAGATCATGATCAGGAAGATCACGACGGCCACGATCAGCACGATGATTACCAGCCCCATAGCTGACTCCCAGACAATCAAGACCCCGCCTGCCAGTATTGCACAGGCACCCGACGCCGCAGTTCAGTGTCCGGACGACTCCGCCGTCCGGCCATCCGGCCAGCCCCGCTCCTTCATCGCCGCCTGCAGCTTGCGCAGTTCCTCCAGCTTCCGGCGGTTGCTGGTGACTTCCCTGCGTAGCCGCTCCCTCGTGGACGACGGCACCCAGAAGCGGTCGAGCTTCGCTGCCGCCGCGGCGATCTCCCGCTCCAGCCGGATCATTTCCGCATCGACCCCGGAACGCGTCTGCTCCAGCTGCTCCCCGGGCGGCAACCTGGCGAAGGCCTCGGTGCCCCACGATGACTTCAGCGCGAAGAAGAACAGGGCCGCGATCACACCACTCGGCACCGCGATGAACAGCAGTACCCCGGCGCCCTTGTCGCCGAAGGCGAACATGCCGTAGACGCAGGCCAGGGTGAGGAGGCCGAAGAACAGGAAGCCGACGACGGACAGCACCCTCGAGGCAACACGCAGGCCGCGGAAGCGGTGGGAGCCCAGCACCACTGCGCCCAGCGCGATGAACACGATCAGCAGGACGAGGTCGCTCATGGAACCCGGGTCTCCGCGCGCCTGGGCATGCGGCCGAGTATAGGGTCTGGCCCCGCTTATGTAGTGACTCGCATCCCAAATGTGTCAGTCGGTGCTGGGAGCGAATTCGGGGACAGTTTACTCAACCGGGCTGGCGCCGCTTCCGGGAGGGCGGAGTCGGCGTATCCCTACTCCCGGTCCTGGTCCGGCTGTGGCGGCCGCCACGGCAGCGACGGATCCCGGATATGGAAGGTCTTGCCGAGACAGGCCGGATTGCCGACACACTGCATCGTCAGCCGCGCGACATCGGCACGGGTCATCGAGGTCAGCGCGGTGTCGTCCTCGGTCAGCTCAGCCGTGCCCGTGGCGGGTGCGCTGTCGGGGTAGATGCCAGCATTGCGGATGATCGTATAAGGCACCCCGCTGGCACGCAGGATGTCCTCGGCGATGCCCTGGTCCTTCAAACGCTCCACCAGGCCTGGGTTCTTCTCCCAGCCGCGCCCGGCAAACTTTGCCAGGTTGGCGCCGGCACCGACCGCGCTGTGGTGGATGAGCTGCTGTACGCCCGTGGCGTGGGCGTTGCTCGCCAGCGGCTGCATGAAGCGCTCGAAGAAGTGCGGGTCGTTGTCCTGCACGCGCACCGCGCTGATGACGATGTTGTAGGTCCGGGCGTGGAGCGCAGCGGCAATGTCTGCCGCCTGCGTCAGGTCCCCGATCGCGTACTGCACCGGCAGGTCCGCAATGCGGTGGTGGTCAGAGCCGGCACGGGCAAACACCGTGACCCGGTTGCCGCCGGCAACCAGCTGGCGCACGATCCTGGCGCCGACTTTGCCGGTACCGCCAAGCACCAGTACCTCACGCGGCGACGCCGTGGCCGCCGTCGCGACCATCGTGAACAGGCAGGCTGCCAGGCCCGCGACCAGCATCCACCACCGCCGGAAATTCATGTGATCGCTCCGTCAATCGGTGCCGGTGTTACGGTTTCGGTAACTTACCACGGGATCGCTCGGTGCCGGTGTTACGGTTTCGGTTGCCGTCCACACTGGCCAGGATGCACTTCACGGTCGAATGGTGCCGGTGTTACGGTTACGACCATGGAATCCGTCCTCGAAACATATCCGGTGCAGCAGCTGCCCGTTAGCGCACGACGGCCAAATGCGTCTGGTACTTCACCTGCAAAAGGCTAGCCGGGCCGGTCACGCGAGGGACAAGGCAGCAATTAAGTAAACTGTCCCCCGATCTACTCTTGGGGCGCACCGGCACTTGACATGCCGCCTTGATGAGATCTTGGACCTCATGATAATGAGGCCAATAACAACAACACGGAAACTGCCGGTAGCACCGCGCATCCGCTCGCCGCATGCTCAGGGGATATCGGCAACACCACCATGTCGCTACGACCGTTCGTCTGCTGCTCGCTGATCCTGCTTGTCGCTCCTGGCGTTCCAGTCACCGCTCACGCCGATGAGCGCAGCGTCAGCTACAGGTTCGGTGAATCACCGGTGCCGGGACTGCCGCAGAATGGCGGCTGGGCCGATAGCGAGAACTGGTCACCGACGATCTGCCTGCAGTACGACGGCGAGGGCCATTGCACGCTGAAAGGTTACCCCGGCCAGCAGCCGGCCGACGCCAGCGAGTACGTCTTCTACAAAGTCAACGTCAGTCCAACACCGACGGTGCCGCCAGGCCCCACGCCCGTAACCGCAACGCTGGACGTCAACGTTCCAGCCAGTGTTGCTGAACTGAGCGTCGGTACGCAAACCACGCTCAACGTCGGCAGCCCGCTCGGCCTGAACTGGTGGAGCATTCCCATCACCGGACCGACTCCCGACTGGAAAACCGCAACCCTCAATGTCACTGGCCTGGTGCAGGTAACCAGCAAGATCTTCAGCAATGGCATTGCCGAGTTCACGGGCTCCGGACGGATCGATCTTCTCGGTGGCGACATCGAATATGTCCGCCTGAGCAATTCCACCCGGATCACCGGCAGCGGCACGATCCGATATACGAGCGGCAGCGGCGTGGCGCTCAGCAACAGCGGCATGATCGACGCCAATCTCAGCGGTATGCCGCTGACGCTGGACATGCTGCCCCCGGGTTACACCACCTTCAATGCCGGCACACTCCGCGCAAGCAACGGCGGCAAGCTGCGCATCCAGGGCGGAAACACCGCTACGCCCTCCGGGACACTGAACAACGGCGCCGGAACGATTGCGGCACTCGATGGCTCCCTGGTTGAGCTGTACTCCACCGCCATTACCGGCGGCACGCTGGCGAGCAGCGGGTCCGGGCGTATAGCAGTCACTGGCACGAATGTCCACATCGGCGGCGTCACCGTCGAAGGGCTTCTCAACGTCAACAACGGCCAGTGGCTGACGCTCAGCAACTCGGTGACCAATATCGGCACCATCCGCCTCGATGCAACGTCCGCCAGCACCGAACTGCGCCTGGCGGGTTCCTCCGGTGACGACCACACGCTCGACGGCAACGGCTCCCTGGAGCTCACCCACGCCACGCGCAGCGTTGTCGGCTCTCCCGGCACCAGCCCGGGGCTGATCAATGGCCCCGAGCACACCATACGCGGAGCGGGGCAGATCAGGCAGATCAGCCATGTCAGCAACTGGGGCCTGATCGATGCCGACGTCGCCGGCAGCGCGCTGAAGGTTACTTCGACCGCCAGCGGTACGCTGGCCAACACCGGATTAATGCGGGCCCGCAACGGCGCGACGCTCGATGTCAGCGGCGTGGATCCGGCCAACCCGGTGCTCTTCAACAATTCAGGCGGAGTCCTGCAAGCGCAGGATGGCTCCGTGCTGCAGCTGAGCTACGCAACCCTGACTGGGGGCACCCTGACGACCTCGGGCAGCGGCGTCATCAGGCTGCCGACCAGTGTGACGGCGATCGGCGGCCTGGAGAACCTCGGTACGCTCGACATCCGCGGCAGCACCACGCTGCTTGGGGGCACGCTCGTCAACAACGGCAGCATGCTGCTCGGCGCCGGTAGCAGTGGCGCGAGCCTCAGCATCAAGCCAGGCGTGACCCTCAGCGGCGGCGGCACCCTGACGCTGTCCAACTCATCATCCAACCAGATTGCATCCTGGGGCATCGGTACCGGCACGCTGCTCAACGACACCGGCCACACCATCCAGGGTGCCGGCAGGATCGGCGACTACGGCCTGGCGCTCACGAACCGCGGCTTCATCCACGCGAACCAAGGCAACGCGCTGATCCTTGCGGAGGCCGGCGTCGCAGCCAGCGTCACCAACGATGGAACGCTGCGAGCAGCCGCCGGAAGCACACTGCAGGTCAACCAGAACCTGACGAACTTCAACAGCGCATCACAGACACTTGCTGGTGGCCACTACGAGGTTCTCGGCACCATGCGCTTGCCGGTGGGCACCGGCATCGTCAGCAATGCCGCCGACATCCTGCTCGATGGCGCAGCAGCACGTCTCTACACCGGCAGTTCCGGCACGTCTGACGCCTTGTCGGGCTTCGCCGCCAATCTCGAGGCTGGACACTTCGAGATCCGCAACGGACGCAACCTCGCAGTCGGCCTGTTCAGCAACGCGGGCGGCATGCGGGTGGGAGCCGGCAGCACCCTGACCGCGACCACCTACACGCAGACCGCGGGAGTAACTGATGTGGACGGCGCGCTGCTGGTCGCTGGCGACCTGACGCTGAGTGGCGGCAGTCTCACCGGCAGCGGGACCATCAGCGCTAACCTGCTGAACAATGGCACTGTTTCACCAGGCAACTCCCCCGGTTCAATGCAGGTCAACGGCGACTACGTGCAGGCCGCCGGCACACTCGACATCGAACTTGGATCTCTTGCATACGACCAGCTCGTGGTTGCCGACAGTGCCACGCTAGGTGGCGTACTCAACGTCAGCCTCTGGTCGGCACCAGGGACTGCCGGGTTCCTGCCCGCTCCGGAATCGTCGTTCGACATCCTGCTGGCGCAGGTCCTCACCGGCCAGTTCGCCAGCGTGAACCTGCCGGTGGTGGCGGGCATTGCCTGGGACCTGCAGTACCTTGCCGATGCCAGCGGTTCGACCGACATCCTGCGCCTGACCGCCAGCGCCGTGCCACTGCCACCCGCAGCATGGCTGCTCGCCACGGCATTTGTTGCCGCCGGCATCCGTACCCGCCGGCGCCGATAATCAGTCGGTGCCGGTGTTACGGTTACGGTTACTGTTCGCAATGCACATGCGGCGCGACGGGTTCATCGCCGGCGCAATCACCACCCGGGCCGATTCGAGCGGACGAGGGACCGCCCGGAAATTGAGTAAACTGTCCCCCACTTATGAGCCGGATCCTGATCCTCGACGGTCATCCCGACCCGGATGGCGAGCGCTTCGTCCACGCGCTGGCTCGTGCCTATGGCGAAGGCGCTGAGCAGGCCGGGCACGAGGTCCATGTCATCCGGCTCGCGGACCTCGACTTCCCGATCCTGCGCTCGCAGGCGGACTACCAGAACGCGCTGCCGCCGGAAGCCGCGCGCAAATGCCAGTCCGCCATCGAATGGGCGTCACACGTCGTGATCCTCTTCCCGCTCTGGATGGGTTCGATGCCGGCACTGCTGAAGGCGCTCCTCGAGCAGATCCTGCGTCCGGGCTTCGCGTTCAGCGCGGCGCTCCTCGGCCGGTCACGGGTGAAGATGCTGGGTGACAAGACCGCAAGGGTCATCGTCACCATGGGCATGCCGGCGCTCGTCTATCGCTGGTATTTCAGGGCCCACAGCCTGCGCAGCCTGGAGCGCAACATCCTGCGCTTCGTCGGCTTCCGGCGTGTCGACTCGACCGTCATCGGCAACATCGCCGGCATGAGCCTGTCCGCGCGGCAGGCCTGGATCAGGCGCGTGCACCGACTCGGGCAGGAAGCGCACTAGCTGGCGTCCAGGGGCAGGCCGGAGGTTGAGTAAACTGTCCCCCTCACACCCCAGCATCCATTGGTCAGCCTGCCCCGGCTAGCGCGAGCGCCTGAATTCGTAATACACGCCATCCGGCAGGCCGAAGCTCATCTCGCCCGCGCTCGTGAAGCCGGCCTCTTCATTGCGCAGGCCGTCGGGACCGAGGAGTTCCGTGCTGCGCAGCTTCATCGGCGCACCATCACGCCTTCCGCGGATGCTGCAGGTTGCGGGGTCGACCCGGCCGGACCAGGTGCCTGCAGCCAACGTCCAGCGCATGTCGCAGCCGGGCGGCAGCGAGGGCCGGAAGGCCGTGGCGGGCATGCGTTCAAGGTCCGCGAGCCGTCCGAGGATATCCCGTGACGCGGCTTCGTCGGTGAACGACCAGGATTTCATGACGACGCTGCCATCGGCTTCGGGGACGAGCACGAACAGCCGCTGCCGGCGGATCCTGGCCGGATCAGCCGCATCGTTCACCTGCGCATAGACGACATGGGTGCCAAGGGCGGGTACCTGGACGGCGCGCCGCTGCAGGCCCATGAGCAGGAACTGCGGCTCTTTGGCCGGCGGCTGCGCCTCGAACTGCCTGCGGTTGTCGAAGTCACCTGTCATCAGGGCAGTGAGTGTAGCGAGGTCCGGAACCGCCGCCGCCCGTTGCGGTGGGTCGGCAGCAGTGGCCAAGGTCGACAGGCCCGTGAGAAGTGCTGCGATGGCGATGGCGGTACGGCTGCGCATGGCGGATTCCCCTGTTCATCCGGCAGTTTGCAGGCTGGAAAGCGACAAGCGGGACATTGCCTGCACGCCTGTATCTTACGCAGTTGCTGCCAGCGATGCGCCTGGCCGGAAACAGGTAACCGAAACCGTAACACCGGCACCGTTTACGCCGCATCGTCGCGCCGGGGGCACCCGGCAGCTCGGTGCTGCTGGCGCGCATCGGCCAGCGGAACACCGCGGAGGCGATGCCACCCTTCGCATCGAACCTCGTCGATGCCCAGGGCGTGCAGCTGATCTCGGCGTGGATCGGTAGTCTCGCATCGTGCAACTGATTCGCTGACGCCACACCGCGTAGGGCGACTCGCTGCCTGTTGCCCGGAAGCCAGGCCTGCCCATCGAAGCTTCGTGCGGCAGTGCCCGGCGGCAGCGACGGGATGACCGTGGCGTCACTGCCGCCGGGATGCCTCTCAATCGGTCGTCACCAGACCTGGCGACTCTACCCGCTGGCCGAAGCTCGCGTCGCTACCACATGTGTCGTTGCTGTATCGCTCACTTGACGACTCGCAGCCCGTGCGGTCGGTGCGCGGCCGCGGGCAGGGTGAGCCCGCCAAGCGTCAGCTCGGTGGCATAGCAGCGCGCGCGCTCCAGGACGGTGGCGGTGATGTGCCCGCAGCGATGACGTTCGAGCAAAGCAGCGGCGCGCTGGTTCTCGCCGGCCTGGAGCCGCCCGAGCAACTCGAGCAGCGCGCACTCGTGCACGGTTGGCCAGCGCCAGCCCGGTGGCGCGAAGCGCCAGCCGGGCAGCGGATGGCGCGTAACGAGCTGGACAAGCAGTGGCAGGCAACGGCCCGACAGCTCGACGTTGTAGGCATAGTGCGCGGTACGGACCGTACGTTCGACGGCAACCGGATCACCGGAAAAAGCCGCCGCTGCCAGCTGGCGTGCCGACCAGAGGGCGAGGTCGGCCGCCTTGCGCGACGCCTGGCCAGCGGCGGCAACCACAGCTGCCGGCTGATTCGGTGACACCAGGGTGCCAGACATTTCGAACATGCGCATACCTCGCAGTTTTCACGGGTCGTGCCCATGCACGACCGGGGGCTGCCTTGGAGGCTGGGGTCCATTCGGGACACCCGACTCCTGGGTTGCGCAATGACCGGGCCGCTACTTCGTCAGGATCAGCTTGCCGTGACGGGTCACCTGCAGGCGGTACAATTCGCGGCCATGCCGGATCCACACCGACCGTAAAGGCCCGAACAGCTGCTCGCTGCAGATCACCGTCACGCCGGTTGGCGTTGCTGGTGCAGCACCTGAGGCGGCTCCCCTGGCCTGGTCTTCGTAATCGGGTGTCGCTCGGCGCATAATTTCTTTTTATAGGAATTATTCGCATTTCGGAATGCGAATAATTCTTATTGACAAACATTGCGAAAGACGATCCCGATACGGAGGATGCCGGACATGGACAAGCAGGACATCAGGGACGCGGGCCTCAAGGTCACCGTACCGCGCACGCGGATCCTCGAGATCCTGAGCCAGCCGGATGCGCGCCACATGACGGCCGATCTCATCTACCAGCGCCTGCACGAAGAACAGGACACGGTCAGCCTCGCAACGGTGTACCGGGTGCTGCTCGATTTCGAGAATGCGGGACTCGTGGTCCGCCACCAGTTCGAGAATGGCCATGCCGTCTTCGAACTCAATCTCGGCAAGCACCATGACCATCTCGTCTGCATCAACTGCGGACGGATCGTCGAATTCCATAACGACGCGATTGAACGCCAGCAGAAGCTGATTGCCGAGGCCTCGGGTTTCGAGATCCGTCACCACTCGCTGACCATCTACGGCGTCTGCGGTGACCGCGGTTGCCGTGGCGCGCGAAACAGCTGAACCGACGGAGACGCAACGGACTGAGGGCAAGGACATGAGATCGGGACGTGCAACCAATGCCATCCTGGGTGCTGCCCTGCTGCTCTCCGGCCAGCTGGCACCAGGTCAGCCGACACAAGCTGATGCACTGGCGGACTGCCTTCTGGAAACCCTGAGGGCAGCACCCGACACTGCCTCGGTGGCCGACGTCAGGGCGCGTTGTCGCCAGGTGCAGGCGAACGGCCAGCCGGCGGCAACCGCCACGGCGGCCGCCCCGGAGGTCATGCGTCCTTCGGCCGTTCAGAAGCGCATCACGGAGGAGTATTCGCTGGCAGAACAGGAATACTTCCTGACAGCCTATCGGCCCACGTTCCTGTTGCCAGTCGCCTACAACAGCAAGCCGAACCAGCAGGTCTTTTCCGCAATAACCCCTGCAGCCCCCGCACCCGACAAGACCGAGGTCGAGTTTCAGGTGAGCTTCAAGTTTCCGCTGGCCAGGCAGCTCTGGGGCAACAATGACCTGCTCGCCACCTATACATCCAGGTCCTGGTGGCAGTTCTACAATGACGACGACGAAGTCTCCTCGGCATTCCGGGAGACCAACTACGAGCCGGAGATCCTGTTCCGCCATTACGGGGGACCGCGGCTGCCTGGTGGCAGGGTGGCCGGAGTCGACTTCGGCCTCAATCACCAGTCCAACGGCCGTGGCGAAGCGCTTTCCAGGAGCTGGAACCGCGTGCTGGCACAGACTTTCCTGGACTTCGGGGACCTGGGAATCGCCATCCGTGGCTGGTACCGCATTCCCGAGGACGAGGCAGACGACGACAACCCCCACATGCACCGCTACTTCGGCTATGGCGACATCCGCGCCGTCTGGGCGCCGAATCGCAACACCTTTACGGCCATGTTGCGTCCCGGAACCGAGGAGTCCGGGTATGAGCTTACCTGGAGCTACCCGATCACCGATGTACTGCGGGTGTACGCACTCTACTTCAACGGATTCGGCGAGAGCCTGCTCGATTACAACCGGCGTGCGGAGCGCATCGGCATCGGCATCGCGGTCAACGATTACCTGATGCGCTGAATCACGGCGCGCGCCGCCGCGCTGGACCCGAACCGACCCGGCGCCTGGATGCAGTCTGCCTCCGGCCTGATCGCAGGCGCCCGACGGCCTTGCGCAGGTCGGGATCCTGGAAACCGCATGGTTACCGACACGCCCAGATCAAGCCAGGTACCATTCGGAAGTTGAGTAAACTGTCCCCACACAATCCGGAGGATGGCATGAACACAGAGCAGAAGAAGCCCGGCAAGTCACTGCCACCGCATGCACAGCTGATCCTGATGTGCCGGACCTACTGGGTGCCGAGGATGCTTTACGCAGCAGCGACGCTCGGGCTGGCGGACCAGCTTGCCGCAGGGCCAAAGTCGGCCGCCGAGCTGGCAAAGCTGACGCACACGCAGCCAGCGTTCCTGTATCGGCTGCTGCGGGCGCTGGCGGGCCTGGGCCTGTTCACCGAGGGCAGCAGCCAGCAGTTCGCACTCACCCCGCTGGGAGCAGCGCTGCAGAAGAACGCGCCCGGCGCGGCGTACTCCACTGTGCTGACGCTCGCCAGCCCCTGGTTCGCGAAGGCTTCGGAGCAGCTGCTGCACACCGTGCAGACCGGGGAGACGGGCTTCGAGACGGCATTTGGCGTTCACTTTTTCGATTATCTTGCCCAGGACCCCGAGCGGGTTTTCCGTTTCAGCGAGACGATGGTCGGGGTACATGGCGCGGAACCAGCGGCGGTTGCTGCTGCCTACGATTTCTCGCAGTTCGCGACCATCATGGATGTCGGCGGTGCCACCGGCAACATGCTGGCCGCGATCCTGAAGCACCATGCACAGCCGCGTGGCGTGCTCTTCGACATGCCGCAGGTGGTGCGCGACGCGCAGCCGTTGCTGAAGAAGCATGGGATCGAGCAGCGCGTATCCATCGAGGCCGGCAGCTTCTTCGAGGGCGTGCCAGCCGGTGCCGATGCCTACCTACTGTCGCACATCATCCACGACTGGTCCGAGGACCGCTGCCTGACGATCCTGAACCATTGCCGCAAGGCCATGAAGCCGGACGGCAAGCTGCTGATCATCGAAACCGTGATCCCACCCGGCGACGCACCACATCCGGGAAAGATGCAGGACATCGCCATGATGGTGCTCTCCGGTGGCCAGGAACGCACCGAAGCCGAGTACGCCAGCCTGCTGGCCAGGGCCGGCCTGCGCCTCTCGCGTGTGGTACCCACCGCCTCGGAGGTGAGCGTCGTCGAGGTAGTGCTGGCCTGACGAGGCGGGGAGGCGGTGCCGCGGGAGGCGGTGCCGGTGTTACGGTTTCGGTTACGTCGTGCAGCGACGATGAGCACCGCCGGACAGTCCGCCTGGTGGCAGCGGTTCGATCACGCAATGACTTGCTGCAACCGCAACCGCAACCGTAACCGTAACACCGGCACCGGATATGGAAGCAGCACCGAAATGCGGACCATCATCCGCCTAGTCGCCACCTGCCTCCTGCTTGCCCTCCTCCCGGTCGCGAACGCCGCGGAGCCGTCGACCGTGCTGATCACCGGCGCCAACCGCGGCCTGGGCTTCGCCTTTGCGCAGCAATACGCGGCGCGCGGCTGGAACGTCATTGCAACAGCGCGCAATCCCGAGGCTGCCATGGCCCTCCGGGAACTCGCCGACAAGACCGGCCGGGTGCGCATCGAGAGGCTCGACGCCACCGACCCGGCATCGGTCGACAACCTCGGCAACCGGCTTGGCGGGATACCCATCGACCTGCTGCTCAACAATGTCGGCATGCTGGGCACGGAACCGGAGCAGCAGCTGGGCTCCATCGACCCTACGAAGTTCGATACGTACATGCGCGTGAATGCCCTGAGCACCCTGCTCGTCTCCCAGCGCCTGCTCGCAAACGTGAAGGCAAGCAGGCAGAAGAAGATCGCCGGCATGAGCGCGGCGGTCGCCTCCTTCGCCGCGTACCCGCGCACCCACCACGGGCTCTACTACTACAAGGCGAGCAAGGTCGCGCTGAACATGATCATGCGCAACCTGGCCCTCGACACCGAACCCGACGGCGTCACCGTGGTCGTGCTCTCCCCGGGCGTCGTCAACACCTACGGCGTGCCGATGGATGAGCGCATGCGCGGGATGGTGGATATCGACACCAGCATCGCCGGCATGATCAAGGTCCTGGACGACGTGAAGCCAGCGGATACCGGCAAGTGGTACCGCTACACGGGTGAGGTGATCGACTGGTAGCGGGCGGCCGCCCGTCACGCAGCCGGATTACACCAGCCCGGTGGGCAACCAGTCTCGAATCTCTGGATCGCCAGAGCCTTGTGCACTGGAGCTCAGAACTGGGTTCGGTAAACGGCGGCCGCAGTGCCTGGCGCCAGTCCTTTGCCGGTACGCCGCCACGCACTGGTTCAGTGCAGGTGTTATGTCAAGCTCGCGACCTTTCGCAGCAAGGGGGCATCAGCGAGCGTAGCGCGCAGACTTGACGTCCTCGCAGCGCGGCGTAGATTGCGAGTTGTCGAGGCTCGCCAGGTACCACCCTCAGGGGGCATTACAACAACATCGAGCCGGACAGGGGGACATCCAATGATTCGGACCGGATCAACTCCCAGAGGGAGCGGCGCTCGTCTCATCGCCGGCCTTGTCGCTGTCCTTGGCAGCATTTCAGTTGCCAGCGCGGCCACCATCAACTTCACCAACGCAGGCGGCTCGGGCAGCTACGGCAATAGCCTGACATTCGCCAACGGCGGAATATCGGTGACCGTATCCGCGTGGGCCGAGACCGGCAGCCAGACGCCGGCGAACTCCGGCTACTACCTGTTCCAGACAGCGCAGGTGTGGAGCTGGTCGACCGGCCTCGGTATCTGCAACCGCAACGAGGGCACGGCCAACAATTCCTGCGACAACAACGAGCACGAACTGGATAGCGTGGGTCGCGACGACCTGATGGTGTTCTACTTCGACCAGGTGGTGAACTTCGCCAATCTGCAGGTCACAGTCGATCCCTACGACGGCTCGGGCAGCGATCCGAACGACCGCGACGTACGGTACTGGGTCAGTACCGTTGGTGCCGCACCGAACCTCGGTACGTTCACCTTCAACACCCTGTCACCAACCTTCGGAACCGGATTCCTTAGCCCCGCCAGTTCAAGCTACAACCCGATCACCCATAACCTGGCGGGTGGCAGCGGTGGCGCGCTGACCGGCAACCTGCTGCTCATCAGCGGCAATTACCTCAACCGCAACTGCACCAATTCCAACATCTCCGGCGATTCCGAGTGCGAGGCGTACAAGATCACCAGCCTGACGGTGTCGATGGTGCCGGTACCGGCCGCGCTGTGGATGTTCGGCCCAGCCCTGGGTGTCCTTGGCTGGGCGCGATACCGCGGGAAGCAGGTGCCGGTGTTACGGTTTCGGTAAGTGCCTGAGCCGACACTGCTGCAGGTCACGCCGCCACCGCGATACGAGCAACATCCTGTAGTTTCCGAAACCGTAACACCGGCACCCTCAACACCCTCAACAAGCCATACAGAATCGAAGTCTGGCCGCTATTTCACACCCGGTAGCGGAGGGGGCGGTAGCCGCGTGTAATTGGGCACTTTCACGCCGTAGGCACCAGCCTCGAGCAGATAGAGATGGCCTTGATCATGCAGTGCTCTACAGATCTCCTGCACTGCAGCCCGTACTTTGTCAGGCAAGAAGTCGGGGACGTTGGCGCGCACGCGCTCGTAGACCTGCGCGAGCGGGGTGACGGCATCCATGTTCGCGAACAGCGCGCTGTTCAGCGGATTGCCCGCCATGTGGAGCACGCCACTGCGCCCGGTGATAGTGAGCTTGCGACCGGCGGCAAGGCTGGCACCGATTTCGCGGTGATGCCCATGCATCGCGCCGGCCAGCGACAGCGCATTGCGATCATTGTCGAAGCTTGCCGGCTGATGCAGATCCTGCCGGCCAAGGTAAAACTCGTGGGCAATGAGATCACCGGTCAGGATCTCGGCAATCGCCTGCCGGCGCTGCATGTCGAGCCCCTGCAGCAGTGCGCTCGCACCCGCCGCCGCCCCGAGGTATGTTTCCGGCCGATACGCTGCTGCGCGGTCCACGAAGCAGAGGATGTCGAGGCCGGCCGCGCCGGCCAAAGCGTAGAGATCCGGCACATCGAAGCACCGGTCCTGGCTGTGCAGCAGCAGGTCATACAGCCCGGCGTCGCCGAAACCCGTGGCTGAGATCTCGTAGTCCCAGCGTCCCTGGTCGCGCCGGAAGCTGTTGGTTTCCGGAAGCGCAGCGAGCAAGGCGCGTGTCATGCGGATCTTCTCGGCAATACCCGTATCGGCCGGCAGGTGCTCACGCAGCAGCGCCTGCATGTCATATACGGAGCGGCGGCCGTACCTGCCGTAAAGCATCAGCAGAATGACACCGTCGGGTCTGAGCACGTCCCGGAGTGCTGCGAGCCCTGCCTCGCTGGACTCGAGGTGGTGCAGAACGCCTGTGCAATTGATGTAGTCGAACTCACCGAGCCCCAATCCGGGCAGGCCCATGATCGACGCGTTCACCCAGCGTATATCGCTCAGGCCCCGGATGCGGGCACGTTCCTGTGCAATCGACATCGCGGCGACAGACAGGTCGAGGTGCACGATCTCGGCATCGAAACCGCGCAGCTGCTCAGCGAGGTAGATCGTGCTGTCACCCGTGCCGCCACCAGCCACGAGGGCGCGAAAGCCGTCGCGGAAATCCTTCCGGCCGCCGAAGCAATGGTGGTTCAGGGTAATGAGATTGTCGCTGGCGCGCTGAATCAGTCGCTCGCGCTCGCGCAGAGGATCGCGCGGTGGGTACGGCAGGGCCTCGTACTGCTCCTTCACCAGGGGCAGGAAGTCACCACCGGAGAACATAGATCCACTCGCCATGCGCCCCGCCCGCCGGCCCTGGCCATCTGATTGACGCACGTCGCGGCCGGTGGCCGCGCCCCTGGTCTGGAGCGCCAGTATACGGAAGCGGGGGAAGCCGGTGCCGGTGTTACGGTTTCGGTAACCCTCTGCACCCACCCTCCCGCGGTTCACGGCGCCGCGGCAGCCGCAGGCCACCCTTTCGTGCAAATACCGAAACCGTAACACCGGCACCCCGGCACCCCGGCACCGCTCCGTCCCCTCCGCGTACTTGACCAGACCGCGTTGACAGGCAAAAGGGCAGGCATAGCATCGGGTTGCCGCGAACGGACGCACGTGCCGGAGATAAAAAAATGAACATTTCGCCGCGGACAGGAATATCCATGGTGACGAGGCAGGCCTTGCTGATCGGCGGGTTGGTGCTGCTGCTGGGCGCGCCGGTTCGGCCAGCACCGATCGAGTACGCAGGACTGCTCGATTTCGTGGATGTCGACCTCGGAGGTGCCGTCTACTCGGGCCGCGGTATCGGCACTGCGTTCACCGGCACCATCGATGACGTAACCTTCAGCGGCTCGCTGAGCGATGGCGTGATTCCGACAGCCTTTACCTGCTGCATCGATGCCGATGGCATGGAGTTTTCCGACAACGTGATGGTGGACGCTGCCATCGCCGCACGCCTGAATTCCTGGGTGGGATCAGGAGGCGCCTTCGCACCCGGGCACCTTCTGGACCTGATCGATATCGAAGGTGACGCCTTGACCGCCAGCGGGGGCCGCATCGAGATCGGCCTCAGCTACGTGCTGGATCCAACGGCATTCAGCGGCAGCGGCGCGGCTGCCTACCCGTTCGATCCCGCCGACCTGTACGTGGCGGTGTTCTTCATCTTCGAGGAAAACGCCCTGGGCGAAGAGATCTACTCCGCGATGGGCAACCTTGAACCGGTACCGCTGCCACCGACGTTGGGACTTCTCGTCACCGGATTCCTGGCCAGCCTGGCGGCGGCACGCCGACGAGGGCAGCGCGGGTGCCGGTGTTACGGTTTCGGTAACTTGTTAAGCCGATGATGCTTGCCGACGGGCGCTCAGACTGGCGCTAGCAATCTGACCCAGCAATGGCCTGCAGCAACCGAAACCGTAACACCGGCACCCAGTTCTGTCGCAGGTTTCCGAACATCGGCGGGTGGCCTCTCTTGCGGTCCACGGACGAGTATAGGGCAGCAGGCCACCGCGGCTGATGCCCGGATACACTATGCTCGATCGAACTTGCGGTGGAACCGGCAGCCGATGCCTACGCCAATTATGTCGAACGATTACCTGACCACGGTTGCTCACTTCCCCAACACCTTCTCGCCAGAGGAGTGCCGGCTGTTGGTCAACCTGCCGCTGCCTGTCAGCGACGCCGGGGTGGACGAGCGCAACAACGCGGCGGGAAAGGTGGACTACAGCCTGCGGCGGACGCGGGAAAAACCCATCCCCCCGGAATTGCCGTATGCGTGGATATTTCAGCGTCTTGGCAAGCTGTGTCGTGACGTCAACCAGCATATCTACCGTTTCCAGCTCGGTGACCTGGTCACGGTACAGGTCCTCGAGTACTCGCCGGAGGGCTTCTTCGGCTGGCACACGGACTTGGGCTCGGGCATCTACTCCACGCGCAAGCTCAGCATGGTGACCTTCCTGACACCACCCGAGGAATACGAGGGCGGCGACCTGTGCTTCATGGACGGTGGTCCGCCCTACCGCCTGCCCCTGGGAACCACCGCGATCTTCCCCTCCTACCTGCTGCACAAAGTAGATCCCGTGACGCGCGGGACTCGCTTCACCATGGTGTCCTGGGTCCACGGCCCGAGCTTCAGCTGAAACAGGGAAGCAGGTGCCGGTGTTACGGAACGGCTGCCAGGTTGAATGCTCCTTCGACGACGATCGGCGTCGCCTGGTCGACGATGCGGACATCCTGGAATGCCATGTGGTCGATGCCAGGTACCGGCGTCGGAAAGCCGCCGCCGGTGACATAGGCGGCTATCGACAGCGCATAGGTTCCCGGCAGCGGTGTCGCCGTGGATGATTCGAAGACCTTGACCGGCACCGTGTAGGTCTGCTGCGTGCCCGGTGTGGCGGAACCGGGATCGATATCGATGTTCAGGAACCACATGGGGCTGGTGAACACCGGCGGCTGGGTACCGGCCGGATAGAGCACGGCAGCGAGCCGCCACACCGGCCCGATCGTCCCTGGATAGGCGACGCTGAAAGTCAGCGTCGTGCCCGATGCCGCGTGGGCGCGGTCGTTGCCGCCGCCCGGCGGCGGGTCGGCGGTCGGCACCGCGATCGGCAGCGTTGAAAGGAAATCCCAGATCGCATCGGCCTTGCTCCACCACTGGTGCCCACCCCGGCCGGTGTCGTCGGTGAAACACCACTGCACCGGATAGGGGGATGTGCCGTGCGAGTAATCGACGCAAGGGTCGGTCGTGCCGGGCCTGAAGCTGTCCAGGTCGAAGCCGTTGTAGAGCACCCAGAAATCGCGCGTGGACTTGACGATGTCGGGAAAGACGACGGTGTCGTTCCGGCTCTGGATCTGCATGACGGCAACGGATCCCGTGCAGGAAGTCGACACCAGCGCGCCGGAGGCTGGGGCGATGGCCCGCAGGATGTCGCCATGGCGGCAGCCCAGCTCATGGACGAAGCCGGCACCGGAGCTGTGGCCGGTGGCGAATATCCGCCGGTCGTCGAACACGAGTTCCTGCCGCAGGCTCGCCAGCAGGTCCTGGAAGAACGCAAAGTCGTAGCCGTAGTTCCACTGGTTGACTCCATCCTCGCCCGGCAACGCGTTGGGGATGACGATGATGGCGTCATTGCCGACCTTCCGGCGCAGGTCGCTGCCGTCGGCCGTGTAGAGGCCACCCGGCAGGAAATTCTGGTAGCTGCCACCGGTGCCGTGGAACATGAACAACACCGGCTTCGGCTCCGCCGTCACCGAGTAGTCCGTCGGGATGTCGATGTAGTAGCTGCGCTGGACACCTTGCGAACTGATGTCACGCGGGCCAGCCCGCGGCGGTCCTGCCAGGCCCTTGCGCAGGCGGTCGATGATGCCGTCGGCCCTGGCCACCAGCCGCGTGGCATCGGCAGCCGGGATCTTCCAGCCCGACAACCAGCGGATCTCCCAGGTGAACCAGTGGAGCTGGATGGCAGCGGAAAAGAAGCGATCGCGCTCGATCATCCGCCCGGCCCGGCGCAGGTCGGCACGCAGGAACCCGGACAGCCGGTGGTGCAAACCCAGCGCTGCCAGGTCCCGGTCGAGGTTGCCGAGCATGTCACGCACGGCACCGCCGGTGACGGGTCCCGTGGAGACGACGAAATTCACCGTGCTCCCCGCCGCAGCGCAGGCATCGCAGGCCGAAGGGTTCTGGCTGATCACTGCCCCTGCCGGCATGCTCGGATGGTTGGCTTTGCCGACCGTCCCCACGGCCAGGCTCGCACCGACGACCGCGGCTGCCGCCGCCGACTCGTCCAGCCCCCGGAAATCGGGCACGCCCACCCGCGGCGTGATCGCAGAAACCCGGAACTCGAGCTGGACGCCGGCGCCACCCGGGTTGGCGGACCATGCCGGCGAGGCCAGCACGAGGGTCGTGCCGTCGAAGGCGGTCACGGTTGCGGCATAGTCGGCGAGCTGTTGCTGTGGGCCGAGGGCGACATCATCCCCGCCGACAGTGCGTGTGCCCGGGATGACGGCGTAGTTCAGCGTGCTGTCATTGACGAAATCGGCACCATAGCTGGTGTTGCCGCACAGGCTTGCGCCCACGATGGGCCCGAATCCGCCCTCGATGCAGGCATAGGACGTCGCGGAAATCGTGGTGTCGGCGACATCGAAGACCGCGCCGCCGAATTCGTGCGAGAACAGGACGGTGACCGGGCCGAGCTTGAAGACGGCAGTGGTCGATGCCGAGACCTGGGTGACGGTACCGGCGACATCGTCATAGAGGAACTCGGTGCCATCCAGCGACGCAGCTGCCGTCGTGCCATTGGCACTACCGGCCGAGATCCGCAGCAGTTCGAGACCGTACTGGCCGGCCGACGCGGACAGGGACCAAATGCTGAGGATGGCCGCCAGGCCTGCGGTACGGGCCGTCATCATGGATGTCCCCCTCTCGGCCCGCCTTGCTCTTTTTTTGGGCCTGGCTCGATTCTAGGTGGGAAGCAGGTGCCGGTGTTACGGTTTCGGTAACTTCCCTTGCCGTCGGCGATCACCGCCTGGCATCCAGGCTTATGTCCACAACCAGATCGCGCCATGGCCTGCGGTAACCGTAACCGTAACACCGGCACCGTATAAAAAAAGAGCCCCGCCGAGGCGGGGCTCTCTTGTTCCGGTACCGTTGCGTCAGGCCTTACATGTCACCCATGTCCGGCATCGGCGGGCCACCGGCGGCCTTGTCGTCCTTCTTCGGCGCCTCGGTGACCATTGCCTCGGTGGTGAGCAGCAGGCCCGCCACGGAGGCGGCGTTCTGCAGGGCAGAGCGCGTCACCTTCGTCGGGTCGATGATGCCCATCGAGACCATGTCGCCGAACTCGCCGGTCTGGGCGTTGTAGCCGAAGTTGCCCTTGCCCTCGGCGACGCGGTTGAGGATCACCGCGCCGTCTTCGCCAGCGTTGATGACGATCTGGCGCAGGGGCTCCTCGAGCGCACGCTTGAGGATGTTGACGCCAACGCTCTGGTCGTCGTTGTCACCCTTGACGGCCTCGAGCGCCTTCTTCGCGCGGATCAGCGCGACGCCGCCGCCAGGGACCACGCCCTCTTCGACGGCCGCACGGGTGGCGTGCAGCGCGTCCTCGACGCGGGCCTTCTTTTCCTTCATCTCGACCTCGGTCGCGGCACCGACCTTGATCACGGCGACGCCGCCGGCGAGCTTGGCGACCCGCTCCTGCAGCTTCTCGCGATCGTAGTCGGAAGTCGTGTCCTCGATCTCCCTGTTGATCTGCTCGATGCGGGCCTTGATGTCCTTGGTCTTGCCGCCGCCGTCGATGACGGTGGTGTTTTCCTTGGCGACCTGCACCTTCTTCGCCTTGCCGAGATCCTCGAGCTTGGCCTTCTCGAGCGACAGGCCGACCTCGTCGGAGATCACCTGGCCGCCGGTCAGGATCGCGATGTCCTGCAGCATGGCCTTGCGGCGGTCACCGAAGCCCGGCGCCTTGACGCCCGCGACCTTGAGGATGCCGCGGATGTTGTTGACCACCAGGGTGGCCAGCGCCTCGCCCTCGATGTCCTCGGCGATGATCAGCAGCGGCTTGCCGGCCTTGGCGACACCTTCCAGCAGCGGCAGCAGCTCGCGGATGTTGGAGATCTTCTTGTCGTGCAGGAGGATGTAGGGGTTCTCGAGCTCGCAGCTCTGGGTACCGGCGCTGTTGATGAAGTACGGCGACAGGTAGCCACGGTCGAACTGCATGCCCTCGACCACCTCGAGCTCGTTCTCCAGGCCCGAGCCCTCTTCCACGGTGATCACGCCTTCCTTGCCAACCTTGGCCATGGCATCGGCGATGTTGTTGCCGATGACCGCGTCACCGTTGGCGGAGATCGTGCCCACCTGGGCGATGGCCTTGTTGTCGGAGCAGGGCTTGGACAGCCGCTTCAGCTCCTCGGTGACCGCAATGGCGGCCTTGTCGATGCCGCGCTTGAGGTCCATCGGGTTCATGCCCGCGGCGACAGCCTTCAGGCCTTCCTTGAGGATGGACTGCGCCAGCACGGTGGCGGTGGTGGTGCCGTCGCCTGCGGTGTCGGAGGTGTGCGAGGCCACTTCCTTCACCATCTGCGCGCCCATGTTCTCGAACTTGTCGTCGAGCTCGATTTCCTTGGCCACCGAGACGCCGTCCTTGGTGACGGTCGGGGCGCCGAAGGCCTTGTCGAGCACCACGTTGCGGCCCTTGGGGCCGAGGGTGACCTTCACGGCGTTGGCGAGCACGTTGACGCCGTTGAGCATGCGGCGGCGGGCATCATCGCCAAAGCGGACTTCCTTAGCTGCCATGTTTCTTTACCTCTCGAATTGAATGTCTTGCGATGCGGGGAGCAGGGGCTATCAGCCCTCGATGACGGCCATGATGTCGTCTTCGCGCATCACGACCAGCTCGTCACCGTCCAGCTTGACCTCGGTGCCGCTGTACTTGCCGAACAGCACCGTGTCGCCCTTCTTGATATCCAGCGGGCGGATCTCGCCCTTTTCGGTGATCCGGCCCGTGCCGACGGCAATGACCTTGCCGCGGATGGGCTTCTCGGTTGCGGTATCGGGGATCACGATGCCGCCGGGGGAGGTGCGCTCTTCTTCGAGCCGCTTGATGACCACGCGATCATGAAGGGGACGCAGCTTCATGTGAAAATCTCCTTTAAATTCAACAGTCAAGCCAGATACCTGGTGGCTCCGGCGTTGTTAGCACTCTCGAAAAGTGAGTGCTAATGGTATTCAGGAAACTTTCATTTGCAAGCCCGGCGCCAGTCTCCGTGCCAGTCCGCATGCAGGGGCGACGGGTGGCGGGTATCCTTGCGGCCGGCGTGGGACAAGGGTTTTCGCGGTGCGGCGATGGCTGATGAATTCTTGCTGGTGCTGACCACCTGCCCCGGCCACACGATCGCGGCCGAGATCGCCACGGCGGTGATCGACCAGCGGCTGGCCGCCTGCGTCAACCGCATCCCCGGGGTCAAGTCCTGGTTCCGCTGGCAGGGCCAGCTGCAGCAGGAGGAGGAAGTCCTGCTGCTGATCAAGACGACCCGCGCCCGGTTCGACCAGCTGGAAACCCTCATCCGCGCCCTGCACCCCGGCGAAGTACCCGAGATCATCGCCCTGCCCATCACGGCGGGCTCGGCGGCCTACCTGCAATGGATCAGCGAGAACACCGCACCGTGAGTATGTCCCCGATTCCGCGCCAGCTGCTGCTGGCGACTCTGGCCTGGCTGGCGCTGGCAGGCTCCGCCCTGGCCGATGCCGAACCGCTGCGGCCCGAGCAGGCGTTCCGCTACACGGTGGCCGCCGAAGGCCGCGACATCGTCGTCCACTGGCGCATCGAACCGGGCTATTACCTGTATCGCGAGCGCATGAGCTTCGCGCCCCGGGGCGAGGGCACCACACTCGGCACGCCGGTCATGCCGGAGGGAACGCCCTACAAGGACGAGTTTTTCGGCGAAATGCATGTCTACCGCGGTGAGGCGGTGGTGCGCATCCCGGTGTCGAGCCCGGCGGCAGGGCCGGTTGATTTCACCATCAAGTCGCAGGGCTGCGCCGACATCGGGCTCTGCTATCCGCCACAGAACTGGAAAGCCTCGGTGACGCTGGCCGCGGCAGCGGCCGCGCCGGCAGCGGGCGGCGGCCTCGCGGCACTGCTGGGCAGTGACCGTGCCGGCGCACCGCTGCCTGCCGAGCAGGTGTTCCAGCCGGGCGCAGAACGCGTCGGCGCCAGCGGCCTGCGCCTGAGCTGGGACATCCTGCCCGGCTACTACCTGTATCGCGACAGCATCAAGGCGCAGAGCCTGACCGCCGGCGTCACCGTGGGCCCGCTGAGCCTGCCGCCCGGCAAGGACAAGGAAGACGAGTACTGGGGCAGGACCCAGGTGTACTACGGCACCGCCGTGGCCGAGGCCGCCCTGAATGGGGCCGGCACCGGCCCGGTGTCGATCGAAGTCTCCTACCAGGGCTGCAAGGAAGACAGCATCTGCTACCCGCCGCAGACCCGGACGCTGGTGGCGGAATTGGTTGCCGGCACTGCGTCGGCTGCCGCCGTTCCGCCTGCGGCCGGCACAGCGGCCGCCCCCGCCCCGAATGCAGCCGCAGCCCCGATGGTGTCCGAGCAGGATCGCCTCGCCGCCATGGTGGGCAGCGCCAACCTGGCGCTGGTGATGCTGACCTTTGGCGGCCTCGGCCTGCTGCTGTCCTTCACGCCCTGCTGCCTGCCGATGGTGCCGATCCTCTCCGGCATCATCGTCGGCCAGGGTGAGCAGGTGACCACCGGCCGCGCCTTTGCGCTCTCGCTCACCTACGTGCTCGGCATGGCGTTCACCTACACCGCGGCGGGCGCAGCCTTCGCGGCCGCAGGCAGCCAGATCCAGGCCGCGCTCCAGCAGCCCTGGATCATCACCGGCGTGGCGGTGCTGTTCGTCGCGCTGGCGATGTCGATGTTCGGCTTCTACGAGCTGCAGGTTCCCGCGGCGCTGATGAACCGCGTCACCGCCGCCAGTGGCCGCCAGCGCGGCGGCACCTTCATCGGTACGGCGGTCATGGGCGCACTCTCGGCGCTGGTGGTCACCACCTGTGTCGCACCGCCGCTGGTCGCCGCCCTCACCGTCATCGCCCAGACCGGTGACATGCTGCGCGGCGCGCTGGCGCTGTTCGCGCTGTCGCTGGGAATGGGCCTGCCGCTGCTGGTGGTCGGCACCTCGGCCGGCAAGCTGCTACCGAAGGCCGGCGCCTGGATGATCACGGTGAAGGGCGCCTTCGGCTTCATGATGCTGGGGCTCGCCGTGTGGATGCTCGGCCGCCTGCTGCCCGATGCCCTGACCATGGCGCTCTGGGCAGTGCTGGTGTTCATCGCCGGCATTTTCATCGGTGCCTTCAACAGCCTCGAGGCCGACGCCGCTCCGGGCCGCAAGCTCGCCAAGGGCATCGGGCTGCTCGCCGCCCTCTACGGTGCCGCGCTGCTGGTCGGCACGCTGGCCGGCAGCCGCGATCCGCTGCAGCCCCTCGCCGGCCTGCAGGCCGGCAGCACCCAGCCCGCCGCGGCGCGGCCCGCCTTCCAGCGCATCAAGACCGTCGCCGACCTCGAACAGGCCCTCGCCGCGGCCGGCCAGGCCGGCAAGCCGCTGATGCTGGATTTCTACGCCGACTGGTGTACCTCCTGCATCGAGATGGAGCGCTACACCTTCAGCGACCCTGCGGTGCAGGCGGCCTTATCCGGCGCCGTGCTGCTGCAGGCCGACGTCACCGCCAACGATGACGCCGACCAGGCGCTGCTGCGCCATTTCGGCATCTTCGGCCCGCCGAGCATCATCTTCTTCGGCCCCGACGGACAGGAACGCGGCGGCTATCGCGTCGTCGGCTTCAAGGACGCGGCGGCCTTCGCCAGCCACGTCCGCAGCGCCTTCGGCTCCTGAGGCAGGGCGATGGGACGGGCGCCGCGCCTGATGGCAATGCTGGTCGTCTGCGCGGCCGCGGGCTACCTCGCCGGCCGGGCGTTCTGGCCGGGGCCGCAGCCGGCCCAGCCACCACCGTCGCCAGCCCCCAGGACCAGCCTCACGCGGCTGCCGGACTTCAGCCTCAAGGACCTCGCCACCGGCCAGCAGCGTTCCATCGGCGACTGGCGCGACCAGGCCCTGCTGCTCAACTTCTGGGCGACCTGGTGCGCACCCTGCCGCAAGGAAATGCCGCTGCTGGAGCAGCTCCACCAGGAGCGTGGCGCGCGTGGTCCGGCGGTGATCGGCATCGCCATCGACCGCGAGGACCCGGTGCGGACTTTCGTCGGCGAAACCGGCGTCAGCTACCCGATCCTGGTCGGCCAGGAGGATGCCATGGCGGTGGCCGAATCCTTCGGGCCGGATTTCGTCGGCCTGCCACTGACCGTGGTCGCGGCGCCGGGCGGCGAGATCCTCGCCACGCACATGGGCGAACTGCATCCGCAGGACCTCACCCGCATCGTGGCTGTCATCGACGGGCTGGCGGGGCGCAGCATGACCCTGGCCCAAGCCCGGCAAGCCCTGAAGCTGCGCTGAGACAAAACGCTTCTATTTGCTCCCAAAGTCATTAAACTTGCGGGCATCTGCCGTTACAGGGGGCGCCCGCGGATGGCCCGCATCCTGCTTCTCAATGGGCCCAATCTGAATCTGCTCGGCACCCGCGAGCCGGGTGTCTACGGGCGTACCAGCCTGGCCGATATCGAGCGGGCCACCGGCGCCCTGGCCCAGTCGCTGGGCCACCAGCTCGAAGTCTTCCAGAGCAATGCCGAGGCCGCCCTGGTCGACCGGGTGCAGGCCGCCGCCGGGCAGGCGGATTTCATCCTCATCAACCCGGGGGCGCTGACGCACACCAGTGTGGCGCTGCGCGACGCCATCCTGGCGGTCGGCATCCCCTGCATCGAGATCCACATCAGTAATGTGCATGCGCGGGAAGCATTCCGCCAGCACTCGTATTTTTCCGACATCGCGGTCGGGACCATCACCGGGCTCGGGCCCATCGGCTACGAGCTGGCCCTGCGGGCCGCCGACGAGCGCCTGCGCCGCCCCGTGTAGTGATCCCCGCCGGAGGAGCAACCGAACAATGGATATCCGCAAGGTCAAGAAGCTGATCGAGCTGCTGGAGGAATCCGGGATCGCCGAGCTCGAGATCTCCGAGGGCGAGGAATCCGTCCGCATCAGCCGCTACCCGCCGGGAGCTGCCGTACAGCACTACAGCGTGGCGCCACCGGTCGCCGCACCGGCAGCCACGGCCTCAGCCGCAGCGCCGCCGGCGACTCCGGGACTGGCGGCCAAGGCCGCCGCTGCGGCCCCGGAAACCGAAATCCCCGGGCACAAGGTGGTCTCGCCCATGGTCGGCACCTTCTATGAGGGACCGGCGCCCGGCGCCGATCCCTTCGTCAAGGTCGGCAGTGAAGTGAAGGCCGGCGACACGCTGTGCATCATCGAGGCCATGAAGATGATGAACCAGATCGAGGCCGACAAGGGCGGCCGCATCGCCGCCATCCTCGCCACCAACGGTGAGCCGGTGGAATACGGCCAGACGCTGTTCGTGATCCAGTAATGCTCGACAAGGTCCTTATCGCCAATCGCGGCGAGGTGGCGCTGCGCATCCAGCGGGCCTGCCGCGAACTGGGCATCAAGACCGTCGCCGTGCACTCCACGGCCGACACCAGCCTCAAACACGTGCTGCTGGCCGACGAAACGGTCTGCATCGGCCCGCCGCCCTCCACCGGCAGCTACCTCAACATGCCGGCCATCATCAGCGCCGCCGAGGTCACCGACGCGCAGGCAATCCACCCGGGCTTCGGCTTCCTCTCCGAGAACGCGGACTTCGCCGAGCGGGTGGAGAATTCCGGCTTCGTGTTCATCGGCCCGCCGCCGGAAGTCATCCGCCTGATGGGTGACAAGATCTCGGCCAAGGACGCCATGCGCAAGGCCGGCGTGCCCACGGTGCCCGGCTCCGACGGCCCGCTGGGCGACGAACTGGAGGAGAACCAGCGGCTGGCGAAGGACATCGGCTATCCGGTGATCATCAAGGCGGCGGCCGGCGGCGGTGGTCGCGGCATGCGCGTGGTCTATACCGAGGCATCGCTCGCCAACGCCATCTCGGTCACCAAGGTCGAGGCCCGGGCCGCCTTCGGCAGCGATGTCGTCTACATGGAGAAGTTCCTCGCCCGGCCGCGGCACATCGAGTTCCAGCTGCTGGCCGACGGCCATGGCAACTGCGTCTACCTGTTCGAGCGCGACTGCTCGATGCAGCGGCGGCACCAGAAGGTGCTGGAAGAGGCGCCCGCGCCCGGCATCAGCGAGGAGCTGCGCCGCTCCATGGGCGAGCGCTGCGTCCGGGCCTGCCTGGAGGTCGGCTACCGCAGCGCCGGCACCTTCGAGTTCCTGTTCCAGGACGGGCAGTTCTACTTCATCGAAATGAATACCCGCCTGCAGGTGGAGCACCCGGTGACCGAGATGATCACCGGCGTGGACATCGTGCGGGAACAGCTGCGCATCGCGGCCGGGGAAAAGCTCTCCTTTCGCCAGGAAGACCTGCAGATCAACGGCCACGCCGTGGAATGCCGCATCAACGCCGAGGACCCGAAGACTTTCATGCCCTCGCCGGGGCGTGTCGACCTCTGGCATCCGCCGGGTGGCCCCGGGATACGGGTGGACAGCCACCTCTACAGCGGCTATACGGTGCCGCCCTACTACGACTCCATGGTCGCCAAGATCATCGCCCACGGCGACACGCGCGCCTCGGCCATTGCCCGCATGCACGTGGCGCTGACCGAGATGGTGGTGGACGGCATCAAGACCAACATCCCGCTGCACCTGGAGATCGTCCAGCACTCCGCGTTCAAGAACGGCGGCACCGACATCCACTACCTCGAAAAGCGCCTCGGCCTCTGAACCGCTGGCTGCAACTGGAGTTCACGGTGCCCGCCAGCACCGTCGGCCCGGTCAGCGCCGCGCTGGAGGTGGCCGGCGCGCTCGCCATTTCCCTCGGCGACCCGGGCGGCGAACCGATCCTCGAGCCGGCACCGGGCGCGACACCGCTCTGGGGCCGCGTGGTGGTAACGGCCCTGATGCCGGCAGGCACCGCCGCGGCTCCGCTATGGCGGAACATCGAAGCGGCCGCGGGCACGCCGCCGGTGAATGCGTCGACCAGCATCGTCGAGGAGCGCGACTGGGTCGGCGAGTTCCGCGAGAACCTGCAACCGATGCGCTACGGATCGCGCCTCTGGGTCTGTCCCGAGGGTAGCCGCTGCCCCGACCCGGCGGCCACGGTGATCCACCTGGATCCCGGCCTGGCCTTCGGCTCGGGTTCGCATCCGACCACGACCCTGTGCCTGGAGTGGCTGGCGGGACTGGATCTCGCTGGCCGCCGGCTGCTCGACTTCGGCTGCGGCTCCGGCATCCTCGCCATCGCCGCACTTGCCCTGGGCGCGCAGGGCGCCACGGCGCTCGACATCGACCCGCAGGCCCTGCTCGCCACCCGCGACAATGCCCGGCGCAACGGCTGCGATGCGCGCATGCAGGTCGCCGATCCCGCCGGGCTGGCGGCCGATGCCCGCTTCGGGATCGTGGTGGCAAACATCCTCGCCGATACCATCATCGCGCTGGCGCCGCTGCTCGCGCGCCATTGCGAGGCTGGCGCGCGCGTGGCGCTGAGCGGTATTCTCAGCGCGCAGGCGGACCGGGTGCAGGAAGCTTGCGCGCCCTGGCTCGACCTGCACCTCGCCGCCGAACTCGACGGCTGGGCGCTGCTCAGCGGTGCCCCGCTGCCGCGCCGTTGAGCCGGGAACAGGCCGCCCTTGTCCCAGGACCATGTACACCCGCTGCCCGAGTTGTAGCTCCACGTTTCGCGTCACCGCGGCGATCCTGCAGATGGCCGCCGGCGAGGTTCGCTGCGGCTCCTGTGGCGGCGTGTTCAACGCCCTCGAGACCCTGGTCGACGACTGGACCGGCTCCGACCTGCTGCTGCCCGGCGCCGCGCGACCGGCGCCGCCTGCCGCGAAGGCGCCCGCTGCAGCGCCGGAGCCGGCGTTCACGGGCCTCGAGCCTGCCGCGCCCGGGCCGGCCGACGATGCGCTGGAATTCAATGTGCCCGAGAACGAGTGGCAGCGGTTTTTCCTCAGCCCGCCGGACCAGCCACAGTTCGCGCCGCCGCGGCCGGAGCCGGCACTCGGCGATGCCTTCCGTGAAACGGCGGACGGAGAGCCGGGGCCGCCCGCGCCTTTCGACGCTGGCGCAGAGGCCGGGGAGGTAGCGGAGCCGGAGCCTTGCGGATCGCTGGACCGCGAAACCGCCGACACCGACACCTGGAAGGGCTTCCTGCACGAGGCTGAACAGGAGGCGCCCGACACCGCGGCAGATGAGGCTGAGACGGAACTGGATGCGGGGCCGGAAGCGGAAATTGAACCCGGTCTGGAGACGGAGCCGGTGGCGGATCCGGATTTCGATCCGGACCTGGACCCCGAGGACGACGCGGCGCCTCTGTTCATCTTCGGTGACGAAGCCGGCCCGCCCGAATCCACGGTGGTCATGCTCAAGACCCGCGATGGTGAGGACGCGCCGGCGGACGAGGCCCCGGCCGCCGCAGACAGCCCGGAGCCAGCCACAGCAGCAGCGTTCGAAGCGGAGATCGAACCGGAGGATGACAGCAGCGATCCGGTCGAGGTCGCCGCGGTCATGGCGGCCACGCCACCGGAGACGGTACTGGACTGGGGTCCTCCGCCCTCTTTTGGTGCACCACAGGCGGCCCGCAGACGCTATGCCGGCCGCTGGTTCGCAGCGAGCCTGGTGGCCGCACTGGTGCTGGCGGCACAGGTCCTGCACCAGTTCCGCGATGAACTCGCGGCCAGCCCCGGTTACGGTGCCGCGGTGCGCGGCCTCTACGCGCGGCTCGGCCTGCCGCTCGATCCCGACTGGCCGCTGGAAGCCTACGAAGTTCGCAGCCGCAAGGCACAGGTGAAGAAGTCAGGGCAGGGCACGCTCGACATCGCCGCCGAAATCGCCGTGACCGGCAGCCATCCAGTCGGGCTGCCAATGCTGCGTGTCGTGCTGCTCGATCGCTGGTCAAACATCATCGCCAGCGGCGTGTTCGGTCCCGCCGAGTACCTGGCCGAGGCGTCGCCGCCCGCGTCAGTCTACGCGCCGGGCACGCTGATCCCGGTGCAGATCAGCTTCCAGGATCCGGGCGACAAAGCGACGGGCTGGGACCTCGACATCTGCGTGCCTGACCGCCACACCGGCCTGCGTTGCCAGAAAGCACGCAATCCATTCCAGCGCTGAGCGCTGATGCAAGACCGAGTCCAGCCTCGCCGGCGACATGACGCCGTAACAGGTGCAGGCGGCTGCTTTCGTGTTCATGCACTTGTGCGCGCCACGCGACTAGCAATCTAGTTTCGCGCGAGCTCGTGGTTGGCATGTTCGCGCTGCGTGTTATGATTCCGCCCCCGCAGAAGAAGGAAGGCGACGACAACGTCGCCGCTGTCGCGACGAGGCACGACATAGGCGCGCGGGATCGGCGCCAAGAACCACGGCCACGTCCAGGCAAATACCCTGCGGTCATTCATCGCCGTCCGGCATCTCGTGGGGGCCATCGAGTCCCGATGTGACTGCCGGAGAGTCGAAAGTATTCGCGGGAGCAGCCAGACTGTGGTCAACGGAAAAAAACACACATCCACCCGCAAAACCTCTGCCCGCCACCGTGACAGCGTCGTGCAGCTGCGCAACAAGCCGCTCCGCGACCTGACCGGCGACGCGCTGCGCAGCTATTTCCGCGACCTGAACGGCCACAGGCCCAACGCGCTGTACGACCTGGTGCTGGGCGAGGTGGAGCCGCCGCTGTTCGAGGCGGTGCTCGACTACACCGGTGGCAACCAGAGTCGCGCGGCGGAGATCCTCGGGTTGAACCGCGCCACGCTGCGCAAGAAGCTGAAGCAGTACGAGCTGCTCGGCTGAGCGGGCTGAAGTGCAGCGGGCCCGCGGACGGGCGAGCCGGGTGACAGGCGGGCGGCAATGACAGGCATCAAGCGGGCGCTGATCAGCGTCTCCGACAAGACGGGTGTCACGGAGCTGGCCCGCGCGCTGGCGGGCATGGGCGTGGAGATCCTCTCCACCGGCGGCACGGCCAGCGCCCTGCGCGCCGCCGGCATCGCCGTCACCGACGTCAGCAAGGTCACCGGTTTCCCGGAGATCATGGACGGCCGGGTCAAGACCCTGCATCCGGCCATCCACGGCGGCCTGCTCGCGCGGCGCGACCGCGACAGCCAGGCCATGGCGCAGCATGCCATCCGCCCCATCGACCTCGCGGTGATCAACCTGTATCCCTTCGAGGCCACGGTGGCGAAGCCCGGATGCAGCCGCGAGGAGGCCATCGAGAACATCGACATCGGCGGCCCGGCCATGATCCGCGCCGCCGCCAAGAACCATGCCTTCGTCGCCGTGGTCGTGGACCCGGCCGACTATGCGGGCATCCTCGCCGAACTCGGCAGCAACGCAGGCGCACTCAACGAGGCCACCCGCCGGCGCCTGGCGCGCAAGGCCTACGCCCACACGGCCAGCTACGACGCGGCCATCTGGCGCTATCTCGAGGACCGCGAGGGCGACGGCAGCCTGCCGGAGCGGCTGCCCGTCGGCCTGCATCGCCAGCAGGAACTGCGCTATGGCGAAAACCCGCACCAGCGCGCCGCACTGTACCGCTTGCCCACCGCGGCGCCCGGCACCCTGCTCGAGGCACGCCTGCACCAGGGCAAGCCGCTGTCGTTCAACAACCTGGCCGACGCCGACGCGGCGCTGGAATGCGCCAAGGCCCTGCCGGTGCCGGCCTGCGTCATCGTCAAACATGCCAACCCCTGCGGCGTCGGCCTCGGTGGCAGCAGCGACCCGGATGTCGTCCCGAGCCTGCTGCGGGCCTACGAAAAGGCCTACGCAACGGATCCGGAATCCGCCTTCGGCGGCGTCATCGCCTGCAATGCGCTGGTGGACGGCGAGTTCGCCGCCACGGTGGTGGGCCGGCAGTTCCTCGAAGTGATCGTCGCGCCGGAGTTCAGCGCCGAGGCGCTGGCGGCGTTCGCGGCCAAGCCCAATCTGCGCGTGCTGGCGACCGGCCCGCTGCCGGATGCGGCGACACCATCGCTGCGCCTGCAGCAGATCGAAGGCGGTGTGCTGGTGCAGGACAAGGACGTGGCCACGGTCACGCACGAGCAGCTGCGGGTGGTGTCGCGCCGCCAGCCGACCGCGCAGGAACTCAACGATGCGCTGTTTGCCTGGAGCGTCATCCGCTTCGTGAAATCCAATGCCATCGTCTTCTGCCACGATGGCGCCACGCTGGGAATCGGCGCCGGCCAGATGAGCCGGGTGATGAGCGCACGCATCGCCGCCTGGAAGGCCGCCGAGGCCAAGCTCGACATCCGTGGCGCGGCGATGGCCTCCGACGCCTTCTTCCCGTTCCGCGATGGCATCGACGCCGCCGCCACGCACGGCATCTCCGTGGTGATCCAGCCCGGCGGTTCCATGCGCGACGAGGAAGTGATCCGCGCCGCCGACGAGCATGGCATGGCGATGCTGTTCACCGGCCTGCGCCACTTCCGGCACTAGGTACCGCAGGGTGAAGGTCCTGGTGATCGGTGGCGGCGGGCGCGAACATGCGCTGGCCTGGAAGCTCGCCCAGTCGCGGCGCGTCGAGCTGGTCATCGTCGCCCCCGGCAACGCCGGTACCGCGATGGAGCACAAGGTGCGCAATGCACCGGTGGCGGCCGACGACATCGAGGCACTGCTGCGGCTCGCCCGCGACGAGCACGTCGGGCTCACCGTGGTCGGACCCGAGGCACCGCTCGCTGCCGGCATCGTCGACCGCTTCATAGCCAACGGCCTGCGCTGCTTCGGGCCGCGGAAGCTCGCCGCGCAGCTGGAGAGTTCCAAGCGCTTTGCCAAGGAGTTCATGCAACGCCATGGCATCCCCACGGCGCGCCACGAGTCGTTCACCGACTACGCGGAGTTCCAGGCCTACGTGGAGTCCCATGGCGCTCCCATCGTCATCAAGGCGGACGGGCTGGCGGCCGGCAAGGGCGTGGTGGTGGCGCAGAGCGTGGAAGAAGCGCTGGCAGCCGGCCAGGCCATGCTCGAGGGCAACGAGTTCGGCGCCGCAGGCAACGTGGTCGTGGCGGAGGACTTCCTGGCCGGCGAGGAGGCGAGCTTCATCGCCATGGTGGGCGTGGACGGCGCCATCCTGCCGCTGGCCACCTCGCAGGACCACAAGGCCCGCGACGACGGCGACCGCGGCCCGAACACGGGCGGCATGGGCGCCTACTCCCCCGCTCCCGTGGTGACCGACGCGGTCGCTGCGCGGGTGATGGCCGAGGTCATGCGGCCGGTCGTCAATGGCCTGCGCCAGGAAGGCCTGCGCTACTTCGGCTTCCTCTACGCGGGGCTGATGATCGGGCCGGACGCCGCGGTGAACGTGCTGGAGTTCAACTGCCGCTTCGGCGATCCCGAGACGCAGCCGATCCTCTTCCGCCTGAAGTCGGACCTCGTGGACCTGCTCGATGCCGCCCTCGACGGCAGGCTCGGCCGCAGCCAGGCCGAGTGGGATCCGCGGCCTGCGGTCGGGGTGGTGATGGCCGCGGGCGGCTATCCGGGCAGGTATCGCCAGGGTGACGAGATCAGCGGCCTGCCCGCCGGCGAACTACCCGATGCCAAGGTGTTCCATGCCGGCACCGGCCGCGACGCCAGCGAGCGCATCGTCACCCGCGGTGGCCGCGTGCTCTGCGTCGTCGGCAGGGGCGCCACCGTGAGTGCAGCACAACGCGAAGCCTATCGTGTCGCCGATGCCATCCACTGGGAAGGCGTGCAGTACCGGCGCGACATCGGTTACCGCGCGATCGCCCGCGAGCAGCAGGGTCGCTGAAGCCGCACCAGCGGCCGCCAGCCCTGGCCCGGTTGGCCTGGGCGTTCAGAGCTTCGCGGTCGAACGCCGCTGTTCCTGCAGCACGGCCTCGATGCGCGCCGCCGGCACCTTCGCTCCCTGGCCCACGCCCGGGCAGAACGCGGCGATCGCCGTCCAGGCACGGGCCGGCATGTTCTCGGGCCAGAACGGCCAGGTGCGGCACTGGGTGGGACGGGCCTCGTAGACCGAGCAGCGCCGGTCCACCAGGAACCGGCAATCGGGACCGTCGTCCTTCAGGTGAAAGTAACCGTCGGTCTTCGCGCAGTGCAGCTGCGTGAAGCGCCGGGTCGGCAGGCCGAGCGCGGCGGCCAGCCGCCGTCGGTCCTCGAGCGTCAGGTACACGTAGCCGTAGGCACCCCGGGACACGCAGCAGCGGCCCGATCCCTGGCAGGCAAAGCGCACGCCATCGGCCCACCAGGGCTTCATGCCCCGCCTCAGCGCTTCATCGAGTCGAAGAACTCGGCGTTGGTCTTGGTGTCCTGCATCTTGCCGATGAGGAACTCGATGGCGGCGAGTTCGTCCATGGGGTGCAGCACCTTGCGCAGCACCCACATCTTCTGCAGCTCGTCGGGCTGGGTCAGCAGCTCTTCCTTGCGGGTGCCGGAGCGGTTGATGTTGATCGCCGGGAAGACGCGCTTCTCGGCGATGCGCCGGTCGAGGTGGATTTCGCTGTTGCCGGTGCCCTTGAATTCCTCGTAGATGACGTCGTCCATCTTCGAGCCGGTGTCGATCAGCGCTGTGGCGAGGATGGTCAGGCTGCCGCCCTCCTCGATGTTGCGCGCCGCGCCGAAGAAGCGCTTCGGGCGCTGCAGGGCGTTGGCATCCACGCCGCCGGTGAGCACCTTGCCCGAGGACGGGGCCACCGTGTTGTAGGCGCGGGCCAGGCGGGTGATGGAATCGAGCAGGATCACCACGTCGCGCTTGTGCTCCACCAGGCGCTTGGCCTTTTCGATGACCATCTCGGCCACCTGGACGTGACGGCTGGCGGGCTCGTCGAAGGTGCTGGACACCACCTCGCCGCGCACCGAGCGCTGCATCTCGGTCACTTCCTCCGGCCGCTCGTCGATGAGCAGCACGATGAGGTAGGCGTCCGGGAAGTTCGCGGTGATCGACAGTGCGATGTTCTGCAGCAGCATGGTCTTGCCGGCCTTCGGCGGCGAGACGATGAGGCCGCGCTGGCCGAGGCCGATCGGCGCCACCAGGTCGATGATGCGCGCAGTCATGTCCTCGGTGCTGCCGTTGCCCTGCTCCAGCTTCAGGCGCTTCTTGGGGAACAGCGGCGTCAGGTTCTCGAACAGCACCTTGCTGCGCGAGGAATCCGGCGCGTCGTAGTTGATCTCGCTGACCTTGAGCAGCGCGAAGTAGCGCTCGCTCTCCTTGGGCGGACGGATCAGGCCGGCGACCGTGTCGCCGGTGCGCAGGTTGAAGCGGCGGATCTGGCTCGGCGAGACGTAGATGTCATCCGGGCCGGCGAGGTAGGAACCGTCGGCGGAGCGCAGGAAGCCGAAGCCGTCCTGGAGGATCTCCAGCACGCCATCGCCGAAGATGTCCTGGCCGCTCTGCGCATGGGCCTTCAGGACTGCGAAGATGATGTCCTGTTTGCGCGAGCGGGCCATGTTCTCGAGTCCCATGGACTCGGCCATGTTCACCAGCGCACTCACCGGCTTGTTCTTCAGCTCGGTGAGCTTCATGACGTTGCGGTGGGCGAGGTCGAGCTCGCTGCGCGAGATGACGTCGTCCTCGCTGAAAGTCGGGGCATCCTCCTCGTGGCCGCGGCGCATGCCGCGGTGCTGATGCTGCTGCTGCCGCATCATCGGGTCGGCGACGTTGCCGTTGCCGTTGCCACCGCCACCGCCCTTATTGCGGTTGCCCTGCTGCTTGCCGCGACCGCGGGCCGCGTTGCCGAGATAGCCTCTCACAGTTTTGAATCCAGTAGTTTCTTGAGGGAATCCTTGGAAAGCATGCCGACCTGCTGGGCCTGGACGGCCCCGTCCCTGAAGAGCAGGAGCGTCGGGATGCTGCGTATGCCGTAGCGCATGGCGGTGCCCTGGTTGGAATCCACGTCCACCTTGGCGACGCGCAACCGGCCCGCGTACTCGCCGGCGATCTGCTCCAGCACCGGCGCGATCATCTTGCAGGGGCCGCACCATTCGGCCCAGAAGTCCACCAGCACAGGGGTGGTGGACTTCAGTACTTCGGAATCGAAGGTTCCATCGGTGATATGCACGATACTCATGTCTTGTGGTCAGCCTTGCGGATGGTTTGGATTGGCGTTGGCCGCGCCCCCCAGGACAGCGGCAAGCAACATTCGAAATAAGGCGGCTTCAGCCTCTGGCGAAGCGGCCGGCCCGATCAGGCACAGTGCTGGGATGAAGTGCGAAGCTTCCTTCGACCGAGTCAGTCAGCGTGGTGGCTTTGACCTGGGCAGGTGCGGTACTGGACCGCGGCGACTGGACCCAATTTGAACCTGTCGCTGGTCAATTTGCAAGTACCAGGCCACATTTTCGGCTATCGTTAGCGCCCCATGAACGGACCGAAGAACCTCCTGTTTTCAGAACTCGGGCTGCCCGAGCCCATCCTTGAAGGCATACGCCGTGCCGGCTTCCAGGCCTGCACCCCGATCCAGAGCCAGTCGCTGCCGCTCGCGCTCGAGGGCAAGGACATCGCCGGCCAGGCGCAGACCGGCACCGGCAAGACCGCCGCCTTCCTCATCGCCACCTTCAACCGCCTGCTGCGCCATGCACCACCCGACGCGGACCGGCTCGACGGCCCGCGGGCCGTGATCCTGGCGCCGACGCGGGAACTCGCGGTGCAGATCCATGCCGACGCCCTGGTGCTGGGCGCTGCCACCGGACTGCGCATCGCGGTGGTCTTCGGCGGCACGGACTACGACAAGCAGCGCGACCAGCTCGCCGCCGGCGTCGACGTACTGATCGGCACCCCGGGCCGGCTCATCGACTTCTTCAAGCAGCACATCTTTTCGCTGCGCCACGTCCAGGTAATGGTGCTCGACGAGGCGGACCGCATGTTCGACCTCGGCTTCATCAAGGACATCCGCTTCGTGCTGCGCCGGCTGCCGCCCTTCGACCGGCGGCTGAATCTGCTGTTCTCGGCCACCCTGAGCTACCGGGTGCTGGAACTCGCCTACGAGCACATGAACAACCCGCACCTGGTGCAGATCGAGCCGGACAAGAAGACCGTCGACAAGGTCACCCAGGTGGTCTACTTCCCCGCCAACCCCGAGAAGCCCGGCCTGCTGATCGCCATCATGAAGCGCATGCAGGCCTCGCGGACCATGGTGTTCGTCAACACCAAGCGCGAGGCGGACCACGTGGCCGACATACTCAACGCCAACGGCATCGGCGCCGCGGCCATCTCCGGCGACGTGCCGCAGCCCAAGCGCCTGAAGATGCTGAAGAACTTCCAGGAGGGCTCGTTGCCGGTACTGGTCGCCACCGACGTCGCCTCGCGCGGCCTGCACGTGCCCGACGTCAGCCACGTGGTGAACTATGACCTGCCGCAGGATCCCGAGGACTACGTCCACCGCATCGGCCGCACGGCCCGTGCCGGCGCCAGCGGCGACTCGGTCAGCTTTGCCTGCGAGTCCTATGCCGTGACGCTCCCCGAGATCGAGGCCTACATCGGCCATCGCATCCCGGTCGGGCAGATGGATCCCGGCCTGCTGGTGGAAGTGAAGATCCCGCCCCGCGAGGGGCGGCCGCGCTTCGGCGGCCGACCCGGCGGCCGTGGCCGACCCGGTGGCGGTGGTGGCGGCAGCCGCGGGCGCAGCGGCGGCGGCAATCGCAGCCGGCACCGGCCCGGCCGCGGCTGACGCTCAGGCCCCCAGCAGGCCCGCCACCCCTTCGACGCTGTGATGGTGGTCGACCGTGCGCAGCGGCGCACGGCTGTCGGGCCGCCTGACGGCGACGACGCCCGCGATTCCGAAGCGCTGCGCCGCATCCAGTACCGGCGTGCTGTCATCGACGAACAGGGTGCGGTCCGGGTCGAAGCCGAGTCTGTCCTGGAGCCTCGGCCAGAATTCCGCCGACTCCTTCGGCGAGCCGAAGGCATGGGAGCTCAGGCAGAGCTCGAAGTACCGGCCAAGGCCGGAAACGCCCTTCTTCACTTCCAGAGTTTCCGCGTGGGCGTTGGTAACCAGCACCAGCCGCTTGCCCGACCGCTGCGCCTGCTGCAGGAACTCCCGGGCCCCGGGCAGGTAGCGGATGCGATGGCTGCTGGCCTCCTTGAGGGCGCGCAGGTCGAGGCCCAGCTCGCGGGTCCAGTAGTCGAGGCAGTACCAGTCCAGGCTGCCCTGCTTGCGGGCGAAGTGCTCGAACAGCCGCTCGCGCACTTCCTGTGCCGGCCCACCCCTGGCGCGTGCCAGGCAACGTGGCACCGCCTCGCGCCAGAACCAGTTGTCGAAGGAAAGATCGAGCAGCGTGCCGTCCATGTCCAGCAGGACGGTGTCACAGTCGCGCCAGAACTGCGCCGCGACCTGGCCCGGGAGCGCCGTGCTCATGTCCTATACTCTGCTGCCGCAGGCACGATCATGCCTGCATTTTAGTCCGATTCCGCCCGGCCACTCGCATGAACCCCGACCCGAACCAGCTGATGGAGCCGCTGCGGGCCATCGCCCGCGAGGCCGGGCTGCGCATCCTCGATGTCTACCAGGCGGAATTCGCCGTCGAAACCAAGGCAGACCACACGCCGCTCACGGCGGCGGACCGCGCCGCCCACGGTCTCATCCTGCGCGAACTCGGCCTGCTCACGCCGGGCATACCGGTGTGGTCCGAAGAAGGAACCGCCGTGCCGCTCGACCAGCGTCGCCACTGGCCCTGGTACTGGCTGGTGGATCCGCTCGATGGCACCCGGGAATTCATCAACCGCAACGGTGAATTCACCGTGAACATCGCGCTGCTCAGCGGCCAGCGGCCAGTGTTGGGCGTCATCCACATACCCGTGCTCGATCGCGATTACTGGGGCGGCGCGGGCCTCGGCGCCTGGCGCTGCGACGGCGTCGGGCCACCCCGCCCCATCCGCGTCCGCTGCCCGGCGGCGCAACCGCTGCGGGTCGCTGGCAGCCGTTCCCACGGGAGTGACGCCATGGCCCGGTTCCTCGACGGACTCGGGCCGCATGAGTTGCTGTCGATGGGCAGCTCGCTCAAGTTCTGTCTGGTCGCCGAAGGCAGCGCGGACCTCTATCCCCGCCTCGGCCCGACCTCGGAGTGGGACACCGCCGCGGGGCAGGCCATCGTCGAGGGCGCCGGCGGCCAGGTGCTGGACGCCCAGGGCCAGCCCCTGCGCTACAACAGCAGGCCGAAGGTACTTAATCCCGATTTCCTGGCCTGCGGAAACCCGATGGAAACCTGGACCGGGCTGTTCGCGCGTGCGGCCAGCCACCGGAATTTGGATTAGAATACGGGCTCCAACGCGGCGCGCACGGAGCAACAACGAGAAGCGTGCCGGGGCAGGTTCAGGGGGCTCGGGCGAAGAGCGTGATGAGCACCACCAACGTCGATACAGGCACCTTCGAAAACCGCGTTCGTCTCAAGGAGTTGCGCGTCCAGCACCGCGATCTCGACGTCGCGATCGCGGAACTCGTCAGGAACCCATACGCGGACCAGCTCCGCGTCAGCCGCCTCAAAAAGCAGAAGCTGCTGCTGAAGGACATGATCAGCAAGCTCGAGAGCCAGCTGATTCCTGACCTCAACGCCTGAGGCTGTTGCGGCCGGGGCCGGGTTCTCCAGCGGCCTGCGGCCGGCGGTGTCGAAAATCCTGACAACCGGGCCATTCCTCCAAGCCACTGTTTTCATGTGCTTTTCCAGATAATCCGTGATGCCGGTCGGCGGATCCTGCCGCACTGTCTGTCGGCCAGCCTGACAACTGCCCCTGCCAGCGTCGGATCGCAGCGTCACCTGACCTCCGGCCCAGGCCGCGGGCTGCCCAGATCTGGTGACTTCGCTCACACATTGGCCGTGCAGCGGCGCCTTAGGTAAAGCCGCCAGGCGCCGGCGGGCGGCATGGCACGCGGAGTGCATTGATATCCCCGAGACGCAAGACAGCCATTGCTCTCGCACACAACCCCAACGCAACGCAGACAACACAACGCACACAACCCGAGGCCTGATAAGAACAAGAAGAAACAGGCCGCACGAAGAAGAAGAAAAAAGACCGACAAAATTCCGCGCCCATTCCTGCCGCCCCTCATGGGGCGGTTTTTTTTTGCCCCGCGGAAACCCTGCTGCGTAGACTGTCGCCATGTCCCTGCTGGTTGCGGATATCGGTGGCACCAACACCCGCGTCGCGCTGGCCTCCGATGCCGGCATCGGCCCGGTCACCGCCTTCCGCAATGCGGCCTTCCCGGATCTGGCTACCCTCCTCGGCCGCTACCTGGAGACCCAGCCGGCCGCGGACCGGCCCCGGGCCGGCGCGCTGTCGGTGGCCGCCCCGATCCGCGGCGACGACGTGCAGATGTCCAACATCGACTGGCACTTTTCCAGGCCAGTCCTCTGCAAGGCGCTGGGGCTGGACCACATGCTGGTCGCCAACGATTTCGCCGCCCTGGCGCGCTCGCTGCCCGAACTCGGTGCCGCGGACCTGGCCGCGGCCGGCGGCGGCGCAGCGATTGCGGCCGCACCGCGTGTTGCCATCGGCCCCGGCACCGGCCTCGGCGTCGCGAGCCTGCTGCCGGTCGACGACCGCTGGATCACGCTGCCCGGCGAAGGTGGCCATGCCACGCTCGGCGCCACCGACGACCGGGAAGCCGCGATCGTGCGCGCGGCGCGCCTGCGCTACGGCCATTGCTCGGCAGAGCGCCTGCTCTCCGGCCATGGCCTGGCGTTCCTGCATGAAACCCTGCACGGCGGAGCGCCGCTGGCGCCGGAAGCCATCGGCGCGCGCTTCGCTGCCGGCGAAGTCGACGCCGCGCAGACGCTCGAGGTCTTCTTCGGCTTCCTCGGCAGCATGGCCGCCAATGTCGCGCTCACCCTCGGCGCCTTCGGTGGCGTCTACATCGGCGGCGGCATCGTGCCCCGCTACCTCGAAGCCTTCCAGCGCTCGCGCTTTCGCGAACGCTTCGAATCCAAGGGCCGCTA
>QUBU01000014.1 GCA_014337915.1 Gammaproteobacteria bacterium
GATCAGCCCGATCGCGATGGAGAACGGGCTGCGGTTCGCCATCCGCGAGGGCGGCCGCACCGTGGGCGCCGGCGTCGTGGCGAAGATCATCGAGTAAGGTAACCGACATGGCCAAGAACCAGAACATCCGTATCCGCCTCAAGGCTTTCGATCATCGCCTGATCGACAACTCGGCCCGGGAGATCGTCGAGACCGCAAAGCGCACCGGAGCCCAGGTGCGCGGGCCGGTCCCGCTGCCGACCAAGATGGAGCGTTTCACGATCCTGATCTCGCCCCATGCGGACAAGGACGCCCGGGACCAATACGAGCTGCGGACCCACAAGCGCCTGATGGACATCCTGGAGCCCACGGACAAGACCGTGGACGCCCTGATGAAGCTCGAATTGCCGGCCGGGGTCGACGTCCAGATCAAATTGAACTGATACCCGAAGCTGCACTATACTTACCGGCTCGCCGGCGCCCGGGGCGGTTCCATCCAGGATGGACTGCGTCGGGCGTTGTGCCGACAGGGGGTGGCCCACGGGTCCGGGGGGCTGCCCAGGCAGCCGGGGAACAGGACATTCAAGGGGTGGCTGCCCGCCGTGGGCGGCCCCGGAAAAGCCCTCGGTGGCGCAGGCCGTCGAAGCGTTGGAATCCAATGAGTCCGCCCCCGCGTAGGGGTCGGGCCGAAAGACAGTCGAGAGATAGTCGACATGACCATCGGTCTTGTAGGTCGCAAGTGCGGGATGACCCGCGTGTTCACCGAGGATGGCGCGGCGGTGCCCGTGACCGTCATAGAGGTGCTACCCAATCGGGTCACGCGAGTGCTCACGGCCGAGAACAATGGCTATTCGGCGGTCCAGGTGACCACCGGAAAGCGCAGCCCTGCCCGGCTCGGCAAGGCGGTCGCGGGCAGTTATGCCAAGGCCGGGGTCGAGCCCGGCGAGGGTCTCTGGGAGTTTCGGGCCACCCCGGCCGAGCTCGCTGAGCTGCAGCCAGGCGCCGAGCTCAAGGCAGACCGTTTCCAGGCGGGCCAGTACGTGGACGTTGCCGGCACCACCATCGGCAAGGGCTACGCGGGCACCATCAAGCGCCACCACTTCAATGCCCAGGACGCCAGCCACGGCAACTCCGTGTCCCACCGCGCGCCTGGTTCCATCGGCCAGCGCCAGTTCCCCGGCCGCGTTTTCCCGGGCAAGCGCATGTCGGGCCACCTCGGGGCGGCCAACCGTACCGTCCAGGCCCTGGAGGTCGTCCGGGTCGATGCCGATCGCGGCCTGGTGCTGGTGCGCGGCGCGGTGCCGGGCCACCGCGATGGTCGTCTGGTGGTGACTCCCACCGTCAAGAACCGCAGGGCGGCCAGCGCCGATGCGCCGGCCAAGGCCAAGGCTTAGGTGAGACGATGAAGCTTGCAATCCAAGGTGGTGCCGCCGGGATCGAGGTCTCCGACCAGAACTTCGGCGCGCCCTTCAATGAAGCCCTGGTGCACCAGGTGCTGACGGCCTATCGCGCTGCCTCGAGGGCAGGCACCAAGGCGCAGAAGACGCGCGCGGAGGTCCGCGGCGGCGGTGCCAAGCCCTGGCGCCAGAAGGGCACGGGCCAGGCCCGCGCCGGTACCAGCCGTGGGCCCATCTGGGTCGGTGGCGGCCGCGCCTTCGCGGCCCGGCCCCGCAGCTTCGAGCAGAAGGTCAATCGCAAGATGTACCGCGCTGCGCTGCGCAGCGTGCTTTCCGAGCTGGTGCGCGAAGAGCGCCTGATGGTGGTCGAGAGCCTCAGCCTCGACCAGCCGAAGACGCGCGAGCTGGCGGCACGGCTCAAGGGCCTTGGCCTCGCGCAGGTGCTCATCCTGGTGGACAAGCTTGACGAGAAGCTGTGCCTGGCTGCCCGCAATATTCCCGGCGTGGACGTCCTCGCCGCGAGCGAGGTCGATCCCCTGAGCCTGGTCCGATTCGACAAGGTGCTGGCCACCGCCGCGGCCGTGCGCAGCATCGAGGAGCGCCTGTCATGAGCGCCGCCCATGCCAAGGAACGACTGATGTCGGTGGTCATCGGCCCGCATCTGTCCGAGAAGGCCACCGTCGCCGGGGACCGCGACAAGCAGGTCGTGTTCCGCGTCCGCCGCGATGCTACGAAGGCGGAGATTCGCCGGGCGGTGGAAATGCTCTTCGAGGTCAAGGTCGAGGGCGTCCAGGTGGTCAATGTCATGGGCAAGGTGAAGCGCTTCGGCCGCACCCCTGGCCGCCGCCAGGACTGGAAGAAGGCCTACGTGAGCCTGGCCGAAGGCAGCGACATCAACTTTATGGGCAACGAGTGACGGCCGAGTAGGGAACCACCATGCCTCTGCAGCAATTCAAGCCCACCTCGCCCGGACGCCGCTTTGCCGTCCGCGTGACCACGCCGGAGCTCCACAAGGGCGAGCCCTTTGCCGGCCTCGTCACCAAGCTGGAAACCGGGACCGGTCGCAACAACAACGGCCGCATCACCACGCGGCACCGCGGCGGCGGCCACAAGCGCCGCTATCGCGTGATCGATTTCCTGCGCGACAAGGACGGCATCCAGGGTCGCGTCGAGCGCCTGGAGTACGATCCGAACCGTTCCGCCCACCTGGCACTCGTCCTCTATGCCGACGGCGAGCGCCGCTACATCGTCGCCCCGAAAGGCCTGGCCGCCGGGGATCAGGTGATGTCGGGCCGTGACGCCGCGATCAAGACCGGCAACAGCCTGCCGTTGCGCAACATCCCGGTGGGCACGCTGATCCATTGCCTGGAGCTCAAGCCCGGCAAGGGTGCCCAGCTGGCGCGTGCCGCCGGTTGCGGCGTGCAGATCGTTGCCCGCGAGGGTGCCTACGCCACCATCCGCATGCGCTCTGGCGAGATGCGCAAGGTGCACGTGGAGTGCCGCGCCACCATCGGCGAGGTTGGCCATGGCGAGCACAACCTCGAGAGCCTGGGCAAGGCCGGTGCCAGCCGCTGGCGCGGCGTGCGCCCTACCGTTCGTGGCGTGGCCATGAACCCGGTGGATCATCCGCTCGGCGGCGGCGAGGGCAAGACCTCGGGTGGCCGCCATCCGGTATCCCCGTGGGGCCAGCCCACGAAGGGCTACAAGACCCGCAACAACAAGCGCACGAACCGGATGATTGTCCGGGATCGTCGCAAGAAGTAACCATTCAGCACGCGCCGCTTGGAGGCCTGACAGGTGCCACGTTCCGTCAAAAAGGGTCCCTTTGTGGACGCTCACCTCGCTGCCAAGGTCCGGCAGGCGGTGCAGACCAACAGCCGCCGTCCGATCAAGACCTGGTCGCGGCGTTCGATGATCCTGCCGGAAATGATCGGCCTGACGCTCGCCGTGCATAACGGGCGCGACCACGTGCCGGTGCTGGTGACCGAAAACATGGTTGGCCACAAGCTGGGCGAGTTTGCCGCGACGCGCACCTTCAAGGGCCACTCCGGCGACCGCAAGGCCAAGGCCGCCGAGACCGCCGGGGGCTAGTTGTCATGCAGGTAACCGCAACCTTGCGCAACGCGCGAATCTCGCCGCAGAAGTGCCGGCTGGTGGCTGACGCCGTCCGCGGTGTCCCCGTGGGCAGGGCGCTGCAGACCCTGTCCTTCATGCCGAAGAAGGGCGCCCGCATCGTCAAGAAGGTGCTGGAGGCCGCAGTCGCCAATGCCGAGCACAACCACGGCGCCGACATCGACGAGCTGAAGATTGCCCGCATCATGATCGACGAGGCTCCGACGCTGAAGCGCTTTCATGCGCGCGCCAAGGGTCGCGGCAATCGCATCACCAAGCGCAACAGCCACATCACCGTCCAGGTCGCCGACGAGTAAGGAAGTCTTGTAATGGGTCACAAAGTAAACCCGATCGGAATCCGCCTGGGCATCACTCGCGACTGGGCATCCAAGTGGTATGCCGACACGCGGACTTTCCCCGCGTATCTCGATGCCGACTTCCGCATCCGCAAGTACCTGCGCCAGCGCCTGACCGAGGCCTCGGTGAGCCTGATCCAGATCGAGCGTCCGGCCCGCAAGGCCCATATCACCATCCATACGGCCCGGCCCGGCGTGGTGATTGGGAAGAAGGGCGAGGACATCGAGAGCCTGCGTGTCGGCGTAGCCCGCATGCTGCGCATGCCGGCCACCGACGTGCGCCTCAACATCGCCGAGATCCGCAAGCCGGAACTCGACGCCTTCCTGGTTGCCGAGGGCATCGCCCAGCAGCTGGAGCGCCGCGTCATGTTCCGTCGTGCCATGAAGCGCGCCGTCACCAACACCATGCGCCTTGGCGCCCTGGGAGTGAAGATCCGGGTGTCCGGCCGCCTGAATGGCTCGGAAATCGCCCGTTCGGAGTGGTACCGCGAGGGACGCGTACCCCTGCATACCTTCCGTGCCGACATCGACTACGGCCTGGCCGAGGCCCGCACCACCTACGGAGTCATCGGCGTCAAGGTCTGGATTTTCCGCGGTGAGGTCTTCGACAAGGCCGAACCCGTCGCCGCCGAGCCTGCCGTCGAGCAGGTTGCGGCCAACTAGCGGATCAGCACGCCATGATGCAGCCCAAGCGCACCAAGTTCCGCAAGCAGTTCAAGGGTCGCAACCGCGGCCTGGCCCACCGTGGCAGCAGTGTTGCCTTCGGTGACTATGGCCTCAAGGTCACCGAGCGCGGCCTGCTGACGGCCCGCCAGATCGAGGCCGCCCGCCGCGCGATGACGCGCTTCATCAAGCGTGGCGGGAAGGTCTGGATCCGTGTGTTCCCGGACAAACCGATCACCCAGAAGCCGCTCGAGGTCCGGCAGGGCAAGGGCAAGGGCAACGTCGAGTACTGGGCCGCCCGCGTGCAGCCCGGGAAGATCCTCTACGAAATGGACGGTGTCACCGAGGAGATCGCCCGCGAGGCATTCAAGCTGGCTGCGGCCAAGCTGCCGCTGGCGACGGTCGTCGTGACCCGGCAGGTGATCTGATGAGCGCCAGGGAAATCCGTGAAAAGGGCAGCGCCGAACTCGTCGAGCAGTTGCTCGCGCTGCGCCGTGAACAGTTCAACCTGCGGGTGCAGCAGGCAACCGGCCAGCAGGCAAAGGCCGACCAGGTGGCCCGTGTGCGGCGTGACATTGCCCGCGTGAAGACGGTGTTGCGTGAACGTGAGCTGGCCGGGCAGGCCGCAGGGACCAAAGCATGAGCGAGCAGAGAGAAGCCACGACGACGGCTACTGGTGGCCGTGCCATGACCGGCCGCGTCGTCAGCAACAAGATGCAGAAGACGGTCGCGGTGGCGATCGAGCGCATGGTGCGCCACCCGGTGTTCGGCAAGTACGTGCGCCGCACGACCAGGCTGCTGGCGCATGACGAAGCCAGCGCCTGCCGCGAGGGCGACCTGGTGTCCATCGTCGAGTGCCGTCCCATTTCGCGGCGCAAGTCGTGGCGGGTGGCGGAGATCCTGCAGCGCGCCGAGTCCGAGTGACGCGCGGCCTGGGCCAGTAGAACCAAACGGATTGCCGGGAAACGACCATGATTCAGATGCGGACAATGCTCAACGCCGCCGACAACAGCGGCGCACGGCGCCTGATGTGCATCAAGGTGCTGGGCGGCTCCAAGCGCCGCTATGCGGGTGTCGGCGACATCATCAAGGTCAGCATCAAGGACGCCATCCCGAAGGGGCGCGTCAAGAAGGGCGAGGTCTACAGCGCCGTCGTGGTGCGCACCACCAAGGGCGTGCGGCGGCAGGATGGCTCGCTGATCCGCTTCGATGACAATGCTGCGGTGCTGCTGACCAACAAGCTGGAGCCGGTAGGCACGCGCATCTTCGGGCCCGTGACCCGCGAGCTGCGCACCGAGAATTTCATGAAGATCATCTCCCTGGCGCCGGAAGTGCTGTAGCGCTGGGGTAGGCAGGGCAGACATGAAGAACATCAGGAAGGGCGACGAGGTCATCGTGATTGCCGGCAAGGACAAGGGCCGCCGTGGCACCGTCCTGCGGGTCGAGGGCGACCGCGTTGCTGTCGAGAACGTCAACGTGGTGAAGAAGCACCAGAAACCGAATCCGGGGAAGAACGTTCCCGGCGGCATCGTGGAGCGGGAGGCGTCACTGCACCTCTCCAACGTCATGCTCTTCAACCCCGTCACCAAGAAGGGTGACCGTGTCGGTGTAAAGGCCCTGGAGAACGGCCGCCGCGTGCGGGTATTCCGGTCGAACAACGAGGTCGTGGACATCTAGTCCGCGGAGCAGAGCGCAAGTCATGGCCAGGTTGCAGCAGTATTACCAGCAGGAAGTGGTCGGCAAACTCCAGCAGCAGCTGGGGCTGGCGAATGCGCAGCAGGTGCCGCGCATCACCAAGATCACCCTCAACATGGGCGTGGGCGAGGCCATCAACGACAAGAAGATCGTCGACAAGGCCATGCAGGACCTGATGATGATCTCCGGCCAGAAGCCGGTGGCCACCAAGGCCCGCAAGTCCGTTGCCACGTTCAAGATCCGCCAGGGACAGCTCATCGGCTGTAAGGTCACGCTGCGCCAGCGCCGCATGTACGAGTTCCTGGATCGCCTGATCAACGTGGCGATTCCCCGCATCCGCGATTTCCGCGGCCTGAATCCCCGCTCGTTCGATGGCCAGGGCAACTACAGCCTCGGCATCCAGGAGCAGATCATCTTCCCGGAAATCGACTTCAGCCAGGTCGACGCGGTGCGCGGCCTGGATGTGACCATCACGACCACGGCCATGAGTGACGCCCATGCGCGGGCGCTGCTCGAGGCGTTCAATTTTCCCTTCCGCAAGTGAACCCCTGACCAGGCAAGGCGAGCGGCTACAAATGGCAAAGAAATCCATGGTTCTGCGCGAGGAGCATCGGCTCCGCACGGTGAAGCGCTACGCGAAGAAGCGCCTCGAGCTCAAGGCCATCATCCAGAGTCCCTCGAGCAGCGACGAGGAGCGCCAGGATGCGCTGTCCCGGTTGCAGGCCCTGCCTCGCGACGCCAACCCGATCCGCCTGCGCAACCGCTGTGCTGTGACCGGCCGCCCCAAGGGGTTCTTCCGCAAGTTCGGCCTGGCCCGCAACAAGCTGCGCGAGCAGGCCATGGCCGGCAACATCCCCGGCCTCACCAAGGCCAGCTGGTAGGGGAGCAGGAGCAAGCCATGAGCATGACTGATCCCATTGCCGACATGCTGACGCGCATCCGCAACGGCCAGACCGCAGGTCTGCCGAGCGTCACCATGCCGTCCTCGCATCGCAAGGAAGCCATTGCGGCCGTGCTGCGTGACGAGGGTTATGTCGCCGCCTACCAGGTGATCGACAAGCCGGGTAACAAGCGCGAGCTGACCGTGGAACTCAAGTACTTCGACGGCAAGCCGGTAATCGAGCACCTGCGCCGGATCAGCCGGCCGGGGCTGCGCAGCTACCGCCGCAAGGACAAGCTGCCGACGGTGATGGGTGGTCTCGGCGTCGCAATCGTCTCGACTCCCGAAGGCGTCATGAGCGACCGCGCCGCGCGCGCCAGGGGCGTCGGCGGCGAAGTCATCTGCATCGTCTCGTAAGTCACCTGGCCGCAAACCAGAGCCGTCAAACGGATCAACGCTATGTCCAGAGTTGGAAAAAATCCGGTCGAACTGCCCAAGGGGGTCGAGGTGACCGCTGCCGGCAGCTCGGTCAAGGTCAAGGGGCCCAAGGGCGAGCTGACCATGGCACTGAACCCGCAGGTGCAGGTCAGCGTTGCCGACGGCAAGGCCCGCGTGGGCACCGTGTCGACGACTCCCACCGCGGACATGGTTTCCGGCACCACGCGTGCACTGCTTGCCAACATGGTCACCGGCGTCACCAAGGGGTTCGAGCGCAAGCTGGAACTGGTTGGCGTCGGCTACCGCGCCCAGGCGCAGGGCAAGAAGCTCAACCTGACGCTGGGTTTCTCGCATCCGGTGGCCTACCCGGTGCCAGACGGGATCACCGTGGAGACGCCGAGCCAGACGGAAATCATCATCAAGGGCATCGACCGGCAGAAGGTCGGCCAGGTGGCCGCCGAGATCCGCCGCTACCGGTCCCCGGAGCCCTACAAGGGCAAGGGCGTGCGCTTCGCTGGCGAGAAGGTCGTGCTCAAGGAAGCGAAGAAGAAGTAGTTCGCGTCCACAGGTATTGAACGGAAAACGTCATGAGAAAGACTGAGGCCAGAATGCGCCGCGCCCGCAAGGCGCGCGCCCAGATCCGCAGCCTGGCGGTGGCACGGCTTTCCGTGCACCGGACGCCGCGCCATATCTACGCGCAGGTCATCGGGGCCGATGGCGGCACGGTGCTGGCAGCGGCCTCCACGGTGCAGGAGCAGGTCCGGGCCGGGTTGAAGGGCACCGGCAACATCGCGGCCGCCGCTGCCGTCGGCAAGGCGATCGCGGAAAAGGCCAGGGCGGCGGGCGTGACCCGCGTGGCCTTCGACCGCTCGGGTTTCCGCTTCCACGGCCGCGTCAAGGCGCTGGCCGACGCAGCCCGCGAGGCGGGCCTCGAGTTCTGACAGGGTGATGCAGCATGGCAAGATTTGAACAGGGGCCGTCCACTTCTCCCGATGACTACATGGAGAAGCTGGTGGCGGTGAATCGGGTCGCCAAGGTCGTCAAGGGCGGCCGCCAGTTCGGCTTTACCGCACTGACGGTGGTCGGTGATGGCAAGGGCCAGGTCGCGTTCGGCTACGGCAAGGCGCGCGAGGTCCCCAACGCCATCCAGAAGGCGATGCAGGCGGCCCGCAAGAACATGCGCCGGATCGACCTCCACAAGGACACGCTGCATTGCGCGTTGACCGGCTCGCATGGCGCGACCCGCGTCTACATGCAGCCCGCGTTCGAGGGTACCGGCATCATCGCCGGCGGCGCCATGCGTGCGGTGCTGGAGTGCGCCGGCGTGCGCAACGTGCTGGCGAAGATCTACGGCTCGCGCAACCCGATCAACGTGGTGCGGGCCACCATCAATGCGCTGCAGGACTCGCGCTCGCCCGAGATGATCGCCGCCAAGCGTGGCAAGTCCGTCAGCGAAATCCGGGGTTGAAGCCATGGCGGCCGCGAAGAAGCTCAAGGTCACGCTGGTGAAAAGCACGTTCGGCCACATCGCCGCGCATCGGGCCTGCGTCACCGGCCTGGGACTGCGCAAGATCCGGCAGTCCGTGGTGGTGGCTGATACACCGGAGAACCGCGGCATGATCAGCAGGGTGTCGTTTCTCCTGCGGGTCGAGGAGGCCTGATGCGACTCAATGACATGAAGCCTGGCAGCCGCAAGGCGCCCAAGCGCCTCGGCCGCGGCAGTTCCGCGGGCCAGGGCAAGACCTGCGGCCGTGGCCACAAGGGCCAGCGGGCACGTGCTGGTGGCTACCACAAGGTCGGCTTCGAAGGCGGCCAGATGCCGCTGCAGCGCCGCTTGCCGAAGATCGGCTTCATCTCGGCCAAGGCCGCCGAGACCGCCGAAGTGCGGCTGCACGAGCTGGCGATTCCGGCCGACGAGGTGGTCGACCTCGATGCACTGAAGCGTGCCGGCATCGTGCACCAGCAGGCGCTGCGCGCGAAGGTCGTGCTTTCAGGGACTCTCGCGAAGCCCGTGCGCGTGCGCGGCCTCGGCCTGACGGCCGGTGCCCGCAAGGCGATCGAGGCTGCCGGCGGTTCCATCCAGGAATGATTTGAGGGCGGCCCGGTCCAAGGGCTGCACCAGGGACAGGACGAGGCAAGGACGTGGCAAAAGGCGGTCTGGTCAATCCGGCTGCAGCACTATCGGAAGCGACACGCTTTGCCGAGCTGCGGCAGCGCCTGCTGTTCCTGGCCGGCGCGCTGGTCGTCTACCGCATCGGTACCTTCATCCCCGTCCCCGGCATCGATCCGCAGGCGATGGCCCGCTTCTTCCAGCAGCAGTCCGGCACCATCCTGTCGATGTTCAACATGTTCTCGGGCGGCGCGCTCGAGCGCATGAGCATGTTTGCGCTCGGCGTGATGCCCTACATCTCCGCGTCGATCATCCTGCAGATGGCGAGCGCGGTGGTGCCGTCGCTGAACCTGGTCAAGAAGGAGGGCGAGGCAGGGCGGCGCAAGATCATGCAGTGGACGCGCTATGGCACCGTGGTGCTGGCGCTCGTGCAGTCGGTCGGTGCCTCAGTGGCCCTGCAGAACCAGGGCCTGGCCATCAGTCCCGGGTTCAATTTCATCTTCACCGCGACCGTGACCCTGGTGACCGGCACCATGTTCCTCATGTGGCTCGGTGAGCAGATCACCGAGCGCGGCGTCGGCAACGGCATCACCATGATCATCCTGGCGAGCATCGTGGCGGGCGTCCCGTCGGCCATCGGCGGCACGCTGGAACTGGTGAACACCGGGGAGATGTCGGTGCTGCTGGTGCTGGTGCTGATCGCGCTGGTCCTGGCTGTCACCTGGGCTGTCGTGTTCATGGAGCGTGGCCAGCGCCGCATCCCGGTACATTACGCCAAGCGCCAGCAGGGCCGGCGCATGTACGCCGCGCAGGCCACCCACCTGCCTTTCAAGATCAACATGTCGGGTGTCATCCCGCCGATCTTCGCGTCGAGCATCATCCTGTTCCCGGCGACCATCGCCAGCTGGTTCGGCACCAGCCAGAACATGGGCTGGCTGCAGATCATCGCCGCTGAACTCTCGCCGGGGCAGCTGATGTACGACCTGCTGTACGGCATCCTGATTCTGTTCTTCTGCTTCTTCTACACGGCGCTGGTGTTCGATTCGCGGGAAACCGCCGACAACCTCAAGCGCTCCGGCGCTTTCCTGCCCGGCATCCGTCCCGGCCAGCAGACCGCCGAATACATCGACAAGGTGCTGACGCGCCTGACTTTCTGGGGCGCACTGTATATCGCAGCGGTGTGCCTGCTGCCCCAGTTCATGATCACCTACTGGAAGGTGCCGTTCTATTTCGGCGGCACCTCGCTGCTCATCATCGTGGTTGCCACCATGGACTTCATGGCGCAGCTGCAGGCCCACATGATGTCGCACCAGTACAAGGGCCTTCTGGAAAAGGCCAATCTGCGCGGCTACGGCCGTGCCGGGCAGGTCCGCTGAAGCGGCCTGCCATCATGGAGAGAAGCAGGAGTTCGACATGAAAGTTCGGCCGTCAATCAAGCGGATCTGCAGGAACTGCAAGGTGATCCGGCGCAACGGCAGGGTCCGGGTCATCTGCTCGGATCCGCGGCACAAGCAGCGCCAGGGCTGATCCCGGCAGTTATCGGAGACAACGGAGAACCCATCGATGGCGCGTATAGCGGGCATCAATATTCCGGCGAACAAGCACGTGGTGATCGCCCTGACCAGTATCTACGGCATCGGCCGCAGCCGTGCCGCCAGGCTCTGCGAGGTCACCGGCATCCCTCCGGATGCCAAGGTCAAGGATCTCACTGAGCCCGAGGTCGAGCGCCTGCGCGTGGAGATCGGCCGTTTTCCGGTGGAAGGTGACCTGCGCCGCCAGGTGTCCATGAGCATCAAGCGCCTCATGGATCTCGGTACCTACCGCGGGCTGCGCCATCGCAAGGGCCTGCCCCTGCGTGGTCAGCGCACCCGTACCAACGCCCGCACCCGCAAGGGTCCGCGGCGCGCCATCAAGAAGTAATACCTGCCGGCGGAGTCGCTACGCAACATGAGCAATCAGCAGCCAGTCACGCCGCAGAAGGCGCGCAAGAAGACCAGGAAGCACGTCGTGGACGGTATCGCCCACGTGCACGCTTCCTTCAACAACACGATCGTCACCATCAGCGACCGCCAGGGCAATGTCCTGTCCTGGGCGTCGGCGGGCGGCTGCGGCTTCCGCGGCTCGCGCAAGAGCACGCCCTTCGCCGCGCAGGTCGCGGCCGAGAAGGCGGGTGTTGCCGCCCTGGAGCATGGCGTGAAGTCCCTGGAAGTCAGGGTGCAGGGCCCCGGCCCCGGCCGCGAATCGGCGGTTCGCTCGCTCAACTCGGTCGGCTTCAAGATCACCAACATCGAGGACGTTACCCCGATCCCGCACAACGGCTGCCGCCCGCCCAAGAAGCGGCGCGTCTAGAAGGTAGATACGCATGGCCAGATATCTTGGACCGACCTGCAAGCTTTCCCGCCGGGAGGGGACCGACCTCTTCCTGAAGAGCGGCATCAAGCCGCTCGAGCAGAAGTGCAAGCTCGAATCGCCCCCGGGCGCCGCTCAGGGCGCCCGCAAGGGCCGGCTGTCGGATTACGGCCTGCAGCTGCGCGAGAAGCAGAAGCTGCGGCGCATGTACGGCATCCTCGAGCGGCAGTTCCGCACCTACTACCGCAAGGCTACGCAGATGAAGGGCTCTACGGGCCAGAATCTGCTGAAGATCCTCGAGGGCCGCCTCGACAACTGCGTGTATCGCATGGGATTTGCCGCCACCCGCGCCGAGGCCCGGCAGCTGGTCAGCCATCGTGCGGTGCTGGTCAACAACAAGGTCGTCAACATTCCTTCTTATCAGGTCGCCGCCGGGGATACGGTGGAGATCCGCGAGAAGGCGAAGAAGCAGACCCGCATCCAGAGCGCCCTGTCGATTGCCAGCCAGGTCGGCTTCCCGGAATGGGTCAGCGTCGATGAGAAGAAGATGGTCGGCATCCTCAAGCAGGTGCCTGCCCGAGAAGACATCCTGCCCGACATCAACGAGAACCTCGTCGTCGAGCTCTATTCCAAGTAAGCGGGAGGCACCTGTACATGCCGGACAAGATCAGCGAATTCCTGAAGCCGCGCAGCGTCGGGGTCAAGCCCGAGAGCGCCACCCGTGCGCGCATCGTCATCGAGCCGTTCGAGCGCGGCTTTGGGCACACACTGGGCAACGCACTGCGTCGGATACTGCTGTCCAGCATGCCTGGGGCGGCGGTCACCGAGGTGGAAATCGACGGCGTGCTGCACGAGTACACGGCCATCGAAGGCGTGCAGGAGGACGTGGTCGAGATCCTGCTCAACCTCAAGCTGCTGGCGATCCGCATGCACAGCCGCGATCGTGCCGAGCTCTCTCTTGCCAAGAAGGGGCCAGGCCCGGTGCGTGCCGGTGATATTGCCGTGGACCACGACGTCGAGATCGTCAATCCCGACCTCGTCATCGCCAACCTGACCAGCGCTGGCGAGCTGCGCATGATGCTCACCATCGAGCGCGGTCGCGGCTATCGTCCAGCGGCGCAGCGGCTCAATTTCGAAGGCCAGGCCTCCGGCCCCATCGGGCGCCTGCAGCTCGATGCCTCCTTCAGCCCGATCCGCCGCGTCAGCTACAACGTTGAAGCGGCGCGGGTCGAGCAGCGTACCGACCTGGACAAGCTGATCCTCGATGTCGAGACCAACGGCACCATCGATGCCGAAGAGGCGGTGCGCCGGGCCGGAAACATCCTCACCGATCAGCTGGAAGTTTTCGTCGACCTGACCGGCCAGCCCCAGCCGGGTGCCCCGCAGACCGAGGCGCAGATCGACCCGCAGCTGCTGCGGCCGGTGGACGAACTGGAGCTGACGGTGCGTTCGGCCAACTGCCTCAAGGCCGAGAACATCAACTATATCGGCGACCTCGTGCAGCGCACCGAAGTCGAGCTGCTGCGTACGCCGAACCTGGGCAAGAAGTCCCTCACCGAGATCAAGGAAGTGCTGGAGAGCCACGGCCTCTCGCTGGGCATGCGCGTCGAGGGCTGGCCGCCCCCGGGCCTGGTCCACGACGACAAGGCTGCCTGAGCGCTGCACTCCGAAGCCAGGAAAGAGCAAGCATGCGACACAAGAAGGCCGGCCGGATCCTCGGCCGCAAGAGCAGCCACCGCACGGCGATGTACCGCAACATGGCGGCTTCGCTGATCCGCCACGAAACCGTGCGCACCACGGTCCCGAAGGCGAAGGAACTGCGCCGCGTCGTCGAGCCCCTGATCACGCTGGCCAAGGAGGATGGCGTGTCCCGCCGCCGGCTGGCGTTCGACCGCCTGCGCGACCGAGACGGCGTCACCAAGCTCTTCAACGAGCTGGGCCCGCGGTTCCGTAGCCGGCCGGGCGGCTACCTGCGCATCCTCAAGATGGGCTATCGCGCCGGCGATTCCGCGCCGATGGCGCTTGTCATGCTGATGGACCAGCCGGCGAAGCCGAAGGCAGAAGCGGCGAAGTAGCAGCGGCCGCGGTTTCGGCATACTCATCACCGATGGGTAGCGATCCGCAGCAACCGGAAGACCTCGGCAGCTGGATAGCCCGTTTATTGGCGCATCCCGCCCTGCTGCGCATGGGGCACAACCAGCGCCAGGACGACCTGAACCTCGGGCTCGGCTGGATCTACTACGGCCTGGCGCGGCTGCTGCAGCCGCAGCGCGCGGTCGTCATCGGTTCCTGGCGCGGCTTCGTGCCGCTGGTCGTTGCCCGCGCCTGCCAGGAGAACCGGCGCCCGGGCCGCGTCACCTTCATCGATCCCTCGCTGGTCGACGACTTCTGGCGCGATGCTTCCCGGGTCACCGGCTGGTTCCGTGGCTTCGGCCTGGCGAACATCGAGCATCACCTGGCGACCACGCAGGAATTCGTGCACACGCCGGCCTACGCAGCGCTCGATGAGGTGGGTCTGCTGTTCATCGACGGCTATCACACGGCCGCGCAGGCCCGTTACGATTATGAGGCCTTTGCATCACGCCTTGCGCCGCGGGCCATGGTCATGTTCCACGACAGCATGGTGACGCGGCGGTCCACCCTGTACGGCGAGCAGGCGGCCTACGAAGTCAGTGTGGCGCGCTACGTCGACGAGCTGAAGCATGACCCGTCGCTACAGCTCCTCGACCTGCCCTTCGGCACCGGCCTCACGCTGCTGCGTCGTTGCGGGGGCGCGGAAGACGTGCCTTTGCTCGAAGGACTGCAGGAGCGGCCCTGACGGGGCCGAAAGGCTGCATGACCGCCAGCGAATGCAGCGTCGGTGATGAATCGCGGCCACCGGTACCAGTCGCCGGGAGCAGCCGGTATCTCGTCCGCTGGGCGCAGAGCGCGCCCGCGCGGCCGGTCACCCAGGAGCAGCTGGCCACCGCTGGCCTGGCGCTCGCACTCCATGGCCCCGGGAGGCTCGACCTCAAGAAGAGCCATCATGACGACCGCAGCGGCGATCCCTGGTACCTGTGGTCAGGCACCTGCCGAGGCGCCTGGGCAGTGAGCTTCCGGCCAGTCGCCGGGATGCTCGACCTCAGCGGCGCGGCCTGTGTACGCTGGCGTGCCTGGCAGTCGGGCGGCCACTGCCTGCGCTTCCTGGTGGAGCATGCCAGCGAGGGCTGGCTGGTGTCCGCGCAGGGCGACGGTGCGACGGCTGGCTGGCATGAGTTCCGGCTGGAATTGCGCGCCGTCGGCTGGCACCGGCTCGACATCGGCTCCGTGGTGATGGGTGCGGCAGTGACCGGAATCCATCTCGGCCGACTGCGGGCATTCGGCATCGCCGATCTCGAAGCCGGTGGCGGCAGTGGCGCCTGCTCGCGCCTCGACTGGATGGAAGTCCCGGCAACAGACCTGCGGAGTGGCACATGAGCAGCGGCAGCTCCGATCTCTGGGTCATCACGACGTACTACAACCCGCTGCGCTGGTCGTCGCGCCTCGACAACTACCGGGCATTCCGCCGCGAACTGCAGGCGCCGCTCCTCACCGTCGAATGGGATACGGGCGGCCGCTACGCGCTCACGGCCGCCGATGCGGATGTCCTGGTACAGGTGTCTGGTGGCGACCACATGTGGCAGAAGGAGCGCCTGCTTGGCATGGCACTGGCTGCGCTGCCCAGCCATGTGCGCCATGTGGCATGGCTGGACTGCGACGTGATGTTCGCCGACCCGGACTGGCTGGAGCGCACCCGGGGCCTGCTCGCGACCCACGACGTCGTGCAGCCGTTCCGCCGGGTGGCGTACCTCGACCAGGTACTGACCCGGCGGGTCACCGGCGGTGGCCGGCTCCCGGAGCCGCCCGCGCTGGCCAGCGCCGAGCAGCGGCCGTCCTTCCTCGAGGTCTTCACGGCACTCGGCGAGCGTACTGCGGAGATGGACCTCGGGCGCCGCTTCGACCCCGCGCCAGGTACCGGCCGCTACCAGATCATGGCCCGGCCCGCCTATGGCCATGCCTGGGCGGCACGCCGCGACTTCATGGCCCGGATCGGCTGGTATGACCGCTGCATACTCGGCGGTGGCGACCTGTTCTTCGCCTACGGCATCACCGGGCAGGCTGCCGCGCTGCTCGAGAACCATCGCTCGGTGGGCTGGGACTTCTATGGTGGCGAGGGCTACCGGCAGTGGGCTGCGGCCATCGCGCGGGCGGGCTGGCCGCGCATCGCCTGCGGCGACGAGCTGCTGCTGCACCTGTTCCATGGCGAGCTGGCGGATCGCCAGTACCGCTCGCGCATCGACGGCCTCGTGCCCTTTGGCCTCGATCTCGGGCGGGACGTGACGGCCAGGCCCGGTGAACCCTGGTCGTGGACCCGGAATCGCGCTGAGCTCGATGCCTACGTCCTCGCCTACCTGAAGCATCGCCAGGAGGATGGTTGAGGGTCGCGGCAGTCCAGCCCGCGGCCTAGGCCGTGTGGCCGGCCGTCTTCTTTAGTTCCTCGACCTGGCGTGCGATGTGCTCCGGTGACTGGGTGCGCCGGGCCAGCAGCGCGTAGACCGCCGGGATCAGGAACAGGGTGAGGAATACCGAGACCAGCACGCCGAAGAACACCTCGGCGCCCAGCGTCTGGCGCGCCTCGGCACCGGCACCGCGGGCGAGGAGCAGCGGTAGTGCACCGAAGGCGGTGCAGAGACTGGTCATGACGACGGGCCGCAGGCGGATGGCCGCCGAGGAGATGATGGCCTCGGTGAACTCCACGCCACGATCGCGCAGCTGGTTGGCGAACTCCACGATCAGGATACCGTTCTTGGCGGCCAGGCCGATGAGCATTACGGCACCGATCTGGCTGTAGACGTTGATGGACGAGCCTGTCAGCCACAGGCCGAACAGGCCGCCGGCGATGGCCATGGGCACCGTGAGCATGATGATCAGCGGGTGGCGGAAGCTCTCGAACTGGGCCGAGAGCACCAGGAAGCAGATCACCAGCGCCAGCAGGAAGGTGAAGTAGATGGCGTTGCCCGTCGTGCGGAATTCCCGCGACTCACCGTCGTAGTCCACCCGTGCCTCGGGCGGCAGTTCTTCGGCGATGATCCTGTCCATGTAGTTAAGCGCATCACCGAGCGAGTAGCCCGGCGCGAGCCCGCCGATCAGCGTGATGGCACGCAGCCGGTTGAAGCGCTTGAGCTCGCGCGGGCCGGCGGTTTCCTCCAGCGATACCAGGCTTGCCAGCGGGATGAGCTGGCCGGAGGCCGCGGAACGAGCGTAGATATCGCCGAGGTCCGACGGGCTCGCCCGGTCTTCCGGCCGTGCCTGCAGGACCACGTTGTATTCCTCGCCACGGTCGACGAAGGTGGTGACGATGCGCGAGCCGAGCATGGTCTCCAGTGTCCGGCCGACCGCGGTGACGGAGACGCCGAGGTCGGAGGCACGCTCGCGGTCCACCTCGACACGGATCTTCGGCTTCTGCTCGAAGAAGTCCGAGCGCAGGCCGACGATGCGCGGGTTCTCGCGCCGTACCCGGTCCATCACCTTGTCACGCCACTGCGCCAGTTCCTCGTAGCTGGTGCCACCCAGGACCACCTGCAGGGGCTGGCCGCCGCCACGCACGCCGAGGCTCGGCGGCAGGAATACCTGGACCGTGACCCCGGGGATGCGCTCGAACTTGCGGCGCAGTTCCTGTGCGATCTGCGGCGAGGACACCGAGCGCTTGCTCCAGTCATTGAGCGGCATGTAGATGAAGCCGGAGCTGACGTCGCCGCCGGAACCCCACATGCCGGTGCGTGACACTACCCGCCTGGCGATGCCAGACTCGACGTAGGGCGCCAGCGTACGCTCCACCAGCCGCAGCTGGCGGTCCATGTAGCCCGGTGTGGCGCCCTCCGGGCCGCGCAGCATCATGATCACCATGCCGCGATCCTCGGTGGGTGCGTACTCGGAAGGCAGGCGCATGAACAACAGTGCACCGATGACGGCGGTTCCGCCGAGTGCCGCGACGGCGAGCCAGGGACGGCGCACCACCGGCTCCAGTGCCCGCCGGTAGCGGTCCGAAACCTGCTTGAAGAACCGGTCGATGCCGTCCGCCAGGCGCCGGCGGTGGATGCCGGCCGCGAACATCTTCGATGCCATCATCGGCACCAGGGTCAGGGAGATCAGCCCGGAGAAGGCAATCGCCGCCGCGAGCGTGATGCCGAACTCGGTGAACAGCCGGCCGACGTTGCCGGGCATGAAGGAAATCGGCACGAACACCGCCACCAGCACCGCGGTGGTCGCCACGACGGCAAAGCCGATCTCGCGGCTGCCATCGATGGCTGCAAGCAGCGGCGGCTGGCCGAGTTCCATGCGCCGCACGATGTTTTCCAGCACCACGATGGCGTCGTCCACCACCAGGCCGATGGCCAGCACCGTGCCCAGCAGGGTCAGCGTGTTCACCGAATAGCCCATGACGGCCATGACGATGAACGAGGCGATGATCGCCACGGGGATGGTCACCGCCGGGATCAGCGTCGCACGCAGCGAGCCGAGGAACGCGAAAATCACCACCAGTACCATGCCGAGTGCGACCGCGAGCGTTTCCAGCACTTCCTTGAGCTGCTCGCGGATGAAAATGGAGAAATCGACGTTGACGTCGATCTGGATGTCGTCGGGCAGGGTGCTCCGCAGGCGCTCGACTTCGTCGATGACCCCCTGGTTGACGGCCAGCACGTTGGCCTTGGACTGGGGCACGATGCCGAGGCTGATGCCGGGGACGCCGTCGGAGCGTGAAACGAAGCGGTCGTCCTCGGCGTCGAGGCGCACTTCGGCTACCTCGCCGAGGCGCACCACGCGGTTGTCCGGGCTGCGGCCGATCACCAGCGAGGCGAAGTCGGCAGCGGTCTTCAGGCTGGTATCGGTGCGCAGCGTGAACTCCCGCTGCTGCGATTCGATGCGCCCGGAGGGAATCTCCACGTTCTCGTTGCGCAGCGCGGTCTCGACGTCCTGGACGGTGAGTCGGCGGGCGGCGAGGGCTTCGCGGTCCAGCCAGATGCGCATGGCGTACTGACGGGTGCCGGTCATGCGCACCATGGCCACGCCATCGACGACCGAGAGCTTGTCCTCCAGGTAGCGGCGCACGAAGTCGGTGATCTCCATGATCGAGCGGCTGCTGCTGGACACGTTGACGTACATGGTGGAGTCCATGTTCGTGTCCTGCTTGGTGATCTGCGGTGGGTCCGCTTCGGTGGGCAGCTTGCTGACGGCCCGGGAGACGCGCTCGCGCACGTCGTTGGCAGCACCGTCCGGATCCCGGTCCAGTTCAAACTCGAGCGTGATGGTGGAGCGCTCGTCCTGGCTGTTGGAGGTGAGTTTCTGGACGCCGGCGATGCCGGCCACCTGGTCCTCGAGGATCTGCGTGATCTGGCGCTCGACGACTTCGGCCGAGGCGCCGCGGTAGGAGGTGTCCACCGACACCACCGTCGGGTTGACGTCGGGGTACTCGCGCACCGGCAGGCGCCCCAGCGCCAGCAGGCCGAGGATGACCAGCAGCAGGCTGATGACCGCGGCGAAGACCGGGCGCTGGACGGAGGTGTCTGAGAGCCACATGTTGCCGGACCTCAGCCGCCCTGGAGGACTTCGACCGGCAGGCCGTCGCGCAACCGCTGGATGCCTTCGGTGACGATTACGTCCCCGGCGACCAGGCCCTCGCGGATTTCCACGAGGCCGGGGGAGCGGGCGCCGATTTCCACCTGCCGCTCGAGGGCGCGGCCCTGCTGCACCAGGTACACGTACTGCTTGCCCTGGCGCGGGCTCAGCGCTTCCTCCGGCACCATCAGCACGCCTTTGCGGGAACGCTCCAGCGCGACGGTGAGGAACATGCCGGGTTTCAGGCGCCGGTCGTCATTGGGGATGCCGGCAACCACGGTGATGGCCCGGGTGACAGGATCCACCCGGGAGTCGATGGAGCTGACGCGGCCGGTGAAGTCCCGGTCGGGATAGACGTTGCTGCGCGCGCGGATGGTCATGCCGGCGCTTACTTCGCCGAGGAAGATTTCCGGTACGGTGAATTCGAGGCGGATCTCGCGCGTATCATCCAGCGTGGTGATGACGGTGTCGGGACCCACCAGGTCGCCGACACTGATGCGGCGCAGGCCCACGGTGCCGGCAAAGGGGGCGCGGATCGAAGTATCGGCCAGCCGGGCGCGGGCGGACTGTGCCTGCGCCTGGTCCATCTTCATCTTGGCCTCCAGTTCCTCGATCTGCGACGCGGACAGGACGCCGGTCTTCGCCAGTGGCAGGCTGCGCTCGTACTGGCTGCGGCTCTGCCGGAGCGAGGCCTCGGCCAGCGCCAGGGCGGCGCTGATCTCGCGGTTGTCGAGCTGCACCAGCAGGGCGCCAGCGGCGACGTCCTGGCCCTCGCGGAAGCGGATCTCGCTCACCGTACTCGATATGCGCGAGGTGACCTCTATGGACTCTGCAGCCCTGGCGGTGCCGAGCGCCGTGGTCCGGTCCATGAAATCGCGCGGGGCCACCTTCGTGGCCAGCACCGCCACGGCTGCGGAACGGCCTGGGCCACCAGGTGCACCGGCCCCCGGTGGGCCGCCGCGCGGTGGGCCACCCTGCTGCGCCGCCTGGCCCGGTTGGGCCGGTGGGCCGGAGCTGGACTTGCCCCCGCAGGCGGCGAGGGCAATGCATGCGGAAGCCAGGATGGCGCGGCAGATCGCGGGGGCCGTAATGACTGGAAAAGGTGGCAAGAGCGTGCTTTCCGGGGAGTTGCGGATCAGCCCGGCAGCGTAACCCAGAGACCGGGGTGCAGTCATGCGGCAGGGTGCCGCGCGGGCTCAGTCACCCAGCAGCGGGCGCGTCAGGTTCTCCGGCTCCCCGGTGGTGACCAGCACGTCGTCCTCGATGCGGATGCCTCCATATTTCATGAGCCCGGCGATGCGTTCCCAGTTCACCTGGCCACCGGCCGGGCTGGTGCGCAGGCGCTCGAGCAGGGAGCCGATGAAATAGATGCCCGGCTCTATGGTGACCACCTGGCCGGGTTCGAGCCGGCGCAGGAAGCGCAGCCGCGGGAAGTCCGGCGGGGGCTGCAGTGCGCGGCCGGATTCGTCGGCCATGTGGCCGCCGACATCGTGCACCTGCAGGCCCAGCAGGTGCCCCAGGCCATGCGGCAGGAAGGCGAAGGTCACCTGCTCGCGCAGCATGTCCTCGGGATCCATCCGCACCAGGCCCCAGCTCCGCAGCAGGCCGGCCACAGCCAGGTGCGTCTGGCGGTGCAGGTCCGGGAAGGCGACGCCGGGGCGTACGGCTGCGCAGAGTTGCTGCTGGAGGCGATCCAGGTCGGCGACCATGCCGGCGAACTCGCCGTCGCGGAAGGCATGGCTGCGGGTGATGTCGCTGGCGTAGCCGTTGACGGTGCAACCGGCGTCGATCAGCAGGCTGTGGATGTCGCGCCGCGCCGGTGGCTCCCGGTCGCGATGCTGGTAATGCAGGGTGGCACCGTGCGCGTTCAGCGCGACGATGGCGCCGTAGGGCAGTTCCGGTTCCGTCTGGCGGCAGCCGGCGAGGAAGGCATTGAGAATGTCGTACTCGCTGGCGCCTTCGCGGAAGGCGTGCAGCGCGGCGCGGTGACCGGGCGCGGCGCGCTGCGCCGCCCGGCGCATGCAGTCCAGTTCCCATGCTGACTTGGTCGCACGGTGGTAGTGGAGGTGGTTCACCACCACGGCGGGATTGAGCACCGCGGCCTGCGCGGCGGAGCCGAGGCCCTCCCATTGCGATTCCGGGCCCAGCAGGGCGAGCCGCCTTTTCGGCAGCATGGACAGCAGCTCGCCGGCGCTGCGGATCACGCGCAGCTCGAATTCCCTGGCGAATTCCTCCGCGGGCAGCGGCGGCGGCTGGTGCCAGTAATCCTCCGGCTGCAGCACCACCAGCACCGGGCGGCGGCCGGGCTCGAAAATCAGTGCCGAGCCCGGGTGCGCGCCGAGCGGCACCCATTGCAGGAAGTGGGCGCAGGCCACGAAGTGATGGGCCTGGTCGTCCTGGAAACGGTACTCGAGCAGGCCGCTGCCCACCGCGATGGCATCGAAGCCGCCGGCGGCCGCGGCCGTCGCGTAGCGCCGGCAGAGGCCGGCCACATGGGCGGCATAGGCCGACGTGGCAGCCGAAGTGCTTAAATCACGGTTCATGGTCGGGCATGATACCGCGCAGGATGTGGCCGGATGCCTGACCCGGCGGCGCGAGAATCATGCAGAAAGAAATCGTCCTCACCGGCATCACCACCACGGGCACACCGCACCTGGGCAACTACGTGGGCGCGATCCGCCCCGCCGTCGCCGCCAGCCGCCGCGACGACGTGCAGTCCGTGTACTTCCTTGCGGACCTCCATGCACTGGTCAAGGCGCAGCAGCCGGACGCCGTGCATCGCTCCAGCCTGGAGGTTGCCGCGACCTGGCTGGCGCTGGGGCTGGACACCGACAGGGCGCTGTTCTACCGGCAGTCCGACGTGCCGGAGATCGCCGAGCTCAACTGGATCCTCATGTCGGTGACCGCCAAGGGACTGATGAACCGTGCCCACGCCTACAAGGCCGCGGTACAGGCCAACGAGGAGAGCGGCTCGCCCGATCCGGACCGCGGCATCACCATGGCGCTGTTCTGCTATCCGGTGCTGATGGCCGCCGACATCCTGATGTTCCGGGCGAGCCGGGTGCCGGTCGGCCAGGACCAGAAGCAGCACGTGGAAATGGCCCGCGACATCGCCCAGCGCTTCAACCACCACTACGGCGAGCACTTTGTGCTGCCGGAGGCCGACATCGGCGCGGATACGGCCATCCTGCAGGGCCTGGACGGCCGCAAGATGAGCAAGAGCTACGACAACACCATCCCGCTGTTCGCGCCGCAGAAGCAGTTGCGCAAGCTCGTCATGCGCATCAAGACCAACTCCCTGGAGCCTGGCCAGCCCAAGGACACCGCGGGGTCGGCGCTTTACGACATCTACCGGGCCTTCGCCACGCCCGCGGAGGCGGAGGCGATGAAGCAGCGCTATGCCGAGGGCATCGGCTGGGGCCAGCTCAAGGAGGAGCTTTTTGCGTACCTGGATGCCCACCTGGCCGGCCCGCGGGCCGAGTACGAGCGCCTGCTGGCGGACCCTGGCCACGTCGAAGCCATCCTCCGGGCCGGTGCCGTGCGCGCCCGGGCCATGGCGGCACCCCTGCTGGCCGACGTGCGCCGGGCGGTGGGCATTCGGCCATTGGGGCCGCCGGGTTGATAGGGGTTTTCCGTGCCCGCCGCAGTGCTGCATGCATTTCCTTGCGGGCGGCCAGACGCTATGATTACGCGCGTTTACTTACCCAACAGGGGGCTGATATGCGGATGCTGAAATTGCTGGCGGCGATGGGTGCCGCCGTGTTCCTGCTGGCTGGCTGCGGTGGCGGCAAGCCGGCGGGCGAAACCCAGATGGACAAGGCTGCCGAGTCCATGCAGGACGCTGCGGACAAGGCAGGCGAGGCGGCCCAGGCCGCTGGTGATGCGGCGCAGGCTGCGGGCGAGGCGGCGGGTGCCGCTGTCGACGCTGCCGGCCAGGCTGCTGGCGCCGCTGCTGATGCCGCCGGCCAGGCAGCGGGAGCTGCGGCCGATGCCGCCGGCCAGGCAGCGGGAGCTGCGGCCGATGCCGCTGGCCAGGCCGCTGACGCTGCTGCCGAGGCTGCCAAGCCGCAGCAGTAAGCGACGCGCGAGATTCCCGGGCGGGTGGTGCCTCAGGCGTTCACCTGCCCGGGTTCTCCACGAAATGGGCCGGAATCGGAAGATCCCGGCCCTTTTTGTTGTCAGCTGGCCGCGGGCTGCTCGCGGGCGTCGCGGCTGCGCGCCAGCACTGGCGCCAGGAAGCGGCCGGTGAACGACCGGGGATTGGCGGCCACCGTTTCCGGAGTGCCCGTCGCCACCACCTCGCCGCCTCCCTCGCCGCCCTCCGGTCCGAGGTCGATGATCCAGTCGGCGGTCTTGATGACATCGAGGTTGTGCTCGATCACCACCACGGTGTTGCCCTGCTCGCGCAACCGCAGCAGCACGGCCAGCAGCTGCGCGACGTCCTGGAAGTGCAGGCCGGTGGTCGGCTCGTCGAGGATGTAGAGCGTCCTGCCGGTGGCGCGCTTGGACAGTTCCCGGGACAGCTTCACGCGCTGCGCTTCGCCGCCCGACAGGGTGGTTGCGTTCTGGCCCAGCCGCAGGTAACCGAGGCCGACGTCCACGAGGGTCTGGAGCCGGGCGGCGATGGCCGGGATGTTGGCGAAGAAGCCGAGCGCCTCCTCGACGGTCATGTCCAGCGTCTCGCTGATGCTGCGTCCCTTGTAGCGGACTTCCAGCGTCTCGCGGTTGTAACGCTGCCCATGGCAGACGTCGCAGGGCACGTAGACGTCGGCGAGGAAATGCATCTCCACGCGGATCACGCCATCGCCCTGGCAGGCCTCGCAGCGGCCGCCCTTGACGTTGAAGCTGAAGCGGCCGGCGTCGTAGCCGCGGGAACGGGCCTCCTGGGTTGCCGCGAACAGCTCGCGCACCGGCGTGAACAGGCCGGTGTAGGTGGCCGGGTTGGAACGCGGCGTGCGCCCGATGGGGCTCTGGTCGATGTCGATGACGCGGTCGATGTGCTCCAGGCCGTCGATGCCGTCGCAGGCCGCAGCGTCATGGCTGCCCTGGTGCAGCCGGTCAGCCGCGTGCCGGTACAGGGTGTCGTTCACCAGCGTCGACTTGCCGGACCCCGACACGCCGGTCACGCAGGTCATCAGGCCGACCGGCACCGCGACCGTGACGCCGCGCAGGTTGTTGCCGCGGGCGCCGCGCACGGTCAGTGCGAGCTGCGGGTCGGGCGCCTGGCGGGCTGGCGGCACCGCGATGCCCAGGCGCCCGGCGAGGTACTGGCCGGTGAGCGAGCGTGGCGCACGCATGACCTCATCCGGCGTGCCCTGGGCGATGACCTCGCCACCGTGCGCCCCGGCGCCGGGGCCGAGGTCGATGACGTGGTCCGCGGCGCGAATAGCCTCCTCGTCATGCTCGACCACGATCACGGTATTGCCCAGGTCACGCAGCCGCGTGAGGGTGCCGAGCAGGCGCTGGTTGTCGCGCTGGTGCAGGCCGATGGAGGGCTCGTCGAGGATGTACAGCACGCCGACCAGGCCGGAGCCGATCTGGCTGGCGAGGCGGATGCGTTGCGCTTCGCCGCCGGAGAGCGTCTCGGCACTGCGGTCCAGCGTCAGGTACTCCAGGCCCACGTCGGCGAGGAAGCGTACGCGGCTGCCGATCTCGCGCACGATGCGCGTGGCGATCTCGCCGCGCCAGCCGCCGAGTGCCAGGCCGTCGAAGAACGCCAGCGCCTGGCTCACCGACAGCGCGGTGACCTGCGGCAGCGACTGGCCGCCGACGAACACGTTGCGCGCCGTCGCGTTGAGCCGGGTGCCGCCACAGTCGGGGCAGGGCTGGACACTGAGGTAGCGGGCCAGTTCGTCGCGCACCACGGCTGACTCGGTTTCGCGGTAGCGGCGCTCCAGGTTGGGCAGGATGCCCTCGAAGGCATGGCGCCGGCTGACCGTGGTGCCACGCCCGGTGGTGTAGCGGAACTGGATCTCCTCGCCGTTGCTGCCGTGGAGCAGCAGGTGCTGGATGCGTCCTGGCAGCTTCTCGAAGGGCGCCTCCAGGTCGAAGCGGTAGTGCGCCGCCAGCGCCTGCATCATCTGGAAGTAGTAGGTGTTGCGGCGGTCCCAGCCGCGGATGGCGCCGCCGGCGACCGACAGCTGCCGGTGTCGGACCACGCGCTCGGCATCGAAGAACTCGCGCACGCCGAGGCCGTCGCAGGCCGGGCAGGCGCCGGCCGGGTTGTTGAAGGAAAACAGGCGTGGCTCCAGCTCCGGCACGCTGTAGTTGCAGGTCGGGCAGGCAAAGCGGGCGGAGAATACCGTCTCGGGTCCGCCGCCCTCCAGGGGCGCGGTCCTGGCCACGCCGCCAGCGAGCTGCAGCGCGGTTTCGAAGGACTCCGCCAGCCGGGTTGCCAGGTCCGGCCGCACGCGAAAGCGGTCCACGATCACCTCGATGCTGTGCTTGCGCCGCCGGTCGAGCGTCGGCAGCGCATCGAGTTCGTGGACCGTGCCGTCGATGCGCGCGCGCACGAAGCCGCGGGCACGCAGGTCGGCGATAAGCTGGCCATGCTCGCCCTTGCGCGCGTCCACCACCGGCGCCAGCAGCATCAGCCGCGTGCCCTCCGGCAGCGCGAGCACCTGGTCGACCATCTGGCTCACGGTCTGCGCCGCCAGTTCGATGCCATGCTCCGGGCAGCGCGGCACGCCGGCACGCGCGTAGAGCAGGCGCAGGTAGTCGTAGATCTCGGTCACCGTGCCCACGGTCGAGCGCGGGTTGTGGGATGTGGATTTCTGCTCGATGGAGATGGCGGGTGACAGGCCCTCGATGTGGTCCAGGTCCGGCTTTTCCATCATCGACAGGAACTGCCGCGCATAGGCAGACAGCGACTCCACGTAGCGCCGCTGGCCTTCGGCATAGATGGTGTCGAAGGCCAGCGAGGACTTGCCCGAGCCCGAGAGGCCGGTGATGACGACGAGGCGGTCGCGGGGGATGTCGAGGTCGACGTTCTTGAGGTTGTGGGTGCGCGCACCCCGGATGCTGAGGAACTGGGTCATGGCGGCTTCGGGCGCGGAAACCCGTCACTATAGGCCGCCGGGCCGCGCGGCCCCAAGCCTGGGGGCCGGCCGAATCCGGGCCCTCGGCGCCGATTCGAGGATGTGTTTTCCGGGGGCGGGCCCTAAAATAGCCTGCAGGTTCCGGGGCAGGCGCTGCCGGCCTCTAAAATTTTCATATAAATCAATTTCTTCGAGAGGATTCTCCCATGGCCAGGGGCATCAACAAGGTCATCCTGATCGGCAATCTCGGGCAGGATCCGGAAACCAAGTACATGCCGAGCGGTTCGGCGGTCACCAACCTGCGCATCGCCACCAGCGAGGTCTTCAAGGACAAGGAGACCGGGCAACAGCAGGAACGCACCGAGTGGCACAGCGTGGCCATGTTCGGCCGGCTGGCGGAAATCGCCGGGGAGTACCTGCGCAAGGGCTCGCAGGTCTATATCGAGGGCCGCCTGCGCACGCGCAAGTGGCAGGACAAGCAGGGCCAGGACCGCTATTCCACCGAGATCGTCGCCAACGAGATGCAGATGCTGGGCGGCAAGGGTGGTGGCATGGGTGGCAGCATGGATGCCGGTGCCGAGCCGCGCGAGCGGCCGGCGGGCCGGCCGCGGGCCGCCGAGCCGGCGGCGGAACTCGACGACGACATTCCGTTCTGAGCAGCCGCCCGCAAGTCCCGCCCATGCCAGGCAAGTTCCATATCAAGACCTTCGGCTGCCAGATGAACGAGTACGACTCCGCGCGCATGGCGGACGTACTGCGCGAAACACAGGGGATGCAGGCCACCGCAGACCCCGCCGAGGCGGATGTCCTGCTGCTCAATACCTGCTCCATCCGCGAGAAGGCCCAGGAGAAGGTGTTCTCCCACCTCGGCCTGTGGCGCGAGCTCAAGGAGCTGCGGCCGGAGGTGGTCATCGGTGTCGCCGGCTGCGTCGCCAGCCAGGAAGGCGAGGCGCTGCTGGTGCGCGCGCCGTTCGTCGACCTGGTGTTCGGGCCGCAGACGCTGCACCGCCTGCCGGCGATGATCGACGGGCTGCGCGAGCGCGGCCTGCCGCAGGTGGACGTGAGCTTCCCGGAGATCGAGAAGTTCGACTGCCTGCCGGAGCCGCGCGCCGAGGGGCCGAGCGCCTTCGTCTCCGTCATGGAGGGTTGTAGCCGCCGCTGCAGTTTCTGCGTGGTGCCCTACACGCGCGGGCGCGAGGTGAGCCGGCCGCTCGAGGACGTGCTGCGCGAAGTCGGCGCGCTCGCCCGCCAGGGCGTGCTCGAGGTGAACCTGCTGGGGCAGAACGTCAACGCCTACCGCGGCATCGATGCCGCGGGGCGCAAGGCGGACCTGGCCACGCTCATCGGTCGGGTAGCGGCGATCGACGGCATCGGGCGCATCCGCTTCACCACCTCGCACCCGCTGAATTTCGGCGAGCGGCTGATCCAGGCCTATGCGGAGCTGCCGCAGCTCGCCAGCTTCCTGCACCTCCCGGTGCAGAGCGGCTCGGACCGCATCCTCGCGCGGATGCGCCGGGGTTACACCGGCGCGGAATACCGGCAGAAGATCGCCGCGCTGCGTGCGGTGCGCCCGGGAATCAGCGTCTCGAGCGACTTCATCGTCGGCTTCCCCGGCGAGACCGACGCTGATTTCGCGGCGACGCTGGAACTCATCAGCGACGTGGGCTTCGACCAGTCCTTCAGCTTCATCTACAGCCCGCGCCCCGGCACGCCGGCGGCGGAGTTGCCGGGCCAGGTCCCGGACGAGATCAAGCACCGTCGGCTGGAGATCCTCCAGGCGCAGGTCAACAGCCAGGCTCGGGCCATCAGCGCCGCCATGGTCGGCAGCCGGCAGCGGGTGCTGGTGCAGGGTCCCTCGCGGAAGGATCCGCGCCAGCTCACCGGGCGCACCGAGAACAACCGCTGGGTGAATTTCGATGGTGATGCTCGCCTGGTCGGCCGCTTCGTCGACCTGACCATCACCGAGGCGCTGCCCAATTCCCTGCGTGGCCGGCTCGCGGCCGGCCTGGCCGCCGCTTGAACGCCGTCATCGCCACCGAGGAGCTGCTGCTGGAGCCGGCCGACAACCGCGTGCTCGCCAACCTCTGCGGCCAGCGCGACGAGCACCTGCGCCAGCTCGAACAGCGCCTCGGCGTGCAGATCAGCAACCGCGGCAACCACTTCCGGGTGATGGGTCCCGCGCCCGCCGCCGGGCTCGGCGCGCGGCTGCTGCGCGAACTGTTCATCCTTGCGGGCAGCGAGCGCCTCGATCCGCAGCGGCTGCATGTCTTCCTGCAGGAGTCGGCGGTCAACGAACGCCTGGACGAGGCCGATGGCTCGACGCCCGGGCCGGAGGAGGGCGAGGCACTGCGGACCCGGCGCAGCCACATCCGGCCGCGCGGCCCAAACCAGCGCGCCTACATCAGCAACATCCGCAGCAACGACCTGTGCTTCGGCATCGGCCCGGCGGGCACCGGCAAGACCTATCTTGCGGTGGCGAGCGCGGTGGAGGCGCTGGAGCAGGAGCGGGTGCGGCGCATCGTGCTGGTGCGCCCCGCGGTGGAGGCAGGCGAGCGGCTGGGTTTCCTGCCCGGTGACCTGGCGCAGAAAGTCGATCCCTACCTGCGGCCCATGTATGACGCGCTCTACGAGATGCTGGGATTCGACCGGGTGGCACGCCTGGTGGAGCGCAACGTCATCGAGGTGGCGCCGCTGGCCTACATGCGCGGCCGTTCGCTGAACGAGAGCTTCATCCTCCTCGACGAGGCGCAGAACACCAGCGTCGAGCAGATGAAGATGTTCCTGACGCGGATGGGCTTCGGCTCCCGCGCCGTGGTGACCGGCGACGTCACCCAGGTGGACCTGCCGCGGCGCCAGCTTTCCGGCCTGCGCCACGTCATGCAGGTGCTGCAGGGCGTACCGGGCGTGAGCTTCACCTTTTTCTCCCCGCGCGACGTGGTGCGGCATGCGCTGGTGCAGCGCATCGTCGAGGCCTACGAGGCGGCGGAAAAGGCCGGGGATGGTCCCGCAGTCAGCAGCGATGACACGGCCTCCGGCCCGCAGCCAGCCTGAGGCTCCCGCGGCGGTCGAACTCCAGCTGGCCACCCGCGCCGCGGCGTTGCCCAGGGGTTCGGACCTTGCCGGCTGGGCTGCGGCCGCCGGGGCCGGGGCAGGCCGCACGGTCACCATCCGCCTGGTCGGCTGGCGCGAGGGCGCACGGCTGAACCGGCACTATCGCGGCAAGGACGGGGCCACCAACGTGCTGGCGTTCCGGGCCGCAGCCCCCATGGCCGGCGCCGAACTCGGCGACCTCGTCATCTGCCTGCCACTGGTGCTGCGCGAAGCCAGTGAGCAGGGCAAGGCCCCGCGCGCTCACCTGGCGCACCTGGTGGTCCACGGCATCCTGCACCTGCTCGGCCATGATCACGACAAACCCGCCACAGCCCGTAGAATGGAGGATCGCGAGGTGAGGATCCTGCGCCGGCTCGGGTTCCGCGACCCGTACCGGCCGGCACCCGCGACCGCCTCCAGGACACGCAGACGAGCATGATCGACGAACACCAGCCGGCCCCGGAGGCCGAGGACGAGGAACCAACGCTGTACGGCCGGCTGCGCCGCCTGATGACGGGCGAGCCCGCCACGCGGCAGGACATCGTCGACATCCTGCGAGAAGGGCGCTGGAACGCCGTGCTCGATCCCGACGAGGTGGCCATGCTCCAGGGCGTGCTGGATGTCGCCGAGACCCAGGTGCGCGACGTCATGGTGCCGCGCTCGCAGATGGTGGTGCTGGAGCGCGACGCGCCCAAGGCGGAGATCCTGCATGCCATCGTCGACAGCGGCCATTCACGCTATCCGGTCATCGGTGAGGACCGCGACGAGGTCGTCGGCGTGCTCCTCGCCAAGGACATCCTGCATTACTTCGTGGAGACGCCCGGCCAGGAGTTCGACCTGCGCCGCTTCATCCGCCCGGCCATCGTCATTCCGGAGACCAAGCGGCTCAACACGCTGCTGAAGGAATTCCGCGTCAACCGCAATCACCTCGCCATCGTCGTCGACGAGTACGGTGCCACCGCGGGCCTGCTCACCATCGAGGACGTGCTGGAGGAAATCGTTGGCGAGATCGGCGACGAGTACGACGCCCAGGAGGCCGAGCCCATCCAGAAGCAGGACGGCAATCGCTTCCAGGTGCTGGCACTGACCCGCATCGAGGACTTCAACCAGTACTTCGGCTGCAGCATCAGTGACGAGGACTACGACACCGTCGGCGGCCTCGTGATGTACGAGCTCGGTCGCCTGCCGCGGCGGGGCGAGGTGGTGAGCTGCCAGGGCTTCCGCTTCAAGGTGCTGCAGGCCGATCGCCGGCGCCTGCACACCCTGGAAGTCACGCCCGAACCCGCCAGGGCGGACTGACGGGGCACCGGGCCTTGCTGCTGCGCCCGTCCCGCACCGTCCTGGCGCGCGGCCGCCTGGTTGCCGCCCTGGCCGGCCTGGTGCTGCCGCTGGCATTCGCGCCCTTCGGCTGGTACTGGCTGGCGCCGCTGGCGATGCTGGCGCTGTTCGCCACCTGGAATGTGGCGCCGGCCGAGGCCGCACGCCGCGGCTTCCTGTTCGGCGCCTGTGCCTTCGGCGCCGGAACCTGGTGGCTCTACGTCAGCGTGCGGCTGGTCGGCGGCACGCCGCTGCCGGTCGCGGTGCTGCTGCTTGCCGGGCTGGTCGCACTGATGGCTGCCTGGTACGCGGCCTGCGGCTACCTGGCGGCGCGCTGGTCCACGGGGTCGGTGGCGCTCGACGCCTGCCTGCTGATGCCGGGGCTGTGGCTGCTGGCCGAGTGGCTGCGCGGCTGGGTATTCACCGGGTTCCCCTGGCTGAGCATCGGCTACGCCATGGTGGACGGCCGCCTCGCCGCCTGGGCACCCATCGGCGGCGTCTACGGGGTGACGCTGGTGACGGCCCTGGTGGCCGGTGCCGTGCTCGCGCTGGTCCGCGGGGGCACGCGGGACCGGACCGCCGCCTCGGTCCTGCTGCTGGTGGCGACCCTCGCCACCTGGCTGCTGTCGGGCCACGCATGGACGACGGCGAGCGGTGCGCCGCTGCGGGTGAGCCTGGTGCAGGGTGCCATCCCGCAACTGCTCAAGTGGCAGCCCGGCGAACGCCGGGCCACCATGGAACGCTACTACGACATGACCGCGCCGCTCACCGGCCGCGACCTGGTGGTCTGGCCGGAAGCAGCCATCCCGGCACCGGATGACCGCGTCGGCGACTACCTGCAGGCCCTGCGGGAACTGGCGGCCAGCCTGGACAGCCAGCTTCTGGTCGGCATCCTCACTCATGACGCGGAAAGCGACGAATACCGCAACTCGTTGCTGGCACTGGGCACGGAGGCCGGCGTCTACCACAAGCGCCATCTCGTGCCTTTCGGCGAGTTCTTCCCCGTGCCGGCCTTCGTGCGCAGCTGGATGCGCATGGCCAACCTGCCCTTCGACGACCTCGCCGCCGGCGGCCGCCAGCAGCGCCCGCTGCTCGCTGCCGGCGTTCCGCTCGCACCCACCATCTGCTACGAGGACGCCTACGGCGCCGAGCAGCTCGAGTTCCTGCCCGAGGCGCGGCTGCTCGTCAGCGTCAGCAACGACGCCTGGTTCGGTGACACCATCGCACCACACCAGCACCTGCAGATCGCGCGCATGCGCGCGCTGGAAACCGGCCGCTACCTGGTCCGCAGCACCAACACCGGCATCACCGCCATCATCGACCAGCACGGCCGGCTGCGCGCCACCATCCCGCAGTTCGAACCCCGGGTGCTCGACGGCGAGGCCCAGCCCTACGAAGGCGCCACACCGTACGTGCGCACCGGCAACTACCCCGTCGTGCTGCTGTCCCTGCTTGCCGTCGCCGCCTTGCTGGTCCACCAACGCGCCCGCTGAGCCGGCACCCAGCGCCGCCCCCTGGATGCAATCCGCCGGTGCCAATCCGCCCGGAGGTGGGGCCTCCAGACCAAGCGAATAACGAGGAGCGACTTTGGAGGCCCCACCGCAAGGGCGGCCACCGCCCCGGCCCTGGCCCCGGCCTCAGGCTGCCCCCTGGTGTATCCTTTCCCGCCTCCCGCTGAAAACGACCCATCCCGTGACTGACATCCCCTACCGGCCCGCCGAGGTCGAAGCCGAAGCCCAGGCCTACTGGGACAGCCACCGCAGCTTCCGCGCCACCGAAGACCCCGCGCGGGAAAAGTACTACTGCCTCTCCATGTTCCCGTACCCCAGCGGCCGGCTGCACATGGGGCATGTCCGCAACTACACCATCGGTGACGTCATCAGCCGCTACCAGCGCATGCGCGGCAGGAACGTGCTGCAGCCCATGGGCTGGGACGCCTTCGGCCTGCCCGCCGAGAACGCCGCCATGGCCAACGGCGTGCCGCCGGCAAGGTGGACCTACGACAACATCGACTACATGCGCCGGCAGCTCAAGAGCCTCGGGCTCGCCATCGACTGGGACCGCGAGGTCGCCACCTGCAGGCCCGATTACTACCGCTGGAACCAGTGGCTGTTCCTGCGCATGCGCGAAAAGGGCATCGCCTACAAGACCACCGGGGTCGTCAACTGGGATCCCGTCGACCAGACCGTGCTCGCCAACGAACAGGTCGTCGATGGCCGCGGCTGGCGCACCGGCGCACTGGTGGAAAAGCGCGAGATCCCGATGTACTACCTGCGCATCACCGCCTACGCCGGGGAGCTGCTGCAGGCGCTGGATGGCCTCGCCGGCTGGCCTGAGCGGGTGCGCACCATGCAGGCCAACTGGATCGGCCGCTCCGAAGGCCTGGAGATCGATTTCCCCATCGAGGACCGCGACGAGCACCTCAGCATCTTCACCACCCGGCCGGACACGCTCCATGGCGTCACCTACATGGCGATCGCACCCGAGCATCCGCTGGCGCTGGCCGCAGCGCAGGACAACCTCGAATTGCGGGTCTTCATCGACGAATGCCGCCACCAGGCCGTCACGGAAGCCGCGCTGGAGACCGCCGAGAAGCGCGGCATGCCCACCGGCTTCCACGCCATCCACCCGCTGACCGGGCAGCGGGTGCCGGTCTGGGTCGCGAACTTCGTGCTCATGAGCTACGGCACCGGCGCGGTGATGTCGGTGCCGGCTCATGACCAGCGCGACTGGGAGTTCGCCCGGCGCTACGGCCTGCCGGTCCACGAAGTCATCCGGCCGGCGGACGGTTCACTTCCCGATCTGGAGCGCGCGGCATTCACCGACCACGGCCGGCTCATCAATTCCGGGTCCTTCGACGGCCTCGACTTCGACGGCGCCTTCGACGCCATCGCGCGCCACCTCGAGGGCCAGGCCACCGGCCGGCGGCGCACCCACTGGCGCCTGCGCGACTGGGGCATCTCGCGCCAGCGCTACTGGGGCTGCCCGATCCCGCTGGTGCACTGCCCGTCCTGCGGCGAGGTGGCGGTGCCCGATGACCAGCTGCCCGTGGTCCTGCCCGATAACCTGGTGCCCGACGGCAGCGGCAACCCGCTGGCAAAGCTCGCGGCATTCCGCGACTGCAGCTGCCCGCAGTGCGGCGGTCCGGCGCGTCGCGAGACCGACACCATGGACACCTTCGTGGATTCGTCCTGGTATTTCCTGCGCTACGCCAGCGCCGACCAGCAGCAGCGCATGATCGACGAGCGCGCCGCCTACTGGCTGCCGGTGGACCAGTACATCGGCGGCATCGAGCATGCCATCCTGCACCTGCTGTACTCGCGCTTCTGGACGCGGGTGATGCGCGACCTCGGCCTGGTGCAGCTCGACGAGCCGTTCACCAACCTGCTCACCCAGGGCATGGTGCTCAACGAGATCTTCTTCCGCCGCCCGGCCTCCGGCCGCATCGAGTATTTCAATCCCGCCGATGTGCGCGTCGAGAACGACGAGCGTGGCCGGCGCATCGCAGCGACGCTGCTGGCTGACGGCAGGCCGGTGGAATCCGGCGGCATCGGCACCATGTCGAAGTCCAAGGCCAACGGCGTCGACCCGAACCGGCTGGTGGAGCAGTACGGCGCGGACACGGCGCGGCTGTTCATCATGTTCGCCGCGCCGCCGGAGCAGTCGCTGGAATGGTCGGAGGAGGGCGTGCAGGGTGCGTTCCGCTTCCTCAAGCGCCTGTGGCGCGCGGTGCAGCTGCATGCCGCCGGCGGACCGGTCGCCGCGGCCGGAACCGCCGCCCCCGGCGAGGCGCAGCAGGCGCTGCGGCGCGTCCTGCACCAGACCATCGCCAAGGTGAGCGACGACATTGGCCGCCGCTACACCTTCAACACCGCAATCGCCGCCAACATGGAGCTGCTGAACGAGCTTGCGCGCTTCCAGGCGGGTACCCCGGCCGATCGCGCCGTGGTGCAGGAAGTCCTGGAGGGCGTGGTGCTGATGCTCTCGCCGATGGTGCCGCACATCTGCCACCGGCTGTGGCGGGTACTGGGCCACGCCACCGCGGTGGTCGACGAACGCTGGCCGATGGTGGATGCGGCGGCACTGGCCGCCGACACGGTCGAAGTCGTGGTGCAGGTGAACGGCAAGGTGCGCGGCCGCATCAGCGTCCCGGCCGGCTCGGGCGAGGCTGCGGTGCGCGAGGCGGCGCTGGCCGATGCCGACGTCGCTCGCCATGTCGGCGACAGGGCGGTGCGACGGGTGATCGTCGTGCCCGGGAAGCTCGTCAATGTGGTGGTCTGAGCGGCGCTGGCGCGTGCAGGCCTGGCTGCTGCTGGTGCTCGCCAGCGGCCTGAATGCCGGCTGTGGTTTCCACCTGCGCGGTGACCTGAACTACCCGCCCGCGCTGGCGGTCACCTACATCGAGGCCGACGACCACTACACGCCCTTCTATCGCAAGCTGAAGGCCACGCTGCGCGACGGCGGCCTGCGGGTGACGTCAAACCCGGCGGAGGCGGGTGGCGTGATCCGCATCCTCCACGACGAGACCAGCCAGCGCGTGCTCTCGGTATCGGCGCGCAACACGCCGGTGGAGTACGAGGTCTACTACATCCTGCGGTATGCCGTCGACATGGGCGGCCGGGAAGTCCTGCCGGAGCAGCAGCTGACGCTCAGCCGGTCCTACAACTACGACGAAACCGCAGTGCTCGGCAAGCGCGCCGAGGCCGACGAGCTGCGTGACAGCCTCGCGGCCGACATGGTCGGCAGCGTGACGCGCCGCCTCAGCCTGCTGCGGTAGGCGCGGCCGCCGGTCTCAGAGCTGGGTCGGGTTCGGCGCGTCGCCGTAGACTTCCTTCGGGTCGAAGACCTTTTCGGTGGTGGTGAACGTCAGCGGCAGCGGGCCGCTGGCGGCGCCCACGGCGACGCCCACCGGGATTTCCCGATAGAAGCAGGAGCGGTAGCCGACGTGACAATTGGCGCCGCCGGCGGTCTCCACCCGCAGCCAGACGCAGTCCTGGTCGTCGTCGATCAGCAGCGCCCTGACTTTCTGCACCAGGCCGCTGGTTGCGCCCTTGTGCCACAGCACCTGGCGACTGCGGCTGAAGTAATGGGCCTCGCCGGTCTCGATCGTCCGGGCCAGCGCCTCGCGGTTCATGTAGCCGACCATCAGCAGCTCGCCGCTGGCATGGTCGGTGGTGACGGCCGGGATCAGCCCATGCTCGTCGAACCTGGGCGCGAGTTCGTGGCCTTCCTCCACCTGCTCGATGCTGCGGCGTGATCCGAAGATCCTGATGTTGTCCATGCGGCTCTCGTGTCTTATGCCCGCGGCGACCGCCGGGCCGGCGGCCCCCGGGGGGCGGCTGCTATTATAGCGGGCCATTTCCGCAGTCCCGCAGGCCGAACCGCCACCATGGCCCTCACCGTCTACAACACGCTGAGCCGAAGCAAGGAAGCCTTTGTCCCGGGCAACCCGGAGCGGGTCACGATGTACGTCTGCGGGCCGACGGTCTACAGCTTCCCGCATATCGGCAATGCCCGCCCGGCCGTGGTCTTCGACGTGCTGGCACGGTTGCTGCGCCGCCGTTTCCGACTGGTGTACGCGCGCAACATCACCGACGTCGACGACAAGATCAACGCGGCCGCGATCGCCGCCAGCTGTGGCATCGGCGACATCGCCGCCCGCTACACCGACGCCTACCACCAGGACATGGCCGCCCTCGGCGTGCTGCCCCCGGACGTGGAGCCGACCGCCACCGCCCACATCGGCGACATGCTGACCATGATCGGCACCTTGATCGGCGCCGGCCACGCCTACGCGGCCGAGGGCCATGTGCTGTTCCGCGTGAAGTCCTTCCCGGGCTATGGCCAGCTTTCGCGCCGCGGCCAGCGCGAACTGCTCGCCGGTGCCCGCGTGGAAGTGGCACCCTACAAGGAAGACGCCGGCGACTTCGTCCTCTGGAAGCCCTCTACGCCCGAACAGCCCGGCTGGGACAGCCCCTGGGGACGCGGCCGGCCGGGCTGGCACATCGAATGCTCGGCCATGGCGGCGCGCCACCTCGGCGAGACCATCGACATCCATGGCGGCGGCAACGATCTGATCTTCCCGCACCACGAGAACGAGCTGGCGCAGAGCAGCTGCGCGCACCAGGGTGCGACCTTCAGCCGCTACTGGATGCACAACGGCTTCCTTAACGTGGATCACACGAAGATGTCGAAGTCCCTGGGCAACGTGCTGCTGGTGCGCGAGCTGCTGGAGCAGGCGCCCGGCGAGGCGGTGCGGCTGGCACTGCTCGCGGCCCACTACCGCCAGCCGCTCGACTGGAGCGGTGAGCTGCTGGCCCAGGCGCGGCGCAACCTCGACCGCCTCTACGGCACCCTGCGTGACGTGGCGGGCTGGGAAGACGACTGGCCGCAGGCGGAACCCGATGCCACGTTCATGGCGGCACTGGAGGACGACCTCAACACGCCGCGGGCGCTGGCGGCGCTGTTCGACCTGGCGCGCGACGCGAACCGCAGCGAGGACGCGGCCGCGCGATGCCAGCTGGCGGCGCGCCTGCGCGCCAGCGGCGAGGTCCTCGGCCTGCTCGGTGCGCATCCCGAGGCCTGGTTTACCGGTGCCGGCGCGACCGCGCTCAGCAACGCCGATGTTGAGCGGCTGCTCGCCGCCAGGCGCGAAGCGCGTGCGCGCCGTGACTTCGCGGCTGCGGACCGCATCCGCGGCGAGCTCGCCGCGGCCGGCATCAGCATCGAAGACGGCCCGGACGGCACGCGCTGGCGGCGTTCCGGCTGACCGGCTGCAGCGGAAGACCCGGCAATGAACGAGATCGAACAGGCCGAGCAGGAGCTGATCGGGGAATTCCAGGCGTTCGACAACTGGATGGACCGCTACCAGTACCTGATCGACATGGGCCGCGGCCTGCCGCCGTTCCCGGAAGAACTGCGCACCGAGGAGCGCCGCATCCATGGCTGCCAGTCGCAGGTCTGGCTGGCGACGACACCGCGGGGCGAGCGCCTGGACTTCCAGGCCATCAGCGATTCGGCCATCGTCTCCGGGCTGATCGCGGTGCTGATGCGCGTCTACAACGGCAGGCTCGCCGCCGAGATCGCCGCCAGCCGCCCTGACTTCATCAAGGCCATCGGCCTCGATGCCCACCTGTCGCCGACCCGCAGCAACGGGCTGCGCGCCATGCTCAAGGCCATCACGGGCGCGGCCGCGGAGATGGCGTGACCGCAACGCCGCCGCAGGGCGCACGGCGCCCCCATGCGGCTGCGCGCCTCGCACTCGGTGCGATCACTGCCTACCAGCGCTGGCTCTCGCCACTGCTCGGTGCGCGTTGCCGTTTCCTGCCGACCTGTTCCGCCTATGCCCGCGAGGCCATCGAGCGCTTCGGCCTGCTCCGCGGCGGCTGGCTCGCCCTGCGACGCATCCTGCGCTGCCAGCCGTTCTGCGCCGGCGGCCACGATCCGTTGCCGGAGCAGTTCCGCTGGTGGCGTGGCGCCGGCCGGAACCAGGATGGCCCTGTGCTATAGTCCCGCGCATCGGGCAGGCGGCGCGGAATGGTTTTCGCCGACGCCGGGCCCGCGGAAATGGACAAGCGACTCCTCGACATCATCTGCTGCCCGGCAACCCACCTGCCCCTGGAGTTGCTCGCAGCCGAGCGCCTGTCCCGGCTGAACGCCGCCATCGCCGGTGGCGGCATCCGCAACCAGGGCGAGCAGGTCCTGTCCGAAAGCCTCGCCGAGGCGCTGGTGACGAACAACGGCCACTTCGCCTATCCGGTGCGCGACGGCATACCCATCCTGCTGGACCACGAGTGCATCGACCTCCGGCAACTGGCCACGTGAGGCCGCCCGCACCGGCATGGCTGCCGCGGCCGGCAGGACCCGGCCGCGCAGTCCCGACGGACCACCCCGCGAGGTGAGGATCCCCGCCGACAGGCTCGCCGCGCAGCTCGCCCGGGGCGTGGCACCACTCTACGTGCTGTCCTGCGACGAGCCCCTGCTGGTCGACGAGGCGCTCGCGACCATTCGCCAGCAGGCACGCGCCGCCGGTTGCGACGAGCGCGAGAGCCACATGGCCGAGCGGGGCTTCGACTGGGAGGCGCTCGGCGCCGGCATGAAGAACCTGTCGCTGTTCTCCAGCCGCCGGCTGGTGGAACTGCGGCTGCCCGGCGGCAAGCCCGGCGATGCTGGTGCCCGGTTCCTGACCGCGCTGGCCGCTGCGGGTGATACCGGCAATGTCTTCGTGCTGCTGCTGCCCGGCCTGGATGCTGCCACCAGCCGCTCGAAATGGGCGACCGCCCTGGCCGAGGCCGCGGTGTGGGTGGAACTGCGCCCGCCGCGGCGTGAGCAGCTGCCGGCCTGGCTGCGCCAGCGCCTGCGCGCTGCCGGGCTCGAGGCCGACGAGGCGGCGCTGGACCTGCTGGCATCGCTGGTGGAAGGCAACCTGCTGGCCGCGAAGCAGGAGATCGACAAGCTCACGCTGCTGGCGGCTGCCGGGCCGGTCACGCCCGCGGTGGTCCGGGAGTCGGTCGCCGACGGCGCCCGCTTCGACGTCTTCCAGCTGAGCGAGGCCGCGCTGGCCGGGGACGCCGCCCGGGCGGCGCGCGTGCTTGCCGGCTTGCGGCGCGAGGGCGAGCCCGAGGTACTGGTGCTGTGGGCGCTGGTCCGCGACATCCTGCAGCTGGCCGATGTACTGGTGCGGATCAGGCAGGGGCGCAGCGTCGACCAGGCGCTGCAGGACGCCGGCATCTGGCGCAGCCGCAGCGGGGCCTTCAGTCAGGCGGCGGCCCGCCATCGCGGCAGCGATGCCGGCCGGCTGCTCGGCAGCGCCGCCCGTGCCGACCAGGTACTCAAGGGTGCCCGCCCGGGCAACGCCTGGACTGCGCTGCTGGAAGTCACCATGGCGCTCTGTGGTGCGCCATTGCCGCTGGCGGAGACCGCATGAGCGCCGCGCTCAGCCAGGGCGGCCCCATCGGCGTCTTCGGCGGCACCTTCGATCCGGTGCACCATGGCCACCTGCGCACGGCGCTGGAGGTCCTCGAGGGCTGCGGCCTGGAGCAGCTGCGGCTGATACCCGCGCATGTCCCGCCCCACCGTCCGCAGCCGCGCGCCCCGGCGGAGCTGCGCCTGGAAATGCTGCGGCGGGCGGTTGCGGGCGAGCCGCGGCTGGTGGTCGATGACCGCGAACTGCGCCGCGGCGGGCCGTCCTACACGGTCGACACGCTGGCCGAACTGCGTGCCGAGGTCGGCACCCGGCCACTGTGCCTGGTGCTCGGCGCCGATGCCTTCCTCGGCCTGCCCGGCTGGCATCGCTGGCGCGAACTGCCGGGGCTGGCGCACCTGGTGGTGGTCGAGCGCCCCGGCACGCGGCTGGAGCCGGACGCCGTGCTGGCGGGGCTGCTGGCCGGCCGCCGCAGCCCCGATGCCGCGGCACTGGCCCGCAGCAGTGCCGGCCTGCTGTGGCAGCAGCCGGTGACGCCACTCGATATTTCCGCGTCCGCGATCCGCGCGCTGCTGGCGGGCGGCGGCGATCCCCGATTCCTGGTGCCGGAGGCCGTGCGCGAGCTGCTCATGGCCAGCCGGTGTTATCCGTCGATTGCCGGCCCTGCAGCCGGTTCCAAGGAGGCGCAACGGAGTGCAAAGCAAGAAACTGGCATCACTGGCTAAGGCTGCGCTGGATGACGGGAAGGCACGCGACGTGCGCGTCATCGATGTGCGCAAGCTGACCACCGTGGCGGACTACATGATCATCGCGACCGGCACCTCGGACCGCCACGTTCGATCCATCGCCGACCGCGTGGCCGAGCGGGCCACGCAGGCCGGCTGCAAACCCCTCGGCCTGGAAGGCGAGGAAGGCGGCGAGTGGGTGCTGGTGGACCTGCAGGACGTGATCGTCCACGTGATGCTCGGCAGGGTTCGCGACCTCTACAAGCTGGAGAACCTCTGGGAGATGCAGGCTCCGCCGGCCGAAGCAGCCGTCTGAGGCCCTGCTCCCGTCCCGGCAGGCTGCCGGCGGTGCCCGCCACCGCCCAGATGCCGGCGCGCCCGTCCCCCGGTATGCTGGCACCCATATGAAGCTTCCGGGTTCATTCCATGCAAATCACCGTCGCAGCCGTCGGCACGCGGCTGGAGTCCTGGGTCTACGACGCCTTTGACACCTACAAAGCGCGCCTGCCACGCCACCTCGGGCTGGAACTCGAGGAGGTGCCGCTGGGGCGTCGTGCGGCAGGCGCCTCCGCCGCGGTCGAGGAAGAGGGTGAGCGCCTGTTGCGCCACGTGCGTCCCGGGGCGCTGACGCTGGCGCTCGACGAGCGTGGCCAGCAGTGGAGTTCGGCGGAACTGGCCGGGCAGCTGCGCAACTGGCTGGAGCAGCAGCCACGGGTCGCCATCCTGGTCGGCGGCCCCGACGGCCTGTCCGCGGCCTGCCGCGAGCGGGCCGACCGGATCTGGTCCCTGTCGCGCCTGACCTTCCCCCATGCCGTGGTGCGGGTGCTGCTCGCCGAGCAGCTCTACCGGGCCTGGACCATCCTCCAGGGCCATCCCTACCACCGGGCCTGACCATGGCGCAGGACAGTGAGCCAATGGTCTACCTCGCCTCGGCATCGCCGCGGCGGCGCGAGCTGCTGGCGCAGATTGGCATCGACTGCCTGGTGATGCCGGCCGACATCGACGAGAGCCAGTTGCCGGGCGAGGGCGTCGAGGCCTACGCCCTGCGCCTGGCGGGCGCCAAGGCACGGCGGGTCTGGGAGCGGGTGCGGACGCCCGCACCGCGGCCGGTGGTGGCGGCCGATACGGTGGTGGTTGCCGGCAGCGAACTCCTCGGCAAGCCCGCCGGCCTGGACGACTGCCGGCGCATGCTCGGGCGGCTGTCGGGGGCGGTGCACGAGGTGCTGACCGCCGTGGCGGTGGTGTCGGCGGCCGGTGAAACCGCTGCCGTCAGCCGCAGCCAGGTCCGGTTCCGGCCGCTGGCGCCGGAAGAGATCGATGCCTACTGGCGCAGTGGCGAACCCGCCGACAAGGCCGGGGGCTATGCGATCCAGGGCCGTGCCGCGGTCTTCATCCGCGAACTGCGCGGCAGCTACTCCGGCGTCATGGGCCTGCCGCTGTTCGAGACCGCGCAGCTGCTCGCCGCACATGGCCTGCGGGTGCTGGCATGAAGGCGGAAATCCTCATCAACGTCACGGCCCGCGAAGCCCGTGCAGCCGTGGTGGCCAACGGCGTGCTGCAGGAAGTGCTGATCGAGCGCGCCTCGCGCCGCGGCCTGCTCGGCAACATCTACAAGGGCAGGGTATCGCGGGTGCTGCCCGGCATGCAGGCGGCGTTCATCGAGGTCGGCCTGGAGCGCACCGCCTTCCTGCACACCTCGGATATCGCTCCGCCGCCCGGCCATCCGGCGGCGCCCGACGGGCGCGCCACCGACATCCGCGACCTGCTGCGCGAGGGTGACGACATCCTGGTGCAGGTGCTGAAGGATCCCATCGGCACCAAGGGCGCGCGCCTGACCACGTTCATTACCGTGCCGTCACGCTACCTGGTGCTGCTGCCCAGGGGCTCGGGCATCGGCATCTCGTCGCGGATCTCCGCCGAGGCGGAACGCGAGCGCCTGAAGTCCGTGCTGGGCAGCCTCGCCGACCCGGGTCGTGCCTGCGGTTTCATCGTGCGCACCGCTGCCGAGGGCGCGAACCCGGAAGCGCTGCAGGCCGACATGGACTTCCTGCTCAAGCTCTGGGACATGATCTGCGCCAACGCCCGCAGCCTGCCGGCCGGCCAGCTGGTGCACGAGGACCTGCCGCTGGCGGTGCGGGTGGCGCGCGACATCGTCACCACCGACATCGAGCGCGTGCGCGTCGACTGTACCGAGTCCTATGCACGCCTGCGCGCCTTTGCCGACACCTTCATGCCGGGCCTGGCGCCGCTGATCGAGCACTATGCCGACGGGCGGCCGATCTTCGACCTCTACGGTGTCGAGGACGAGATCCAGAAGGCGCTGGACCGGCGCGTGCCGCTGAAGTCCGGTGGCTACGTGGTCATCGACCAGACCGAGGCCATGACCACGGTGGACGTCAACACCGGCGGCTATGTCGGCCACCGCAACCTCGAGGAGACCATCTTCCGTACCAACCTCGAGGCGGCGGTGGCGATCGCGCGGCAACTGCGGCTACGCAACCTCGGTGGCATCATCATCATCGACTTCATCGACATGCTCGAGGCCCAGCACCGCGAGCAGGTGCTCGCCGCGCTGCGCGCCGCGCTCGACGAGGACCATGCCCACACGCAGATCACCCAGGCCTCGCCGCTGGGCCTGGTGGAGATGACGCGCAAGCGCACCCGCGAGAGCCTCGAGCACATCATGTGCCAGGCCTGCCCCACCTGCGCGGGCCGCGGCTTCGTCAAGAGCGCGGAGACGGTCTGCTACGAGATCCTGCGCGAGATCCTGCGCCAGCACCAGCAGTTCGCCATCCGCGAGATGGTGGTGCTCGCCCATTCGGACGTGATCGAGCTGCTGCTCGACGAGGAAGCCGCCAGCCTCGCCGAGGTTTCCGACCAGACTGGCCGGCCCATCCGGCTGCAGGTCGAGTCCGGCTACGCACCCGACCAGTTCGACGTGGTGCTGATCTAGTCCCATGGATGCCCGTCCGCGCCGCTGGTTGCGCGCGCTGGCCCTGGCGGCGGCCGGCTTGGTCACCACGCTCGCCCTGCTGGTCGGGCTGGCGCGGCTGCTGCTGCCGATGGTGCCCGCCTACCAGGACGACATCCGTGCCTGGGCCAGCAGCGCCACCGGCTATGACATCGCCTTCACCGGCATCAGCGCCAGCTGGCCGCTGTCGGGCCCGCAGCTGACCTTCATCGATGTGAGCCTGACCCGCCCGGGCGAGGCCGCGCCGGTGGTGACCGCGCGGGAGTTCTCCATCGGCCTGAGCTTCTGGCGCTCGCTGCGTGCCGCTGCGCCCCGGCCCGGGCGCGTGGCGGTGCGGGGCTCGACGCTGCGCGTGGAGCGGGTGGCCGATGGCAGCCTGCTGGTCCAGGGCCGCCGGCTGGCCGAGCTGCTGCCACCGTCGACCTCCGAGCGGCCGGAACTCGACCTGGCGCTCGGCGACATCGCGATCAGCTTCGTCGACAGCCGCCGCCGGCCGCAGCAGGTCCAGCTGGGCCTGCGCAGCCTCACGGCGGACGTACGCCGGGAGAACATCGCCGCGAAAATCGCCATGACGCTGCCGGCGCCGCTCGGCCGCGAACTCGACGCGAACCTCAGCCTGCCATTGCCCCTGCCCGAGCCGCTGGCACCGCCGCCGGACTGGGAGGCTCAGATCGACGGCCGCGGGCTGAACCTGCCGGGCCTGCTGACCTGGGCGGGAACGGACGCCGGCGCCCTGCGCGCTGGTGTCGGTGACCTCGGGTTGCGGATCACCGTGCGCGGTGGCCGCCCCGAGCAACTGGCCGCGGACCTCGACCTCGAGGGCCTGGCGGTCGGTGTCGCGGCAGCCGCCACGACATACGAGCGCGTCACCGGCAGCGGCCGCTGGCAGCGCCACGCGGACGGCTGGGACGCCGCGGTCACCGGGCTGCGCCTGCGCCGCGCGGGCCGGGACTCGCCGCCGACCACCGGCGAGCTGCAGTGGCGTGCAGCCAGCGAGGCGGCGCCTGCGCGCTGGATCGCCAGCGCCGGATTCCTGCGACTCGACGATCTGTTCCCGCTGCTGCGAGCGGCGCTGGCCGGGACCGAACTGGCGCAGCGCCTGCCCCGTGAACTGGGCGGCGACCTGAGCAATGTGGCGGCGGAGTTCGCCGTCGACGCCGGGCAGGCCACCCGCTATTCGCTGCGCCTCGGGTTTTCGCGCCTGGTGGCGGCAAGCAGCAGCGGCGAGCTGGCGGTGTCCGGCCTCACCGGCCGTTTCGCCGCGGACGGCGACGGCGGTCGCCTGGAGCTCGACAGCAGCGAGGTGGCACTGACCCTTGCCCACTGGTTCCGCAATCCCCTGCCGGCGCGTTCGCTGCAGGGCCTGCTGGTGTGGCGCCGGGCACCGGAGGGCATGCGTTTCCTCAGCGACGACATCCGGCTGAAGACCGGGGCCATCGACATCAGCTCGCGTCTGGAGCTGGTGTTCCCGGTCGATGGCAGTTCCCCGGTGCTCGATCTCAAGGCGACGGCGAGCGCTACCGAGGCTCCGCAGGTGCTGCGCTACCTGCCGCTGCGCAACTTCCCGCCGCAGGTGGTCGACTGGCTGGAACGTGCGGTGGTGGCGGGCCGGGTGCCGGCGGCGGAAGGTATCTTCCGTGGCCCGCTGCGCGAGTTCCCCTTCGACCATGGCGAGGGCCAGTTCCGTGTCAGCCTGCAGCTGCAGGACGGCACGCTGGATTACGCCCCAGGCTGGCCCCGCGTGGAGCAACTGGATGCGGAAGTGGTCTTCGACGGCGTGGGCATGTCCTCGTCCCGCAACCAGGCGCGCGTCGGTAACCTGCCCGTCCGGGATTTCGCGGTCGCCATTCCCGACATGCGCCAGGGCGTCCTCGCCGTCGCCGGCCAGCAGCGCACCGACCTGGGCGACCTGCTGGCGTTCCTGCGGACCACGCCAGTGGCCGGCCACGTCGGCCCGACGCTGGATCGTGCCACGGCTTCCGGGCCGGTGGACAGTTCGCTGCGTCTGGCCCTGCCGCTGACGGACCCGGCCGCCTGGGACCTGCAGCTGCTGCTCGATGCGCGTGGCTGCCAGCTCGGCCTCGCGCGCCTGCCGCTCGACCTGAAGGATGTGCGCGGCCGCGTGCGCCTGCAGAACACCCGCTTCTACGCCGAGGGCATCAGGGCCGTGATGCTCGGCGAGCCGGTGCGTATCGGCCTGGCGCCGGAGACCGCCGCGGGTGGCGCGATGCGCGCCCAGCTGGTGGCCGTGGCCGGCGCGACGCCGGTGCCGCGGCTGATGTCGACTTTCAGCCTGCCGCTGCGCGCCTACCTGGACGGGCGCCTCGACTGGCGCGCCACGCTGCGCATCCCGGTGCTGCAGGATGCTGCTTCGGCCGCGCCGCTCACCGTGGCGCTGCGCTCGGACCTGCGCGGCGTTGCCAGCACGCTGCCTGCGCCGCTGGCCAAGGATGCCGCCACGGCCTGGCCCGCCGAGGTGCTGCTCGCATTCCCGGCAGCCGATACCATCGATGTCAGCGCCAGCCTCCAGCCGCCGCTGGCCGCAGCGCTGCGGCTGCAGTCGACCGCGGACCGCTGGCACGTCGAGCGCGGTGCCCTGCATGCCGGCCCGGGCAGCGTGCAGTTGCCGGCCCGTCGCGGCATCGAGGTGACCGGGCAGGTGGCGAGCCTGGATGTCGGCGACTGGCTGACCGTCGGCCAGGGGGATGTGCCGGCGCCGGGCAACACCGGCAGCGAGGCGGCTGCGGCGCGCGGTTCCACCGATCTGCTGTTCCGCGAGTTCGCGCTGCAGGCCGCGCAGCTCAGCTTCGCCGGCCAGCGGCTCCACGACGTCGACATCAGGGCGCAGCGCGGTGCCGATGCCTGGCAGGTCGCGGTGCGCGGCCCGGCGGCGGAGGGGGACATCGTCGTGCCCTTCGATGGCAGGGCACGGCCCATGCGCCTCGACATGAAGAAGCTCTGGCTCACGGAGGAGGAGCCGGGCGCTGGCGGCCACAGCGACCCACGCAGCCTCATGGGATTGGAGGCCAGGATCGCCGATGCCGCAATCGGCCACTGGCGCCTTGGCCAGCTGGAGCTGGTTGCGGCGCGGATACCCGACGGGCTGCTGCTGCAGCGCCTCAGCAGCCGTGCGCCGAGTTTCACGCTGACCGGCGATGGCAGCTGGCGGGTCACCGGCAACGATGCAACAAAGCAGGAAACGCGCTTCAGGGCGACGCTGGAGTCCAGCGGCGTGCGCGACACGCTGGTGCAGCTCGGTTTCGGCTCAGCCATCAGCGGCAAGAGCGGCCGGGTCAGTGCCGATCTCGCCTGGCCGGGCGCGCCGGCCGGTGATTTCCTGCAGCGGGCCACGGGCAGCATCCGCCTGGAAATGAAGTCCGGGCAGGTGAGCGAGCTCGAGCCGGGCAGTGGCCGGCTGCTGGGCCTGCTCAGCATCACGGCGCTGCCGCGCCGGCTGTCGCTGGATTTCCGCGACGTGTTCGACAAGGGGCTCGGCTACGACGCTATCGAGGGCGATTTCACCCTGGGTGGCGGCAGCGCCTACACCTGCAACGTCGGCCTCAGTGGACCCGCGGTGGAAATCGCCATCGTCGGGCGTACCGACCTCGTTAACCGCGACTACGACCAGGTGGCCGTGGTGCGTCCGCAGATCGCCACCACGGTGCTGACCGCGGGCGGCGCCGTCTTGGGCGGGCCGGTGGGCGGTGTTACGATGCTGCTGGTCTCGCAGCTGTTCCGCAAATCCCTCGGCACCCTGGGTGAGTCCTACTATCGCGTCACCGGCGACTGGGACAAGCCGGAAGTCGCCCGCGTACAGGGCGACGACGTCGATGCGGCCGCGTTCAAGGACTGCGAGAAGGAGATCGAGGCCGCACTCGCCAGCCCGCCGCCAGCCGTGGCGCCGGCGCCGGCAGTGCCGCCGGTGCCAACACCGAAACGCTGAGCAGGACCATGAACGACATCCGGCTTGCCGCCGTACAGATGACTTCGGGCGACGACGTCGCCGCCAACCTCGCCTCCGCCCGGCAGCAGCTGCAGGCAGCTGCGCGCCATGGCACCCGGCTCGCGGTACTGCCGGAGAACTTCGCCTTCATGTCGGCCAGCGAGAGCGCAAGGGCGCGTATCGCCGAGGCGGATGGCATCGGGCCGATCCAGGACTTCCTCGCCGGCGCCGCGCGTGAGTGCGGCCTGTGGATCGTCGGCGGCACCATTCCCATTCGCAGTGCCGAGGCGGAGCGGCCCTACGCATCCTGCTGCGTCTGGGACGACCATGGCCGGCGCGTCGGCCGCTACGACAAGATGCACCTGTTCGACGTGCGGGTGCCCGACAGCAGCGAAGCCTACCGCGAGTCGGCGCGCACCATGCCGGGCAACAGGCCGCTGACGCTCGCCACGCCTTTCGGCGCGCTGGGCATCGCCGTGTGCTACGACCTGCGCTTCCCGGAGCTGTTCCGCGCCATGCTGGAGCTCGAGGTCAGCGTGATCGCGCTGCCGGCCGCGTTCACGCAGCGCACCGGCCAGGCGCACTGGCATACGCTGCTCAAGGCGCGCGCCATCGAGAACCTGGCCTACGTGGTGGCGGCGGCGCAGGGCGGCGAGCACCCGGGCGGCCGGCGCACCTACGGGCACTCGCTGATTGCCGGGCCCTGGGGCGAGGTGCTCGCCGAGGCCGGCACCGGGCCCGGGGTGGTCACGGCAACCCTGGATGCCGACTACCTGCGCCGACTGCGGGTGCAGTTCCCGGTGCTGAGTCATCGCCGCCTGGCGACAGGCGCGACTGCCGGCTGATGCCGGCGCAGGCAAGGTGAAGGAAATGACCACAGGCAATGCCCTCGAACTGGCGCGCCATTCGCTGCTGGCCCCGGCCGGGCTCGAGGACCGCGACCTCGACCGCGCCCTGCGCAGCCTGCTCCGTGGCGGCGTGGATGCCGCGGACCTGTACTTCCAGGCCTCGCGGCACGAGGCATGGTCGCTGGAGGACGGCATCGTCAAGGAGGGCAGCCACAGCATCGAGCAGGGCGTAGGCGTGCGCGCGCTGTCTGGCGACAGGACCGGTTTCGCCTATTCGGACGAGATCGTGGTGCCGGCACTGATGCAGGCCGCCGACGCCGCCAGCGCCATCGCGCGCGCCGGCCAGCAGGGCGCGTTGCAGGCCTGGACCCTGCGCCAGGGGCGCGAGCTCTACGCGCCGCTGGATCCGATACCGTCGCTTTCCGATGACGACAAGGTAGCGCTCCTGCAGCGTGTCGATGCGGCCACGCGCGCCATCGATCCACGGGTGAAGCAGGTCATGGCGAGCCTGGTGGCCGTGCACGAGGTGGTCCTGGTCTGCGGCAGCGACGGTGTACTCGCCGCCGATGTGCGCCCGCTGGTGCGCATGAACGTCTCCGTGCTGGTGGAGGACGGCGGCCGGCGCGAGCAGGGCTACACCGGCGGCGGTGGCCGCGTCAGCTTCCAGCATTTCCTCGAGCAGGACCGCGCCTTCGCCTATGGCCGCGAAGCGGTACGCCAGGCGCTGGTAGCGCTGGAGGCGGTACCCGCGCCGGCCGGCGAGATGGTGGTGGTACTCGGTCCCGGCTGGCCCGGCATCCTGCTGCACGAGGCCATCGGCCACGGGCTGGAGGGTGACTTCAACCGCAAGGGCACGTCCGCCTTCAGCAGGCGGCTCGGCGAGAAGGTGGCCTCCGAGCTCTGCACCATCGTCGACGACGGGACATTGCCGGGGCGGCGTGGTTCGCTGAACGTCGACGACGAGGGCACCCTGACCCAGTGCACCACGCTGATCGAGAACGGCCGGCTGGCCGGCTACATGCAGGACAAGCTCAACGCCCGGCTCATGGGCATGGCGCCCACCGGCAACGGCCGGCGCCAGTCCTTCGCCCACCTGCCGATGCCGCGCATGACCAACACCTACATGCTGCCGGGTCCGCATGCGCCCGAGGAAATCATCGCCTCGGTGGACAGGGGCATCTACGCGCGCAACTTCGGCGGCGGCCAGGTGGACATCACCTCCGGAAAGTTCGTGTTCTCGGCCAGCGAGGCCTACCTGATCGAGAAGGGCCGCCTCGGCGCGCCGATCCGCGACGCCACGCTGGTTGGCGACGGCCCCTCGGTGCTGCGCCAGGTGTCGATGGTGGGCAACGACCTGAAGCTCGACGAGGGTGTGGGCACCTGCGGCAAGGACGGCCAGTCGGTGCCGGTGGGCGTGGGCCAGCCGACGCTGCGCATCGACGGGCTGACCGTTGGCGGCACCGCCAGCGCGGAGTAGCCCGGGCGCTGCCTCAGCCGGCGCGCGGGTCGGTGCTGGCGAGCACCGTCGCGGTCTGCTTCGCGCGATAGGCATCCAGCGCCGCGCGGATGCGCTCGTCGCCCAGCGCGAGGATCGCCGCCGCCAGCAGCGCCGCATTGATGGCCCCGGCCTTGCCGATCGCCAGCGTCCCGACCGGGATCCCGGGCGGCATCTGCACGATGGACAGCAGCGCATCCATGCCGCCCAGGGCGGGCGAGGGCAGCGGCACGCCCAGCACCGGCAACGGCGTCTTGGCGGCAGCGCAGCCGGGCAGGGCCGCGGCGAGGCCGGCACCGGCGATCAGCACCTTCAGGCCGCGGTCACGGGCGCTCTCGCAGTAGCTGCCCATGGCATCCGGTGCGCGGTGCGCGGAGATGGCGTTGACCTCGTGCTCGATGCCCAGTGCATCCAGCGTGGCGGAGGCATGGGACATGATCTCCCAGTCCGAGCGCGAGCCCATGAGGATGCCGACCAGTGGTTTCATGTTCCCTCGTGCTCCTGCGGATGCAGCCGTGGCCCGAGCGCGGGATGATACCGCAGCCCCGCGGGGCGGGCGTGGCTGCCTGCTAGAATGCGCCGCCAACGATCAGGGCAGGCAGGCATGACCACTCCAGCGGCAGGACACGACGTTGCGGATCTTCAGGCCCGCGTGGCCGAGGTACTCGCCCTGGCGCGGCGCCTCGGGGCCTCGCAGGCCGAGGCCAGCGCCAGCTTCGGCACCGGCCTGTCGGTGACGGTGCGCATGCGCTCGGTGGAAACGCTCGAGTACCAGCGCGACCAGGGCATCGGCGTCACCCTGTACTTCGGCCAGCGCAAAGGCAGCGCCAGCACCTCGGACCTGCGCCCGGCCGCCATCGAGGAAAGCGTGCGCAAGGCGGCGAGCCTGGCGCGCTACGCTGCCGAGGACGCCTGCGCGGGCCTCGCCGAGCCCGAGCGGCTGGCGCGCGAGATCCCCGACCTCGACCTCTGGCATCCCTGGTCGCTGGATGCGGATGCGGCCATCGATCTCGCCATGCGCTGCGAGGCCGCGGCGCTGGATCACGACCCGCGCATCACCAATTCCGAGGGCGCCGCCGTTGGCAGCCATGATGGCGCGCGCGCCTATGGCAACAGCCACGGCTTCCTCGCCGGCTACCGCGAGACCAGCCACAGCCTGTCCTGTGCGGTGCTCGCCAGCCAGGGCCAGCAGATGGAGCGCGACTTCGAGTTCACCGCCGCGCGCGATCCGGTGGAGCTGGCGGCGGCAAGGGTGGTCGGCCGTGAGGCCGCCAGCCGCGCGCTCGCGCGCCTCGGGGCGGTGAAGCTCGATACCCGCAACGCACCGGTGCTCTACCCGGCACGCCTGGCCCGTGGGCTGGTCGGCCACCTGGTCGGCGCGCTGAGCGGTGCTGCGCTCTACCGCCGCGCCTCGTTCCTGCTCGACAGCCTCGGCACGCGGGTGCTGGCGCCGCATTTGAGCATCGACGAGCGACCGCATCTGCCCAGGGGCCTGGCGAGTGCGCCCTTCGACGACGAGGGCGTGGCGACCGTCGACCGCCGCCTGGTCGATGCCGGGGTGATCCAGGGCTACGTGCTCGGCAGCTATTCGGCGCGCAAGCTCGGCATGGCCAGCACCGGCAACGCCGGTGGTACGCACAACCTGCTGGTGTCGAGCAGTGCGGGTGCACCGACCTTCGACGAACTGCTGGCCGAACTCGGCACCGGCTTCCTGGTGACCGAGCTGATGGGCAGCGGCGTCAATCCCGTGACCGGCGACTACTCGCGCGGCGCCACCGGCTTCTGGGTGGAGGGCGGCGTGATCCGTTTCCCGGTGAGCGAGGTCACCATCGCCGGCAATCTGCGCGACATGTACCGCGACATCGTCGCCGTCGGCGGCGACGTAGATGTGCGCGGCGGCATCCGCAGCGGCTCGATCCTGGTGCGCGAGATGACCATCGCCGGCAGCTAGCCGGCAGCTAGCCGGCGATATCCGCGAGGTCTGCCAGGCTGCGGCCGCGCAGTGTATCGGCGAGCGTCGCGTCCAGCCGGGCGCCGAGGTCAGCCACCGCCGCTGGCCAGCGGATTTCCCCGCCGATGTCCGCGGACGCCGGATGGCGCACCGCCTGCATGATCTCGCGCAGCTGTATGGCAGCCGGCTCGCGTTGCGGCAGCAGCGCTTCGCCGGCGGTGCGCGCCAGCAGTCCTGCGGCTTCCAGGCGCGCGATCACCGGCGCCAGTGCCAGCCCGGGCAGGCCGGTCTGCGCGGCGATGTCCGCGGGCCGCAACGGTGCCGCGCCGGCGCGGAAGGCGCGGGCCACCAGCAGCATCACCGCCAGCGCGGCGGCTTCCATCTGCGCGGTGCCGGTCACCGCGCGGCGGAAGCCCACCCGCAGGTATTCCGGCCACTGCACGTAGAAGGCGAACTGGGCGCCGACCAGCAGGATCAGCCAGGACAGGTACAGCCAGAACAGCGCACTGATGACGATCGCGAAGCTGGCGTAGATGGTGATGGTTGCCGCGGCGTTGACCACGAAGGCGGCGAACAGCACGCCGGTGCCGACCCAGAGCACGCCGCCGAGCAGCCCGCCGGCCAGCGCGGCATGCAGGCGCACGCTGGTGTTGGGCACGAACCAGTACACCAGCGAGAAGCCGATGCAGACCAGGGCATAGGGCAGGATCGCGGCGGGCAGGCCAACCAGCGCCCCGACCGGCGAGCCGCCGAGCGCCTGCACCAGAGTATTGCTGCGCAGGCCGGCGATGATCGCCATGGCGGTGACCATCACCACCGGACCCACCAGGATCACCGACAGGTACTCGGTCAGGCGCCGGCCGAGGCTGCGCGGCTGCTCCACGCGCCAGATGCGGTTGAAGCTGACTTCCATCTGCCCAGCCATGGACAGCGCCGTGATGAACAGGAACAGCAGGCCGACCCCGGCCAGCACGCTGCCCTGGGCGTTGTCGACGAAGGCGATGACCCGGGCGGTCAGCTCCGTGCCGCGCGCGCCCAGGGGCTCGAGGAAACCGAACAGCAGCGGCTCGAGCTGGTGGTGGAAGCCGAAGGCCTTGACGACCGAGAAGCTTACCGCCAGCAGCGGCACCATGGAGAGCAGCGTGACGTACACCAGCCCCATGGCGTGCAGCGTCAGCGGGCCGGCCACTACGTCGCGCAGCAGCGCGTAGCTGCAGCGGACCAGCAGCAGCCCGGCGCGTGGCAGCGCAGGCAATGTCGCCCACCGCGGGTGCCAGAGCCAGCCCTCGATGCGTCCGCTGAGGTTCACGCCCGCGTCGATCCTGTGGCGCCGGATACCCTGGAGGAATCCCCGCTGGCGCCGGCGCTCAGCCCGGCCGCGTCAGCAGCTCCAGCGCCTGGCGGTATTTCGCGGTGGTGTGGCGGATGACTTCGGCCGGCAGCGCCGGGCCGGGTGCCTTCTTGCCCCAGTCGAGGGTCTCGAGGTAATCGCGCACGTACTGCTTGTCGAAGCTCGGCGGGCTGATGCCGGTGCGGTATTCGGCTGCCGGCCAGAAGCGCGAGGAATCCGGCGTCAGCACCTCGTCGATCAGGTAGAGCTTGCCGGCGGCATCCAGCCCGAATTCGAACTTGGTATCGGCGATGATGATGCCGCGGCCGCGCGCGTACTCCGCACCGCGGCGGTAGATCTCGATGGCGAGGTCGCGGACCTTGCGCGCCAGCCCGGCGCCGACCAGCTTCTCCATTTCCGCGAAGCTGATGTTCTCGTCGTGCTGGCCGATCTCCGCCTTGGTCGCCGGGGTGAAGATCGGTTCGGGCAGCTGCGCCGCCATGGGCAGGCCCTGCGGCAGCGGGATGCCGCAGACCGCGCCCGTCGCCTGGTAGTCCTTCCAGCCGGAGCCGATCAGGTAGCCGCGCACCACGGCTTCTACGGGCAGCGGCTTCAGCCGGCGCACGACGATGGCGCGGCGCGCGACCAGTGCGCGTTCCGCCGGGTCCTGCACCACGTCCTCCGGCCGGCGGCCGGTGAGGTGGTTCGGCACCACCGCGCGCATGCGCTCGAACCAGAAGTTCGACAGCTGGGTCAGCACCTCGCCCTTGCCCGGGATAGGCGTGGGCAGCACCACGTCAAAGGCCGAGAGCCGGTCGCTGGTGACGATCAGCAGCTGGTCGGCATCGACCTCGTAGATGTCGCGCACCTTGCCCTGGCTGATGCGCTTCAGGCCGGTCAGGTTCGATTCGAACAACGCGGTTTCAGCAGCCGCCACGCTCATGTGCAATTTCCGTCCAGTCCTGCAGCAGGCCCGCTATTGTATGCCGGTGCCGCGGGCCGGGTAACCCGGTGGACGGGCACCCTCGGCACTGCGGACGGACGCTGGATGGCCTGGATCGGAAAACTTGCTGGCGGCCTGCTCGGCTATCTGGTGGCACGGGTGCCCGGCGCCATCGTCGGCGTCATCCTCGGCCACCAGTTCGACCGCGGGCTGCGGCTGCGCCCGCGCGTGGTCGGCACGGCAGCCGACCGGCAACGGGTGTTCTTCGAGAGCACCTTCATCGTCATGGGACACCTCGCCAAGGTCGATGGCCGGGTCTCGGAGGCGGAGATCGGCGCGGCCCGCGGCGTCATGCAGCGCATGCGCCTCGATGAACGCCAGCGCCAGCTCGCCATCCAGTTGTTCAATACCGGCAAGCAGCAGGATTTCCCGGTCGATGGCCAGGTGGCGCGGCTGCGCGAGTACTGTGGCAGCGAGCCGCAGTTGCTGCAGCTGTTCCTGGAGATCCAGGTCGACGTCGCGCTCGCCACCGGCGAGATCAGCGCCCCGGAGCGCGTGCTGCTCGGGCGCATCGCCGCGGGACTGGGCTTTGGCGCGCTGGCGCTCGCGCAGATCGAGACCCTGTTGCGGCTGCGGCGTGGCCAGCCTGGCGGCCAGGGCTTTGGCCAGGGATACAGCCAGGGCCAGGGCCGCGAGCCGCCGCGGGCCGACAGCCTGGCGAAGGCTTACCAGGTGCTCGGCGTGCCCGCCAGCGCCAGCGACCGCGACGTCAAGACCGCCTACCGGCGGCTGATGAACCAGCACCATCCCGACAAGCAGGCGGCGCGCGGCCTGCCCGACTCGATGCGCGCGATCGCCGAGGAGCGCACGCGCGAGATCCGTGCCGCCTACGATGCGGTGCGCGAGCACCGGGGCTTCCGCTAGGCCCGTGCTACCATCGCCGCGAATCACCCGCAGGAGGCCATCGTGGCCCGCAATCCCCCGCTGATCGCTCCATCCATCCTTTCGGCGGATTTCGCCCGTCTCGGCGATGAGGTCGCTGCGGTGCTCGCCGCCGGCGCGGACCAGATCCACTTCGACGTCATGGACAACCACTACGTGCCGAACCTGACCATCGGCCCGCTGGTGTGCGCGGCGCTGCGCAAGCATGGTGTCAGCGCCCCGATCGACGTGCACCTGATGACGCGGCCTGTGGATCGGCTGGTGGAGGATTTCGCCGCGGCCGGGGCCAGCTGGATCAGCTTCCATCCGGAAGCCAGCGACCACGTCGATCGCAGCATCGAGCTGATCCGCAGGCTGGGCTGCAAGGCCGGCCTGGTGCTGAACCCGGCTACCCCGCTCGGCTGGCTCGATTACACGCTGGAGAAGCTCGACTTCGTGCTGGTGATGTCGGTGAACCCGGGCTTCGGCGGCCAGTCGTTCATCCATTCCGCGCTGCCCAAGCTGCGCCAGGTGCGCAAGCGCATCGACGCGCTCGGGCGCGACATCCGCCTGGAGGTGGACGGCGGCATCAAGGTGGACAACATCCGCGCCGCAGCGGAGGCGGGGGCCGACACCTTCGTGGCCGGATCGGCGATCTTCGGCAGCGCGGATTACGCCGCGACCATCCGCGACCTGCGCAAGGAAGTGGCGGCCGCCACCTGAGGGCGGCGGCCGCCGCTGTCAGGGACGCCTACTGGCCGTTCGCTGCGGCCGGTGCCGGGGCCGGCGTGGCGGGCACGGCACGGATCTTCGGTTGCGGGCGCACGTTGTAGACGACGATGGTCTTGCCGCTGGCCGAGACCAGCCCTTCGTCCTCCAGCACCTTCAGCACCCGGCCCGCCATCTCGCGCGAGCAACCCACCAGGCGCGAGAGCTCCTGGCGGCTGACCTTGATCTGCATGCCCTGCGGGTGGGTCATGGCATCGGGCTCGTTGCACAGGTCGCGGATCGCGTGGGCGACGCGGCCGGTGACATCGACGAAGGCGAGGTCGGAGAGCTTGCGGTTGGTACGTGTCAGGCGCGTGGCCATCTGCGTGGCGAGCTCGAAGACCAGACCCGGGCTCTCGCTGGCGATCTGGCGAAAGCGCGGATAGGTCATTTCGGCGATCTCGGAGGAGACCCGCGTGCGCACCCAGGCGCTGCGGCTCGGCTGCTCGTTGAACAGGCCCATTTCACCGAAGAACTGGCCCTTGTTGAGGTAGGCCAGCACCATCTCGTTGCCATCCTCGTCCTCGATCATCACTTCGACCGAGCCGTCGATGATGTAGTAGAGCGTGTCGGGCAGGTCGCCCGCGTGGATCATCACCGTCTTGCCCGGTACCGTGCGCACACGGCAGTAGGTCAGGAACCGGTTGATGGCCGGGATGTCGCTTAGCATTTTTCCGTTGGCAGCCATTGGCTCACCCTCCCCTCGAGACAAACAACAACACAGATCGAATCTACACTCGCCACGAGACGCAGGGCATGGCGATATGTTCAATAGGCAGGCAGTGTACGGGTTGCCGGCCGGAAGTATGTCAAGCCGTCTTGCGGATTTGTGAGGGCGGTCACAGGGATGCGCATCGCAGGGCCTGCGGGCGGCCAGGGAACGTGAACGCCGTCACGTTCGCGGCTGCCGGCAGGCGCGGGGGCATCGGCGGCGGCGCCTAGAAATAGTAGGCGACGGAAGTCATGACCCGGGACGCCAGCCGCATGGCCTGGCGGATCGGGGCCGGTGGTTCGACCCCGCCGCGGGCCAGCGCGTCCTGGCGATGGGCCTGCTCGTCGGCCCGCATGCGTTCGACGATGCGGCGGCTCGCCTGGTCCTGGCCCGGCAGCCGCTGGAGGTGGCCGTCGAGATGCTCGCTGACCTGGCGCTCGGTTTCGGCCAGGAAGCCGAGGCTGCGGCGGTCGCCCGCCAGCCCTGCGGCCACGCCGATGGCCAGTGCGCCCGCATACCAGAAGGGCGCCAGGCGGCTGGTGCCGGCGCCCAGCGCAGCGGCCCGCTCCTGGCACCAGCCGAGGTGCGCGTGTTCCTCGTCGGCGGCCTGTAGCAGGGCGCTGCGCAGGGCCGCATCCCCGGCCACCAGCGCCTGGCCGCGGTACAGGGCCTGGGCGGCGATTTCGCCGGCATGGTTGACCCGCATGAGCCTCGCGGCCAGGTCGCGTTCACTGGCGGTGAGCGGTTCCTGCGCGGACGTTGCCTGCGGTCTGGCCCGGCCGGCCGGATGCGCCGCCGCCACGGTGCGCAGTGCCGCGTCGAACTCGGCGATGCAGCGGTCGATCAGGCCCGGGCGACGCATGTTCATCGCCCGAGTATACGCAGGCATCCGGGGCCTGGCGGTATTGCGATGCCGCCGCCGCGCGTTTAGAGTGCGCCGCGCGCCGCCTGGCGTGCGCGACCCACCCAGACCACCAGACCCAGCTTCGGGGGATTCCACATGCACAAGGTACCGGTCATCCTGGCGGCACTCGCCTGCCTGGGCAGCGTCCATCCGGCATTTGGCCATGGCGAGAAGGGCAAGGAAGTCCCGCAGGGCTGGTCCGGCAACGTGGCTGCCGGCTACGTGGCCGTGCGCGGCAACTCGGAGAGCACCACGGCCAACTTCAAGGGCGAGGTGCAGTATGACCAGGACCGCTGGCACCACAGCGCGCTGGCGACCGCCATGGGGGCCAGCAAGGACAAGGACACCAGCGCCGAGGCCTACAAGGCCCAGCTCAAGACCAAATACGACCTGCGCGAGACCGTCTACACCTTCGGCCTCGGGGAGTGGAACAAGGACCGCTTCAGCTCCTACGACTACCAGATCTTCGAGGTGGCCGGCCTCGGCTGGCGGGTGCTGCGCACCGCGACCCAGGAACTGGCCTTGGAGGCTGGTGTCGGCGCCACCCAGTCCAGGTTCGACGATGGCACCGATAACAACGAGATGATCGGCCGGATCGGCATGGACTATCACTGGCACCTGAGCGAAAACGCGCTGTTCAGCGAGAAGCTGTCGAGCAGCATCGGCTCGGACAACACCTACTACGAGTCCCTGACGGAGCTGAAGGCCGGGATCATCGGCAACGTGGCCCTGGTACTGGGTTACCTGGTCAAGCACAACACCGACGTGCTGCCCGGGACCGACAAGACCGACACCCAGACCTCGATTTCGCTGGAATACAAGTTCTGAGCCTGTCCGGGTGGGGCTCACGGCCCCTCCGGTCGGCCTCCCGGGCCCGGTTGTCGTTGAAAACCGGGGGGAGCCCCATTAAAATCGCCGCCCTTGCGCCCGCGGTCGACGCGGGTCCCGATACCTTGCAGACAGGCCCATGAGAACAATTTCTGCCAAGCCGGAAGAAGTAAAACGTGGCTGGTACCTGGTGGACGCCGACGGGCGCACGCTGGGCCGGCTGGCCACCGAGCTCGCGCGGCGGCTGCGCGGCAAGCACAAGCCCATCTACACGCCGCACGTGGACACCGGCGACTACATCGTCGTGGTGAATGCCGCGAAGATCCGGGTGACGGGCCAGAAGCTGAAGGACAAGACCTACTACCGCTACACGGGCTATGTCGGCAACATGAAGACCGAGAGCCTGGAGCACCTGCTGAACCGGGCTCCCGACCGCGTGCTGCGCATCGCCGTCAAGGGCATGCTGCCGAAGAACCGGCTCGGTGCCGCGATGCTGCGCAAGCTCAAGGTGTTCCCGGGCGCCGAGCACAACCACGCCGCCCAGCAGCCCCAGCCCCTCAAGATCTGATCCTGAACGCAGGTTGAGCAATCCATGGCTACCCAGGCTTTCTACGGCACCGGTCGACGCAAAAGCTCCACGGCGCGGGTCTTCATCCGCCCCGGCAAGGGCTCGATCACCATCAACGACCGGCCCCTCGACGAATTCTTCGGCCGCAAGACCGCGCGCATGATCGTGCGCCAGCCGCTGGAACTCACCGAGCTCACCACCCGCTTCGACGTCGACGTGACGGTCAGCGGCGGCGGCATGACCGGCCAGGCCGGCGCCATCCGCCACGGCCTGACCCGGGCGCTGATGGAGTACGACGGCAGCCTGCGCGGCTCGCTGCGCCGGGCCGGCTTCGTCACCCGTGATGCCCGCGAGGTCGAGCGCAAGAAGGTCGGCGTCCGCAAGGCCCGCCGCGCCACCCAGTACTCGAAGCGCTGATCGGGGCTGGCGGGATTCAACTCCGCCTGCGATCTGCGCCGGGTCGTTGGGGGATCGTCTAGTGGTAGGACAGCGGACTCTGACTCCGTTAACCTAGGTTCGAATCCTAGTCCCCCAGCCAGTCCAAGGCCGGAAGAAGCCCACCCCAGAGGTGGGCTTTTTTCTGTCGCCGGCCTAGCGCCGGTCGAAGCGCTTGATGCCAGCGTCCTCGGCCATGAGGATCACGTCCGCCGGGCGGCTGGCGAAGATGCCCACGGTCACCACGCCGGCGATCTGGTTGAAGCGCGCCTCCATGTCCGGCGGGTTGGTGATCGACAGCTGGTGCACGTCGAGGATGACGTTGCCGTTGTCGGTGACGAAGCCCTTGCGCAGGATCGGCTGGCCGCGGGCCCGCACCATCTGCCGCGCCACGTACGACTGCGCCATCGGCACCACTTCCACCGGCAGCGGGAACCGGCCGAGGACCGCCACCCACTTGGAGTCGTCGATGATGCAGACGAAGCGGCGCGAGGCCGCCGCCAGCACCTTTTCCCGGGTCAGCGCGCCGCCGCCGCCCTTGATCAGGTGGAAGTGCTTATTGGCCTCGTCGGCCCCGTCGACGTAGAGGTCCAGGTCTCCGGTCTCGGCCAGCTCCGCGACCTCGAAGCCGGCCGCCTTCAGGCGCTGCTCGGTCTCCCGCGAGCTGGCGGTGACGGCGGCGATCCGGTCGCGTACCCGGGCCAGTTCCTCGATGAAGAGATTGACCGTCGAGCCAGTGCCCACGCCGAGCCGGACGCCGGGTTCGATGAATTCGATGGCGGCCCTGGCTGCCTGTCGCTTCTTCTGCGCCTGGTCCATGCGTGCTCCCGTCTGGTGAGGGCCGGCCTGTGCTCTGTTGCAGATGATAGCGATTTTTGCCGGGATTTCCGCGGTCGGCAGCGAAGCTGCTCGATGGACCCCGGATAGAAATGTGCCCGCCAGAGGCGGGCACATTCATCAGACACTTCCTTTTGGGAAGCCGCGGGAACCGTTGCCGGTTCCCGCGATTTGCCAGCTATTGCTAGCGCTTCTTCTTGGCCTTCTTCTTGGCCTTCTTCTTCGAAGCAGCTTTCTTCTTTGCCATGACATTGGTCTCCTGTCGGGGTAACCGCGGTTGAGTATATACAACCGAAATCAAAATTCCACTGATTACAGTGAACTGATCCGCAGATTTTTTGTCGGCGAGCATCCGGCTGGTGCTCGCTGGTCCGCCGGCGCGTGCCGGCGCATGGCACGTGGCTCAGAACAATCTGACGCCCGCTTCCGTCACCACCGCGTGCATGCCGACATCCCACGAACGTGCCGGCAGCGACGCCACGCACTGGAATTCATGGGCGAGGCCGACGAGTCGCGGGCGCTGCCAGCTGCCACGCTGTCGCGTGAAGGCGAAGCTGCGATCGTAGTAGCCGCCGCCCATGCCGAGCCGTCGTCCGCCTGCATCGAAGGCCACCAGTGGCGCCAGCACAACGTCGAGCTGCGTGCCCCGCAGCCAGGTGGCGGCGTCCGACAGTGGCTCGGGAATGCCGTAGCGGTTGCGCGCCATCGGGATGCCGGGGTGCCAGGCGGCGAACAGCAGCCCGCGGCCGTGCACTACCGGCAGGAAGATCCGTCGGCCGCGCGCCACCGCTGCCTCCATGAAGCCGGTGCAATCCACCTCGCCGTCGATCGCCATGTAGCAGGCGATGCGCTGGCAGCGGGCCAGCAGCGGCAGCTGCCAGAGGCTGTGGGCAATGCTGGCGGAATGGGCGGCGAGCTGCCCGGGCGACAGCTGTACGCGGCGGCGACGCATGCTGGCGCGCAGGGCCTTCACTCGGGAGCACCCGGCACGGTGGCAGGAGGAGGTGGAGGATGGCGTTCCCGCATGTGCCGTCTCAAGCCGTCGCTCTCGGACCCGAGCGAAAGGTGGGACAGACCGTGGCAGAGCAGGCTTTCCGCCCGGGGCGGTAATGCACAAAGCTGCCGACAGGCCCAGGTCCCTGCAGTGCATTTAAGGGTCGAAGGCAGTCAGCCCTACTCGAACACCGCAGGAAACGCCGTCACTGATTATACGGCGATGCCTGGTGGAAAATGCGACGCATGCCAGGCTTTGCGCCCGGGGGCTTCAGAGCTCGAGTTGCTGGCCCGGGCGCAGCGCACCCTCGACGCGCTCGCGCATGGCACGTACGCGCGCCTTCGCCCTGGTTTCGAGCGCTTCACCCCGTTCCCGCGACCGCAGCAATTCGTTCGCCATGTTCAGGGCCGCCATGACGGCGATGCGCTCGAGGCCAACCACGCGGCCGCCGTCACGGATCTCGCGCATCTTGCTGTTGAGCAGCTCCGCTGAATCCAGCAGCGCGGAACGTTCCTCGGGAGAGCAGGACACCTGGTAATCCCGCTCCAGGATCCGGATGTTGACCCTGGTTGCCTCGCTCATGTGCCGTGCTCCATGGCCTTCAGGCGCCCGATCATCGCTTCCACCCGGGCGCGCACCTGCTCGTTTTTCTGCAGCAGGTTGGCACGTTCGGCGGTGAGGGCATCCTGGCGCTGCCGGAGGGAACGGTTCTCCTCCTTCAGCTGGTTGCAGGTCACGACGAGGTCATCCAGCCGCTTGCCGAGCCGCTCGAGTTCGTCGCCGAAGGACCTCTCGCTGTCTTCCGTCATCAAATGAATATAGTTCTGCCCCCCGGGGACGGTCAAATGCGCGGCCCGGTGGCCGATGCTAGGATAATTGCCCTGCCGGAGCATCGCCCGGTTATGCAAAACACAAGGATGCCGGCGCGGCTGAAACCCACATGGCCAGCACAGGATTGCCGAGCTTTTCCCTCATCGAGGACGCCCTGGGTGAGCTGGGTGCCAGCCCGGGCGTCACCGAGGCGCACGGCAGCCTCTGCGGGCTGGCCTGCGTGCTCGGTGGGCGGGCCGGGCCGGCCTGGGTCGCCTCGCTGCTGACTGCCGACGGCGCCGCCGAGGCGGGTGCCGACACCGCGGACCTGCTCGGGGCCCTGGCCGAGGCCAGCTGCGCGGCACTGTCGGAAGGCGCCATGGCCTTCACGTTGCTGTTGCCACCCGACGAGCGCCCGCTCGCCGAACGCACCGAGGCGCTGGGCGCCTGGTGCACCGGCTTCATGGAAGGGCTCGGTGAAGCCGCCGCCAGCCCCGGGGCGCGTGCCGCGCTCGCCAGCGATACCGCACGGGAGATCATCGGCGACTTCGCCGAAATTGCCCGGGCCACCGTCGGCCAGGCCGAGACCGAGCCGGAGGGCGAGGCCGCCTATGCCGAGCTGGTCGAGTTCGTGCGCGTCAGCGTCCAGCTCATGTTCGAGGAGTTGCACGAAGCGCGTGGCGCGGCGGGCAACGCCAGCCTGCACTGACGGCCCGGCCGTGAAAGCCAGCGAGTTCCTCCGGCGCCGGCGCCAGCTGATGCGCATGATCGGCCGCGGCGGCATCGGCATCCTGCCGGCCGCCCCCGCCCGGCTGCGCAACCGTGACGTGGAGTATCCCTACCGGCAGGACAGCGACTTCTTCTACATCACCGGTTTCCCCGAGCCCGAGGCGATCGCGGTGCTGGCGCCGGGCCGGCCCCAGGGCGAGTACATCCTGTTCTGCCGGGATCGTGACCCGCTGCGCGAGACCTGGGACGGCGCCCGCGCCGGGCCCGAGCAGGCGGTGTCCGGTTACGGTGCCAGCGACGCATTCCCCATCAGCGATGTCGACGAGATCCTGCCCGGCATCATCGAGCAGGCGGAGCGCGTGTACTACACGATGGGCGCGAACCCGGAATTCGACAGCCGCCTGATCGGCTGGGTGACGGCGCTGCGCAGCCGGGGCAGCCCCGGCACCCACACGCCCGACGAGTTCATCGCGCTCGACCATTTCCTGCACGACATGCGCCTGTACAAAAGCCGCGCCGAACTCGGCTGCCTGCGACGTGCGGCTGCCGTGACCACCAGCGCCCATCGTCGGGCCATGGCGCGCTGCCAGCCCGGCCTCCATGAATACGAGATCGAGGCGGAATACCTCCACGAATTCCGGCGCCATGGCATGCAGCCGGCCTACCTGCCCATCGTCGGCTCCGGGCCCAATGCCTGCGTGCTGCACTATTCGGCGAACCGACGGCAGATGCAGGAAGGTGACCTGCTGCTGGTCGATGCCGGCAGCGAACACGACTGCTATGCCGCCGATGTCACACGCACCTGGCCGGTGGGCGGGCGCTTCACGCCGGCGCAGCGCGCCATCTACGAAGTGGTGCTGGAGGCCCAGCAGGCCGCGTTTCGGGCGATCGCCGCCGGCAACCACTGGAACGAGCCGCATGATGCCGCGGTGGCAGTCATCGCCCGCGGCCTGCGCCGCCTCGGCATCCTGGAAGGTACGCCGGCCGCCATCATCCGCAACGGCGACTACCGCCGGTTCTTCATGCATCGCACCGGTCACTGGCTCGGCATGGATGTGCACGATGTGGGCGACTACAAGGTCGGCGACCAGTGGCGGATGCTGGAACCGGGCATGGTGCTGACCGTGGAACCCGGGATCTACATTCCGCCGGGCACACGCGGCGTCGCACCGCGCTGGCAGGGCATCGGCGTGCGCATCGAGGACGATGTGCTGGTGACCGGCGACGGCATCGAGGTGCTGACCGGCGACCTGCCCACCGACCCGGATGCGATCGAGGCCCTGGTGGGTACGGCAGCATGAGCGCTGCCGCGGAATTCGACGTGGTCATCTCCGGCGGCGGCCTGGTCGGCGCCAGCCTCGCCTGTGCGCTGGCCGCCCTGCCGCTGCGGGTGGCGCTGGTGGAGGCGGTGCCCGTCGCCAGCGCCGCGCAGCCGTCCTTCGACGACCGGACCATCGCCCTCTCGCGCAGCAGCCGCATCATCCTCGACGGCATCGGTGCCTGGGGGGAGGTGGCGGCGCTCGCCACGCCCATCCGCCGCATCCACGTCTCCGAGCGCGGCCGCTTCGGCAGTGCCATCATCAGCGCCGAGCAGCAGGGCGTGGACACGCTCGGCCATGTCGTGGCCAGTCGCGACCTCGGCGCCGCGCTCTGGGCGCGGCTCGGCGCGGCGCCGGGTGTCGAGGTGTTCTGCCCCGGGTCGTTGCAGTCACCGACGGTGGAGCAGGCGCACATCAGCACGACACTCGATGCGGCCCGGAGCGGCGGGCAGCTGCGCGCGCGCCTGCTGGTCGTCGCCGATGGTGCGCGCTCCAGCCTGCGCCAGGCGCTCGGCATCGCTGCCACGGAGCGCAGCTACGAGCAGACCGCGGTGGTCGGCAACGTCGCCATCGCCGGCGCACCGAGCGCCAGCACCGCCTACGAGCGCTTCAGTGCCGAGGGACCGCTGGCGCTGCTGCCATTCCGCGACGGCCGTTACGTGTTCGTGCTGGCACGGCCGCCGGCCGCCGCCGTGGCGGCGCTGGCTCTGGACGATGCGGCATTCCTCCGGCTCCTGCAGGACGGCTTCGGGCACCGGCTCGGCGATTTCGTGCAGCTCGGCCGGCGCAGCGCCTATCCGCTGTCGCTGGTGCAGGCGCAGGACATCACTGCACCGCGTGCGGCGGTCATCGGCAATGCGGCGCAGGGCCTGCACCCGGTCGCCGGCCAGGGCTACAACCTCGGCCTGCGCGATGTCGCCACACTCGCGGAGGTGGTGGCCGATGCGGTCCGCTCCGGGGCCGACCCGGGCGGCGCCGCGACGCTGGCGCGCTACGCCGAGTTGCGCCGGCGCGACCAGCGCAACGTCATCGGCTTCACCGATGGCCTGATCCGGCTGTTCGGGCTGGCGGCGCCGGGCATGGGACCGGCCCGTGGCGCGGGACTGCTGTTGTTCGACATGCTGCCGGGCGCCAAGCGCGCGCTGGCGCGCCACACCATGGGCATGGCCGGCCCGATGACGCGCCTCGCCCGCGGGTTGCCGCTGTGAGCGCGGCCGTCGATGTAGACGTACTGGTCGTCGGCGGCGGCCACGCCGGGCTCGCTTTCGCGCGCCTGCTCGCGGTGCTCGGCGGCGGGCGGCGACCCGGGCTGTCCATCGCCGTGCTCGATGCTGGTGACGCACCGGCAACTGCGCCCGATGCCGAGGTCGGCCTGCGGGTGGTGGCGCTGTCGCCGGGGTCGCGGACCATCCTCGAACGTTGCGCCGCCTGGCCGTTGCTGCCGGCGCAGCGCGTCGGGCCGTATCGCCGCATGGTCGTGTGGCACCCAGCCGGGGCACCCGATGGTGCGGCGTCCATCCATTTCGATGCCGCGGGGCAGGGCGTGGCGGAACTCGGCTACATCGTCGAGAACGAGCTGCTGCGCGCCGCGCTCTGGCATGCCCCGGGCGGCGGGTTGCAGCTGCTGCCCGCTACGAAGCCCGCAGCGCTGGCGATCGATGCCGATGCCGCCAGCGTCAGCCTCGCAGGCGGTGGCCTGCTGCGGGCGCGGCTGGTGGTCGGTGCCGACGGCCATGCCTCGTGGCTGCGGCAGGCGCTCGGCGTCGGCGCTCAGCATCGGGCCTATGGCCAGCACGCCGTGGTCGCGCATCTCGCGAGCGAGCGTCCGCATGACGACACGGCCTGGCAGTGCTTCCTGCCCGACGGGCCCGTGGCACTGTTGCCGCTGGCGGATGGCCGGGTGTCGCTGGTCTGGTCCTGCGCGTCTGCCCGGGCGGCGGGCCTGCTGGCACTCGGCATTCCGGAGTTCGAGCGCGAGGTGACCGCGGCCATGGGCGGCGTGCTCGGCGGCCTGCGGCTCACCACGCAGCGCGCCGCCTTCGAACTGGCTGCCGCCAATGCCGCGCAGTACAGCGGCCTGCGCTTTGCGCTGATCGGCGATGCCGCGCATCGCGTGCATCCGCTGGCGGGGCAGGGCGTCAATCTCGCGTTCCGCGATGCGGTGGTGCTGGCGCAGGTACTGGCGGATCACCTGGCATTGCCGCATGCCGATCCCGGCGATCCCCTGGCCCTGCGCCGCTTCGAGCGCGCACGCCGCGGCGAGAACGCCGCGACCATCAGCGCCATGAGCCTGATCAATGCCGCCTTCTCCAGCAGCGTGCCCGGCCTGTCGCGAATGGCAGGCCATGGCCTGGCGCTGGTCGATCGCCTCGGCCCGGTGAAGGCGCGGCTGGCCGACATGGCCATGGGACGGACTGGCGAGGTGCCCGCCTGGGTGCGCCGCGGCTCGGCTTCCTGAATGGCCGGGCGTTGCTGGTGGCCGCTGGCGCCATGGCGTAAGATCACGCGCCGGATCGCCGGCGATCGCGGTGGAAGGCCGGACCCGATCCCTCAGCTTCCAGGACAGCGGGGCGGCAGACCTCGAGCCTGCCGCCCTTTTTCATTCGGAATCCGCCATGTCGAAGCGCACGCCACTGCATGACCGTCATGTGGGCGCCGGAGGCCAGATGGTGCCCTTCGGTGGCTGGGACATGCCGCTGCACTATGGCTCACAGCTCGAGGAGCATCATCGGGTGCGCCGCGATGCCGGCATCTTCGACGTCTCGCACATGCTGGTGGTGGACGTGGCCGGGGCCGATGCCACGGCGTGGCTGCGCCGGCTGCTGGCCAACGACGTGGCGCGCCTCGTCCCGGGCCAGGCGCTCTACAGCTGCATGCTCAACGAGGAAGGCGGCGTCATAGACGACCTCATCGCCTACCGGCGCGTTGCGGGCGCGGCCACGCCCTTTCGCGTGGTCGTCAATGCCGGCACCAGCGACAAGGATCTCGCCTGGATGAGCGCGGCAGCCGCCGGCTTCGACCTGGCGCTGCAGCCGCGCAGGGACCTGGTGATGCTGGCGGTGCAGGGCCCGCGGGCCTGCGAACGCGCCGCGCCGCTGCTGCCCGAATCCCTGCGGGCCGCGGCGCTGGCGCTCGAACCCTTCCATGCCGCCGAGGCTGGCGATGCCTTCGTCGGCCGCACCGGCTACACCGGCGAGGACGGCTGGGAAGTGCTGTTGCCGGCCGCTGCCGGGCTCGCCTTCTGGGATGCGGCGCTCGCCGTGGGCATCGCGCCCTGTGGGCTGGGTGCTCGCGACACGCTGCGCCTCGAGGCCGGCATGAACCTCTATGGCCAGGACATGGATGAGGCGACCTCGCCGCTGGTGTCCGGCCTGGCCTGGACCGTCGCCTGGGAGCCGGCCGGGCGCGCGTTCATCGGCCGCGGCGCACTGGAGCGCGAGCGCGCCGCCGGCCCCGCCCAGCGGCTGGCCGGCCTGGTGCTCGGCGAGCGCGGGGTCATGCGTCGCGGCCAGCGCGTCGTCACCGCCGCCGGCGATGGCCTGGTCACCAGCGGCGGCTTCTCGCCCACCATGAACTGTTCCATCGCCCTGGCGCGCGTGCCGGTTGCCGCCGCCGGGGCCTGCGAAGTCGAGATCCGGGGCGCGTTGCGCCCGGCGCGGCTGCTGCGTCCGCCTTTCGTGCGGCACGGCCGCGTGCTCGTCAGCTGAAAACACCGGGAACTGCTGCGGAGGCAGACACACCATGAGCGCCGTGCCAGGGGAACTGAAGTACACCCGCGACCACGAGTGGTTGCGCCAGGAGAGTGACGGGACCGTGGTCGTGGGCATCACCGACCATGCCCAGCAGCAGCTCGGCGAGCTGGTCTTCGTCGAGTTGCCGGAGGCCGGCGCCACGCTCGCCGCGGGACAGGGCTGCGCGGTCGTGGAGTCGGTGAAGGCCGCCTCCGACGTCTATGCGCCGCTCGCCGGCACCGTGGTGGCGGTCAACGACGCCCTGGAGCAGGAGCCAGGGCTGGTGAACAGCAGTCCCTATGGCGATGGCTGGCTGTTGCGCATCGCACCGGCCACGGCCGTGGCGGGCCTGCTCGATGCCGCCGCCTACCAGCAGGTCCTCGCCGCGGAAGGCTGAAGTCCGGAGTCACTGCCTTGCCTTTCATTCCCCATACGGCCCGCGACGTCACCGAGATGCTGGGCGTCATCGGCGCCGGCAGTATCGATGCCCTGTTCGACGAGATCCCGGCGCGCCTCGCGGTCGCCGGCCTGCCGGCGATCGGACCCGGCCTCTCCGAGGCCGAGGTGACGCGGCTGATGCTCGACCGCGCCAGCAGCGATGGCCGCCCGCTGTGCTTCATCGGCGCCGGCGCCTATGACCACTACATCCCGGCCGCGGTCTGGGAGCTCGCCACCCGCGGCGAGTTCTACAGTGCCTACACGCCCTACCAGGCCGAGGCCAGCCAGGGCACGCTGCAGCTCATCTACGAGTACCAGTCGATGATGGCGGGCCTCACCGGCCTCGAGGTGTCCAATGCCTCGATGTACGACGGCGCCACCGCCTTCGCCGAGGCCTGCCTGATGGCGGTGCGCGCCAACCGCAAGTCGACGTCGCGGCGGGTGCTGACTACGCGCGCGCTCGCGCCGGTGTTCCGCGCCGTGGCGCGCGGCCTGCTGGCGGGGCAGGGGATCGAACTGGTGGAGCTGCCGCTGGGGGCCGGGTGCACCGACCTCGAGGCGCTGCGGGATGCTGGCAGCGACGACTTCGCCGCGCTCGCCATCCAGCAGCCGACCTTCCTCGGCGCACTGGAAGCCGTCGACGAACTCACCGACTGGGCTCATGCGCGGGGCATGCTGGTCATCGGCGTGTGCAACCCGCTGCTGCTGGCGCTGCTCAAGCCGCCGGGCAGCTGGGGCGGTAGCGGCGCCGACATTGCCTGTGGCGAGGGCCAGCCGCTCGGCATCCCGCTCGCCTCGGGTGGCCCGTACTTCGGCTACCTGGCCTGCCGCGCGGCGCTGGTGCGGCAGATGCCGGGCCGCATCGTCGGCCGCACCGTCGACATCGACGGCCGCCCCGGCTTCACGCTGACGTTGCAGGCCCGCGAGCAGCACATCCGCCGCTCCAAGGCGACTTCCAACATCTGCACCAACCAGGGCCTGATGGTCACCGGCGCGACGATCTTCATGTCGCTGCTCGGCGCCGAGGGCCTGCGGCGCGTCGCGGCCCAGTGCCACGCCAACACCCGCAGCCTGGTGCAGGCACTCACCGCGCTGCCCGGCGTGTCGCTGGCCTTCGAGCCGTACTGCCACGAGGCGGTGCTGCGTTTCGAGCGACCGGTGGCGCCGCTGCTGGCCGGCCTGTCCGCAGCCGGCATCCTCGGCGGTTACGACCTCACGGCCGACTATCCGGAGTTCGGCAACGCCCTGCTGGTCTGCGCCACCGAGACGCGCAGCGCCGCCGACATCGACGCCTATGCCCGCAGCCTGGCCGAGCTGCTGGCCCGGCCTGCCACCCGGGGATCCGCCTGATGCAGCCCGAACCGGTCATCTTCGAGCACTCGCGGCCCGGCCGGCGCGCGCCCTCGCATGCACCGACCGCGACGGCGGAGGTCGGCGACCTGCCCGCTGCCGCGCTGCGCAGCACGCCGCCGCTGCTGCCGGAGGTGTCCGAGCTGCAGGTGGTGCGGCACTTCACGCGGCTGTCGCAGCTGAACTTCTCCATCGACACGCATTTCTATCCGCTCGGCTCCTGCACCATGAAGTACAACCCGCGGGCGTCGAACCGGCTGGCCATGCTGCCCGGCTTCCTCGGGCGCCACCCGCTGGCGGCGGAGGAGCATGGCCAGGGGGTGCTCGCCTGCCTCTTCGAGCTGCAGGAGATGCTGAAGAGCGTGACCGGCATGAGTGGCGTGTCGCTGACGCCGATGGCTGGCGCCCAGGGCGAGTACGCCGGCGTGGCCATGATCCGCGCCTACCACCAGGCGCGTGGTGACAGTGCGCGCCGCGTGATCATCGTGCCCGATGCGGCCCACGGTACCAACCCGGCCACCGCCACCATGTGCGGCTACGAGGTGCGCGAGATCCCCACTGATGCGCAGGGCGACGTCGACCTCGAGGCACTGCGCGCCGCCGTCGGGCCCGACACTGCGGGCATCATGCTCACCAATCCCTCGACGCTCGGTGTCTTCGAGCGGCGCATCGAGGAACTGGCGGCGATCGTCCATGGCGCCGGCGGCCTGCTCTACTACGACGGGGCCAACCTCAATGCCATCCTCGGCCGGGCGCTGCCGGCCACCATGGGCTTCGACGTGGTGCACATCAACCTGCACAAGACCTTCTCCACGCCCCATGGCGGCGGCGGGCCGGGCGCGGGCGTCGTCGCCGTGAATACGCGCCTCGAGCCCTACCTGCCGGTGCCCATCGTCGGCCGGCGCGCTGCTGCCTATGTCTGGCTGACCGAGCGTGAGCGGCCGGCGTCCATCGGCCGCCTCTCGGCCTTCATGGGCAACACCGGCATCCTGCTGCGGGCCTACGTCTACATGCGCATGCTGGGCGCCGAAGGCATGCGCCGGGTGTCCGGCCATGCCACGCTCAATGCCAACTACCTGATGGTGCGGCTGCGCGCGGCCGGTTTCGAAGTCGCCTATCCCGAACGGCGTGCCAGCCACGAGTTCATCATCTCCCTGAAGGGCATCGCGCGCGAAACCGGCGTCACCGCCATGGACTTCGCCAAGGCGCTGCTCGACC
>QUBU01000001.1 GCA_014337915.1 Gammaproteobacteria bacterium
TGGTGGAGGCGGCGGGAATCGAACCCGCGTCCGCAAGCCCTACGCCATGAGCTCTACATGCTTAGACCGCCTTTGATCTCGCTGGCGGCTACCCGACGGACAGGGAAGACCGACAGCCAGTCCGGATTGCAGGATTTAACGATTGGACCCCGGACGAGCCCGCACGCGATCTTGTGATTGATAACCCCGGCATCTGCTCCCGCACAAGCACGGACTCAGCCCGAGGGCTCAAGACTGGTTTTTAGGCAGCCAGAGCGTAGTTGGAGTCGTTCGCAACTATTGGTTTGCAGCTGGATTTACGAGGTGATCTGCGCCTCGGCATGCACCCAGGGTTTCGCGACCCACGTCGAAACCAGGTCGCCCCCTTTGGTTCCCGAAATTCCAATTCAATGTCACAAGTGTAGCGGGTGCCGGTCTCGGCCGCGACTGGGCGGCCATGCCTGTGGCAGGGCCGGAGGTTCTGTACAGAAAATCTACTGTATATACATCGTGTATCTTATTGATTACTAAACTATCGTCTTAGAAGTCTCTGGCGCTGGCGATCCCAGTCGCGCTCCCGGTCCGACGCGCGCTTGTCATGCTGCTTCTTGCCCCGGGCCAGACCAAGGGCGAGTTTTGCCCGGCCGTTCTTCCAGTAGAGTGAGACGGGTACCAGCGTGTAGCCCTCCCGTTCAACAGCGCCAACCAGCCGGTCGAGCTCGCGTCGGTTGAGGAGCAGCTTGCGGCTGCGCACCGGGTCCGGGACCACATGCGTGGATGCCGCCGGCAATGGCGAAAAATTTGCGCCGACCAGCCAGGCCTCGCCATTGCGTATCACGGCGTAGCCTTCCTTGATGTTCGCGCGGCCATCGCGCAGGCTCTTGACTTCCCATCCCTGGAGCATGAGGCCGGCCTCCAGCGTCTCCTCGATGAAGTAGTCGTGTCGGGCCTTGCGGTTCTCGGCAATGGTCCGGTTGGCCTCCTTGCGTGGCGCTGCCTTGCCGCTCATGAGTCTGTATTGTTCAGCCTGTAGGGATCACTCACAATCCTGTCATTTTTCCTGCCGCGGGAGAAGCTGGCGTGGGAAAACCGCAGGCGCTGGAATTTTTCCATGCGGCAAGTTGAGCGCAGCGCAATCGTGCCGTTTTCGGCAGGCTCGATGTTCGAACTGGTGGCGGACGTGGAGTCCTATCCGGCATTCCTGCCGGGCTGCACCAGCGCCCGGATCCACGAACGCGACGGCCATCAGGTCATCGCCAGCATCGCCCTGGCAGAGGGGCCTTTGCGCACCGAATTCCGGACGCGCAATGTCCTGGATCCGTCCCGCAGCATCGACATGCAGCTGGAAGATGGTCCGTTCAGCAGCCTGCACGGTGTATGGGTGTTCGTGCCGCTGGGACCGGCAGGGTCGCGGGTTTCCCTGTCAGTCCGGTTTGCGTTTTCCAGTCGCGCAATCGATCTGCTCCTCGGACCGGTGTTCGAGGCCCTTTGCAACCGGTTGGTCGATGCCTTCGTGGAACGTGCGCGCGACGTGTATGGCTCTGGCTCCACCAACCGCTAGCCGGGCGCATCGAATGGCACGTCCTTGCGGATGGTGGCCACCTTGTCGTCCGCGAACGTGACGATGACCCAGCGTTTCTCCTCGCGGTTGCTGCGGCCGCGGCGCAGGTAATAGACGTAGTCCCAGCGGTCGTGGTGGAAGGAATCCTCCACCACCGGGGTTCCCAGCAGGAAGCGCACCTGGCTGCGCGTCATGCCGGGCTGCACGGCGTCGATGGCCTTGTCATCCAGCAGGTTTCCCTGCTGGACGTCGATGCGGTACACGCAGCCGGAGGCGAGCGCCAGCAGGCCAGCAAGGAACAGGCGGCGGGAACAGGCGTAAAGCGGCATCTTGCGCAAGGCACCGGCACACAATGATCGCGGAATCATAAACCATTGGCCTGGGCGGCACATCGATGCCGGTGGCAGCGCTTCAGCCGGTGCGGCGGGACCCCGACGAGCGCAGCATCTCGCGGGCATGTGCCCTGGTCCGCTCGGTGATGGTGATGCCACCGAGCATGCGGGCGATTTCTTCGACGCGCCCGCGGCCATCGAGTTCGCGGGTGCGCACCTGGCTCTGGCCGGCAGCGGCTTCCTTGGCAACCGCGAAATGGTGGTCGGCCTGGCTTGCCACCTGCGGCAGGTGGGTCACGCAGATGACCTGGTGGCGGTCGCTGAGCCGGTGCAGACATTTGCCGACGATTTCGGCAGCGCTGCCGCCGATGCCGGCATCCACTTCGTCGAAGATCAGCGTTGGCGCGCCGTGGCCGGCGATGGAAACGGCCTGGATCGCCAGGCTGAGCCGCGAGAGTTCGCCGCCGGAGGCGACCCGGGCCACCGGACCGGGGGGTTGTCCCGGGTTGGTCGCGACCAGGAACTCGACCTGCTCCTTGCCCCAGGCTGCGCACTGGCCGTCCGGCAGCGGCTCGAGTCTGACCACGAGGGTGCTGCCCGGCATGCCGAGCTGCGCCAGCTGCTCCGATACGGCAATGCTGAAGGTCGCGGCTGCCTGCTGGCGCGCCAGCGAGAGGGCTGCGGCGGCGTCGCGCAACTGCTGCTCGCATGCAGCCAGCTGGCTGCCGAGGGTGCGCAGCTGGTCGTCACTGGCGTCGATGCCGTCCAGCTCGGCCTGGAGTGCCTGCTGCAGGGCGCTTAGCTGATCCGTCGGGATGCGGTGCTTGCGCGCGAGTTCCTGCGCTGCCGCGATCCTGGTTTCCACGGCGGCAAGCCGTCCGGGATCGTGCTCGATCGCATCGAGGCGGCGGCGCAACTGCCCGGCGGCCTCCCGCAGCCCGATGCCTGCTTCCTCGAGCGTGGCAGCTGTGGGGGCGAGCGCCGGATCGATTTCAGCGAGCTCGCGGAGTTCGCGCAATGCCATGCCGACAATGCCATACGCAGAGCCCTCGTCCGTATCGTAGAGCCGCTCCAGAGCCTGGGCGACGCCTGCGGCCAGCTGGCCAGCATTGGCGAGGATGCGGTGCTCCTGCTCCAGGGCCTCGATTTCGCCGGGCTGCAGGCCCAGGCCAGAGAGTTCCCGCACCTGGTGGCGCAACAGGTCCTCGCGCGCGCGCTGGTCACGCTGCGTGGACTGCAGCCGGTGCCACTCGGCCTGCAGGGAAGACCAGCTGGCATGAGCCCGCAGCACGGCGTGGCGCAGGCCAGGGTGGTCACCGTATGCGTCCAGCAGCTCGCGCTGGGTGGGGCGCTGGCCAAGTGACTGGTACGCATGCTGGCCGCAGATCTCGACCAGTTGTCCGCCAACGTCCCGCAGCATCTCGATGGGTACCGGCCTGCCGTTGATATATGCGCGCGAGCGGCCTTCGCTGCCAACCACGCGGCGCAGCACGCAGTCTCCGTCGCTGTCCAGGTCGTGCTGGCGCAGCCAGGCTGCGGCCGTCGAGGTCGGGCCCAGGTCGAAGGACGCAGAGACCTCGGTGCGATCCGCGCCACTGCGCACCGCACTGCTGTCGGCCCGCGAGCCCAGTGCCAGGGCCAGGGCGTCCACGAGCATGGATTTTCCGGTGCCGGTCTCGCCGGTCAGGACGCTGAAGCCATTGCGGAACTCCAGCGTCACGTCGTCCAGCACCGCCAGGTTGCGAACGTGCAGGCGTGTCAGCACAGGGCCTCAGCGCGGGGGGCGGCCCGCCGAGTGGTGGTCGCGGCCCCAGTGGAGCTTTTCCCTGAGGATGCGGAAATAGTCGTAGCCACGCGGATGGATGAGTTCGACCTTTTCGGCGGCCGCTCGTACCCGCAGCCGGCGGCCAGGGGCAAGCTCCGCGGTTACCTCGCCATCGCAGCTGACATCCGCGCGCAGTGAATGGGCTTCGCTGAGGGCAATTTCCGTCACTGCCGTGGCGGGCACGATGATCGGGCGTTCGCTCAGTGTGTGGGGGCAGATGGGTACCAGCAGGATGGCACCTAGCGAAGGTGCGACGATCGGTCCCCCGCAGCTCATCGAGTAGGCTGTGGAGCCGGTGGCGGTGGCGACGATGAAGCCATCGCCTCCGTGGGTGTTCAGGTACTGCCCGTCGATGAAGGTGCGGATCTCGAGCATGCGGCCAGGATCGTGCCGGGTGACAGCAATGTCATTGAGCGCGAGGCCGCCGCCAACGACCTGCCCGCCCTCGGTGACTTCGGCGTGCAGCAGCAACCGCGTCTCGCTGTCGTACTCGCCGCGCAGGATCTCGTCGAGTCTGGCGAGCATTTCCGCCGGGCCGATGTCTGCGAGAAAGCCCAGGCGGCCGCGATTGATGCCCAGCAGGGGTACGCCCGACCCGGCGAGCCGGCGTGCGGCATACAGCATGCTGCCGTCACCGCCGACGGTGATCACGAGCTGGGCTGCCCTGGCAAGGTCGGTTTCGGGGATACGGTCAACCGCTGCGGGAACGGTGCCATGCCCGAGGTTGTCCGCTACCAGTACCCGGCGCCCACGGGCGGCCAGGTGGGTTGCCAGCACCGTCAACGGCTCGAGGACCCGCGGGTCGTCGGGATTGCCCATCAGGGCGACGTTCGGAAAGGAGATGTTCGCTGGCACGGTAAAGCCCGGGGCATTGCGGCGCTGGAAGGGACGGATAGCCGGTGATCGAGTACGAAGCCGCGCAGCATCAACATTACAGGCCACCGGAACCGTGGGGCAAGCGGGTATCAGGCAGGTAGTCTGGGCCAGCCTCTGGTCCTTGACACCCCTCTGATGCCATTGCAAGGTTTCGAAACTGGCGGCCGGTGCGCAGCAGCCATGCCGTCGAACGATTGCCGTGCCATGACCGATTCGCCTCCCAACCCGCCCTCAGACCGCTCCGGCCAGATCCTGCGTGCGCTGGTGGCCCAGTACATACGTGACGGCCAGCCGGTCGGGTCACGGACCCTGGCGCGTGCCAGCGGGCTGAACCTGAGTCCCGCAACCATTCGCAATGTCATGGCCGACCTGGAGGAATTCGGCTTCGTGGCCGCGCCCCACACCTCGGCGGGTCGGGTGCCCACCGCGAAGGGATACCGCTTTTTTGTCGATACCCTGGTCCAGCTGCAGCCGCTGGCCGCCGACGATATGACCCGGCTCCAGAGCCACCTGGCGAGCGACAGCTCCGGCGATGCCAAGAGCGTCGCTGAGGCTGCATCGGCCGCCCTGTCGGCCCTCACCCACATGGCGGGCCTGGTAATGCTGCCGCGGCAGATGCAGCTCACCCTGCGGCAGTTCGAGTTCCTGCCGTTGTCGAATAATCGTGTTCTGGCCATCCTGGTGGTCAACGACCAGGAGGTTCAGAACCGCGTCCTGCACATGGACCGCAGCTACACCGAGGGTGAGCTGCGGCGCGCGGCAAACTACCTGAATGAGCAGTTCAGCGGCCAGGACCTCCGGGAGGTCCGGTTGCGGATCCTGCAGGAGATGCAGGGGATGCGCGAGACCATGAACCAGCTCATGGTCGATGCCATCGCGGTCGCGGAGCGGGCGCTGGATACGGGCAGCGAGCGGTCCGAGTTCGTGCTGAGCGGGGAAACACGCCTGATGGAGTTCGATGAACTGTCGGATGTGGAGAAGCTCCGGCAGCTGTTCGAGGCTTTTGGCGCCCAGCGGGAGATCCTCAACCTGCTGGACCGGAGCATCGCCGCCGACGGGGTGCAGATATTCATCGGCGAGGAGTCCGGCTACCGGATACTCGATGACTGCAGCCTGGTGACGGCCCCATACCGGGCCAACGACCAGATCGTCGGGGTACTGGGTGTCATTGGCCCGACCCGCATGGCGTACGAGCGCGTCATTCCCATCGTGGACATCACCGCCCGGCTGCTCGGCGCGGCCTTGAATTCCAGCCAGTAGCCCCCATCATGCAATCCGGTTGGACCGTCGCTGACCGGCAGGGTCGCGTCAGGGCGGCTGCGCCTGCACGGAGTAATGGCATGACAGACGAGAATCCGGTGACCGCCACGGGGGATCAGCTGGGGGTCGAGCAGCAACTGCGGGAGGCACTGGCGCAGATGGAAGCCAAGGCCCAGGAAAACTGGGACAGGTACCTGCGTACCGCCGCCGAACTGGACAACGTGCGCAAGCGCGCTGCGCGCGATGTCGACCAGGCCCGCCGGCTTGGCGTGGAGCGCCTGGCCGGGGAGCTGCTGGCAGTGGTGGACAGCCTGGAGATGGGCATCGAAGCCGGACCGGCGGCGTCGGCGGCGGCCCTGCTCGAGGGTAAGCAGGCCACGTTGCGGCTGCTGATGGCAGCCCTGGAAAAATCCGGTGTCGTCCCCGTGGTGGCTGCCGGGCAGAAGTTCGATCCCCAGATCCACGAAGCCATGCGCATCGATACCGCGACGGAACTGGAGCCTGGCGCGATCGTGGCCGTGATCCAGAAGGGTTACCAGCTCAATGAACGGCTGCTGCGGCCGGCACGCGTGGTCGTCGCCGGCGCCAGTGGCGGGGAGCAGGGGGGCGCGGCTTGAAAATGCGGCGGCAGTCCCTCAGATACGAGGCCATACGGATAACCGACCATTCCCGGAGAGCATCATGGGCAGAGTGATTGGCATTGACCTGGGCACGACCAACTCGTGCGTGGCGATCATGGAGGGCAAGGCGCCCAAGGTGATCGAGAACAGCGAGGGTGACCGCACGACCCCGTCCATCGTCGCGTTTACCAAGGACGAGGAGGTGCTGGTCGGGCAGGCGGCGAAGCGGCAGGCGGTGACGAATCCCGCCAATACGCTGTTCGCGGTCAAGCGCCTTATCGGTCGCCGTTTCGACGATGACGTCGTGCGCCGCGACATGTCCATGGTGCCCTACAGCATCGTACGGGCTGAAAATGGTGACGCCTGGGTGAATGCCGGCGGCAGGAAGATGGCGCCTCCGGAAATCTCGGCACGCGTCCTGATGAAGATGAAGAAGACCGCCGAGGACTACCTGGGCGAGCCGGTGACCGAGGCGGTCATCACGGTTCCGGCTTACTTCAATGACTCCCAGCGACAGGCTACCAAGGATGCCGGCCGCATTGCCGGTCTCGAGGTCAAGAGAATCATCAATGAGCCGACTGCGGCCGCGCTCGCATACGGCCTCGACAAGCAGCGCGGTGATCGCAAGATCGCCGTCTACGATCTTGGTGGCGGCACGTTCGATATTTCGATCATCGAGATCGCCGAGATCGACGGTGAGCACCAGTTCGAGGTCCTCGCCACCAATGGCGACACGTTCCTCGGCGGCGAGGATTTCGATGCACGCATCATCGGCTACCTGGCTGGCGAGTTCCAGAAGGAGAGCGGCATCGACATCCGCAAGGATCCGCTGGCAATGCAGCGCCTCAAGGAAGCATCCGAGAAGGCCAAGGTTGAGCTTTCGTCGCAGCAGCAGACGGATGTCAACCTGCCGTACATCACCGCCGATGCCAGTGGCCCGAAGCACCTCAACATCAAGATGACGCGGGCCAAGCTGGAGTCTCTGGTCGAGGACCTGGTCAACCGCACGATCGAGCCCTGCAAGGTCGCGCTCGCTGACGCTGGCCTCAAGGTCGGTGAGATCGACGATGTGATCCTGGTCGGCGGCCAGACCCGGATGCCGAAGGTTCAGGAGGCGGTGAAGGCCTTCTTTGGCCGCGAGCCGCGCAAGGACGTCAACCCGGACGAGGCCGTCGCCGTCGGCGCAGCGATCCAGGGCGGGGTGCTTTCCGGCGAGGTGAAGGATGTCCTGCTCCTCGACGTGACCCCGCTTTCGCTGGGCATCGAGACGCTCGGTGGTGTCATGACCAAGCTGATCGACAAAAACACCACGATTCCGACCAAGGCGACGCAGGTGTTCTCCACTGCGGACGACAACCAGACCGCGGTGACCATCCATGTTCTGCAGGGCGAGCGCCAGCGCGCCGGCGACAACAAGTCCCTGGGTCGATTCGACCTCAGTGACATCCCGCCCGCGCCACGTGGCATGCCCCAGGTCGAGGTGACGTTCGACATCGATGCGAACGGCATCCTCAACGTGTCGGCGCGCGACAAGGCGACAGGGCGTGAGCAGAAGATCGTCATCAAAGCCTCGAGCGGCCTGTCGGAGGAGGAGATCAAACGCATGGTCGGCGATGCCGAGGTTCATGCGGAGGAAGATCGCCGCTTCCGCGAGCTGGTGGAAGCGCGCAACAAGGCTGATGCCCTGGTCCACTCGAGCGAGAAGGCGCTTGCGGATCTTGGTGACAAGGTGACTGGCAGCGAGCGCGCTGCAGTCGAGTCCGCGATCGCGGACCTGCGCGAGGCGCTGAAGGGCGACGATCGTGCGGTGATCGAAACCAAGGCCGGTGCACTGGCCACGGCAGCCGCCGGCATTGCACAGAAGGCTTACAGCCAGGCCGCGGACGGTGGTGCATCGGCCGCCAGCAGCTCCGGCAGTGGCGATGCCGGTGTCATGGATGCCGAGTTCGAAGAGGTCAAGGACGACAAGGGCAAGGCTGGCAAGGCCTGACGCAGCGACCGGGAAGGATGATGGCCGGGTGACCCCTCACGCGGCCAGGACAACGCGGGCGCCCCCGGAGCCGGGGGCGCCCGCTGAACGTATGCGGATGCGGTGATGAGCAAGCGGGATTTCTACGAAGTGCTTGGCGTCGCACGTGGTGCGTCGGCGGAAGACATCAAGAAGGCCTACCGCCGGTTGGCCATGAAGTATCACCCCGACCGCAACGCCGACGACAAGGATGCCGAAGCCAGGTTCAAGGAGGCCAAGGAGGCGTACGAGGTCCTGACCGACGCCAGCAAGCGCGCTGCCTACGATCAGTACGGGCATGCCGGTGTGGATGCCGCCGCGGCTGGGGCGGGGCGCCCAGGCGGCTTCGGCCCGGGCGACGCCTTTGGCGACATATTCGGAGATGTGTTCGGCGACATCTTCGGGGGTGGCCGTCGGGCAGGTCGATCGGGGGTGTTCCGTGGTGCCGACCTGCGCTACGAGCTGGCGCTGGACCTGGAGCAGGCGGTATTCGGGGCAACCATCAACATCACCATCCCGACCGTGGTGGCCTGCGAGCCCTGCAAGGGTACGGGTGCCGCTCCGGGCACGAAAACCGTTCAGTGCCGCCGATGCAATGGCGCTGGGCAGGTGCGCATCAGCCAGGGGTTCTTTTCCATCCAGCAAACCTGTCCAGGCTGCCAGGGTGCCGGGCAGGTCGTGGAGAAACCCTGTCCATCCTGCCAGGGCCGAGGCCGGGTACAGCAGAGCAAGACGCTGGCGGTGAAGGTGCCCGCTGGAGTGGACGAGGGGGACCGGATTCGCCTGACTGGCGAAGGCGAGGCAGGCCAGAATGGCGGCCCGCCCGGGGACCTCTACGTCGAGATTCGCATGCGGCCGCATCCGCTGTTCGAGCGGCGCGGCGCCGACCTCTCCTGTGTCGTCCCGGTCAGTTTCTATGTCGCGGCGCTGGGCGGCAGCCTGGACATACCCACGCTCGACGGCGAGGTCACACTCAAGGTGCCTCCGGAGACCCAGCCCGGCAAGGTCCTGCGCCTCAAGGGTAAGGGGGTCAAGCCGGTCCGCGGAGGCGGGGTGGGCGACCTCTACTGCCAGATCGATGTCGAGGTACCGGTAAACCTGAGCGCGGAACAGAAAAGGCACCTCAAGGCATTCAACGACTCGCTGGTTGCAGGCGGGGATCGTCACCGGCCACGGAGCAGTTCCTGGAAGGAAGGTGTTCGGAAGTTTTTCGAGAAGCTCGGTTCCTGAGAAGATGGCCGCCGGGCTGGGCAAGGGGGTGTGACTTGAGAATTGCGGTTCTTGGCGCCACCGGGCGCATGGGAGCAACGATCATCCGGCTGGTTGCAGGCAGCTCCGATCTCGAGCTTTGCGGAGCCGCGACCGAGGCGGGACATCCTGCCCTTGGGCAGGATGCAGGTTCCGCGGCAGGAGCCGGCGAGATTGGCATCCCGGTGACGGCATCCGTGGCCACCGCGATCACCGCTGCGCAGGTTGTCATCGATTTCACCAGCGCCGCTGCCGCAGGCGCCAATATCGAGGCCTGCGTGGCCGAGGGTTGTGCCCTGGTCATGGGCACCACGGGGCTTGCGGACCAGCAGCAGGCCATGCTCAGGCAGGCGAGCCGGAGCATCCCCATAGTCTACGGGCGCAACATGAGTGTCGGCGTACTGGTCCTGACCGCACTTGCCCGGGAAGCGGCACGCCTCCTGGGATCCGAGGCGGATATCGAAATCGTGGAAGCGCACCACCGCAACAAGGTGGATGCACCGTCCGGCACCGCACTGCAACTCGGCGAAGCGGTGGCTGGGGCGCTCGGCAGGCGGCTCGATGACATCGCCACTGGCGACCGTTTCGCGACGCGCGCACCGCGCCGCCCCGGGAGCATAGGGTTCTCGTCGGTGCGTGCAGGCCAGATCATCGGTGACCACGAGGTGCTGTTCGCCCTCGATGAGGAGATCCTGCGCCTGGAGCACCGCGCGTTGGACCGGGCAACTTTTGCGCGGGGTGCCCTGCGCGCAGCCCGCTGGGTCGCCGGCCAGGCGCCCGGGCTGTATGGAATGGCGGATGTGCTCGGCCTGGCGCCACCCCGCACCTGATTTCCTGCTGCGGCGTGGTGATTGGCGCGCCGATGGTGTCCCGCCGGGGGGTCGTTTAGAATGACGCGGGTTCCAGAGAATCGGTTTCTCTGGCGGGAGGAATCCATCGTGGGTCCCTCCCGCCGATCGTGTCTGTGTGTCAGAAATCCACGAGGGTGCAGGGGTGAATGAGCCCGCCGTACTGGCGCTGGAGGACGGAAGTCTTTTCCGGGGCATTTCCGTCGGTGCTTCGGGACGCACCATCGGTGAAGTCGTTTTCAATACCGCGATGACGGGATATCAGGAGATCCTGACTGACCCGTCCTATTGCCGGCAGATCGTCACGCTGACCTACCCGCACATCGGCAATACGGGTACCAACACCGACGACCTGGAAAGCGACCGGGTCTTCGCCGCTGGGCTGGTAATCCGGGACCTGCCAGCCCTGGCCAGCAATTACCGCTCCGAACTGCCCCTGGGCGAGATGCTGCGGCGGGGCAACGTGGTGGCCATCGCCGAGATCGATACGCGGCGCCTGACGCGCCTGCTGCGCGACAAAGGCGCGATGTCCGGCTGCATCATGACCGGGGACGTCGATCCCAGGACCGCTGTGGAGCACGCGCGGCGTTTCCCGGGGCTGGCGGGCATGGATCTCGCGCGCGTGGTCACGACCCGGGATGGCTACCAATGGAACCTGGGGCGCAACTGGCCAACCTCCACGGTTGCCGTCCCCGGCAAGCGGGCCACCCCGTTCCTGGTGGTAGCCTACGACTTTGGCATCAAGCGCAATATCCTGCGCCTGCTGGTCGATCAGGGCTGCCGGGTCACTGTCGTGCCTGCCCAGACTTCCGCTGAGGATGTGCTGGCCATGGAGCCTGACGGCGTCTTCCTCTCCAACGGACCGGGAGACCCCGAGCCCTGCGCCTATGCGATAGAGGCCGTCCGCAGACTCCTGGCCAGCGGCATACCGATCTTCGGCATCTGCCTTGGTCACCAGTTCCTGGCGCTCGCAAGTGGTGCCAGGACGATGAAAATGAAGTTCGGTCACCGGGGCGCCAATCATCCGGTGCTCGACATCGATACGGCCCGCGTCATGATCACCAGCCAGAACCATGGCTTTGCGGTGGATGAGGCCAGCCTCCCGGAAAACCTCCGGCCAACACATCGCAGCCTGTTTGATAATTCACTTCAGGGAATCGAAAGAACCGATTGTCCTGCCTTTGGTTTTCAGGGTCACCCTGAAGCCAGTCCGGGGCCGCATGACATGGAGCCGCTGTTTGCGCGTTTTGCCGAATCGATGCGCAAGGGCGTGCAGGCACCCGCGGGGCGTAGTGGTCGCCCCGCAGCTTCCAGCAACTGAGCCAGCAGAACATGCCGAAGCGCACGGATATCCAGAGTGTCCTGATCATTGGTGCAGGCCCCATCGTCATCGGCCAGGCCTGCGAGTTCGACTATTCCGGAACGCAGGCCTGCCAGGCGCTCAAGGAAGAGGGCTACCGGGTCATCCTCGTGAACTCCAATCCGGCCACGATCATGACGGACCCGGATTTCGCCGATGCGGTGTACATCGAGCCGGTAACCTGGAAGACGGTGGCGCGCATCATCGAACGCGAGAAGCCCGATGCTCTGCTGCCGACCATGGGTGGCCAGACCGCGCTGAACTGCGCGCTGGACCTGGTGCGCGAAGGGGTGCTGGCGAAGTTCGATGTCGAACTGATCGGTGCGTCGCGCCAGGCGATCGATACCGCCGAGGACCGCGAACTGTTCCGCGATGCCATGCAGGAGATCGGCCTGGAGGTACCGCGGGCGACGGTTGCGCATACCCTGGATGAGGCGCTCAGGATCCAGCCGGACATCGGTTTTCCGATTGTCATCCGCCCCTCGTTCACTCTGGGTGGCAGCGGCGGTGGCATCGCCTACAACCGTGACGAGTTCGAGGAGATCGTCGGCCGTGGCCTTGAGGCCTCGCCCACCAGTGAAGTCCTGCTGGAAGAGTCGGTCCTTGGCTGGAAAGAATTCGAGATGGAGGTGGTGCGCGATCGCGCCGATAACTGCATCATCATCTGCTCCATCGAGAACCTCGACCCGATGGGGGTTCATACCGGTGACTCCATCACCGTGGCGCCTGCGCAGACACTGACCGACAAGGAGTACCAGCGGCTGCGGGACGCATCGATCGCGGTGCTGCGCAGGATTGGCGTGGACACTGGCGGATCCAACGTCCAGTTTGCGGTCAATCCGGCGGACGGCCGGGTGCTGGTGATCGAAATGAACCCGCGCGTTTCGCGCTCCTCGGCGCTGGCATCCAAGGCCACCGGCTTCCCCATCGCCCGTGTCGCCGCCAAGCTGGCCATTGGCTACACCCTCGACGAGTTGCGCAACGAGATCACTGGCGGCGCAACCCCGGCATCCTTCGAGCCCACCATCGACTATGTGGTCACGAAGATCCCGCGGTTCACTTTCGAAAAGTTCCCGGGCGCCGACATCCGCCTGACCACCCAGATGAAGTCGGTGGGCGAGGTCATGGCCATGGGGCGCACCTTCCAGGAGTCCCTGCAGAAGGCCCTGCGCGGCATGGAGACCGGCATCGACGGCCTGGTGGAGCGGCTGCCGCAGGAGCCATCCGCCGAGGACATGGACCACCTGCGCCACGAATTGCGCATGCCGGGGCCCGACCGGCTGCTTTACGTGGCTGATGCCTTCCGCCATGGGCTGACGCTGGCTGACGTCGGCGAACTGAGTCGTATCGATCCCTGGTTTCTCGCGCAGATCGAGGACCTGGTGACCTGTGAAGCCGCTGTACGCAGCGACGGGCTGAGCGTGCTCAAGGCGGACCGCCTGCGTACGCTGAAACGCAAGGGCTTTTCCGACAGCCGCCTGGCACGGCTCCTCGGCATCAAGGAGAGCGCTGTCCGGCAGAACCGCCACAAGTCCGGCATCCGGCCGGTGTACAAGCGCGTGGATACATGCGCAGCCGAGTTCGCGACCTCGACGGCCTACCTGTACTCGACGTACGAGGAAGAGTGCGAGGCCGAGCCGAGCGATCGGCGCAAGATCATGATCCTGGGTGGCGGGCCGAATCGCATCGGCCAGGGCATAGAGTTCGACTACTGCTGCGTGCACGCGGCCCTGGCCCTCAAGGAGTCCGGGTTCGAGACCATCATGGTCAATTGCAATCCCGAAACGGTATCCACCGACTTCGATATTTCCGACCGGCTCTATTTCGAGTCGCTGACGTTCGAGGACGTCATGGAGATTATCGACCTTGAGAAGCCGGCGGGCGTCATCGTCCAGTATGGGGGGCAGACTCCCCTGAAGCTGGCAAAAAGCCTGGAAGCGGCTGGCGCTGCGATCATCGGTACGTCACCGGATTCGATCGACGTTGCCGAAGACCGGCAGCGGTTCCAGCAGTTGCTCAAGCGCCTGAACCTGAAGCAACCGCCCAACTGCACCGCGAGCAACGAGGACGACGCCATCCACCTGGCCCAGGAGGTGGGGTTTCCGCTGGTGGTGCGCCCCTCCTACGTACTCGGCGGCCGAGCCATGGAGATCGTCCATGGAGAGGATGACCTGCGCGCCTACATGCGCAAGGCAGTGGCTGTATCCCATGACAGCCCGGTACTGCTGGACCGGTTTCTCGACCTTGCGGTCGAGGTGGACGTCGATTGCATATGTGACGGAAATGATGTCTTCATCGGCGGCATCATGGAGCACATCGAGCAGGCGGGGATCCATTCCGGTGATTCCGGCTGCTCGCTGCCTCCGGCCACGCTATCACGGGAGGTGCAGGACGAGTTGTCCCGCCAGGTGGCCGCCATGGCGCAGTCGCTTGGCGTCATCGGCCTGATGAATACCCAGTTCGCGATCCAGAACGGCATCATCTACGTGCTGGAGGTCAATCCGCGAGCTTCGCGTACGGTGCCATTCGTGTCCAAGGCCATCGGGTTGCCGCTCGCCAAGATCGCCGCTCGTGTCATGGTCGGGCAGAGCCTGGCGGAACAGGGTGTCACGACTGCGCGTGTGCCGCCCTACTACGCGGTGAAGGAATCGGTATTCCCGTTCGTCAAGTTCCCGGATGCCGATCCCATCCTCGGACCGGAAATGAAGTCCACCGGTGAAGTGATGGGCACTGGCCGCTCATTTGCCGAGGCTTATGCCAAGGCCCAGCTGGCTTCCGGCGTGTTGCTGCCCCGGCGTGGCGTGGCGTTGCTGTCGGTCCGTGACCGGGACAAGACGGGCGTGGTCAAGCTTGGCCGGATCCTGCTGGAACGTGGTTTTGACATCGTCGCAACCAACGGCACCGCGGTGGCGCTCGCCGATGCTGGGGTGGCCTGCCGCCGCGTGAACAAGGTTCGCGAGGGCCGGCCCCACGTCGTGGACATGATCAAGAACGACGAGTTGTCACTCATCGTGAATACCACCGAAGGCAAGCAGGCTATTCGCGAATCCCATCCGATCAGGTCGGCTGCGGTCCGTCATCGGGTGACGTACTACACCACTCTCGCTGCGGCGGTGGCCACCACGATGGCCCTCGACCACCTGGACAACGGTGACGTCAATCGCCTGCAGGATCTCCACAAGGAATTGATGTCGTGAGGAAGATGCCCATCACCGCCCGGGGTGCCGAATTACTGCGCGAGGAACTGCGGCGCCTCAAGACCGCCGACCGGCCGCGCGTCATCCAGGCCATCGCCGAGGCCCGCGGTCACGGTGACCTCAAGGAGAATGCGGAGTATCAGGCTGCGAAGGAGCAGCAGGGGTTCATTGAAGGCCGTATCCAGGAGATCGAATCGCGCCTGGCAAACTGCGAGATCATCGAGGTCTCCAGGCTGAAGAACACGGGCCGCGTGGTGTTCGGTGCCACCGTCAGCCTGGTCGACGAGTCGGATGGGCGGGAAGTTTCCTACCGGATTGTCGGTGAAGACGAAGCCGACATTGCCGCAGGGTCGATTTCCATTACCTCGCCAATCGCCCGGGCGCTGATTGGCCACAATGAAGGTGACGTGGCGGTAGTTGCGGCCCCCGGAGGAGAGCGCAGCTACGAGATCCTCAAGGTCGAGTATCTCTAGGCCGCGCCGGCCCCGGGCAGCACCAGGCGTGGTGCCTTGGCATCCGGACGGTAGAGTACGGCAACGTTGCCGATGCGGGACACCAGGGTGGCGCCGCAACGTTCGGCCAGTGCGTCGATGATCGAGTTACGCAGGTCGCGATTATCAGCCCGTACCTTGATCTTGAGGAGTTCATGATGCGCCAGTGCGCCATCGAGCTCCGCCAGCACACCGGGCGAGATTCCGGCGCTGCCTACCTGGACGCATGGGTTCAGGTGGTGCGCAAGGCCGCGCAGGTGCCGCTTCTGCGTTTCCGTGAGTTTCATTGCAGCGCATTATAGCTGCCGCGAACCAGGCAGAACCCGCGTACGTGGCCAGAAAATCATCCAGCGGCAGGTGGAAGCAGCGCCAGGCGCGCGATCCCTATGTCCGGAGGGCCCGGGCCGAGGGCTGGCGTTCCAGGGCGGCGTTCAAGCTGATGGAGATCGATGACCGGGAGCGCCTGCTGCGTCGTGGCGCGCGGGTCCTTGACCTGGGGGCGGCGCCTGGGGGCTGGTCGCAGGTGGCGGCTGAGCGGGTCGGAGGTTCGGGACGAGTCGTTGCCGTCGACCTGTTGCCCATGGAGCCCCTGGAAGGCGTTGTGGTCATCCAGGGGGATTTTCTGGCAGCGGACGTCCAGGCGCAGATCCTGGAGGCCCTCGGGGGGGGCAAGGCGGACCTGGTGATTTCCGACATGGCCCCCAATATCACTGGAAACCGTAGCGTGGACCAGCCGCGGGCGATGGGCCTGGTGGAGGCGGTTATCGAGGATGCGGGCCTGTTTCTCGAGTCGGGCGGTACGCTCCTGGCCAAGGTGTTCCAGGGGGAGGGATTCGAGGCCTTCGTGGCGGCCGCAAGGCGGAAGTTCGGCTCGGTCCGTATACGAAAACCGGCATCATCGCGGGCGGAAAGCCGTGAGATGTACTTGGTGGCGGGAAACTATCGTTTGTAGTAGCGTCTAATATTGTCGGACCCATATAAGTCGCTCATGCGACTGAAGGTTTTCCAGTGAACGACCTGGCCAAGAACATCATTCTCTGGATCGTCATCGCCATCGTGCTGCTGACGGTCTTCCAGAGTTTCGGCACCGGCGGGCGCCAGCCTGCAGCGGTCGAGTACTCGACTTTCCTGGACTGGGTGCACGCCAGCCAGGTCGAGCGGGTGGTCTTCGAAGGGGACACCATCCGCGGGGAGCGGGTCACCGGCGAAGGTTTCGTCACCTACAGCCCGGAAACCGACAACACGGCATTGATCGGTGAACTGAAGAAGAGCCACGTGCAGATCAGTGCGACCGCCCCGAAGGGGCAGAACATCCTGGTCAGCCTGTTTATCAATTCGTTCCCCGTGCTGCTTCTGATCGGTGTCTGGGTCTATTTCATGCGCCAGATGCAGGGCGGTGGCGGCGGTCGCGGTGCCATGTCCTTCGGCAAGAGTCGCGCCCGGCTGCTTGGAGAAGATCAGGTCAACGTGACCTTCAATGACGTCGCGGGTGTCGAGGAAGCGAAGGAAGAGGTTGGCGAGATCGTCGACTTCCTGCGCGATCCGGCAAAATTCCAGCGCCTGGGCGGCAAGATTCCACGCGGCGTCCTGATGGTCGGGTCGCCCGGTACCGGGAAGACCCTGCTCGCCAAGGCGATCGCAGGTGAAGCGAAAGTGCCATTCTTCACCATCTCCGGCTCGGACTTCGTCGAGATGTTCGTCGGCGTCGGTGCGTCACGCGTCCGTGACATGTTCGAGCAGGCGAAAAAGCACGCGCCGTGCATCATTTTCATCGACGAGATCGATGCGGTCGGGCGCCATCGCGGCGCTGGCCTGGGCGGTGGCCATGACGAGCGCGAGCAGACGCTGAATCAGCTGCTGGTTGAAATGGACGGCTTCGAGGGCAACGAAGGCGTCATCGTCATTGCGGCAACCAACCGGCCGGACGTGCTGGATCCGGCGCTGCTGCGTCCCGGGCGCTTCGACCGCCAGGTCGTTGTGCCGCTGCCGGATGTGCGCGGCCGCGAGCAGATCCTGCGCGTGCATATGCGTAAGGTGCCGCTGGCCGACGACGTGCGGCCATCGGTCATCGCGCGCGGTACCCCCGGGTTCTCCGGTGCGGACCTCGCGAACCTGGTCAATGAGGCGGCGCTTTTTGCTGCTCGCTCGAACCGCCGTACGGTCACCATGGATGAGTTCGAGAAGGCCAAGGACAAGATCATGATGGGCGCCGAGCGCCGCTCCATGGTCATGAGCGAGGAGGAAAAGAAGCTGACGGCCTACCACGAGGCCGGCCATGCCATCGTCGGTCTGTCGGTGCCGGACCATGACCCGGTGTACAAGGTCTCGATCATCCCGCGCGGACGCGCGCTTGGCGTCACCATGTTTCTTCCGGAGGAAGACCGCTACAGCCTGAGCAAGCGTCGCCTGAACAGCCAGATTTCCAGCCTGTTCGGTGGCCGGATCGCCGAGGAGATCGTGTTCGGTCGCGAGGCGGTGACCACCGGGGCGGCAAATGACATCGAGCGTGCAACCGACATCGCACGCAACATGGTCACGAAGTGGGGTCTGTCCGAGCGCCTCGGGCCGTTGACCTACACCGAGGAGGACGGCGAGGTGTTCCTCGGCCGCTCCTTTACCCAGCACAAGCAGGTGTCGGACGTCACCATCCACGCGATCGACGAAGAGGTCCGCAAGATCATCGATGACAACTACCGGCGCGCCGAGACCATCCTGCGCGAGAACATGGAGAAGCTGCACTCAATGGCAAGTGCCCTGGTGAAGTTCGAGACTATCGACGAGCAGCAGCTGAAGGACATCATGGCGGGCCGTGAGCCGCGGCCGCCAGAGGGCTGGGACAGCCCCGGTCCCGTACCGCCTTCGCCGGCGCCCAGCAGCGGCGCTGCCAAGGGCGAACCCGGCATCGGAGAGCCTGCCAAGCAGCATTAGTCGGCACCAGGGCCAGGTTGCCTTGCATGTCGGGTGTCGTGGAGCGGGCCTGCCGGACCCGACAGCGGTGGAGCGCGTGAGCCGCCGGACCTGGCCACGGGCGGGCGAGCCGCCGCTGGTCATGGGCATCCTGAACGTCACGCCGGATTCGTTTGCGGATGCCGGTCGTTACTCACGCCTTGATGCGGCTGTTGCCCACGCCGAGGCGATGGTGGCAGCCGGGGCCGACATCATCGACATTGGGGGGGAGTCCACGCGACCGGGTGCCAGCCTGGTCGCCGAATCCGCAGAAATCGATAGGGTGGTTCCGGTGATCAGGGAACTCGCCCGGCGGACTCCCTGCCTGCTGTCGGTCGACACCAGCAAGCCGAACGTGATGCGCGCGGCCGTGGATGCGGGCGCCGGCATGATCAATGACGTCTGCGCCCTGCGCCGCCAGGGAGCCGAGGAGATGGCGGCCGGCCTTGGGGTGCCGATATGCATCATGCACATGCAGGGCGAACCGGCCTCGATGCAGGCGGCGCCGGCCTACCGCGATGTTGTCGCTGAAGTGAAGGAGTTCCTTGTTGCCCGCGTGGCTGCCTGTGAAGCTGCAGGAATACCGCGCGGGTCGCTGCTGATCGACCCGGGATTCGGGTTCGGCAAGGATCTGTCGCATAATCTACAGCTGTTGCGGTCCCTGCGGGAGTTCACTGCGCTGGGATTGCCAGTGCTCGTGGGGCTGTCGCGCAAGTCGATGATCGGGGCGTTGACCGGGAAACCGGTCGGTGAACGCCTGCACGGCAGTGTGGCGCTGGCAGTCTATGCGGCACTCCAGGGCGCATCGGTGGTCCGGGTCCATGATGTCGGGCCGACGGTGGAGGCGTTGCGTGTCATTGGAGCCGTGATGGGAGCGAGGGCCGATGAGTAGGCAATTCTTTGGGACCGACGGCATTCGCGGGCAGGTCGGACAGCACCCGATGACGGCCGAGTTTGCGCTGCGTCTTGCCAGCGCCGCAGCCCGCGTGCTGGCGCCCGACGGCGGGCGCGTCATGATCGGCAAGGACACGCGCGTGTCCGGGTACATGTTCGAGTCCGCACTCGAAGCCGGGTTTGTTGCTGCCGGAATGGATGTCACGCTGCTGGGTCCATTGCCTACGCCGGGCATTGCGTACATGACCCAGGCCTCCAACGCTGACCTGGGCGTGGTGATCAGCGCGTCCCACAATCCCTATGCGGACAACGGCATCAAGTTCTTCGATCGCAATGGGGGCAAGCTTTCCGACAGCATGGAGGAGGCAATCGAGGCGCATCTTGGAGAGCCAGCCATTACCCGTGATTCGGGGGCGCTCGGTCGTGCCAAGCGACTGGAAACCGCCATCGAGCAGTATCAGAGGTTCTGCGTCGGCACCGTATCTGGCCAGCTACGGTTGGATGGCCTGAAAGCCGTGGTGGATTGTGCCCACGGGGCTGGCTACAAGGTGGCGCCGCGGGCGCTTACCGAACTGGGCGCCGAGATCGTGCCGATCGGCTGCTCGCCCAATGGCCGCAACATCAATGAGGGTTGTGGGTCCACGCAGCCCGAGCTGCTCACACTCATGGTAAAGGGTGTCGGTGCCGACATCGGCATCGCCTTTGACGGCGATGGAGACCGCGTGGTCATGGTCGATCATCTCGGCAACCTGGTCGACGGCGACCAGATCCTCTACGTCCTGGCTGCAGATCGGCGCCGGCGCGGGCAGCTGGACGGGCCGGTAGTGGGCACGCTGATGAGCAATCTCGGCCTGGAAATTGCCCTGGGCGAGATAGGCGCCGGGTTTCATCGTGCAAAGGTTGGTGACCGGTACGTGCTCGAACTGCTGCGCGAAACGGGCGGCAAGCTGGGCGGTGAGACTTCCGGTCATATCCTCTGTCTCGACAAGACAACGACCGGAGATGGTCTGGTAACCGCGCTCCAGGTGCTGGCAGTCATGCGGGAGACCGGGCGTAGCCTGGCGGACCTGACCGCTGGTATGCGCAGGTTTCCCCAGGTCCTCATCAACGTCAGGACTGCCAGGCGGCTGGACCTCGGCGGCAGTACGCCGGTGCGGTCGGCGGTCGATCGGGTCAAGGACCAGCTGGGAAGGCGTGGCCGGGTGGTACTGCGGCCGTCAGGAACCGAGCCGGTCGTGCGTGTCATGGTGGAAGGCGAGGACGAGGGGGAGATTCGTCAGCTTGCCGAGCAGATTGCCCGGGTTGTGGCGGACGAGGCTGCCTGAATTCCCGCAGGTGGTTTGCCGGCATTGATTTCAGGATGGTGGGCGGCTAACCTTCGCGCCCGTCGAAGGCGTCCCGGTTCGCGCGGCGCCCGGCTTGTCTTGGTGGGACCCTCATGAGGCGGCCTCTCGTCGCGGGAAACTGGAAGCTCCACGGAAGCCGGGCCTCCAATGCCAGCCTGCTCGGTGCGATCCGCGCCGGGCTGCAGTCCAGCTGGCACCTGGATGTGATGGTCTGCCCGCCATTCGTCTATCTCGCCGAGACAGCAGCCGCCCTTCAGGGAAGCCCCGTGATCCTGGGCGCCCAGGACGCTTCGGCCGAGGCTCAGGGTGCATTCACGGGCGAGGTATCAGCATCCATGCTGCGGGACGTGGGTTGCAGCCACGTCCTGGTGGGGCACTCCGAGCGCCGTACCCTGTTTGGCGAGTCGGATGAACTCGTGGCCCGCAAGTTCCGGACCGTCGTGGCTGCTGGCCTGTCACCCGTGCTCTGTGTCGGCGAAACCCTGCAGCAGCGGCAGGCCGGTGCCACCGAGGCAGTGATCCGACAGCAACTGGATGCAGTACTCGCTGCGGTATCTGATGAAGATCTGGCACGGGGCATCATTGCCTACGAGCCGGTCTGGGCCATCGGCACTGGCCACACCGCTTCACCGGAGCAGGCCCAGGAGGTTCATGCCGTGATACGGCGTACCGTGCTGGCCCGGTCTGCTAGAATAGCGGGTGAACTTCGCATCCTGTATGGCGGCAGCGTCAAGGGAGCCAATGCCCAGGCGCTGTTCGCCATGCCGGACATCGATGGTGGCCTGGTGGGCGGTGCGTCGCTGGATGCGGCCGACTTTCTGAAGATCTGCAGCGCGGCTGCGGGAACAACGCAATGACGACTATTCAGACCCTCCTGCTGATTTTGCATGTGATCGTCGGGGTCATGATCGTGGGCCTCGTGCTTGTACAGCGCGGTAAGGGCGCCGAGGCCGGGGCTGCATTTGGTGCCGGTGCTTCGGCAACCGTGTTCGGCGCCAAGGGATCGGCGAATTTCCTGTCCCGCTCCACGGCGGTCCTCGCGACCATTTTCTTTGCGACCAGCCTCGGCCTCGCATACCTCGGCGCCGAGCGGCCGGTTGCCAAGAGCGTGATCGAGGGATCCACCGGGTCCGCGGTGGTTGCTCCGGCACCCGGCAGCGACAACGCCCCGGTGAGCGGTTCGCCGGGGCCTGGCACGGAGGCGCCGGCACCGGCTGGCGGCACGACGCCGTAAACAGACGCAATGCCGATGTGGTGGAATTGGTAGACACGCCGTCTTGAGGGGGCGGTGGCGCAAGCCGTGTGAGTTCGAGTCTCACCATCGGCACCATGGAACGCTGAAGCAACCGGTCGACCTCGCGGCGTGACGGCCTGCGCAGGTGTCGCGCTGGACATGTGGGTTTGAGGTAACAGCTTGTTGCAGAATTATCTCCCGGTACTCGTCTTCCTCGGGATTGCCACGGCCATCGGCCTGGTGCTCCTCGGGGCAGGGCTTGTCCTCGGCCGCGGCCAGAAAACTGCAGAGAAGCTTTCCGCGTACGAATGTGGCTTCGAGGCTTTCGAAGACACGCGCATGAAGTTCGATGTCCGCTACTACCTGGTCGCGATCCTGTTCATCGTCTTCGACCTGGAAATTGCCTTCCTGTTTCCCTGGGCCGTTGCGCTCGACACCCTTGGCCTTGCGGGCCTGGTGACGATGGGGATCTTCCTGGCTGTCCTCGTGGTCGGTTTCATTTATGAATGGAAGAAGGGGGCACTCGAGTGGGATTGACGCAGAGCCCACCCGACATGCTGCAGCAACGCGGCTTCGTCGTAACCAAGATTGACGACCTGGTCAACTGGGCGCGTACCGGATCGCTCTGGCCCATGACTTTTGGCCTGGCCTGCTGCGCCGTGGAAATGATGCACGCCGGTGCGGCGCGCTATGACCTTGACCGCTTCGGAGTCATCTTTCGCCCAAGCCCCAGGCAGTCCGACGTGATGATTGTCGCGGGTACGCTTACCAACAAGATGGCGCCTGCCCTGCGGAAGGTCTATGACCAGATGCCGGAGCCGAAGTGGGTGATCTCGATGGGCTCGTGTGCCAACGGTGGCGGGTACTACCATTACTCCTACTCCGTGGTTCGCGGCTGTGACCGGATCGTGCCGGTGGACGTCTACGTACCGGGCTGCCCGCCGACAGCGGAAGCACTGCTTTACGGCATTCTCCAGCTGCAGAACAAGATCCGCCGCACCAGCACCTTCGCGCGTTAGGCAGCCGATGAGCCCACGATCCGCAGTACTGGCAGAGCAAATCACGGCACGCTTCGACGGGCGGCTGCAGCAGGTTCCATCACGCACCGGCGAGCTGACTTACGAGGTCGGCAAGGCTGATTTGACTGAGGTTGCCCGTGCCCTCCGCGACGAAAGCGCTTTCAGGTTTGAGACGCTCGTGGACCTGTGCGGCGTCGACTACCTGGGATTCGGGCAGGCCGAATGGGACACGACGACGGCAACCGGCACCGGCTTCAGCCGCGCGGCCGTACGTGAAGTCATCGTGCCGGATCCTGCCGCGTCGTTCGACCCGCGACGCTTTGCCGTGGTTTACCACCTGCTGTCCATCAGCGCGAACCAGCGCCTGAGGCTGCGTGTCTTCACCGGCAGTGACAATCCCCCGGTGCTGCCGTCCCTGGTGGAGGTCTGGCAGTCGGCGGACTGGTACGAGCGGGAGGCTTTTGATCTCTTCGGCATCCTCTTCGAGGGCCACCCCGACCTGCGCCGCCTGCTGACGGACTACGGCTTCATTGGCCATCCATTTCGCAAGGACTTCCCGGTCAGCGGCAATGTCGAAGTACGCTACGATCCCGACAAGGAGCGGGTGATCTACCAGCCGGTCAGCATCGAGCCGCGGGTGCTGGTGCCACGCACCATCCGTGACGACAATCGCTACCTGCCGGATCTCAAGGAAGGGCCGGCCCGTGGCTGAGTTCCAGCAGTTCACGCTCAATTTCGGCCCACAGCATCCTGCTGCCCACGGCGTGTTGCGCCTGGTCCTGGAGATGGATGGCGAAGTCATCCAGAAAGCCGATCCGCATGTCGGGCTGCTGCACCGGGGCACGGAGAAGCTTGCCGAGACCAAGCCGTTCAACCAGAGCATCGGCTACATGGACCGGCTCGATTACGTGTCTATGATGTGCAACGAGCACGGCTACGTGCTCGCGATCGAGAAGCTGCTGGGGGTGGTACCACCACTCAGGGCACAGTATATCCGCGTGATGTTTGACGAGATCACGCGCATCCTGAACCACCTGCTGTGGCTCGGTTGCCACGGGCTCGATATCGGTGCCATGACCGTCTTCCTCTACTGCTTCCGGGAGCGTGAGGACCTCATGGACTGCTACGAGGCAGTCTCCGGGACGCGCATGCACGCGACCTACTACAGGCCGGGTGGTGTTTATCGCGATCTTCCGGACTCGATGCCGCGCTACCGGGATTCCCGCTGGCGCTCCAGTGCCGAAGTCAAGCGAATGAACGAGACCCGTGAAGGCACGCTGCTGGACTTCGTCGAAGCCTTCACCGACCGGTTCCCGGGTTGTATCGACGAGTATGAAGCGCTGCTGACGGACAATCGCATCTGGAAGCAGCGCACCGTGAATATCGGTGTGGTGACCCCGGAGCGCGCCATGCAGCTCGGATTTACCGGGCCAATGCTGCGCGGATCCGGTATTGCCTGGGACCTGCGCAAGAAGCAGCCGTACGAGGTGTATTCCGACCTGGATTTCGATATTCCGGTCGGTGTCAATGGTGACTGCTACGACCGCTACCTGGTGCGGATGGAGGAGCTGCGGCAGTCGAACCGCATCATCCGGCAGTGCGTGCAATGGCTGCGCGCCAACCCGGGTCCGGTTACGGTGGATGACCACAAGCTGGTGCCGCCATCGCGCGAAGACATGAAGGGTGACATGGAATCGTTGATCCACCACTTCAAGCTGTTCACGGAAGGTTACACGGTGCCTGCCGGCGAAACCTATGCAGCCGTTGAGCATCCGAAGGGCGAGTTCGGCGTCTACCTCATCGCCGATGGCGCGAACAAGCCGTTCCGCGTCAAGGTCCGGGCTCCGGGTTTCCCACACCTTGCCGCGCTCGATGACATGGTTCGGGGCCACATGCTTCCCGACGTCGTCGCCGTCATCGGTACCCAGGACATCGTCTTCGGCGAGATTGATCGTTAGGACAGCCATGCAGCCCAGCGACAAGACAGCGCTGCTCTCGAGCCACGTGCGCGCGGAAATCGACCACTGGGTCGCCAAGTTTCCCGAGGGCCGCCAGCGCTCCGCCGTCATCGGTGCGCTACATGCCGTGCAACATGAGAACGGTGGCTTCCTGACCCCGGAGTTGATGGAAGCCGTTGCCGCCTACCTGGGGCTGCCCGCGATCCAGGTCTTCGAGGTGGCGTCGTTCTACTCGATGTTCGAAACCCGACCGGTGGGCCGGCACAGTGTCTCGGTGTGCACGAACATCTCCTGCATGCTCTGTGGCGGGGAGCAGTTGCTGGCGCATGTCGAGAAACACCTTGGGATCACGGTTGGCCAGAGTACGCCTGACGGCAGGATTTTCCTCAAGAAAGAAGAGGAGTGCCTTGCCGCCTGCACTGGCGCACCGATGATCATGGTGGATCACCGGTTCTACGAGAATGTCACGCCGGCGCGTGCCGTCGAGATTCTGGACGCACTGGAGTGAGCCGCGTGCATCCACAACAGAACCTGGTCTGCCTCGAGACGCTTGGGGCCGATATTCCCTGGAGCTTCGACGCATACCGCCGCATTGGCGGCTATGCTGCCTGGGAGCAGATACTGGCCGGTAAGCTCACCCGCGAGCAGGTGATCGATACCGTGAAAGCGTCGGGGCTGCGCGGGCGGGGCGGCGCCGGCTTCCCGACAGGCGTGAAGTGGAGCTTCATGCCGCGGGACAAGCCGATGCAGAAATACGTGGTCTGCAATTCGGATGAAAGCGAACCCGGTACCTGCCATGACCGGGACATCCTGCGCTTCAATCCCCACGCCGTGATCGAGGGGATGGCCATCGGTGGCTACGCCATGAACGCTACCGTCGGCTACAACTATATCCGTGGTGAGTTCCTCGACGAGCCGATACCGCGCTTCGAGGCGGCCCTGAAGGAGGCCTATGCGGCTGGCCTTCTCGGCCGGAATATCAGGGGCTCCGGTATCGACTTCGACCTGCATACCTTCATCGGTGCCGGTGCCTACATATGCGGCGAGGAAACCGGCTTGCTCGAGTCGCTGGAGGGAAAGCAGGGGCGTCCGCGCTTCAAGCCGCCGTTCCCGGCGAACAAGGGCCTGTTCGGCATGCCCACGACGATCAACAACACCCAGAGTTTCGCCTCTGTGCCGAAGATCCTTCGGGAGGGCCCGCAATGGTTTTCGGCGCTGGGTCCGAAGGACTCGGGTGGCACCATGATCTTTTCCGTATCCGGTCATGTGAACCGGCCAGGCAACTTCGAGTTGCCGTTGGGCATACCGTTCAGTGAATTGCTGGACATTGCCGGTGGCGTCCGCGACGGTCGTGCGCTCAAGGCGGTGATTCCTGGCGGCGTTTCGGTGCCGGTGGTGCCCGGTGCGGTGATGATGGATGTCCGGATGGACTACAGCTCCGTCAAGGCCGCCGGGTCCGCCCTGGGCACAGGCGCAGTCATTGTCATGGACGAATCCACCTGCATGGTATCGGTCCTGCGCCGCGTCAGCCGCTTCTACCACGCGGAGTCGTGCGGGCAGTGCACACCCTGTCGGGAAGGCACCGGCTGGATGCACCGGGTGCTGTCCCGGATCATCGACGGCAGGGGCACGCAGGAGGATCTGGGGTTGTTGCTGGATGTCGCAAATCACATCGAGGGACACACGATCTGCGCGTTTGGCGATGCCTCGGCCTGGCCGGTGCAGAGTTTCCTCAGGCACTACCGCCACGAATTCGAGTACATGATCGCCAACGGTGGCCGGTCTATCGTCGAGGCGCAACCCGAAGCCGCCTGAGGCGCCGGGGCAGGAAGTTGTCATGAGCCAGGACAAGTGCACGATTCAGGTCAACGGTGTCGAGGTCGAGGCAAGGCCCGGCCAGATGCTGATCGAGGTGACCGACGCAGTCGATGCCTACGTACCGCGCTTCTGCTATCACACGAAGCTTTCCGTGGCAGCGAACTGCCGCATGTGCCTTGTGGAAGTGGAGAATGCGCCGAAGCCGATGCCTGCCTGCGCGACACCGGTGGCACCCGGGATGAAGGTCCACACCAGGTCACGGCGTGCCATTGATGCCCAGAGGGCAACGATGGAGTTCCTGCTGATCAACCATCCGCTTGACTGCCCCATCTGCGACCAGGGTGGCGAGTGCGAGTTACAGGATCTCGCCCTTGGGTTCGGGCGCGGCATATCGCGCTTCTCCGAGCGCAAGCGAGTGGTGCGCGACAAGGATATCGGTCCACTGATTTCGACCGACATGACCCGCTGCATTCACTGTACCCGCTGCGTGCGTTTTACCCAGGAGATCGCCGGGTTCCAGGAACTCGGGACCATCGGTCGTGGCGACCGCGTCGAGATTTCTCCCTACATCGAGCGCAGCGTCAACCACGAGCTATCGGGCAACATCATCGACCTCTGCCCGGTCGGCGCGCTGAACAGCAAGCCATTCCGTTTCTCGGCGCGGGCCTGGGAACTGGTGCAGCGCCCGCTGGTGGCCGGCCATGATGGCCTGGGCTCGCGCATCCTTGCCCACGTCATGAATGGCAAGGTCAAGCGGGTGGTTCCCGAGGCCTGCGAAGACATCAACGAGACCTGGGCTGCCGACCGCGACCGGTTCAGCTACGAGGGCCTGTACGCGGCTGACCGCCTCACCCAGCCGCAGCTGCGTGGCAGCGATGGCTGGCGCACCGTGTCCTGGGGAGAGGCGCTCGATGCGGTGGCCGCGGGCCTGCAGCGTGCCAACGGCAATGCGCTGGCGGCGCTGGTCTCGCCCAGCACCACGCTGGAAGAAGGCTACCTGCTGCAGCGCCTGCTGGCCCACATGGGCTCGGCCAACATCGACCATCGTCTGCGCCGCCGGGATTTCCGCGAGCAGGACCAGGAAGTCGAGGTGCCCTGGCTGGGCATGCCGGTGGCAGCGGTCGAGGAACTGGACCAGGTGCTGGTCATCGGCAGCAACATCCGCAAGGAGGTGCCGCTGCTGGCACATCGGCTGCGCAAGGCGGCATTGCGTGGAGCCGGGGTCGGCTTCGTCAATCCGGCACGGTATCCGATGTTGTTTCCCGTGGCGGACGCGATGGTTGGGAGCGTGGAGGACTTCTGGCTGCAGCTCGCAGTGCTGGTGCGCGCTGCTGCGGAGGGTTCGCAGCAGCCAGCGGGCCTGGCGCAGCTTCTGGACATCGCTCCGGCACCTGAGGAGCGCCATCACCGGGCGGTGGCGCGGCTGCGCGAAGGCAAGCGTGCTGCCGTTTTCCTCGGCCATATCGCCCTGCGCCACCCGCGTTTCGCGGACATCGATGCGCTGGCGGCCGCGCTGGCGAGGCTGACCGGCGCCACACTGGGCTACGTTCCGGAAGGCGCCAATTCGGTAGGCCTGTCGCTTGCTGGTGTCCTGCCGCACCGGGAGGCAGGCGGCCGCCCCAGGGCGCAGGCAGGTGCGAATGCCGCCAGCATCGTCCGTGCTGCGCCGGCGGGCCTGATCCTGTATGGCGTTGAGCCGGACCACGACTGTGCGGGTGGATCCGCCCTGCAGCGCTCGGCTGAAGATGGTCGCTTCGTGGTTGCGTTCTCGGCCTTCCAGGGCAAGTCATTGCAGTCGCTGGCCGATGTGTTGCTGCCTGTCAGTACGTACTTCGAGACGGAAGGGACCTTGGTGAACATCTCTGGCCAGTGGCAGTCTTTCGCGGCAGCAGCACAGCCGCCCGGCGAGACGCGGCCAGGATGGAAGGTCCTGCGTGTACTGGGGGAACGGCTGGCCGTGCCACGCTTCGATTACGCCGCTGTCGATGCGATTGCAGCCGAAGTTCGCGAACTGGCTGGCGACCGGCTGCCCGATACGCTGGCGCGACAGCGCCCGGCACCAGTTGCTGCGCCGGTTTCTGCCGGGCTGTCCAGCACCGACCTGGACGTACCGATGTACCAGCTGGACGCGCTGCTGCGGCGTGCGAGCGCACTGCAACAGACCGAGGACGGACTGGCAGGACTCGCACCGGTGGAGGGGCGGCGAACCGCGTAGCCCATGATTGACTGGTTGCAGAATATCCTCTGGTTCCTGCCCGATGGGCTGCGCGACATCGCGGTCCAGGTGATTTTCATTGCGTTGCAGATCGTGCCGCTGGTGGTGGTACTGATCCTGTGCGTGGCCTTCCTCACCTATTTTGAGCGCAAGGTCATCGGCTACATGCAGAACCGCATTGGGCCGAACCGGGTCGGGCCAAGGGGCTGGTTCCAGCCATTCGCGGACGTGATCAAGCTCCTTCTGAAGGAAGTGATCGTGCCATCGCGGGCAAATCGCTTCCTGTTCTTCGTGGCGCCCCTGCTATCCATCGTGCCTGCCCTCGCAACCTGGGCGGTCATGCCGCTGTTTCCTGGTTTCGCCATCGCGCAGATCGACGCCGCCCTGTTGTACATCCTCGCGCTGACATCTCTGGCGGTATATGGCGTCATCCTGGCCGGGTGGGCATCCAATTCAAAATACGCCTTCCTGGGAGCGATGCGCTCCGCAGCCCAGATCGTGGCCTACGAGATCGCCATGGGGTTTGCGCTGGTCGGCGTGTTGATGGCCGGTGGCAGCCTGAATCTCGGTGTCATCACCGAGGCGCAGTCGGGCGGAATATTGAACTGGTTCTGGCTCCCGCTGTTTCCGCTGTTTCTCGTGTACTTCATTTCCGGCGTGGCGGAAACCAATCGTGCGCCATTCGACGTCGCCGAGGGCGAATCCGAGATCGTCGCTGGCTTTCATGTCGAGTATTCGGGCGTGGCTTTCGCAATCTTCTTCCTCGCCGAGTACGCCAACATGATCCTTATCGCGGGACTGACCGCGGTGATGTTCTTCGGCGGGTGGCATTCGTTCTTTGCCGGTTCCTGGTTCGGGGGCCTGGACGGCACGCCACTGGCGTTCCTGCGCGAGCCGTCGCTCGCATGGCTGTGCCTCAAGATCGCTTTCTTCCTGTTCTGTTTTCTGTGGCTGCGCGCCACGTTCCCGCGCTACCGGTATGACCAGATCATGCGTCTCGGATGGAAGGTGTTCATTCCCGTGACGCTGGTCTGGATCATGGTGGAGGGCGCCATGATGGTGGCCCAGGTCGGTCCCTGGAGCAGTTGACGATGAAAAACCTGGCTTCGGTGATCAAGACCCTGTCTTTGTGGGATCTCCTGGTGGGCCTGCGGGTCACGCTGCGCAACCTGTTCGTCAAGAAGGTCACAGTCCAGTACCCGGAGGAGAAGACGCCGCAGTCGCCACGTTTTCGCGGACTTCACGCGTTGCGCCGCTATCCCAATGGCGAAGAGCGCTGTATCGCCTGCAAACTTTGCCAGGCGGTGTGCCCAGCCGCGGCCATCACCATCGAGTCTGATGTTGCCGTCGACGGTACGCGGCGCACGACGCGCTATGACATCGACCTGTTCAAGTGCATTTACTGCGGCTTCTGCGAGGAAGCCTGCCCGGTGGATGCCATCGTCGAGACCCGGATCTACGAGTACCACATGGAGCAGCCTGGGCAGAACATCATGACCAAGGACAAGCTCCTCGCGATTGGCGACAAGTACGAGCCCATGATCGCAGCCGACAAGCTGGCGGATGCCCGTTACCGGTAAGCACGCGGGAAGTCACAGAATGATCACACTGCTCATTTTCTGGTGGCTGGCGCTGGTGCTCGTCGGTGCAGCAATCGGTGTCATTGTTTCCCGGAACCCGGTTTACGCCGCCATGTACCTGATCCTGTCGTTTGTGACCAGTGCAGTACTCTGGCTGTTGCTGGAGGCCGAATTCCTGGCAATCGTGCTGGTGCTGGTCTACGTGGGTGCGGTGATGGTGCTGTTCCTGTTCGTGGTCATGATGCTGGATGTGAACGTGGCTGCTGTAAGAGAGGGCTTCACCAGGTATGCGCCAATCGGGGCTGCAGTCGCGGTGATCATCGTTGCCGAGGTACTCAGCCTCGTCTGGATCAAGGCATCCGGCCTGCCGTTGGCGACGCCGCTGGCCAGCCAGGGAGGGGACCACAGCAACACCCGGGAAATCGGCCTGGCACTGTTTGGCGGCCACGTCTTCGAGTTCGAGGTAGCGGCATTCGTCCTGCTGCTGGCAATCGTCGCGGCCATTATGCTGACCCAGCGCCAGCGCCCAGGCCTGAAGGTCCAGGACATTTCTGCCCAGGTCAAGGTGCGCCGTGAAGACCGGGTCCGGATCGTCAAGGTCCAGGCGGAGCGCGACGCATGATCACGCTGACGCACTACATGGCGTTGTCTGCACTGCTGCTGGCGATCAGCGTGGCGGGGATCTTCATCAATCGCAAGAATGTCATTCTGTTGCTGATGTGCGTTGAACTGCTGCTGCTGGCGGTCAACTTCAATTTCATTGCTTTGTCGCGTTTCATGGGCGATGCAACCGGCCAGGTTTTTGTCTTCTTCATCCTGACTGTTGCCGCGGCGGAGTCCGCCATCGGCCTGGCTATCCTGGTGGTGATTTTCAGGACCAGGCGGAGCATCAATGTCCAGGACCTGGACGTGCTGCGAGGTTGAATGTGAGCAGCGGTATCTATCTGGCCATTGTTCTCTGTCCGCTGGCGGCGGCTCTGCTGGCGGGAATGGCAGGGCGCCTCATCGGGCGTGCCGGGGCCCATTCGGTGACCATTGCTGCCGTCGGCGCGTCATTTGCCATGTCGCTCATGGTCCTGCGTGAGCAGCTGGACCCCGCCGCGGTGCCGTTGAACCAGGAGATTTATACCTGGCTGGTGACAGACGGTGTGCGCATGCAGGTTGGCTTCCTTGTGGATCGCCTGACAGCACTGATGATGACGGTGGTGACTTTCGTGTCGCTGATGGTGCACATCTACACCATCGGCTACATGCATGATGATCCGGGGTACCAGCGGTTCTTCAGCCACATTTCGCTATTCACCTTCGCAATGCTCATGCTGGTGATGTCGAACAACTTCATGCAGCTCTATTTCGGCTGGGAAGCTGTAGGCCTGGTTTCCTATCTGCTGATTGGGTTCTGGTACAAGCGGCCGACGGCCATCTTTGCGAACCTCAAGGCGTTCCTGGTGAACAGGGTGGGGGATTTCGGCCTCCTCCTCGGCATTGCGACACTCCTGGCTTATACCGGCAGTCTCGACTACCAGGAGGTGTTCGCCCAGGCTGCAAGCCTCCAGGGCCAGCAGATGGAGATCTTCCCGGGAAGCCCCTGGTCGGTTGCCACAATCGCCTGCCTTGGCCTGTTCGTGGGGGCCATGGCGAAGTCCGCGCAGATGCCGCTGCATGTCTGGTTGCCCGATTCCATGGAGGGCCCAACACCCATTTCCGCGCTGATCCATGCTGCGACCATGGTCACCGCCGGCGTGTTCCTGCTGGCGCGTATGTCACCGCTGTTCGAGCTTTCACAGACTGCGCTGAGCGTTGTACTGGTGGTGGGAGCGACTACGGCATTGCTCACCGGGTTCATCGGCATCGTGCAGAATGACATCAAGCGCGTGGTCGCATACTCGACGCTCTCGCAACTCGGCTACATGACCGCGGCCCTGGGTGCTTCGGCATATGCCGCCGGCATCTTCCACCTCATGACCCACGCCTTCTTCAAGGCCCTGCTGTTCCTGGCCGCGGGTTCCGTCATCGTTGCCATGCACCATGAGCAGGACATCCGCAAGATGGGCGGCTTGCGCCGCTACATGCCAGTTACCTACTGGACCAGTCTGATGGGTTCCCTGGCGTTGATCGGCTTTCCGGGATTCTCGGGGTTCTTCTCGAAGGATGCCCTGATCGAGGCGGTTGGCCTGTCGGAACTGCCTTTTGCGGGATTCGCCTATTACTGCCTGATGGCCGGTGTCTTGGTAACGGCGGTTTATTCCTTCCGCATGTTTTTCCTGGTTTTCCATGGCAAGGAGCGCATGGACGAGGAGACGCGCCATCATCTTCACGAGTCTCCCTGGGTCATCACGGTGCCATTGGTGCTGCTGGCGATTCCTTCCGTGGCCATCGGCTGGTTGGCCATCGAACCGCTGCTGTTCGGCAGTTATTTCGATGGTGCGATCGTGGTGAACGAGGACCACAACGTACTTGCGGAACTGGGCCGGGAGTTCCACGGCTCCGGCCAGTTCGTACTGCACGGCATGCTGGGTTGGCCGGTGCTGCTGTCGATGTTTGGAGTTGGCCTGGCCTGGTATGCGTACCTGAGAAATCCGGCCTTTCCGGAGAACGTACGGCGCCGCCTGGCCAGCGTCCATGCGCTGCTCGTGAACAAGTACTACCTCGACGATCTGAATGACAAGGTCATCGCTCGTGGCGCGCGCGGCCTGGGATCCCTGTTCTGGAAGATCGGGGATGCACTGCTGATCGATGGGGCGATGGTCAATGGCAGTGCGCGGACCCTGGGCTGGATTGCCGGGTATATGCGCCGTGGGCAGACCGGATACCTGTATCACTATGCCTTCGCCATGATCGTCAGCCTGGCAGCTCTCCTTGCCTGGATCATTTTCCGGGGCAGCTGACGCCCTGCAGGATCACATCGAGTGGGACTTCTCAGTTTATTGATTGCATTGCCCATCGGTGGCGGATTGCTGGTTCTCGCCAGCAGCCGCGGTATGAAGGCTGGTGGCTTCCGGGCGGATCGCTGGCTGGCATTGCTGGCCTCGCTGGCCACTTTTGTGGCCAGCCTGCCGTTATGGACAGGCTTTGACCGGACGACCTGGCACATGCAGTTTGTCGAGCGCCAGCCGTGGGTGCCGACATTCAATGTCGAGTACTTCCTGGGCGTCGATGGCTTCTCGATGCCACTGATCCTGCTGACTACATTCCTGACACCGCTGGTCATCATCGCAGGCTGGGAAACCGTCAAGCTGCGACCCGCACAGTACTTTGCGGCCTTCCTGATACTCGAAGGGTTGATGATTGGGGTCTTTGCAGCCCTGGATGCATTCCTTTTCTATGTTTTCTGGGAGGCGATGCTGATCCCGATGTTCGTGATCATCGGGGTGTGGGGTGGTGAACGGCGAATCTACGCCACGGTCAAGTTTTTCCTGTATACGTTCCTCGGTTCGGTGCTCATGCTGGTGGCGCTGATCTACCTCTACCTCCAGGCCGACAGTTACAGCATCCTCGATTTTCACTCGCTGCCGCTGTCGCTTGCGGAGCAGGTCTGGATATTCCTGGCCCTGCTCGTTGCTTTTGCAGTCAAGGTGCCGATGTGGCCGGTCCACACATGGTTGCCTGATGCCCATGTTGAGGCACCGACGGGCGGTTCGGTCATCCTGGCGGCTATCCTGCTGAAGGTGGGAGGCTATGGATTCATTCGCTTCAGCCTTCCGGTAACCCCGGATGCCGCTGGCCTGCTGGCACCGTTGATGATCGCATTGTCACTGGTCGCCGTGGTTTACATCGGTCTGGTGGCGCTCGTGCAGCAGGATCTGAAGAAGCTCATCGCATATTCGTCGGTGGCCCACATGGGGTTTGTGACGCTCGGGATTTTCCTGGCCTGGGGCATCCTGTCCAGGACCGGTGAGCTTCCGGGCGTTGCGATGGGGATCACCGGCGGAATGGTGCAGATGGTTTCCCATGGCTTCGTCTCTGGCGCATTGTTTCTTTGCGTGGGTGTCCTGTATGACCGCATGCACACCCGCGAAATTGCGGCTTACGGGGGAGTGGCCAATACAATGCCAAGGTTTGCCGCATTCATGGTGCTGTTTGCGATGGCAAACTCAGGGTTGCCAGGCACATCCGGATTTGTTGGCGAGTTCCTGGTGATTCTGGCGAGTTACCAGGCCAGTTTCTGGTATGCATTCCTTGCCGCGACCACGCTGGTCCTCGGTGCGGCCTACACGTTGTGGATGGTCAAGCGGGTCGTCTTCGGGCCAGTGACCAATGAGCGCGTGGCTGCATTGCGCGACCTCAATGCAAGGGAGTTCCTGGTCCTGGGGCTGGTGGCGGCGGCCGTCATGCTGCTGGGCCTGTGGCCGGCGCCACTGGTTGACGTGCTGTCCGCTTCGGTTGACAACCTCGCCAGCCACATCATCCAGTCAAAATTATGAACGGCAATGTCATGGGCTTTCTCGGAGCCTGCCTGCCCGAGATCGTGGTTGGTGCCGGCATCTGCGTGGTGCTGATGGCGGGTGTATTCGTCAAGGATGGCCGCCACCTGCTGTATTTGCTGGCCATGTCCTGTCTGGTCGCGGCAGCCTGGGTGACCGGATCTGGTGACCCGGCGGCCACGGTGCTGATGCCGGGAGGCGCTTTCATTCAGGACCCGTTGACTCGCTTTCTGAAGTTGTTCGTATTTGCCGTCGTGGCGCTCGTGTTTGTCTATTCACGCGCCTACATCGGCGAGCGCAAGCTGGCAGCGGCTGAGTTTTATGCGCTCAGCCTGTTCGCGCTGCTCGGTATCCTCGTCATGATTTCGTCGGCGAGTTTCCTGGTGATGTATCTCGGGCTCGAGACCCTTTCTCTGGCGCTGTACGCCATGGTGGCGTTTGAGCGGGATTCGCCCGTGGGGGCGGAGGCCGCCATGAAGTACTTCGTACTCGGCGCGATCGCGTCAGGTTGCCTGCTCTACGGGGTCTCGCTCCTCTACGGTGTCACGGGCAGCATCCTCTTCAGCGACATCGCAGCCGCGCTGCAGCCTGGGGCGGCTGGGCAGGCCGGTGCCCTCGTGGGACTTGCCTTCGTGCTCGTTGGCATCGCCTTCAAGTTTGGCGCCGTCCCGTTCCACATGTGGGTGCCCGACGTCTATCAGGGGGCACCCACCTGTGTCTCGCTGTTCGTTGCGACCGCACCGGAAGTGGCGGCATTTGCGCTTACTCTGCGCATTCTCGTGGATGCGCTGACACCGATCGATATGGATTGGCAGCTTGTCCTGTCGGTGTTGGCGATTCTGTCGCTGGGGATTGGCAATCTCGTGGCGATCATGCAGAAGAACATCAAGCGCATGCTGGCGTATTCGACGATTGCGCATGTTGGCTTCATTTTGCTCGGCTTCCTGGCTGTCCAGGGGGGCGGTCTGCAGGCCGCGCTCTATTACACGATCATTTATGTGCTGATGGCCGCTGGTGCGTTCGGCGTCGTATTGTTCCTGGCGGCTGATGGCGTCGATGCCGACCAGCTGGATGATTTCAGGGGACTCAACCGCCGCAGCCCATGGTTTGCGCTGATGATGTTGATCGTGATGTTCAGCATGATCGGTGTTCCGCCATTTGCGGGCTTTTACGCAAAGTGGTGGATTCTTTCGGCTTTGCTTGAATCCGGCCAGGCCATGCTGGCAACGGCAGCCGTCATATTTTCGGTGATCGGGGCTTTTTACTACCTGCGAATCGTGCACCTGATGTATTTCGACGAGGGCGCCGGGCAACCGTCGGTGAGTGCGCCAATGGATTTTCGCGTGATGCTCAGCGTCAACGCTCTGGCTTTGCTTGGCCTCGGGCTTTTCCCGGCGGGGCTGCTGGAGCTGTGCGCGCGCGTACTGGGTTGACCGACTGACGGCCGGGCATTGCGGCGCCACTGGCGTAAGGGTAGTATCCGCACCTCAATCCGGTGCGGGGTGGAGCAGTCTGGCAGCTCGTCGGGCTCATAACCCGAAGGTCGCAGGTTCAAATCCTGCCCCCGCTACCACCTCTCCGAGCCGAGGGCCGCCCAAGTCGCGGCCCTCGGTGTTTTCGGTGACTGGATGCGTTTTTCCGGCAGCCAGCGATTTATGGCATTGAATCGGCTTGATCCCGGGATGCCCCCAGTGGCCTGCCTGGCTGCGCCCGCCTGCCCTCGTGGGCTGCGTTTCTCGTGTGTCCAGACCAGGGTTTACCATACCGGGCCTGGGCGGCTAGAATGGCGGAAGTTTGTGGGGCTCGGCGGAGCAGCTTGCCCGCCGGGCACCAGGGTACGGGCTCGTTGGCTGGGCGGTTGGCGTCTGGTCGGTGGTTTCCCGCATCAGGACCTGCGGAAGTAGCCCCCAATTGGGGCTATTTCTTTTTGGAGCGGCGCCTGCTCGAATCCGGAAGGGGTTCTGTTGCGCTGCATACAATGGGCCCTAGGGCCCTTTTTTTGTTTCTATAGGCACAAGTACCTGATTGAGCTGAGGTTTGATGGCGGCAAACAGGCAGGCGCTGTGGACATTGCTCGAACCGGCAGTAGCGAGCGTAGGCTTTGAACTGTCGGATCTCGAGGTAAGCCTTGGCCATGGCCGGGGCTTTCTCCGCTTGTTCATCGACTCCGGCAACGGAGTCACGGTCGATGACTGCGAGCGCGTAAGCCGCCAGGTGAGCAGTGTGCTGGATGTGGCTGATCCGATTGGCGGCCAATATCGCCTGGAGGTGTCATCGCCGGGGCTGGATCGCCGGTTGGTGAAACCCGAGCATTTCGACAGGTTCGCCGGTGCGCAGGTGCAGGTGAAGTTCCGCCGGCTGATCGAGGGGCGGCGCCATATCCGCGGCACGTTGATGCTGCGTGACGGGGATGTGATCGAAGTATCGAGTGATGGTGTGGCAAGGCGCATTGCGCTGGCAGATGTGGACGTGGTGCGGCTGATTCCCGAACCGAGGGTAGCGGCCGAAAATTGACGGCGCGGAAAACGGTCATATGAACAAAGAAATCCTCAATGTGGTCGATGTTGTCTCCAACGAGAAGGGTGTCGACAAGGAGATCATCTTCGAGGCGCTGGAAGCAGCGCTGGCGTCGGCAACCCGCAAGCGACATGGTGACGGAATTGATGCGCGTGTAAGCATCGATCGCCGGACTGGAGACTACGAAACTTTCCAGCGCTGGAAGGTCTTTGCCGATGACTCCAAGGAACTGGAGTTCCCCGACAAGGAGTTGCGGATGATCGATGCGGTCGATATCGATGCGGCGGCCGAGCCTGGTGGCTTCGTCGAGGTGCCGATCGAGTCCGTGGACTTTGGGCGCATCGCCGCACAGACCGCCAAGCAGGTCATCGTGCAGAAGGTTCGCGAAGCCGAGCGCAAGAAGGTTGTCGAGGAGTTTGCGGGACGCGTTGGCCAGCTGCTGAGTGGTGTCGTCAAGCGGGTCGACAGGAACGGGGTGTTCCTTGATCTCGGCAGCAACGCCGAAGGGTTTATCCCGAGAGAGAACATGATTCCCCGGGAACCGGTCCGCACGCAGGACCGGATGAAGGCGCTGCTGCGCGAGGTTCGTTCGGAGTTACGCGGGCCACAGTTGTTCCTGAGTCGCACGGCACCTGCGTTTCTCGTGGAGCTGGTCAAGATTGAGGTCCCGGAGGTAGGCCAGGGGCTGATAGAGATCATGGGCGCGGCCCGTGATCCTGGCTTGCGGGCCAAAATCGCCGTGAAGAGCAACGATTCGCGAATTGACCCGGTCGGGGCGTGCGTAGGCATGCGAGGGTCACGCGTGACGGCTGTTTCGAATGAGCTGGCCGGGGAGCGGGTGGACATCATCCCCTGGGACGACAATCCCGCGCAGTTCGTCATCAATGCGATGTCGCCGGCAGAAGTCAGTTCGATTGTGGTCGATGAAGAGTCGCACAGCATGGATATCGCTGTGGCGGAGGACAGATTGTCCCAGGCCATTGGCCGCGGCGGGCAGAACATCCGTCTTGCTAGCGAGCTGACTGGCTGGGAGCTCAATGTGATGAGCGAGGCAGCTGCAGACGAGAAGAGCGAGCAGGAAGCCAGGACAGTGGTCGAGCTGTTCATGAAGCAGCTCGATGTGGACGAGGATGTCGCCCTGATCCTGGTTCAGGAAGGATTCTCGACAATTGAGGAAATTGCCTATGTGCCCGCTGCCGAACTCCTCGCAATTGAGGAGTTTGACCAGCAGATTGTCGATGAGCTTCGCAGCCGTGCGCGCGATGTCCTGTTGACGATGGCCATCGCCACGGAGGAGACCGCCGGCGGTGCTCCGCCGGCCGATGACCTGCTTGCGCTCGAAGGCATGGATGCCGACCTGGCCCGGCAGCTGGCAAGCCGCGGCGTGGTTACGCGGGAGGATCTCGCGGAGCAGGCGGTCGATGACCTGGCGGACATCGAGGGCCTGGATGCGGAGCGTGCAGCCTCCCTGATCATGACCGCCCGTGCGCACTGGTTTGAAAACGAAGAGAGCCCGGCCTGATCACGGGTTTTCCTGAACGGAGCAATCGCATGTCGGATGTGACCGTCGCCCAGTTTGCCGAGGTGCTGAAGGTGCCTGTCGAGCGCCTGCTGGTGCAGCTCGACGAGGCAGGAATCAGCGTCAGCGGCGCTGACGCCGTCATCAGTGATGATGCCAAGATGGAGTTGCTGACCCATCTCCGGAAGAGTCATGGCCATGCCGAAGAGAACTCGACAGGCGGAGCGCCCAAGAAAATTACGCTCAAAAGACGTACCCAGAGCGAAATCCGCCTGGCAAGCAACCAGGGTCGTGCACGTACCGTCAACGTCGAGATCCGGCGCAAGCGCACCTATGTAAAGCGCGATGAACTTGAGAAGGAGGCCCGGCAGCAGCAGGAGGAGGTCGATCGCAAGCGCCGCGAGGAAGAGGAATCCCGCCTGGAGAAGGAACGGCTCGAGCGAGCAGAGCAGGAACGCGTCGAGCAGGAGCGTCGTGAACGGGAACTCCGCGAGCAGGAAGCGGCCCGCCTCAAGGCAGAGGAGGAGGCAAAGGCAGCCGAAGAAGCGCGGCGGCAGAAGGAGGCCAGGAAGCGCGAGACCGGTGAGCGTGAGCGTGCGACCGAGGACATTCGCAGCTGGACGAAGGTAGCGGCAGAGCCAGAGCGCGCGCCGGTGGATGACAAGTCAACCCGCTATGGTCGGCAGGAACTGCATGTCACCAGCGACATCAGTGGTCGCAGGAAGAAGAAGCGGCCGGCACGTCGCGGTGGTGCGGTGACCGTTGATTCACGTCACGGGTTCGAGCGCCCAACCGCGCCGGTGATCCGCGCGGTCGAGATTCCGGAATCCATCAAGGTTTCGGAACTGGCGCAGAGGATGGCCGTGAAGGGTGGCGAGGTCATCAAGGTGCTGATGAAGCTCGGCACCATGGCAACAATCAACCAGGTGATCGACCAGGACACGGCAACCCTGGTGGTGGAGGAGATGGGCCACACACCAAAGGCTGCTCAAAGCGGGGGCCTCGAGGCCGAAATTCTTGCCAGCGTGGGCGTGGCTGGCGATCTGCGCCCCAGGCCACCGGTAGTGACGATCATGGGGCATGTCGACCATGGGAAAACCTCGCTGCTTGATTTTATCCGTAGCACCAAGGTCGCTGCCGGCGAGGCTGGCGGCATAACGCAGCACATCGGCGCCTACCGAATTGAGACGCCAAACGGCCAGATTGCATTTCTGGATACGCCGGGTCACGAGGCATTTACGGCGATGCGGGCGCGTGGCGCGAAAGTGACCGATATCGTGGTTCTCGTGGTGGCGGCGGACGACGGCGTGAAGCCACAGACCGAGGAGGCGATTCAGCATGCCCGGGCTGCTGGTGTTCCTATCGTCGTGGCCATCAACAAGATCGACAAATCTGATGCCGATCCGGAGCGTGTGCGTAACGAACTGGTCCAGCGTGGGGTAGTGCCCGAGGAATGGGGCGGGGAAACACTGTTCGTAAACGTGTCGGCACGCACTGGAGCAGGCGTCGACAAGTTGCTGGAGTCCCTGCTCTTGCAGGCGGAACTGCTGGATCTCAAGGCGCCAGGCGAGGGTCCGGCGACGGGCGTGGTCATCGAATCCGGTCTGGAGAAGGGGCGTGGTGCCGTTGCAACGGTATTGGTCACTGGTGGGCGGTTACGCCAGGGCGATGTACTCCTTGCGGGCCAGGAGTACGGTCGCGTACGTGTGATGTACGACGCCGCAGCCAACCCGGTCAAAGAGGCGGGAGCATCGACACCAGTGGTGGTGCTTGGCCTCTCGGGAATTCCTGCGGCGGGAGACGATGCGGTGGTCCTCCCTGACGAGCGGCAGGCGCGCGAACTCTCGGATCTGCGCAAGGCGCGGACCAGGGACACTAAGCTGGCACAGCAACAGTCAGCAAAACTCGAAGACGTTTTCAGCCAGCTTCAGTCCGGAGTGAAGTCGGTACAGCTCCTGATCAAGGCTGACGTGCATGGCAGCGCCGAAGCGTTGCGCGATGCATTGGCCAAGCTGGCCACAAGTGAAATCCAGGTCAAGGTCATCGGCAGCAGTGTCGGCGGGATTACGGAATCGGACGTCAACCTGGCTGCTGCGTCGGGTGCCACGATAATCGGCTTCAATGTCCGAGCCGACGGGGCGGCGCGTGACGCCATCAAGGCGACCGGTGTCGATGTGCGTTACTACAGCATCATCTATCAGGCGATTGATGACGTCAGATCGGCGATGACCGGCATGCTGGCACCGGAGATCCGCGACCAGATCGTGGGGCTGGCTGAAGTCAGGGACGTTTTCCGATCACCAAAATTCGGCAGTGTTGCGGGATGTCTGGTGGTCGATGGCTACGTGAAGCGCAGCAATCCTGTGCGCGTCCTGCGTGACCACGTCGTGATATTCGAAGGTGAACTCGATTCGCTTCGCCGATTCAAGGATGATGTGTCTGAGGTCCGCGCCGGGACGGAGTGCGGCATAGGCGTGCGCAATTACAGCGACGTCAAGGTCGGCGACCAGATCGAATGCTTCGAACGGGTCCAGGTAGCCAGGTCGCTTTGAGCTGCTGGGCTCGCCGGGCGACGGGCCGGAAGGCGGGTGGCTGAAGAATGCCGAGGGAGTTTCCGCGAAGTCGCCGTGTCGGGGAGGCAATCCAGCGCATCCTCTCCGAGGCGCTGGCTGCGCGGATCCGGGATCCACGGCTCTCCGGCGTGACGATTACGCAGGTCGAGGTGTCGCGCGACCTTGCCGTGGCCCGGGTTTTCTACGCGGTTCTGGGTGGATCGACGCCAGCAGGAGAGGTCGCTGCTGGCCTGCATGCTGCGCAGGGTTTTTTTCGATCGGCGGTTGCAAGGGAGTTGCGGGTTCGCAAAGTGCCCGAACTGCGATTCCGGCACGACGATGCCATCGCACGGGCCCAGTCCCTGGACCAGCTTATCCGAACGGCAGTGGATACAGATTCTGCTGCGCGGCCCGAGCCGGCAGTGGATGATGAGCAACGTCTCGACCATGAACGCTGATGCACGGGCCTCCCGCCGGCCGCGGCGGGACGTGGATGGAATTCTGCTGCTGGACAAGCCGGAGGGAATGTCGTCAAACCGTGCGTTGCAACAGGTCAAGGCGCTGTTCAACGCACGCAAGGCCGGCCATACGGGTAGTCTTGACCCGCTGGCAACCGGCATGCTTCCGATCTGCCTGGGTGAAGCGACGAAGGTCGCAGGCTATCTGCTCGATTCGGAGAAGTTGTATCGGGTTCGGCTGGTCTTTGGGTTGGCCACCTCAACCGGGGACGATGAGGGGCAGACGGTGGCCCGAGGGGTTGAGGCGGTAACCAGGAGCGACCTGGACGCTGCGCTGCTGGCATTCCGCGGGGCCAGTAAGCAGGTCCCGCCCATGTACTCCGCGCTCAAGGTCAATGGACAGCCCTTATATCGACTGGCGAGGGCAGGGCAGGTAACCAGCCGCGTTGCCCGCGAGATCACCATCCATGAGCTGGTTATCGAGGACTTCCATCCTGCGGCACCTGTGCTCAGGGTCAGGTGCAGCAAGGGCACTTACATTCGCACCCTGGTTGAGGATATTGCGCACCGGCTGGGCACCGTCGCTCACGTGGCGGAACTACGCAGGCTGGCAGTGTGGCCGTTTTCGGGCCAGGCAATGGTGACCCTCGAAGGCCTCGGGCGGGTTGCTGCGGAGTCCTTGCGTGCCCTGGACAGCCTCCTGCTGCCCCTGGATGCGGCTTTGACGGCCCTGCCGGACCTTCAGCTGGGGGAAAGCGAGGCCGGGAGGATCCGCCAGGGCCAGGCGCTAGAGACTGTGGCCGGGCCAGCGACCTGGCATGGCGGACTGATTCGGTTATACGGGCCGGACCGGCGGTTCCTCGGGGTTGGCGAGCGAGACGCTCAGGGCCGGGTTCTCCCGCGCCGGCTGATTCGTGCGCCGGAGGCGGCGACAGGCTGTAACTGAGCCGTGACCAAGGGTACAATGTCGCCGGTTTTGAACAGTCAAATGCAGATCTAGAGAGTTCTCCAAGGAGCAGTTGTTGATGTCCCTGTCGGCCGAGCAGAAATCCAAGGTCATTTCCGAGAATCGTCGTGGCGCTGCAGATACCGGGTCACCGGAGGTGCAGGTCGCCCTGCTGTCGGCCCGTATCAACGAGCTGACCGACCACTTCGCGAGGCACAAGAAGGATCATCACTCCCGACGTGGACTTCTGAAGATGGTGAACCAGCGGCGCAAGCTGCTTGATTATCTGAAGGACACCGACGGCGATCGATACAAGACCCTGATTGACAAGCTGGGCCTGCGCCGCTGAGCGACCGGATCCCGGTCGCTGTTCGTCACTGTTCATTCCGACGATGCCGGATTCGCAAGGGGCGATAGCGGCATTTCTCAGATCATTTGAAGGCAGGTGGACATAGTGCTGTCGGTAAAAAAGTCTTTTCCCTATGGGGAACATGAAGTCACCCTGGAAACCGGCGAGATTGCCCGGCAGGCGGATGGTGCGGTTCTGGTCAGCATGGCTGATACCGTGGTCCTGGTAACGGCCGTTGCGGAAAAGACCGCGGGTGAGAATCGGGATTTTTTCCCGCTCACCGTCAACTACCAGGAAAAGACCTATGCGGCTGGCCGTATCCCCGGCGGCTTCTTCAAGCGCGAAGGACGTCCTGGCGAAAAGGAAACGCTGACGTCCCGTCTGATTGATCGCCCGATTCGCCCGCTGTTTCCCGAGGGCTTCTACAACGAGGTCCAGGTCATTGCCACCGTGGTATCGATCAATCCGGAAGTCGATCCGGATATCCCGGCGATGATCGGTGCATCGGCAGCCCTTGCGCTTGCTGGTGTTCCTTTTGGCGGTCCGATCGCGGGCGCCCGCGTCGGATACATCGATGGCCGCTATGTCCTTAACCCGGCCAGGAGTCTGATGGAAAGGTCACAGATGGATCTGGTGGTCGCAGGCACTGCGTCTGCGGTCCTCATGGTTGAATCCGAGATCAAATGCCTTCCCGAAGACGTGGTTCTGGATGGCGTGATGTTCGGGCATGGCCAGCTGCAGGTTGCCATCAACGCCATCAAGGAGCTGGTCAGGCAGTGTGGCAAGCCAGCATGGGACTGGAAGCCACCACAGGTTGACCAGTCACTGCGAAAGGCAGTCGAGGACCTGTCCAGCAAGGATCTGGATGAGGCGTACAAGATCCGTGAGAAGCAGAAGCGCACCAGCCGGGTTTCCGAGTTGAAGGCACAGGCGATTGCCTCGCTGGGATCAGGCGAGAAGGCGGCCTGGACTGCTGACCAGGTTGGGGAAGAGTTTTCAGCCCTCGAAAGCCGTATCGTGCGCGAGCGCGTGATCAAGGGTGAACCGCGCATCGATGGTCGTGACTATACGACCGTACGACCGATCAGCATCAGGACCGGTGTCCTGCCCCGGACTCATGGCTCGGCCCTTTTTACCCGCGGCGAGACCCAGGCCCTTGTTGTTACGACCCTCGGCACAGACCGTGATGCGCAGATCATTGACGCGCTTAGCGGAGAGCACCGCGACCGATTCATGCTCCACTACAACTTCCCGCCATATGCTACGGGCGAGATTTCCTTTATGTCGTCGCCCAAGCGGCGCGAAATCGGCCATGGGCGTCTGGCGAGACGGGCTATTTCGGCTGTGTTGCCGGACATGGCCAGGTTCCCCTACGTGGTTCGTGTCGTCTCGGAAGTCACGGAGTCCAATGGCTCCAGTTCGATGGCATCTGTATGCGGTGCCAGCCTGTCGCTGATGGACGCGGGTGTGCCAACATCCGCGCCGGTTGCCGGTGTCGCGATGGGACTGGTGAAGGAGGGCGATCGATACCAGGTGCTTACCGACATCCTCGGGGATGAAGATCACCTGGGCGACATGGATTTCAAGGTGGCTGGAACCACCAAGGGCGTCACCGCACTCCAGATGGACATCAAGATTGATGGCATCACGGGCGACATCATGCGGGATGCGCTGAAGCAGGCCCGTGAAGCACGCTTGCATATCCTTGGGCAGATGAGCCAGGTGCTCGATGCGCCGCGCCAGAAGATGTCCGAATGGGCACCGACAATCATCACGATCAAGATTGATCCCGAGAAGATCCGTGATGTGATCGGCAAGGGTGGCTCTGTCATTCGCGCCATCACCGAAGAAACCGGTACGACGATTGACATTGACAACGATGGAACCGTCAAGATTGCATCTGTCGATGCGGCATCGGGCCGAGAAGCGCAGCGCCGTGTTGAATTGATCACGGCTGATGTCGAGGTCGGCCAGGTCTACGAGGGACGTGTAGCACGCCTCATGGACTTCGGTGCGTTTGTCACGATCCTGCCGGGTCGGGACGGCCTCGTTCACATCTCACAGATCTCCGACGAGCGCGTGGAGCGGGTAAGTGATCGCCTGCAGGAAGGCGACGTGGTCCGCGTCAAGGTGCTCGAGGTCGACCGCCAGGGACGCATTCGCCTCAGCATGCGCAACCTTGACGCAGCCTGAGCACTCGGTGCTGCGGGCTGAACGCTAAAGCAGGCTGACGTCTGCTTCCGCGGGAAACCGCGTTCCGCGGTTGTCAGCCAGAGCCGCGCGCAAAGCAGTCTGCAGCCGCGCTCCAAGTCCAGGATCGCGCTCTCTGCCGGACAGGCGGATCAGGGCAGCCAGGAACTCGGCGGTCAGTAACGAGACACCGGATCGCTCAACCTCGCCAATGATCTGGAGGAGCACGGCGGTGGTAATGTCCGAGCCACTGCCCTGGTCGATGACCTTGATGTCGCTGCCTGCGTTGATGACTCGGCGCAGGTCTTCGAGGTTCACATAGCGGCTTTCAGCGGTGTCGTAAAGCCGGCGATTGACGTACTTTCGGATGAGTCTGGCTTCGTTCATTTCACTGCCCTTCTGTGCTGACACCCACCGTGATCAGGCGGCCGGTGCGGTGTGTTCGCTCCAACCGTTATGATGACTTGGACATGGTCAGAGGGCAGTTAGTTCGCTGCGCTATAGCCTTTCAGGCTCCGATAATTTATTTCAATCAGATGAACAAGTTGCTGGCCATTTCCAGAAAGCTTGGAATGTTGGCCAGAGTTACTGGGAGGGCGTCTGAAGGCCAGCGGGCGGCCCCAGCGAACACTCAGATGCCGTCCTCTCGGTCGCGATACTGGCGTTCGGCAACCTCGCGTCGCTCCTGGGCCTCGACTGACAAAGTCGCAACAGGGCGGGCCTCGAGGCGCTTCAGGCCGATCTCCTCGCCCGTCTCCTCGCAGTATCCATAGGTACCGTCCTCGATGCGGCTCAACGCCGAGTCGATCTTCTTCAGCAGTTTGCGTTCCCGGTCGCGGGTGCGAAGTTCCAGGCCAAACTCGGACTCCTGGGTGGCGCGATCATTCGGATCGGGAAAATTGCTGGCTTCATCCTGCATGTGATGGACGGTCCGGTCGACACCTTCCATCAGTTCGCGCTTCCAGGCTGCGAGGATATTGCGGAAATGCTCGCGTTGCCGGTCATTCATGTAGGCCTCTCCAGCCCTGGGCTGGTAAGGCGGAATGCCATGAATCAACCCGACGCTGCCGGTCAGCGGGCCGGTGTCGGCCCTGCGAGCGGGGGGCGGAGTCCGCTTGCCGGCGGGAGCCTTGGACTGTGGCCTCTGGGGGCCGAGGCTGCCGGCCGGCTTGGCTGCGGAGGCGCCCGCCTTGCGGCTCACCGTCGGCTTGCCGTGGGTCTTCTTTGCCGCAGGCTGGGCGCCCTTTGCGGTTGGTTGCCTCGTCTTGGCCCTGTTGCTGCCAGGAGACTTGCCAGCCGGCCGTTTGGCGGAAGGTGCGGAGGACTTCCTGCCCTCGGCGTTGCCCTTGCGGGCCGTGGTTTTTGCCCTTTTGGCTCCGGTAGAGCGCGTTTTCTTTGCGGCCATGCCCGATGCATCCGGTTCTCAGGAAACGCGGAATTATACATACGACATCATGCGGTGGAATACGCCCAGAGGGTGTGGCCCGGCGCCCGGTCTCACGCTGAATCGGCCGGTCCTGAAGAAGGGACAACGCCGGGCCCGCCGGTGCCGGCGGCTATCCCATTCCAGCCCGGCTGCCGGTGCTCCGCAACGATGGTGGTATAGATGCCGCCACGGACGTTGAACTCTGCGGTTAGGCGCAGGTAGCGCGGCGCCAGGACCTTCACCAGGTCGTCCAGAATCCGGTTGGTCACAGCTTCATGGAACCCGCCCTGGTTTCGGTACGACCAGACGTAGATCTTGAGTGCTTTCAGTTCGACGCAATGGTGGTCCGGTACATAGTCCAGATGCAGTGTGGCGAAGTCCGGCTGCCCCGTCTTTGGGCACAGGCAGGTGAACTCGGGAATTCGGATGCGGATGGTATAATCGCGGCCACTGTTCGGGTTGCTGAAGGTTTCCAGCAGCGCGAACGATGGTGCGCTTGTCGTCTGGTGCGAGATTGTCATGCCGTATCCTGAGCGGCACTGGTGAACCCGGCAAATTTTACATTACACTACGAGCCGTGCGCGAATCCCGGCTCGGGGAAGCTGGCCACATGTCCTTCAGAGGCATGGGCCTAAGGTTCCGCATGGCGGAGGTGCCCATTGCAATATCAGGACAGCGTGGCTGCGATTGCGCCCGTTTCGGCCAACTTTCATTGGTTAGCCTGGGGCCGTGATCGATGCGCCTGAGCAGGATAAAACTCGCTGGCTTCAAGTCCTTCGTGGACCCCACCTCGTTCCAGTTGCCGACAAATCTTGTCGGAATCGTGGGCCCAAATGGCTGCGGCAAGTCGAATGTCATTGATGCTGTCCGCTGGGTCATGGGTGAGATGTCCGCAAAGCACCTGCGCGGCGAGTCGATGGCCGACGTCATTTTCAATGGATCGTCGTCACGTAAGCCTGTCGGTGCGGCAAGTATCGAGCTTTTCTTCGACAATTCTGACGGTTCGATTGGCGGGCAGTACGCGCAGTACAGCGAAATCGCCCTGCGCAGGACGTTGGCCCGGGATGGCACTTCCAGCTACTTTCTGAACGGCGCGCGTTGCCGCCGGAAAGACATAACGGATCTTTTCCTCGGTACCGGGCTGGGTTCGAGAAGCTACGCGATTATCGAACAGGGCATGGTCTCGAGGTTGATCGACGCCAAGCCGGACGAAATGCGCGCATACATCGAGGAAGCGGCGGGGATATCCAAGTACAAGGAGCGGCGCCGCGAAACCGAGACCCGCATTCAGCATACACGTGACAATCTCGCCCGGCTGACTGATCTCCGCGAGGAAATAACCAAGCAGATCGATTACCTGCAGCGCCAGGCCAAGGCCGCAGAGCGCTACAAGGAGCTCAAGGGCCGCGAGAGACGCCTCGTCTCAGAGCTGCTCGTGCTCCGGCTGACTGATCTGGAGCGGACGCTGAACGAGACCCAGGCGGAACTGGCGCAGCGACAGACAGCGCTTGAGGCGGCGATCGCGGAGCAGCGGCGAGTCGAAGCCGGGATCGTGCACTCGCGCGAACAGCATGTGGCCGCAACGGAGATTCACGGTTCCGCCCAGGCGCGCCACTACAGCGTCCAGAGCGAGATATCGCGGCTCGAGCAGAGCATGGCTCACGTGCGGGAAATCCGTGATCGGCAGCAGTCGGATTTGACGCAGTCGCATGATCAGGTCTCCGCCATCGAGCACGAGGTGAATCGTGACCGTTCACAACTGCTTGATCTGAATGCGGCACTGGGCCAACTGGAGCCCGAAATGGCCCAGCTGCGCGACGCGGAAGCTGCGGCTGCCGCATCACTCGCCGAGGCGGAGCGGGCGCTCGACGAGTGGCAGGACAGCTGGCAGGAATACAACCTCGGGGTGAAGGAAGTCCAGCAGACAGCGCAGGTCGAGCAGACCCGGTGTGAGCACCTTGCCGCCCAGTTGGAGCAGCTGCGACGACAGCAGAACGTACAACGACAGGAGCATGCAGCCCTGGCGCTTGATGACCTCGACGGGCGTCTGGCTGCTCAGCGTGATGCCGAGCGGCAAGCCGAGGGTCGCGCCCAGGCCCTGGAGCAGCGAATTCGGCTTCTTGAGAGTGAAGCCGATCAGCTTCGCCAGCTGGAGCTCCGACTTGGCCACGATCTGGAGCGGATGACATCCGAGCTTGCGTCCTGCCAGGGGCAGATGGGTGCACTCAAGGCGGTTCAGGATGCAGCCCTGCGCAAGGACGACACGATGTTGTCATCCTGGCTTTCGCGGGAGAACCTGACGGGTGTGCCAAGGCTGGCGCAGCAGCTGCGGGCCGAACCTGAGTGGGTGCAGGCTGTTGAGACAGTCCTCGGAGACTTTCTCCAGGCGATATGTGTCGAGGATTTTGCGGGTCACATTGGCCGGCTTCCGGATGCTCAGGTGACGCTGGTAGAGCGGATGCCCGATGGCGCCGGTGACGGGTCTGGCACACTGCTGGCGCATGTTGCGAATCCGGGGCATTCAGCATCGCTGCTGCGTGGTGTGCTGGCAGCCAGGGATCTCGACGAGGCAGTCCAGTTGCTGCGGCAGTCGAGCTCGCACCAGTCGGTGATTACGCGCGATGGTATCTGGCTCGGTCACGGCTGGGTGCGCGTGAATCGCGGGCAGCGTAGCGAGGCTGGTGTACTGACCCGTGAAAATCAGATCCGTGACCTGTCTGCGGCGGTCGCCAGCGACCAGATACGCATCAGGGAGGCCGAAAGCCGTCGTGACGCGGCCCGGGCCAGGCTGGCCGAAATTGCGCGCGACAGGGGCCTGTTGACGCAGGAATTCAATCTCGCGAATCGGGATCATGCGGAAGCATTGGCGGTCCTCGAGAATCTGCGCCAGGATGTTTCTCGTGTCCGTGAGCGCCGCGAATCGCTGGCAGGTACGATTGAGGTAACCGAGCGCGAGTTGAAAGGACTTGGAGATCAGCTCGATGCGTCGCAGTTGCGTGGCCAGGAAGCGCTGTCCCGCCTGGATGAGCTGGCTGAGCGCCGCCCGTTGTTTCAGCGGGAACAGGCGGACCTCCTGAGCCGGTACGCGGCTTGCCAGGAAGCGGCGGAGCAGACTCGTTCAGATGTGGCGCGTCGGGCTGTCGAAATCGAGAGCCGTCGTGTGGCGCGAGACTCGATTGCCGCATCCCTTGAGCGCATGGACGGACAGAGGCTCCAGCTGCAGGAGCGAATTGCCGGCCTGTTGGCACAGATCGGCCAGGCGGAACCGGCTCTCGCCACGCTGCAGGGCCAGCTCTCGGCCATGCTGGAGCAGCAGCTCACCATTGATCGCGAGCTCGTCGCGCGGCGTGATGAACTCGAGCAGGTCGAGTCTGCATTGCGTGACAGTGAAGCTCAGCGAAGCCATGCGGAAAAGGTGGTCGATGAGGTTCGCGGTACTGTTGAAGAACTGAGAATCAAGGTTCGCGAGGCCGAAGTTCGCCGTGAGTCTGTCATGGAGGACTTCCGTGCGACCGGTGCGGATATCGCGCTCGTCCGCCAGGAAATGTCTGTGGAGGCCGAGTGCGGCCGGTGGCAGCAGGATCTGGACGATGTCCGCCGTCGGATAGAACGCCTTGGGCCGATCAACCTGGCCGCGATCGAACAGCACCAGGAGCAGGCCGAGCGCAAAAAGTACCTTGATGCGCAGAATGACGATCTGACCGCAGCGCTGGAAACCCTGGAGCAGGCAATCCGGAAGATTGATCGCGAAACCCGCTCGCGGTTTCAGGAGACATTCGAGAGCGTAAACCAGGGCCTCAAACGAATTTTTCCTCGCCTGTTTGGTGGTGGTCATGCCTATCTCAGTCTCGAAGGCGAGGATGTGCTGGCGGCCGGCGTTACAGTTATGGCGCGTCCGCCAGGCAAGCGTAACAGCAGCATCCACCTGCTGTCGGGTGGTGAGAAGGCATTGACGGCAGTTGCGCTTATTTTCTCGATCTTCGAGCTGAATCCCGCGCCGTTTTGCCTCCTGGATGAGGTTGATGCGCCATTGGATGAGGCGAATGTCGGGCGTTTCTGCGACATTGTCCGGGAAATGTCGCAGAGGGTGCAGTTTGTCGTGATCACTCATAACAAGACCACGATGGAGATGGCGAACCAGTTGATTGGTGTAACCATGAATGAACCCGGAGTGTCGCGCCTGGTGTCCGTGGATCTGGATGCAGCGGTTCAACTGGCCGCAAGCTAGACTGGAGCAGTCGTGTCAGGGTTTCGCTGGCTTCTGGCTGTCGGCGGTGTTCTGGTCCTCCTGCTGGTATTCTGGTTGTCGCGAAGGGAATCCGCTGGGCGCCCGACAGTCATTGCCACGGACCTGCTGCGTCGTCGGATACCAGGCCTGACGGCAGGTGAGAAACCCGGCGAAGCCACCGACCAGGGCGCACAGAAAAAATCGCCGGAACCTGGCCAGCCTTTGGCCCAGGAGTTCAAGGCACCGGACATGATCGTTACGGTGCGCCTGACAGGTCGCGGATCAGCTACCTTCGGCGGCGAGTCGTTGCTGCTGGCCCTCCAGGCGGAAGGACTGCGGCATGGACAGTTCGGCATTTTCCATCGTCACGACTCCGCTGACGAAGCGCAGGTCCTGTTCAGTGTCGCCAGCCTGGCAGAGCCAGGAAGCTTTGACTTGTCGAGCATGTCGGCCATGCGCTTTCCTGGAGTTAGTATCTTCCTAACCATCCCCGGGCCGCGGGATGCACTGACAGCGTTTGATGCCATGCTGTCAACCGCGCATGCGTTGGCAACCAGCCTGGATGGCGAGCTGCTGGATGAACACGGTAGCCGGCTCAGCATTCAGCGCGAGCGATTTCTCCGGGAGGAGGTCATTCAGCTGCGACACAGGCGTCCAGCGTCCTGAGGAATCCCGTGTGCCCCTGACTGCCGCAGTTCGTGAGCAGGCCGCCCGTCTTCGGGCAGAGATCGAAGGGCACGATTACCTCTATTACGTCCTCGACCAGCCGTCGATTCCGGATTCTGCCTACGATGCACTGATGAGGGATCTCGTAGGGCTGGAAGCCAGGTATCCGGAATTGGTCACTCCAGATTCGCCGACACAGCGTGTCGGGGGTCGACCCGCCCTGCAGTTCCTGCCGGTTCAGCATGACACGCCGATGCTGTCACTGGACAATGCTTTCGAGGATGCTGAGGTCATTGCATTTGATCGGCGGGTCCGTGAACGCCTTGGAGTGGCGGGGTCCATCGATTACTCCGCCGAGCCAAAACTCGATGGGATCGCGATCAATCTGAGATACGAGGACGGCCGCATGGTTCGGGCGGCAACCCGTGGCGATGGAAGCGTGGGCGAGGATGTCACCAGCAATGTGCGCACGATAAAGACAATTCCGTTACGTCTGAGAGGGGATACGCCACCGTCGTTGATGGAGGTCCGGGGGGAGATCTTCATGTCGCGCTCGGGGTTCGAGGCGCTGAACGCCAGGGCACGCGGCGCTGGAGACAAGACTTTCGTCAATCCACGAAATGCGGCAGCTGGTAGTCTGCGCCAGCTGGACCCGAAGCTGACGTCGACACGCCCGCTCGAGTTCTTTGCTTACGGACTGGGTGAGGTTCGCGGCATCAGTTTGCCGTCAGGTCATACCGCCTCGCTGGCACTCCTGAGATCCCTCGGCCTGAGGGTCAATGAACTATGTGAATCGGTGCAGGGCGTGGATGGCTGTCTTGGCTATTTCAGGCGCATGGCTGAAAGACGGCGCAGTCTGCCGTACGATATCGATGGTGTTGTCTACAAGGTGGATGACCACAGATTCCAGGCAATGCTGGGGTCGGTATCACGTGCACCGCGCTGGGCAATCGCCCACAAGTTTCCGGCAGAAGAGGCGCTGACGCTGGTTGAAGGCGTTGAGTTTCAGGTTGGGCGAACCGGCGCAATTACACCCGTTGCGCGCCTGAAGCCGGTGTTCGTCGGTGGAGTGACGGTAAGCAATGCCACACTCCACAATTTTGACGAACTTGCACGCAAGGATGTCCGCCCGGGCGATACGGTCGCCGTCCGCCGTGCAGGGGACGTGATCCCCGAAATCGTTGCTGTGGTGCTGGACAAGCGCCCCGAAAAATCCAGGGCGGTGCATGTGCCGCGCCAGTGCCCGGCCTGCGGTTCCGACATCATTCGTGCCGACGGCGAGGTAGTTGCTCGCTGCTCTGGCGGACTCGTTTGCTCGGCCCAGCGCAAGCAGGCACTACGCCATTTTGCATCCCGGCGTGCGATGAACATTGACGGCCTGGGCGAGAAGCTCATCGACCAGCTTGTCGACGCCGGATTGGTTGCGAACGCGGCTGATCTGTACCGGTTGCAGCCTGATCAGGTGGCCGCTCTTGAGCGCATGGGCGAGAAATCGGCCACGAAACTGGTTTCGGCGATCTCTGGAAGCCGTAGCACGACCCTGGAAAGGTTCCTGTTCGCGCTCGGAATCCCCGGGGTGGGGGAGGCGACCGCAAGCGCCTTGGCGCAGCACTTCCAGGGCATCGATCCACTATTGTCGGCTACCGAGGAGAGCCTGCAGAAGATTGAAGACGTAGGGCCAGCAATCGCTGGCGCGGTTCATGCATTTTTTGCTCAACCACACAATCAGGAAGTCATTGCCGAGATGCGCCGTCTCGGGATCTGCTGGCCAGACCAGACCGAAAGACCCAAGCCAGCGAACCAGCCCCTTGCAGGAAAGACGCTGGTCGTGACGGGGACCCTCACTGGCATGACTCGCGACCAGGCGCAGGAGAGAATTCGCGAAGCCGGCGGCCGGGTAGCCAGTTCGGTATCCGCAAGTACATCTTATCTGATTTGTGGAGAAAACCCGGGGAGCAAGGTTGCGCTGGCAAAAGGCCTTGGGGTGCCTGTACTGACAGAGGCGGAATTCCTGGCGCTCGTCAATGACGACAAGGCGGGACAAAATGAAATCTGACCTGACCCAGGAGCGAATTCGCAAGGTGCTGATGGGTGTGCTGTTGCCACTCGCCAGGACGCTTTTGCGATGTGGTGTCGGTTACACCGAGTTTGCGGAGCTTTCCAAGCGCGCCTTTGTCGAAGCCGCATCAGCTGATTACGGGGTGCGTAACCGGCCGACCAATATAGCGCGAGTAGCTGTGATGACCGGCTTGTCCAGGAAGGAGGTTAGTCGAGTTCGCCGCGAACTGAAAAAGTATAGGCTGGCTGATCTGCCCTATCGAAACATTCCAGCAGAAGTTTTACATCGCTGGTATACCGACACTGCATTTTCCGGCTCGAATGGACATCCTAAGCCGCTCACATTTTCTGGGGCGAAGTCGTTCACGACGCTCGTTCGATCTGTTACGAGCGATATTCCAGCGCGAACAATAGAGCGTGAACTTAGTCGATCAGGCGCTCTAAGGCACACTGTAGGACGTCGGCTGCTGCCGATCGCGAGAGAGTATGTGCCTGATACCGCAAGCAGCAAGCTGATAGAAGGACTGCAATACGGCTTGCGACGGCTCGCCGAGACAATCTGTTTTAATTCAGACCCACAAAATGTAAACGCCCCATACCTGCAGAGGATCGTCCACGTCAGTGATATTTCCGCATCTGAGGTGAAGCTTGTTAGGGAGAGCATCACCGCTGTTGTTGTGGGTTTTAGTCGCCAAATTGATGATTACTTGACTAGATTTCAGCAACAATCAAACCGTAACAAACGCTTGGAAGAACCGAATTTTCACGTCGGTATTGGCCTCTATTATTTCGAGAATGAGAACGCGGCTGAGCGCCCACAAAGAGGCGGTACCAAGCCGGTGCGTGAGCTAGGCGAAACGCGTTCGAGAAAAGCTCGATAGTTCGGCTTATTCCTCGTTGCTCATAGCTACGCCGCGCACACCGCTGCCGGTGATGCCGCGCACACCGCTGCCGGTGATGCCACGCACACCGCTGCCGGTGATGCCGCGCACACCGCTGCCGGTGATGCCGCGCACACCGCTGCCGGTGATGCCACGCACACCGCTGCCGGTGATGCCACGCACACCGCTGCCGGTGATGCCACGCACACCGCTACTCGCGTGGTTTTTGGCGGCTGTAGCGAAAATCATTGGCAATTGGTGCGGTCCAGGTGCTTCAAACCCAAGCACCTCCACAACATCATTTGGCTGTAGCGCCGACATTTGGCTGCCGCCATAGGCTTGAGCAAGGTCAATCGCTGCATTGCCGATATGCGCAATGCCACTTTCCGTGAGGCTCTTAACGGTTCCGTGAAGATAGACAGGTGAATTTCCTGCGGAGTAGGCCCCGCCTAAACGAATAACGGATGCTGCATTTACCGTTCCGTCTCGCTCAATGTGACCTGCTACAGCAATGTAGTCACCAGGCGAAATCAAGCCGCGAGGAAACTCGGTCGTAAAATCGATGATGGCAGTCTGGCCCAGCACGGTGACTGTTGTCTCGGTGTCGTTGGACGTAACAATGCCCGGACCAACAAACAAAAGAGGTGCCGAGGATGGCAAGTCTTCGCGATTTAGCTGCAAAACAGATTCGTTGGCGATAGATGTGGCAGACGCATCAGATGCCACTGCGGTTCCGGGAGAGGTGAGGCACGTCGCGAGCGAAAGGATCGATGCGCATACGGAAAGGGCCCGAATGCGAATGACCGTGGTTGAATTCAAAAGCATATGCGTTCCTCTGCGCTCAGATTCAGAGTGTTTTGGGCGCTATTTAGGCGCCTCGTCATTGTTCGATTCAGTAAAGTGATAAATGCCGACACCGGTTTGAATAATTGGCTCAGCGCTAGGCTCCACCGAGGGGTCGTGCTTGCTTAACCAGTCATCAATTTCTTCGAGTAAGAATTGACCACGTTCCCGAACATACTCTTGCAGTTGTGGCAGATCCGAGAGGCGGACGCCGGCATCTGCGGTAACCGTTCTTTCTAGTAGACGCTTGTTTGGGTCCATTTCCTGGCGGTTGTAGTCGATCGTTTCCACGAAATTTCGGACCGCTGTTCCAAGTCTATCTAGGCTCTCTGGGGCGTCCGCCCCTGGAAGGAAGGTTCGCGTTAGTACCTTTATCCTTCCTTCCGTGGTTTCTTTCACAAGGTCGAATCGCAGCATTTCAGCCAGCATGGATCTTGCGGGGATATCGCCGGCATAACGCTTCACAAGTTCCGTAAAGGTCTTGTCATCAGTTCCGTCGTACGGCACATCAAGAGGCAATCCATATGGTCCAGTGAAATATGGATCGGTATGCCAGCCAGACAAAAGACCGGCAATTCGATTCACATTCGTTAAGCCATCGCTCCGCGATCTCCCCCTCTGCTCAACCAGGCGCTGAACCTCGTTTCGAGTCAGGCCGGTAAGAATTGCGATGCGGTCCTGTTTCGTGTTGTTGTCGGCCGCCTGGAAATCGCCCTCGGCGACCTCGATGTAAACGTTTTTCGCGACCTCGCTGAACTCCGCGAAAGAAACGTTGTTTCTGATCAGGATCCTTACCAGTGGCCTTAAGAGCCGCCTGTAAGCGGCCAGAATTGAAGACTTCAGGTCACTGGAGGACATTAAACATAAATTCTTTGATTACGGAAAATATTCGCAATCCATTCTCTGGTCAAGCTGTTTACGTAAGCAGAAACCGCCGCTTATCCCCATCATCTGGTAGCTAATGGATAAGGAATTTCACAAAATCAGTTCGCAACATATTGTTAAATAACATCAAACCATTGTCGGCTAATGTCAAGTCTGCGCCAGGTGTTATGTCAACCCAGTGAGGCCAAAATTTCTTGAGGGGGCGCGCGTGAGCTGTCCTGTTGGGCAGGATCGCGCAACGGCATCTGGCTTGCTTCAGGGGGCGCCGTGATCGCGGTCGAATTCGCTGAGGAGCGCTTCGGTGGCCTCGATGGCCTGGAGTTGCTGCTGATCGCGCGGGATGGTTGCTGTTGATCGGATTGAACTGAAGTTGCCGAATCCCCAGTGATCCGCGCCGGGGATTTCCAGGTAGCGTGTTGCCTCTGGTAGTCGCGTACGTGTGGCAGCAAGTTTGTTTGGCGTGCTGATGACGTCCAACGAGCCTGCGATCGACAGGACAGGCCATGGCGCACCGGACAGGTCGGAAATCAAGGTGGGGTAGGCTGCCCACAGAATCAGGCCTGAAAGATCTTCTGGGTGGCGGCTGGCGAAAATGGCTGCGGCCATGCCGCCTATGCCATGGCCTGCGAGGACCCATTTGCGTATTGCCGGATAATCGTCCATGACCCGGCGAGCGGTGTTTGGTGCGAAGAGCGCAACATTCAGCGGCATCGGCGCCAGCACCACGAAAAAGCCATCTGTCGCCAACCGGTGCAGGATCGGGCCGTATGCTGCAGGTTCAGCCTTTTCTCCCGGGTAGAAGATCATGCCGACCGCTGGATCGATGTCGCGGGGACGGAAGCTGATCCAGTCGCCACGCGACACGATAACACTGTCATCGGAATCGAGTGCGACGAGCGATTCAGGCTCGGCTGGGACGGTAACCCGCGCCCAGGCGAACATGACAATAATGCCAAGGAGCGCGGAACCAAGCAGGATGAGCGTTGTATGCTGCAGGCGGCGAAGCAAGGCTGGTACTGCCTTTTGTGCTGCGGTCATGCGGTGATTCCGGGCGCTGCGGGCCCGCGTGGCCCTACCAGGCGATGGCTTCGCCGTTGTAACGTAGAAAACGCCCTGAATCGGCCAGTGTCAGGCGGTCGACCAACGCGCGGATCGCTGCGACACTCTCTGCGACCTCGATGGTGGCACCGCCGACGTTCATGCGTGTCTTGACGTATCCCGGGCAGACCAGCGTCACGGTGACGCCACGCGGTCGCACATGGTCGGCAATCAGTGTCATGGCTTTGTTCAGCGCGGCCTTGCTGGTGGTGTACGCCAGTGCCTGCCGGCGGCTCTCGGCTATGGACCCGGTGGTACTCGACAGGCAGATCACCCTTTTCTGGACACTGGCCGCAACCAGGTCAAGGAGAGCCTCTGTCACCCTCACCGTTCCCAGGGTATTGGTGCGGAATACCTCGTCCCAGAGTTCATAATCAATCGAGCCAAAGTGCTGCCGCTCAAGGTTGGCGGCGAAGGGCAGGGTACCCATGGTTCCAGCATTGTTGAGCAGCAGGTCGATGGTCGAACCCGCCAGTCGCCGGGCCAGGTCGTTGACCTGGCCGCCTGCGGTGATCTCGAGTGGCTCGATGCGTATCGTTTCATGACCCTGGGCCAGGGCCTGGAGTGCCGGTGAAGAAGCGGGGTTGCGGCAACAGGCAATGACCTGCCAGCCCGCAGAGGCATACTGTCGTACAAACTCCAGGCCGAGACCCTGGCTGGCACCGGTGACGAGAACGGATGGCATGATCGGATTACTGCTCCCCGGCAGCTGCCCAGGTCTGGCAGACATGCCGACCAGGCGACTGTTGCCGGGCAATGGTAACCCGCTGTCCACCATGAGCGTAGGCGGGCAGCATTCTGCAGCCGACCCCCTCTTGCATCAGGGACCTGGGACTGGATCCCGTGCGAGCCGATGCGTGGCGACAGGGCTATTGAACGATTTTCGATGAATGACTGGCCATACATTTCACGCCATATCTGGGAGACGCGCTATCGCTGGGGTGGCGAGGCGTCAATCGCGGACAGCTGGGACCGGGTCGCGCGAGCCGTGGCAGTGCCGGAGGGGAAACGCATGGACGAATGGGCCAGGCGCTTTCGGCAGCTGCTTGCGGGTTTTCGCTTCCTGCCGGGTGGCAGGATCCTTGCCGGCGCTGGCACCGATCGTGATTGCACACTTTGCAACTGCTTTGTCATGGGCGTCGTGCCGGAGGACCTGGAAGGGATATTTGATGCGCTGAAGGAGGGAGCGCTGACCCTGAAGAAGGGCGGTGGTGTGGGATACGACTTCTCGGCGCTGCCCCCGGCGGGCATCGAAACCCGTGCGACGGGTGTCATCGCTTCCGGGCCAGTCGCCATCATGCAGATCTGGGATGCGATGAGCGCTGCCATGCTGTCTTCCGGGGCGCGTCGTGGCGCCATGATGGCGACGCTGCGATGTGACCACCCCGACATCGCGCAGTTCATCGATGCCAAGCGTGACGGTGCGGCGCTACGCCAATTCAACCTGTCGGTGCAGGTGACTGACGAATTCATGCAGGCGGTTGGCTCTGGTGCACCCTGGCCACTGGTATTTCCTGCGGCCCAGGCTCATTCGGATGCAGGGGCGGTAGTGCGACGTCGTTGGTCAGGCGGCAATGATCTGGTGGACTGTGTCGTGGTCCGGACGCTCCCGGCGCGGGAGTTGTGGGAGAGCCTGGTACGAGCCGCGTATGACTGTGCCGAGCCTGGCGTGCTGTTCGTCGACCAGATCAATCGCGAGAACAATCTGCACTACGCAGAGTACCTGACCAGCACCAATCCCTGTGGCGAGGTTCCACTGCCGCCATACGGCAGCTGCAACCTGGGTTCGCTCAATCTCACCGCCTTTGTCATCGACCCGTTCATGCCTGGCGCTCGCCTCGACAGCGAAGCGTTGGCGGATGCGGCATGCCTGGCAGTGCGCTTTCTCGATAACGTAATTGACGTCACGGCCTATCCGCTGGCCAGCCAGGCGGAATCGGCAAAGGCCAACCGCCGCATTGGCCTCGGCATTACCGGGCTGGCGGATGCCCTGGCGATGCTGGGGCAACGCTATGACAGCTGGACGGGGCGCGGAGTCGCCGAGGATATCCTGCGACGCATATGCCTGGCGGCCTATTCGGCGTCAGTCGAACTTGCGGACGAGCGCGGGGCATTCCCGGCGATTGACCGGACCAGCTTCCTGGCGTCAGGTTTCGTCAAGAGACTGCCTGCATCATTACAGGGAGAGATTGCCCGCAAGGGCATCCGCAACAGCCACCTCATGGCTATCGCGCCTGCTGGAACGATCAGCCTGCTGGCGGGCAACGTTTCCAGTGGAATCGAACCGATCTTTTCCCTGCGGACAAGTCGCCACATGCTGGAGGCCGATGGACGGCATACAACCCATGTGATCGATGACTACGCATGGCGGTTGTGGCGCACAGGCCATCCAGGCGAGCCGAAGCCGGATGCGTTGCTGGGGTCTTCGGACATGGCCGCCATGGACCATCTGGAAATGCAGGCTGTACTTCAGCCCTGGGTGGATAGTGCCATTGCCAAGACCATCAACGTGCCCGCGGGTATGCCCTTCAGCGAGTTCCGCGACCTCTTTGCGGCGGCCTTCCGGCGCGGACTGAAGGGCTGCACCGTGTTTCGGCCCAATCCGGTGAGCGGCGCGGTCCTCAACGAGATGGCTGAGCTGGAGTTCCGGTGTTGTGGCATCGAGGGCGGGGCCGAACATGAAGCCGCGGATACCGATGTCGCTGGTACGGGGCGTCTGGGATAGGATTGGGGTTCATAGGAAGGAGCCTGCGATGACTACGAGTATCACAACGGACAAGCTGCTCGAGGATCTCCAGGTCGTGGTGCGGGACGCCGAGGCCCTGCTGCAGGCGACGGCATCACAGACCGGGGAACGGGTGGAGGGCGCGCGCGCCAGGGCGGCGGAGTCATTGCGCCAGGCCCGCCAGCGGCTGGCGGCCGCCCAGACTGATATGGCGCATGAGGTCCGCGAAGCAGCGGCGTCGACGGACGAGTATGTGCGCGAGCATCCATGGCAGGCCGTCGGCATGGCCGCTGGTGCCGGCCTGCTGATTGGCCTGTTGATCAGCCGTCGCTGAACTGCCGGCAACTGATCGGGCTGGTTGGAGCATGGACGGGCAGGCAAGGGGGCCGGTGGGGCGATTCATCGATTCGGCCAGCGCATGCCTGGCCACGATCCTCACCATCGGCCGGACCAGGCTGGAACTCCTCACGGTCGAGTTGCAGCTGGAACTGCGCCGAATTGCTGAACTGGCAGTCTGGGCGTTCATTGCTGTCTGCGCATCATCCGTGGCGCTGGTGATGGCCGGAATTGCGATCATCGCCGTGTTCTGGGATGAACATCGGGTGCTGGCCGCATCACTGGTTGCAGGTGGCTACCTTGCGGCGGCGCTTGCGGCTGTAGTCGTGCTGCGGGTGAAGCTCCGGCGCAAGCCGCCGATGCTCCAGGGGACCCTGGCTGAACTGGCACGTGACAGCGAACGCCTGGGAAGGAAGGACTCTTGAGCTCGGCGACGGCAGATCTGGAAGCAAGGCAGGCGGTGCTCCTCGCGCGCTGCGCCAGAGAGCGGGAACTGGCGGCGCTCGAATTCGACGGGATCGCTGCCGGGGCGCGCTCCTGCGATGCTGGCCTGGCGAAGCTGCGGCGCTGGCTACAGGGTCCAGCCCTGCTGGGTGCCGGAATCGCCCTTGCTTGGGGGCTCAGGCGGACAGCGGGGGCAGGCAACCTTTCTGCCGCGCTTGGGCTGATTGGCATCGCGATGCGGCTGCGAGGCCTGGTCAGGCTGGCCGACCCGCCAGCCAGGATCCCGGAGGATTGACGGTGGCGCTGGATCGAATCCGCGTGGCCGCTGCGGTCGAGGTGGCCGAAGGCAGTCTGCTGGCGGTCCAGGCCGCGGGGAAGAAACTGCTCCTGTCGAGGGTCAATGGGCGTGCCCATGCCGTGATCGATCGGTGCCCGCACATGGGGATGTCCATGGCCAAGGGCACGGTGGAGGGAGGCGTGGTGACCTGCCCCTGGCACAACTCACGCTTTGATTTCTGCACTGGGAGCAACATGGACTGGGCCAGTGCATTTCTCGGCGTGTCGATGCCGAAATGGACGCACAAGGCCATCGCCATGGGGAAGGCACCAGCGCCACTGACGGTGGTGCCGGTGGAGGAGAGCGACGGGCAGGTATACGTTCGGCTCTGATCCTCGCTGCAGGGCACATACAGGCCTTTCAGCGGGGCAGGCTGGCAGTCGGGTTCAGATGATGCCGTCGCGCCTGAGCGCCTCGATTTCGGCGGTACCGTAGCCCAGGAGCTTGCCGAAGATTTCCTGGTTGTGGGCGCCGATCTCGGGTCCCGGCCACTCGGTGCGGCCCGGCGTGTCGCTGAGGAATGGCACCATTGCCGGAATGGTCATGGTTTCGCCACGGACCTCGACCTGCTCGAACAGGCCGCGTGCCTTGAAGTGTTCGTCATTCATCATGTCGACGACGCTATAGATCGGCCCGGCCGGAACATCCACGCGATCGAGGACCGCCAGTACATCGCCGGAGGCCAGGGTACTGGTCCAGGCGGAGATGGCGGTATCGAGTTCCTTTTCGTGACGGACCCGGCCGGCGTTGTCGGCCATGCGGGGATCGTTGGCCAGGTCCGCGCGCCCGATGGCGCTCATCAGGCGCTTGTAAATCGAATCACCATTGCCGCCGATGATGACGAAACGACCATCCTTGCAGCGGTAGGTATTGGTGGGAACGATGCCGGTCAGCGTCGATCCGGAGGGTTCGCGGACCACGCCGGCCCCCGAGTACTCGGGCACGATACCCTCCATCATGTTGAACACCGCTTCGTAGATCGCCGTGTCAATCACCTGGCCGCGGTTGCCGGCACCCTTGAGCCGATGGACGCAGGCGAGGAGGATGCCGATGACGCTGTGAACGGCCGCCAGGGTGTCGCCCAGGCTGAGGTTTGGACGAACCGGGGCCTGGCCGGGGAAGCCATTGACGTAACGGAAGCCGCCCACGCCTTCGCACACCGACGCGAAGCCGGTACGCGACGCATAAGGGCCGGTCTGGCCGTAGCCGGAGATCCTGGCGTAAATCAGTTCCGGGTGGCTCTTGCGCAGGTCGTCCGGGCCGAGTCCCCACTTCTCCATGGTTCCCGGGCGAAAGTTCTCCACCAGGATGTCGGACTTTGCCGCGAGCTGCCGGACGAGTTCACGGCCTCTCTCGGTGCGTAGGTTGACCGTGATGCATTTTTTGTTGCGGCCCAGGCTGTGCCACCAGAGGGAAACGCCGTCCTTCATGACCCGCCAGGTGCGGATCGGGTCGCCGGTCCCGGGGGGCTCGATCTTGATGACTTCCGCGCCGAAATAGCCAAGGATGCTGGTGGTAAAAGGGCCGGCCAGCAGCTGGCCCAGCTCCAGTACGCGGAAACCTTCCAGCGGGCCTTTGGTCTTGCTGTCGCTCATGGCTGCGGCAGTCTAGCGGACGCGCCGGGCGAGCCCAAGTCCATTGGACCGCATTTTTCCGTCAGTCTGGGCAGGCTTCGCCAATGAAATGGTAGGCGAGGAAGCGGGGGCCTTCGATATAAGTCCGCTCGATGGACGTGAACCTGAAGCCGGCCGCTTCGATGGCCGCATCGATGCTGCGGTTTGGGTTGCAGCCGGCGACCAGGCGCAGGACCGGAGCCAGCCGGTCCTGCCGCTCGGCGATCGCCGGATCGGGCGAACGACCATGCTCGAGGAACAGCAGGCGCCCGGCCGGCTTCAGGACGCGGCGGGCTTCTGCCAGTCCGGCCGCAAGGTCTGGGATCGAGCACAGCGTCCAGGTGCTGACGACTGTGTCCACACTGGCGCTTTCCAGTGGGATGGCTTCCGCTCCGCCGCCGAGCAGGGATACCGGAAATGGCATCGCGGCAGCCATTGTGGCCGCCTGGTCGCGCAGGCTGTCGGATGGATCAAGCGCGAACAGGTGGGTCACGGCCGGTGTATAGAACGGCAGGTTGAGGCCGGCACCGACGCCGATCTCCAGCACGCGTCCCGCCGCCCTTGCGGGTGTGCGGGGGCGGTAGCCGGACATGACGCGATTGCGCATGCCACGGTTGATCAGCCAGGGCAGGACGCGGTTCTGGTACACGCCCATGACTGTACTCAGCGGCGGCTCAGGCCCGGTGCGCTGGCCGATGGCTGGTGCCGGGCAGCGCCGTGCGGCGCGTCATGAGCCGCGACCTTTCCGGTCTATGGCATCGGCGACCATTTCCAGGAAGCTGATCTCATCGGACACGCGTCCGAGTTCATGAACGTCCACGGTATAGCCGTAACGGTCCGCATACCTCTGGTACAGCGGCCGCCGGTGCTTGACCAGTTCGGGGAATATCCACTGCACGAATCGGTCGGGCTCAATCTGCTCGGGCGCCGACAGACCCTCGCGCTGCAGGTACTCGACCAGGCGCCGATCGAAGAAATCCCTGCTGTAGTAGAGGGGCTTCGGGTTTGCGATGGCACGCCGGATCAGTTCCTGCTCCATTTCCTCGCCGGCACGCAGATACAGGATCACCGTATGGTCGGCGAGGGTGTTCCACATTCCGGCGTCGTCGATTTCGCAGATGCTGCCGCCTGCGTCGTTCAGGAAATGGTCGTAACCATAGATGTCGTGCGCCTTCTGGATAAACCTGGCGACGTCGTTCATGGCGTCTCGCTCGGCATCGCGATGCAGGTTCTGGCGGCGGCGGAACTCCTGCAGCGTCAGCCCTTCGGCCTCGGCCCGGCCGACCTTGCCCAGGAAGGTCGAAATGGGCTCGAGGTTGTGCACCGAGATGTTGCTGGCAATGTAAATCGAATCGTTGCGCAGCAGTTTCCGCAGGAAACCGACCTGCATCGCCTGCTGTTTGATGTTGTCGAGGATGTGCTCCTCGAGGTACTTGGTGCCGATCCGGTAATCGCCGGAGTAATGGAACCAGTGGCTCTTGGGCAGCGTATTGGCGAGCGTGGTCTTGCCGACGCCGGACATGCCGAGCAGGGTGATGGCCTTGCGCGGCCATGCCAGGAACTGTTCGCGGGTCATCAGCATGACGGGTTCGGCCCCTTGGCCGGCATTGGCAATCGACGCGACATTCAGTCAACCAGAAAAATGATTATTAAACAATAGAATACATTAATTATTTTAGAAATAAGATTATTTCTGGGGCTGACTCTAGAGCCCTGCCAGACGCCGGTGAAGGTCCAATGCTTCCGTGCTTGGCCGCAATTCCGGGCTCTTCGGGAACCGCAGGGGCCGGCCGGCGAGCAACTTGTAGCTGCTTTCGAGCAGGTCATCGGCCATGACCGCGGTCATGGTGCGCGTATCCACGGCCAGTTTACCGAGGTCGAACAGCGTGTGCAGGTCCGATCGCAGCAGCAGTCCATTCGAAGGTTCGTGGGTGAACTTGCCGCGGTACGGGAGAATATAGGCAGCCTCCAGTGCGTCCAGTGCATTGGAGTTCGTGAGCGCGCAGCGGTACTCATATGCCGCCAGCAACTGCTGGCGGAAGGCCGGGTGACCCCTGCGGCGCAGGATGTTCTCGATGACCTGGTTGCGGCCTGACTTGCCGCTGTCCGGGTCGAAAGCCTGCAGCCGCGCCAGCTCCCGTTCGGACAGCTGGATCATGCCGCTGATGTCCAGCATCGGTCCACCAGCACTGTTCGTCAGCAGGCGCTGCCGGACGAAGCGCTCGACCGAGCCATAGTCCATTTCCATTCGCTTGACGACGGCGTCGTCGACCCGCTCGAACTCGCCGAAGTTCTGCGGCAGGTAGTCGGCAAGGGCGGCATAGGGTTGCCCGAGCGGGATGGGTTCGCTGATGAAGAAAAGGTACTGCCTCAGATCCTCCGCGGGCACGTCCTCGCCCCAGATGGCGCGGGCCGCCCGCTCGTTCTGGTAGCGGCCGAGTACCCTGGAATAATGCCGGTAGGCACCCTTGTGTCCCATGAGCAGGAAGTCGCCCTTGCCCATCAGGAACCAGTTCTCGATGTGGGCCTCCTGCGGTGGCAGGCCCCAGGCGAAAAAGCCGTGCCCGTGCCGTTCGATCTCGATCAGTTCCGGGTAGGTCGAGTCGCTGAAGTTGCGGATGACGGTCTGGCGGTCGACCGGATGGACCACCGACTTTTCGGCATCGTTGCGGTCCTGCGGGCTGTCGCCGCCTGCCACGAAGATCCTGGGCATTTGCAGTCTTGTTCTGGTGCCGGATTCCCGGCCACTAGTCTGGCAGGAATCGGCGGGTTTGCAACGCTTTGCGCGTGTTACCGCAGCGGCGAACCGGTTATCATTACGCGCTTTGTGCGGAGCAGTGGATGCGCCCTCCGGCGCCAGGCCGGAATGCATGCGGGATGATCGACATGGCTGACAACAGGTGGCTGGTTCACAAGTTTGGCGGCAGCAGCGTCGCTGATGCCGATTGCTTCCGGCGGGTGGCCGATATCCTGCTGGCCGAAAAGGCGCCACGCCAGGCAGTCGTCGTTTCGGCCATGGCAAAGATGACCGATGCACTGCTGTCACTGGTAGCCGGTGCCGAGAAGGCGCCAGATACCATCGCTCCCGGGCTGGATGCTCTGGCGACGCGTTACCGGACCGCCGTGCAGGCCTTGCTGCCGCAGGCCGCTCAGGCACCGCTGCTCGGCGCCTTCGATGCAGATATTGCGGATGCCCGCGATGTGCTGCACGCCATTTCACTGGTGCGCTCGGCGGCAGATCGCAGCCGTGACCTGATTTCTGGTTTCGGTGAGCTCTGGTCATCCCGGTTGCTGGCGGCCTACCTGGCCGAACGTTGCCGCCAGTCGGGAGCCAGTCGCCCGGTCCGGTGGATCGACGCCCGGCAGGTCATCGTGATCGAGCATGGTGACCTGGGACCTGCGGTCCAGTGGGAGGACTCACGGCAGCGCGCACGCCGCTGGCTGGGCGAGATGTCGGAGGGCATCGCCGTGGTGACCGGCTTCATCGCCTCGGACAAGGCTGGCCTTTACACCACGCTCGGTCGCAATGGCAGCGATTTTTCGGCCTCGATCATCGGTGGGCTGGTCGAGGCGCGCGAGATCATCATCTGGACCGACGTCGACGGCGTGATGAGCGCGGATCCGAATCGCGTGCCCGAAGCAGCCATCATCCGCGACCTGTCATACAACGAGGCAATGGAGCTTGCGTACTTTGGCGCCAAGGTGATTCACCCGCAGACCATGGCCCCGGCGGTCCAGCGCTCGATTCCGATCTTCATCCGGAACACCTTCAACCCGGCAGCGCCCGGGTCGCGGATCGGTCCGGCCAGTGGCGCCAGCCAGGAGCAGATCAAGGGCGTCACGTCGGTGGATGATGTTGCGCTGGTCAATCTGGAGGGGACCGGGATGATCGGCGTGCCTGGGACGGCCGACCGGTTGTTCGGCGCGCTGCGCAGTGCCGGCATCTCCGTCATCCTGATATCCCAGGCCAGTTCCGAGCATTCCATCTGCTTTGCGGTGCCGTCCCGGAATGCGGTGCGGGTCGCGGATGTGGTGCGCAGGGCTTTCACGCTGGAGCTGCAGCAGGGCCAGATCCAGAGCGTCGACGTGAAGACGGACTGCAGCATCATTGCTGTGGTCGGTGATGGCATGGCCGGCCTGCCGGGCGTTGCCGCCAAGTTTTTTGGCACGCTCGGCAATGCCGGGATCAGCGTCCGTGCCATTGCCCAGGGTTCCTCGGAGCGCAATATCTCCGCCGTCATCGACAAGCGCGATGCGACGCGCGCACTGCGCGCAGCCCACTCGGGCTTCTACCTCTCGGCCAAGACCGTGTCCATTGGCCTGGTCGGGCCGGGAAATGTCGGCGCGACCCTGCTCGACCAGATGGCCGAGCAGGCCGAGCATCTACGCCGGGAATTCGGCCTTGACCTGCGCGTGCGCGCCATTGCTACCTCGGGCCGCATGCTCCTGGCGGACCGCGCCATCGACCTCAGGCAGTGGCGGGCAGAACTGGAACGAAGCACCGAACCGCTGGACTGGGGACGCTTCGCGCGCCATGTCCAGGCAGACCACATCCCGCACGCAGCGATGGTGGACTGCAGCGCCAGCCAGGAAGTGGCCAACCGCTACCTGGACTGGTTCCGTGCCGGCATCCATGTGGTTACGCCCAACAAGAAGGCTCATAGCGGCACGCTTGCCAGCTACGATGCCCTTCTGGAAGAGTGCCGGCGCCACAAAACCCACTTCCTGTATGAGACCACCGTGGGTGCGGCGCTGCCGGTCGTTGGCACGCTGCGCGACCTGATACAGACAGGCGACGAGATCCTCAGCATCGAGGGAATCCTGTCCGGGACACTGGCATATCTGTTCAACGTCTTTGACGGTAAGCGGCCGTTCTCGGCAATCGTCCGCGAAGCACGCGACAAGGGATATACGGAACCGGATCCGCGCGATGACCTTTCCGGCATGGATTTCGCCCGCAAGCTGATCATCCTCGGCCGCGAGATGGGACAGCGGCTGGAAATCAAGGATATCGCGGTGGAAACCCTGGTACCGCCGGGGATGTCGGGGCTGACGATAGAGCAGTTCCTCGATGAACTGCCCAGGCACGACGCCGCTATGCTTGCACGCCTGCAGGCTGCCCAGCGCGAGGGAAGGGTGCTGCGCTATGTCGGGCGCCTGAGCCGCAAGGACGGCGCGACGGTGCGGCTCGAGGCCCTGGCGGCCGATCATCCATTCGCACACATGAACCTGACCGACAATATCGTGCGCTATGAGTCGCGTCGCTACAGCGCCAACCCACTGGTGGTCCAGGGTCCAGGCGCGGGGCCGGCGGTGACCGCTGCCGGGGTCTTTGCCGATCTGCTGCGCCTGGCCTCGTACCTCGGGCCGGCACGCTAGCGAGCGCCCATGGAATACCGGAGCACACGCGGCGGGCCGCCGGTGACTGTCGAGCAGGCCATCATGAGCGGCACCGCCGCAGATGGCGGGCTGTATGTACCCAGTGCCCTGCCGGCGCTGTCGGTTGCGGACTTCGCCGGCTGCGAGTCCTTTGCGGAGGTGGCTGCCCGATTCCTGCAGCCGTTCCTTGCGGCGTCGAGCCTCGAAGGGCCGCTGGCGGCCATCTGCCGCGAAGCGCTGGATTTTCCGATTCCGGTGCGTCCGGTCGAGTCCGGCCTCGCGGTCCTCGAGCTCTTCCATGGTCCTACCGCGGCCTTCAAGGATGTCGGGGCGCGGTTCCTGGCCGCTGCCATGTCCCGCATCCTGCAGGGCGGCCGTCATGGACGGCCACCGGTCACGATCCTGGTGGCCACCTCCGGGGATACCGGGGGTGCCGTGGCTGCTGCATTCCATGGCCGGCCGGGACTGCGGGTCGTCGTGCTGTTTCCGGAGGGCCGTGTCTCGCCGCGGCAGCAGCACCAGCTGACCTGCTGGGGTGGCAATGTCACGTCGCTGGCGGTCAGGGGAGAGTTCGACGACTGCCAGCGGCTCGTCAAAGCGGCATTTGCCAACGCTGCGCTAGCGCGGTCGCATAGCCTGTGTTCGGCAAACAGCATCAACGTTGGGCGGCTGCTGCCGCAGGCGGCGTACTACGCCAGGACGAGCCTGGACCACTTCCGGCAGACCGGGCAACGCACCAGCTTCGTGATCCCGACCGGCAACCTCGGCAATGCCTTTGCCTGCGTCTGGGCCCGCCATGTCGGGCTGCCGATCGACCGCATCGTGCTGGCGACGAACGCCAACACGACGGTCGAGGATTATCTGGCCACCGGACAGTGGTTGCCGCGGCCTACGGTTGCAACGCTTGCTTCGGCTATGGATGTAGGCAACCCGAGCAACATGGAACGCCTCCGAAGCCTGTGCGGCGATGATGCTGCGCGTGTTCGCGAAGAGGTGAGCGCCGTGGCCGTTTCGGATGACGAGATCCGTGCGACGATCCAGGACGAATACCGTCGCAGCGGTTCCGTCATCTGCCCGCATACTGCTACTGGATTCTTCGCCTATCGGCGCCTGCCGGCAGCCGAACGTGCCCATCGCCACTGGGTGGTGGTGGCTACAGCCCACGCGGCCAAGTTCGATACCATCGTCGAACCCCTGCTTGGCACCACGATCGAGCCACCGGCTGAACTGGCACGGCTGCTGCGCCTCCCGGCCCGCTTCGAGACCATCCAGCCCGGTCTGGAGGAACTGGCTGCCTGGCTCGGGGACGGGACAGGCCATGGCTGAGGGCGCCATGCCCGTTGCAGGCCGCTGGCCGCTGCTCGTTGGCGGCGCGGCGCTTGCCATTGGTGGCCTGGCTGCCGCTGCCTGGTGGTATGCGCGGCGCCAGCGCGCTGGCAGCATTCCGGCGCGGCTGCGGCGCGCGGCCGAGGACCTGCTGTCAGGTGTGCTGGTTCCCCACGTCGAAGGTGGGCAGATTCACCTGGAACATGTGATCCTGACCCGGCAGAGCATCGTGGTCGTGGACCTGCGCGATGCCGCAGGCCATGTCTTCGGCAGCGAAAGCATGCAGGAGTGGACGGTGCTGGCACGCAACCAGCGCTACACCTTTGCCAATCCGCTTCCTGCGCTCTATGACCGGCTGGCCGCAGTCCGGCGACTGGTGCCGGACGTTCCGGTACGGGGCGTAGTCGTATTCAAGCCTGGCGCAATATTCAGCAAGGGATTCCCGCCAAACGTAGCGCTTCTGGACGGCCTGCTCGAGGAGATCGGCAGGGTGGGCGAGGCGCCTGCTGCGCCTGCGGGCGAGGCACTTGCCGATGCCTGGCGGCGCCTGCGCCGGGAAGCAGTCAACGCGCCGCACTGATGCCAGCGGGGGCTGGCGGCAGCCGGAAAAGGCGCTCCGAATTCTGCGTGGCGGCCTGCGCCAGGACCTGCGGGTCGACACCCATGTAGCGCGCGACGGCCTCCAGTACGACCGGCAGGTTGGCGGGTTCATTGCGACGGCTACGCGAGCCCCTGGCCAGTGACCGGGGCAGCAGGTAGGGCGCATCCGTTTCGAGCATCACCCGGTCGAGCGGTAGCGTGGCGACGGCTTCGCGCAGGCTTGCGCCGCGGCTGTCGTCGCAGATCCAGCCGGTGACACCGATGTGGAGGCCCAACCCGAGGTAGGCTTCCATCTGCTCGCGCGATCCGGTGAAGCAGTGCGCGACTCCACCTGCCAGATCACCGATACGCTCGTTCAGCATGGCGAGAAAGTCAGCGTGGGCATCGCGCTGGTGCAGGAAAACCGGTTTGCCGATGGCGGCCGCCAGCCCCAGTTGCCGCTCGAACGCATACCGCTGGTCCCTGCGCGGGGAAAGATCCCGGAAATAATCCAGGCCGCATTCCCCGACGGCGACCACCTCGTCGTGGGTGGCGATCTCCACCAGTTCCGCTGCCGTTTGCGGCCCGAAGTCCACGGCATGGTGCGGGTGGACACCGGCGGTAGCAAACAGGCGTCCTGGCGAAAGGCGAGCCAGTTCCAGCGCCCTGCGGCTGCAGTCGGGTGTACTGCCGGTTATCAACATGCGCGAGACACCGGCTGCCCTGGCCCTGGCCACGACTTCACTGCGGTCGTGGTCGAAAGACTCATGGGTCAAGTTGGCACCGATGTCGATGAGGTTGATCATGCCGCGGCCCGCATCAGTCGAGTGCCGCAAGCACTGCGGGGAAGGCCTCTCCGGCTGGCATGCGCAAGCTGATGTCAGCCTGGCTGCTGACCAGGGTCTCCTGCGGATTGACCTCGGCGAAGCGGGCCCCGGCAGAGCGCGCCAGCGCAATCAGGCCCGCTGCCGGCATCACCATGGATGAGGTGCCGACGGCGATCAGGAGGTCGCAGTTGCCTGCTGCTGCCTGGCTGGCGGCCAGGATCTGGGGTGGCAGGGGTTCGCCGAACCAGACCACGTCCGGCCGGATATATGCGCCGCAGGAAGGGCAACGGGGCGGCTTGCTGGTTCCCCTGGTGTCGATGTCAGTGAGGCGGTTCTCGCGGCTGCAGCGGTTGCGAAGGATGTTGCCGTGCAGCTCCAGCACGGACCGGCTGCCAGCCTGCTGGTGCAGGCCATCCACGTTCTGCGTGACGAGGACCAGGCTGGGCAGAAGCCGGTCGAGGGCAGCAATGGCCAGGTGTGCCGCATTCGGCTTCGCAGCGGCGATCGCTTCGCGCCGCCACTGGTACCACTGCCAGACCAGCCGGGGGTCGCGTGCGAATGCCTCGGGCGTCGCCAGGTCCTCGGCTCTGTAGCGCGCCCACAGTCCGTCCTGCGGGTCACGGAAGGTCGGGATGCCGCTCTCCGCCGAAACTCCGGCGCCGGTCAGTACGACCGTGCGCCTGGATACGCGCAGGGCGGCTGCCAATACGTCGATTTCCGGACCTGCGCGCCTCACGCTGCAGGAGGCGTATCCACGATCTGGCGCAGCACGTAATGCAGGATGCCGCCATGGGCGTAGTAGGCGCGCTCCTTCGGCGTATCGATGCGCACCTGCGCCCTGAATCGCGTGGTCTTGCCGTCATCGCCGGTTGCGATCACGGTGACGGCCTGGGCCGCGCCACCGTCGAGGCCCTCGACATCGAAGCGTTCACGTCCGCTGAGGCCGAGCGTCTGTGCGTTCTCGCCATTCGTGAACTGCAGCGGCAGGATGCCCATGCCGATGAGGTTCGAGCGATGGATGCGCTCGTAGCTCTCGGCGATCACCGCCTTCACGCCGAGCAGCATGGTTCCCTTGGCCGCCCAGTCGCGCGATGATCCGCTGCCGTATTCCTTGCCGGCAAGGATTACCAGCGGCACGCCATCCTCCTGGTAACGCATGGACGCATCAAAGATGCTCATCTGCCTGTTGTCGGGCAGGTGCAGGGTCACGCCACCTTCGACGCCCGGCACCAGCAGGTTGCGCAGGCGGATGTTGGCGAAGGTGCCGCGCATCATGACCTCATGGTTGCCACGCCGGGCCCCGTAGGAATTGAAATCCCGCGGCTTTACGCCGTGTTCAACGAGGTAGCGCCCGGCGGGGCTGTCGACCGCGATCGAGCCCGCCGGCGAGATGTGGTCCGTCGTCACGGAGTCGCCGAGCACCGCCAGCGCACGTGCGCCCCGGATGTCGGCGACGGGTCGCGGCTTGCGGGGCATGTCGGTGAAGTAGGGTGGATGCTGGACGTAGGTCGAACCGGCGTCCCAGGCATAGAGGTCGCCGGTGGGCGTCGGCACCTTCTGCCAGTTGGCATCACCGGCGAAGACCCCCACATAGCTGGACTGGAACATGCGCGAGTCGACATTGCCGCCTACCGTGGCGGCAATTTCCTGCTGGCTTGGCCAGATGTCCTTCAGGAACACCGGCTTGCCATCGGCCCCGTTGCCGATGGGATCCCGCGTCAGGTCCACGTTCATGGATCCGGCGAGCGCATAGGCCACCACCAGCGGTGGCGAGGCGAGATAGTTCATCCGAACCTGGGGATGGATGCGGCCTTCGAAGTTCCGGTTCCCGGAGAGCACGGCGCAGCCGACGGTCTGGCTGGTCTTCACGGCGGCGGCGATATCGTCATCCAGCGGCCCGGAATTGCCGATGCAGGTCGTGCAGCCATAACCGACCACGTCGAAGCCCAGGGCCTCCAGGTCGGGCAGCAGGCCGGCCTTCTCGAGGTAATTGGTGACCACGCGTGAACCAGGGGCGAGGCTGGTCTTCACCCAGGGCCTGGCGGCCAGGCCGCGCTTGCGGGCGTTGCGTGCCAGCAGGCCCGCGGCGATCATCACCGACGGATTGGATGTGTTCGTGCAACTGGTGATGGCGGCGATGAGAACCGCGCCATCGGCCACCTCGAAGGACTTGCCGTTGCGCGTAACACTCGCTTTTCCGGAACCCTCGCGCTTGCCAGCGATGTCGACCACCTGCTTGCGGTAGGCGCTGGCCACGGTTGCCAGCGGCAGCCGGTCCTGTGGCCGGCGTGGGCCGGCGAGCGTGGGTTCGATGCTGCCGAGGTCCAGTTCCAGCACATCGCTGTAGAGCGCCGCGGGCTGACCATCCTCGCGCCACAGGCCCTGGGCGCGGGCATAGGCCTCGACCAGGGCCACATGGTGGGCGTCGCGGCCAGTGAGCGTGAGGTAGCGAATGGTCTCGCGATCGATGGGAAAAATGGCGCAGGTGCTGCCGAATTCCGGCGACATGTTGGCCAGGGTGGCGCGGTCGGCCAGCGGCAGGCTGCCCAGACCGTCGCCGAAGAATTCCACGAACTTGTTCACCACACCCTTTTTCCGCAAATGCTCGGTCAGGGTCAGGACCAGGTCGGTAGCGGTGGTTCCCTCGCGCAGGCTTCCGGTCAGTTTGACGCCAAGCACCTGCGGGATGAGCATCGTCACCGGCTGGCCCAGCATGGCCGCTTCGGCCTCAATGCCGCCGACACCCCAGCCGAGGACACCAAGGCCGTTGGCCATCGTGGTGTGCGAATCGGTCCCGACCAGCGTGTCGGGATAGGCAAGATGCCTGCCGTCGCGCGTGACATCGAAGACGACACGGGCCAGGTGCTCGATATTGACCTGGTGAACGATGCCGGTATTGGGCGGCACGACCTTGAAGTTCCGGAACGCCTTCTGGCCCCAGCGCAGGAACGAGTAGCGCTCAAGGTTGCGCTGGAACTCCACGGCGATGTTCTGTGCCAGTGAGTCGCGGCTGCCGTAGTGGTCCACCTGGACCGAGTGGTCGATCACCAGCTCGGCCGGCGACAGCGGGTTGATGGTCTCCGGCCGGCCACCCAGCTTGACGACAGCTTCGCGCATGGCGGCCAGGTCCACGACCGCTGGCACACCGGTGAAGTCCTGGAGGATCACGCGGGCCGGGGTAAAGGCAATCTCGTGGTTCGGCTCGGCCCGCGGGTCCCAGTTGGCCAGCGCGCTGATGTCGCTTTCGCGGACGTCGCCGGCCCCGCGGTGCCGCAGCAGGTTCTCCAGCAGGATCTTCAGGGAGAACGGCAGCCTAGCGACATGACCCTCGGTGATGGCGTCGAGCCGATGGATTTCGTATTCCTTGCCATCCACGTTGAGGACAGATTTCGGATCGATGGCATGCGCCATGGGACTACTCCAGGTTCAGGTCGGCATTGACTGGCGGCCGGGCAACAGGCCCAGCGCCCGAATTTCGCCCCGGCCCCGCGCGGGCAGGCCGGCGTGGAGCCAGGAGGATACTTGGGGCAACAGCAGGGAATTATAGCGGATAGCGGCGCCGGTCGCCCTCAGGCGACGGAGGACTGCGCAGCAGAAACGGAATGCGCGCTCATGATCACGGCACCGCCCAGGCAGGCGTCGCCATCGTAGAAGACGGCGTACTGGCCGGGGGTGATTGCCCACTGCGGACGCTCGAAGCGTACCCGCAGGGATCCATCGCTAGCGCTCGATATCGTTGCAGCGCCCGGCTCGTGCCGATGGCGCAGCCGGACATGGCAGCGCCAGCCCGCCGGGCTGGCGATTCCAGGTGGCACCGCATCGATCCAGGACGCAGGGCCCGTGGTCATTTCGGTCGACCACAGCAGTGGGTGCCCACGTCCCTGCACGACCACCAGGCTTCTGTCGGCGGGCCGCTTGGCCGCCACGTACCAGGGTGCGGCAGCGCCGCCGCTGAGGCCGCCGATTCCCAGTCCGCCACGCTGACCGAGCGTATAGAAGGCAAGGCCCTGGTGCCGTCCCAGTTCCCGGCCCTGGGTGTCGACGATGGGTCCAGGCTCCTGCTGCAGGTGGCGGCCGAGGAATTCACGGAATGGCCGCTCGCCGATAAAGCAGATGCCGGTGCTGTCGGGTCGCTGGTGGTTCGGCAGCCCGGCCTCGGCAGCGATGCTGCGTACCTGGCGCTTGGTCAGGTCCCCGAGGGGGAACAACGCCTGCCGCAGGGCCTCGCCGGGCACTGCGTGGAGGAAGTAGGTCTGGTCCTTGCCGGGGTCGGCCGCCTTGAGGAGCCTCACCGGGCCGCGGGCATCGATCCGGGCGTAATGACCGGTCGCGATGCGCTCGGCACCCAGCCGGCGGGCGTGCTCGAGGAACGTGCCGAACTTGATGTGGCGATTGCACAGGACGTCCGGGTTTGGCGTATGGCCGGCCTGATAGCCGGCGAGGAACTCGGCGAAAACCTGCTCGCGGTAGGCTACGCTGAAATTGGCCCGGTGCAGCGGAATATCGAGCTCGGCGCAGACGCGGCGGGCGGCCTGGTAGTCATCGGCGGCCGTGCAGTAGGCGTCGCCGTCCTCCCAGTTCGTCATGTGGAGGCCCTGCACGTCGAATCCGGCCCGCGTCAGTTGCAGCGCCGCGACTGCGGAGTCCACACCGCCCGAGATTCCGACAACGATGACTTCCCGCCTGGCCATGCCGGCATTGTAGACGTGGCGTTCGCAGGCGTCGCCATCGGCAGTGCCAGCTGCAGTGCCGGGCGCGATTCAGACGCGAACTTCGCGGAACTCGGGCCCTGGTTCGGACTGGTGCCAGATGGAATCGAACAGGTCGAGGTAGCGCCGCGTGACCAGCGGATCGTGGCTGTCGGCTATGCCTTCCCAGCGCGAGGCATCGATGCGATACAGCAGCGCGCTGTCATCGGCGATCAGAAACGCTTCGCGGTGACCGACGAAATCCTCATGGGCGTTGCGCAGGTCGATGTAGGTGTTGAGGCGGCGTGCGACACCCACCAGGCGATTGCCATTGCGGATGGCGCGCGCCGGATCGGTCACCAGGATACGGATCCGCGCGTAGCGCCTGGCAAGGACCAGGCGCTTGGTGACATCCAGGAAATCCTCGTGGTCGTAGATGCAGGGTTCGAGGTCGGGAGTCAGGATGGCCAGCGAGCGTTTTGCCGAAGCAGCGATCGCCACTGCGGCAGCTCTGGTTTCCTCCATGCATGAGAGGATCTGGCGGCGATTGTTGACGCGCTCAGCTTGCATGTAATCATTGGCCCGTCTTCGCGTTGCCTGGCGGCCCGGTTATGGCAAACGCTGGTGCAGCACTTCAGACCGCCGGAGCGGGGCCATGCTGCGGCCTGGACCGGCAGAGTGTACGGCCGCGTGCCGCTGGCCAGTGCCGACTGCGTCACAGTCTGCTGGCGGCGGCAGGGAATGACGTCAGGGCGTCCTGTCGAGGTCCGCCGTGAGACGCTCGGCCAGGCCGATGTAACCGCCCGGCGTGAGCTGCAGAAGCGCGTCGCGGGTGTTGCGGGGTAGGTCCAGTCCGCTGATGAAGGTGCGCAGGTCGTCAGGCCGCAACTGGCGGCCGCGACTCAGGGCTTTCAGCTGCTCGTAGGCATCGCCATGGCCGTAGCGGCGCAGAACCGTCTGCACGGCCTCGGTCAGCACCTCCCAGTTCGTCTCCAGGTCCGCAGCCATGCGGGCCGGATCGGCGTCGAGCTTCTCCAGGCCAGCGCCGAAGGACTGGTAAGCCAGCAGGCTGTGGGCAATGGCTACCCCGACATTGCGCAGCACGGTCGAGTCGGAAAGGTCGCGCTGCCACCGTGAAATCGGCAGCTTGGCGGCAAAGTGCTGCAGGAGGGCGTTGGCGATGCCGAGGTTTCCCTCTGCATTTTCGAAATCAATCGGATTGATCTTGTGTGGCATCGTCGAGGAGCCGACCTCGCGCGCCTTCGGGCGCTGGCGGAAGTAGCCGATCGAGATATACCCCCAGATATCGCGCGCCGCATCGATGAGGACAGTGTTGATGCGTGCCAGCGCGTCGAAATACTCGGCCATCCAGTCATGCGGCTCGATCTGAGTAGTGAACGGGTTGGCCTCGAGCCCGAGTGACTGCAGGAATTCGCTGGACAGCCTCGGCCAGTCGATATCCGGGTAGGCGACGACATGCGCATTGAAATTGCCCACTGCGCCATTGAGTTTGGCCAGCACCACGACATTCTCCAGGCTGGCCTGCTGGCGCTGCAGGCGCCAGGAGATGTTTGCCAGCTCCTTGCCGAGCGTGGTCGGGCTGGCAGGCTGGCCATGTGTGCGCGAAAGCATGGGAAGGGCAGCCGTCGCCCTTGCCATCACCCGCAGTCGGGTCACCAGGGTCCGCAGGGCGGGCGCCACCAGATCCTGGCGCGCACTGCGCAGGATCAGGGCATAGGCAATGTTGTTGATGTCCTCGGAAGTGCAGGCGAAGTGCACGAATGGACGCAGCCGGGACAACTCCGAGCCTTCGGCCAGTCGCTCGCTGATGAAGTATTCCACTGCCTTGACATCGTGATTGGTGGTTTTCTCGATAGCCTTGACGCGACCGGCCTCCTGGTAGCCGAAGTCCGCGACCAGCCGGTCGAGCCAGTCATGAACGACGGGTGATACCTCGGGGTAGTCTGCAATTTCGCCCTGCCTGGCCAGGAACTGCAGCCAGCGGACCTCGGTCAGCAGGCGGCGCTTGATCAGGCCCTGCTCGCTGAAAAGCTCCCGGCAGCTGTCGAGCTTCGCGGCGTAACGGCCGTCCAGGGGGGAAATTGCCGTCAGGGCCTGTTGTTCGTCCATGTCTGCCTGCCGAAAAGGACCTATACTTTTCGGCCCGAATCATACACCAAGGCATGGCCCGGGCCGGCAGGTTCGGCCGTGGCCACGGCGCAAGCCAGCAATCTCAGGAGCAGAAAATGGCAGACAACGGTTACCGGGTCGAGCGTGACAGCATGGGCGAGCTACGCGTACCCGAGCAGGCGCTCTGGGGCGCGCAGACCCAGCGTGCGGTAGATAATTTTCCGATCAGCGGCCTCAGCATGCCGCGCGCCTTCATTCGCGCACTCGGCCTGATCAAGTGGGCGGCAGCCGGCGCCAACGGCGAGCTCGGCCTGTTGCCCACGGTGAAGGCACGGGCCATCCAGTCTGCCGCGCTGGACGTCGCGGCCGGCGAGTTCGACGCCCAGTTTCCCATCGATGTCTTCCAGACCGGCTCGGGGACCAGCTCGAACATGAATGCCAATGAGGTCATCGCCCATCTCGCCAGCAAGCGTGGCCCCGGGTCGATCCACCCGAACGATGACGTGAACATGGGCCAGAGCAGCAATGACGTCATCCCGACGGCCATCCACGTCAGCGCGGCACTGCTGGTGGCCGAAGAACTGCTGCCGGCCCTGCAGCACCTGCAGGCCACCCTCGAGGCCAAAGCGCAGGAAACCGACGGCGTGGTAAAAACCGGCCGTACGCACCTCATGGACGCCATGCCCGTGCGCCTTGGCCAGGAACTGTCCGGCTGGGCCTGCCAGATCGGCAACGCCCGGGTCCGCCTGCAGGAATGCCTGCAGCGCCTGGGGCGCCTGGCGCAGGGTGGCACAGCGGTTGGCACCGGCATCAATGCGCACCCCAAGTTTGGTTCCAAGGTGGCGGTGCTGCTCAGCGAGCACACCGGAATCGAGTTCCGCGCCTCGGAGAACTATTTCGAGTCGATGAGCACGCAGGACACGGCCGTCGAACTTTCCGGCCAGTTGCGGGTGCTCGCGGTATCGCTGATGAAAATTGCCAATGACCTGCGCTGGATGAACAGTGGTCCGCTGGCCGGCCTCGGCGAGATCCAGTTGCCGGCGTTGCAGCCCGGCAGCAGCATCATGCCAGGCAAGGTGAACCCGGTGATCCCGGAGGCGGTCGCAATGGTGGCAGCCCAGGTCATGGGGAACGATACGACGATCGCCATTGCCGGGCAGTCCGGCAATTTCCAGCTCAACGTCATGCTGCCGGTGGTGGCCTACAACCTGCTGCAGAGTGCGGGATTGCTCGCGGCAGCCAGCCGTGTGCTGGCCGACAAGGCCATCCACGGCTTCACGGTCAACGCTGCCAAGCTGGGCGAGGCGCTGGACCGCAACCCGATCCTGGTAACGGCAATGAATCCGGTCATTGGCTACGAAAAGGGTGCGGCCATTGCCAAGAAGGCCTACGCCCAGGGCCGGCCGATTCGCGAGGTGGCCCGCGAGCAGACCGATCTCACCGATACGGAACTCGACCGGCTTCTGAACGCAATGGACCTGACGCGCGGTGGCATCAAGGGTTGAGCGACCCGCGTTGCTCACCCGGATGAGGATCGAGGCGCGGCTGAGCCACTCAGACGCACCAGCAGACCCGGAGGCCGAGGCCCGCGCAGCGTGGCCGCCGGAGGTGGCGCGGGTGCTGTTCCCGGCGCCGTTGATTCGTGCCGCGGTACTGATGCCACTGGTGGAGCGCCCCGGGGGGTTGGCGGTGTTGCTGACCAGGCGCAGTGACCACCTGCGGGATCATCCGGGCCAGATCAGCTTTCCGGGTGGGCGCGTCGAGCCGGGCGATGTCGGCCCGCTGGCCACGGCGTTGCGCGAGATGGACGAGGAACTGGGCATAAAGCCGGCACGTGTCGGGGTTGCTGGTTACCTGCCGGCCCAGGCCGTAGTGACCGGATTTGTCGTTACTCCGGTTGTCGGGTTCCTGCCGCCGGACATCGACGTACGCCCGGATGCCCGCGAGGTTGCCGAGGCCTTCGAGGTGCCGTTGAGCTACGTGCTCGACCTCGCCAATCTTCGTGAGTCCACGCGTACTGTGCGTGGCATCCAGGTTCCGGTATGCGAGTACAGTTACGCCGGCCACCGCATCTGGGGCGCCACCGCCAGCATGCTGCGAAAGCTGTCGGAGCTGATATCGGCCTAGCACCATGACAGACATCGCGAAACTGGTGGAGATCATGGCGCAGCTCCGCGACCCGGCGACGGGTTGCCCCTGGGATCGTGAACAGGACTTCCGCAGCATTGCGCCCTATACCATCGAAGAAGCCTATGAGGTCGCCGATGCCATCGATCGTGGCGACTTCACGGCGCTACGTGATGAACTGGGCGACCTGCTTCTTCAGGTGGTGTTCCATGCACAGCTGGCCAGCGAGCGCGGCATGTTCGGCTTCGACGACGTTGCAGCGGCGATCTGCGAGAAGCTGATACGTCGGCACCCCCATGTCTTTGCCGACGAGCGCATCGATTCGGCGGCGGAACAGCGTGCTGCCTGGGAGCGCCTCAAGGCAGGAGAGCGGGGCGCACAGCAGGTCCTCGCGGGGGTCGCCCTGGCGCTGCCCGCCCTGGCGCGTGCCACCAAACTGGGCCGGCGTGCGGCGAGCGTCGGCTTCGACTGGCCGGATGCGGCCGGGGCCATGGCCAAGGTCCGGGAGGAACTGGCCGAGGTCGAGGCAGCTAGCGCTACTGCGCCAGCCTCGGTGGGCGAAGAGATTGGCGACCTGTTGCTCGCCGTTACCAGCCTGGCGCGCCACCTGGGCGTCGATCCCGAGGAAGAATTGCGCCGCGCCAATGCCAAGTTCGAGCGGCGCTTCAGCTACGTCGAACGGCGGGTAACGGCGGCTGGCGGAACCTGGCAGGAGCGGTCGCCAGACGAGCTTGATACGTACTGGCGCGAGTCCAAGCGCGACGGTTGAAGCCGCGCAGGCATTCCCGCGGGTCAGTTGCCCCGGCCGCGGTCGAGAAAGCTCTCCAGCAGGTCCATCGGCACCGGAAACACGATGGTGTTGGTGCGATCCTTGGCAATTTCCGTCAGCGTCTGCAGGTAACGCAGCTGCAGGGCCTGTCTCTGTGACCCCAGCATCTGGGCGGCCTCGGCCAGCATTTCCGAGGCCTGCTTTTCGCCCTCGGCATGGATGACCTTGGCGCGGCGTGCGCGTTCGGCCTCTGCCTGCGCGGCGATGGCGCGCACCATGTTCTCGTTGAGATCGATGTGTTTGATCTCGACGTTGGATACCTTGATGCCCCAGGCGTCGGTCTGTCGGTCGAGGATCCTCTGGATATCGGCATTCATCTTGTCACGCTCGGCCAGCATTTCGTCGAGCTCGTGCTGGCCGAGGACCGAGCGCAACGTGGTCTGCGCCAGCTGGCTGGTGGCTTCGAAGACATTGGCTACCTGGATGACCGCCTTCTCCGGGTCGACGATACGGAAATAAACCACCGCATTGACCTTCACCGAGACGTTGTCGCGGGAAATGACGTCCTGTGACGGCACATCGAGGACAATGACGCGCAGGTCGACGCGAATGACCTGCTGCAGGCCCGGGATCACGAGGATCAGCCCTGGCCCCTTCACCCCGGTAAAACGTCCGAGCGTGAACATGACGCCACGCTCGTATTCCTTCAGCACCTTGATGCACGCGAACAGCGCCAGCACCGTGAGCACGACGACGAAGATCACGAAGGGCATGAGGTTTTCCTCCTGGATTCCTGGCGGGGTCAGCCTGGTGGTTCAGGGTTTTCCGGCTCCACATGGAGCAGCAACCCCTCGACGCGTACGATGCGCAGACGGTCGCCCTGATGCACGGGTTGGCTGCAGTGCGCCGACCAGCGTTCGCCCTGCGCGAAGACGGCGCCTGACCCGCGAAAGTCTTCGAGGGCCTCGGCGGGCTTGCCAACCAGGCTTTCCAGGCCGCTCACGACGGGGCGCCGGTGCATGCGGACCAGCGCCAGCAACAGGCCCAGGAGCGCCAGCCCGGCGACGCCGGCCACGCTGCCAATGAGGCCGCGCGAGATCGTGAAGCCCGGGATGTCCGTATCGAGGAGCAGGATCGAGCCGAAGACGAAAGCGACGATACCGCCGAGGCCGAGCGTGCCGAAGCTGGGCACGAACGCCTCGGCGATGAACAGGGCCACGCCGAGTGCTATCAGGCCGAGCCCGGCGAAGTTAACCGGCAGGAGCTGGAAGGCGAACAGGGCCAGCAGCAGGCAGATCGTACCCACGACACCCGGCAGGTAGGTGCCCGGGTTGTAGCCCTCGAGGAGCAGGCCGTAGATGCCGACGAGGAGCAGTATGTAGGCAACGTTGGGGTCGGTGATCGTCGCCAGCAGGCGCGTCCGCCAGTCCGGGTCGTGATGCAGCAGCTGCAGGCCGCTGGTGGCGAGTGTCACCTCAGCCTGGCCCAGCTGCACCTTGCGGCCATCGGCCGCGGCGAGCAGGGCCTGGATATCCGGTGCGATGAAATCGATGACGTTCTCGCGCAGTGCCGCCTCGGCCGTGAGGCTCACTGCTTCGCGAACCGCGCGCTCGGCCCAGTCTGCATTTCGATGGCGCAGCGAGGCGAGGCCACGGATGTAGGCGACGGCATCGTTGATGGCCTTGCGCTCCGGCGCCGAACCGGGTTGCGGTGGCCTGGCCTCGGTCTCGTCGCCAGCGGCCGGCGACTTCGTGGGCGAGCGCTCGTCGGGCGCACTGCCGCCGATCTGCACGGGTGTTGCCGCACCCAGGTTGGTGGCCGGCGCCATAACCGCAAGATGACTGGCATAGAGGATGTAGGTTCCGGCGCTGGCCGCCCTCGATCCTGCCGGGGCCACGAACGTCGCCACCGGCACCGTCGATGCCAGGATGGCCTTGTTGATGTCCCGCATGGCGGCATCCAGGCCACCAGGAGTATCCATCTCGATGATCACCAGCCTGGCACCGGTGGCTTCCGCCTTGCCGATGCCCCGCACGATGTAGTCGCTGGTGGCCGGGCCGATGGCACCGCGGATTTCCAGGCGCAGGCCGACAGCCGCCACCTCCGGAGGATCGGCTGCGGACGCGGCGAGCGGGGCTGCTGCCAGCAGCCCGCCTGCCAGGAAACCGAGGATTGCGCCGGTACCCGTCCTCATGCCGGCGATCATAGCAGGGCCGCAGCATCCACCACGGCCAACGCGGTGGCGAATCGCTAGAATGGCAGCCGATGGACAACGCCCCGTCAAATGCGCCATGGAAGCCCGACAGCTGGCAGGCTCGCAAGGCCGTGCAGCTGCCGGTGTATCGCGACGCAGCTGCCCTCGCCAGCACGATCGCGGAGCTGGGGCGCCTGCCGCCGCTGGTGACCAGCTGGGAAATCGAAGCACTGAAGGCGCGGCTGGCCCAGGCGCAGCAGGGCCGGGCATTTGTGCTCCAGGGCGGCGACTGTGCCGAGACCTTTGCCGATTGCAGCTCGGAGAATATCGTCCAGAAACTCAAGATCCTGCTGCAGATGAGCATGGTCATCGTGGCAGGCCTGAAGCGACCCGTGGTGCGTGTCGGACGCATTGCCGGGCAGTACGCCAAGCCGCGCTCCGATGACCTGGAGACCCGTGATGGCCTGGCCCTGCCAAGCTACCGGGGTGACCTCGTCAACCGTTCCGCGTTCACGGCGACGGACCGCGAGCCGGACCCCGCGTTGATGTTGCGCGGTTACGAGTACGCGGCCCTGACCCTGAATTTCGTACGCGGACTCATCGATGGCGGCTTCGCCGACATCCATCATCCGGAGAACTGGAATCTTGCCTTCGTCAGCCAGTCACCGATGGCGGATCGCTACCACCAGGTCATGCGCCGCGTAACCGACGGACTGGCCTTTTTCGAGGCCGTCACGGGCACCAGGGTTGACGACGCAAGGCGTATCGATTTCTTCGCCTCACACGAGGGGCTCAACCTGTACTACGAGCAGGCCCAGACCCGCTGGCTCAGGCATCGCAGCCGCTGGTACGACCTGACGACGCACTATCCATGGATCGGCGCGCGCACGGCGGCTGTCGATGGTGCCCACGTGGAGTACTTCCGCGGCATCGCCAACCCGATCGGCGTCAAGATCGGGCCGGCGACCACCACGGATGACCTGCTCAGACTGGCTGCTGTGCTCAATCCGGCCAACGAGCCGGGTCGCCTGACCTTCATCCACCGGCTGGGCGCGCAACGCATTGCCTCGGTCCTGCCGGGCATGATCGAGGCGGTGCGCCGGGCCGGCGCCACGGTGCTCTGGGTCTGCGATCCGATGCACGGCAATACCGAGCTGCTCGGTTCCGGTTACAAGACGCGGCGCTTCGACCGCATCCTCGATGAACTGGAAGCGGCATTCCGCATCCACGGCGAACTGGGCACGCATCTCGGCGGGGTGCACCTGGAGCTGACCGGGGACCACGTGACCGAGTGCATCGGTGGTGCCCGGGGCCTGACCGAGCAGGATCTGCACCGTGCCTACCGGACCCAGGTGGACCCGCGCCTGAACTACGAGCAGGCCCTGGAAGTTGCCATGCGCATTGCCGACCGGGGCTGAGGCATGCTCCGTCGGCGAGAGAGTCCGGAAACCGCGTCATTCACGCCGGATTGCGTGCGTTGCCCTCGGCTGGCCGGGTTTCTGCACGAGATCCGGCACAAGCACCCCGGCTACTACGCGCGTCCCGTACCCTCATTCGGTGACCCCGATGCACGGCTGCTGGTGGTGGGCCTTGCACCGGGGCTGCATGGCGCCAATGCCACCGGGCGGCCATTCACCGGGGATCATGCGGGACTGCTGCTCTACGAGACACTCCATGCCTTTGGATTTTCGAGCAAGCCACTGAGCCAGTCCGCCACCGACGGGCTCATGCTCGACGATTGCCGCATCACCAACGCCGTGCGCTGCGTGCCGCCACAGAACAAGCCCGACGGCAGCGAAGTGCAGGCCTGCAATGACTACCTGCGTCAGGAACTGGAGATGCTGCCAGCTGGCTCCGTGGTGCTCGCACTGGGTGCCATTGCCCACGGCGCGACACTCCGCGCCCTGGGACTGCGCGGCGCCGCGTTTCCGTTCGGTCACGCCCGGCGCCACGTACTGCCGGACGGCCGACATCTGTTCGACAGCTTCCACTGCAGCCGCTACAACACGCAGACCCGCCGCCTGACGCCCATCATGTTCCGCGACGTGTTCGCAGCGATTCGCGATGAACTGGGTTCCGCCGGCGCCCGAGACAATGGCCAGTCCATTTGATGCTGCCGCGTTCCTGCGCACGCTGACGCAGCGTCCCGGCGTTTATCGCATGCTGGACGCCGACGGCAAGGTGCTCTACGTCGGGAAGGCGAAGCACCTGAAGCGCCGCGTCGCCAGTTACTTCGGTAAGCGTCCCCAGGACGCCAAGACCAGGACGTTGCTGCAGGCGGTCGCGTCCATGGATGTGACGGTGACCGGTACGGAGCAGGAGGCGCTGCTCCTCGAGTACAACCTCATCAAGACTCACAAGCCGCGCTTCAACGTGGTGTTGCGCGATGACAAGAGTTATCCGTACATCCACGTGAGTACCGATCAGGAGTTTCCGCTCTTTGAGTTCCACCGCGGCAGCCGGACCGGAGCCGGGCGCTTTTTCGGTCCGTTTCCCGATGCTGGAGCGGTCCGCGCGACACTGCAGCAGCTGCAGAAGCTGTTCCGCATCCGCCAGTGCAGTGACACGTACTTCGCCAACCGCAGCCGTCCCTGCCTGCAGTACCAGATCCAGCGGTGTACGGCGCCCTGTGTCGGCCTGATCGATGCAGCCGACTACCGGCGCGACGTGGAGGATGCCATCCGCTTCATAGAGGGGCGGGGTGCCGATGTCCTCGAAGGACTGGCGGCGCGGATGGAGCAGAGTGCGGCGCAGCTCGACTACGAGCGTGCCGCCCGTTATCGCGACCAGATCGCAGCGATCCGCCGGGTGCAGCAGCAGCAGGCCATCGACAGTGGTGGCGAGACCGATCTCGACGCGCTGGGCCTGGCGGAGGAGCAGGGCCAGCACTGCGTGGCCATCCTGATGATCCGTGGCGGGCGCGTGCTGGGTAGCCGGGTACTGTATCCGAGGGTTGCCGATGGAACGTCCGCGGGGGAGATCCTCTCGGCGGTGATACTCCAGCATTACCTCGCACAATCAGCGCCACCGGAGATCCTCCTGTCAGCGCCGGTCGCCGATGCGGACCTGCTCGCCCAGATGCTCACCGGGCGTAGCGGTCATGCGGTCGCCCTGCGCCAGCGCGTGCGTGGCCAGCGGCGTCGCTGGATCTTGCTGGCCGTGGGAAACGCGGCGGAGGGCGCACGCTCCAGGGCCGCCGCTGCTGCGACCCTGCAGGAGCAGTACCGGCAGCTGGGCGAGGCGCTGGCACTGCCCACGGTCCCGGAGCGCGTGGAGTGCTTCGACATCAGCCACACTCAGGGTGGCGAAACGGTGGCCTCCTGCGTGGTGTTCAATGCGGCAGGACCGGCCAGATCCGATTACCGGCGTTACAACATCCGCAGTGCCGAAGCGGGTGACGACTACGAGGCCCTGGCCGAAGCGGTGGCCAGGCGCTTCGCCCCGGGCAAGCTGGCCCAGACCGTCGTTCCGGACCTGTTGCTGATCGATGGTGGGCGCGGGCAGCTCGCGCGCGTCAGCCAGGTACTGGAGGAACTCGGCCTGGCATCACTGCCGGTGTTCGGGATCGCCAAGGGGACCGGCAGGCGGCCGGACCAGGACCGCATTGTCGGGCTGCACCAGGCCGCAGCGCTTGACCTGCCAGCCGGCAGCCCGGCCATGCATCTGCTGCAGCAACTGCGCGATGAGGCCCACCGCTTTGCGCTGACCGGCCACCGGCAGCGCCGCGGCCGCAAGCAGGCCAGTTCGTCACTGGAGGAAATTCCCGGGCTCGGTCCCCGGCGGCGTCGGGCACTGCTGCGGCACTTTGGCGGCCTGCAGGGCATTGCCCGCGCAGGCATCGAGGACCTGGCGGCCGCGGCGGGCATCAGCCGTGCGCTTGCCGGCCGGATCTACGGCCGGTTTCACGATGATGGCAATACCTGAAACCCGCGGCCCCTGCCGGGCTAGAATGGGACCAGAATGCAGCCAGATTCTCCGACAGACGCCCGGCACTACCCGCAGTTCAACGTCGCCACGGCGCTGACCTGGCTGCGTATTGCGGCCATCCCGGCAGTCGCGGTGATCTTCTACTGGCCTTCCGCATGGGCGAAGCCGCTGTCCTGCCTGGCGTTCACGGTGGCAGGCCTGACCGACCTGCTCGACGGCTACCTGGCGCGCCGCATGGGCCAGACTTCGAGGTTTGGTGCATTCCTGGACCCGGTGGCGGACAAACTGATGGTGGCCGTCGCCCTGATCCTGATCCTGCAGGCCGACCCACGGGTCGTCATTGCCCTGGTGGCCGCCATCATCATCGGCAGGGAAATCGCCGTTTCCGCCTTGCGCGAGTGGATGGCGGAGATCGGTGCCCGCAGTCGCGTCGCGGTATCCGGCATCGGGAAGGCCAAGACCACCATGCAGATGATCGGCCTCGGTGCCATGCTGTACGAGCGGGACCTGTACGGCCTGCCGGTGTACGACATCGGCCTGGCCCTGCTGATCGTGGCAGCCGGAATCACCCTCTGGTCGATGGTCGGCTACATCAAGGCTGCATGGCCCGGGCTCACCGGCGACCACTAAAGCCTTCCTTGACAGCCGGACGCGCCCCGATACCATATGCGGCTCTCGTGAGGCGGGAATAGCTCAGTTGGTAGAGCGATACCTTGCCAAGGTATAGGTCGCCGGTTCGAGCCCGGTTTCCCGCTCCATAACCCCTTGCGCACAGCAGGCCTGGTCTGGCAGCCGCCCGGCCGCGAGGTACCCTGCGCCGGCGATTGCCGGACAGGCGCTGTGCTACAGTGCGGCCGCATCAGCAGCCGGGGCTAGGTGGCAGAGTGGTCATGCAGCGGCCTGCAAAGCCGTGTACGCCGGTTCGATTCCGACCCTAGCCTCCACTGCTACCAACGATGCCCGGGTGGCGGAACTGGTAGACGCAGCGGACTTAAAATCCGCCGGACCGCAAGGACCGTGCCGGTTCGACTCCGGCCCTGGGCAGTCTGCCCGCCGGCCGCGCCAGCTCAGAGCGGCTTCGTCCGGCGCCAGTGCCGGCCCAGCAGGCTGCCCAACAGCAGCAGCAATATCGGCAGGTCGAGAGCGGAACTGCCGCTGTCAGTCTTTGGTCCCGGAAAGACGTAGACGCCGACGTCGGCGGTGTCTGTCTGGTTCTGCGAGTCGGTAATCGTGTAACTGAACTGCGCAAGGCCGGTGAAGTCCGGAGGAGCGGTGTAGGTAACGGACTGGTCCGCATTCACCACTACCGTGCCTTTCGCCGGTGCCGTGGTGATCGCCAGTGTGACCGGCCCATTGAGGAACCCGCCGTCGTTCCTCAGGACGTTGAGCGTCACACTGTGACCGGAGGACGTTGCGTATCCCACCGACTGGAATACAGGTGGGAAATAGGTTCCGGCCAGGGCTGGATCAAAATTGTTCGGGTCGTTGGCGGCATCCACGACATTCCTGACCGTAATCCTCGCGGTCGCTTCATTGCTGGCGTCGCCGTCGGCATCCGTGACCCGGTACCGGAACTGGTCGGAGGCCGGAAAGCCAGCGTTGTCGTTGTACCTGTAGACGACGTAGGGCCTGGTCGTGGCGCTGAACCCGGGGCAGTCCGGACCGGCTGCGGCGCACAGCAGTGCGGTGCCATGGGCCGGCGGCGTGGTGATTTCCAGTGTGAGCGGCACGTCGCTCAGGCCAAGGTCATTGTTGAGGACCGCCAGGGAATTGCTGCGGCCAAAGTTCAGGCCGTCGAAGTTGTCGTCATTCGCGACCGGTGCATCATCGACCTCGACTACGGCGTAGCACAGCACCGGATCGTTGACGGCTTCGCGGGCCAGGTAGGCCACGATGATGGTGCCGCCCTTGTCCGTGCCCGGGGTCACGGTGATGCTGTTGTCCGGGTTCACGGTCGCGGTAGCGGCATCCGCGGGCGAAACCTCGAGGACTTCCACTGTGACCGGCGGGGCATTGAGGCCGGTGTCGTTTGCCAGCACATTGACGATGGTGGGCGCATTGCGCAGCCCGTCGACCTCATCGTTGGCGCAGCTGGGCAGGTCATTGCCCGGCGCCCCGACGACATTGATGGTGACTGTGGCACTGCTGCTGGTATCGCCATCGACATCAGTGATCGTGTACTGGAACGAGTCTGGCCCGGCGTAGCCACTTGCCGGCGTGTAGCGGATCTGCGGCCCGGATGGGCTGGACTCAGGGGTCGCGGTACCGTGGGCCGCTGCCTGAGTAATGGCAAGCGTGAGCGGCGTGTCGGACGCCTCGAGGTCATTGGCCAGGACGTCCACCAGGACGTTTGCGCCCTGCAGGACGGCGGCACTGTCATCCACTGCCACCGGCGTGGCTGGCAGCTTCACGGTCAGCCTGCAGGTCACCGGCCGGTTGGTGCCATCCGCCAGGAAATATTCGGTGACATAGCTGCCGCCCTTGCCCGCTGGCGGCGTGAAGGTAATGCGCCGGTCCGGGTCGACCACGGAACTGCCATCCGCCGGCTGGGTGGCAATGGTGAGCACCACAGGGGGAATGTCGAAGCCGCTGTCATTGGCGAGCACATCGACCGTCACGGGCGTGTCCGGCGTGCCGGTGACATCATCGTCGGCACAGGCAACCGGATCGGTGATGATGACCTGCGCGGTCGCCGTGGCCGAGTGCCCGGCGGAATCAGTCACCCGGTAAGTGATCTCCTGGACGCTTTCCGATGTGTCACCGCGCTGGTAGCGGATGCGGTTCGATACCACGGAGGCGGTACCCTGGGCCGGACCGCTCTCGATGGTTATCGTGGCGGGGGCCACGCCGGGCAGGTCATTCGCCAGCACATCGACGCTCGCTGCGCCGAGGGGCATGATGAGGATGCTCCGGTCATCGAATGCGACCGGCAGGTCGGTGCTGCTGCCGGTGAAGTCCAGCGTCGTTGCGATCCAGGTATCCGTGCCATTGAGCGATGCGGCGGTCTCCGCTTCCTGGACCAGGATTGCCTGTGCAGTCGTGATCAGGCCACCCGAACTCGTGGAAATCTTCAGCAGGACATTGGTCAGCGAGGCGACGCCGTCGCCGCTCCAGGTCATGTAGGAGTTGTCGCAATCGTTCGCGGCTGGCGCTGCATTGCCGTCGTTGCAGGCGTAGCCCCAGACGGTGGCCGTGGAACTGGTGCCCGCCACGAACCCGGTGCCGTCCAGCGCGGCGATGCCATGCGTGCCGGGGCCTGACCAGTACGGCTGGTCCGAGACGTCAGGGCTGGACTGTGACGCCACCTGGCTGGGGAAGAAATCGCTGAAGCCGCCGCCGGCGGTGGTACTGCCCTGGAGGAGGGTGGGGTATGCCGCCGTAGCGCCGGACATTGCGACCACATAATCGTAGCCGCCCGCAGCGTTTGGGGTTGCCGAACTCACACGCACCCGGGCGAGCCTGTGGATGATCCTGCCGAAGGTCTCGATCAGGCGCGTCCCGGCACTGCTGGCAACGTTGCGGTCGAAGCCGCCGAGTTCGATGGTTCCCGAAATGTAGTCATCACTGCCGGCGGCCGTGTCCTGGTCGTCCAGGGCCAGGAAGGCGTTGGCGATCGGAATGCCTGTCGTCCCGCCGATGGGCAACACGGGTGAGGGCGCAGTCACGGGTGCTGGAGGCGGAGGAGTGGTGAACAGCTGTGGGGCTGTGCCCGGAGGATAGTAGCCGGCACTGAACACCGGCCCGATCCATTGTGCGTTGCCGGCACCGAGTGGATGCCCGTTGTTCCAGGAACAGTCGTCGTCCTGGTCCGCGAGTACCCAGCCGGGACAGCCGTTCTCCACTCCTGCCGTATTCCCGGCCAGCGTGTAATAGTGCGTCAGGGCCAGGCCAGGAACGGGGGCCAGTGCCGACGCCACGGCCAGGATGCGCATTCCCACGGACAGCCACGACCCGGCCTGGCGTCCGATCTGGTGTTGGCGAGTGCCGCAACTCATTTGGTCATTCCCGGTAGAGGTCAGGCGACCGGCCGTGCTTCTGCTGTTGTTGTGGCCGGTGAGGGAGCTTTCCAGGCACTCTAAACACCGCTCCGGACCCCGTCAATTTCACGGGACCGGATTATGTGTGCTTGGGTTGCCCGCCAGGCGTGGTCCCCGGAAAACCGTGCGCTGCGTCTCGGATGGGAGTGCCGGCGATGTCGCCAATGGCGGTCACGAGCGCGCCCAGGTCCAGCGGGTTCGTGGTATCGACACAGACGCAGTGACAGCCTTCCATCGAATCGGGCGGCTCGAACTCGGCCAATTGCCGCTGTAACACATCGATCGAGGCTTCAGATGGGTCTCGAGCCTCACTTGCACGCCGTGCGACACGCTGTACCAGCGTTTTCGCGTCGGCACTGCAGGCGACGACCACCGCAGGATGCCCGGTGCGCCGAGCAGCGGCCAGAAGTAACGAACGCTGCGCCTGGCGCAGGCTGGTAGCGTCCAGGATGACTGGCAGACCACTCTCCAGCACGGTTGCTGCGAGGTCGGCCATGCGGGCATAGACGCGGGCAGACACATCCGCGGCATATATACCCGTTCCCGGTGCCGAGTCCGTGCGTGCCAGGGGCGCCATTGCAAACAGGCGCTTGCGCTCGACGTCCGAGCGAATATGGATTGCGAACAGCCGGGCAGACAGCTGCCTGGCGAGCCAGCTCTTCCCCGATCCACTGACGCCGGCCATGACCACCAGAATCGGCAACGTGCCCGCCAGCGGTTTGGCGGCATAGGCGAGCAGGTCGGCCATGCCCGGTCCATCGCTTGCATGAATTGGGCTCAGGCTGGCCACCTTGGCGCGGACCAGCGCCCGGTATGACAGATACAGGCGCAGCCCGGCGAGACCGGCAAAATCCCCGGTGATATCGAGATAGCCATTGAGGGCCTGGAACGCGAGGTCGCGCCGGCCCCGCACATCGAGGTCCATGATCAGGAAAGCCATCTCGTTCATGACGTCTATCCAGCGCAGCGCCGGATCGAACTCCAGTGCATCGAATGGCACCACCCGGTTTCCCAGTCGGACGAGATTGCCCAGGTGAAGATCGCCGTGGCACTCGCGCACCGCGCCGCAACGCTGCCGGTCGAGGACGAAGCCGCGCCGCAGGCTGAATTCCGCGGAGATGTAGCGACGGCACTGGGCCAGCTGCTCCGCCCAGGACGCACCCAAGGTGGCATCCAGCTGCGCGAGGCTGGCAACGATTGCCGACCAGACCGAGTCGGCACTGCCCCATGGCATACCTGGCGGCGCGGGAGCGAGCTCGCGGTGAAACTGGCCGATCAGTTCTCCCAGCCTCGCAGCCTCATCCGACTTCAGTCCCGCTGCCAGCTCGGCCCCGACGGCGGCACCCGGCGGGAAGCGCCGCATCTTCACCGCATACTCGACGACTGCCTCTTCCCGTGAGCCGGTTCCGTCGCCAGCAACGGCGGACACTGCCACAACGCCGAGGTAGATGTCTGGCGCCAGCCGCCGGTTCAGGCGCAGCTCTTCCTCGCATGCCTGGCGACGTGCCGCCAGGCTGCGGAAGTCGAGGAAGCCGAGGTCAACCGGCTTCTTGAGCTTGTAGGCGATATCGCCGCTGAGGATCACCCAGGAAACATGCGTCTCGATGACCCGGAAATCCGCTGCCAGTGGACCAAAGGCGCCGCTCGCCAGCAGCCAGTCCAGTCTGTTCTGCGGTGTCTCTGCACCGGCCGCATCAGGCGTCACGTTGTTGACCAGCGGAGCGGCCTGCCTGCTCGGTGGCGATGCGCCGCTCAGGCAACGTGGCTTGCAGCCTCTTCTCCGGTGGATGGCGGTTCCTCCGGCTTGAGCAGCTGCTTCAGCGAGCGCATCACCATGGTCTCGCTGAGCTGCTCGCCCGAGGGTTCGGGCGCCGGGAGCCGCGGCGATGCTGCGGGATTGTGGTAACGCAATCGGTGGTTGCCAATGCTGATGATGTCACCGTGGACGAGGCGGCGCTGGCGGATCAATGCCGAATTGACGCTGGTGCCATTTGTGCTCTTGAGGTCCACGATCCAGTCCCCGCTGGCGTTGCGCAGGAACAGGGCATGCTGCCGGCTGATGAAGCGGCTGAGGATCGGGATGTCGCAATGCTCTCCGCGGCCGATCAACAGGCGTTCGCCACGGAGCGGGAACCGCCCTCGCTCGCGTGAGTCCAGCGAGAGGACCAGGCAGGGGTCGTCCTGCTTGCCAGGAACGGCCGGTCCATCCGGCGGCACCTTTGCCGGCGACAGGTCGAAGCGTTGCTTGGCCAGCCCTGCCAGGCTCGCCATTCCCTTCGAATCCAGTACCCGATGCAGCGCTGCCTGGCCCGTCAGGATGAACAGGGGTGGCGGAGTCAACTCCTGGGCAGCCCGAATCAGGTCTCGCAGCAACTCCAGTACGCGCGGCCCGAACTGCTGGGCATTCTCGACCAGGATGATGGTGGTGATCTTCTGGCATGCGCCCTGGCGCAATACGACGTTGAGCAGGCGCTGCAGGTCGTCGGCGCTGGACTCGAAGGGCTCGAAGCCGAGTTGAGTCAGCACTGCCTCCAGGAAGCCGTGACGGCTATCGGTGGGCTCAAGAATGCGCGCGACTTTGCTGGATGCATCCGCGTCGGCCAGGAACCGCTTCAGGGCCAGGCGCGTCATGTCACCGGAGTCTGCGGTCAGGATCGCGAGGCAACGGCCTCGCTCCCGCGACTGGCTCAGGTAGCGTACGGCCTCTAGAATCCTGCCGGGCACCTCGTTACCGGTGCCCGCGGTCTCGGCCGGGAAGTCGGTTCGCTCGTTCATGTGCATTTCTGGGGAATCACGAGCACGCTTTCGCCACAAGGTCATGGCAGCTTCTTTTGTCCGGAAGTCTAGGTTCCGGCGGCATTTATGTAAACATCTGCGGACTGCCTGGCGCGCACCGGTCATACAGACGCCGAAAATATCGTGACAAATTATTTAGCATCGTTAAGTAACATCTTGATAATAACGCCTATATGTATATAGACCAGGTGTGCCTGTGCTAGTGGTGCAGGACCTCAGCCTCTGGCGCGGCGCCACCTGCCTGTTCGACGGACTCTCGTTCGAGGTCGATGCGGGTGCGGCACTGCTGCTGCGGGGTGCAAACGGCACGGGCAAGACCTCGCTGCTCAGGGTCCTTGCGGGGCTGACGCTGCCCGAACGGGGATCGATCTGCTGGCGGGGTGAGCGCCGGCCAGGCGGGATGCGTGGACTGGCCGCCTACAACGGCCACAGCAGCGCGCTGAACGCCGACCTGACGGTGCTGCGGAATCTGGAGTTCTACGCCCGGCTCTGCGGCTGGCAGGGCGATCTCGGCGTACTCATCGATGAACTCGGGCTGGGCGCGATCCGCGACCTCGAACTGCGGTACCTGTCGGCTGGCCAGCGGCGTCGCGGAGGGCTGGCGCGATTGCTGATGTCGGACTGCCCGATCTGGCTGCTGGATGAGCCGTTCACCAATCTGGACGCGGCGGGCCGCCGGCTGGTGGGGGAGTACATCGACCGGCACCTCGGCTCCGGAGGTCTCGCGGTGATTGCGGTCCATGATCCCATGACGCTGGCCAGTCCGGCAGTCGCCACCCTGCGCCTGGGGGTGGATTGAATCATGGGCCGGATTTTCATCGCCGTGTTCCTGCGTGACCTGCGCATCGCCTGCAGTCGCTGGGGTGACGTCGCCAGTCCCCTGGTGTTCTTCGCCATTGTCGGATCACTGTTTCCGCTGGCGCTCAGCCCGACGCCAGCAACGCTGCGCGTGATCGGCCCCGCAGTCTTGTGGGTCGCTGCGCTGCTCAGCACGCTACTGTCCCTCAATGGCATGTTTCGCGCCGATGTGGACGACGGCACGATGGAGCAATTGCTGCTGCGCGAGGAGCCGCTGGCCGCCGTCATGCTGGCCAAGGCGCTGGCGCTGTGGCTGACCAGTGCGGCACCGCTGGTGGCACTGGCCCCGCTGATGGGAATCACCTACTATCTGCCCGGCAATGCGCTTCTGACCCTGTGCGTTACGCTGCTGCTCGGCACACCGACGCTGTGCCTGCTGGGAGCCGTGGGTGCCGCGCTGACCACTGGACTGCGCCAGGCCAGTGGCTTGCTGGCACTGCTCGTGCTGCCACTGATGCTGCCGGTAATGATGTTCGGCGCCAGGGCCACGGACCTTGCAGCAGGCGGTGACGACGTGACGGGTATTCTTTACCTGATGGGCGCGATGGCACTGCTGGCGGCCAGCCTGGCACCCATTGCTGCAGCAGCGGCCATGCGCATCACGATTGACTGACTTGCACACGCTGACCCACCACCATCGCTACTGGCCCCGACTCCGTACCGGTCTTCCCCTATGGCAATAGCCCTGCCCGCCTGGATGCATCGTCTCGCTTCGCCGCCGCATTTCTACCGGCTTGCGGACGTATTGCGGCGCTGGCTGCTGTGGCCGGCGCTGGCCTGCATCGCGGCGGGTGCCTACGGTGGCCTGGTACTGGCGCCGCCCGACTACCAGCAGGGCGAGGGCTTCCGGATCATCTACGTGCATGTCCCGAGTGCCTACCTGTCCATGATGATCTATATGGTGATGGCGGTGGCATCGGCGACAGGACTCATCTGGCGAATCAAGCTGGCGCATGCGGTGGCGGCGAGTTCCGCACCCATCGGCGCGTCGTTCACCTTCCTGGCGCTGGTCACCGGCGCAGTCTGGGGCCAGCCCATGTGGGGCACCTGGTGGGTCTGGGATGCGCGCCTGACCTCGGAACTGATCCTGCTGTTCCTCTACCTGGGATACATCCTGCTGCGCGCGGCCTTCGATGACCTCGGCAAGGCTGACCGCGCCAGCGCCGTGCTGGCGCTGGTCGGCGTGGTTAACATCCCGATCATCCACTACTCGGTGATCTGGTGGAGCACGCTGCACCAGGGGCCGACCATCTCCAAGCTGGACAATCCCTCGATCACCATGGACATGCTCTGGCCGCTGCTGGTGATGATCAGCGGGTTTACGCTGTTCTTCCTCGCCGTACTGACCCGGCATCTGCAGGGTGAAGTGCTGGAGCGGGAACAGCAGGCGCGCTGGGCGCGGGAGATTATCGCCGGCTCCGCTGCCGCGGGTTGAGCCGATGCGCGACTTCCTCGCAATGGGTGGTTACGCGCTCTGGGTCTGGAGCGCTTTCGGGCTGACGCTGGTCGTGTTGCTGGCAAATGTCATTGGCGCAGACCGGCGCTATCACAATACCCTGAGGCGCTTGCGCCTGCGGGCCAACCGGGTGGAGAGTCTGCGGAAATGACGCCGAGAAGACAGCGACTGATGGTGGTTGGGCTCGTGGTGGCGGGCGTGGCGCTGGCGGCCGGCCTGGCGCTGCGCGCATTCAACGACAACCTGCTCTATTTCTATACGCCGACCCAGGTTGCAGCGGGCGAGGCCCCTGCAGGCAAGAAATTTCGCCTTGGCGGGCTGGTGCAGCCCGGCTCGTTGCATCGTGAGCCTGGCCAGCTCGAGGTGAAGTTCCAGGTGACGGACGTGAAGAAGGCCATGGTGGTGAGCTACTCAGGCATCCTCCCGGATCTGTTCCGGGAGGGGCAGGGCGTCATCGCCTATGGTGTACTGATGCCCGATGGCAGTTTCCGGGCGGATGAAGTGCTGGCCAAGCACGACGAAAACTACATGCCGCCGGAAGTCGCCCAGGCACTTCGCGAGCAGGGCCATCCGGACGCGGCAGAACCGGCGACGGCAAATCCCTGAGGGTACTGAAATGGTTCCGGAGTTCGGCCAGCTTTGCCTGATCCTCGCACTCTGCCTGGCGACGGCACAGGCATTTTTTCCGCTGGCCGGTGCACAGCTGCACAAGGTGAGTTGGATGCGGGTGGCGATTCCCGCCGCGGCAGGCCATGCCGTTTTCGTGCTGGCGGCGTTTGCCACCCTGGCATGGTCCTTCGTCAACAATGATTTTTCGGTCGCCTACGTTGCCCAGAACTCCAATACTTCACTGCCGGCGGTCTATCGGTTCGCGGCGGTGTGGGGCGGGCACGAAGGCTCGCTGCTGCTCTGGGTGGTGCTGTTGTCGCTGTGGACGGCAGCGGTCGCCGCCGGCAGCCGCAGCGTGCCCCGCGAGATGGCCTGCCGCATCATCGGCGTGATGGGTTTCGTCAGTGCCGGGTTCATCCTCTTCATCCTGGTAACGTCCAATCCATTCCTGAGGGTGTTTCCGGCGCCCGTCGATGGCAATGACCTCAACCCGCTGCTGCAGGATCCGGCGATGGCCGCCCATCCGCCGCTGCTCTACACGGGCTACGTGGGCTTTTCAGTGGCTTTCGCCTTTGCCGTGGCCGCCATGCTGGCAGGGCGCATCGACCAGCAATGGGCCCGCTGGGCGCGGCCATGGACCACCGCCGCCTGGGCCTTTCTCACAGTGGGCATTGCCATGGGCAGCTGGTGGGCCTACTACGAGCTCGGCTGGGGCGGCTGGTGGTTCTGGGATCCAGTCGAAAATGCCTCGTTCATGCCCTGGCTGGTCGGCACCGCACTGATCCACTCGCTGGCGGTCACGGAAAAGCGCGGGCTTTTCAAGGGCACGACCCTGCTGCTCGCCATTGGCGCATTCTCGCTGAGCCTGCTCGGCACCTTCCTGGTGCGCTCCGGCGTGCTGGTATCGGTGCATGCCTTTGCGGCGGACCCGGCCCGCGGCTTGTTCATCCTGGCCTATCTCAGCATCGTGATTGGCATTGCGCTCGGCCTCTATGCCTGGCGTGCGCCAGGGCTCGATCGGGCCATCGGCTTCAAGCCTTTCTCACGCGAGACGTTCCTGCTGGTCAACAACATCCTGCTGTCCGCTGCAGCAGCCCTGATCCTGCTCGGCACCCTGTACCCGTTGATCCTCGATGCGCTGAACCTCGGCAAAATTTCGGTCGGTCCTCCTTACTTCGAAATGGTCTTCCTCGTGCCGATGGTGCCGCTGCTCTTCGCCGTGGGCATCGGCATGCATACGGCCTGGCGTGCCGCGGATGGCTGGACAGTCGGCCGCCGGCTGCGCTGGGCGGCACTGGCTGCCGTGGCCGCGGGCCTGGGCCTGCCATTGGTCGTCTATGGCTCGGGCCACCTCATGACTATTGTCGGTGTGACAGCCGCTGCCTGGGTAGCCTTTGCGTCGCTGCTCGACCCACTGGCACGGCTGCGCGGCAAGGGGCCGCGCCTCACGCGCGGCATGGTCGGCATGCAGGTCGCACACCTCGGGCTTGGCCTCTGTGTCCTGGGGATCACGATTACCTCCAGCTTCAGCGTCGTCACCGACGAGAAGATCAGCCCGGGCGAGACATTGAAGCTGGGCGAGTACCAGCTGCTGTTCCGGGGCATTGCTCCCGCGAGCGGCCCGAACTACGAGGCGCTGCGCGCGGACATGGAAATCACCCGGGATGGGGTGCCGGTGGCTACGCTGCATCCGGAAAAGAGGCTGTACCGCGTGCGCTCCTCGCCGATGACCGAGGCCGGCATCGATGCCGGCTGGCATCGCGACCTGTTTGTCGCACTCGGCGAGGACCTCGGGAAGGGCGCCTGGAGCGTGCGCCTCCAGTACAAGCCGCTGGTGCGCTTCATCTGGCTGGGGGCAGCCATCATGGCCCTGGGTGGCATCCTGGCGATTACCGACAGGCGCTATCGCCTGGCAGTCCGGGAGAGCGTCGCGGAGGAGCGGGGTGACGCCACCAGGCCCGCTGCCGCCGGCTGATGCCGCGAACTCGCCCTGCTTGCCGATGACGCGATTCCTGCTGCCCATCTTCGTCCTGGCCGCACTGGTGGCACTGCTGGTCGTCGGCCTGAACCGCGACCCGAGCTATGTTCCCTCGCCACTGCTTGGCAAGCAGGCACCAGCATTTTCGCTACCCCGGCTGGATGACCCGGCCCGGACCCTCAGCAACCGGGACCTCGGCGGCGACGTCGCGTTGCTGAACGTCTGGGCCACCTGGTGCTCGGGATGCCGTCAGGAGCACCCATACCTGATGGAGCTCTCACGTACTGCCGATGTGAGGATATTCAGCCTGAACTGGAAGGACGACCCGGACCTCGCGCGGCAGTGGCTGCAGACACTCGGCAATCCCTATGCCGCGACGGGTGTCGACCAGGACGGGCGGGTTGCCATCGACTGGGGTGTATACGGGGCACCGGAGACCTTCCTGGTCGATGCCGCTGGCAAGGTTCTCTACAAGCACATCGCGCCGCTTACCTCCGAAGTCTGGCAGAAGGAGTTCATGCCGCGGATTCGCCAGGCACGGGGGCAGCGTCCGTGAGCAGTGCCGGCCTGCGTCCATGGGCGGTGGCGTTGCTGCTGGTGCTTGCGGCAACCTCCGTCCGTGCAATCGACCAGGAACCGCCGCTCCCGGACCCGGAGCGCCAGGCGCTTTATGAGCGGCTGACACACGAGGTCCGCTGCCTGGTGTGCCAGAATCAGACGGTGGCCGATTCCACCGCGCCGCTGGCAGCGGACCTGCGCCGCGAAATCTATGCGATGGTGGCGGAGGGCCGGTCCGAGGAGGACATCAAGACATTCCTCCTCGACCGCTACGGGGATTTCGTGCTCTACAAGCCGCGATTCCTCTTCTCCACGGCACTGCTCTGGCTGGCACCGGGCCTGCTGCTGCTGGCCGGTGCGGCGGCCATCGGGGTCGTGGTGCGCCGTCGCGCCGCATTGCCGGCCGACCAGGACGCCGACGAGAATCCACCGGCCGGGACAGGATCCGGTGCATGACTGCCTTTGTCGTCGTTGCTGTGCTGATGACGGTTGCCGCGATCCTCGTCGTCGCCATTCCACTCTGCGGCCTGCGCGATGGACGCGCGCCGCTCGCGGCACTGTTCGCCGCCGTCATCATCCCGCTCACCGTCGTCATGCTCTATATGCAGGCCAGTAACTTCCCCTGGCGCGGCGGGCCGCCAGCGGCGATGGCGATGGCAGGTCCGCAGCCAGACAGCGCGGAGGTCCAGGAACTGAAGCAGCGAACGGCTGCGCAACCCGGTGACGTCGATGCCTGGGCAAGGCTCGGTGATGCCTATCTGTCCGCCGAACGTTACGCCGAGGCGCGACAGGCGTTCCAGCAGGCGATCGCCGCCAGCAACGGTGGCGATGACGCGTTGCGCCTTTCCCTTGTCGAGGCTTCTATCCTCGAAGACAGGAACGCACTGCAGGGTCAGGCTGCCGTCGTCCTCGACGATGTGCTGCAACGGGATCCCTTCAATCCAAAGGCCCTCTGGTACGGTGGCATGGCCGCGCTGGCGCGTGGCGACGCCGCCACCGCCCGCCAGCGCTGGGGCAAGCTGCTCGAACTATCGCCACCACCCCGCGTCCGGGAGATCCTCGAGCAGCAGCTGGCGAACATGGGTGCCAGCCCGGGTGCCGGCAGCACATCTGCTGCAGCGGCTGGCGTCAGGATTCCGGTTCGTATCACCCTGGGGCCGGGGATGGCCGCAAGGGTAAGGCCTGGGGCGGTGCTATTCCTGATCGCGCGCGAACCTGGTGTGGCAGCGGGACCACCGCTGGCCGTGGTGCGCCGTGAGGCGCCGCAGCTGCCGCTGGACCTGGAGATCAGCGATGCTGACAGCATGATGCCGGGCCGCTCTCTGGCCAGTCATGCGGCCATCCAGCTCACGGCACGCCTGGCGGGCGAGGGCGACGCCAGGGCAGCATCCGGCGACCTGTTCGGTGAGGCCACCTGGCATTCCAGCGCGAAGTCAGGGGCGCCCTTGCAGATCACGGTCGATCAGGTCGTGCCCTAGGCGGCGGCGACAGTGGTTCTGGCGGAGCCGGGTAATGCCCGGGGAGGACGCGGTGGACAGGAAGCGCAGGCGCATCAGGTGCTCGGGCTACGCACTCATTCGCGACCCGCTCCTCAACAAGGGATCGGCATTCACCGAGCGTGAGCGCCTGGCCTTCGGCCTCGACGGACTCCTGCCGCATCGTGCGGTCAGCATCGACATCCAGCGGCAGCGGGTACTCACCAACCTTGACCGGTTGCAGGATCCGCTCGAGAAGTACGTGGCACTGGCCAGCCTCCAGGACCGCAACGAGCAACTGTATTTCAACGTCCTGGTGCACCGGATCGCCAGCCTGCTGCCGATCGTCTATACGCCAACCGTGGGCCTCGCCACGCAGCGCTACAGCCAGGTCTTCCAGCGCGGGCGTGGCGCCTGGATCACGCCGGCGCACCGCGGACGCATCGCCGACGTGCTGCGCCGCGCGACCGCCGGGCGCAGCATCCGCCTGATCGTCATCACCGACAACGAGTCCATCCTCGGCATCGGTGACCAGGGGGCAGGGGGGATGGCCATCGCCATCGGCAAGCTGTCGCTGTACACGGCCGCTGCGGGTATCGATCCGGCAACTGTCCTGCCACTCAGCCTCGACGTGGGCACCGACAACGCCGCGCTGCTCGCCGATCCGCAGTACCTCGGATGGCCCGAGCGGCGCCTGCGTGGCGCTGCATACGACGCGCTGGTCGAGGAGTTTGTCGAGGCAGTCTCCACGACCTTTCCGCAGGCACTCGTCCAGTGGGAGGACTTCCGCAAGGACAACGCACTGCGCATCCTCGATCGCTACCGCGGGCGCCTTCCGAGCTTCAACGACGACATCCAGGGCACCGGCGCCGTAGCGCTGGCCGGGGTGCTGACCTCGGAGCGCATCACCGGACGGCAGATCGGCACCGAGCGCGTGCTGATCCTCGGTGCTGGTGCGGCTGGGCTGGGCATCACGCGGCAGTTGCGGGCGGCGATGCAGGCCGGGGGCGATAGCGCGGCAACGATCGCGGTGCTGGACAGCAAGGGGCTGATTGTCGATGACGGCCCCATGGACGCATACAAGCGTGAACTGGCATGGCCGGCGGCGACAGCGGCAGCCGCAGGCCTGGTCGCGGGCCAGCGCGGTTTGCACGAAGTCGTGAAACGGTTCAGGCCGACCGTGCTGATCGGTACCTCCGGCCAGGCGGGAGCATTCGACGAGGCGGTCGTACGTGCGGTGACCGCCGGTTGTGAGCGTCCGGTGATCCTGCCGCTGTCGAATCCAACCAGCAATTGCGAGGCAGTCCCGGCGGACCTGTTTCACTGGTCCGGCGGCCGAGCCCTGGTAGCTACCGGCAGTCCTTTCGAGGATGTCAGCCACGAGGGGCGCTCGTACCGGATCGGTCAGGGCAACAATGCCTACATTTTCCCCGGTGTCGGCCTCGCGGTGCTGGCGGCAGGACTCGTGACCGTCAGCGACGGGGCCTTCTTCACGGCGGCCCGGGCGCTGGCGCATTCCGTCACTGATGCCGAGCTGGAGAGCGGACTGCTGTACCCGCCAATGTCGCGGCTGCGTGAGGTGTCGCGCCACGTGGCACGCGCATTGCTGGTCTCAGGGGCGCATGGCCTGCCTGGCCTGGAGGCCGACGAGGCGGACCAGAGGATTTCGCAGCTGTGGTGGGAACCCGAGTATGGGGAGTACGACCCGGCCTAGGCATCCTGTCCGGTAATACTGCCTTAAATTTAACTTAATATACATTATGCGCATTATGGGCTTGTGGATCCGGGTACTTCCGGCAGCGTTGGCAATTCCCGCAACGGCCCATGCCTCCCAGCACCTCGACCTGACCAGCCATTGGCTGGGGTTTTGTGCCGTTGCCCTGTTCCTGGTGGCCTACACGCTGGTGGCCACCGAGGAATGGACCGGTCTTCGCAAGTCAACTCCCGTCCTGATTGCGGCTGGCTTCATCTGGTTGCTGGTGGCTGCTGCCGCCCGCGGCAGCCTCGCACAGGACGTGCTGATTGGGTCAGCCCGGGAATCGATCCTCGATTACGCCGAGTTGCTGCTGTTCCTGCTGGTGGCCATGACCTACGTGAATGCCATGACGGACCGGCAGGTCTTCGCCGCCATGCGCGGCTGGCTCCTGCGGCGGCAGTTCAGCATGCGAGCGTTGTTCTGGATCACCGGGCTGCTCTCCTTCTTTCTTTCCGCCGTTATCGACAACCTGACGACGTCGCTGGTGATGGGCAGCCTGGCACTCGGCATCACCACCGACCGGCGCTTCCTCACGCTGTCCTGCATCAATATCGTGGTAGCCGCCAATGCCGGTGGCGCATGGTGTGCATTTGGCGACGTCACTTCACTGATGGTCTGGCAGGCCGGACGGTTGGAGTTCTTCGAATTCTTCCGGCTGCTGCTGCCCAGTGCCGTGGCCTGGCTGCTGCCTGCCACCGCGATGCATCTGGCGCTGCCACGCAGCCTGCGCCTCGAGGCGCCGACCCATGCCGCGACCCTGCGGGCAGGCGGTGCGGCCGTGGTGGTCCTGTTCGTGCTGACGCTGGCGACAGCAGTTTCGCTGCAGAACCTGGTGGGCTTGCCACCCGTCATGGGCATGATGCTGGGCCTCGGCTATCTCAAGGTCTATGGCTACTGGCTGCGCTGCCATGGAGTCGGCGGCGTCGGTGACCAGAGTCCGTTTGACGTGTTCGGCTACATTGCCCGCGCGGAATGGGACACCCTGTTGTTTTTCTACGGAGTGATCCTCTGCGTCGGCGGCCTCGCGACCTTCGGCTACATGGAACTGCTGGCCGACCTGAGTTACTCGCGCATGGGTCCGACCGTCGCCAACATCCTGGTCGGCGTCGTATCGGCCGTGGTGGACAACATCCCCGTCATGGCAGCCGTTCTTGAGATGAACCCGCCCATGTCGCAGGGCCAATGGCTGCTGATCACGTTGACGGCCGGCATCGGCGGCAGCCTCCTCAGCATCGGCTCCGCGGCCGGTGTCGCGCTCATGGGCCAGGCCCGCGAGTACTACACCTTCTTTGGCCACCTGCGATGGGCGCCTGCCATCGGCCTGGGCTATGCCGCGGCCATCTGGGCACACCTGCTGGTGAACCGCACCCTGTTCTGATATGTCCTGCCCGCTCCTGGCGGCCCTGAATCAGGCGGGCAAATGGCGATCGATGAAGACCCGGGCCAGGTCGGGAAAGTCGGTAAACAGGCCATCGACGCCCAGCTGCCGCAGGAACAGGTCCAGTAGTTCCCCGAAGCTCGCCATCCCCACGGGCAGGTCGTCGCTGCGAAACGTGTACGGGTGTACGAGCAGGCCGGCGCTGTGGGCGTCGTCCACCAGCGTGGTCGTGGCGGCGCCCTTCCCTGCCCGCCCGCGATAGATCAGTTTCAGCGACGGGCCGATCGCCTGGGCGTAACCGGCGATGGTCTCCAGTTCGCGCGCCGAAGGTTGGCCGTAGATACTGTTGATCAGCTGCACGAACGGCAGCTGCGAATTGAATTCCCTGCGCAGGCGCTGCAGTTCCGCCGGATCGAAGCACTGGAGGAATACCGGCATCGGCGGGTCAGCGCAGGCCGTTGATTCCAGCACCTGGAGCACCCGCGCCCCGAGGTCGATGCCTTCGGCGCGATGCCAGGCGGGGTCCTTTATTTCCGGGTAAATTCCGACGGCTCGTCCGGATGCGTGGATCAGGCCGCGAATGAAGCGGATTTCCTCCGCCAGCGTCGGGATGCCAAAGCGCCCACCCGATTCCGGGAACCGCCCTGGGTGCTGCAATTCGCCCGCGCTTCCGCGGCGTGGGCCCACCCCGAGGGTCCGCAGTTCCTCGAGATCGAAATCCCGGCAGTAGAAATGGCCGTCGGCCCGCTGTCGCCCGGGAAAGCGCGTGGCGACGTCCGTGACCTCATCGAGGGTGAGGTCATGGAATACGACCAGTTCACCATCGCGGGTCGCGACGACATCCTGCTCCAGGTAGTCGGCTCCCTGGCCGAAAGCCAGGGCCTTGGCGACCAGCGTGTGCTCCGGCAGGTAGCCGCAGGCACCGCGGTGGGCGATGACCAGCGGTCGGGCGGCGCTTGCCACGGTGAACCGGTGCCGGCAGCGCGCCGGCTCAGTCTCCCGCGGCAACCCCGAGACGCTGCTGCATCAGGGGGCTCGTGGTCGTGTACTGGAGGTGTACCTTCTTGCCGGGGTCGAGGTGGGCCTTGGCTGCGAAAGCCGCCAGCGCCGCCTCGTGGAAGCCGCTGAGGATCAGCTTCTTCTTCCCCGGGTAGTCACAGATGTCACCTACGGCATAGACGCCTGGGGCGCTGGTCTGGAAGGTCGACATATCGACCTTCAGTGCCTTGCCCTTCATCTCCAGGCCCCATTCCGCAATCGGCCCCAGCTTCGGCGACATGCCGAAGAACACGAACATGTGCTCGGCCGGCAGGACATGCAGCGTGCCGTCGTCGTGCTTGACGGTCACCTCGAGCAGGCGCTCGCCGTCCGCCTTGTGGCCGACGGCGTTGGCAAACTCGATGATCCTTGCCTTGCCTGCGGCGACCAGGGCCCGGAATGCGGCTACCGAAGCCGGCGCGGCGCGGAACTGGTCCGAGCGATGCACCAGCGTCAGCGATCCGGCTTCGGGTGCCAGCGCCACTGCCCAGTCCAGTGCCGAGTCACCGCCGCCGAAGATCACCAGCTGCTTGCCGCGAAAACGGCCCGGCTCACGCACGCGGTAATGCAGGGCCTTCTCCTCGAGGGACTCGATGTCGGCGAGCTTGATGCGGCGGGGCTGGAACGAGCCGACGCCCCCGGCGATGAACACCGTCCGCGCCAGGAACTCCTTGCCGGCACTGGTGGTCACGCGGTAGCGGCCATCCTCGGCCCTGAGGCCGACGACCTCCTCTCCCAGGTGCATCCCGGCATTGAACGGCGCGATCTGCTTCATCAGCGCGTCGATCAGCTCCTGCCCCGTGCAGACAGGAATCGCCGGAATGTCATAGATGGGCTTGTCCGGGTACAGCCAGGTGCATTGCCCGCCGACCGCTGGCAGGGAATCGACCAGTTCGGCATGGATGCCCAGCAGGCCAAGCTCGAAAATCTGGAACAGGCCACAGGGGCCCGCCCCGACGATCAGTGCATCAGTCTCGATGGTCATAAGCAGATTCCTGCCAGAATTGGCCGTCGGTCCGTGGTTGGCAGCGGGCTGCGGCTCCGGGCAGGCCGCTCCCGTCGAAGGCGCCGAATATTACTGGACCCCGCCACGGCCAACAAGGGCGGCGGCGGCCGAGGCGCGGGTGACTAATCGAGCTTGAACTCGATGACTTCCCACTGGCCGGAGGCATCATTGCGCGCCAGCCGCTTGATGGCCTCGGTGATGCTGCGATTGTTCCAGTCGACGATGTCGTCCGCCTTGTCGAGCAGCGACTTCTTGATCGCGATCGTTTCGCCGAAGGACTTGATGGCGAGCACAGGCTTCTTCATGCCCTTTGCGGTGTCAATCTCGAAGGTGACCAGCACCGGATTGATGGCAAACAGCGTCACCGGCATGATGACAATTTCCGCCTGTTCGATCTGCCGGCGCAGTTCCTCGCGCATCGAATCGCCGTCGCCAACCTTCATGTCGAGCCGGCTGCAGTTCTGGTAGTAGAAGTTCGGGCGGCTTTCCAGGTACTCGAATACCTTCATGTGGTCCGGGTGCTCGGCAAACGTATGCACCACGAAAACCTTGATGGGGTTGCTTTCGGACATCTACGACCTCCCGCGCCATGCCGCGCCGCCACGCGGCCGGGAATCCGTCACGGATTTGCCCCGGCCGAGGTTCCAACCTTGGTTGACGAGGAATTAAACTGTCAAGGACATGCGTCTTCTTGTCTATAACATCCGCTACGCCGTCGGCGCGGGGGCTCCCGCCCATGTGCCCGTGCCAGGTGCCGGGTACCTGTTCGGCAACCCCGGCAATCTCGACAACATCATCGGCTTCCTGAAGGCAGAAGCGCCGGACATCGTCGGCCTGATCGAGGTCGATATCGGTTCGGTGCGCAGCGGCCGCGTGAACCAGGCGGAGGCAATTGCCAGCGCCCTCGGCCACTACTCCTGCTACGAATGCAAGTATGGCGAGGAATCGGTGAACCAGTATCTGCCGATCCTGCGCAAGCAGGCCAATGCATTCCTGGCGAAGCCTGGTGTTGCGGGCGAGCGCTTCCACTACTTCGACACCGGCATCAAGCGCCTGATCATCGAGCTGGAACTCGATGGGGTGGCGATCTTCCTGGTGCACCTGTCGCTCAAGTACCGCCACCGGCATTTCCAGCTGCGCCATCTCTACGAGCTGGTGAAGCGCTGCCGGAAGCCAGTTATTATTGCCGGTGATTTCAATACGTTCTGGGGTGAAGATGAGATTTTCCTTTTTAAGGAATCCCTTGGACTGCGCAGCGCCAACATCGGCGGGCTGGCATCGTTCCCCAGTCGCGCGCCAAGGCTGGAACTGGATTTCATCCTCTACGGCCCGGGCATCGAAGTGACGGACTTCCGCATTCCCCAGATCGGGTTCTCCGACCACCTGCCCCTGGTCTGTGATTTCGAGACGGTACCAGCCCGGAAGTGACCGCCATGGCAGGCCAGGACCCACTACATAACTGGAGGCTGGAGCGCGACACAAGCGGCGTTGCCTGGTTGGCCATCGATGTCAGGGCGAACACGGTCAACGTCCTGTCGCGCGCTGTCATGGAGGAACTCGACGGCCTGCTCCGGGACCTTGAGACGAACCCTCCAGCTGGCCTGGTGCTCCACTCCGGCAAGCCCGGCTGCTTCGTGGCCGGGGCAGATATTCACGAGTTCCCGGCCATCCAGTCGGCGGAAGAGGCAACTGAACTGGCAAGCCGCGGGCAGGCGATCATCGGCATGCTGGAGGCCCTGCCCTGCCCGAGCGTGGCGGTCCTCGACGGCACGGCACTCGGTGGTGGCCTGGAACTCGCCCTGGGGACCACCTGGCGCCTGGCCGTGAGCTCGGACCGGCCGACACTCGGGTTGCCCGAGGTCCAGCTCGGCCTGCATCCGGGCCTCGGTGGCACCGTGCGGCTGCCGCGCCTGGTCGGTGTGCGCAAGGCGATGGCCATGATGCTGACCGGTCGATCCATCACGGTCACCGAGGCGGTGGCCTGTGGTCTCGTTGATACCATCTGCGAGTTGCCGGAGTGGCGCGAAGCTGCTGTAGCCCTGCTGTCACGACCGCGGCCGCGCCGCAGCCCGCCGGTCTTGGACAGGCTGCTCGCCTCGCCGCTGGCCCGTAGCTACGTGGCACGTTCGCTCGAGCAGAAGACGCGTCGCAAGGCGGACCCGCGGCACTACCCGGCGCCTGGTGCCATGATCGAACTATGGCGCAAGCATGCTGCGCAGGGGCCCGCTGCTTTCGCTGCCGAAGCCCGGTCCTTTGGCCAGCTCGCTGTCAGCCAGACTTCGCGCAACCTGGTCCGCGTATTCTTCCTGCAGGAGCGGCTGAAGAACACAGGTGCCGCCCTGGCCGTGCCCGCGCGCCGGGTTCACGTGGTCGGTGCTGGCGTCATGGGCGGCGACATCGCTGCCTGGTGCGCGTACCGCGGCCTCGACGTCACGCTGCAGGATCGCGAGGCACGGTTCGTGGAGCCCGCACTGGAGCGGGCCCATGCGTATTTCCGCCGCAAGATCGACGACCCGGCGAGGCTGGAGGAAACCCGCTCCCGCCTCAGGGCCGACGTCGCCGGCGAGGGCGCGGCCGATGCCGATGTGGTCATCGAGGCAATCTTCGAGGACCTGCAGGCCAAGCAGCAGCTTTTCGGGGCGCTTGAGCGACGTATCCGGCCCGGCTGCATCCTCGCCACCAACACCAGCAGCATTCCGTTGCAGGACCTGATGTCCTGCCTGGCGAATCCGGGCCGTCTCATCGGGCTGCACTTCTTCAACCCGGTGGCCAGCCTGCCGCTGGTGGAAGTGGTGCAGACCGACGCCACGGATGCCGCGGTACTGGCCGCCGGCCTGGCGTTCGCGAGACAGATCGGCAAGCTGCCGCTGCCCTGTCGCAGCCATCCCGGATTCCTCGTCAACCGCGTGCTGGCGCCGTACCTGGCGGAAGCCATGGCGCTCGTGGAGGAAGGTGTCGCGTTGCCGGACATCGATCGCGCGGCCACCGAATTCGGCATGCCAATGGGCCCGGTTGAACTCGCCGATTCCGTGGGGCTGGACATCGCGCTCCATGTCGCCCGCATCCTGGGGCCGGTCATCCAGCGACCGGTGTCGCCGGTGCTGGAGCGGATGGTGACCGACGGCCGCCTCGGCCGGAAGGCAGGCAAGGGCTTCTACCTGTACCAGGAGGGTCGGCCGGTCAAACCGCAGGGTTCCACCAGCGACATACCTCCCGAGATCGGTGAGCGCCTGGTGCTCGCCCTGGTCAACGAAGCGGCGCAGTGCCTCGCCGAAGGCATCGTCGCCGATGCGGATCTCGTCGATGCAGGCGTGATCTTCGGCACTGGCTTTGCTCCCTTCCGCGGCGGTCCCCTGCACTACGCCAGACAGGCCGGCATTGGCTCGGTGACTGGGCGCCTCCAGGCTCTAGCCGGAAAATACGGGCCGCGGTTCCAGCCGTCCGCCGGCCTCGAGGAGCTCGCCCGACGATGAGACCCCGTGCCTTTCTCGCCGCCAGAGCTTGTGGTTACAATACCGCGCCTATCGCCGGGCCCGCTCGGCCGGCACCGATGCACATCCATTCTGAACGCCGCAGCGACGCATGACAGGAATTCCTCTGAGCATCGACATTCTCCGGCGGTTCACCCCGCTGGACAGCCTGAAGCGCGAGAACATCGCGGCACTGGCGAAGAAGGTGCAGAGCCACCAGCTCGAGGGCGGCAAGATCCTGTTCAAGGAAGGTGACAGCGAGCGGCGGACCTTCTATCTTCTGTCCGGCAGCCTGCAGCTCACCAACCAGGAAGGGTCGCTGAAGACTATCCGAGCAGGCAGCGACGAGGCGCGCAACCCGGTGTCGGCCATGCTGCCACGGCGCTGGACGGCCAAGGCGGTTGACCGTGTGGAGTACATTTCCATCGACACCGACCTGCTCGACGTGATGCTGACCTGGGACCAGACAGGCAGCTACGAGGTCAGCGACCTCAATACGACGCAGACGGCGCCGGCGCCTGACGACTGGATGACGACGCTACTGCAGACCAAGGCCTTCCACCGCGTGCCGCCGGCCAACATCCAGGCGGTCTTCATGCGCATGCAACGGGTCAACTGCAATGCCGGCGACGTGGTCATCAAGCAGGGCGACGAAGGCGATTTCTTCTATGCCATCACCCGTGGCCGCTGCAGCGTCACCCGGGAAACACCGCTCAACAAGGACGGGATCAAGCTCGCCGAGCTTGGCGTCGGCGACACATTTGGCGAAGAGGCGCTGATTTCCGAGACCAAGCGCAACGCCACCGTGACCATGCTGACAGACGGCTCGCTGATGCGCCTCGGCAAGGAAGATTTCCGCACGCTCCTCAATGAGCCGATGCTCGACTGGGCCACCTACCAGGAGGCGCGACAGATCGTCGCCCAGGGTGGCAAGTGGCTCGACGTGCGCCTGCCTAGCGAGTTCGAGAGCTTCCACGAGTCGGGCGCCATCAACATCCCGCTTTATTTCATGCGCCTCAAACTCGGGACACTCGATCCATCGCTGACCTACGTCGTCTGCTGCGACACCGGTCGCCGCAGTTCCGCGGGTGCCTTCATCCTCAACGAGCGTGGCTTCGACACACGGGTACTCAAGGGCGGCCTCAACGTCCGGGTCTGACGGCCGGTGCGGCTGCGAACGCCCTCGCCCGTCTACATGGTATGCGTTGGCTTGTCGCCGCCCAGTGCGCCGGCAAGGTAATTTTCGATCTTCTTCTGGGTCGCGCCTCCATCCTGGTCGCTGAACTGCACGCCAATGCCTGCAGTCCGTTTGCCCTGTGCGCCCTTTGGCGTGACCCAGATGACCTTGCCGGCAACCGGAATCTTCTCGTCCTCGCCCATGAGGTTGAGCAGCATGAAAACCTCGTCGCCGAGCCGGTAGCTGCTGTTGGTCGGGATGAACAGCCCGCCATTGCGCACGAATGGCATATAGGCCAGGTACAGGGCGCTTTTGTCCTTGATGGTGAGCGTCAACAGGCCTGGCTTGGACATCGTGCAGTGCTCTCCGATCCCGGGGTCATGCAAACCAGCGCTGCAGCAATGCCGCGTACTGGAGGTCTGCTTTGACGGCCCTCGCGCCGGTGCGGCGCAGCTCCTCAACCTCGGCAAGTCGATGCAGCAGCGTCTGCATGTTTAGGGCTTTTCCCGCGTTTTGCAAGGGCTGGTTGCCGACAATCCCTGCCTGAGTCGAAACCTGGCCTGAAGCGCTGCCGCGGACTGCCGAAGACAGTGTCCAGTAGAGCCACTGCGCAACCAGTTCATTGTCATGTTCAGCCCAGCGCTGCGCCACTGCCACCGGACTCTCGCGGCCGGCCGCCAGCTGGCGCAGGTCGTCGTGCAACTGGCGAGCCTTCCCGGAAAAATTGTCCTGGTGCAGGGCCAATGCGCGCAGTGGCGCCCCGCCCGCGACTTCCAGCAGCAGCTGCCAGTCTGCTTCGCCACCCCGGGCCCGGAGCCACTCCACCGCAGCGTCCGGTTCCGGGCGGCGCACGGCCAGCCGCTGGCAGCGACTGAGTATTGTGGCCGGGAGCACGGCCGGTGACGAGGCGACCAGGATGATGAACCCGCCTGCCGGGGGTTCCTCGAGCGTCTTGAGCAGGCTATTGGCTGCTGCTGTCGTCAGGCTGTCGGCTGGACAGACCAACGCCACCCGTGCGCCACCCTGGTGACTCTTCAGCTGCAGGAACCCGATCATCTCACGCACAGCCTCCACCGGAATGACGCTTTTCTCGGGTGGCGGCTGCAGGAACATGAAATCGGCATGACCCATCGCGCCCTGCTCCAGGGCACCCGGGTCCGGCATCGAAAAATGTGCCAGGCGGTTATGGGGGATTCCGAGCAGATGCGCTGCGTACCAGAGCGCGAGGATTCGGCGGCCGCTGCCAGGTATTCCGTGGATCAGCAAGGCCTGCGAGTTGCGCTTCCGCTCTTGCCCAGCCGCCAGGCTTGCCGCCGGCCCCTGGAGCCAGAACGGAAGATCTGCAAACCCTTTTTTATCAATCACTAGCAATGCTTTTTTGAAATGACTCTAGAAATACGTCCAGAGCCCTGCTGAGCGCCTCCTGCACCTCGGGCAGCTCGCAGCCGGCATCGATGACCCGGAATCGCCCGGGCTCGCCACGCGCCCTGTCCAGATAGCAGGCACGGACGCGGTCGAAGAAATCGCGTCCCTCGAGTTCGAAACGGTCTGCTGTTCCGCGCTGGTCACGCCGGGTTCGGGTGCCCTGCCAGCTGGCATCCAGCAGCAGGGTCAGGTCCGGCCTGAACGCTCCCTGCACCGATGCTTCGAGACTGGCGATCAACGTTACCGGCAATCCCCGACCTCCACCCTGGTACGCATAGCTGGCGTCGGTGAACCGGTCGCACACCACCCATTGTCCCTGTTCGAGCGCAGGCCAGACGAGTTCGCGAAGATGGGCGGCACGCGCTGCGAACATCAGCAGGAGTTCGGTCAGGGGCGGCATCGACCCTGGATCCCCTGCCAGCAGCACTTCACGGATCCTCTCCGCCACAGGAACGCCGCCTGGTTCCCGGGTCATGACCACGGTCTTGCCCGCCGCACGCAGGCGCTCGGCAACGAATGCCAGGTTGGTGGATTTTCCGGAACCCTCGACACCCTCCAGCGTGATGAAGGCGCCGCGCCCTGGATGCTCCGATGCCGCTGTCATTTGGCGTTTTCCCGCAGGGATTCCAGATACCTCCGCACGGCAGCGTTGTGCTCGCGCAGCGTCGCCGTGAAGACATGGCTGCCGTCGCGATTCGGGCTGGCCACGAAGTAAAGCGAATCCGAGGTGTCGGGATGTACCGCTGCGAGGATGGATGCCTCTCCCGGCAGCGAAATCGGTGTCGGCGGCAGTCCTGCGCGCGTGTAGGTGTTGTATGGGGTATCCCGACCCAGCTGCCGGCGCGTGAGATCCCCGGTGAAGTCCTCCCCGAGGCCATAAATGACGGTCGGGTCGGTCTGCAACTTCATGCCGGTCTTGAGCCGCCGGATCAGGACACCGGCCACCTGTGGCCGCTCCCGGTCGAGCGCGGTCTCTTTTTCGACGATCGACGCCAGGATCAGTGCCTCATAAGGACTCCGCAACGGCAGGCCGGCAGCGCGTCCCGCCCATGCCTGGTCGAGTATCACCTGCATGCGCTCATGGGCCATGCGCAGCAACGCCAGGTCGGTGGTTCCCTTCGGAAAGCGATAGGTGTCCGGGAAGAACCAGCCTTCGGCCCTGGCGCCTGGCAATTCAGCGGCGCGCGCGAGCGCGTCGTCATCCACATCATTCAGGGTCGGGCGGATGTAGCTGCTCTTGCGCAGCGCCCTGACGAGATCCCGGGTTGTCCAGCCTTCGACGATGGTCAGGGAATGCAGCTTGACCCGCCCCTCGACCAGTTGCTGCAGCAGGCCCCTGGGGGTTGTACCGGCGGCGATTTCATACTCGCCGGCCTTGATTGAGTCTGCATGGCCCAGCAGGCGCGCGTACGCCACCAGTACGGCCGGATAGCGCAACACGTCATCAGAAGCCAGCCGGTCGCCCAGCGCTCGCAGCGACATGCCTGCCGGCACATCGACCGTCAGGCCATCGTCCGGGAGTTTCATGGCCTGGTTCAGCACGCTCTGGCCAAAGAACCACGTGCCGGCGATCAGGCCCAGCAACAGGCAGGCCACAACCAGGACCCGTCGCATCATGCGCAAGCCTCGGGAACGCCACGCTCACGCAACGCCTGCGCCAGGACCCGTGTCAGTTGCCGCCCGGGGAACGGCTGCCCGGCGTATGAGGCCACGGGCCGCAGGCCCGTCAGCGCATTGGTCAGGAACATCTCGTCAGCATCCTGCAACATCACGACGTCCATGCAAGTCTCCCTCGTGGCGATTCCACGTTCCCTGGCGCACTCCAGCACCAGGCTGCGCATGATCCCGGCAACCCCGCCCTGCGACAAGTCCGGCGTCAGCAGGACTCCTCCCCGGACCACGAAGACATTTGCTGAGGTAGCGCCAATGACCTGGCCGCTGGCGCCACACATGATGCCTTCATCGCTCCCGGTCCGCGCCAGTTCTGCGCGGGCCAGCACATTATCAAGCCTGTTGAGCGTCTTCATGCCCGCCAGCGCGGGATTGATGCTCGCTGGTGTCTGGCAGCGAAGGACCGCCAGCCCACCCGCGGGCGGTTCCGGAACCGGGCCTGGATAAAAGGCCAGGACCCGGCTCGGGTTTGGGTCTCCGGGCGGAGCGTAGCCCCTGGGTCCGCGACCCCTGGTCAACGTCAACCTGACCGTGCCATGTGAAGCCCCGGCAGCCAGCGCGATGATTTCCCGTTCCAGGGTGGCGGCATCCGGAGCCGGCATGCCAAGGCGGACGCAGCCTCGCGCGAGCCGCTGCAGATGCCGGTCGAGGAACCTTGGCCCGGCAGATCGCCAGGCGATGGTCTCGAACAGCCCGTCGCCATAGGCGAAACCGCGGTCATCGGGATGGACCAGCCCCCCGGGCTGCCCGTCGACCAGCCATCTGGGTTCCCGGGTCATGGATTGCGCAGTGCCAGGATCATGCCCCTGGCCTTGGCCCGCGTTTCTGCGAGTTCCAGTTCGGGATCAGAGTCGGCGACGATTCCGCTGCCGGCGCTGAAAGACAGATCGCGCCCATTCAGGGCCATGGTCCGGATGAGGATGCTGAAATCACAGCTGCCATCGTGGTTCAGATAACCCATCGCGCCCGTATAGGCACCCCTGGGAGCCGTCTCCAGCCCGGCAATGAGCTGCATGCATCGGACCTTGGGGCAGCCGGTGATCGTGCCGCCGGGAAATACGGCGCGCAGCACGCTGCCTGGAGTGCTGCCGTGGCGCAAATCGCCGCTGACTCCTGACACGATGTGATGGACATGTGCATAGCTCTCCACCGACATGAAGTCCTCCACCCGTACGGTTCCGGGTTGGCAGACTCGCCCGAGATCGCTGCGCTCCAGGTCGATGAGCATGACATGCTCGGCGCGCTCCTTGGCGCTGTCCAGCAGGGCCGCGCGAACCGCTGCGTCTCCGCCATCGGCAGACATCGCGGTGCGCGGTCGGGTTCCGGCGATGGGCCTGGTTTCCACCCGACCACCTTGTACGCGAACCAGGCGTTCGGGTGAGGAAGAGATGATGGCCGTCGCATCATCCAGCAGCGCCAAGCCGGCGAATGGGGCCGGGTTCGCCTGCCGCAGGCGCCCGTAGATCATCCAGGGCGAAATTCCCGCGTCGACTTCCACTGTCCAGCGGCGACTGAGATTGGCCTGGTAGATGTCACCGGCGGCGATGTGATCCTTCGCCCGGGCGACCGCTGCGAGGAATTTCCGCGGATGCTCCTCGCGGGGAAGCGAGGCCCTGGTCACCTCGGGCAGTGATTCTGGCAAGGCGGTGCTTTGTGCGGCATCGGCGCTGATTTCATCAAGCAGCGAACGGCAGCCCGCCTCGGCAACGGCATGGACCCGGCCGGTCGCACGATCACGGATGACGGCTGCAGGGATACGCACGGCCCTGGCCAGTGGCATCCGTGGGTCTACTGACTGGCGCACCGATGGTTCAATACGGCCAGCCAGTTCATACGCCAGGAACACGAACCATCCGCCCTGGAATGGCAGTCCACCCGCCAGCGGCGCCGCCGTTGTCCACGCCTGGTCCAGAGCGTCGAGGAAATCCTGCGTTGGCCTTTCCCCCGGGATCTGGCCCTTCAGGACGCCGTCCGGCCCGAGCTGCAGCACTCTTCCGGGAAAGGCGCAAAGGATGTCGTAGCGCCCCAGGCGGCTGGTGCCGCCCGTGCTCTCGAGGAGAAATGGGTAACGCTCGGGATTGGCTGCATGCAGGGCCAGCAGGTCGCGCACCCCGGGCAGTCGACGAGTCTCAGCCTGCATGATTCGTCACTGCAGCTGCCTGCGGGCATCGGTTCCAGCGCGCCCCTGCTGGCGGAGCCACCGGCGTTCAGACGCGGCGGAAAATCACGCTGCCGTTGGTGCCGCCGAAGCCGAAGGAATTGGAGATGGCTGCATCGATCTTCATGCGCCGCGCCTCGTTGGGTACGTAGTCGAGGTCGCACTCCGGATCCGGGTTCTCGAGGTTGATCGTCGGCGGTGCAACCTGGTCGCGGATCGCAAGCACGGAGAACACGGCCTCGACTGCACCCGCCGCACCAAGCAGGTGGCCAGTTGTGGACTTGGTCGAACTGATGGCGACCCGCCTGGCATGATCGCCGAAAGCGTTCTTGATCGCGCGCGTCTCGGCAATGTCGCCCAGCGGCGTGGAAGTGCCGTGCGCATTGACGTACTGGACGTCGGCAGGATTCAGGCGGGCGTCGGCCATCGCCGCCTGCATGCAGGCCTGGGCGCCATCACCGTCTTCCGGCGGTGCCGTGATGTGGTGCGCGTCGCCGCTCATGCCGAAGCCCACGAGTTCCGCCAGGATGTTTGCCCCGCGACGGCGGGCCGCTTCGTATTCCTCGAGCACCAGGGCGGCGCCACCGTTGCTCAGGACGAAACCGTCACGGTCCCGGTCCCAGGGGCGGCTGGCACGCTGCGGCTCGTCGTTGCGCTGGGAAAGGGCCCGTGCCGCACAAAAGCCACCCAGCCCGAGGATGGTGGTGGCGTACTCGGCGCCGCCGGCGATCATGACATCCGCATCGCCATAGGCGATGACACGCCCGGCAATGCCGATGCAGTGGGTTGACGTGGTGCAGGCCGTGACCAGCGCCAGGTTCGGGCCCTTGAAGCCGTACTGGATGGAAACATGCCCGGAGATCATGTTGATGATGCTGCCGGGGACGAAGAACGGCGAGATCTTGCGGGGCGAAGCCGCTTCCGCGTACTTGCGGTAGTTGGCCTCGATGGTGCCGATTCCGCCAATGCCGGAACCCATGGCGACGCCAATGCGGTTCGGGGCATGGCCGGCATCGACCAGCCCGGCGTCGGCGACCGCCTGCTGGGCAGCAACGATCCCGAAATGGATGAAGGGATCCATCTTGCGGGCTTCCTTGGCCGGGATGTGCTCCTCGGCATTGAAGCCTTTGATGACCCCGCCAAACCGGGTCGAGAAATCCGCTACGTCGAAGTCCGTGATGGGCCCGATGCCACTGACACCACCCACGACATTGCGCCAGGCGGTCGCAATGTCGTTCCCCACGGGGGAAATGATGCCCAAGCCGGTAACGACTACGCGCCGCTTTGACATCCCAGCTGCTCGATCAGAAAGGAATTGCGCGCTGCCCGGTGATTGCCGGGCTCCGGCACGCCTGCCCGCTCAGGCCTTGTTCTGCCGGGCGGTGATGTAGTCGATCGCCTCCTGGACGGTGGTGATCTTCTCGGCTTCCTCGTCGGGAATTTCCGTGTCGAATTCCTCCTCGAGCGCCATCACCAGTTCCACCGTGTCGAGCGAATCGGCACCGAGGTCCTCGACGAAGGAGGCGTCATTGGTGACCTCTTCCTCCTTAACCCCGAGCTGCTCGGCCACGATGCTCTTAACCTGCTCAGCAATACTGCTCATTGTCGATCTGTCCTCGTGATACCAACGAAATCCTGTGCCGACCAGGCACGGGGAAACGCAGCGCAGCGGTATTTTACGGAATTAACCTGGTACAGGCTAGGCCGCCGGACACTGCCCCCGCGAGGCCCGAATTCAACTCAGATCATGTACATACCGCCATTGACGTGCAGGGTCTCGCCAGTGATGTAGGCCCCCGCCGGTGAAGCCAGGAAGACCACTGCGTTGGCGACGTCGGCCACCGTCCCCAGCTTCTGCATGGGAATCTGCGCCAGCATGGCCCGTCGCTGGTCCTCGCTCAGCTTGCCGGTCATGTCGGTGTCGATGAATCCGGGCGCCACCACGTTGACGGTGATGCCACGGCTGCCGACCTCCCGCGCCAGCGACTTGCTGAGCCCCACCAGGCCAGCTTTCGCCGCCGAGTAGTTGGCCTGCCCGGCATTGCCCATTGCGCCGACGACCGAGGCAATGCTCACGATGCGCCCGCGCCGGGCCTTGATCATCCCCCGCAGGAATGCGCGGCTAAGGTGGAAGACCGACGAGAGGTTGGTGGCGATGACGGCATCCCATTCCTCGTCCTTCATCCGCATCAGCAAGTTGTCACGGGTAATGCCCGCATTGTTGATCAGGATGGAAACACTGCCCTCGAGTCCCTCGATCTCCTTCTGCGCCGCAAGCACCTCCGCCGGCCTGGAAACGTCGAGGACGATGCCGCGGCCGCCCTGCCCACCAAGGCTGGCCAGGCGCTCCGAAATCTGGTCGGCCCCGGCGCTGGTGGTGGCGGTGCCGACGACCCTGGCGCCGGCAGCGGCCAGGGCAGTCGCGATCGCACTGCCGATGCCACGGGACGCGCCCGTGACCAGGGCGACTTCACCTGTCAGATCGAATGCACCCGCCATGAAACCTGTTGCCCTTCTTGCCCGCCGGTCCGGCACGCGGCGCGGCGGATTATACCTGCGGTCGCCAGCGGTACCAGATTGCTTCACCAGCGAGGTAGAGCGCCCCACCCACCGCACCCCATACATGGGCAGCGGTGATGACCGTTCCCCCGACCATGCTGCCGGTCCATGGCATGTCTCCGCCTAACTGCTCCCATGCCATCTTGCCAACGACCAGGGCCAGCAGCAGCGCGGCCCAGCGATCACCCGCCAGCACCCAGCCGCCGAAGCCCACCACCATGAGGCCATGCAGCACACCTGACAGGCCGACGCACCAGCCCACCGATGGCGTGAACCAGTACAGGCCGAGGCCGCAACCGGCTGCAGCCAGGAAGGTCGCCAGCATCCAGCGGCCCGGGCTGCGGTCAGTACCGAAAAGCCAGGTCCCGAGGCCCAGTCCGGCAAGGTTCAATGCCAGGTGGCTCCAATTGAGGTGGATGAAATGTGCGCTCAGCAGCCGCCACCACTGGCCGGCCTCGATGGCCCCACGGTCGTAGCGGATGGCGTGTTGCCAGGCCACTGGCATGGCCTGCAGGCCGACCATCAGGAGCATGGAAGCTGCGGCAATGGCGCTGATCGGCAGAATAGAAAATCTTTCCTGATCAGTGCGTAAGCTCATGTTGCTATAATTTGGCTGCGTTCCGGACAGTGTGCGGCAGGTCCGCAACCGGGACTAGACTACCAGTATCATCGCCAACTGGGCCGCAACCGCGCTGGTCGCGTCCTGGTCGGCAACACGGGTTGGTGCACATGAACATTCGCGCATGCGGGCGCCGTCTGCGGGCGGACGCCGGTTTCACGCTCATTGAGATCATGGTCGTCGTGGTGATTCTCGGCATCCTCGCCGCGCTCATCGCCCCGAACATCATCGGCAATGTCGACAAGGCACAGGTCGCGGCAGTCAAGCAGGACATCCGCGTCATCGAGAACGCCATCGACATGTTCCGGCTCGAACGCTTCCGGTATCCGACCACGGACGAAGGCCTCAACGCACTCATCACGCCACCCAGCGACCCGACTGTTCCCTTCCCCCCCGGCGGCTACATCAAGCGCCTGCCCAAGGATCCCTGGGGGCGGCCGTTTGTCTACGTGCAGCCCGGTACCCATGGCGAGTTCGACGTCTACAGCCTGGGCCGCGACGGTGCGCCCGGCGGTGAGGGTGTCGATGCGGATATCGGCAACTGGGACGACACGAAATAGGCGCCAGCCGGCATCCTGTCGTGGCCGCCAGCGCCTTGCATGGCAGGATGAACAGGCCCGGAGGCCGGCACACCAGCGGCTTCACGCTGCTCGAAATCATGGTGGTGGTGGTCATCATTGGCATCATTGCCACGATTGCGACGCTTGCCGTCGGCGTTGCTGGCCGCGACCAGGGCATCGGCAAGGAAATCCGGCGGCTGCAGGACCTGCTGGCGCTGGTCGGCGAACAGGCGGTACTCCAGGGCCGGGAGTACGGCCTGACCTTCTATGCACACGAGTACGGTTTCAGTGCCTACGACTACCGTGCCGGGCGCTGGGAGCCGGTGCTCGACGATCCGGTGCTGGCGCCGCGCAAGCTGCCAGCCGATGCGGTGGTGGACCTGTACATCGACGGACGCCAGGTGCACGTGGCGGCGCAGCCACCGCAGGAGCGCCGCGACCAGGACGCGGGGCAGCCACCGGGTGACAAAGGCGGCGGCACCGAGCGGACTGCGCGACCGAAGGCCGGCAGGGATACGCTGATGCCGCAGGTCTTCATCATGTCCAGCGGCGATGTCACCCCGTTCGAGGTGCATCTGCGCCCGGAGATCGGCAAGCCCGGCATCACCCTCCAGGTCGCCGACAACGGCAAGGCCAGGCTGGTGACCGATGAACCATGAACGACCGCAAAGATTGCACGGGTTCACCCTGATCGAGGTCATGGTGGCGCTGGCCATCGTCGCTTTCGGCCTCATCGCGGTTTTCGGCCAGCTCAACCAGTCTGCCACGGCCGTAACGCGCCTGCGTGACCGCAGCTTTGCGCACTGGGTGGCGATGAACCGCATCGTCGAACTGCGGCTCGCCGGCGGGTTTCCTGCCGTGGGTACGCGCTCGGACGACGTCGAGATGGCCAACCAGCGCTGGCACTACCAGGTGAAGATCTCGGCGACTGAGGATGACCGCCTGCGGCGCGTCGATGTGACCGTATCGCCGGCGGACCGGCAGGGCCGGCCGCTGGCTACCGCCGTCGGCTTCCTCACCGAGACCCCGCAGCCCACGGCACCGCCGGGTGCCGCGAGTGGCTGGCCATTGCTCAGTATCGATGGGCAGAGCGAGGCGCCGCCGGTAGCGGCACCGCCGCCAACGGGAAGCAACGAGGCAAAGCCGCAATGATCCCGCCCCTGCCCGCCGCCCGGCCTCCTGCCCGGGGCTTCACGCTGCTGGAGCTGCTGGTCGCCATGGCCATCTTCGGCATCATCGGCGCGCTGGCGATGGGCGGACTCAATGCAGTGATGCGCCAGGAGACGGTGGCGCGTGCCCAGCTCGAGCGCCTGCACGATGTGCAGCGCGCAGTGCGTATCCTCACCAGCGATTTCGCCCAGCTGAACCCAAGGCGGGTCCGCGACGCGCTGGGTACCTGCGAGGCAGCACTGGTCGCTCCCTGTGATGTCAGTTACCCGGTCTGCCTGAGCCACGACGGCTGGGCCAATCCCTTTGCCCGCTTTGCGCGCGGCACCTTGCAGCGCACGCAGTATCGCCTCGACGACGGCAGGCTCATCCGCGAGTACTGGCGCGTCATGGATCGCACGCTTGCCAATGAACCGCGCACCGAGGTGCTGCTCGACCAGGTCGAGTCGTTCGAAGTCAGCTTCCCGCCGGCAGCGTCGCCGGGCGCGGATGCATGGGTCACGCAGTGGCCGGCGCTCGGCCAGGGGAAAAACAGCTGCGAGTCGGCAGCGCTGCCACGGGCGGTGCGATTCCTGCTGAAGCTTCGGGACTGGGGCACGATCGAACGTGTCGTGGAGGTAGTGCAATGATCCGCCGGCGGCATGGTTCGCCGCTGCAGCAGGCGGGCGTGGCGGTCATTACCGCCCTGCTGGTGGTGACGATCGCCACCATCCTCGCGGTCGAGATCGCCTGGAACACGAACCTGGACCTGCGCCGCACGGCGGGCGTGATGGCCTACGACCAGGCGCGGGAGTATGCGCATTTCGGTGAATCGGTCGCCATTGGGGAACTGGAGCGGCTGCTGCAGGAAAAGCAGTACTACGACCGCTCGACGGACCAGCAGGCCCGGCGCGGGCTGAGCATTGCCCAGGACGACAAGAGTCTGGCTGGTGGATTCAGCGACCTGCAGGGGCGATTCAACCTCAACAATCTCGTCACCCGGCAGGGTAAACCCGATGAACTGGTGGTCAAGCAGTACCGCCGTCTCATCGAAGCGGTGGCCAGCCTGAACCCGGAGCTGCAGGTCGGGCCGGCGGAGATCGAGATCATCGTCGGTTCCACGGTCGACTGGATCGACCCCGACAGCACTGCCGACTTCAATGGTGCGGAGGATGATTTCTACACGTCGGAAGCCGAGCCATACCGTGCGGCGAACGGCTGGTTCACCTCGGTCTCCGAACTCCGCGCGGTGCGCGGGGTGACCCCGGAAATCTACGAGGCGCTGAAGCCGCAGCTCGCGGCACTGCCCGTCGGCAGCCAACATACGCTCATCAACTTCAACACCGCGTCAGTGCCGGTACTGATGTCGCTGGGTGACAACGTCAGCCTGGAGAACGCCAGCCGCTGGCAGGAGGACAGCCTGAAGAAACCGGTGGAGGACGTGCAGCTGGTCGCCGAGGGCCTGATCGATCCGGCCATGGTTCCCTACATCGGCTACACGTCCAGCTACTTCGAAGTCACGGGCTTCGTTTCTATTGGCAGCAATCGGCTCGATATGTACAGTCTGCTCGAATGGAACGGCCAGGTGGCAAGCGTACGGCTGCGCCGTTTCGGCGTGGTGGAAACCTCCGGGCAGGAGGATCCGGCGCTGGAAATCAGTGGCGACGCAACCGGCGAGTTTTCAGTGGGTCAGCAGCGTGAGTGAGAGCCTGGTCATCCGCATGGGAGCTGGCGCTGGCGCCAGTGCCAGCTGGGTTGCCGTGGACGATACCGGCGCGATCCTCGGTGACGTCGGCACCGGTACACTTGCCGATGCAGCGCTGGCTGCAACGTCCAGGCAGGCCATCGTGCTCGTGCTTGCGCCCGCCCTGGAGGTGATGCGCGCCAGCGCCGATCTGCCATTGCGCAGTGGCCCGCGGTTGCTGCAGGCATTGCCCTTCGCACTGGAGGAGCAACTGGCCGAGGATGTCGATGCGCTGCATTTCGCGCCCGGCATCCGCGCCGACGACGGGCCGCTGCCCGTGGCAGTCGTGCGGCGCGTGCTCATCGAAGAGTGGATCGCACGCCTCGCTGCGGCCGGGATCCGGCCGGCACGCCTGTACTCGGAGGCAGACGCCGTCGGCAGCATGCCCAACACGATGACGCTGCTGGTGCAGGATGACATCGCGATCCTCTCGCCAGCCGATGGCCCGCCGGCTACCGTGGATGCCAGCGCAGCCGCCACGGTGCTCGAGTTGTGCATCGCGGGTGATGTCGAAGGCGAAACGGAACGTGACCCGATGCACGTGGTCATCTACGGCGATGAAACATCCCTGGCGGAGCTGGAGCCCAGGCTGGAGTCCCTGCGTCCTCGCCTGGCTTCGCTCGACCTGCGTGCGCTCGTCGATGGTCCCCTGCCCCGCCTCGCTGCACAGATCGTCACCAGCCCGGGCGTCAACCTGCTGCAGGGAGAATTCGCACCGCGGTCGAGCCTCAGGGCTTACTGGCCGGCGTGGCGCCTGGCAGCGGCACTGCTGCTGGCGCTGGTCGTGGCCATGCTCGGCACGCAGCTCGCCGAGGCCTATCGCAGCCGCCAGCAGCTCGCGGCCGTCCGGGCGGCCGTCGACCAGGCGTTCCACTACGTCTTTCCGGATGCCGGGCCGGTCGTGGATGCGCGCGCCGAGCTGTCATCGCGCCTGCAGCGCCTTGGATCCCGGGGAGCGGGTGGCAACCATGAATTCCTCGATGTGCTGCGCGTCGTGGCCCAGGCGCTGGGCAGCAGTGGCGGCGCACGCATCGAGGCGGTGAGTTACCGCGCCGGCACCATGGAACTGCGCCTGCGGGCACCCTCCGTCGAGGTCCTCGATCGCATCCAGAACCAGATCGGCCAGACTGGCGGGCTCCAGGCGCAGATCCAGTCGGCAAACGCCTCGGGCAGTGAAGTCATCGGCCGGCTGCAGATCAGCCGGACGGGAGGCTGAGTGATGAGTCCCGCGGATCGCTTCGCCAGCCTCGCGCCCCGCGAACGCATGCTGATTCTCGCAGCGGCCGCACTGGGCCTGTTCGCGCTGGTGTTCGCCCTCGGGATCCGGCCACTGCTCAGCAGCCAGCGTCGGATGCAGGAGGACCTCAGCGAACAGCGTGCCGTGCTGGCGGACATCGAGCGGGTGGCCGCACGCTTCGGCCCCCAGCCGGGTGCCGGCAAGCAGGCCACAGCGCGTCCGGGGGAAGAGTCGCTGGTGCTGCTGGTGGATCGCAGCACAAGGGCCGCAGGCCTGGCCGCCTATCTCAAGCGCAACGAGCCCGAGGGCAATACTGGTATCCGCCTGCGCTTCGAGGATGCGCCATTCGACGAACTCGTAGGCTGGCTCGCCCGCCTGCAGGCCGAGCAGGGCGTGGGTGTGGTGGCGGCCACGGCGGATCCGGGGCAGGAGCCTGGCCGCGTGACCGCGAACATCCAGCTGGCGCGATCGCTGCACTGATGCGCCTGTCCCGCCATCACTGGCTGGTGATCGCCGGCGGACTGGCGTTCCTGCTGTTCCTGGTCGCCGGATTGCCGGCACGCGTGGCGCTGCGCTGGCTGGTGCCTGCTTCAGTACAGGTTTCCGACCTGTCGGGCACGCTGTGGCGCGGGTCCATGGCAACCGCGGTTGCAGGGCCAGTGCGGCTGGGTCCCCTGAGCTGGGAACTGTCGCCGCTGCCCCTCCTGGCCGGACGAATACACGCCGGCATCCATGGGCAGATCGGCACCGGCCAGGCCCGCGGCACGATTGACCTCCGCGGTGGCGGTCGATTTGCCTGCAGTGGCTGCAGCTACGAGGGACCTGCTGCAGGCCTGCGCAGTCTGGTGCCATCGCTGCGGGGGCTGTCGGGCCAGCTGCGCCTCGACATCACCCGCATCGAGGTCCGCGACCGCTGGCCGACGCACGCTATCGCCACGCTCGACTGGAATGGCGTACAGCTGCGAACGGCCGCCGCGCCGGCGCTTGCCGGTCTGCCCACGATCAACCTCAAGGCCAGCATTGCCGCAGACCCGGTGCCGGCGGATGGCCGGATCGAGGCCCTGCTCCAGGATGGCGGTGGACCGCTGCAGCTGGCCGGTCAGGTTGCCTTTACGCCACCGGGCAACTACCAGGTCAATGCCCGGATCAAGGCGCAGCCCGATGCGCCGGCGCAGCTGGCCAGTGCGCTCGCAACCCTCGGTCCGCCGGGCCCGGATGGCAGCATTGACATCGGCATGTCCGGCAGTCTCTAGGCCTGCCGCCCGGATTCGGCCACTACCTCGCGGAATATCCCGAGCAGCGGGTAATAAAGCGCCGTCCGTACCGGCTCGCCGGTCAGCGCTGCCAGCGCTTTCTGGTATCCCAGCAGCTGTTCACGATGGCGCCCAACCTCGACCTGGATGAAGGCCTCGAGGTCGCCACCCTGGTGCTGGCTGGTCTTGAAATCGATCACCCAGCGCGTCCCATCGGTGGCATCGCGGAATGTGCGATCAACCACCAGGTTACGGAAGCGGCCATCCTCGCAGACCGTCAGCGCCAGTTCGCTTGCGGCCTCGCCGTGTATCGAATCGAGCAACCAGCGGCCACGCGGATCACTCAACGTTCGTTCCAGCGCTTCGCTGACCCGGCTGGTGGCAGCATCGAGTTCCAGTGACGGTACGCCGAGATCGGACAGCATGCGGCGGACCAATGGTTGCCGCCCGCGCAGCCACTCCGGCGTGCAGGATGCCAGGCCTTCTTCGGCAATGACCTGCAACCAGCGGTGCACGACCGTGCCCACGTGCATGGCGAGGTGTCCGGCCCACTCGTACACCACGGGCTCCGCCATGGCCGGCTCCGGCCCTGCCGTCGACAGCGGCAATGGTGCCGGTGGCGCTGGCGCCTGCCAGTCCGCTGGCAGGCGCCGGATGATCGGCTGGGGTACCTGCGCTTCTGCTGCCTTGGCTCGCGCCTCCCGGCCTGTCTCCGCCACTTCGGCGTTGGCGCTGGCGGCAACAGCGGGCCAGAGCCGGGCCAGCAATGAACCGGCTCGCGGCTGGCGAACCTCGCCGCCATCTTCATGGGCTGCCAGCTGCCCCACGAGGTGCAGGCGCCGCCGGGCCCGGGTGCAGGCCACGTAGAGCAGTCGATCGAGTTCCAGCGCGCGCCTGCGTGCCTCGAGATCCCGCAGGCAGACGTAGACCGGATCGCGATCTTCGCCGGTTGCCGATATGGGTGCGAGGATCGGGGCCTTGTGGCCGTCCGCCATGGGCACATCCTGCCAGAGCATCAGCCGCGTGTCGTCGCCACGGCTCGCCCGGCCGAGGCCCGGCAGGATGACCGTGTCGAATTCGAGGCCCTTCGCCTTGTGGATCGTCATGATCTGCAGGCCGGCATCACCGCTGCCCAGCGAGCCCTTGCGCGCCCTTATCTGCCCGGCCAGCCATTCCAGGTCCAGGCTGTCGCCGGTCGCCTCGACATCGTCAAGCAGGCCGAGGAAGCTTGCCGCCGATTCCAGCTGGCTGGCCTCGGGGACTGTCGCCGGGCCGCCGAGCATCAGCCAGGCACCCTCGACCAGATCGCGAAGACCACGGCGCTCGCGCACGCTCTCGACGCGATCCAGCACCAGGCACAGGCGCCGCAGCGCTGCGGCGCCAGCGGGACTCAGGCGTCTAAGTCGCGCCTGGTCGTGCAGCAGATCCACGACGGCAGCGTCGTGGTCGTCACCGAGCAGGCAGTCGAGGTCAGCGAGCGACAGCCCGCACCAGGGTGCGCGCAACACCCCGATCCACGCCAGCCGGTCTGCGCGGTGGCTGAGGGCACGGGCCAGTGCCAGCAGGTCCAGGGCCACCGTGGAGTGTTCGAGAATCTCGATCTCGGGAGCTACAAACCCCATACCCGCAGCCCGCAGCGCTGCAATGATCGGGGTGGCATGGCCGCGGTTGCGGACCAGGATGCAGATGCGCTGCGAAGGATCCTCCTGTTGGGCCCTGGTCACGAGGTCGAGTACCAGCGCCGGTTCGGCGTCCCGGTCGTCGGCCGCAAGCCAGTGGCAGGCAACTGCCTGCTGCTGCCTGCCGTCCCACTGCGGCCCTGCCCCGGGTGCGTGCATGCTCGGTGCGAACTGGACAGCACCCACCAGCGTATCGTCCGCGGTGGCGAAGGTGCGCGAAAACACGGAATTGCACCAGTCGACCAGCGCTGGCAGCGAGCGGAAATTGGTTCGCAGCTGCAGGAAGCCGGGGCGCAGGTCGCCAATGCCCTGGTCACGCAACTGCGCGAACAGCCCGACATCTGCCTCACGGAACCCGTAGATCGACTGCATCGGATCACCAACGACGAACAGGCTGCGCCCGTCACCCGGCGCCCAGCCGGCGGTCAGCCGCTCCAGCAGTGTGAACTGCGCGAGCGACGTGTCCTGGAATTCGTCGACCAGGATGTGCCGCAGGCGATGATCGAGGGCCAGTGCCAGGTCCGAGGGCGCGTCCGGCCCGCCGAGGGCCTCCAGGGCGGCAGCGGCGACTCCGGCAAAATCTGTAGCGCCATGCGCCGCGTGCACCAGTTGTAGCTCCGCGGCAGCCAGGCGCAGGACGTTTAGCAGGGAACGCAGCGCCTCCCACTGCTGGTCCGTGTAGCCGGCTCCCGGCAGGCGCCGGACGGCGTCCAGGGCGGCCCGTAGGGACTCCAGCCCGGACAGATCGCCGAGCAGCCCCTCCATGAGGGCCTTTTCGGTGGTCTTCGGCGGAAACCCGTTCTTCCTGCTGACGGATCTGCGCCAGCATGAGTCCGTCTTGAGCAGCAAATCGGCCAGTGCCTTCCATGCGGGCCACTCGTCGGCGGTGGGCGCGGGCATCGCGGTGCGTCCCAACCAGGGTGCCAACGCCGCCCCGTCGCCGCTTTCCGCCAGCACACCGGCCGCATAGGGCAGGAGGCCAACGATTTCCGCAACGGCATCCGCCGGCAAGGCCGCCGCCACCGCCTCAATGCCGATGTCCGTCAGGTGGCGCAGCGGTGCTTCGACGATGCTGCGCTCAGGACTGGAGTTGAGCGCATGCCGGAGCCACTGGTCACGCCGCTGCAGCATGGCCACGACCAGCTGCTGGAAGCGTGCGGCATTGTTGTCGAGGTGGCGCATCAGCGCGTCAACCTCGGCGCCGGCCGCGTCGTCGTCGGCCATGAGGCCGAGCGTCGCCAGAGCCGCTGCTGCGTAGAGCCTCTCGGGCGCCGGAGCAATGTCCTGCAGGGCGCTGGCGCCGCCGGCAATGGGACTCCGGCTGGCGATCGAGCGGTTCAGGGCATCGATCGTGCAGATGCGCAGACGGGCCGGATGGCGATGAAGCTGCCACTGCTGCCGCTGCTCATCACCGAGCACTTCGCGGGCGAGATCGTAGGCGCGACGCAGGTGCGGCGCTGCCGGTGGACGCTGGTGCTGCGCCTCGACCAGGGCGCTGATCACGCGGCTGCGCATCTCCCCTGCTGCCTTGTGCGTGAAGGTTACTGCCAGAACCTCTTCGGGTTCCGTGACCGTTGCCAGCAGGCTCAGGTAACGCTGGATCAGCAGTTCCGTCTTGCCGGAGCCCGCCGGCGCCTGCACGATGAAGGAACGCCCGGGGTCCAGTGCTGCATCCCGTTCCGCCTGGTCGGGTGGCCGGGTGCTGGTCACGACAGTTCCTCGTCCTGCACGCCACTGTCCTGCGGCCGGATCGCCATGGCCCACTCGCCTCGCGACATGTCCTGCGGCCGCCGCCCCAGGTCAAAGCAGCCAGCAAGGAACTCCGCGGCGAGCTGCTCGAGCGTCAGCTGCCAGCCCGCGCGCAGTTCGCCCCATCCGGCCAGTGCGCCCCTGGTGAAGCTGCTCACCGCTTTGAACTTCGGGTCGCCCCAGTCCTCATCGGCCAGGCCATACCAGCCGACGTTCCCGGCCGCGAGCTGCACGAAAGCAATCGCATCCGCATCGGCCACCGTGGCGTAAAGGGGTAACTGCGGGGAGCGCGGCCGCGGCGGCAGCCAATCCGCAGCTGTCGGCAGCTGTGCGCCAGTCTTGTAATCGATGACGAGCAGGCGGCCATCCGGCATTTCGTCGATGCGATCGGGACGCAGCCTGAGCTGCAGCCTTGCCAGCGAGGGTGACCGGTCCGCGTCCGCCAGCCAGGCTTCGGTGTCGCGCACCCGGAATCCCTTGCGCTGTCGTTCGAGCTGCAGGAATCTGCCCACGAGGTCGAGCTGGCGCTCCCGCTCCCGGGCAGCGATCCGGCGCAGTAGCGGGTCCGCGACTCTCTGGAAGCCCGCCAGCGCATGGTCTGCCGCATCCGCGAGCAGCCGCCATTGCTCGTCCTTGCCTAGCGCCAGCAGCGCCTCATGGCTGCGGACCTGGCTGAAAAAAGACGCCAGTATCTGGTGTGTGATGTTGCCGCGCGTGGCCGCGTCCAGCCCCGCGGCCGACACCGGCATTTCGCGGGCCCCCAGCCGGAATTCGACAAATGCCCGCGCCGGGCAGCACGCCTCCCGCTCCAGCAGTGCCACGCCACCCTTCATGCACCAGCCAGGAGCCACTGGCGGCGGCGGATCCGGATGCAGCCGCTCGAGTCGCGTACTGCCCAGCATGCGTTCGATCCAGAGAGGCTCGCGCCATGCCGGCAGGCCAGCCTGTGGCGCGGGAAGGCGTGTCAGCAAGGGACTGGGTGTCAGTGGTTCGTCGTCCCTGAATTCGGGTGAGCTGAAGACCACCGCGCCAGCGCTGGTTTCCAGCCAGCGCAGCAACCGCTCGGCGCGCTCGCGCGCCAGCGCCGGGGTGCTGTCCGGCATGCGCTGTTCACGCTGCAGCTGTAGCGACAGCAGTGGATTGCTGCGCACGGCCGGCGGCCACGCCTCGCTGGTCATGCCGCAGACCCAGAGCGCGTCGAAACGCTGGCCGACCGCCTCCATCACGCCGAGGACCTGGATGACTGCCGGATCCCCGGCCGGCTGGAACAGCTGGGCCTGCGCGAGATCCGCAATGACGGCAACCGCTGCGGTGCGGTCCAGCGGATCCAGGATGGCATCGCAGCCACGCATCTGGTCCAGCAGCTCCTGCCAGGCCGTGGCTGCCTGGTACTCCTCGCTCGCCAGTGCCTGGTCGCCTGGCCAGCCGAGGGCCTCGAGCAGGCGGCGGAAGCACATCGCCCAGCCGCTTGCCGACTGGCGTTGCGGCAGTCCTGCGACCACGGTGGCCAGCGCCGCGAGCCGCTGCGCAAACTGCGGAGCATCCGCGACACAGGCCTGCTGCAGTTCGAGGATGGAGAGGCTGCCGCCAGCACGGCGCCGCAGGGCAAGATCGGCCCGGGCCCTGCCGCTGGCTTCCTGCCGGTAGCCCGGCAGATAGCGGCTCGCCAGCAGCTGGCCAGCAAGTGACCGGTCGATGCGGCCCGTGGTCGCCTCCAGTGCCCGCAGCGCAACATGTACCAGGCTGTTGCGCGCCAGCGGCTGGCCGTAGGAAAAGTTCACCGGCAGCGGCCGGTCGGGTTCCAGGCGCCATTCTGGCGCCAGCACGTCAAGCACGGCACGGCGCACCATGGCGATGCGGCCCGACAGCTCCGGCACGACGATGCAGATGGCTGCCTCTGCATCCTGTGCACGCAATTGCCGCGCCCAGCGGGCTGCCTCGGTGATTTCAGCCTGGGCATCCCTGCAGCGGAGCTGGCAGACATCCAGTGCGCCACGTGGCTGCGCGCTGTCTTCACTGATGACACAACCGCTGGCCGCAAGGCTGCGCAGGAGCGCATCCTGCAGCGGCGTTCGGTCGACGAAGCCGGCAAGGTGCAGGCGACGGGGCGCATCGATGCTGCCCGCCTGCAGGTCGACCTGCAGGAGCGCACAGACTGCAGCCGCATCGGTCCAGCCCGCAGCCGCGCACTCTCCCTGGTATGCGGCGGCCCAGCCCGCAAAGGCCCGCGAGGACCCGCTGTCTGCGGTGGCCAGCAGTTCGGCCGTGCCGATGCGCCAGTCCTGTGCCAGCCGCCAGGCCTGGCCGGCCAGTTCGGCCACTGGGCCTGCAGCACCGGGCAGGAAGTCTCCGCCATCGCCAGCGACGAGGCCCTGCCACAGCAGCCGGGACTGGTGCCCTGTGAGCAGCATACGCTCGCCGGCCCGGCCACCACGGAGCACTGACCGGCCGTGCAGTGCTTCGATGAAGGCCCGCCAGCTGGACACCGCCGGCGTATGCCAGGCGCTGCGCCCGGCGGCGCGCTCGCGGCGATTCCAGGCGAGCGCGAGGCTGCGGGCCAGGCGGTCGTTCGCGGTCACCACCGTCCCGCCTTCGGCAAGGACCGCGAAGGCCTCCTTCATCGGGAACGTGGCGGCATCAGCCGCTGGTCTTCACCACCGCGACCGGGCGTCTGGCGGCAAATCCATCCAGCACTTCCTCCATACGCCGGAACACCTCGGCGAGGGTCGCGGCATCCGGCAGGTTCGTCACCCTGAAGTGGTTGTTGTACGGTGTATTGAAGCTGGTGCCTGGCGCCACCAGCACATGCTTCTGCTCCAGCAGCTCCAGCGCGAACTCCTGGTCGTCGAAGTGCGGGATCGCCCGCCGGTCGACACCGATGAAAGCGTACATGGCGCCCGCCGGCTTCACCATGGTCAGGTAGCGGCTCGCGGCCACGCCGTCGATGAGCGCCTGGCGCGATTCGAACAGGCGCCCGCCCGGTCGTACCAGCTCGCGGATGCTCTGGAAGCCGCCGAGCGCGGTCTGCACGGCCCACTGCCCCGGCACGTTGCTGCACAGGCGCAGCGACGCCAGCAGGTCGAGGCCCTCGAGGTACGTCTGCGCCATGTCCGTCGGGCCGCTGAACGCCACCCAGCCGACGCGATAGCCGCAGGCCCGATAGATCTTCGACAGGCCGCTGAACGTCGCGCAGAGCGTTTCCCGGACGATGGTCGCCATGGGGATGAACTCGGCATCCTCATAGGTCATCTGGTCATAGATCTCGTCGCTGAACACGATCAGCTTGTGCTTCTCGGCCAGCCGGGCAATGGCCTCGAGTGTCGCCCGCGAGTACACCGCGCCGGTCGGATTGTTGGGATTGATCAGCACCAGTGCCCGGGTGCGCGGCGTCACCAGGCGCGACATGGCCTCGAGATCGGGCTGGAAGCCCTGGTCCGGCGGGCAGGGATAGTGAACGGCGCGGCCGCGGTTGAGCGTGACGCTCGCCGTCCACAGCGGGTAGTCCGGGCTGGGTACCAGCACCTCGTCACCGGGATCGAGCAGCGCGCGCAGCGTCAGGTCGATCAGCTCGCTGACGCCGTTGCCCATGAACACATGGTCGGCGGTCACGCCGGCCACGCCCCGCGCCTGCTGTTGCATGACGACCGCTTCGCGTGCCGGGAAGATGCCCTGCTGGTGGCAGTAGCCCTCGCTGGCCTGCAGATTCTCGATCATGGCCAGGCGCATGGTCTCCGGCGTGCGGAAGCCGAACGGCGCGGGATTGCCGATATTCAGCGCGATGATCTCGTAGCCACGCCGCTGCATCTCGTGGGCGCGCCGGGCGAGGCGGCCACGGATCTCGTAGCGGACACCCTGGAGGGAATCACTCGGCTTGATGCGGAACTCGCTGGTCATGGTGTCACCTGCACTCAGTCCTTGCTGTGCACGAGTTCGGTCAGCTCGTAGCAGGTCTGCATGTAGCCGCCGATGACGCCCTTCAGGAACACATAGTCGCCATCGGCCGTGCACCAGATGTCATAGGGCGGATGCTCCACCGGCAGGCCTGGTGCCGACACGAACCTGAAATGCAGGGCGTCGAAGCGCCCCGCCGCCACCTCGAGGCTTTCCTCGCCGACGAAGTCGATGCACAGACCGGCACGGAACAGCAACGGGCCGGTGGCGCCGCGATGGTCTGGCGATGAAAGCAGAATCTCCTCCACCATCTGCACACCGCGGCGCTTGCGATCATACAGGCGCAGGTGCCAGGCATCGCACTGGATGGCATGGTTCTGGAAGCTGCGCAGGCGGCCGCTGGTCTCCATCCGCTGGCTCACGCGACCCTCGATGGCGGTAAAGGTCTCGCATTCGGCAAAATCGGCACCGAAGCGGAACCAGCCGGTGCCCATGAATCGGTCGTTCACCGCCAGGCGCACGAAGCAATCAGTCGGGTACCAGTCGGCGTCGAGGCTGTAGGTGATGTCGCGCATGACGCTCGGCCGGTCATCGATCTCGCAATGGGCGGTGCAGCTGCGGCTGCCGTCACTGTGGGTATCGATCATGAAGTACTCACGCCCCCGCTCCTGCCCGAGCCGGTCGGGCTTGTTGCTGGTGTAGCGGATCGTGCCCCGGACGGAGCGGTGGTCACGCTGCAGGATGCTGCTCATCGTTTCGATTCCTTGCCTTTTCTTCGTACCATGATGCCTGAGGTCAGTGCTGCGGCTCGTGTCCCAGGTCCCGCCCGATCTCCGCCCCAGCGGCGGGTTGCGGCGCCGGCTGCACCGGCGCCACCGCCTTGCCGAAACGCGCTTCGAGGCCCGCCAGTGCCGGTCCATCGAGCCGGTAGACGCCAATCACCGACAGGCGCTGGAGGCCGCCACCCGGCTGTTCCACCAGCAGGCTGTCGCCCGCGTAGCCGCAGATTTGCGCGCTGCTGGCCTCGAAGGCCAGCACAGTTGCATGACGCAGCCCGGACGATGCCGGGCTGACCTGCATATGGTACGGATCGGAGCGCCCGGGCGCGAATACGATGAGGTTGCGGTCGTCCAGGACCTCGAAGTCCATGACCGTGCGCCGCAGGAAACAGCTGGCCTCGCCAAACTCCCCGGCGCGGACGCTGGGACGTGCCGGCTGGCCGCCGTCCCCCACGGCCGCACAGCCGGCCAGCAGCGCCGCCACCAGTACCGTTGCCGGCGCCGCAAATGCCCTTGTGGGTCGCAGCAGCTCAGCCCAGCCCGCCATTCGCTGTCCTGCTCACGGGCCGCGCCGGATCCCGAATCCACTCGCTCCAGGAACCCGGATAGAGACTGGCCGTGCCGAGGCCTGCCCGTTCCAGTGCAAATATGAGATGGCAGGCGGTTACGCCGGAACCGCACATGGCGGCGACGGCGGGCGCCGACCGTACCGGCCCCTCGAGGGACTCGCGCAGGGCGGCTGGATCGCGGAAGCGCCCGTCCGCAGCCAGGTTGTCCTGAAAGGGCGTATTCAGCGCACCCGGGACATGTCCGGCCACCGGATCGAGGGTTTCGTCGCGGCCGAGGTAGCGTGATGGCGCGCGGGCATCCAGCAGTGCCAGTGATCGGTCGCGCAGCCCGGCGGCGACGGCCGCGGCCTCCAGCGTCGGCATCTGGCCCGCTGCTCCCGCAAAGCTGCCATGGCCGGCCAGCGGCGGTGCGGTCGACAGCGCCAGGCCCTTTGCCAGCCACGCCGCCAGGCCGCCATCGAGGAGCGCCGCCTTCCGGTGCCCCATCCAGCGCAGCAACCACCAGAGCCTTGCGGCAATGGCGCCGCCGGCATCGTCGTAGGCGACGACGAGGGTGTCCCGGCCGATACCCCAGCGCGAGAACAGTGCAGTCAGGGCTGCAGGCGCCGGCAGCGGGTGCCGGCCGCTGGCTGGCGTGACAGGCCCGGCAAGGTCGCGATCGAGATGTGCATACCAGGCTCCCGGTATGTGCCCGGCACGCCAGGCCTGCTCGCCGGCCTCGGGCCTGGCCAGGTTGAAGCGGCAATCGACGATGACGCGGTCGGCGGCGGGCATGGCCAGCTGCTCCGCCGACAACAGCATTGCAGCGGTGGTGTCCCCGACCATGGCAGGCTCCTCGCGTATGCTGGTGCTTGTAACCGTTGCGCGGGGCAGACGAAAATACCGCCCTTGCCGCCCGCCTGGACCCTGGAGTGTGGACCGCCGGACGGCGGCCAGGGCCGGCGCCGCCAGCCCCACAGCGGAGTCCCGAACTTGCAGAAGATCATGGTATGCCTCAAGCGGGTCGTTGACTACAACGTCCGCGTGCGCCTGAAACCGGACAATTCCGGCGTGGTCACCGAGGGGATGAAGATGAGCATCAACCCCTTCGACGAAATCGCCCTCGAGGAAGCGCTGCGCCTGCGCGAGCGCGCTGCGGCAACGGAAGTCCTGGCGGTGACCATCGGCCCGGCGGACTGCCAGCAGCAGCTGCGCACCGGACTGGCCATGGGGGCCGATCGCGCCATCCTCGTCGAGCATGCCGGGGAACTGGATCCACTGACCGCGGCCCGCGCCTTCCTCAGACTCGTGGAACGCGAGCAGCCGGGGCTGGTGCTCCTCGGCAAGCAGGCCATCGACGACGACTGCAACCAGACCGGCCAGATGCTGGCCGCCCTCTGGGGCCGGCCGCAGGCGACCTTTGCCTCGAAGCTCGAAGTCACGGCCGACAGCGCCAGGGTTACCCGCGAGGTCGATGCCGGCCTGGAGGTCATCGACATCGACCTGCCGGCAGTGGTGACCACGGACCTGCGCCTCAACGAACCGCGCTACGTGAAGCTCCCCGACATCATGAAGGCGAAGAAGAAGCCGCTGGAAACCCTGACGCTGGCGGCACTGGGCGTCGCGGTAGCGGAGTCGCTGCGGACCGTGGCCTGGGAAGCGCCGCAGCCGCGGCAGAAGGGCGCCATGGTGACCGATGTCGACGGCCTGGTGGCCAGCCTTCGCGAGAAGGGTTTTTTCAACTGAGCGCGCCGCGCTGAAGCTGCAAACAGGACTGGATCAAGATGGCCAAGGTACTCGTCGTCGCGGAACATTCGGGCGGCCGCCTCAACCAGAGCACGGCGCGATGCATCAGCTGTGCGCTGCAGATCGACGCCGCCGGAGCCGACGTCGTGGTGCTGGGCAGCGACTGTGGCGCGGTTGCCGGGCAGGCGGCTGCGCTGCAGGGCGTGGCGCGTGTCCGGACCCTGCAGCGGGCAGAGAACGCGGCCCCGCTGGCTGCGGTGTTCGCCCCGCAGCTGGCGGCACTCGCGGCCGGGTACAGTCACGTGCTCGGGCCCTCCACCACCTTTGGCAAGGACCTCATGCCACGGGTCGCTGCCCTGCTGGGTGTCGGCCAGGTGAGCGACCTGATGAGCGTCGAAGGCCCCCGCCGCTTCAAGCGACCGGTCTATGCGGGAAACGCGATCATCACGGTGGAAGTGGCGGACGGCGCGCCGGTGGTGGCCACGGTGCGCGCCGCATCGTTCAAGCCGACGGGGCCGGGCGGGCCAGCGCCGATCGAAGCGGCGGAAGTGCCGGCGGAGCTGCCGGTGCATACCCGTTTCGTGGAACTGAAGGCGGGTGGTGCCGGCGACCGCCCGGACCTGCAGACGGCCCGCGTGGTCATCTCCGGTGGCCGCGGCGTCGGCAGCGAGGCAAACTTCGCCCTGCTCTACGATCTTGCCGCAAAGCTCGGCGCCGCGGTCGGCGCCTCCCGCGCGGCGGTCGATGCCGGCTACGTGCCCAACGACATGCAGGTTGGCCAGACCGGCAAGATCATCGCGCCGGAACTCTACATGGCCTTTGGCATCTCCGGCGCGATCCAGCACCTGACGGGCATCAAGGACGCCGGCCTGATCGTTGCCGTCAACAAGGACCCGGAGGCCGCCATCTTCCAGGTCGCCGACATCGGCCTGGTGGGCGACCTGTTCGAAGTCATTCCCGCTCTGGCGCAGCGGCTGGCCTGACTTGGCCGCAGCCGCGGCAGCACGGCCTTCGCTGATCCTGCTCAGCCTGGCGAGCTCGCTCTCGCCCTTCGGCATGATCGTCGTGGTGCCGACGCTCGCCGCCATGGCCACTGCCTTCGGCATCGGCATTGGCGAGGCGCAGTTCCTGATCGCCTCCTACCTGTTCGGCCTCGGCATCGGCCAGCCACTGGCAGGCGCGCTGTCGGACCGCATCGGGCGCCGGCCGGTGATGCTGGCGGGCTTCGGGCTGTTTACCGTGGCAAGCCTCGGCTGCATGTTCAGCCCCGGCTTTCCGGCGCTGGTGTTCATGCGCATCCTGCAGGCCCTCGGCGCCAGCGTCGGCACCGTCGGCTCGCGGGCCATCGTGCGCGACACGCATGATGCGCTCGGCGCCGTGCAGGCTCTGGCCTGGATCGGCGCCGCCATGGGTGTCGCGCCGGTGGTCGGGCCGGCCATCGGTGGCCTGCTGGGCAGCTGGGCGGGACCGACATCGGTATTCGGCGCCAGCGCCCTGCTGGGCTTCGTGGTCACGGTCGCGCTCGGCATGCACCTGCCTGAAACCAGGAGTGGCAGGGCCACCGTCACCCGCTCCGCGGCCAGCTGGCTGACCAACTACCGGGAACTGCTATGCGCCCCGGTCTTCATGGGCTACACGCTGATGTACGCCTTCACCCAGGGCTGCTTCTTCGCCTTCCTCGCGGTAGGCGCCATCGTGTTCGAGCAGCACCTGGGTCTGGGCCAGCAGCAATTCGGCCTGATCTGGAGCAGCATGGGCCTGGTTTACATTGCCGGTGCCACCGCGGGTGCGCGCTTCAGCTCCGTCCTGGGCGTGTCCCGTGCGCTGCGCTGGGCGGCACTCGGCGCGGCTGGTGCCGGGACGGCACTCGCGCTGGTCACCACGACGCTGGGCGTGTCGTTGCCCGGGTTGCTGCTGCCGCTGGCCGGATTGATGCTGAGCGCGGGTATCACCACGCCGCTCTCCACCGCCGGCACCGTGAACCACCGGCCCGACATTGCCGGTACCGCTTCGGGCCTGTCGAGCTCCCTCGCCCTCGTGGTCAGCGGCAGCTTCAGCATCATCGCCGGCCAGCTCTACACCGGTTCATTCGGACCCGTGGCCTGGATGATTGCCGCCTCGGCGTCGCTGAGCGCCTGCGCCTGGTGGATGACCCGCGGCCAGCCCGCTCCCTGAGGCCGCTCAGCCGCCGGCGCCCGGCTTCCAGACGCCGATGAATGCCGACAGTGCGACACCGACCCAGATCGCCCAGACATAGGGCCGGCACGCCATCAGGCCCTCGAGCATTTTCTGGTTGCTGGCTGGCGTCACGCCCTGGCCGGCCATCATGCGGAAGCCCTCGATGAACGGCGGCAGCTTCTTGCGGATCATGAAGCCACAGAAGATCAGGAAGGCGAAGATCAGCAGCTTGGCTGCGATCCAGGGAAACGCCTGCAGCGGTCCTGTGTACCAGTGGTAGGCGACGGAGGCGACCAGGCCGACGATCATGACGCCGCGGAAGTAGTAGTCGCCCCTGGCCAGCACCTGGCCGAACTGCGTGCCCTCCTTCACATGCACCATGTGCACGACCCACAGCCAGATCGGACCCAGTGCCACGATGCCGATCATCTGCCAGAGCGGATGCCGGTAGCCGACGTATTCGGCCAGCACGCCGCCCACCGTCAGCATCAGGGCCAGGCAGTAGCGCGGCAGCATGTCCAGGTTGACGAAAATCTTGAAGGCCGTCAGCCGTGCTTCCTTCGTCAGCTTCTCGTTGACGACGAAAGTGCTGGAATAGAACACGCCGGCATCGGCACCGAGCCAGTAGACGAACAGCAGCACGTGAAGGTACTTCACCAGCGCATAGCTGATGGGCAGTGTGTGGACGAGCGACTCTTCCATGGCTTCTCCGCTGGGATGGGCGGGCCGCCACCGGTGGGCGGCCCCTGCCTCTTCAGAGGTTCTTCAGTACGTGCTCGGCGGCACTGACCTTGAATTCCCGTGGTGCTTCGACGTGCAGCTGCGTAACGATGCCATCCTTGACGACGATGGCGAAGCGCTGGCTGCGCATGCCGAGGCCGAGTCCCGTGACATCGAGTTCCAGCCCCAGCGCCCTGGTGTAGGTGCCGTTGCCATCGGCCAGCATCAGTACCTTGTCGCCGACCTGGCGGTCGCGTCCCCAGGCATCCATGACGAAGGCGTCGTTAACCGCCATGCAGGCGATGGTGTCCACGCCCTTGGCCCGAATCTCCGCCGCATGCTTCACGTAGCCCGGCAGGTGATTCATCGAGCAGGTCGGCGTGAAGGCGCCCGGCACGGCAAACAGTACGACTGTCTTGCCCTTGAACAGGTCCGCGGTGGACAGGCTGCCCGGGCCGTCCTTAGTCATGATGCCGAAGCTGCCCTCCGGCATGCGGTCGCCGACTTTGATCGTCATGGTCATTCTCCCCGTCGCGGTGAATCGAGGGCCGGTATCGTACCAGAACCGGCCGCGCTGCCTGTCGGCTCCGGCGCCGCAGCGCAGGCGTCGAGCCGCTGAATCCGCGGGATCAACCAACTGATGAACAGCGCCGAGAGCAGTTGCGTGACCCCGACGGCCCAGAACACCGGCGCGTAGGCCAGGTGCTCGCTGGTCCAGCCGGCCAGCGCCACGAATGCCATGCCGCCAAGACTGCCGACGGCACCGAACAGGCCCCAGATGCTGCCGGTACGCGTGGAGGCAAACAGGTCGATCGGCAGTGCGAACAGGTTGGCTGCCTTGAACTGGATGGCAAACATCGCCACGGCGATCAGGCCCAGTGCCAGCGACGCGGAATCGACGCTGACCGCCGGCAGCGTCAGCGGCACCACCAGCGCGCCGGCCCAGATCAGCCGCTTGCGCGCCTGGTCCACCGACATGCCGGCCGCCATCAGCTGGCGGCAGGCCCAGCCCCCGGCCAGGCTGCCGGCATCGGCCGCAAGGAATGGCAGCCAGGCGAAGGCCGCGATTTCGCGGATGTCGAAACCGCGGGCCTGCGCCAGGTAGGTCGGCAGCCAGGCGATGAAAAAATAGAACCCGCCATCGTTTGCGAAACGGCTGAGCACCAGGCCCCATACCTCCCGATAGCGCAGGTACCCGGCAAGTTCGCGCCAGGAGCCACTGCCCGGGCGGTCGCCGGCCTGCTCGCGCTGCGCCAGGATCAGCGCCCGCTCCTCCGGCTGCAGCCGCGGATGCTCCTCCGGCAGTCGGTACCAGCGCTGCCAGATCCACAACCAGAGAAGGCCGATGGCTCCCGGCACCAGGAATGCCGATTGCCAGCCGGTTGTGGCCACCAGGCCACCCAGCAGCGGCGGCGCAAGCACCGCACCGAGTCCTGGACCGACGGTGACGATGCCCACCGCGAGCGAGCGCTCGGCCCGCGGGAACCACTCGGCGACGGCCTTGATGGCAGCCGGAAAGTTCGCCGACTCGGTGAGGCCGAGCAGCGCCCGCAGGCCCAGGAAGCCCAGAAAGCCGCGCCCTGCCGCATGAGCCATGCCGACGATGCTCCAGGCCAGCACCGCGATGGAAAACGCCCGGCGCGTCCCGACGCGGTCGATCAATGGGCCGGCAGCCAGGTGACCGAGGGCGTAGGCCAGCAGGAAAGCCGAGTTGATCAGCCCAAACTCGGTGTTGCTCAGCTGGAAGCGTTCGATGAGCACCGGCCCTGCGACTGCCAGCGCCTGCCGGTCCAGGTAATTGATGGTGGTGATCAGGCACAGCAGGATGGCGATCCACCATCGCAGCGCCAGTCGCCGGCCGGGATTCCCGAGCAGCATCGTCAGTAAGGCAGGATCGTGCCATCCCAGGCGAGCAGCTGCCCCGCCTGTTGCGCAGTCAGCCCGGCGATGACCCTGCGCACGGCTGCGACCGCTTCCGCGACATCCAGCGGTGCCTTGCCGCCACCCATGCTGGTGCGGACCCAGCCGGGATGGACCGCCGCCGCCAGGATCCCCCGGGGCAGCAGGTCGATGGCCATCGATTTCATCACCGCAGTCACTGCCGCCTTGCTGGAGCGATAACCGTAGAGCCCGCCCGTCGTATTGAGGGTATTGCTGCCGACCATGCTGCTGAGCGTGATGATCCTGCGCTGGCCGCTGCGGGCGACATGCTCGACGAATGCTTCCGCCATCTTCATCGGACCCACCACGTTGGTGCGCCAGGCCCGCTCCCAGGCGGCGAAATCGGAATGCCCGAACGCCTGCTCCGCCGCTCCGCCCGCGTCGAAATCACTGCCGCCCATGACGCCGGCGTTGTTCAGCAGCACGTCGATTGCCTCGCCATCGAGTGCCGCTGCCAGCTGGTCAATCATCCCGTGCCGGGTGACGTCGAGCCTCGCCAGCGTCACTGCCGGCCACGCTGCGGCCAGGGCATCGAGGTCGGGTGCTTCGGCGCGGCTGCAGGCCCAGACACGCCAGCCAGCCGCGGCATACTGCCGCGCGAACTCCAGCCCCAGGCCGCGGCTGGCTCCGGTCACGAGGATGGCTGGCATGAGTTCGCCTTGATTCGCCGATGACCGCCCAATTATGCTCACCGGCCAGCTTTTCCGCACCGACGCCCGCAAAGGACCTGCCATGAGCGCCGCGCCCCGCAGCATCACACCGTCACCGGCCGCCCGCGAATTCCTCGGCCGCCGCCACCAGCTGTTCATCGGTGGCCAGTGGGTCGATCCGGCCGAGCCCGCGACCCTCGAGGTGCTCGATCCCGCCACGGAGGAGCGGATCGCCACGGTCGCCCGGGGTGGGCCGCGGGACATCGACCGTGCCGTGGCTGCCGCCCGCGCCGCCTTCCAGGGCGAGTGGTCCCGCATCGGTTCGCACCAGCGCTCGCGCCTGCTGTTCCGCCTGGCCGATGAACTCGAGGCGCACCTCGACCTGGCGGTCGAACTCGAGGTGCTGGACAACGGCATGCCCCGGCCCATCGCCCACTACTCCATCGCCAAGTTCGGCTGTGATTTCCTGCGTTACTACGGCGGCTGGTGCACGAAGATCCTCGGCGAAACCATTCCGGTGCAGCCGCACGACGTACCCAATGGCGAGTCGCTGACCTACACACGCCGCGAACCGATCGGCGTGGTCGGCGCCATCGTGCCCTGGAACTCGCCGCTGATCATGGCGGTGCTGAAGCTGGCCCCGGCACTCGCGGCCGGCTGCACGGTGGTGCTGAAGCCCGCGGAACTCACGCCCATGACCGCGCTGCTGCTCGGCGAGATCATCAACAAGAGCGGCATTCCCGACGGCGTCGTCAACATCGTTCCCGGCTACGGCCACGATGCCGGCGCCGCGCTCGCTGCGCATGATGGCGTCGACAAAATTGCCTTCACTGGCTCCACCGAGGTGGGCCGGAAAATCCTGCTGGCGGCGGCCGGCAACCTCAAGCGGGTCACGCTGGAACTCGGTGGCAAGTCGCCCTTCATCGTCTTCCCGGACGCCGACCTGGCGCGGGTGATACCCGGTGCCGCGCGCGGCGCCTTTTTCCTGCAGGGCCAGAACTGCATGGCAAGCACGCGGCTGTTCGTCCATGACGACGTGTTCGAGCCAGTCGTCGAGGGAATCTCGAAGCTTGCCGGGGCCTTCCGCCTCGGTCCCGGCCTGTCACCGGATTCCGACCTGGGGCCGCTGATCTCGGCCGAACAGCGCCAGCGCGTCATGGGCTACATCGCCGATGGACGCAAATCCGGTGCCGAACTGGTCTGCGGTGGCGATGCCCCGGCGGGCAAGGGCTTCTTCGTGCGGCCCACGGTCTTTGCGCGCACCAGCATGGACATGAAGATTGCCCGCGAGGAGATTTTCGGCCCCGTACTCTGCGTGCAGTCCTTCAGCGACAGCGACCTCAAGGCGGTCGCTGCGGAAGCCAACAAGACGATCTACGGCCTATCCGGCAGCGTCTGGACCCGCGACATCTCGGTTGCCCACCGGATGGTCAATCTCATCGATTCCGGCCAGGTCAGCATCAACTGCCATGCGGCGGTGGACCCGGCGATTCCCTTCGGCGGCAACCGCCAGTCGGGCTGGGGCCGCGAATTCGGCCGTGAGGGACTCGATCCCTACCTGAAGACCAAGGCCACGACCGTCATGTTCTGAGGGCGGTCACGCGCCGCTTCCGCCCGGCAGGGTCCGGCGCTGCATGCGATCCACGACTTCGCCATGCATCATGCGCTGGAAGAATTCGCTTTCCAGCAGGGAATGCGGGTATTCCGGCGCCGGTGCCGATAGCCCATCGATGCATGCCAGCTGTTCAGCCGTGAGCTGCAGCCGCAGGCTGCCGAGGTTTTCGTCGAGCTGCCGGCGATTGCGGGCACCGATGATCGGCACCACCGTCACGGGGCTGCGCTGGCAGAGCCAGGCCAGCGCCAGCTGCGCCGGGCGACAACCGGTTTCGCGCGCCAGCGCGGACAAAGCCTCGGCCAGGGCGCGGTTGCGGTCGGTCATGCTGCGTGCAGCCCGCGGTCCCTGGGCCAGGCGCGCACCCTCGCGCTCGCCGGCCGGGGCCGCTGCATCGAACTTGCCGGTAAGCAACCCCCCTGCCAGCGGACTCCAGGGCGTGATGGCCATGTCCTGGGCGGCCGCCAGGGCGAAGAAATCACGCTCGATGCTGCGCTCGACCAGGTTGTAATGCAGCTGCATCGCCGTGAACGGCGTCCAGCCGCGCTCAGCCGCAAGGGTGTTGGCACTTGCGATCACCCAGGCAGGTGTATTGGAAGCGCCGATGTGCAACACCTTGCCGGCACGGACCTGATCGTCCAGCGCCCGCATGAGCTCGTCGAGCCTGGTGCTGGCATCCCAGCCATGCACCCAGAACAGGTCCAGGTAGGCGGTGCCCAGTCTGCGCAGGCTGCCTTCCAGCGCCTGCACCAGGTTCTTGCGGTGGTTGCCCCCGGCGTTCGGATCGTCGCCACGCGTGTTGAGGCTGTACTTCGAGGCGATCACCAGCCGGTCGCGCTCGGTGGCGATGAACCCGCCGAGCATGCGTTCGCTGGTCCCGCGGTTATAGATGTTGGCCGTGTCGATGAAATTGCCGCCGGCAGCAAGGAAGCCATCGAAGACCGCGCGGCACTCGGGTTCCGCCGCTCCTATGCCCATTTCCTCGCCAAAGGTCATGGTCCCCAGGCAAAGCTCGGACACCTGCAGATTGCAGCGGCCTAATCCTTTGTATTTCATATTATTGCATACACCTCATAACCTTGTTTCACGAAATCCTGCCAGCCATGGCCGATGCCCTGTTGTCGGGAAATCCGCTGACAGGACAGCCTGCACTGCTGGTAATGCCAGGCGAGGCCCCTATAATTGTCTGTCCACCTGTCGGATTGATTTCGATACCAACACAATGACCTCTACCCGACCGATCCGCGCCCTGCAACGGGGCCTCGAAGTCCTGCAGGTGCTCAACCTGCAGAATGGCGCCACGGTTTCCGAAGTAGCAGCTGCCATCGACCTGCCGCGCACCACCACCTACCGCATCCTGGAGACACTCTGTACCGCCGGCTACGCCTATCGTGCCGCCAGCGACGAGCGTTACCGCCTGACCATCATGGTTCGGGGCCTCAGCGACGGTTTCGACGACGAGGCATGGGTGACGCAAATCGCGCGGCCCTACATCTACGACCTGTGCAACGAGTTCGTCTGGCCAATCGCGGTCGCCACCCTCTCAGGCACCAGTATGCTGATGCGCCAGACGACCGACCATCGCAGCCCGCTGGCGATCGAAAAGCGTGGCCCGGGGTTCCGCGTGCCGATCCTCGCCTCGGCCTCCGGCATGGCGTACCTGGCATTCTGCCCGGAGGAGCAGCGCAACGCGATCCTGGACATCCTGGCAAAGTCGCGGCACGAGGAAGACAAGCCGGCACGCAACCGCAAGAAGGTCCATGAAGCTCTGGCGGAAGTACGGCGGCGCGGCTTCGCCACGAACCGGCGCGCGCGCCGCGTGTCAGACGAGATCAGCCTGTCGGTACCCGTGATGGCGGGAGACCGCCTGCTGGCGGCGCTGACAGTCCGTTTTGCCTGCACCGCGGTCGCGGAGGCCGAGGGCATCCAGCGTTTCGTGCCTCGCCTGCGCAGCACTGCCCTGAAGATCGGGGCGGAATTCATGCTGCAGGCCGAGCAGGACGCGCGGGCTGCGGCCGGCCAGCCGCCCATCGTCGCGACCCAGTAGAACGAAGGGCCTGGAAGCGGCTCGCCGGCCGGGCCTCTCGCCGAGGCCCGGCTGGCCGGTGCGTCCTGGCGTTCTTCAGGCCGCCCTGGTCCGCTTGCCCTTGGCGGCCGGCTTCTGCGCCACCTTCTTGTCCGCGACGAGGAAGCGCGGCGCCTTCGGCTGCAGCGGCGGCGGCAGGCCGGTCTCGGCCTTGCAGCGCTTCTTCAGTTCCGGGATGGTGCCGCCGAAATTGAAGATCTGCGTCTTGCCGCGCTTCTTGGCCAGCCTGCTGCGCAGCGCGGCGGTCGCCTTCTCGTCCAGGCTGCCATCCTTTCTGAGGACCACGCCATAGTTGGCCCGAGCCCCAGCGGCCGTCACCAGGCCAGCCTCGACATCGAAGACCACGGCGGCAGGATCGCGCTGGTAGGGATCACCCCAGCCGCCTCCACCCCAGGTGTCGAAATACAGCAGGTCACCTTCCTGTACCGGAATGCGATCGCACTTCGACGGGATGATCTCCCTGCTGCCGTTCTTGCGCCGCAGCTCCTTGCGGCTGCGCTTGCCCGGCGTACCACCGTTGACACCCCAGGGATAGGTCAGCCAGCGGTCGTCGTGGATGGAGATCTCGCCGTCCTCGAGGAAGCGGTATGTCACCCGCAGGGCATTGCCTCCGCGATGCTTGCCGGCGCCGCCGCTGTCGGCAATCGTCTCGTAGGTCTCGATGCGCAACGGGAAGTAGCTCTCAACGAACTCGTTCGGCACGTTGGTGAAACTCGGCCACATGGAGTGGCCATCCGGGCCATCACCGAAAGGCCGACCCGGCACGCCGCCGAAGCCGATCTGGAAGAGCTGGAACCACTTGCCGTTCCGGTCATGCCCGGAATACATGAAATGCGGGCTGTCGGAGAAACCGGCGGCATTCAGGAATGCCGGGTTGCCCTGACCCAGGAGGCCACCCAGCACGTCGAACAACCGGCCCAGGGCATGGGTACGGCAGGACAATGCGGCAGGCTCCCGCGGCTTGAGCAGCGTGCCTTCCGGGATATGCACGTCCATCAGGTCATAGAAGCCGTCGTTGAACATGATCTTCGGGTCGAACACCATGATCATGTACACGCCACAGAACATCTTGAACATCTCCTCGTTGAGGTAGAAGTTCACGGAACTGATGGACTGCGGGTCGGTACCCGTGAAGTCGAACTTGACCTTCTCGCCCTCGCGCCACATGGCGCAACGGAGCTTGTAGGGCCCCATGCCCATGCCGTCATCGCAGATGTAATCCTCGAAGTACTGCTTGTGGGTGGGGACTGTGGTCTTGATGAGGTGGGCCATGGCGCGCCGGTTGCGGTCCAGCAGGTCTTCCAGCGCCGAGTAGTAGACGTCATCGCCGAAGCGGTTGGCCATTTCGATGACGCGCTTCTCGGCAGTGCGGATGGCGGCGACGATGGCGTTGAAATCGCTGCGATTCCAGTGCGGTAGCCGGCAGTTGTGCAGGATGAGGTTGAGGATGTCTTCCTGCAGCACGTCCTTGCGGAAAATCTTCGTTGGCGGGATACGGATGCCCTCCTCGAAGATCTGCCGGGCGTCGGTCGGCAGGCTGCCCGGGACCTTGCCGCCGACGTCGGTCATGTGGCCGAACATGGCGGCGTAGGCCACCAGCCTGCCATCCTTGAAGATCGGCCGCAGCAGCAGCCAGTCGTTGATGTGGCTCACCGCACCCTTGCAGGAATAGGGGTCGGTGGTGAGGAACATGTCCCCTTCCTCGATGGTCCCGTGATAGGCCTCCTTGAAGCCGTAGATGAAGCTGCCGAACTGGCCGACGACCATCTTGCCGTCGACGTTGGCGATCATCGGGAACTCGTCGTGCTGCTCACGGATGCCCGGCGACATGGCGGTGCGGAACAGCACCGCGTCCATCTCGTAGCGTGCGTTCAGCATTGCGTTTTCGATGATGTCCAGGGTGATCGGGTCCACGGGCACCCGCTTGAACGCCCTGGGCTTGGTTTCGACAATCTTGGCTGGCATTTGTCTTTGCTCCCTGGTGTCCCGCGGTTATTCCGGGGTGATCAGAATGTTGCTGAATTCGTCGACCCGGCCGATGTGGCCGGGAAGAATCAGCGTCGTCGTGTCCATCTGCAGGATGACGGCCGGGCCCCTGACGACGTTGCCCGCCTTGAGCCTGCTGCGGTCGTAAAGCTTGCCCTTCTGGTCCCTGCCTTCGACGAACATCATGTGGTCGCCCAGTTCGGCAGCCGAGGCATCACTGCCTCCCTTCTCGAGGCGCATGGCCCGGACGGCCGTTGTCTTGCCCTGGGCGACAGCACGAAGGTTGACGATTTCCTTTTCCTCGGGCAGCGCGAAGGTGAACAGATGCCGGTGCATCTCGTCGAAGCGTTCACCGACCACGTCCAGGCCGCGCTGCTCGAGTTCGGCTATATCGAAGTCCACCGTCAGCAGCAGGCCCTGGCCGTGGTAGCGGATATCCACCTGGTAGGTCTGGGTCTGCTCCGCACGCGGGATGCCCTCCTGGTCCAGCGCCCTGGCGGCATTGGCGGCCAGTTGCCGGAAGATCTTGCTGATCTCCTTGCCACTGGTCTGGCTGAAGCCGCGGATGAAGGTGCGCGACGCCTCGTCGCGCACGCTGGTGGTGGCATCGCCAAGGGCACAGAGGACACCCGGGCCCTGCGGGATGATGACCGGCCAGGCGCTAGACAGCTTGCCCAGCGCGTTGGCGTGCAACGGGCCGGCACCGCCGAAACCCATCAGCGCGAAGTCGCGCGGGTCGTAGCCCTTCTCCACCGAGACCAGGCGCAGCGCGCCGTACATGTTTTCGTTGACGATATCGATGATGCCGGCAGCCGCCTGCTTCACCGGGAGCTTGAGGGCCTTGGCTACCTTGGCCACGGCCGCCTCAGCGAGGTCGCGGCGGATCACCATGTCGCCGCCGAGGCGAACTTCGCCGCTCGGCAGGTAACCCAGCACCACGTTGGCGTCGGTGACGGTGGGTTCGACACCGCCCTTGTTGTAGGCGGCCGGCCCCGGGGCCGCGCCCGCGCTCTGCGGGCCGACGCGCAGCGCCCCGGTGATTTCCGGCACGTAAGCGATGGAACCGCCGCCGGCACCAACAGTGCGCACGTCCACTGATGAGGCCCGCACGGTGACCTCGTGGACGCTGGTTTCACGGCGCAGCTGCGCCTTGCCGTCCTGGATGAGCGCGACGTCGGTCGACGTCCCGCCCATGTCGAAGGTCAGGATGTCCTTGAAGCCCGCCTGATTGCCGACCCAGATGGCGCCAGTGACACCGCCGGCGGGGCCGCTCATCAGCATGTTGACCGGATAGGCCTCGGCGGCCTTGGCCGATGCCAGGCCGCCGTCGGAACGCAGCACGTGAAGCTGCACGTTCTTCATCTTCTTCTTCAGTTCGCGATGCAGGTTGCGCACGTAGCGGGCCACCTTGGGACCGACGTAGGCGTTGGCGACCGTCGTGACCGTACGCTCGTACTCCTGCATCTCCGGGACCACCTCCGATGACAGGGACACCGGAACGCCGGGTAGCACCTTGGCCGCGATCCTGGCGATTTCCTGCTCGTGTGCCGGATTGGCGAAGGAATTGATCAGCGAGACCGTCAGGGACTCGATGCCCTTTTTGCCGAGCGCCTTGAGGTCACGTGCGAGCTTCGTCTTGTCCAGTCGCGTCACCACTTCGCCCCGGGCGCCGATGCGCTCCTCGGCCTCGATGGTGAGGGCCAGCGGGGCCAGCGGTGGGGGCTTGTTGTAGATGACCCAGCCGCCGAGGCCGCCCGGAACGAAGGAGCGTGCGATCTGCAGCACCTGCTTGTAGCCCCTGGTCGTTACCAGGCCCACCTTGGCGCCGGTGTGCGTGAGGATGGTATTGGTGGCAACCGTGGTGCCGTGCATCACATGCGTGATCTCGTTCGGATCGATGCCGGCGATCTGGCAGACGCGCTCGATGCCATTGAGCACGCCGATGGAGGAATCATGGGGGGTGCTGGGGACCTTCGCCGAATGGAAATCCCCGGTCTTTTCATTGACGAGGATCAGGTCGGTGAAGGTTCCGCCGACGTCAACCCCAAGATGGTAGCTCATACGCTCACCTCGACGCTTTCGTGCTACTTCGTTATGCCAAACAACCGCGCAGGGCCGCTCGCGTCGGCCGCTGCTCGCGGGAGAAAAGTTCCGGGCTCACTGGGTTCGATCTGGTGTTGTCAGGATCCCGGATGCAAGGCGTGCAGGGACCGGTCAGCCCGCTGCCCGATACTGCTCTGTTACTTTCGGAAAAATGCCGGCTTTCGGCAGCATGGCCGGGGTACTGCGCCCCAGCTGCTCCTGCAGCCACTTGCTGGTTTCGATCACCCGCTCCAGCGAGATACCTGTCTGCACACCGGAGCGATCCAGCATGTAGAGCAGGTCATCGGTGGGGATGTTACCAGTCGCCGCCGGCGCAAAGGGGCAACCGCCGATACCGCCGATGCTGGCGTCCAGCGAGGCCACGCCGGCATCCAGGGCTGCCTGGGCGTTGGCGAGGCCGGTATTCCTGGTGTTGTGAAAATGGCAGCGGATGGGCATGCCCGGGGCACGTTCACGGATAGCCTGGAGCATTTCCGTGACCTGGGTTGGCACACCAACGCCGATGCTGTCGGCGATGCCGAGTTCCACCGGCTCACCCGGCAGCACCTGGTCGACGAGGTCGAGGACCCGCTGCAGCGGCACGTCGCCCTCGAAGGGGCAGCCGAAGGCAGAGGAAATCATCACGTTGGCCCGCATGCCGGCGGCTTTCGCCGCACGCGCGATCGCCAGCCAGGCCTTCACCGATTCGCTGGTTGGCACGCCCTGGTTGCGCTGGTTGTAGGTGTCGCTGGCGACCACCGCCATGCCGATTTCACCCAGGCCGGCATCACGTGCGCGCTCGAAACCCTTCTGGTTGAGGACCAGGCCGATGTAGCGGACGTCGCTCCGCTGCGGCAACGCCTTGATGACGGCCTCGGCATCAGCCATCTGCGGCACGCGCTTCGGATGTACGAAGCTGGTCACCTCGAGTGCGCGGACGCCGGCATCGATCGCGCGCCGGATGAACTCGATCTTTGCCTCGGTGCTGAGGATTTCCGGTTCGCTCTGCAGGCCGTCCCGCGGGCCGACCTCAATGATGGAAACGCGTCGTTGCGGCTGCTTCATGGCTGCCTTGCAGGCCATCTAAAATGAGGTATTGTTATACAAGGCATTGGGCGATACAACCCGCGGCCGGCACCAGCCGGACGCATGAACGCCCGGCGAATTCACGCCAGGCCGCAAGCAGCTTTCGCGACGCCCAGGCGCTGTGCCGCCACGGGAAGCTGGATGGCGGCCAGGCGTCTGCATCGACCCCGCGCCGCCGGCTCCCCCGGCGCAGGCGCACACTGTCTGGAAGGGATTGGAAATGAGCACGGAAACCGGGAAGACGCCAGGCCCACTGGCCGGAGTGCGCGTCATTGAAATGGGCACTTTGCTGGCGGGACCATTCTGCGGTCAGTTGCTCGGCGACTTCGGTGCCGAGGTCATCAAGATCGAGCCGCCAGGCCAGGGCGATCCGATGCGCGACTGGGGCCGCGAAAAATCCCATGGCATGTCGCTGTGGTGGCCGGTAGTCGCACGCAACAAGAAGTCCGTCACCCTGAACCTGCGCGAAGCCGAGGGTCAGGCCATTGCCCGCTCCCTCATCGGCAAGGCGGATTTCCTGCTGGAGAATTTCCGGCCCGGCACCATGGAGAAATGGGGACTCGGCTACGAGCAGCTGCGCCAGACCCAGCCCGGACTGATCATGGTCAGGGTGTCCGGTTTCGGGCAGACTGGTCCTTATGCCAAGCGCGCTGGTTTCGGTGCGGTTGGCGAGGCCATGGGAGGGCTGCGCTACGTCTGCGGCGACCCCTCCACGCCACCGAGCCGCATGGGCATCAGCATCGGCGATTCGCTGGCGGCAACCTTTGCATGCATCGGCGCGCTGGCGGCCCTGCACCACCGCGAGAAGACGGGCCAGGGGCAGGTGGTGGACTCGGCCATCTACGAGGCCGTGCTCAACATGATGGAATCGCTGGTCACCGAATACGACAAGGCCGGCTACATCCGCGAGCGCACTGGGGCGATCCTGCCGAACGTGGCGCCATCCAACGTCTATCCCACCAGCGACAGCCAGTTCATCCTCATCGCCGCCAATCAGGACACGGTTTTCAAGCGCCTGGCGGAGGCCATGGGCCGGCCGGAGCTGGCGACCGATCCCCGCTACGCCAGCCACTCGTCGCGCGGTGCCAACCAGAAGGAACTCGATGACCTGATCGGTGCCTGGACGCGGACCATCACCGCCGAGCGCCTCGAGGCGTTGATGGAGGAGTTCGGCATTCCGTCGGGCAAGATCTACCGCACACCCGAAATGCTGGCCGATGCCCACTTCCAGGCGCGCCAGGCGATCATCAGCGTGGCCCATCCCCGCTTCGGCCAGCTCAAGATGCAGAACGTGGCCCCGAAGCTCAGCGCCACGCCGGGTACCGTGCGCAGCCCGGCCCCGGAACTGGGTGAGCACAACCGCGAGGTGTATGGCGGGCTCCTCGGTTATTCCGACGCGCGCATGGCTGATCTCCATAGCGCCGGAATCATCTGAGTGAATGAGCAGGCGGCTGCCGGGCCGGGCATCGGGCCGATAACCGGCGTCACCATCAGTACGCCGCATCTCGCGGCCAGCGAGGCGGCATACGTACGCCACCTCGGCTATCGTGTCCGCCAGCGTGGCAGGATCAGCGCCTTGCAGGCTGAAACCTGGCAACGGCCAGCGGCCAGTGGCGCACGCTTCGTCAGCCTGGTCCCCGAGGCCGCCGAGGACTTCGAGTTCCGGTTCGTCGAGGTGCCGGCGCCAGCGCAGCCCTATCGGGCCTTTTCCGCGTACGGCTGGAATGCCGCCGAACTGATCGTCCAGGACGTGGACGCGCTGGCGGCAGAACTGGCCGGAGGAAGCTTCGAGATCCTCGGCCCCCCGCAGGACCTGTCGTTCAGCGACGCCATCCGGGCCATGCAGATCCGCGGCCCGGCCGGCGAGATCCTTTACCTGACGCAGTTCAAGCGTGAGCTGCCGGCCTTGCCGGCGCCACCCGCGCGCTGCAGGACGGACAAGGTGTTCATCGTCATCGTCGGCGGCCCGTCGCTCGATGGCCTGCTCGACTTCTACGGGAGCCGCTTTGGCGTCAGCGCCCCGCAGCGGATGGAATCCCGGGTGAAGGTGATGTCGGAGGTCTTCGGCCTGTCGGCCGAGGAACGCTACCCGATCGCCGCCCTGCCACTACGGGCGCGTTGCTATATCGAAGCCGACCAGATGCCCGCTGCGGCCCGGGCGCCAGCCGTCGGGTCAGGCCAGCTGCCACCCGGCATCGCGGTCGTAACTTTTGCCCGCCAGCAGCCGGGCGCCACCACGGCCCTGGCCGGACCTGGTGGCGAGATCATTGAGCTCGTCACCTTGCCCTGAGCGATATCAGGCAGCCGCTACCCGTACTCACCGTGCTCAGCTCTCGTTGTCAGCCACCTGCACCTCGAGGCCGTCGAGCGCGTCGGTGAGTTCGATCTGGCAGGTCAGGCGGCTGTTGGGCCGCCGCTCCCTGGCGGATTCCAGCATGGTATCTTCCATGTCGCTTGGCGGGGGCAGCTTTGCCAGCCAGTCGTCGGCCACATAGGCGTGGCAGGTCGCGCAGGCACAGGCACCACCACATTCGGCAACGATGCCGGAAACGTCATTGTCTATGGCACCCTCCATCACGGTGGAACCGACGGGGACCTCCACCTCGCGGCGCTGGCCTTCGCTGTCGACGTAGATCACCTTCGGCACGGGCTGGCACCTCGTGGCATGGCGCCGGCCGCCGGCAGGCGCATCGTGCTACATGTCAGATCCGGAAAAGCACCGCCGCCCTGACGGGCGGCGGATGTATGGAAAAACGGAAGGTGGCGAGTCGCCGCCAGACCGCTGGCCAGTGCGACGTACTCAACCAGTGCTACTGCGGGCCACGATGGTCCACAGGCGCGCCAGGTCCGCCATCTGCGGATCGGCAGTCACCTGGCCGAAGGCCTTGGCCGCATCCGCCTTCTTGCCCAGCTTCAGATCGGCGATGCCGAGCATGATCTGCGCCTGGTCGGGGTCGCGAACGCCCCCCTTGGCCAGGCCACGGCTGAGGGCCGCAGCAGCCTTCTCATATTGGCCAAAGCTGGAATAAGCCATGCCGAGGGCCACGTCGGCCTGGCCGTTGGTTCCCTTCTGGGCGTCCTTCTCGAACTGTGGCAGCGACTGCAGGTCCTTGGCTGCCGCGGCCTTTGCATCGTCGAAGCGGCGCTTGTAGCGGTCCGACGCCGCCTTGTCCGCCGGATCGACCACCTTGGCGGAATATCCCGCCTCCAGCGCGCTCTTCGCCTCGCCCGGCAGTCCGGCCTCCAGCAGCAGCTCGGCCATTTCCAGGTACTGGTCAGCCGAGTTCAGGGTGCCCACCTGTTGCGCCAGGCGCAGTGTATTGAGCGTGATGCGGTCGGAAGCCTTCGCGTTGAGACGCGTGCCGATCAGGAAATTCCAGTACTCCGGCTTCGGATACAGCTGCACCAGCTTTTCCATGGTCTTCGCAGCGCCGTCCTGGTCACCCATGTTCGTCTGCGCGCTGCGCACCAGCTGCAGCCAGTTCTCGTCGACGGTCTTGCCGGCCTGCTCGGCGCTCTTGATCGCGGCCTGCATGATCGCAACCGCCTCTTTGTAGTCCTTCTGCAGGTAGTGTGCCTGCGCCACGAGCACGCGGGTGTCGATGTCCTGCCCGCCGGCCTTGATCCAGCGGTCGCCGAACTCCATGACCTTCTTGTAGTTCTTGGTCGCCGTGTAGAGCTGGACCAGGGTCTTCAGCCGGTCGTTGACCTGCTCCGGCGGCTGCCTGCCTGAGGCCAGGTTGGTTTCATACAGGCTGGCGACCTCGGCGTACTTGCGCTGCTGCAGGAAGACATAGGCCTTGAATTCGTTGATCTGGAACTGGTCGAACGGGGTCTTGCCGCTGACCGCATCCGCCTCGGCCACCTTGGCCAGCGCCTGGTCCCATTGCTTCTTCTGGATGGCTTCCTGGGCTGCCTTCATGGGCTTGGCAACCTTGGCGCTGATCTTGTCTTCGGCCATCGACTGGCCGGCAGTCAGCAAGCTGGCCAGGATGACCAGCATGGCGCCGATGGCGCGGAATGAGGCGTTTGCTCGCATGATCGTGGCTCTCTCTGGCGTTGGCGTTGATGGCTTGGACAGCAATCGCGGGCCCGTGGTTGCAGGCAAAGTCTTGCTGCTACTCAGCAAACTGCTCCATGCCGACAAAACCGATCTTGTTCACGCCCTGGCGCTGCGCGAGAGCCAGGACCTTGGCAACGGTGTCGTACTTGGCACGCTTGTTGGCGCGGATGTGCAGCTCCGGCTGGGGTTCCTTCACTGCTTCCTGGCTGAAGTACTGCTCCAGGGTGCCAAGGCTGGGAACCACGGTCTGGTTCCAGAGGATCGTACCGTCGTAGTCGATCTCCAGCTCGATCACCTCCGGCGGCACCGGAGGCGTCACCGCATTCGGGTTCGGGCGCGGCATGTCGAGCTTCACGGCGTGGGTCATGATCGGAATGGTGACGATGAACATGATGAGAAGCACCAGCATGACGTCGATCAGCGGCGTCATGTTGATGTCCAGCATCGGGTCGTCGTCGCGGCCCCCGCCGCCAACGTTTATTCCCATGTCGTTCTCTCCCTCAGGGGTGCCCGGCTGCCGGGCTAGCGCAGGCCGCGGTCAGGCTCGGTGATGAAACCCACCTTGACGACGCCGCCGCGCTGGATCAGGTAGATGACGCGGCCCACCGACTCGAACTTGGCGCGGCCATCCCCGCGGATATGGATTTCCGGCTGGGGATCCTGCACCGCGACCGATTTGACGAGTTCCAGCAGTGCCTGGTCATCCGGGACCCGCGACTGGTTCCAGAACACGTCACCCGTGGCATTGACGGCCACGGTGACGTTTTCCGGCTTGGTCTTCGTCGGCTGGTTGGCAACCTTGGGCAGCTCGACCGGGACCGTCTGCGTGATCACCGGGATGGTGATCAGGAAGATGATCAGCAGCACCAGCATGATGTCCACGAGGGGCACCACGTTGATGTCGGACATCGCCTTGTCGTCGCCACCGCCCTCGCCGGGGACCGACATGCCCACGTTACTTGCTCCGCTGGCCCGGTGCGTCCATGCGGGCGCCGCTCACCAGGTACTGCTGCACTTCAGTCGCGAAGTAGCGCACTTCTTCCAGCAGGGCCTTGTTGCGACGCAGGAGCCAGTTGTAACCGAGCACCGCAGGCACCGCGACCGCGAGGCCGAGGGCGGTCATGATCAGCGCCTCACCCACGGGGCCGGCCACCTTGTCGATGCTGGCCTGGCCGGCGATGCCGATGGCGATCAGCGCATGGTAGATGCCCCACACCGTACCGAACAGCCCGATGAACGGTGCGGTCGAACCGGCAGTCGCCAGGAACGACAGGCCGCTCTGCATGTCATTGGTGACCTTGTCGACGGCACGCTGCAGCGAGGCGGTGATCCACTCATGCAGCGGAATCTGGTCTGTCAGTCGCCCCTCGTGGTGCCGGGCTGCCTTGACGCCCTGCTCCGCAATGAGCCGGAAGGCATTGTCCGGGTCAGTCAGGGTGGCGATGCCGTCCTGCAGGGACTTGCCAGCCCAGAATCCCTTGTCCGTCTGGTTGAACTGGCGGCGCAGGCGCGCCTGGTCCCAGAGCTTGGTCAGGATGATGAACCATGAAGCGAACGACATCACGACCAGGATCACCAGGGTGCCGCGGGCGACAAAGTCGCCCTGCGCCCAGAGCTGGCTCAGGCCGTAGGGATTGGCCTTTTCCTCGGTGGCCACCTGGCCGACGTCCTGGGCCGCTGCCGGCGCGGACTCTGCGGGAGCCATCTCGGCCGGTGCCGGCGCAGTCGCGTCAGCCGTGGGCAGGGTCGCCGTTTCGGCGGTGGCCGGTGCTGCTGAAGCGGGATCGGTCGTCGGCTGCTGGGCCGCGAGCGCGATGCTCAGAGCGAGAGCTGCTAGTTCAACCATGATTGCGTCTTCCCCTCAGTACGTAGCTCAAACCAATACTGTCTGTCTCAAGCTGCGCCGCCCCGTGACCGGTAGCGACGCGGCCCATACTTCCCCTAGCGTTCGTTCACGATCTTCCAGACCACGCGGAAGTCGAACCACATGGGCACCGGCTTGCCGCCTTCGGTGCCAGGGATGAACTTCCATGCGCGCTTGGCGTGCCTCAGTGCCGCTTCATCCAGCTGCTCGTGGCCGCTGCTCTGGGCGATCTGCGCGTCGCCGACGCTGCCGTCCTCGAGGATGTAGAGCCGCAGGACGGTGGAGCCCTCCAGGCCGAGGCGCTTGGCCTGCGGCGGGTAGTCCGGCAGGCTCGGCGGCCGGCGCGGGTTCTGTTTCGGCGGCACGCGTACGACGGCCACCGGAGGCGGCGGCTTGGCCACGGGCTTCTGGGTCGTCGCGGTGATGGCTGTCGTGGCGGTAGTCTCGACCGGAAGGTCAATCGAGATATCGGGCGGCGGCACGAACGGTGGCGGCGTCGTTTCGATCTTCGGCGGCGGCGGTGGTGGCTTGTCCTGCTCCTCCTTGACCTCCTCGATCATCTTGGTCTCGATCGGACCGTAGATCATCTCCACGGCCTGGTGGGCGAGGCCTGCGTTGAGGACGTAGACGAAGCCTACATGCAGCGCCACGATGCCGACGAACACCAGCGCGCGCCGGGAGAGCATGGGTGTACTGACTGCGACGGCCATATCAACCTGGACTGGTCAAACTGTTCAGACTTGCGCTGGCGGTTGCTGCCGCCGGGGCGCGTATGTTGCCACAAGCCACTGGCAAATCACCACAAGGATAGCGCATCAATGGCTGGTCATCGTACCCCCGCCGCTGGCGCGGATCCGGCGCGCGCCCGATTCTCCCCCGGCCGCACGGTTCCTGCCAGCGGTGATTCTGCCTACCAGCAATGTTGCGGAACTGCCGGGCGCAGCCCTGGAATATAATGTCGCAGGATTCCGCTGCCCGGGCACCGGCATGGCCGTGACCGGGGCGCTGGCTCACCCGGAAATCATCCCACCGCAGATTCGGCGCGGCGTCGCTCCGGACCGACAAACGGTACGCGGGCCGGGCCGGAGTGCGGGCACTCGAGCCACAGCGGCTGCCGGCGTTTTTCGAGGACTGACAACATGCCCATCAAGACGAGCGAGTGGATCTGGCACAACGGCAAGCTGGTGCCCTGGGCCGAGGCCCGGGTCCACGTCATGACCCACGCCCTGCATTATGGTTCCTCGGTGTTCGAGGGCATCCGCGTCTATGCCACCCCGCGCGGTGCCATGGTATTCCGCCTGCAGGCGCATACGCGGCGCCTGCTCGAGTCCGCGACGATTCATCGCATCGAGGTGCCCTGGTCCGCGGCCCAGATCGATGCGGCCTGCAGGGAGGTCGTGGTCCGCAATGGCCTCACCCGCGGCGCCTACATACGGCCCATCGTCTTCCGGGGTTACGGCGAGGTGGGCCTCGCACCGCCGCCTGGGCAGCCGATCGACATGGCCGTCGCCGCCTGGGAATGGGGTGCCTACCTCGGCGCCGATGCCCTCGAGCAGGGCGTCGATGTCTGTGTTTCGTCCTGGCAGCGCGTGGCCCCCAACACCATCCCGGCGCTGGCGAAGGCGGGAGGCAACTACCTGTCGAGCACGCTGGTGAGCCTGGAAGCGAAGCAGCGCGGCTTCGCCGAGGGCATCGCGCTCTCCAGCGACGGCACCGTGAGCGAAGGTGCCGGCGAGAATATCTTCCTGGTCCGGGACGGTGTCCTGTACACGCCGCCCTCCACCGCCTCTATCCTCACCGGCATCACGCGTGACAGCGTCATGGTGCTGGCCCGCCAGGCTGGCATCGAGGTGCAGGAACGGCCCATACCGCGGGAGATGCTCTACATTGCCGACGAAATTTTCCTGACTGGCACTGCCGCCGAGATCACCCCGGTGCGTTCCGTCGACCGGATCAACGTCGGTGCCGGCAGGCGCGGGCCGGTCACCCAGCGGCTGCAGGAATCCTTCTTCGGCCTGTTCAATGGCAAGACCAGCGACCAGTGGGGCTGGCTGGAACCCGTGGAGAGCAAGTGATGAACGCCCGTTCCCTGTTCGAGAAAGTCTGGCAGGACCACCAGGTCGTGGCGGAAACCGCCGACGCACCGGCGGTGCTCTACATCGACCTGCACCTGACGCACGAGGTCACCACGCCGGAAGCATTCAACGTGCTGAAGTCGCGCGGCCTCGCCGTGCGGCGGCCGGACCTGACGCTGGCGACGCTGGACCACTCGACGCCGACGGTGCCGGTGCGCAGCCTGAAGGACCTGGAGCGCGTCGCCGAATCCTCGGCAGCCGCACAGATCCGCGTGATGATCGAGAACTGCCGCGAGGCAGGGATCCGCCTGCTCGATTTCGATTCCGACCAGCGGGGTATCGTCCACGTCATCGGGCCGGAACTCGGCATCACCCAACCCGGCAAGACCATCGTCTGCGGTGACAGCCATACCAGCACCCATGGCGCCTTCGGCGCACTGGCCTTCGGCATCGGCACCACCGAGGTGGGCCACGTCCTCGCCACGCAATGCCTGTTGCAGCGCAAGCCGAAGACCCTGGCCATCAACGTCAGCGGCCGCCTGGTCCCGGGCGTCACGGCCAAGGACATCATCCTCGCCATCATCGGCAGGATTGGCGTCGGCGGTGGCACCGGCCATGTCATCGAGTACCGCGGCGAGGCCATAGCCGCGCTGTCGATGGACGCGCGCATGACAGTGTGCAACATGAGCATCGAGGCCGGCGCCCGCGCCGGCATGATCGCCCCTGACGACGTCACCTTCCAGTACCTGCAGGGCCGGCCCATGGCGCCCGCCGGCGCTGCCTGGGACCAGGCCGTGAAACGCTGGCGTGGCCTGCCCTCCGACGCCGATTGCCACTTCGATCGCGAGGTGAGCCTCGACGTATCGCGGCTGGCACCGATGATCACCTTCGGCACCAACCCGGGCATGGTCATCCCGATCGATGCCGCGGTTCCCGCGGACAGCGGCGACAGCAGCTTCCGCAAGTCCCTGGAATACATGGGCGTGGAAGCCGGCAAGCCGATGCTGGGCCGCCCTGTGGACGTGGTCTTCATCGGCAGCTGCACCAATTCCCGCCTGTCAGACCTGCGCGATGCCGCCAACCTGCTGCGCGGGCGCAAGGTCGCCCCCTCCGTGCGCGCGCTGGTCGTCCCCGGCTCGCAGGCCACCAAGAAGCAGGCCGAGGCCGAGGGCCTCGACAAGATCTTCACCGCGGCCGGGGCCGAGTGGCGCGAGTCAGGCTGCTCGATGTGCCTGGGTATGAACGGCGACACCGTGGGTCGCGGCCAGCTCTGCGTCAGCACCAGCAACCGCAACTTCGAGGGCCGCCAGGGCATCGGTGCGCGCACCGTGCTGGCGAGCCCGCTGACGGCGGCCGCCACGGCCGTCGCCGGCCGCATCAGCGACCCGCGCGAGCTGCTCGCGCGCTAACCCCTCCAGCCGAGGCCGCAAAGCATGGACAAGATCACCCGCTTCAGCTCCCGCACCGTCGTGCTGCCGCAGTCGGACATCGACACGGACCAGATCGTGCCGGCGCGCTTCCTGACCACCACCACCCGCAAGGGCCTTGGCAAGGCGCTGTTCGCCGACTGGCGCTACGACAAGACGGGCCAGCCGCGCGCCGATTTCGCGCTCAACCGGCCGGAGGCCGCCGGCTGCTCGATCCTCGTCGCCGGCAACAACTTCGGCTGCGGCTCGTCGCGTGAGCACGCGCCCTGGGCGCTGCTGGACTTCGGCATCCGCGCGGTCATCAGCACCGGCATCGCCGACATCTTCCGCAACAACTCGCTGAAGAACGGCCTGGTGCCGGTCATCGTCGATGCCGCGACCCATGGCTGGCTGCTGGCCAATCCCGGCGCCGAAGTCACGGTGGACGTCGAGTCCCGCACGCTCGGCCTGCCCGGCGACCGCCGCGTGGAGTTCCCGCTGGATGGCTTCTCCCGCTACTGCCTCCTCAATGGTGTCGACCAGCTCGGCTACCTGCTCAAGCAGGCCGACGCCATCAGCCGCTTCGAAAAAGAGCGCGCATGGCAGCCCTGATCGGCGTCCTTCCCGGCGACGGCATCGGGCCTGAGGTCATCGACCAGGCACTGCGGGTCCTCGATGCCATTGCCAGGCGCAGCGGGCGGCACTTCGAGCTGCGCCAGGGCCTGATCGGCGGCGCCGCCATCGATGCCACCGGCAAGGCCTTCCCGGAAGACACGCGGCGGCTGGCACTGGAAGCCGATGCCGTGCTGCTCGGCGCGGTGGGCGGCCCGAAGTGGAGCGACCCGGCGGCCCGCGAGCGCCCCGAACAGGGCCTGCTGGACCTGCGCGCCGCCATGGGCGTCTATGCCAACGTGCGCCCGGTGCGTACCCACCCCTCGCTGTACGACGCCTCCCCGCTCAGGCCCGAGCGTATCCGCGACGTCGATATCCTGGTGATCCGCGAGCTGACCGGCGGCATCTACTTCGGCGCCAAGCAGCGCGACGCGGACCGCGCCTCCGATCTCTGCAGCTACAGCCGCGCGGAAATCGAGCGCGTGCTGCGGGTTGCAGGCGTCATGGCCCGTGGCCGGCGCGGCAGGGTCACCTCGGTGGACAAGGCCAACGTGCTGGAGACCTCGCGCCTGTGGCGCTCCGTGGCCAACGAGCTGTTCGCCCGCGAGTTCCCCGAGCTGCAGCTCGAGCACATGCTGGTCGACGCGGCGGCGATGCACCTGTTGTCGCGGCCGCGGGAATTCGACGTCCTGGTGACCGAGAACATGTTCGGCGACATCCTCACCGACGAGGCCTCCATGCTGGCCGGCTCGATGGGCATGCTGCCCTCAGCTTCACTGGACGAGAAAGGCCGTGGACTCTACGAGCCGATCCACGGCTCGGCGCCGGACATCGCCGGCCGCGGCATCGCCAATCCCTGCGGCACGATCCTCAGCGCCGCCATGCTGCTGCGGCACTCGCTCGGCCTCGAAGCGGAAGCAGCACGCATCGAGAACGCCGTCCACGAGGTGCTGGAATCCGGCCTGCGCACCCGTGACATCGCCGCCGCCAGCAGCCGCGAGGCGACCACGGTGCAGATGGGCGATGCGGTGGTGGCGCGGCTGAACGCCTAGCCGAGGGACGCAAGCGCCGCGCGGACATCCGCCACCAGGTCAGCGGTGGCCTCGATCCCCGCCGACAGCCGCACCAGGCCGTCGCCGATCCCCGCCGCCTTGCGCCCCTCCGGGCCGAGCGGCACATGGGTCATCGTCGCCGGATGGCAGGCCAGACTCTCGACGCCGCCGAGGGACTCCGCCAGCGTGAACAGCCGCAGCTGCCCGAGGAACCGCCGCGCGGCCTCCTGTCCGCCACGCAACTCGAAACTGAGCATGCCGCCAAAGCCATGCTGCTGGCGCCGCGCCAGGTCATGACCACGGTGCCCGGGCAGGCCCGGGTAGTACACCTGCGCCACCGCGGGGCTGGCGAGCAGCGCCTCGGCCAGCGCCATGGCGTTCGCCTCGTGCTGGCGCATGCGCACGAACAGCGTGCGCAGCCCGCGCAGGGCCAGGAAGCTGTCGAATGGCGCACCGGTCAGGCCCAGGGCATTGGCCCAGGCCGCGAGTTCACCATGCAGCGCCGCGCTGCGCGCCACCACGGCGCCGGAAACCACGTCGCTGTGGCCGTTGAGGTACTTGGTGGTCGAATGCACCACGAGGTCCGCGCCGAATTCCAGCGGGCGCTGCAGGGCCGGCGACAGGAAGGTGTTGTCGACCGCCAGCAGGGCCCCGCAGGCATCGGCCACCTGGCGCAGCCGCGCCAGGTCCATGATCCGCAGCAGCGGGTTCGTCGGAGTCTCGACCCATAGCAGGCGCGCAGGCTCGCCTTCGGCCGCCGCCAGTTGCGCGGCATCGGCCAGGTCGATGAACCGCAGGCGGAACAGGCCGCGGGCCGCAAGGCGGCTCAGGAGTCGGAAGGTGCCGCCGTAGCAGTCGACCGGTGCCAGGACCAGGTCGCCCGGGTTCAGCAGCTGGCAGGCGAGCGTGATCGCCGCCATGCCCGAGGCCGTGACCGTGGCACCCGCTCCGCCTTCGAGCTCGGCAATGGCCGTCGCCAGCGCATCACGGGTGGGATTGGCAGTGCGCGTGTAGTCGTACTGGCGGGGCTGGCCGAAGCCAGCGAAGGCGAAATTGGTGCTCAGCACGATTGGCGGCATCACGGCGCCGAACTGTTCGTCGCTGTCGATGGCGGCCCGCACGCTGCGGGTCTCGGGGTGGAGGTCGTCGGTCATGGGCTGCTCCCTGTCGGACCCCTGGCCGCGGGCCCGGCTCGATCCGGCCGGCGCGTTACGGGCCTGCGAGGACCGCGAAGTGTAGGGAGGCGCGTTCGCGAGGGTCAAGGCGCCCCGCTCCGGGGCCGGCTTGTGCCGCAGGCTACCACTGTGTTAACGTGCTAGCGTATTAGTACATTATTCCGTACCCATGAAGGACCACCGCATACTGAGCGCGCGCGAGGAACTCGCCGCCGAGGACCGCCTGTACCGGGCGATCCTCGCTTCGCGAAACATCGAGGAATGCCGCGCCTTCTTCCATGACCTCTGCACCCCGGCGGAGCTGCAGGCGCTGAAGGACCGCTGGGCAGTCGCCGAACTGCTCGCCGAGGGCCGGCTCAGCTACCGCCAGATCCACGAGCAGACCGGGGTCAGCGTCACCACCATCGGGCGCGTCGCCCGTTACCTCGGTGCAGGTGCCGGCGGCTACGCCCGGGCCCTGCAACGTACCGCACGCCAGGGAAAGCACCCGACATGATCGAACAGGCAGCACGCATCAAGGTCGCCATCCAGAAGTCCGGCCGGCTCACTGACCGGTCCCTGGAGTTGCTGGAACGCTGCGGCCTGAAGTACACCCGGGGCCGCGACCAGCTCATCGGCTATGGCGAGAACATGCCGGTGGATGTGCTGCTGGTGCGCGATGACGACATCCCCGGCCTGGTCCGCGACGACGTCTGCGACCTCGGCGTGGTCGGCATGAACGTCCTGGAGGAGCGCCGCCTGCAGTTCCAGGCCGAGGGCGTCAGCGAGCCGTTCCGCGTGGTGCGGCCACTGGACTACGGCCGTTGCCACCTCGCCTTCGGCTACCCGGAGGACGGCCCGGTGCGCTCGCTGGCAGAGCTGCCGGGCCGGCGCATTGCAACCAGCTATCCGCGTATCGTGCAGGACTTCCTGCGCCGCAACGCCATCGCCGCGCAGGTCGTGGAGTTCTCCGGGGCGGTGGAGATCGCCCCGAGCCTCGGCCGTGCCGATGTCATCTGCGACCTGGTATCCACAGGCGCCACGCTGGCGGCCAATCGCCTGCGGGAAGGTGAAACGATCCTCGACAGCCAGGCCGTCCTGATCCAGACCCCGCGGGAGGTCGCGCCGGCCAAGACGGAGTGGATCGCGCGCCTGCTCCAGCGCATCGACGGCGTCATGCAGGTGCGCGAGAGCAAGTACGTCATGATGAACGCGCCGGTCAGCGCACTCGCGGAAATCGCGCGCCTGCTGCCAGGTGCCGATGCGCCGACGGTGATCCCGCTGGAGGGTCGCGGCGACAAGGTGGCGGTGCATGTCGTCTGCCGCGAGAACGTCTTCTGGGAGACGCTCGAGAACCTGAAAAAGGCCGGTGCCAGCTCCCTGCTGGTGCTGCCGGTCGAGAAGATGCTGCCATGAGCGGTGGCCGGCTGCTGACAAGGGTGGACTGGTCGGTCCTCGACGAGGCTGGCCGGCAGTCGCTGCTGGAACGCCCGGCGGTGCGAGGCGCGGCGGGACTGTCCGCTGCCGTAGCGGACATCATCGCCGACGTGCGCACGCAGGGCGACAGCGCGCTGCTGCGCCTGACCGAGAAGCTCGACGGCGTCGCCTTGCGCGAGATCGAGGTGAGCGATGCGGAAGCGCAAGCCGCACGGCGGGAACTGGCTCCGGCCGCCGTCAGCGCAATCGACACCGCGATCGCCAATGTGCGGGCGTTCCATGCCGCCCAGCTCGGCCGGCCCATCCGCGTCGAGACCGTCCCCGGCGTGGTCTGCGAGCGCGTCCCGCGCCCGTTGCGGGCCGTCGGCCTGTATGTGCCTGCCGGGCGTGCACCCCTGCCCTCTACCGCGATCATGCTCGGCGTGCCCGCCGCGCTCGCGGGATGCCCGGTACGCGTGCTCTGCACGCCGCCGCGGCCCGACGGCCGCGCCGATCCTGCCGTGGTGGTGGCAGCGCGCGCCTGCGGTGTGCAGCGGATCTTCAAGGCGGGCGGCGCCCAGGCCGTGGCCGCAATGGCCTACGGCACCGGCAGCATTCCCAAGGTTGACAAGATCTTCGGCCCGGGCAATGCCTGGGTCACGGCGGCCAAGCAGGCGGTTGCACTGGACCCCGCTGGTGCGGCCCTCGACATGCCGGCCGGCCCTTCCGAAGTGATGGTGATCGCCGACGCCGGTGCTAACCCGCGCTTCGTGGCAATCGACCTGCTCTCCCAGGCGGAACACGGGCCGGATTCCCAGGTGCTGCTGGTCACCACGGCCAGCGGCCTGGTCGACCAGGTGCGGACCGAGATCGATGCCCTGCTGCCCACGCTGCCACGGCGCGACATCATGGCCGAGTCCCTGCTGCATGGGGCCGCCATCGTCGTCGCCAGCCTCGCCGATGCCATCGACGTCGCCAACCGCTACGCGCCGGAGCACCTGATCCTCCAGGTGGCGGAACCACGGCGCTGTGTCGAGGACATCTGGAGCGCCGGCTCGGTATTCATCGGTCCCTGGACGCCGGAGTCGGTCGGTGACTACTGCAGCGGCACCAACCATGTGCTGCCGACCTACGGCCACGCCCGCGCCTACAGCGGGCTGTCGCTCGCCGATTTCCAGCGGCAGATGACCCTGCAGGAACTCACGCCCGCCGGGCTCGCGGCACTGGCGCCGACGGTGGAGACCCTCGCCGGCCTCGAGGGGCTGGATGCGCATGCCGCCGCCGTGCGCCTGCGCCGCAGCAGCCGGATGCCCGGTCCATGAGCAGCATCCTCGACCTGGTGCGGCCGGAAATCCGGCGCATGAAACCGTACCGGAGCGCGCAGTTCGCCGACGGCCTGGTGCGCCTGAACGCCAACGAGAGCCCGTGGCGACCACCCGGTGACCAGAGCAGGGCCGGCTTCAATCGCTATCCGGAGCCGCGGCCTTCGGCCCTGACGGCCGGCATGGCCGCACACTACGGCGTGACACCGGCGCAGCTGCTGGTGACCCGCGGATCGAGCGAGGCCATCGATGTCGTCATCCGCGGCTTCTGCCGTGCCGGCAGGGACGGGATCGTGATCTGCCCGCCGACCTTCGGCATGTACGAGACCTATGCACAGATCCAGGACGCGCCGATCCGGCGCATTGCCCTGCTGCGTGAGCGCGGCTTCGCACTCGACGTGGCAGGCATCCTCGACCAGTGGTCCGACGCCACGCGGGTGCTGTTCCTCTGCTCCCCGAACAATCCGACCGGCAACAGCATCCCGGTGGCCCAGATCCACCAGCTGGCCGCTGCACTGGCAGGTCGTGCCGCGGTCGTTGTCGATGCGGCCTACGCGGAGTTTTCCGCCACCGACCCGACGCAGGAACTGCTGGGGCAGCACGCCAACATCATCGTGCTGCGCACCCTCTCCAAGGCCATGTCGCTCGCCGGGGTGCGTTGCGGGGCGCTGCTGGCGGCACCCGAGCTCGTGGCGCTGCTTGGCTGCGTGCTGCCTCCCTATACTTTCCCGGCGCCCTGCGCAGAAGCGGTCGAGCGCTGCCTCGAGCCCGGGAATGCCGCCGAATGGCGTCGGCGCGTAGAACGCCTCCGGAGCGAACGCAGCCGTCTCGCAGCGGCACTGGAGCGCCTGCCTGACATCCGCCGCGTCTGGCCCAGCGACGCCAACTTCCTGCTGGTGGAAGCCGTGGATGCGCCGCGCCTGGTGGAGGCAGCCCGCCGCGGGGGCGTGCTGCTGCGCGACTTCAGCTGGGATCCCGACCTGCCCGACTGTGTGCGCATCACGGTGGGCGATACGGACGAAAACGACCAACTGCTGGGAGCGCTGGCCCGACCATGAGCAGCACGAAGATCGCCTTCCTGGACCGCGACGGCACGCTGATCCTCGAGCCCGCCGACGAGCAGGTGGACCGGCTGGACAAGGTGGCACTGGTCGACGGGGTGATGCCGGCCCTGCTGCGCCTGCGCGACGCGGGCTACGAGTTCGTCATGGTGAGCAACCAGGACGGGCTGGGCACCCCGAGCTTCCCGGAAGCGGATTTCCGCCTGGTGCAGGATTTCGTGCTGCAGCTGTTCGCCTCGCAGGGCATCGGCTTCCGTGAGGTCTTCATCTGCCCGCACCGCCCATCCGACAACTGCGAATGCCGCAAGCCGCGCACCGGGCTGCTGCGGCAGTTCCTCGCCTCCACGCCCATCGACCGCAGCGCCAGTGTCGTCATCGGCGACCGCATGACCGACCTCGACCTGGCAGCAAACCTGGGCCTGCGCGGCCTGCGGCTGGATCCCGGCGACCCGGCCGCCTGGGCCGCCATCGCCCACGAACTGGTGGACCTGCCGCGGCGCGCCAGCGTCCGGCGGGAAACCCGCGAAACCCGCATCGACTGCGAGATCGACCTCGATGCGGAGCAGCCGCCCGCCATCCACACCGGCATCGCCTTCTTCGACCACATGCTCGAGCAGCTCGGCCGGCACGGCGGCTTCGCGCTGCGGCTGCGCTGCGCGGGCGACCTGGACGTGGACGAGCACCACACGGTGGAGGACACGGCGCTGGTCATCGGCGAGGCACTGCGTCGCGCGCTCGGTGACAAGCGCGGCATCGGCCGCTACGGTTTCGTGCTGCCGATGGACGAGGCTCAGGCACAGGTGGCCATCGACCTCTCCGGGCGCGCGCACTTCAGCTTCGAGGGGACCTTCCCGCGCAGCGAGGTGGGCGGGCTGCCGACCGAGCTGGTGCCGCACTTCTTCCGCTCGCTGGCCGACAGCCTCGGTGCCGCGATCCAGCTACGGGTGACCGGCGAGAATACCCACCACATGGTGGAAGCCTGTTTCAAGGCGACGGGTCGCGCCCTGCGCCAGGCCTTGCAGCGCCAGGGTTCCGTGCTGCCCAGCACCAAGGGCGTCCTGTGAGCGCAGCCCCGGTCGTCATCATCGATGGTGGCGGCGCCAATGTCGCTTCGCTGAGCTTCGCCCTGGAGCGCCTCGGGCGCACCGCGGTGCTGACCACGGACCACGACCGCATCCGCCAAGCCAGCCATGTGATCCTCCCGGGGGTCGGTGCCGCGGGTGCCGCAATGGCCAGGCTCGCCGGCGCCGGCCTCGACCGCCTGATCCCAACGCTGACGCAACCGGTGCTCGGCATCTGCCTCGGCATGCAGCTGCTGTACGAGGCCTCGGAGGAGGACGACGTGCACTGCCTCGGCGTGATCCCCGGAGTGGCCCGACGCTTCACACCGGCACCGGACCGACCGGTGCCGCACATGGGCTGGAACCGGATCCAGCCGCTGGCCGCAGCCGACCTGCTCGCCGGCATTGCACCAGGCAGCCATTGCTATTTCGTGCACAGCTACGCCCTGCCGGTGACCGCCGCCACCATCGCCACCGCCAGCTATGGCCGCGCATTCGCGGCCGTCGCCCAGGAGCGCAATTTCCTCGCCACCCAGTTTCATCCCGAGCGCTCGGGGCGCACGGGTGCGGCCATCCTCGCCAACTTCCTGAACCGGTACTGAACCTGCCATGGAAATCATTCCCGCAATCGACCTGCTGGGTGGGCGCTGCGTGCGCCTCTACCAGGGCGACTTCGGGCGCGTCACCGAGTACGACACTGATCCGCTCGCCATCGTCGCCGGCTACCAGGCAGCCGGAGCACGCCGCCTGCACCTCGTCGACCTCGACGGAGCCCGCAGCGGCGTGCCCGGCAACCTCGGCCTGCTGCGTAGCCTGGCCGCCCTCCCGGGGCTGCAGGTGCAGATCGGCGGTGGCATCCGCGAGCTGGCGACGGCGCAGATGCTCATAGCCGCCGGCGCCAGCCGCGTGGTGCTGGGCTCCGTCGCCATCAACGACCCGGCCATCGCCATCGGCTGGCTCGAGGCGCTCGGCGCGGAGCATGTGGTCCTCGCCTTCGACGTGCGCCTGCAGGATGACCAGGCCGGGCCGGTGGCGGTGACCCACGGCTGGCGCGAATCCAGCGGCCGACGGCTGTGGGAGCTGTTCGAGCTGTACCTCGCCAGCGGCGCACGCCATTTTCTCTGCACCGATGTCGGCCGCGACGGTACGCTGGCCGGCCCCAACAATGCGCTCTACGCCGAGTGCATGCGCCGTTACCCGGAGGCGCGCATCATCGCTTCCGGCGGCCTGTCCTCGGCGGCCGACCTGCCGGCGCTCGCTGCCACCGGCGTGACCGCCGTGGTCACCGGCAAGGCCCTGCTGGAAGGGCGCATCAGCCTCGAGGAGATAGGACGATTCTCGCGCGCCGGATAATTCCCTGCCTCGATGTCCGCGACGGCCAGGTCGTCAAGGGCGTCCGCTTCCGTGACCACCGCGTCATGGGCGACATCCTCGAGCTCGCACGCCGCTACCGCGACCAGGGCGCCGACGAACTGGTGTTCTACGACATCACGGCCAGCCCCGAGGGGCGCACCGTCGACCGCAGCTGGATCCATCGCGTGGCCGCCGTGCTCGACATCCCCTTCTGCGTGGCCGGCGGCATCCGCAGTGTCGCCGATGCCGAGGCCATCCTGCATCACGGCGCCGACAAGATATCGGTGAACACCCCGGCCCTGGCCAATCCCGCGCTGATCGGCGAGCTGGCGCGGCGCTTCGGTTCCCAGTGCGTGGTGGTGGGCATCGACAGCCAGGCGCAGGATGGCGGCTACCGCGTGCACCAGAACACCGGGGATCCGGCCCGGTCCGGAGAATCCGGGCGCGATACCATCGCCTGGGTGCGCGAGGTGCAGGAGCGTGGCGCCGGGGAGATCGTCCTCAACTGCATGAACCAGGACGGCGTACGGCGCGGCTATGATATCGGGCAGCTGCGCCTGGTCCGCGGGATCTGCAACGTCCCCCTCATCGCCTCGGGTGGCGCCGGTGCGGCGGAGCACTTTGCCAGCGTGTTCCGCGAGGCGCGCGTGGATGGCGCACTGGCCGCCAGCGTCTTCCACACGGGGACGATCGACATTGGCGAACTGAAACGCTATCTGCAGGGGCAGGCGGTCGAGGTCAGGTCATGAACGACACAGGCATCGGTTATCTCCAGGAGCTGGAGCGGGTGATCGAACAGCGCAAGGCGGCGACAGCGGCGCAGAGCTACACCGCGAGCCTGTATGCGGCCGGGCCCTCGCGCATCGCCCAGAAAGTCGGCGAGGAAGCCGTCGAACTGGCGCTGGCCAGCGTCCAGGGCGATCGCCGGCGCACCCTCTCCGAGGCGGCCGATCTGGTCTACCACCTGCTGGTTCTGCTGCGCTACCACGACCTGACGCTGGCCGACGTCGCCCACGAACTCAGCCAGCGCCAGCGCTGAGCCGCGCCGAAAACGGGAAGACCATCCGCGCGCCTGGCGCTAGTCTTGCCGGCATGGACCAGCGCCTGCACGCTTCCCGCCGGCCCGCACCGGAGCAGCCACCGCGGCCACAATCGCCGGACTGGCCTGCGCTGGTGGTGGCCGCCTGCCGCCGGATCGAGGATGCCGCACCAGGCATGGCCATCGGCGGGCTGCTCGCCGGCCTCGGTGTCAGTGCCGCGGAAATGCGCCGCCAGTTCCGTGCCCGGCTGGGCACGACGCCCAAGGCCTACGCGCAGGCGCTGCGCCTGACGCGCCTGGTGCGCGCCGCCAGCCAGCAGCCGAGCGCTCTGGCTGCGACCCTCGCGGCAGGTTTCGAATCCGGGACGCGCGGCTACGCGACGGCACGCCAGGCGCTGGGCGTGACCCCGGGCGGCCTGCGCCGCGAACTGCGCGTCGGCTGGTGGCTCGGACTCTCGGAACTCGGCTGGATGCTCATGGCAGCCACGCCTGCGGGCATTTGCTGGCTCAGCTTCGGTCCCGAACCCCAGGCGCTGCTGGAGGAGCTGGCCGCGGCCTTCCCGCGCGCGACCTGGGTCGCCGACACCCTGCGGCTGCGCACCTGGTTCGAGCGCGTGCGCCAGTACGTCCTGCTGCCCGCGGCCGCCCTGGAGCTGCCGCTGGATGTGCGCGGCACCGCCTTCCAGGCGCGCGTCTGGAAGGCACTACAGGAAATCCCGCTGGGGCAGACCCGCAGCTATGGCGAACTGGCGCGAGCCCTGGGGCGGCCCAGCGCCAGCCGGGCGGTCGCGGCCGCCTGCGCCGCCAACCGCATCGGGCTGCTGATCCCCTGCCACCGCGTGATCGCGGCGGACGGCTCGCTGGCCGGCTACCGCTGGGGCGTGGCGCGCAAGCGCCGGCTGCTGGAGCGCGAGGGCGCGCTGCCCGGCGCTGCAACGATCGACGATCAGATGGCGATTTCCACCGCGGGCTCGCGCAGGTTGTAGCGCGAGCTCATGACATAGCCATAGGCGCCCGCGTTGGCAATCGCCAGCACGTCGCCTTCACGGCAGCTGGGCAGCAGGCGGTCCGTGCCGAGGCGGTCACCGGTCTCGCAGTTCGGGCCCACGACGTTGACGACCTCGCCCGAAGGCTCGCCCCAGCGCGACAGGTTGGCGATCTCGTGGTACGCGCCATAGAGCGCAGGCCGGATGAGCGAATTCATGCCGGTGCTGACGCCGACGTACTGCACCTCGCCCTTGCCCTTGGTCTGGGTCACGGTGGAGACCAGCACGCCCGCCTCGGCGATGAGGTAGCGGCCGGGTTCGAGCCACAGCTCGTAGGCCGGCCAGGCGGCGCGGATCTCCTCGAGGCTGGCGCCCAGCGCCCCGAGGTCCAGGCGGCGCCCATCGCGCTTCTCCGGTACGCCCAGGCCACCGCCCAGGTCGAGGAAGCGCAGCTGCGGGAAATCCTGCGCGGCATCAGCCAGCAGGCGCGCGACCTGCTGCCAGTTGGCGTGGCTGAGGATGCCGCTGCCGGTGTGGGCGTGCAGGCCGACGACCTTCGCGCCGGCGCTTGCGGCCAGCGCGCGGGCCTCCGCCAGCTCGAACAGCGGAATGCCGAACTTGGAATGCACGCCGGCGGTGCGCACATGCTCGTGGTGGCCGTGGCCGTGGCCGGTGTCGATGCGCAGGAAGATCTCGCGGCCGGCGAACAGCTCGCCCCACTCGCGCAGCGGGTAGATGTTGTCCAGCGTCAGCCACACCTGCTGCTCGATGCCGAACTGGTACTCCTCGCGCGGCGCGAAGTTGGGCGTGAACAGGATGCGGCCGCGGTCGATGCCGGGGAACAGCTCCAGTACCCGGCGGATCTCGCCCGGTGACACGCACTCGAAGCCGAGGCCGGCATCGTGCACTTCACGCAGTACAGCCGGATTGCTGTTGGCCTTCATGGCGAACAGCACGCGGCCGAGGCCCGGGATCGCCTTGAGCCGGGCAATGGCCGCGCGTACCGACTCGAGGTCATAGACGTACGCCGAAGAATGCTCCCGCGCGAGACCGATCAGCTCCGCGCGCCGGCGCGCCCACCAGGGCTCGGGCAGCGCCGCCGGCGCCGGGGCGGTTTCGCGCAGCTCCTCCCAGGTCGGCCCGAACACGGCGTCCTGGCGCGCCGGCTGGACCAGCAGCTCGTGCAACGCCTGGATGACACGCCGCGACTGGCCCTCCTCGACGACGATGCTGAGGTTGAGGTCGCTCGCGGCCTGGCTCATGAGGTGGATCGGCAGTTCCTGGAAGACGTCGAAGGCCGGGCCGATCTGGTGCAGCACCGAGCGGATCTTCTGCCCGACCAGGCTGACCACCTCCACGTTCTCGATGACCTGCACCCGGCAGAGCTTCTCCAGGGAAGCACGCAGGGCGGCGAGCGTGGCCGCATCGATGGCATTGGCGCCGGGATCCAGCGTCACGGTCACGTTGCTCTCGGAGGTGGACACCAGGTCGATGGAAAGGCCCAGGTCGCTGAAACAACGGAAGGCATTGGCCAGGAAGCCCACCGCCTGCCACATGCCGAGCGTCTCCATGGACACCAGCGTCACCCGGGACCGACCGGAGATGGCCTTCACGCGCGGCGCATCGCTGCCGGCATCGCGGCTGACCAGCGTGCCGGGGAGCCGTGGTTGGGTCGTATCCTTGACCCGCAGCGGAATGCCATGCCGACGCACCGGCGCCAGGCAGCGGGGATGCAGCACCGAGCCGCCCGTGGATGCAATCTCCTGGGCCTCGGCGTAGCTCAGTGCACGCAGCAGCCGCGCGCCCTGCACGGTGCGCGGATTGGCACTGAACATGCCGGGCACGTCGGTCCAGATCTCCAGCCCCGCCGCCGCCAGCTTGGCGGCGAAATAGGCACCGGAGGTATCCGAGCCACCTCGCCCGAGGATGACGGTCTCGCCGCGCGCATTGCTGGCGATGAAGCCCTGTGTCAGCACCACGCCTTCAGCCTCACGGCAGCGCGCCTGCAGCGTGGCATCCGGCTCGAAGTCGCAACTCGCATTGACATAACGCGTGCGTTCGCTGGTGCCCGGCAAGTCAACCGTCTGCAGCACCTGGCGCGCATCGAGCCAGCTGGTCGCGAGCCCGCGTGCCTGCAGGTAAGCCGCACCCAGGGTGGTCGACATCAGTTCCCCCATGGCCATGGCGCGGGCGTGGAGGCGCGGCGTCACCTCGCCGGTGAGGCGCATGCCGGCGAACAGCTGCTCGAGCTCGCGCAGCTGGCCGCCGACCAGGGCGTTGCCATCCAGCTGCATCTCGGTCGCCAGGGCCAGGTGCGCGGCTTCGATGGCCGCCAGCTGCTCGCGTACGTCCTCGCGGCCGACGCGGCCCAGCGCATCCTGGATGCGGTTGGAGACGCCGGCCAGCGCCGAATGCACCACCAGCGGCCGGTAGCCCGCGGCCACACGCTCTACCAGCAGTTCGTGGATGCCAGCCCAGTTGCGGGCCGTCGAGACGCTGGTGCCGCCGAACTTGAGCACGATCCACGGCGCCTCGCGCAGCGAGGGCGCCGGTGGCCGGGTGGGGAAAGTGTCAGCATCCAGTGTCGTCATGGGTCAGTTTCCTGTTTGAAGCAGCGCCCCCCACAACGGGGGCGCCCACATGCAAAAAGCCCGCTCCGGTCATACCGTTGCGGGCTTCCTGTATTGGGCAGCTGGTTCCGGGCCGACGATTACGCGCCTTCACCCCCGCAACCCGATGCGGCGGCCCGGTGAGCCCTGCGCTTGGGCATGGACTGGCGGGGGGTACGGAACATGGCGCGCAGTTAAACGGATTCGCGTGGGCCGGTCAAGGGTCCGGCTGGCCGGTGGTGACGGCGCCGCGCGAGGCGGAACTCACCAGCTGCGCATATTTCGTCAACACGCCCTGCCGAACAGTGGCTGCGGGCGCGGTCCATTCCGCCCGGCGCCGCTGCAGCTCTGCATCCGTGACGTCGAGGGTGATGGCGCGGGCCGCGGCGTCGATGGTGATGCCGTCGCCGTCGCGGACCAGGGCGATCGGCCCACCCACCGCCGCCTCGGGCGTCACATGGCCGACCACGAAGCCATGGCTGCCACCGGAGAAGCGGCCATCGGTGATCAGAGCCACGCGGTCACCCAGGCCGCGGCCCATGATGGCCGAGGTCGGGCTGAGCATCTCGCGCATGCCGGGGCCGCCCTTCGGTCCCTCGTAGCGAATGACCACCACGTCGCCAGCGACGACCACGCCGCCGAGGATGGCATCCAGTGCCAGTTCCTCGGAGCCGAACACGCGTGCCTTGCCGGAAAAGCTCAGGCCTTCCTTGCCCGTGATCTTGGCGACTGCGCCTTCGGGGGCGAGGTTGCCCTGGAGCACGACCAGGTGGCTGTCCTTCTTGATCGGCTGGTCGAAGCCGCGAATGATCTTCTGGCCTTCGGGGTAACTGCCGACGCCGGCGAGATTTTCCGCCAGCGTCTTGCCGGTGACGGTCAGGCAGCCGCCATGGAGCAGGCGCGCATCGAGCAGCATCTTCATCAGCGGCTGGATGCCACCGATGGCCACCAGCTCCGACATGCTGTAATAGCCGCTGGGCCGCAGATCGGCCAGCACCGGCACCCGCGCGCCGATGCGCGTGAAGTCCGCGAGGCTGAGCTCGATGCCCGCCTCGTGCGCGATCGCGAGCAGGTGGAGCACGGCGTTGGTGGAGCCGCCGACGGCGATCACCAGGGTGATGGCGTTTTCGAAGGCCTCGCGGCAAAGGATATCTGAGGGCCGGATGCCGCGGCGGACCAGTTCGACCACCGCGGCGCCGGCGCGCCGGCAATCGCTGTGCTTGTGGCTGGACACCGCCTCCTGCGCCGAGCTGTCGGGCAGCGACAGGCCCAGTGCCTCGATGGCCGAGGCCATGGTGTTGGCGGTGTACATGCCGCCGCAGGAGCCGGGCCCTGGAATGGCGGTCTGCTCGACTTCCAGCAGCTGAGCCTCGCTGATGCGCCCGCCGGCCACGGCGCCCACCGCCTCGAACACCGACACGATGTCGCGGCGGCCTGCGCCCGGCTTGATGGTGCCGCCGTAGACGAACACCGACGGCCGGTCCATGCGCGCCATGGCCATGACACAGCCAGGCATGTTCTTGTCGCAGCCGCCGATGGAGACGAAGCCGTCGAAGCCCTCGGCCCCGACCACCGTCTCGATGGAATCCGCGATCACTTCGCGCGACACCAGCGAGTAGCGCATACCCGGCGTGCCCATGGAAATGCCGTCGGACACGGTGATGGTGTTGAAGATCACGGCCTTGCCGCCGGCCGCATCCGCCCCGGCCGCGGCTTCGCGCGCCAGCACGTCGATATGCATGTTGCAGGGCGTGACATTGCTCCAGGTCGAGGCGATGCCGATCTGGCTCTTGCGGAAATCGGCCTCGGTGAAACCCACCGCCCGCAGCATGGCCCGGCTGGGTGCCTGGGCGATGCCGTCGACGACCACGCTGGAATAGCGGCGCTCGCCGCCTGGCCTGGAGCCCTTGTCCGTCATGTCTGGTTCCTGATGCTGCTGGATTGGCGCGGCCACGCGGGGCGGCTGCGGTTGAGCGCGGCTAGTTTAGCATCGGCGGCGCACCGGCCGGGCGCTCAGTCGCCGAGGATCTTGCCGGGATTCATGATGCCGGCCGGGTCGAGCTGCTGCTTGATGGCGCGCATCAGGTCGAGTTCCACGCCGCTGCGGAAGCGGCGCAGCTCACGCACCTTGAGCAGGCCGATGCCATGCTCGGCGCTGAAGCTGCCGCCGAGGTCGACGGCGATAGCGTTGACCTCGCCCGTCAGCGAGTCCCAGAGGTCGACGAAGGCCGCAGCCTCCATGCCCGGCGGCTGGGTCAGGTTGAAGTGGATGTTGCCGTCGCCGACATGGCCGAAGGCCACCACGCGGACGCCCGGCACCAGCTCCGTCACCTGCTGGGTGGCCCGCCCGAGGAACTCCGCCACCCGCGACACCGGCACCGAGATGTCGTTCTTGATGCTGGCCCCGCCGCCCTTCTGGGCATCGGAAATACTGTGGCGCAGTAGCCAGAAGGCCTCGCGCTGGGCCTCGCTGCGCGCGGCGACGCCGTCCAGCACCAGGCCGGATTCCAGGCAGTCGCCGAGGAAATCCTCGAGTTCCTCCTCGGTTCCCGCCTGGTCACGGGCGGTGGCGATTTCCAGCAGCAGGTACCAGGGCGCCGGCCGCGCCAGCGGCTCGCGGGCCGCAGGCAGGTACGCCAGCACGAACTCCAGCGCCTGGCGGCTCATGAGCTCGAAGGCGATCAGCTCGTCACCGAGCGCCAGCCGGGCGCGGCTGTGCAGGGCAATGGCGGCCGCGGCATCGGGCAGCGCCACCACCGCGGTGGCCACGCCTCGCGGCCGCGGGTACAGCTTGCAGGTGGCCGCGGTGATGAAGCCCAGCGTGCCCTCGGCGCCGATGAACAGCTGCTTGAGATCGAAGCCAGCGTTGTCCTTGCGCAGCGAGCGCAGGCCGTCGAAGACCCGCCCGTCGGGCAGCACCACCTCGAGACCGAGCACTAGCTCGCGTGCCGTGCCAAAGCGCAGGACGTTGGTGCCCCCCGCGTTGGTCGAGAGGTTGCCGCCGAGCATGCAGCTGCCCTCGGAGGCCAGGCTCAGCGGGAAAAAGCGGTCGGCCTCGGCCGCGGCCGACTGCAGGTCGGCCAGCACGCAACCGGCTTCCGCGGTGATGGTGTAGTTGTCCGGGTCCAGCTCGCGGATGTCGGCCATGCGCCGCGCCGAGAGGATGATCTCCGGGGCCTCGGGCGTCGAGCGCGCGACGGCACCACCCACCAGGCCGGTATTGCCGCCCTGGGGAACCACGGCGATGCCATGGCGCGAACAGAGGCCGATGATGGCCGCGGCCTCCTCGGTAGTGGCCGGCATCAGTACCAGGTCGGCCACGCCGCGGTACAGGCGCCGCGACTCGGTGAGGAAGGGTTCGAGGTCCGCTGGATCCTCGCGGCAACCCGCCGGCCCGACGATATCCCGCAACTCGCGGACGACTGCGAGATCGATGACGCTTGTCATATTCCCTGCGACGCTCCGGCGGCCAGTCCGCGGCTTGCGCCGTCGCCGATGGATGCAGTACGTTCTACCGCGCCTCATGTTAGTTCCCCGGCGTCGGGGAGCCAAGCCTTGCCCGCACCGGGCCCACGAGACACGGGATGGATCAGACCTTGCGAGGCCACGGCATGCCGGGCGAGGCCGACTGGATGACCGACAGCGCACTGGCCAGTCTCAGCCTGCGCCAGCGCAGCACGCTGCTCGACCTCGACCGCCAGCTGCACGCGCACTGGGGCCTCGGCCGCAACCTGGTGCTCGCCTGGTGCCCCTACGAGAGCGGCGTCCTCGCCCTGGTGGTGCCGCACTACGCCGTGGCCGAGTACGCGAGCGCGAGCGGCGCCGCCGACGCCCCCGATGCCGCGCGCCAGGAATTCGTGGCGCGGCTGCTATCCGGCCCGCGGCGCTTCGAACTGCGCCAGATCAGCAATGCCGCCCGCCTGCTGCAGGCCGAACCGGCCTACCTCGCGCTGCGCCAGCCGCTGGACGGCTCGGCCGAGGAAACCCGCCTCATCGATCGCATGGTGCGCCGCTATGGCGTGAGCTACGTGCCGAGTCGCGCCGTCGCCCTGTTCGACATCGTCGGCTTCAGCCTGCTGCGCCCCTTCGAACAGATGACCCAGCTCAACAGCCTGGCACACTCGCTGAATTCCGCCCACAGCAAGATGATCGGCAGCCGCGTCAACGTGAACTTCGCCCGCTCCGGTACCGGGGATGGCTTCTACATCTGGAACCGCGACCTCGGCGTCGAGGCCAACACCAACCTGTACCACCTCATGCACCTGGTGCTGGCTGACAACGCCATCGCGCGGCGCAAGGCCGTCGGGCGCGCCGTGCCGCTGCTGCGGGCCTGCTTCCATGCCGGCAGCTGCTACGAGTTCCACCATGCCGAAGGCCTGAACCCGACGCTGTACACGCAGATCGTCGGCGATGTCACCATCGAGCTGGCGCGCATGATCGAGCGCGCACTGCCCGGGCAGATCCTGGTCGGCGATTTCCAGGCCAGCCTGCCGGACGACGACAGCGCAACCGGCCGCAGCTTCGACCTCGACGCGGTGCAGTTCATGGACCGCGCCCGGGACAACCTCGCGCGCCTCAATGGCCTGGAGCTGGCCGGCGAGGCCATCGAGTCCATCAAGTGCTACCTCACCGGCCGTGCCCGGGCCGATGGCACCTTCACCATCCGCCGCCTCGCCATCAGCGACAAGCACGGCCTGACGCATCGCGTGTTCAACGCCAAGGTGAACATCTACCGGCGGGCCGCCGAGCCCATCCTGCTCGGCATCGAGGACCGCTACCTGCAGGGCGAGCACGCGCCGCTGCCGACGGCCGGGCACATCGTCCGGCCCGGGGCCACGCACTGATGGCCGCCCCGTCCCTGCGCTACGGTGCGCTGGCGCTGCAGGTCACCACGCGGTCCCTGGGCAGCGCCGGTACCGCGGAGGATGCGCGCCGGCAGCTGCGGGCGAACATCGAGCGCCTGGCCGGGATGGTCGCCGCCAGCGCGCAGCTCATCGCCCATACCAGTGGCGCGGCGCCACGGCTCGTGGTGCTGCCCGAATACGCACTGACCGGCTCGCCGTCGCCGGGCCAGTTCGCCATCTGGCGTGCGCGCGCTGCGCTGGCGCCTGGCGGACCGGAATACGAAGCCCTGGGCAGGATTGCCCAGGACGGTGCGCTCTACCTCGCCGGCAACGCCTACGAGGCGGACCCCGCCTTCCCCGATCTGTACTTCCAGGCCTGTTTCATCATCGACCCGGCCGGCGCTGTCATCCTGCGCTACCGGCGCATCGTCTCGCTGTACTCGCCGTCACCCTACGACGTGCTGCAACGCTACCTCGATCTCTACGGGCCGGAAGCGCTGTTCCCGGTGGTCGACACCGCCATCGGCCGGCTGGCCGCGGTGGCCTCCGAGGAGATCCTCTATCCCGAGATCGCGCGCTGCCATGCCATGCGCGGCGCCGAGGTCCTGGTGCACTCGACCAGCGAGATGGGCAGCCCGCGGCCCACGGCCAAGGACATCGCCAAGCGTGCTCGGGCGGCGGAGAACCTGGCCTATGTCGTCTCGGCCAACGCCGCCGGCGTCAGCCACACTCCCCTGCCCGCGCAATCCACCACCGGCATGGCCAAGATCGTCGACTACGAAGGCCGTATCCTCGCCGCCGCGCCCGGCGGCAGCGAAAGCCTCGCCGCCCACGCGGAAATCGATCTGGAAGCGCTGCGTGCCAGGCGCCGGCAAACCGGGCTCACCAACGTCCTCGTCCGCCAGCCCTTCCAGGCCTATGCCGCAAGCTACCGCAGCGTCATCTTCCACGCCGCCGGGCAACTCGAGGCCGGCGGCGCCGCCGCCGAGACCGCCACCCTGCGCGAGGCGCAGCTGCGCGATATCGAGCGGCTGGCCGGGCTGGGGTTGATCTGAGGGGGAGACGCAGGGGGACAGTTTACTCAATTGATTCGACGGTCAGCAGACGCCCTCCTGCGCTTCGCCTGCATTTCGAATCAATTGAGTAAACTGTCCCCCTGCCCCCCCCTGAAACCCTGAAATTCCGCTAGCGCCGCCCCCTGGCCTTCGCGCCACCCTTGCGGCTGCTGCGCTCATGCACATGCGCTTCGCCGTCGCCGTGGTCGTGCACGTAAAGCTCGGCCGATCCGGCGCCGCCCTGTCCGTCTTCGTTGCTGTAGTCGTAGGCCGGGAACTCGAAGTCATGCGGGTGGTTGTGGCCGTCCGGGGAGCGGATCCACTTGTAGAGGTTCGGCTTGTTCCGGCGCAGCTGGGCGGCGGCGCGCGAACGGTTTTCCTCGGGCGTGGACCAGGGATTGAAGTGGAAGTAGTTGTGCAGGATGCTGTCGGTGCGGCCGAAACCGAGCACGCCGAGCTCGCTGGCGAACGCGCCGTGGTTGATCCAGGCGGGACGCCAGAAGTAGCCGCCGGTCGGCAGGTTGCCGAACTGCATCATCGAGGACGTGCCCCAGATGTGGTAGCTCTCCTCCGCACAGTCATGGTAGGAGATGTTGTCCTGCCAGTAGTTGGGCGTCATGCAATAGAGCAGTGAATGCGCGTGGGTCAACGGATCCGAGCGCAGCATCTTCACCATGCAGCCGGGCGCCACCGAGGGATTGACGAAGTTGGCGACCTTCCACTGCAGGCCCTCGTAGGCGTCTACCATGATGAGCTGGTCGCGCAGCGCCCGCGGATGGTCGACGTCGGACTCGAGGAAGCTCGGCTCACCGTAGTTGTAGAACAGCAGGCCCTCGGCCCCGCGGGGCGAACTCATCGCCGGCATGGACACGCCGGCGGGCACGAAGAAATAGTTGCCCTTGCCGTACACCTTGTCCCCGTACTGCACGGACCCGGAGAGAATGAAGAGCTCCATCTCCGAGTAGCTCATGCCCGGCGGCTGGCGATAGCCGGACTCGAAGCGCACCGTCATCGAGCAGGCGCCGGTGTCGGTGTCCAGGCTCAGCATCTTGTACTTCATGCCCTTCGGGAATCCCGGCAGGGTCATCTTCTTGAAATCGACGTCGCGATCGACAAAGGGCTCGATATGCGGGCGTGCCATGGCTCAGGTTCTCCGTGAAGGCTGCGCGGGTTGCTGCGATGTCAGGTCGGCCGCGGACGCGAGGCGGCGGCCGACCGGCATTGTCCTATCATGATAACAATAGAATGCCGAAACAAGCGCCCGGCTGAAAATGGCGGCAGACAGCAGCGCGGCCCGCAACCGGCCCGCCGAGGACTCAAGGAGGAAAGATGGTCGGGGCGAGAGGATTCGAACCTCCGACCCCCTGCACCCCATGCAGGTGCGCTACCAGGCTGCGCCACGCCCCGAATCGGAATCTGCGGAATCGTCCTGCCACCTGCGGGTCATGCGGACCGGCCTGCCGCATGTCTGCTGCGGCGGTCACCGGCCGGGGGTAAGGACCCGCAAGGGCGCGCAATGATAACCCAGCCGCTGCCGCCGGGGAACCGCGGCCACTTCAGCGGCGCAGGATCTTCAGGATTTCCTCGAGCTCGACCCGCAGCTGGCGCACGATCTGCTGGCTCTGGGAGACATCGGTCTTCGCTTCCTCGCCGGTGAGCTTCTGGCGCGCACCGCCGATGGTGAAGCCTTCGTCATACAGCAGGCTGCGGATCTGGCGGATGATCAGCACGTCCTGGCGCTGGTAGTAGCGCCGGTTGCCCCGCCGCTTGACCGGCTTGAGCTGCGGGAACTCCTGCTCCCAGTAGCGCAGCACATGCGGCTTGACGGCGCACAGCTCGCTGACTTCGCCGATGGTGAAATACCGCTTCCCTGGGATGGGCGGCAGTTCGTCGTTATTTCCCGGTTCCAGCATAGGCTTCCACTCGGGCTTTTAGTTTTTGTCCCGGACGGAAGGTGACGACCCGCCGCGCGGTGATGGGAATCTCTTCGCCCGTTTTCGGGTTCCTGCCCGGCCTCGTGTTCTTGTCGCGCAGGTCGAAGTTGCCGAACCCGGACAGCTTCACCTGCTCGCCGCTGGCCAGTGATGACCGCAGATCCTCGAAGAACAGATCCACGAGTTCCCTGGCTTCGCGCTTGTTGAGGCCAAGCTCGTTGAAAAGGGATTCTGCCATATCGGCTTTTGTCAGGGCCATGACTGCTGATTCTCTGGCTCGCTGGCCTATTGTCTGATTCTGGCCTGGAACTCGCGGCCCAGCGCCGCGGTGACGCCCTGCAGGACGCCGTTCGCTTCTTCGTCCGTTAGGGTGCGGGATGTATCCTGCAAAATCAAGCCTATAGCAATGCTTTTTTCGGTGCTGCCAACCTGTGGGCCCGTGTATATGTCAAATACGAACACGTCCCGCAGCAGCGCCGCCGGCGTGGCCCCGCGCACCACCGCCAGGAGATCCGCCGCGGGGACCTCCCGCGCCACCAGCAGCGCGATATCGCGGCGCACCGCCGGCAACTGCGAGAAGCCCGCATACGCCGGCCTCGGGCGCGCCAGCACCGCCAGCTGCAGTTCGAAGAGGATCGTGCCCGGCAGTTCCAGTTCCGCGGCCAGCGCCGGGTGCAGTTCACCGATCCAGCCCGCATCGCGGCCGGCGACGCGGATGCGGGCGCTGCGGCCCGGGTGCAGCGCCGGGTGGACCGCCGCCTCGAAGGCCAGCTGGCCGAGCCGGCCACCCTGCACCAGCAGCACCTCGACATCCGCCTTCACGTCGAACACATCCACCGGCTGTGCGCGCTCGCCCCATTGCTCGGGCAGCCGCGATCCACAGGCGATGCCGGCGATGCAGCGCTCCTCCTCGTGCGCCTGCGGCCCACGCCCCAGGTAACGCGCACCGGTCTCGAACAGGCGTACCCGCGGCTGCTGCCGCCGGAGATTCTCCCGCGCCGCCAGCACCAGCCCGGGCCACAGCGACTGGCGCATGACCGCGAGATCGGCAGATATCGGGTTGGCCAGTTCCAGCGCGGCGGCGGGGTCGGCGCCGAAACGCGCCGCCAGGCCGGGCTCGATGAAGCTGTAGGTGATCGCTTCCTGGTAGCCACGCGCCACCAGCAGCACCGCCGCATGACGCGCCGGATCGGGGACTTCGCCGACCGCGGCCGGTTGCACGGTGGCCAGGCCCGGCTGCACCGGAATGCGCTCGTAGCCGTGGACGCGGGCGACTTCCTCGATGAGGTCTTCCTCCCGCTCGATGTCGAAGCGCGCGGCCGGCGGCGTCACCAGCCAGCCCTCCGCCGCGGGTTCCACCTGCATGCGCAGGCGCTGCAGGATGTCCTGCACCTGGCCGGCCGCGATCTCCAGGCCGAGCAGCTGCCCGAGGCGCGCGCGGCGCAGGCGCACGGGCTTGCGTAACGGCAGCTGATCCGGTTCCTGGCGATCGATGACCGGCCCCGGCTGGCCGCCGGCGATGGCGAGCAGCAGCCCGGTGGCACGCTCGATGGCGTGCACCGGCAACGTGGGATCCACGCCACGCTCGAAACGCAGCGAAGCATCCGTGTGCAGGCCGAAGCGCCGCGCGCGGCCGGCCATGGCGGCCGGCGCGAAGAATGCCGCTTCGAGGAAGATGTCGCGGGTGGTTGCGCTGACCGCCGTGCGCTGGCCACCCATGATGCCGGCCAGGCCGACCGGCCCCGCCGCATCGGCGATGACCAGCACGTCCGGCCCCGGCTCGACCTCCTGCCCATCGAGCAGGACGCAGGTTTCACCCGGGCTGGCAAGGCGCGCGGTGATCGGACCATCGAGCCGTGCCAGGTCGTAGGCGTGCATCGGCTGGCCCAGTTCCAGCATCACGTAGTTGGTCACGTCCACCACCGGGTGGATGGGGCGGATGCCGCAACGGCGCAGCCGCTCGCGCATCCACAGCGGCGTGACCGCATCGGCACGCAGGCCGCGCATGACCCGGCCAGCGAATCGCGGGCAGGCAGCGGCGTCCGCGAGGTTGATCGCCAGCGCGTCGCTGATCGTGGCTGGCACCGCCTGCGGCGCAGCCGCGGCGAGTGGTGTGGCCTCCAGGGTCGCGACTTCGCGGGCGACGCCGAGGATGCTGAAGCAGTCCGCACGGTTCGGCGTGATGTTGAGGTCGAGGACCGGGTCGCCCAGCTTCAGCAACGTGGTGACGTCGCTGCCGGGCACCGCATCCACATCGAGCTCCAGCAGGCCATCGACGCTGCTTTCCAGGCCCAGCTCCCTGGCCGAGCACAGCATGCCGGCCGAGGGCTCGCCGCGCAGGCGTGTCGGCTTGATGACCAAGCCACCCGGCAAGCGCGCTCCCTCCAGCGCCGTGGCGTAGAGACCGCCCTCGCGGACATTGGGCGCGCCACAGACGATGCCGAGCGGCTCGCCGCCACCGACATCGACCTGGCACAGGGACAGCTTGTCGGCGTTCGGGTGACGCCGGAGCGCGACGACGCGCCCGACCACGACCCGCTCCAGCGGCTGGCCAGCCAGCGCCACCGCATCGACCTCCAGCCCGAGCATGGTCAGCCGCCGCGACAGCGCCTCCGGGTCCAGCCGGTGCGCGACATGTTCCTGCAGCCAGGAGTCGCAGATCTTCATCGCCGCCTCAGTTGAACTGGCGCAGGAAGCGCAGGTCGTTGTCGAAGAACAGGCGCAGGTCGTCCACGCCGTAGCGGAGCATCGTCAGGCGCTCCACGCCCATGCCGAAGGCATAGCCGGTGAACTCCTCGGGATCGACGCCGGCCTGGCGCAGCACCTCCGGGTGCACCATGCCGCAGCCGAGGATTTCCAGCCAGCGCCCGGAATCCGCAAGCACATCGACTTCGGCCGATGGTTCGGTGAACGGAAAATACGACGGCCGGAAACGCAGCTGCGCCGGGCGCTCGAAGAAGCGCTCGACGAACTCGTGCAGCACGGCCTTCAGGCTGGCGAAGCTGACGCCCCGGTCGACCACCAGGCCCTCGACCTGGTGGAACATCGGCGTGTGCGTCATATCGGAATCGCAGCGGTACACGCGACCCGGCGCGATCAGCCGGATCGGCGCACCCTGCGCCCGCAGCGCCCGGATCTGCACCGGCGAGGTGTGGGTGCGCAGCAGCCGTCCGCCCGGGAAATAAAAGGTGTCGTGCATGGCGCGGGCCGGATGGTTTTCCGGGATGTTCAGCGCCGTGAAATTGTGGAAATCGTCTTCGATTTCCGGGCCCTCGTGGACCGCAAACCCGGCGCCACGGAAAATCGCCTCGATGCGCACCAGGGAGCGGCTGACCGGGTGCTCGCCACCCGCCGTGGCACCACGCCCGGGAAGCGTCAGGTCGACACGCTCGGCCGCCAGGCTGGCCGCCAGCTGCTGTTGCTCGAGGAGGCTACGGCGCTGGTCCAGCGCCGCAGTGACGGCATCACGCGCCACGTTGATCGCCTGGCCGGCCGCCGGCCGTTCCGCCGCCGGCAGTGTGCCGAGGTTCTTCAGCAGCGCCGTCAGTTCGCCCTTCTTGCCGAGGAAGCGGACGCGGACCTCATCCAGCGCGGCGAGGTCGGCGGCCCCGGCCACGGCGGCCCGGGCGCGGCTCATGAGCCCTTCGAGTGCGTCCATAGGATCCTGCAGCAAAACGGCCCCGGCGCAGCTGCCGGGGCCGTCCAGTGATTACCGCCAGACGCCGCAGCCGGATCAGGCCGCGAGCTGGCCCTTGACCTGCTCGGCCAGGGCGGCGAAGGCCTCGGCATCGTGCACCGCCAGGTCGGCGAGCACTTTGCGGTCGACCTCGATGCCGGCCAGCTTCAGTCCGTTGATGAACCTGCTGTACGACAGGCCGTGCGGGCGGATGGCCGCGTTGATGCGGGCGATCCACAGGGCGCGGAACTCGCGCTTCTTCACCCGGCGGTCACGGAACGCATACTGCCCCGCCTTGATGACGGCTTGCTTGGCCGCGCGGTAGATCTTGCGGCGGCCGTTGTAGTAGCCCTTGGCCTTCTTGAGGATTTTCTTGTGGCGCTTGCCTGCGGTGACGCCGCGCTTGACTCTTGCCATGTCCTGTTCCTCCCGTTACGCGTAGGGCAGCTGCTTGCGCAGGCCCGGCACGTCACATTCCTCGACCTGGTGCATCGGCCCGAGCTGGCGTTTGCGCTTGGAGCTCTTCTTGGTGAGGATATGGTTGAGGTGGGACTGGCCGTGCTTGAAACCGCCATTCCCCTTGGCGCGGAAACGCTTCGCAGCGCCGCGCTTGGTCTTCATCTTCGGCATCTCGCTCTCCTGGGCCTGAACCGAACCTCACGGCCGGGGCAGGCGGGTTTCGGCCAGAGGCCCCGGGCGGGATGCCCGGCACTGGCTGGCCGTCACTCACTTTCTCTTTGGTGATATCACCATCACGAGCTGGCGGCCTTCGAGCTTCGGCATCTGCTCGACTGCGCCCACCTCCTGAAGGTCCTGCTGCACACGCTGCAGGAGCTTGAAACCCAGCTCCTGGTGCGCCATTTCGCGCCCCCGGTAGCGCAGGGTCACCTTCGCCTTGTCGCCATCGCTCAGGAAGCGGACCAGGTTACGCAGCTTGACCTGGTAATCACCTTCCTCGGTGCCCGGGCGGAATTTCACTTCCTTGACCTGGATCTGCTTCTGCTTGCGCTTGGCAGCGTGGGCCTTCTTGTTCTGCTCGAACAGGAATTTCCCGAAATCCAGGATCCGGCATACCGGCGGGTCGGCAGTGGGGGAAACCTCCACCAGATCCAGTTCCTGGGATGATGCCATCTCGAGCGCCTGCTCCCTGGTCATCACTCCGATCATCTGCCCGTCGGCGCCAATGACCCGCAACTGGCGGGAATCGATTTCCTCGTTCCGCCGAATCCTCTTGCTAGCGACGATGCGTCAATCCTCCATAGCGACGCGGCCGCGGCTCGCGACCTCGGAACCAAGGTGCCGGGACAGTGCCTCGAGGGACATCGTGCCCAGATCCTTGCCGTTTCGCGTGCGCACGGCCACGGTCTTTGTTTCGGCTTCCCGGTCGCCTGTCACCAGGAGATAGGGAACCCGCTGCAGCGTGTGTTCGCGAATCTTAAAGCCGATCTTCTCGTTTCTCAAGTCCAACGCGACCCGAAAGCCCTGATTTTCCAGTACTTCCTTGACGGACCCCGCGTAGGCGGCCTGGCGGTCGGTGATGTTGAGGACCACGGCCTGCACCGGGGCCAGCCAGCTGGGCAGCCGGCCGGCATGATGCTCCAGCAGGATGCCGCAAAAGCGCTCCAGGGAGCCGAACATGGCCCGGTGGAGCATGACCGGTACCCGCCGCTGGCTGTCGTCGGCGACGTAGCTGGCCCCAAGGCGTCCCGGCAGGTTGAAGTCCACCTGCAGGGTGCCGCACTGCCAGTCCCGGCCGATGGCGTCGCGGAGCACGAACTCGAGTTTCGGGCCGTAGAAGGCGCCCTCCCCCGGATTGCGCGACATCTCCAGGCCCGCCGCCTCGGCGGCGGCCAGCAGGGCCGCTTCGGCCCGGTCCCAGATGGCGTCGCTGCCGACGCGCTTCTCCGGCCGGTCGGAGAACTTGATGCGGATGTCCTCGAAGCCGAAGTCCCGGTAGATGCCGAGGATCAGCTGGGTGATTGCCACCGATTCCGCAGTGATCTGCTCCTCGGTGCAGAACACATGGGCATCGTCCTGGGTAAAGGCGCGCACCCGCATCAGGCCGTGCAGCGCACCGGAGGGCTCGTAGCGATGGACCTTGCCGAACTCGCAGATCCGCAACGGCAGGTCCCGGTAGCTCTTCAGCCCCTGGTTGAACACCTGGATGTGGCCCGGGCAGTTCATCGGCTTGATGGCGTAGACCCGCTCGTCGGGGGTCTGGGTCATGAACATGTTCTCGCCGAACTTCTCCACATGCCCCGACTGCACCCAGAGGCTGCGGTCCATGATCTCCGGCGTGTTGACCTCGACGTAGCCGGCCTCGCGCTGGCGCTCGCGCATGTAGCCGATCAGCTGCTGGAACAGCGTCCAGCCCTTCGGATGCCAGAAGACCGCGCCGGGCGCCTCTTCCTGGAAGTGGAACAGGTCGAGTTCGCGGCCGATGCGGCGATGGTCGCGCTTCTCGGCTTCCTCGAGGCGGTGCAGGTAGTCCTTGAGCGATTTCTCGTCCGGCCAGGCGGTGCCGTAGATGCGCTGAAGCATCTCGTTGCGCGAGTCGCCGCGCCAGTAGGCGCCGGCGACCTTCATGAGCTTGAAGGCCCGGAGCTTGCCGGTGGACGGCACATGCGGGCCGCGGCAGAGGTCGAACCAGTCGCCCTGGCCGTAGAGCCCGATCTCCTCCCCGGCCGGGATGCCGGCGATGATCTCCGCCTTGTACTTCTCGCCGAGGTCGCTGAAGACCTTTACTGCCTGGTCGCGCGGCAGCACGCGGCGGCTGACCGGCAGGTCGGCCTTCGCCAGTTCCTTCATCTTCGCCTCGATGGCGGCGATGTCCTCCGGCGTGAAGGGCCGCTCGAAGGCAAAGTCGTAGTAGAAGCCGTCCTCAATCACCGGGCCGATGGTCACCTGGGCGGTCGGGAACAGTGCCTTGACCGCCTGTGCCAGCAGGTGCGCGGTGGAGTGGCGGATGACCTCGAGGCCGTCGGCATCCCTGTCGGTGACGATGGCGAGGCTGGTATCGGCCTCGATGCGGAACGAGGTGTCGACCAGCCGGTCGCCAACACGACCGGCCAGCGCGGCACGCGCCAGGCCGGGGCCGATGGCGGCAGCCACCTCCGCCACTGTGACCGGGTGATCGAAGCTGCGGGTGCTGCCATCCGGCAGGGTGACGACGGGCATCGGCGACTTTCGGGGCTGTACGCTGGAATGGTAGGCGCGAGTGGAATCGAACCACCGACCCCTTGCATGTCAAGCAAGTGCTCTAACCGCTGAGCTACGCGCCTGTGGGCAATCGGGCCACCGGCAGGCGGCCACGGAGGCGCAACGATACCGAAACGCCCCCGCCGGCCGCAAGGCACCTAGCCGGTCTGGCGCGCCGGCGGCAGGCCCAGGGCCCGTTCGCGCAGCGCGGCGATGCGATCCCGCAACGCCGCCGCCTCCTCGAATTCGAGGTTGCGGGCATGCTCGTGCATGCGCTTTTCCAGCCGCCGCAGTTCCTGCGCCGTACGTTCCGGGCCCAGGCTGGCGTATTGCGCGGCGGCGGGCTCGGCCACCCTGCGCCGCTCGCGCCCCCGCCCCCGGCCACCCGCCTCGCTGCGTGCCCCCTCGAGGATGTCGCGCACTGCCTTGCGGATGGTCACCGGCACGATGCCATGCTGCTCGTTGTACGCGATCTGCCGGGCACGCCGGCGGTTGGTTTCGGCCAGCGCCCGCTCCATGGAACCGGTCACGCGGTCCGCATAGAGAATGGCGGTGCCGTTCGCATTGCGCGCCGCCCGCCCGATGGTCTGGATGAGCGACCCCTCCGAGCGCAGGAACCCTTCCTTGTCGGCATCGAGGATGGCCACCAGCGAGACCTCCGGCATATCGAGGCCCTCGCGCAGCAGGTTGATGCCGACCAGCACGTCGAAGCGGCCGAGGCGCAGGTCGCGGATGATCTCCGTGCGCTCGACGGTCTCGATGTCGGAATGCAGGTACCGCACCCGCACGCCATGTTCCTGCAGGAAGTCCGTCAGGTCCTCGGCCATGCGCTTGGTCAGCGTGGTGATCAGTACGCGCTCGTCGACAGCCACCCGGCGGTTGATCTCCGACAGCACGTCATCCACCTGCGTGGCGGCGGGACGCACCAGCACCTCCGGGTCCAGCAGCCCGGTCGGCCGCACCACCTGCTCGACCACGGCCTGCGACTCGCGGCGCTCGTAGGGACCCGGGGTGGCGGAAACGTACACGGTCTGCGGCGCGATGCGCTCGAACTCGTCGAAGCGCAGCGGGCGGTTGTCCAGCGCCGACGGCAGGCGGAAGCCATACTCCACGAGCGTCTCCTTGCGTGACCGGTCGCCGCGGTACATGCCGCCGAGCTGCGGGATGGTCACGTGGCTCTCGTCGACGATCAGCAGGGCATTGTCCGGCAGGTAGTCGAACAGGCAGGGCGGCGGCTCGCCGGGCTGGCGCCCGGACAGGTAGCGGCTGTAGTTCTCGATGCCGTTGCAGTAGCCGACCTCGATGATCATCTCCAGGTCGAACATGGTGCGCTGCTCCAGCCGCTGTGCCTCGAGCAGCTTGCCCGCCTGGCGCAGCACCGCCAGCCGCTCGCGCAGTTCCTCGCGGATCTGGTCGACGGCGCGCACCATGATGTCGCGGGGTGTCACGTAATGCGTCTTCGGGAACAGCGTCAGGCGCGGCACCGACTCGCCCTGCTCGCCGGTGAGCGGGTCGAACCAGGTGAGCGACTCGATCTCGTCGTCGAACAGCGCGACGCGCACTGCCTGGCGCTCCGAGTCCGCAGGGAAGATGTCCAGCGTCTCGCCGCGCACCCGATAGCTGCCCTGGGACAGCTCCAGGTCGTTGCGCGTGTACTGCATCTCGGCCAGGCGGCGCAGCAGGTCGCGCTGGTCGACGCGATGCCCGCGGGAAAGGTGCAGCACCATGCTCAGGTAGGCCTGCGGGTCACCGAGGCCGTAGATCGAGGACACCGTGGCGACGATGATGGAATCCTGCCGCTCCAGCAGCGACTTGGTGGCCGAGAGCCGCATCTGCTCGATGTGCGCGTTGATCGAGGCGTCCTTCTCGATGTAGGTATCGGTGGACGGTACGTAGGCCTCGGGCTGGTAATAGTCGTAGTAGGAAACGAAGTACTCCACTCGATTGCGGGGAAAAAACTCGCGCATCTCGCCGTAGAGCTGGGCCGCCAGGGTCTTGTTGGGCGCCAGGATCATCGCCGGGCGCTGGATCGCCGCGATGACGTTGGCCATGGTGAAGGTCTTGCCGGAACCGGTGACGCCGAGCAGCGTCTGGCGCGCGAGACCGGCGCCGATGTCGGCCACCAGCGCGCGAATGGCCTCGGGCTGGTCGCCCGCCGGCCGCAGTGCCGTCGTCAGCTCGAACCTGTCCATGGGCGCCCTTGGTTGCCGCAGGGGGATACTTTAGTATCTGCAGCCGCCTTGCAGCGGCCGGATTGCCGGGGATCAACCGTTGAGCCTAACAGTTTCGCAGCGCCTGCAGCGCGTCAGGCCGTCACCGACCATGGCCACCAATGCGCTGGCCAGGGAACTGCGAAGCCAGGGCCGGCCGATCATCGACCTCAGCGCCGGCGAACCCGACTTCGACACCCCGGCGCATATCAGCGCCGCCGCCATCGCCGCCATCCACAACGGCCTGACGCGTTACACGGCACTCGAGGGATCTGCCGAGCTCAAGGCCGCCATCATCGGCAAATTCCGGCGGGAGAACGGGCTGGAATACGCACCCGACCAGGTCATCGCCTCCTCGGGAGCCAAGCAGTCCTGTTTCAACCTGGCGCTGGCGGTACTGAACCCGGGCGATGAAGCCATCATCCCGGCGCCCTACTGGGTTTCCTATCCCGACATGGTGCGGCTGGCGGATGCCCAGCCGGTAATCGTTGCCGCGACCATCGAGGACGGCTTCAGGATTACGCCGCGCGCGCTGCAGGCCGCCGTCACCGAACGCACCCGGCTCCTGTTCCTCAACAGCCCGGGCAACCCGACCGGCGCGACCTATAGCCGCGCGCAGTGGCAGGCGCTGGGGGCGGTGCTGGAGCAGTACCCACACATCATCATCGGCGCCGATGACATCTACGAGCACATCTACTGGGGCCGGGAGCCCTACGTCAGTTTCGCTGCCGCCTGTCCCTCGCTCATGGACCGCACCGTGACCATCAATGGCGTCTCCAAGTGCTACGCCATGACCGGCTGGCGCATCGGCTATGCCGCTGGCCCGCGCCCGGTGGTGGCCGCCATGAAGAAGCTGCAGGGCCAGAGCACATCGAATCCCTGCAGCATTTCCCAGGCCGCCAGCATCGCCGCGCTGGATGGCGACCAGGATTGCGTGCGACGGATGGCGCAGGCATTCCGCGAGCGCCATGACTACATCGTCGCGGCCCTCGATGCCATCCCGGGACTGCGCTGCATCCCGGCCGATGGCGCGTTCTACGCCTTTCCCGATGCGAGCGAGGCCATCCGCCGCCGGGGCCTGGCCGATGACACGGCACTCTGCGAGCTGCTGCTGCGCGAAGCGGAAGTGGCGGTAGTGCCCGGATCGGCCTTCGGCGCCCAGGGATATTTCCGCCTGTCCTACGCCTGCGGGATCGACACTCTGCGAGAGGCGGTCGCAAGGCTGCACCGCGTCCTGGCCTGAAGATCCCGGCCAGTGGCCAGATACCTTGACTTGGCCTGCTGGTTAAAACAGAATCGCCCCGCTTCTCAAGGGCTTAAGCCCTGAAGCATGCGCCTGATATCCACTCCCCGGTAGCTCAGTGGTAGAGCGATCGGCTGTTAACCGATTGGTCGCTGGTTCGAGTCCGGCCCGGGGAGCCAGTCCACCGGCCCTGTCGCGGCGTCAGCAATGCGCCGCCAGGTGTGCCCTCAGGGAATCACGCAGCGCCCGGTCTTCCATCGCGTAGTCGACGATGGCCTCGATGTAGCCGAGCTTGCTGCCGCAGTCATAGCGGCGACCCTGGAACCGGAAGGCGTACACCGGCTCGTTTCGCAGCAGCGCCGCAATGCCGTCGGTGAGCTGGATCTCGCCGCCGGCACCGCGGCCGGTGCGTTCCAGCAGATCGAACACCGCGGGCGTCAGCAGGTAGCGGCCCACCACCGCCAGTGTCGACGGCGCCTTTTCCGGGACTGGCTTTTCGACCATACCACGCAGGCGGTCGGAAGCATCGGCATCGACGATCCCATAGCTGCTGGTCTTCTCCCGCGGCACGTCTTCCACCGCCAGCACGCTGGCGCCGTGCTGGTCATAGTGCGCGCGCATCTGCGACAGGCAGCCGGCCGGTGCGCGGATCAGATCGTCGGGCAGGTGCACGAAGAATGGCTCGTCGCCCACCGCTGGCCTTGCGCAGAGCACGGCATGCCCGAGGCCCAGCGGCTCGCCCTGGCGAATGTAGACGCAGGAAACCCCGCTCGGGAGAATGTCCTTCACCAGGCCCAGCAGTTCCTGCTTGCCTGTGGTTTCGAGCGCCCGCTCGAGGTCAGGGTCGCGGTCGAAATGATCCTCGATGGAGCGCTTGGTGCTGCCGGTGACGAACACCAGCCGCGTGGCACCGGCGGCGATGGCCTCCTCCACGGCGTACTGGATCAGCGGCTTGTCGACGATGGGCAGCATCTCCTTGGGCATCGCCTTGGTGGCCGGCAGGAAACGCGTGCCGCGCCCGGCCACCGGGAAAACCGCCGTGCGCACCGGCTTGAACTTGGCCATGGATGTCGAATCCGCCTGGGAATGGACGCCAGATATTAGCGAAAACCACCAGTGAATTCCCCGCCAGGCATGGCCTGTGGACGGGCGCGGCAGCCGCGGCGCCGCGCCCGTCCCGCAGGCACCGGCTACTTCGCCGGCTCACGGACCTGGAGGTTGCCCTTGTTCTGCTGCAGGACCTGGGGGCCGATGCCCTTGACGTTGAGCAGTTCGTCGGCGGAACGGAATTTGCCGTTCTTCTCGCGGTACTCGACGATCGCCTTCGCGCGTGCCAGGCCAATGCCGTCGAGTTCCCTGGCCAGGGTTGCAGCGTCCGCACTGTTGAGGTCGACGGGCCCGGCGAGGCTCAGGGCCGGTGCCAGCAGTGCCGCGGCGAGGATCAGCCAGTTTCGCATGTCAGTCTCCTTGAGAGGTCAGCAGGGGGTTTCGCCCGCCACCATGGCGGACGCTGACAGACTAGGAGTGCGGCAACGGTGATCCCAGCCGGGAAACGGCCGTAAAACTGCGGAAATGCCGGCGTCGCTGGCGGGATCAGCGATCGCCGGAATCAAAAGCCAGGCGCACGCGCGGTCGCACCACGTCCCAGGCAGCACAGCCCGGGCATTGCCACTGCAGGCTGGCGCTGGTGTAACCGCACTCGAGGCAGCGGTAGGAGCGGCCGGCCGTGGCCATGTGGCGCAATGCCTGGCGCACGCGCTCCATGGCCTCTGCCCGCTGCGGCTCGGGCGTCGACGCCAGGCGCTCGCCATCCACCAGCGCCTGCAGGGTGGCATCGGCGCGGATGAAGTCCCAGAGGCAGGCCATTGCGCGCGGATCATTGATGCCGGGATCGAGCATGGTGGCGAATGCCACAGCACGCGCCGCCCGCGGGTCCTTCGCCAGCAGTTCCGCGAGGAACTGCGAGAATCCGGCCTCGCGGCCGCCGGCTCGGCAGGCCGCAGACAGGCGTGGCAGCACATCCACCAGCAGTGAGGGCTCGCGTTCCGCCACGCGCTGGTAACAGAGGATCGCCTGCTCATGGTCCCCGGCGTCGGCTGCAACTGCCGCGCGCACCAGCGACAGGCGCACGGTGTCCTGGCGCGCCTGCCCGGCACGATCCAGCCAGGCCAGGGCCTGCGGCAGGTCCCTGGTCGCCCGCGCCTGCTCGGCCAACTCGCACAGGTACTGCGCAACACGACCAGAACGTGCGGCCGTCCGGTCCACCGCCTCCAGCTCGCGGTGCAATTCGATGGCGCGCTCCCACTCGTGGGTGAGCTCGGCCAGGCGGATCAGGCGTCGTAGCGCTTCGGTGCCCTGACGGGGCGAGCTGCGCAGCTCCGCCAGCAGTGCCTCGGCACGATCGAAGAGGCCAGCGCTGAGGTAGTCCTCGGCCAGGGCGAACTGCGCCTGCTCGCGCCGCTCACGCCGCAGGTTGGGGCGATCGATCAGGTCACGGTGCACGCGGATGGCGCGCTCGACCTCGCCGCGCTTGCGGAACATCTGCCCGAGCGCGAAGTGGGTCTCGATGCTGTCCTCATCGAGTTCGCCCGGGGTGGTGAATGCCTCCAGCGCCCGGTCCGGCTGCTCCCTGAGCAGGAATCGCAGGCCGCGCACATAGTCCAGGCCGCTGCGGCCCAGTTCCTCGTCGTCCAGCTGCCCGAGGCGGGCGAATACGTAGCCGAGTGCCGCCGCGACGAACAGCAGGCCGGCGAAGAAGAACGCGGCCTCAGTCGGCATGGGGTGCCGGCAGGCTGCGCAGCGTATGGACCTCGGCCTCAGCGAGGCGCAGTGCCTTGCGCAGCCGGCGCCGCTCCAGCCACATGCGCAGCAGCACCAGAGCCAGGCTGAGGAGGCCGAACAGCCAGCCGGCCGCAAACGCCAGCGTCAGCGCCAGGGACTTCTGGACACGGGTCTCGTACAGGCCCAGGTCGAGATCGATGAGCCCGGGATTGATGGCCGCGAACAGCACGGCCAGCACCAGGATCAGGAACAGCAGCAACAGCCAGAAAACCCTGTGCACGAAAATCCCTGCCGGCCCCGACGGGATGCGGGGAACGTCGATGGCGGGATTGTAATGGAATCCGGCCGACCGGCCAGCACACTGGCCGGTCGCGTGGGGCTACTCCTTGATCGGCAGGTTCCGGTTCTCGTTGACGCGGTCGCGCAGGTCCTTGCCCGGCTTGAAGTGCGGGACAAATTTCCCGGCCAGCGCGACGGCCTCGCCCGTCTTCGGATTGCGCCCCTGGCGCGGCGGACGGAAGTGCAGGGAGAAACTGCCGAAACCACGGATCTCGATGCGCTCGCCCGATGCCAGCGCATTGCTCATGAGTTCCAGCAGGTGCTTGACCGCCAGCTCGACGTCCTTCGTCGGCAGGTGCTTCTGCTTGCGTGCCAGCAACTCGATGAGCTCAGACTTCGTCATGGCCAAGGCAGTACTCCCCTGATCCTCCGTCACCGCCGGCCCGGTTACGCTGCCCCGGGAACCGGCGGTGGCGCCCCATCACGCCCGATGGCGTTCAGCCCTCGTTGCCGCCACCAGCGATGCGTTCCTTGAGCAGGTCGCCCAGCGTGGTCCCGGAGGTGGTATCCGAGGAACGGTAGCTCTCCACCGCCTCGGCCTCCTCGTGGGCTTCCTTGGCCTTGATGGACAGCGAAATGACCCGGCTCTTGCGATCCAGCCCGGTGAACTTCGCTTCCACCACGTCGCCAACCTTCAGCACGGAGCGCGCGTCCTCGACCCGGTCGCGGGCCAGCTCGCTGGCGCGCAACTGGCCCTGGATGCCATCGCCGAGATCGATCACGGCACCACGGGCGTCCACCTCGATGACCGTGCCCTTGACGATGCTGCCCTTGGGGAACTGCGCCATGAAGGTGGACAGCGGATCGTTGTCCAGCTGCTTGATGCCCAGCGAAATGCGCTCGCGCTCGGGGTCGATGCTGAGGACCACCGCCTCGACATCCTCGCCCTTCTTGTACTTGCGCACCGCCTCCTCGCCCGGGGCATCCCAGGAGATGTCGGAGAGGTGCACCAGGCCATCGATGCCGCCCGGCAGTCCGATGAAAATGCCGAAGTCGGTGATGGACTTGATCTTTCCGGTGACGCGATCGTTCTTGTTGTAGCTGGATGCGAACTCCGCCCAGGGGTTGGGCTTGCACTGCTTGAGGCCCAGCGAAATGCGCCGGCGCTCCTCGTCGATGTCGAGGACCATGACCTCGACCTCATCGCCGATCTGCACGACCTTCGACGGATTGACGTTCTTGTTGGTCCAGTCCATTTCCGACACGTGGACCAGGCCCTCGACACCCTCCTCGACCTCGACGAAGCAGCCATAGTCGGCGATGTTGGTGACCTTGCCGAACAGCCGGGTGTTGGGCGGGTAACGGCGGGAAATGGCTTCCCAGGGATCCGAACCCAGCTGCTTCACGCCGAGCGAGACGCGGTTCTTCTCGCGGTCGAAGCGCAGGATCTTCACGTTGATCTCGTCGCCGACGTTGACCACCTCGGAGGGGTGCTTGACGCGCTTCCACGCCATGTCGGTGATGTGCAGCAGGCCATCGATGCCGCCGAGGTCGACGAACGCACCGTAGTCCGTCAGGTTCTTGACGATGCCCTTGACGGTGGCGCCTTCCTGCAGCTGCGACAGCATGGCTTCGCGCTCGGAGCTGTACTCCTGCTCCACCACGGCGCGTCGCGACACCACGACGTTGTTGCGGCGCCGGTCGAGCTTGATCACCTTGAACTCGAGGTCCTTGCCCTCCAGGTAGGAGGGATCACGCACCGGGCGTACGTCCACCAGCGAACCCGGCAGGAACGCGCGGACATAGTCGACATCCACCGTAAAGCCGCCCTTGACGCGGCCACTGATCAGGCCCCGGACGATCTTGCCATTCTCGAAGGCATCTTCCAGCTGCTCCCAGGTGCGGGCGCGCTTGGCGCGTTCGCGGGACAGGCGGGTCTCGCCATGGCCGTCCTCGACGGAGTCCAGCGCCACTTCGACGTGGTCACCGATCTGCACCTCGATCTCGCCGCGTTCGTTGCGGAACTGGCTGGTGGGGATCACGGCCTCGGACTTCAGTCCGGCGCTGACGACCACGACCTCGTTGGACACCTCCACGACGCGACCGGTGAGGATGGTGCCGGGGCGGATACGGCTGCTGGCAAGACTCTGCTCAAAGAGTTCGGCAAAAGATTCGGTCATTTATGTTCATCCAGCCGCCTTGATCCGGGCGGCGCTTGGTTGTGTCCGCAACATCCTGTCGCGGAACGGTTCAGTGGCAACTCCGCAGGTCACTCACGCCCCTGCGGTCCAGTCCCGGGCGCCACTCCGGGGAATGCCGCGGCTGCCCAGCCGAGCACCCTCGAAACCACCTCATCGACGCCGATGCCGGTGGAATCCAGGGTGCGTGCGTCCGGGCAGGCCCGCAGCGGCGCGACGGTGCGCTCCGCATCGCGGCGGTCGCGCTCCGCCATGTCCTTGGAAAGGGCGGCAAGGCTAACATCAATACCCTTCTGCTTCAACTGGTTATGCCGCCTGCGGGCGCGCTCTTCCACGGCGGCAGTCAGGAACACCTTCAGGCCCGCATCCGGGAAAATGACTGAGCCCATATCGCGTCCGTCGGCGACCAGCCCGGGCGCCATGCGGAATGCCCGCTGGCGCTCGACCAGCGCCCTGCGCACGGCCGGCCAGGCGGCCACCCGCGAGGCGGCGGCTCCGGCGGCCTCCGAGCGGATCTCCAGGCTGACATCGCGCCCGCCCAGCAGCACCCGCCCCTCGGGACCGGCAAATGCGTCAAAGCGCGCGTCCAGGCTGCCGGCCACGGCGGCCAGCGCGGGCTCGTCGTCCAGGGAGACCCCCTCCGCGAGCGCCGCCACCCCGACCACCCTGTAGAGAGCGCCGCTGTCGAGCAGGTGCCAGCCGAGGCGGCGGGCCACGGCCCGAGCCACGGTCCCCTTGCCCGACCCGCCGGGACCGTCGATGGCCAGGACCGGTACTTCAGCGATGCGGGTCACTGGACCCGGTCTCCTCGATCTGCAGGCCAACGCGCTGGGCCAACGCGGCGAACCCCGGGAACGATGTCGCCACATTGGCCGTGTCGAGGATGCGCACCCGGCCACGCGCCCTGCTGGCGCCAACCGCGAAGGACATGGCGATCCGGTGATCGCCCGCGCTGTCGACCTCGCCGCCGCCGAGCGGACCGCCCTGGATCCTCGCGCCGTCGGCGGTCTCGGTGACGGCGATGCCCAGCGCCCGCAGGCCTGTGGCCATGACGGCAATGCGATCGCTCTCCTTGTGGCGCAGTTCCTCGGCGCCGCTGATCACGGTCTCGCCATCGGCGAGCGCGGCGGCCACGAACACCGCGGGGAACTCGTCGATGGCGAGCGGCACCAGGGACGGCGGGATGACCGCGCCGCGCAGCTGCGAGGGCCTGACGGTGATGCGCCCGACCGGTTCGGCACCGGGCGGGACATCCTGCGCTTCCACTGTGAAGTCCATGCCCATGAGGCGGAAGATTTCCAGGATTCCGGTCCGGGTCGGATTCAGGCCGACGTGCTCGATGGCCAGCGCACCATCGCGGGCCAGGGCCGCGGCGAGGATCAGGAAGGTGGCAGACGACAGGTCGCCGGGCACGTCCACGGGCGCTGCCTGCAGCCGGCCGGCGGGTTCGAGCGTGACCACCGGACCGTCGCGCCGCACCGCCTGGCCAAACGCCGCCAGCATCCGCTCGGTATGGTCGCGCGTCACGGCCGGCTCCCGTACCGTCGTCGTGCCACTCGCATAGAGCCCCGCCAGCAGCACGGCGGACTTGACCTGTGCGCTGGCCACCGGCAGCGCGTAGTCGATGCCATGCAGGGCGGAACCGCCGCGGATGCGCAGCGGCGGGCGGCCGCTCTGGGTCTCGATGCCGGCGCCCATCTCGCGCAGCGGCTGTGCCACGCGCTCCATCGGCCGCTTCGACAGCGAGGCATCACCCACCAGGGTCGTCTCGAAGGACTGGCCGGCCAGCAGGCCGGTCAGCAACCGCATGGCAGTGCCTGAGTTGCCCATGTCGAGCGGACCTGCGGGCGGTCGCAACCCCCGCAGGCCGACACCGGCCAGCGTGACGTCCGTTTGGCCGCCCCGCTCCACCTGCACACCCATGGCCTGCATCGCCGCCAGCGTTGCCAGGCAGTCCTCGCCAGGGAGGAAGCCACTGATCCGCGTAGTGCCCGAGGCGATTGCACCGAGCATGATCGCGCGATGCGAAATGGACTTGTCACCCGGCACGCGAATGCTGCCATCGATGCGCCCGCTCGGGCGGGCCAGCAGGCACTTCACGGAATACTCCTGCCGGCGGCGTCGCTGGGCCGTTCCATGCGCGGGCTAGAGAATGGCTTTTGGATAGGAGCCGAGGACACGGAACAGGTCCGCCTGGCGGCGCAGCTGCGCCAGCGCCTGTGCTACATGGCGCTCTTCGGCATGGCCATCGACGTCAACGAAGAAGACGTAGTGCCACTTGCGCTGGCGCGAGGGGCGCGACTCGATGCGCGTCATGTTGACCTTGTGCTTCGCCAGCGGCGCCAGCAGGCGATGCAGCGCGCCGGCATCCTCACCCTTGCTGCTCGAGAGCAGCAGGCTGGTCTTGTCGTCGCCACTCGCCGGAAACAGCTTGCGCCCCACGACCAGGAAGCGCGTGGTGTTATCCGGCCGGTCCTCGATGTCGGCCACGAGCTTGTCGAGGCCATAGACCTCCGCTGCCGCATCGCCGGCAATGGCCGCGGTACCGGCCTCGTCGCGGGCGCGACGCGCGCCCTCGGCATTGCTGGTGGCCTCCACCGTCGGTACGCCCGGCAGGTACTCACGCAGCCAGCCTCGGCACTGGGCCAGCGACTGCGGATGGGCACAGACCCGCGCCACCTGCTCCAGTGACGACATCGTGCCCAGCAGGTGCTGGCGCACACGCAACTCGACCTCGCCACAGATCTTCAGCGGTGACCCCAGGAACAGGTCAAGCGTATGGTTGACGGTGCCCTCGGTGGAGTTCTCCACCGGCACGACGCCGAAATCCGCGGCGCCCGACTCCACCTCGTGGAAGACCTCATCGATGGTGCCGAGGGGCAGCGCGCGCACTGAATGGCCAAACTGCTTGTAGACGGCCGACTGGCTGAACGTGCCCTCGGGGCCCAGGTAACCGACCTTCAGCGGTTCCTCCTGGGCCAGGCAGGCGGACATGATTTCGCGGAACAGCCGCACCATCTCCTCGTTGCTGAGCGGTCCGCGGTTGCGCCTGGCGACCCCGCGCAGCACCTGCGCCTCGCGCTCGGGACGATAGAAATCCGCCGCGCCGTGCAGCCCCTTGGCAACGCCCACCTGCTGCGCCAGTCGCGCACGCTCGCTGATGCGCTCGCCGAGTTCGGCATCCAGGGCGTCGATCCGCGCCCGGATCGCGGCCAGCTCCGCCTCCGCTGCTGCCGGTCGGGCGGCGCCCCGGCCCCTGGACGGGCTCTTGCGCTTGCGGGCCATGTAGATACCTGCTCCGGTCAGGCAGCCTGCGGGCGCCCGAGGTCGCGCACGCAGAGGACGCCCTCGATGCCGCGGATCTTCGCCAGCAGTTGGGGCGAGGGTGCGCCATCGAGGTCGACGATGGTGTAGGCGAGGTTGCCGCGCGACTTGTTGAGCAGGTCGGCGATGTTCAGGCCGGCATCGCCGAGGCTGCTGGAAATCTGCCCGACCATGTTCGGCACGTTGGCGTTGGCAATGGTGATGCGGTGCGCGTCCATGCGCGGCAGGTCGGCATCGGGGAAGTTCACCGAGTGGCGGACCAGGCCGTTCTCCAGGTAGCCGCGCACGGTGTCGGCCACCATGACGGCGCAGTTGATCTCCGCCTCTTCCGTGGAGGCGCCGAGGTGCGGCAGGGCGATCACGCCCTCGCGGCCGAGCAGCCTGCGGCTCGGGAAATCGCAGACATAGGCCGCGAGCTTGCCAGCGGCCAGCGCATCGAGGATCGCGGCTTCGTCGACGATCTCGCCGCGCGCGAAGTTCAGCACCACCGCCTTGCCCGGCATCAGCCTGATGCGGGCTTCGTTCACCAGCGACCGGGTTGCGTCCAGCAGCGGCACGTGCAGGCTGATGACGTCGGCACGGCTGAACAGTTCGTCAAGGCTGCGCGCCTTTTCCACGCCGGAGGACAGCTCCCAGGCACGCTCCACCGTGATCTGCGGATCGAAGCCGATGACACGCATGCCGAGTGCCAGAGCCGCGTTGGCCACCTGCACGCCGATGGCGCCGAGGCCAACCACGCCGAGGGTGCGGCTGGGCAGCTCATGGCCCACGAACTTCTTCTTGCCAGCCTCGACGGCCTTGTCGAGCTCGGCCCCCTCGCCGGGCAGCTGCCGGGTGAAGTCCCAGGCCTGGCAGAGGTTGCGCGCGGCGAGCAGCATGCCAGCGATGACCAGTTCCTTCACGGCATTGGCGTTGGCGCCAGGCGCATTGAACACGGGAACGCCCTGCTTCGACAGCCGGTCCACCGGAATGTTGTTGGTGCCTGCACCGGCGCGGCCGATGGCCAGCACCGACTTCGGGATGTCCATATCGTGCATCTTCGCGGAACGCACCAGGATGGCGTCGGGATGGCCGATCTCGGAGGCAATCTCGTAGCGTTCCCGCGGCAACCGGGCGAGCCCCTGGACCGCGATGCTGTTGAGCGTGAGTACCTTGTACATTGCAGTGCTTGCTTCGTCGTCTCTGGGTGAGTGCTGCCGTCAACCGTGACGGCGTGCGAAATCCGCCATGAAGGCGGCCAGGGCATCGACCCCCGCCTCAGGCATGGCATTGTAGATGCTGGCGCGCATGCCGCCGACTGAACGATGGCCCTTCAGCTCGGCCAGGCCAGCGGCCGTGGCCTCGGCGAGAAAGGTTGCATCCAGCGCGGCATCCGGCAGGGTGAACGGCACGTTCATCCACGAACGGTGGGCGGGTGCCACGGGATTGCGGTAGTAGCCCGAGCCGTCGATGGCCCGGTAGAGCTTTTCGGCCTTGCGCCGGTTCACTTCGGCGATGCGTGCCAGGCCGCCCTGGCGCTTCAGCCACTGGAACACCAGGCCGGCGATGTACCAGGAATAGGTCGGGGGCGTGTTGAGCATGCTCCCCTCCTTCGCCTGTGACGCATAACGCAGGATCGGCGGCACGGTCTCGGGCACCCGCTCCAGCAGGTCGCGGCGCACGATCATCAGCACCAGGCCGGCCGGGCCGATGTTCTTCTGGGCACCGGCATAGATCATGCCGAATTTCCGCACATCCACCGGGCGCGACAGGATGGTGGAGGACATGTCCGCAACCAGTGGCACCGGGCCGACATCCGGTACCTCGTGGAACTCCAGCCCGCCGATGGTCTCGTTCGGACAGTAGTGCAGGTAGGCCGCTCCCGGGCTCAGCTTCCAGCTGGCACGCGCCGGCACGTCGGTGTAGTTGCCGGCCGCACCATCGGCGACGATGTTGACCTTGCGGCTGGCCTTGGCCTCGGCACTGGCCTTCTTCGACCATTGGCCGGTCACCAGGTAGTCCACGACCTGCTCCGGTCCCGAGAGGTTCATCGGGATGAGCGCGAACTGCTGCGTGGCACCGCCCTGCAGGAACAGCACGGCATAGTCGTCGGGCACGCCCAGCAGTTCGCGGACGTCCGCCTCGGCCTGCTCGGCCACCTTGATGAAGGCCTTGCCGCGGTGGCTGACTTCCATGACGGAAACGCCGCGGCCCTGCCAGTCGATCATCTCGTCCCTGGCCTGCTCGAGTACCTCCAGCGGCAAGGTGGCCGGACCTGCGCTGAAATTGAATATGCGACCCATAACCCTGACTTCGTGCCTCCATTGAGAAGAGCGAAGGCCGCGGAGCACAGCCCTCGCCCGGTTGAATCCGCCCTGCCGCTATTCCTGGTCGTCGTCGCCCGAGAGGGCGATGATGCGGTCCAGCCCGACCAGGCGCTCGCCTTCGTCGAGGCGGATGAGCCGCACACCCTGGGTGTTGCGGCCCTGCTCGGAAATCTCGTCCACCGGCGTGCGCACCAGCGTGCCCACCGAGCTGATCAGCACGACATCGTCGCCGGGCTCGACCTGGATGGCGCCGACCATGCGGCCATTGCGCTCCGAGGTCTGGATGCCGATCACGCCCTGGCCGCCGCGACCCTGCAGCGGGAACTCATCGACGCGCGTGCGCTTGCCGAAGCCGTTCTCGGTAGCCGTGAGGATGGTGCCGTCGGCCACGATCATCAGCGCGATGACCTCGTGGCCCTCGCCGAGGCGGATGCCACGCACGCCGGCCGCGGTCCTGCCCATGGGACGGACGTCATCCTCGTGGAAGCGGATAGCCTTGCCGGAGCTGGCGCAGAGCATGATGTGGCTCTTGCCGTCGGTGATCGCCACGTCGACCAGCCGGTCGCTGTCATGCAGCTCGACAGCGCGGATGCCGGCGTTGCGCGGCCGCGAGAAGGCATCGAGGCTGGTCTTCTTGACGATGCCCTGGCTGGTGGCCATGAACACGTACTTGTCCGGCTCGTATTCGCGGATCGGCAGCACGGCGTTGACGCGCTCGCCCTCCTCCAGCGGCAGCAGGTTGACGATCGGCCGGCCGCGGGCCTCGCGGCTCGCGCGCGGCAGCTGGTAGACCTTGAGCCAGAACAGGCGCCCGAGGCTGGTAAAACACAGCAAGGTGTCGTGGGTGTTGGCCACGAACAGCTTGTCGATGAAGTCCTCGTCCCGGACCTTGGTCGCCGTGCGCCCGCGTCCGCCGCGGCGCTGCACGTGGTAGTCCGCGAGGCTCTGCGCCTTGGCGTAGCCGCCGTGGGACAGGGTGACCACCACGTCCTCCTGCGGCACGAGGTCTTCGATCGACAGGCTCTCGTGGCTCTCGATGATCTCGGTGCGCCGCGGATCGGCATAGCGCTCGCGAATGTCGCTGAGCTCGGCGCGGATGACCGCCATCAGCTTGTCCGGGTTGCGGAGGATCTCGGTGAACTCGCGGATGTTGTCCAGCAGTTCCCGGTACTCGTCGAGGATCTTGTCCTGCTCCAGCGCCGTCAGGCGGTGCAGGCGCAGGTCGAGGATCGCCTGGGCCTGGACCGCCGACAGCCGGTAGCCGCCCTCGACCAGGCCGAACTCGCCGCCGATGTCCGGCGGCCGGGTGGTGACCTCGCCCGCGCGGGCCAGCATCTCGGTGACCGCGCCCGGGATCCAGACGCGGGCGACGAGCGCCTCGCGCGCCGCGGCCGGCGATGCCGACGCCTTGATGACGGCGATCACCTCGTCGATGTTCGCCAGCGCCACCGCCTGGCCTTCGAGCAGGTGGGCACGTTCGCGGGTCTTGCGCAGGTCGAAGATCGTGCGCCGCGTCACCACCTCGCGCCGGTGGCGCAGGAAGGCCTCGAGGATGTCCCGCAGCGTCAGCAGCCGCGGCCGGCCGTCGCGCAGCGCGACCATGTTGATGCCGAACACCGTTTCCAGCGGTGTCTGCGCATAGAGGTTGTTCAGCACCACATCGGTGAGCTGGCCGCGGCGCAGCTCGATGACGATGCGCATGCCGTCCTTGTCGGACTCGTCGCGCAGCTCGCTGATGCCCTCGATCTTCTTGTCCCGCACCAGTTCAGCGATCTTTTCGATCAGGCGCGCCTTGTTCACCTGGTAGGGCAGCTCGGTGACGATGATGGCCTCGCGGCCCTTGTCGTCGATGGGCTCGACATGGGTACGAGCCCGTACGTGGCAGCGGCCGCGGCCGCGCGCATAGGCCTCGTAGACACCGTTGGTGCCGTTGATGATGCCCGCAGTCGGGAAATCGGGACCCGGGATGCGCTTGATCAGCTCGGCCAGCTCGATGTTCGGGTCATCCATCAGCGCCAGCACGCCATCGATGACCTCGCCGAGGTTGTGGGGCGGGATGTTGGTCGCCATGCCGACGGCGATGCCGGAGGAGCCGTTGACCAGCAGGTGCGGCACGCGGGTCGGCAGTACGGTCGGCTCCTGCTCCGAACCGTCGTAGTTCGGGACGAAGTCCACCGTCTCCTTGTCGATGTCCGCCAGCAGCTCGCCGGCGATGCGCGCCATGCGCACCTCGGTGTAACGCATGGCGGCCGGCGCGTCGCCATCCACCGAGCCGAAGTTGCCCTGACCGTCGACCAGCAGGTAGCGCATCGAGAATGGCTGGGCCAGGCGCACGATGGTGTCGTACACCGCCACGTCACCATGGGGGTGGTACTTGCCGATGACATCGCCGACCACGCGGGCGGACTTCTTGTAGGGCTTGCTGTGGTCGTTGCCGAGTTCCCGCATGGCATGCAGCACGCGGCGGTGCACCGGCTTGAGCCCGTCGCGGACGTCGGGAAGGGCGCGGCCAACGATGACGCTCATCGCGTAGTCCAGGTAGGACTGGCGCATCTCGTCCTCGAGATTGACCGGCAGGATTTCCTGGGCTATGTCCGCCATGATTGCAACAATTCACCAGCATCGGCCCCCGGCGGGATGCGCCAGGGCCCGAGTACAGCCACCGTCTTTCGAAGTCCGGCCCGGGAGCGGCCGGCAGACCGATTACAGCCGCGAAGTTTAGCACAGGCACCGTGCTGGCCGCAGGTCCGGCAGCAGCGCCGGAGCCGCGAAATGCCGCGGTTTTATCGCGCCATGCGATCAGGCAATATGCCCCGCCGATGACTCACGCGCCCGTCAATCAGGCTGATCTCATCATCCGTGCGCGCTGGATCGTGCCGGTGGAGCCGGCGGGCACCAGCCTCCGGGACCATGCGCTGGTGATCGGCGACGGGCGCATCCTCGCGCTGCTGCCGCAGGCCGAGGCGACCCGGCGATTCCGCACCGGCAGCGTCGTCGACCGGCCGCAGCACGTCCTGCTGCCGGGGCTGGTCAACGCCCACACACGCAGCGCCACCTGCCTGATGCGCGGCCTTGGCGCCGGGCTGCCACCGCTGGAACGCCAGCAGCGGCACGTCGGTCCGGCGGAGGCCCGCTGGGTGGCCCCAGGGTTCATCCGCGATGGCACCAGGCTGGCGATGCTCGAGATGCTCCGCAGCGGCACCACCTGCTTCGGCGACAGTTACTACTTTCCCGATGCAGTGGCGGCGCTGGCCGTCGAGCACCAGATGCGCGCATCGGTTGGCATGCTGGTCAGCGAGCGGCCCACCCCCTGGGCGCAGGGCACCGATGAGTGTTTCGCCCGCGGCCTCGCGATCCACGACCAGTACCGGGGCCATGCCCTGCTGCGCACCCACTTCGCTCCCGATACCGCGAATGCACTGGGCGACGCGACCCTGCGCCACCTGCGGCTGCTGGCCGACGAACTCGATGTGCCGGTGCACATGCCGCTGCACACAACCGCCGAGGAGGTGCGCCAGGGCATCGCGCTCCACGGCCTGCGCCCCCTGGAGCGCGTGGCGGAACTGGGGCTGCTGACGGCCGGCCTGTCCGCAGTGCGGGCCACGGAGATCTCCGCGGAGGACAGCGCCAGGCTGGCAACCAGCAGCGCCAGTGTCGTCCATTGCCCGACAATCACGCTGCTTCAGGCCGCCGGCCTCACCCCACTCGCCAGCCTGGCTCGCGCCGGTGTCCGGATCGCGCTTGCCAGCGGCGGCACCGACGCAGGCAATCGCCCCGACCTGTTCGATGAGATGCGGCTGGCGTCACTGCTGGCCGGGGGGCTGAGCGGCGATGCGACCGCCCTGCCGGCGCCGGCGGCACTGGCCATGGCCACGCTGGGCGGCGCGCAGGCCCTGGGCCTCGGTGAACAATTGGGCAGCCTGGTGCCGGGAAAACTCGCCGACCTGATCTGCATCGACCCCGGCAGCAGCGGCATGGCAGCCGACGGCTGGACACTGGCGCAACTCCTGCATGGCGACATTGCCAAGCAGGTCTCCGACAGCTGGATCGGTGGCCGCCAGGTGCTGGAGGATGGCCGGGCACTGTTCTTCGACGAGGCCGCGGTACTCGCAGCAGCGCAGGCCTGGCAGCAGCGGCTGGGCAGCCCATGAGCGATACCATCCGCAATGCCGACGCCGCCGAAGTGACACGCTTCAATGCGCTGGCAACCCGCTGGTGGGATCCGGCTGGGGAGATGCGCCCGCTGCACCAGATGAATCCGGTGCGCGTCGCCTTCATCGCCGCGCGGGCGCAACTGCGTGGCGCCCGCTGCCTGGACGTCGGCTGCGGCGCCGGCCTGCTGAGCGAGGCGCTCGCCAGGGCCGGGGCGAGCGTCACCGGTATCGATCTCGCGCTGGATTCCCTGGCGGTGGCGCGCCTGCACCAGGTCGAGTCGGGCCTGGAGGGCATCCGTTACCTGCACTGCACCGCCGAAGACATGGCGGCATCGGAGCCGGGCGCCTACGACGTCGTCACCTGCCTGGAAGTCCTCGAGCACGTCCCCGACCCTGCCTCGACGATTGCGGCCTGTGCGCGCCTGCTGCGCCCGGGTGGTGCAGCGTTCTTCTCGACGATCAACCGCAACCTCGCGGCCTACATGGTCACCATCCTCGGTGCCGAATACCTGCTTGGTGTACTGCCGCGCGGTACCCACGACTACTCCAGGTACATCCGGCCCTCAGAACTCGACGCCTGGGCGCGGCAGGCGGGACTCGCGCTCGAGGAGCTCGCCGGCATCGAGGTCGCAGGCAAGGACGGCTTCCGCATCGGCGACAGCGTGCGCGTGAACTACATCGCCCATTGCCGGAGGGTCGCGCCATGAACGGCGGCCTCAGCGCGGTGCTCTTCGACCTCGACGGCACGCTGCTCGACACCGCACCCGACATGGTGGCCGCCCTGAACGAGCTGCGACGCGAGGAGTCCGCAACGGCCATTCCCTTCGAAGTCGCCCGCGACCATGTATCGAACGGCGTGCTCGGCCTGATCCGCCTCGCCTTCGGCGAGTTGCCGGACGGCGAGCGCGGGCGCCTGCAGCTGCGTTTCATCGACATCTACGCACAGCGACTCGCGCGGGAGACGCGCCTGTTTGCCGGCATGGACCGGGTGCTCGCCATGATCGAGGCGGCCGGCGTGCCCTGGGGCGTGGTCACCAACAAGCCCGGTCGTCTCACCGAACCCCTGCTCGCCACGCTGGCGCTGCGCAGTCGCTGTGCCACTGTCGTCAGCGGCGACACCACCCCGGAGCGCAAGCCCCATCCACAGCCGCTGCGACATGCACTGGCTGAGATCGGCGCCGATGCCCGGGCCGCCGTCTATGTCGGCGACGCCGAGCGCGACGTCACCGCCGCGCGCGCCGCCGGCATGCGCACGGTCGCCGCACTCTACGGTTATATTCCCCCCGGGGAGGAACCACACGCCTGGGGTGCCGACCACCATATCGGCGCCCCGGAAGAACTGCTGGCCATACTCGAGGTACCCGCTGCCATGCTGGATCGACGATGAGCCCCGGCACTGCCGTCATCCTCGGCGCCATGGCCGCGGCCGCTGGCCTGGGCGCGCTGCTCGGCTGGCTCTGGGCAACGCTGCGCGCGGGGCGCCGCCAGGCGGAACTCGAACAGGAACTGGCGCGCTCTGCGGCCCGCCTCGCCGGCGAGGAAGCACTGTCCGCGGAGCGGTCCGCCGCCCTCGCCCAGGCCGAGGAACGCCTGGCCGCGGTGTTCAGCCGGCTTGCCGGGGATTCGCTGGCCCGCAACAGCGAAGCCTTCCTGCGCCTCGCACAGGAAAACCTTGGCCGGCACCAGGAGAAGGCCAGGGCCGAGCTGAGCGAGCGCGAACAGGCGGTCGCCGCGCTGCTGGCACCGATACGCGAAGCGCTGGACAAGACCACGCAGCAGATTTCTGCCATCGAGAAGGAACGCACCGAGGCCTTCGGCAGTATCCGTACGCAGCTGGCCGCCATGACCGCCGACCAGCAACTGCTGCAGGTCGAGACACGCAACCTCGTCAATGCCCTGCGTCGCCCGGAAGTCCGTGGCCAGTGGGGTGAACTGACGCTGCGCCGGGTGGCCGAACTCGCCGGCATGGTGGAACACTGCGATTTCGTCGAGCAGGACACGATCAACACCGCCGAGGGAGCGTTGCGCCCCGACATGGTGGTGCGATTGCCCGACCGCGGGGCGCTGGTGGTGGACGTGAAAACGCCGCTGGACGCCTACATCGAAGCCACGGAAGCCGGCACCGACCAGGAACGGCGCGCCGCGCTCCAGCGGCATGCCCGCAAGGTCGCCGACCGCGTGCGAGAACTCTCGGCCAAGGCCTACTGGGCACAGTTTCCCGAGAGCCCGGAGTTCGTGATCCTCTTCATCCCTGGCGACCAGTTCCTGTCGGCGGCACTGAGCGAGAACCCCGCGTTGCTCGAGGATGCACTGCGCAACAAGGTGGTGCTGACCACGCCATCGAGCCTGGTGGCGCTCCTCAAGGCCATTGCCTTCGGCTGGCGGCAACTGTCGCTGGAACGCAATGCCGAGGAAATCCGCCGCCTGGGCCAGGATCTCTTCGAACGCCTGACACCCTTCGTCGGCCACCTGACTCGCCTCGGCCGGCAGATCGAGGGCAGCGTGAAGACCTTCAACGAGGCCGTCGGTTCACTGGAACGCAAGGTCCTGCCCGGCGCACGCCGCTTCACGGAACTCGGTATCAGTGGCCGCCAGCAACTCGATGCACCCCAGCAGGTGGAAGTGGTGCCCAGGGAGCCGCTGGCCCCGGCCGCGGCGGCCGCCGAGGCGACGGATCCCGCGGCCGACACCGACGACCAGTCACGCCCGCACTGAAAGCGACCGGACCCGACCGCCATGAGCAGCAGCATCGATCCCCGCAGTTACCAGCCGCGCCCGCAACTGCTCGACGGGCGCGTCATCCTCGTCACCGGCGCGGGCTCAGGCATCGGCGCTGCGGCTGCCGCTGCCTTTGCCGCCCACGGTGCCACGCTCATCCTGCTCGGCCGCAACACGCGCCACCTCGAAACGGTGCATGACAGGATCGTCGCGGCTGGCCAGCCGCGCCCTTCCCTCGCGGTCATGGACCTGGCGAAGGCCCAGGGTCCGGCCTACTTCGACCTCGCGGCGCAGATCCGTGCCAATTACGGCCGTCTCGACGGCCTGCTGCACAACGCAGCAATGCTCGGGGATCGGACGCCCATCGAGCAGTACGACGTCGGCACCTGGCACCAGGTCCTGCACCTGAACCTGACGGCGCCATTCGTACTGACGCAGCAGCTGATGCCGATGCTGCGCGAATCGCCAGACGCCTCGGTGGTCTTCACCAGCAGCGGCGTCGGCCGGCGCGGTCGTGCCTATTGGGGGGCCTACGCAGTCTCGAAGTTCGGCATCGAAGGCCTGGCGCAGGTGCTTGCGGAGGAGACCCGCGACGCCACCCGTATCCGCGTCAACTGCATCAACCCGGGTGGCACCCGCACCGCCATGCGCCGACAGGCCTACCCGGCCGAATTGCCGGACGCACGACCGGAACCGTCCAGCATCATGGCGCCATACCTGTACCTGATGGGGCCCGACAGTGCCGGCTGCACCGGCCAGAGCCTCGACTGCCAGTAGACCAGGTGTGCCTCACCCGGCACCGGGCACTGGCAGACCCACGGCCGTATAGAGGCTGGCCAGCTGCTGCTCTTTTATTTCGGCGTAGCGCCCGCGCGGCAGGTGGCGCGGCAGACGCACCGGCCCGAAACGCACGCGAATCAACCGGCTGACCTGGCAGTCCACCGCCTCCCACAGGCGGCGCACGATGCGGTTGCGGCCCTCCGCAACGCAGACCCTGTACCAGCGGTTGGCGCCCTCGCCGCCATCGGCGCTGACCGATGCGAAGCGTCCAGGCCCGTCATCGAGCTGCAGTCCCTCGCACAGCAGCCGCAGCACGTCCTCGGTGACGTTGCCGCGGACCCGCACGGCATATTCCCGTTCCAGGCCGCCCGACGGATGCATCAGTGCATGGGCGAGTTCGCCATCGGTGGTGAACAGCAGCAGGCCCGAGGTATCGATGTCGAGGCGTCCGACGCTGATCCAGCGTGCGCCGCCCAGCCGCGGCAGCGCCTGGAACACGGTGGGACGGCCCTCCGGGTCGGTGCGCGTGCAGACCTCGCCCACCGGCTTGTGATAGACGATGACGCGCGGTTTTGGCCGGCGCCGCCGTGACAGGCCGCGCAGCGGCTGCCCGTCGAGGGTGATGCGCTCGGTGCCGCTGACCTTCTGGCCGAGGGTGGCAGGCTTGCCGTTGACCTGCAGGCGGCCGGCGGCGATCCAGCCTTCGATCTCACGGCGCGAGCCGAGACCGGCGGCCGCGAGGAATTTCTGCAACCTGTCCGCCATGGCGGCCGGCCCACCGCCGCGAACGGCAGCGGGTCAGCGGACCTGCAGTGGAATGACGTCGGCCGACTGCGTGGCGTCGGGCTCGGCGGCCACTTCGGCCTGGGCCACCAGCGCCGCGGTGCGTGCTGCGGCGATCGATGCCACCGAAGCGGGCTCGGCGGGCAACTCCGGGTCCAGCGGGCGCACCAGCGGCTCGGCCGCACCCGGCGCGGTTTCCGCCCCGAACCCGCCTTCGGCCAGTTCCAGCTGGGCCGTCAGGCGATCCAGGTCGCGGATCTCCGCCAGCGGCGGCAGGTCCTCGAGGTGGCGCAGGCCGAAATAGTCGAGGAACTCGCGCGTGGTGCCATACATCGCCGGCTTGCCTGGCACATCGCGGTAGCCGACCACCTTGATCCAGCCACGCTCCATGAGTGTGCGCATGATGTTGGTGGTGACGACGACACCGCGGATCTGCTCGACGTCGCCACGGGTCACCGGCTGCCGGTAGGCGACGATGGCGAGCGTTTCCATCAGGGCCCGGGAATAGCGCGGCGGGCGCTCTTCCCAGAGCCGCCCCAGCCAGGGTGCCATGGCCGGTCGCACCTCGATGCGGAAGCCGCTGGCCACCTCGTTGACCATGATGCCGCGCCCGGCGTAGTCCGCCTGAAGTTCGTCGAGGGCGGCGCGCAGCTCGGAGCGCTCCGGCGGCTGTTCGGCGCCGAACAGGCCACGCAGCTGGTCCAGCGCCAGGGGCCTGCCTGCCGCCAGCATGGCCGCCTCGATCACGTGCTTGATCTCGTTCTTGTCCATGGACAGCTACTCCGGATTGTCGTTGGCGGCTCCGGCCAGTGCCAGAGCAGTCGGCCCGGCGGCCACGGCGGCACGCACGTGAATGGGTGCGAAAGGCTCGGCCTGCACGATCTCGATCAGCGATTCCTTCAGCAGTTCCAGCAGCGCGAGGAAGGTTACCGTGACGCCCATGCGGCCCTCACGCGGCTCGAACAGGCGGTGGAACTCCTCGAAACCACCCGAGTCGAGGCGGGCCAGCACCTCGGACATGCGCTGGCGCACGGACAGCGGCTCGCGCTGGATGTGATGGCGGGCAAACATGTCGGCCCGCTGCAGCACGTCCTGGAAGGCCAGCAGCATTTCCTTGAGGGTCAGGTCGGGGAGTTTCACCACCACCTGCCGCTCCACCAGCTCGGCACTCGCCTGGAAGGTATCGCGCTCCAGCCGTGGCAGCCGGTCCATGGCCTCGGCCGCCTGCTTGAAGCGCTCGTACTGCTGAAGCCTGCGCACCAGTTCGGCGCGTGGATCGGCCTCTTCCTCGTCCACCGATTCGGGCCGCGGCAGCAACATCCGCGACTTGATCTCGGCCAGCATGGCAGCCATGAGCAGGTACTCGCCCGCCAGCTCCAGCTGCAGGTCCTTCATCACCTCGATGTAGTTGACGTACTGGCGCGTGATCTCGGCGATCGGGATATCGAGGATGTCCAGGTTCTGGCGCCGGATCAGGTAGAGCAGCAGGTCCAGCGGGCCCTCGAAGGCCTCGAGGAACACCTCCAGCGCATAGGGCGGTATGTAGAGGTCGCGGGGCAGCTCGGTGACCGGCTGGCCTTCGACCACGGCGAACGGCATTTCCCCCTGCGCGGGCTGCGCACCCGGCTGTTCAGGCAGGAACACCGTTTCCGGGCCGGCCGTGTTGTCGATCACCGTGAGGGCAGCGTCGCCCGCCACCTCGGCCGTGGACATCGTCAACCGCCTTTCACGCCAGAGAACAGCCAGACCAGATCCAGGACCGTGCGAAACAGCGGTCCCAGGACAATGTTGAGCACACCGAGAAGCAGCAAACCCAGGATGATTATAAGGCCGTAGGGCTCGATGGCATCGAGTCGGCGCCCGACGGACTCCGGCACCAGGCCGCGCAGCACGCGGCCACCGTCGAGCGGTGGCACAGGAAGCAGGTTAAAAATACCCAGCAACACGTTGAAAATTACGCCAACGCGCGCCATGCGGCCGAGGAAGTCCCCGGCCACGGGCGCCCATTGCGCCAGCCCAACCGCCAGGTGCAGTGACCAGGCCCAGCCGATGGCCATCAGCAGATTTGCTGCCGGCCCGGCAGCGGCCACGGCGACCATCGCCTGCTTCGGGTTGCGCATCGCGCGCGGGTTGATCGGCACCGGCTTCGCCCAGCCGAACATCAGGCCGCCCAGCCACAGGGTGAGCAGCGGCACCAGCACTGTGCCCAGCGGATCGACGTGGCGCAGCGGATTGAGGCTGAGCCGGCCCAGCATCTCGGCGCTGCGGTCGCCATAGCGGCGTGCCATCCAGCCATGCGCGACTTCATGCAGCGTGATGGCGAAAATCACCGGGATGGCGCCCACGGCGACCATGCGGATGAATTCCGTGGCGTTCCCTGCGTCCATCACCGGAGTATACGGACCAGTGCCGGACGATATCAGGCGAATGCCGCGGTGTCGCCGCGGCCCTGACGCAGCACGCGCGGGTAACCGGCAATCAGGTCGATGACCGAGGTTGGCTCGACGCTGCAGTTGCCGCTCTCGATCACGAGGTCCACCTGGCCGCGCAGTCGCATGTAGATCTGCTCCGGATCATTCAGCGGCATGGGATCGCCAGGCAGGATCAGGGTCGAACTCATGATGGGCTCGCCCAGTTCCTCGAGGATCGCCAGCGGCACCGGGTGGTCCGGCACCCGGATGCCGATGGTGCGGCGCTTGGGATTCTGCAGGCGCCGCGGCACCTCGCGCGTGGCGGGCAGGATGAAGGTATACGGGCCCGGGGTGCGCGCGCGCAGCAGCCGGTACGCCCAGTCCTCGACCCGGGCGTAGGTGGCGATCTCCGACAGGTCGCGGCACATGAACGTAAAGTTGTGGTCCTTGCCCGTCTGGCGCAGGCGCTCGATGCGGGCCACGGCATCGCGCGCGCCCATCTGGCAGCCGAAGGCATAGCTGGAATCCGTGGGATAGACCATCAGGCCTCCGTCGCGCAGGATGGCCACCGCCTGCTGCACCAGGCGGCGCTGCGGATTGTCGGCATGCATGAGGAAGCGCTGGGTCACGGCCGCCATTCTAGTCAGGCGCAGCCACCAGCGCCGGAAATTTTCGCTATCATCGGCGCCACCGCAACGGCCCGTTCCATGCAAGCACTGCTCGACCTGCTGCCCGTAGTCCTCTTCTACGTCGCCTACAAGTTCAGCGACTTCCGCACTGCCATCGCCGTGATGATGGTGGCGATGACAGTGCAGGTCGCACTGACCTGGCTGATCACGCGCCGCGTGCATCGCATGACGCTGATTTCCGCCGGCCTGGTGGTGGGACTCGGCGCCATCAGCCTGTTGCTGCGCAACGAACTCATCTTCAAGTGGAAGCCCACCATCCTGTTCTGGATATTCGCCGTCGTCTTCCTCGGCAGCCAGTTCATCGGCGCGAAGCCCATCGCGCAGCGCTTCCTGGAATCGGCCAGCAGGGACGAGATCAGCGTCCCGCCCGGCGACTGGCGGACCCTCAACCTGATGTGGGTGCTGTTCTTCGTGCTGGTCGGTGCACTCAACCTGTACGTCGCCTACAGCTTCCCGGAAAATGTCTGGGTGAACTTCAAGCTGTTCGGACTGACCGGACTGACACTGCTGTTCGCGCTGGCGCAGGCATTCTGGCTGTCGCGCCATGAAGCCAGGGACGGAGCCTGAGCATGCTGTACGCCATCATTTCGGAAGACGTTCCCGACAGCCTGCCAGCGCGCCGGCAGGCACGACCAGCGCACCTGAAGCGCCTCGAGCTGCTGCGCGACGCCGGCCGGCTGGTGCTGGCGGGACCGCATCCCGCGCTCGATGCCATGGATCCCGGCCCGGCAGGCTTCACCGGTAGCCTCGTCGTCGCCGAGTTCGAGTCACTGGAAGCTGCCCGACAATGGGCCGAACTGGACCCCTACTGTGCTGCCGGCGTCTACGCGCGGGTGACGGTCAAGCCGTTCCGCCAGGTGTTGCCATGAACGCCGCGGAACGCAGCGCCGCGATCCATGCGCGCATCAGCGCCAGTCTGCAGCCCGTGGAGCTCGCGGTCGAGGACGAAAGCCACCTGCACGTCGGCCACGAAGGCGCCCGTGATGGCCGGGGCCACTTCCGCGTCAGGGTGGTGAGCGAACGTTTCGCCGGCCTCGGCGCCCTGCAGCGGCACCGGCTGGTCTACGCCGCCGTGGGTGACCTGATGCAGACCGACATCCACGCGCTCGTCGTCGCCGCACTGACGCTCAGCGAGGCAGCACGAGAGCGCTGACCGGCGCCTCCGGCAGCGCTTCGCCAGGCCGCGTGATGCCCAGCCAGGCCGCGGCTGTCAGCGCCACCCAGCCCGCCAGCATCAGCGGCAGCACGGCATTCAGCCGCGCCACCGCGATCTCGACCGCCTGGCCCGCATCGTGGTCGTGGTCGTCCCGGTGGTCCTGAGCCAGGGTTCGCCAGGCGGCCCTGATCCGCAGGCTGAGGGCCATCAGTAACGCGAACAGCAGCAGTTTCGCCGCCACGTAGGGTGCCGGTGCCAACCGGTCAGTGAACCAGGACCAGGCCACCGACAGAGGCACCGCCACGATCAACAGGCGGCGCAGCGCATCCTCCAGTGCCGCGGCACGCTCGCCTACGCTGCTGCCGGGAGCGAGCCAGGCGACCAGGATCAGCCCTGCCCAGACAGGGCCGAGGGTGGCGATGGCCGCCATCTGCCACCAGGGATGGCCGATGCCGACATACTCGGTGAGGATTCCGCCGACGGTGAGCATGAGGCTGGCCGCCAGGCGCGGCGCCAGGTCGATGGCACGGGCCAGTTCCAGCGTGCGGGCGCGCTGTACGGCTGACAACTGCGCAGCGGCCGCCGCCCGCACCGCGAGCACTACGCCAAGATCCGCACCGAGCCAGAACACGAACAGGATCAGGTGCGTGAATGTCCAGAGACGGTGCGCCGTGATGCCCGGCTCGCCCCGCTCGCCGACAGCCATCGCCGCCAACGCGGCGACCGGCAGCAATGCCAGCGCCAGCAACGGCAGGAGCCAGCCTCCTCTGGTGCGGCGCATCATGCGAGCGCCGGCAGGACCCGCTCACCCAGCAGACGGATGGTCCACTCGGGATTCGCGTAGATCCGCAGGGCAATCTCGGTGAGGCCATTGGCCTGGAACCGCCGCAGACGCTCGATCTCGTGGTCGAGCTGGTCAAGGCCCGAGGCTGAGGTCGCCTGGTCGACAAAACGTTCCATGATGCTGGCGGAAACCCCTTCGATGACGTGGCTGCCGGAATTGAATGCCTTGATGATCGCCGGCCTCGCAGCCCAGATGGCCTGCATCTCGTGCTCCGGCAGCAGGCCGCGGTAATAGTACTCCCGGTACGGTGTCGCGCGGACCGCCAGCCAGCGGCGCGCCTCGCGATGCGCTTCCTCGCGGGTCTCCTTCACATGCCAGGCCCAGAAATTGCTGAAGCGCAGATCCGCGGGCGAGCGCCCGCACTCGGCCAGCCGTGAATCGACGATGGCGCGCATGTGGCCGACATCCTCCGGCCGGTGGTCGCCAACGAAAATGCCATCGGCGTAGGCCGCCGCGGAGCGCAGCATCTGCGGACCGTTGGCGCATACCCAGATCATCGGCGGCTGGCCGCTGGCGAAGGACGGGTGGTAGTACAGGATCTTGTAGATCTCGCCTTTGTACTGCAGCGGCTTGCCGCTGGAGGCAGCCCGCAGGATCTCCACGCATTCGCGCACTGCCCGCAGTCGTCGCTCCTGCACCAGCCCCATGGCGGTCGGTGCGCCGCCCGCCCCGGCCGCGACGCCAATGTGGGCGCGACCACCCGCAACCTCGTTGAGGGTCAGGAGCGCCGCTGCCATCTTCATCGGGTGCAATTCATAGGGCGAGACCGCCACCGGCCCGATGCCGATCCGGTTGGTGGCCAGCGCCGCCTGCACGAAGTTGATGAACGGGTCGCGGGCATCGTGCATGTTCGACACCCACACGCCACCCAGGCCATGGTCCTCGGCCAGGCGGGCCAGTGTGGCGAGCTTCACACCGGAATGATTGGCCTCCAGGACGACATCCACTCTCATGGCTTCTCCAGCCCGCAATCCAGGTCACGCCCGCGACCGGGTCGGGAGTATAAGCAGCAGTAAACGCCAGGGTCCATGCCCGGTGGATGCACAGCCGTTAATATCAGCCAGTCACCAGCCGCCGTGGAAGATTGCCAATGAGCCGGATACGCCCGACCCGCCTGCGGACTGGCCTGCAGCGGCTGGCGGCCACGGTGACGGCAATCACGCCGCTCGCCTGCGCTGGAACCCACCTGCCGAAGGCGGACCCGGCACTTTCGACCTTGCCGCGGCCCGCGGACTTCTGCCTTGCCGCCGAGCGCGTCGTCAGCCGCGCCCACATGCCCATGCAGCTGGTGGTGCATGAGGACTTCGACGCCTTCGTGAAATCGAAGGCGTCGATCGCCGGGCCAACCCTGCAGCAATTCGACTGGAAGGACGCCGCCGGCAACCTCGTTGGCATTTCCTGCAAGTTGAAAAGCAGCGATCACCTGCTGCAGGTTTATGGCCCGGGCAGCGCCGGACCGGATGGCCGCTGCCAGGACATGAATCGCGCCGTCCTTGCCCTGGTGGCCCGCGAGGTATCGCAGCCGGTATTTGCGCGGGTCCTGCTCGATCCCGACGAGACCGTGGTCAACGAGAAGGAACCAGGCATGACCGGCCCGGACTGGCTGGCGCCGTTCACGCTGACGACAGTGGACGCCGACGGCAGCCTGCGCATCCACAGCAAGGGATTTGTCGTTGATTTCCTCGATCCCCGCTATGCGGCGCTGCCCGAGCGCTTCCGCGGCGTGCACTACTGCCATTTCATTGCACCGGAGCAGCTGCGCGCCGTGCTCGGGGGCAGCGCACCGGCTGGCGCGGTCATCGGCCGGAAGGTGGCACTGCCGCCACCCCGCTGACGAGGATTCAGCCCAGCGTAGTTGCGCAGAGCCAGCGCAGCAGATCCGCCTCCGGCCCCCAGCTGGCCAGCGCATCCCGCGCCTCCAGCTGCAGCGTCCGAACCCTAGCGCGCGTCGCCTGCGGCCCCAGCAGGGACAGCAACGTGGCCTTGCCCTGCCGCTGGTCTCCACCCGGGGCTTTGCCGCTGACTTCCGCCGGGGCATCCATGTCGCGCAGGTCGTCGGCGAGCTGGAACGCCAGGCCATAGGCGCGGCCGAAACGCTGCGCGGCTTCCAGCCACTGCGGTTCGATGCCGGGACGCAGCCGGCAGGGCATGAGGATCGCGGCCTCCAGCAGCCGCCCGGTCTTCAGGCCGCAGATGAATTCTGCCTGCGCTGCGTCAACCGGCCGGCCTGCGGCCTCCATGTCCATGGCCTGGCCACCCGCCATCCCGGAGGAGCCGCTGGCTGTTGCCAGGTCACGCACCAGCTGGCAACGCGCCACCGGCGATGCATTGAGCGTGCTGTCGGTGGCCAGCACGAGGTAGGCATGGGCCTGCAGGGCATCGCCGACCAGAATCGCAATCGCTTCGCCGAAGGCCACGTGGGTCGATGGCCGGCCGCGCCGCAGCGGGTCATCATCCAGAGCCGGCAGATCATCGTGCACCAGCGAGTAGGCATGCACGATTTCCAGGGCGACGGCGATGGCATCCACCCGCTCCGGCGGCAACCCGAGCCAAGCCGCGGATGCATAGGCGAGCAAGGGTCGCAGACGCTTGCCGCCACCCATCACGGCGTAGCGGATGGCCGTGTGCAGGCGTTCGGGGCAGGTGCGGGCCGGCGGCAGCCAGCGCTCCAGCGCCTGATCGACACGCACGCGCAGCTGCCGTGCCAGTTCCTCCGAGTTCACGGTGCCGTCCCCGGAATCGCCGCCGGCATCAGCGGCAGTAACGGTAGTACTCGACACCCTCGTCCGCGAACTCCGCCGCGATGCTGGTGCCCACGCGGTCGACGACGAACTCGTCGCGCCCGGTCAGCGGCCGGGGACCGCTGCCACCACGATGCAGGGCAATGTACTCGTCGTGGGTGAGGTCGACCGCGTTTTCAAGTGCCGCGGCAAAGCCAATGCGGCTGGCGGCCCTCGACCAGCCCGGCGCCACCCGCATCGGCATGGCCTCGGCAGCGTCGCCGCTGCCGTAGCCGAGCGCCAGCACCTCCCGTCCGCCGAGGTCGGTGGCGGACTGCACCGCTTCCTCCATGCCGGCCGCCAGCCAGGCCAGAAGCGATGCCGAGTACACGTTGCCGAGTTCACGCATCGGCTGCGCACCCAGGCGCATCCTGGCGGCGACGATGTCCTCGTAGAGTGGGTGGGCACGAAACTCCCGCAGCAGCTGCATCGTCAGCGGCCAGGGGTCGCGATCGAGCCTGCCCTCGCGGACCAGTGCGAGAATGTCGTGGGTGGCAGACATCTCGGCCACCACCTCGGCAATACCGACTCCAGCCGCCTGGCAGTAGCCGGCCAGTTCGGCGTGGCCCGCGGAGCCGCTGCTGGCGAGTCCGGCCAGGTAGGCGAATCCCAGGGCATTGAGCGGCATGCGCTCGTAGGGGCGGTGCATGAAAACGGCGGCAACCCGGCGGAAGTACTCCCGGGAATCGCGCCCCATCCGCCGCAGCATCTCGCGGATGGCCTGCAGCGACTCTTCGAGGTAGCAGGTGGTGGAATACTTGCCGTTGAAAACCGGCGTCTCGCGGAAGCAGTTGCCGTGGCCGTTGGCGCGGACCATGGGCTTGCGGAAATCGATGGCACGGTACGCCGATGCACTGCCGCAAGCCGCCAGGTCCACCTCCAGGAGCGCCGGGCGCTTTTCCAGAAGCAGGGCCACCGCCCCCGCGCCCTGGGTCGCTTCCCCGGAGCTGCCGAGCTCGTACTTGGCGACGTCCGCGCTGATGACGATGGCCACGGCATCCCCGGGCTCGGTCGCCAGGAAACGCAGTGCGCTCTTCATGGCGTAGACGCCGCCAAGGCAGGCGTGCTTGAACTCGGGCACCTCGCATTGCCGGCTGAGGCCCGTGACGCCGCGCTCCTGCATGGCGGCGTCCAGCATCCCGCGCACGATCACCGCACCGGCCGAGTTGTCGGTACTGGACTCGGTGCCGAGCGCCAGGAAACGCACCCGGCCGGGATCGACGTCGTACTGATCCATGAGCCGCAGTGCGGCGGTGGCCGCCATGCTGTAGACGTTCTGCCCGGGCCCCGCCATGCGGAAACCCGTACCTACCACCGCCCCCACCTTGTCCCAGGAAGAGCCGGTCCAGCGACACCACTGGCGCAGGTCGACGCGATGCGGCGGCAGGTAGACCGCAAAACCCGAAATGCCGACGGCTTCAGTGCTCATAGCGATGGCGACCACGTTCCGGGGCCAGCAACCCCGCTGCGCCCGACATCCGGGGGCGAATAGTAAAGGAGTGCCGCTGCGCTCGAAAGCGGACTATCGCTTACGCCAGCTGGCCACCGCGCGTCCGCCCGCCGTCATGCGACGAGTGGCAGTGGTGGGATGCAAGGCAGCGCCAGCCGGTACACGGCCGGTGCTGCCGGGGATGGTGGCGCTACTGCAGGCCGAAGCGGTAGGTCGCGCGGATGCCGAAGATGCGCGGGTCCGGCAGTGTACCCCAGTAATGAATGACGCCCAGGCCACCGGTGAAGCCGGTCTCCGACACCTGCCGGCCGAAATCCGGGCCGGAACCACCGCTGCGGATGGTGTCGTCATCGAGCAGGTTGTCGATGTAGGCGATGATCTCGTACCTGGGATGGATCAGGCCAACGCGGGCATCCACGTTCCAGTACGGATCGAACCAGACCGCGTTGTCCTGGTCGAGGTAGCGGCGGCTCTGCCAGGTGGCACTCAGCTCGGTGAGCAGGTCGATGCCGTCGTCTGTCAGGGGACGTTTGTAGCTGGCACCCAGCGCCAGGGCATGCTCGGGCGTACGCTCGAGCCAGGCACCGTCATAGTCGATCTGGCAGGCAACCGAGCCGATGGCCTGGAAGGTCGCCGGATCGACCGTATGCCCGTCCGGAACCGTCGGGTTATCGAGGTAGACCAGCGTGCAGTCACGCCCGGCGCTGTAGGCCTGGGCAATGCGCTGCAGGCTTGTGACATTGTCGACGAATTTCGTGTACTTGGCATCGAGATAGGTGTAGGCCGCGGTCAGGGCCAGTCCTTCGGCAAAGTCGGGCTGCCACTGGAGTTCCAGCTCGAGGCCCCAGATCTCGGCACCGGAAGCGTTGAGCACACGCGGTGTGGCAATACCGTTCTCCACCACCTGGGTGGTGATCTGCTTGTCGGTGTAGTCCTGGAAGAAGCCCGAGATATTGGCCTGCAACGGGCCATAGAAACTCGTGGTGTTCTTGCTGCCGATTTCCCAGGCCTGCAGTTCCTCCGGATCGTATCGCTCCGCAGTCACCGTGGAAGCCACCCCACCGGACACCAGCTGGTTGATGCCACCCGGCTTCTGCGCCTTGGCCCAGAAGAAATACAGCAGGTTGTCCGGGGTCGGCTTCCAGTTCAGCGTCACCTTTGGCGTGTGGTAGTTGGAGGACGTCGAAGCCTCCATGGTGCGGTAGCTGTCGTTGCTGGTCAGGTTGTTGCCGATGATGACCTTCTCTTTCGCACAGATGACGTTGGTGCCGCTGGCCTGTTCATCCAGGAACACCTGGCCGATGACGCCCAGGTAGCCGAGGTTGGTGCAGCCCACCTGGTTGGGCTTCAGCAGGCGGAAGCGCTCGGAAACCAGCCGATCCTCCAGCACCAGCTGCCAGTCGTCGGTGATCTGCCAGTCGATGTTGCCGTAGAACGACCAGTGACGCGTATCCGCTTCCCAGTAGGACACCGGCATCGGCAATGTATTCAGGTACTCCTGCTGCCAGCCGATGACGGTGTTGTTGGTGCCATCACAGACGCCGGCCTGGTAACCGAAGGTCGGGTAGCTGAAGCCACCGCTGCCGTTGCTTTCCAGGCGCCCTTCCTTGTCCAGCGGCATGCACAGGTACAGGCCGTTGCTGTCATCCAGGGTGCGCTTCTCGTCCCAGTACAGGGCGCCGATGGTGTACTGCCAGGGTCCATCGAGCCTGGACTCGAACCGCAGCTCCTGGCTGAGCTGGTCGACCCCGGACTCGGTACTGGCGATCTGGCTCGCGAGCAGCTGGTCGGGGCGCCGGCCGTTGTAGTAGGCACCTGGTGCGGGAGTGGCCGGGTAGCTGGCCTGCATGCCACCGGGCGGCGTGAACTTGTAGTCCGCCTCGGCCTGCCAGTCCTGGTCGAAGCTGTCCCGGCCGTTGAAATTGGTCCAGCCCGTGAACGAACTGAGCCGGCCGCCGTCGAGGTCGAAGCTGGCGATGATGCTGAGGCGGAAAGTTTCGAGATCACTGCCGTCGAAGTCCTGGCCGGTGAGCGGGTTCTCGCTCTGCTTGACGACCCGCCCCTTGCCGTTGCCCATCGAGGTGGGCTGGCAGAATCCCGGTCCCTGCGACGGATCCTTGAGGCTGTCCGGACAGTACTGGTTGAAGTCCAGCAGGGCCGTCGAGCCGTTGCTGCCGGACTTGGTGAAGCCCAGGCCGTTGAGCAGCACATCGTCGTTGTTCGGCTGGGCCGCACGCACCGCAAACATGTTCTGCGCATGCTGGAGCATGGCGCCCGGGTATGGCATCAGCCGATTGCTTCCCCCCTCCTGCCAGCCGCCGCCGACGCGCGCGTTGGCCATCGGCCCGTAGTCCTCGCGGCTGTATTCGCCACGCAGCTTGACCCTGGTGATGTCATCCGGGCGCCAGACGACGGTGAGGGCCGTGCCCGAGCCGCTGCTGTCTCCCACGTCCTGGCCCGACATCGCATTCACGTAATGACCGCCCTGGCTATACCAGAACCCGGTCATGCGCAGGCCCAGGGTGTCGGTCACCGGGCCGCCGAAGGCGGCATCCACCTGCTGGAACCCATCCTGGGCGAAGTCGAGGCGTGCGCTGCCATTGAACTCGTCACCGGGATCGCGGGTGATGTAATTGATGGCACCGGCGAACGCGGCGCGGCCATACAGTGCGCTCTGCGGTCCCTTGACGATCTCGATGCGCTCCACATCGCTCAGCAGGCGGCGGTTGGCCAACAGGCCGGAGCCGGCTGAGATCAGGTTCTCGGTGGTAACGTCGATATTGTCCACCAGAAACGCCACATTGGAGCGGCCGCGGGTATTGGACAGGCCGCGGATAGTGATGCGCGTGTCAGACGGGCCGAAGGCACGGTCGAACTGCACGCTGGGCGAGCTCTTGACCACATCGCTGAGGTCGGCGACGCCCTGGCGTTCGATCTGGTCGGCGGTGATGGCCGACACCGCGATCGGCACATCCTGGAGGTTCTCTTCCTTCTTGCGCGTGGTCACCACGATCTCCTCGATCTGTGACCAGGCTGCGCCAGGCATTGCCATCGTGACAGCCGCAGCCAGCAATGCCGGTGCCGATACCAGTCCGCGTACGTTCAACATGCTCTTCCCCAAACCAAGACCGTCACAGAGGCCAGCGGCAGCATAGCCAGCGCCGGGCCCTGTGCCCTCGTTGCCGGCACCCCGGATGTCCCCGACCACCACAGCGCGACAGGCTACCTCAAGCAATCGCAGTTTTCCTGTCCGCACCGTGGTGATGCTGCCCGGTAGTAGCTGTGGATGCTATTCGCTATAGTCCGCCAGCAAGAAGAGCCTGGCCTGCTTGGTCCGGCACCCGGTCGTCACGTCGGCCGTGATCACTGCCTGTCCGCATTCGGGGAAGCAACATGACGAGCATGTACATACGCGCCAGCCTGCTGGTGCTGGCGCTGTTACCGGTGACCAGCTTTGCGGATCTGAGCTGGTACGTCGGCGGTGGCGTGGGTGGTGCCAAGCTCAAGGAAAATGTCGACATGGCCATCGGCGCCTTCGTCGACGATGGCAGTGGCGGCCTGACGCCCCTGATCTGCCAGCAACCGCCCGGCAATGTCTACGGTTGCGAGCCTGGCCAGCCCATCGCGCGCCGGCTCGACAAATTCAGTGGCAGCGACCTCGGTTACCGGGTGTTCGGCGGCCTGCGCTTCGGCCGGTTCTTCGGGCTCGAGATCGGCTACGTCGACCTCGGCGAGCCGGAGGACTCCCTCGACCTGATGATTCCGCCCACGGCGAGCAGTCCCGAGACGGACGTTGCGCTGAAGCTGTCCGATGAGATCCACGGCATCGATGCCTACCTCGTGGGGACCCTGCCCGTCGGTGAGCGCTGGGAAGTACTCACGAAGCTCGGCATGATCAGCTGGGACTCGACCTTCAAATTCCGCAACGCCTATGGCGAAACCTTTCCCAATACGGGAACGGCCGTGCTGCCCACGGTCCTGCCGTCGAGCCATTCCGTGGGTACCGACGGCACCGACCTCGCCGGCGCAGTCGGCTTCAACTACCGGGCCAGCGAGCACCTGACGTTGCGCGCCGAGGGCACCTGGTACGACATCGAGGACACCGAGCAGGCCTGGCTGCTCGGCGGTTTCGTCATCTATACCTTCTGAAGATCCCGCTGCCCGGGGTGGTGGTGCCGGCGCCCGATCTCAGCGATCGGCCGTGGCCGCGGCGGGCGCTTCCAGCGGTGCCGGCAACGCCACCTGGTTGCCGGTGCTGAACTGGTAATCACGGAAGACGTGGGTCGCGGTGAGGATCTGGTACCGGCCATCGGCGAGGCGATGCGTGGTGTCCTTCAGCCGATACACGTAGTGGCCACAGGTGTAGCAGTTGAACTTGCTGAAGTGGTAGCAGAGGCAGACCTTGCCCTGCACCGGCAGCTTGTGGCCCTTCGCGTCGACCGGCGTCGCGTCGTAGGCGTCGAGGTAGGCACAGGTGCCCTCGCGGCTCAGCAGGTAGCCGAAAGCCTCGCACTGCGGCTTGATGTTCGATTCGAAACAGGGGCTGTAGGACAGCAGCCGGATGGGATAGCCCGTCGGTGACACGCCCGAGACCACCAGGTCTTCCTCGCGGGCGCGGGCGTAGTCCTGCTTCACCCTGGCAGGCAGCCCGCACTCCTCGGTGATGGTAAAGCGCGTCGCGACCTGCACGGCCGCGGCGCCCATGCGCAGGTAGGAAGCGGCATCGGTACCCGTGAAGATGCCGCCCGCGGGCAGCACCGGGATATCCAGTTTCTCTTCCCTGAGGAACGCGAGGATCTCGGCGACGATGCTGCGCAGGTCGTAATCCCGCCAGTCATCGCCGAAGCCGAGATGGCCACCCGCCAGCGGACCCTCGACGATCACGTAGTCAGGCATGCGCTTCAGGCGTGCGGCGCCCTTGAGGAAGATCTTCAGCGCGCGCACGCTTGAGACGATCGGCCCGATCTTCACGTCACGGAACCGCGGGTGGTCTTCGACCAGCTTGAGGCTGCCGATGTGCAGGCCAGCCGACAGCGTGATGCCATCTATGCCGCCGTCCATGGCGCCTGCCAGGCGTGCGCGCAGCGTATCCCCCGGCGCGCCCATGGTCAGTTTCTCCATCACGTTGATGAAGACCGCACCGGGACCCTGCTTGCGGTCCATGGTGTGGCGCACGTGGTTGAGCTGCGCCTGGCGGAGGTGCTCGAGGTCGAACTTGACGGTGGTCTTGTCGATGCCGTCGCGGGTACCGCGGTGCTTCTCGGACTTGGCCTTGGTGAAATGGGTGTCGTACTTGCGGTCCGAGACGTGCTGGACCATGGCATCGGAAATATGGCCGACGCCACCAAGGCGGCAGGCTGTCAGCGCCAGTTCGGTGGTGGAGATGTCGACGCCCATGCCACCGATCACGATCGGCACGAGCTCCAGCCGGCCAATCTGCCAACGGTAATTGTCGACCTTGTCTGCGGAAAGGTCCGGGGCGCTCATTACACCTACTGCGACAACAAGCTAACAGGGCGATATTAAAGGACTATCACCGTCCGGAACAGCGCTGGCTGCCATAGGCCGGTACCGCACTGGCTGCAGCCAGCACGGCCTGGCGGCAGCGGGCGATGCTGTCGTTTCGAAACCACTTTACCACCACTTAGGGCTTGCCGGGCGCTGGAACCACGCCACAGCCGGTGCCGGCAGGACTGGTGGGCCGTGCGCGATTCGAACGCGCGACCAACTGGTTAAAAGCCAGCTGCTCTACCGACTGAGCTAACGGCCCCGGGGGGAACTGGGCGCGAATCATAGCCGATCGCAGCCTGGCCGACCTAGCCGGGCCGGTGGCCAGGCTGGTAGCGGGTCGCATCGGCAATGCCGGCGGCCTCGAAGCCAGCACGCCGCAGGCGGCAGGCATCGCAGGCGCCGCAGGCGGCACCGCTGGCATCGGCCTGGTAACAGGAGACCGTGGCGGAAAAGTCCACGCCGAGGTCCCGTCCCAGGGTAATGATGGCCGCTTTGCCAAGCGCGATCAGCGGTGCCCGAAGTTCGACTGGCCGGCCTTCTATAGCGCGCCGGGTGGCGAGGTTCGCCATGGCCTGGAATGCCGCGATGTATTCGGGCCGGCAGTCGGGATAGCCGGAGAAGTCCACGGCATTGACGCCGGTATAGATGAAATCCGCATCGAGGACCTCGGCCCAGGCGAGCGCAAACGACAGGAATACCGTATTGCGCGCCGGCACATAGGTCACGGGAATGCCCGGGCCGGGCTCGCGCGGCACGGCGATGCCGGGGTCCGTGAGGGCCGAGCCGCCGAGCGCACCTAGGTCGATGCGCAGGCAGCGATGTTCACGCGCGCCAAGCAGGCCGGCGATGCGCACCGCCGCGTCCAGCTCGGCACGGTGGCGCTGGCCATAGTCGAAGCTCAGTGCATGGCAGGCGTGGCCCTCACGGCGGGCGGCCAGCGCCAGGCAGGTGGCGGAGTCCATGCCGCCGGAAAGCAGCACAACCGCTCGTCCGCGCTCAGTGACCACGGGCATCACCCCAGAGGAACTTGTGCAACTGCACCTGCAGGCAGACATCGAGTCGATCGGCCAGGATCCACTCGGCGAGCAGGCGCGGTTCGAGCAGGCCCCAGGCCGGGGAAAACAGCACCGCGCAGCGCGCCCGCAGCCGGTGCCCGGCGAGGACCTCCCTGGCCCAGTCATAGTCGACGCGATCGGCGATGACGAACTTGACCTGGTCGTGGGGCCTGAGGCTGGCGAGGTTTGCCCAGAGGTTGCGGTCCGACTCGCCGGAGGACGGGGCCTTGAGGTCCATGATCACGGCAACGCGCGGGTCGATGCCGGCAATGTCCAGCGCTCCGCTGGTCTCCAGCTGCACGATGTAGCCGGCATCACAGAGCTGGCCCAGCAGCGCGCGGCAATCAGGCTGGGCCAGCGGCTCGCCCCCGGTCACGCAGACATGGCGGGCACCAAGGGCAGCCACGGCATCCATGATCGAGGCGAGGCTGCGCAGCTCGCCACCGCTGAAGGCGTATTCGGTATCGCACCAGCTGCAGCGGAGCGGACAACCGGTGAGCCGCACGAAGACCGTGCGTTCGCCGATGGTGTGCGACTCACCCTGGATGGAATGGAATATCTCGCTCACCCGCAGCCGGGGCTGGCGGCTGGCACTGGCGTCCGTTGCTGCAGTCATGGCCGTGGGCGCGGCGACGGGCGCTGGCGCCCGCGGCGTTGCGGATCAGTGACCCTCGCCGGCCATGGTCTGCAGGCGCTGGCTGGCGAGCCGCGCCGCGGTCGTATCGCCGTAGCCCTGCACGACCGAAGTCAGTGCCTTGCGGGCGGCATCGTAGCGCTTGAGCTCGTAGTTGCAGTACCCGACCTTGAGCAGTGCATCGGGCGTCTTGCGTGACTGCGGGTACTTCGACAACACCGCCTCGAATTCCGGCAGCGCCTCCTTGTACTTCTGCGCGACGTACAGGCTCTCCGCCAGCCAGTACTGGCCATTGTCCGCCAGGCTGCTCTGCGGGTAGCTGGCCAGGAACTGCCGGAAGGCCTGGGTTCCCTGCTCGTAACGGCCCTGCTTGAGCAGGTCGAAGGCCGCCTGGTAACTGGCGCGGTCGTCACCGGCGGCCACCGCAGCGGCAGTCGCTCCGCCAGCGGCGGCTGCTGCTGCTGGTGCTGCCACCGCGCCACGCTTCTCCAGCGCCTGCAGGCGCTGGTCCAGGTCCAGGTACAGCTGGCGCTGGCGCTCACCGCCCTGCTCGACCGAATTACGCAGGGTCTCCACGTCATTGCGCAGGGCGCGGTTTTCCTTCTGCAGGCTGTCGATCTGGGACATGAGATTCATCAGTCCCTGGTTATCGACCACGCGTTCGACCCGCGTCAGGCGGTTGTCCAGCTCCACCTGCTTCAGGTGGGTCGGGTCTTCCTCGGGGGGCACGAGCTGGCACCCGCCGCCCAGGACGGCGAGTGCCAGCAGTGCAAACGCGGTAACGCGCGGCTTCATCGCCGGCTCAGGGCGCGTAGACGATTTCGACGCGACGGTTCAGGGCCCAGGACTCCTCGTCGCTGCCGGTGGCTGCCGGGCGCTCCTCGCCGTAACTCACGGTGCCGATCTGGCTGGCCCCGGCGCCCTGCAGCAGCAGCGCCTGCTTGACCGCCTGGGCCCGGCGCTCGCCGAGACCGATGTTGTACTCGCGGCTGCCGCGCTCGTCGGTGTGGCCTTCGAGGCGGACCTTCGCACCAGGGTTGGTGGCGAGGTAGCGGCCGTGGGCGGCGACGATCTCGCGGAAATCGGCCTTGATGTCATCGCGGTCGTAATCGAAATACACGGTGCGGTTCTTCAGCGATGCGCGCGGACCCGCAGCCGCGGACTCGTCGATGGCCGCGCCCTGGCCCATGCTGCCATCGCTCACGCCACCCGACTGGGCGCCGGCTGCCGCACCCGACTGGGTGCCGTAGCCGAGGCCATCCTGCTCCTTGGTGCCCTTGCCCGCGCAACCGGCGAGCACGATCATCATCAGAACCAGGCAAACATTCTTGACGCTCATGAACTTCGTCGCTCCTGCATTGGCTGAAAGCGCCGCGGACCATCCGCGGCATCCCTGCCGAAATCAGTTCGTCCGGAACGGCGACCAGGCGGGCTCGCGCACGTCGCCCTCCGCCGCCGGGATCCGCTGCCGGACGCGCCCATCCACCGACACGGTGGCCAGCACGCCGCGCCCGCCGTCACGGGTGGCGTAAATCAGCGTCTCGCCATTGGGCGCGAAGCTCGGTGATTCGTCCTGCCGTCCGTCGGTCAGGACCTGGCTGTAGCCGCGCTCCAGGTCGAGCACGGCAATTCTATAGTTGCCCCGGTCATTGGTCACCACGGCCAGGCGCTTGCCGTCTGGAGACATCCGCGGCCGGGCGTTGTAGCTGCCCTCGAAACTGACCCGCTGGGCAGTGCCGCCCGCGGCGGCGATGCGGTAGATCTGCGGTCCGCCGGCCCGGTCGGAGGTGAAGTAGATGCTGCGCCCGTCGATGGACCATGCCGGCTCGGTCTCGATGGAACGCTGGTCGGTCAGGCGCGTGAGTACCTGGGAGCCCAGGTCGAGGGTGAACAGGTCGAGGTTGCCCTCCCCCCGCGACAGCACCAGCGCCAGCATGCGCCCGTCCGGGGACCAGGCCGGCGAGCCATTGACACCGGCCCGCGCCGAGACCTTCTGCCGCGCCCCGCTGCGCACGGTCTGGACATAGATCTCGGCCACCTTGTTTTCGAACGACACGTAGACGAGCTTGCGCCCGTCGGGGGACCAGGACGGCGACATCAGCGGCTCGCGCGATTCCACCATGACCTGCTCGTTGGCACCGTCGGCATCGGCCACGATCAGCCGGTACAGTCCCGGCTTGCCGCCCCTGTGGATCGCCGCCACGTAGGCAATCCGCGTGGCGAAGATCCCGGGCACGCCCGTCAGCTTCTCGTAGATCACGTCGGCCACGCGGTGTGCGGCCAGGCGCAGCTCGGCGGCGCTGGCCGGCTGGCGATAACGCAGCAGCCGCTGGCCGCGCAGCACGTCGAAGACCAGGAACTCGATGTCGTACTGCCCCGCGGCCGTCTCGCGCACCTGACCGATCACCACGGCTTCGGCACCGACGGCCTTCCAGTCCGCCAGATCGACATCCGCCTCGGTGGTCGGGCGTTGCACGAGGTCGCGCCCGGCCAGCGGTTCGAAACGGCCGGAACTCGCCAGGTCGCGGGCGACCAGTCCCGCGACATCGAAGGGCACGGCGCCGGCACCCTGCCAGCCGAAAGGCACGATGGCGATGGGAACCGGCCGGGCAACGCCGCCAACGATCTCGATCTGTAACTGTGCCTGCAGCGGCAGGGCCAGCAACAGCAGGCAGCAGGCTGTCAGGATTTGCGGCAACAACGGCTTCGGCATGACGCGTACATCGACCTCCGGAGGCCGGCTATTGTTCCGGTTTGAAGGTAAAGAGCAAGTTCCGGTCGAACAGGCGCGGATCCGACGGCAGGGGCAGCGGCGATGCCCGCAGGACCGCGGCCTCGACGGAGCGCGCGAATGCCGCATCGCCGGTGCAGTTGCTGGCCACCGCGGAGGTCACCTCGCCACCCGGGATCTGCTGGACACGCACCTCGCAGCTGTCGCCCGCCCTGGCGCTCGGCGGCTGGTTCCAGTTACGCCGCACCTTCTGCGCGATGAGGTCGCGGTACTCGGCCGCCGCCGGCGAACCGGCAATCGCGGCGAGCGACTCTTCCTCGGCCATCTGCCGCGCGAGGTCGGCCTGGCTCTGGGCACGGCGCTTCTCGGCCTTTGCCCGCGCATCCGCTTCCGCCCTGGCCTTCGCGGCTGCCTGCGCCTCCGCCTTCGCCCTGGCCTCGGCCTGTGCCGTGGCTTCCGCCTTTGCCTTGGCCCTCGCTGCCGCATCGGCCTTGCGCTGCGCATCCTCGCGCTGCCGGGCCTCGGCCTGGGCCTGGCGCTGCTGCTCGGCCTCCCGCCGCTGCTCCTCGAGGCGACGGGCCTCGGCCTCGCGCCGGACCTCTTCCCGCTCGCGACGCTGCTGCTCGGCCAGCTCGGCCTGCTTCGCGCGCTGCAGCGCTTCGGCCGCACGCTGGCGCTCGGCACGGGTATCGACCACGGTGGCCTGGATCGCGAGGCGGGCGGGTGGCGGCGGATTGCGGGGCAGGAGCTGCAGGTTCAGCGCCAGCAACACCAGCAGCGCCAGATGCAGCAGCGCCGACAGCGTCAGCACGGTGGCGTGCTCACGGAGGAAGGGATTCTGGATCCTCAGGGCAAGGGTCATGCGGGCGGCACCCGGCTGCGGCGGCTGACCTAGGTCTGACCGCGCCGCTTGCGGGAAGTGTCGGGCGGATCGGTCAGGAAGCCGACCCTGGTTGCCCCGGCCTGCTGGAGCAGCACCATGGCCTCGACGACGCGACCGTAGGCTACCTTCTGATCCGCCTTCACCAGCACCGGCGTCTCCGGCTTGCGGCGTAGCACGGCCGAGGCCAGGCTCACCACCCGCTCGGCATCGATGGGCGCATCCTCGCGATCACCGACACTGAGGTAGTACCGCCCGGCGGCATCCACCGAGAGCACCAGCGGCTCATCGTTCTTGCCCGAATCGATCGGCTCGGCGGCCGCCTTTGGCAGCTCCACCTCCACGCCCTGGGTCAGCAGCGGTGCCGTCACCATGAAGATGATGAGCAGCACCAGCATGACGTCGATGTAGGGAACGACATTGATCTCGCCCATGAGGCGGCGTTTTGGCTTGCGACGCATCGGCAGCTACTTCCCCGGCTCGCCAGCGGGCCGCGGATGCGCGTGGCGCTGCAGAATGGCCGAGAACTCCTCGGTGAAGGTGTCGAAACGCACCTCCAGCCGCGTCACCTTGTCGGCATAACGGTTGTAGGCGATCACCGCCGGGATGGCGGCGAACAGGCCCATGGCGGTGGCGATCAGCGCCTCGGAAATTCCCGGCGCCACCATAGCCAGCGTGGCCGACTGCACGTTCCCGATCGCCTGGAAGGAATTCATGATGCCCCAGACGGTGCCGAACAGGCCGACATAGGGACTGGTGGAGCCGATGGTGGCGAGCGTGGCCAGGTTCTGCTCCAGGCGGTCCATCTCGCGCATCTGCGCCACCTGCATCGCCCGGCGACAGCCCTCGAGCATCTGCTGGGGTGCCAGTCCCGGTTGCTGCGCCAGGCGCCTGAACTCGCGGAAACCGGCCTCGAAGAGCCCGGCCATGCCGCTGGGTGCCGTGCCCGCCTTCGTCACGTCGCGATAGATCGCCGTGAGGTCGCCGCCTCCCCAGAAGGTGGTCTCGAAGGCGTCCGATCCCAGGGCTGCCTCGCGCAGGGTCCGGCGCTTGCGCAGGATGATGGCCCAGGAGGCCACCGAGGCGGACACCAGCAGCAGCAGCACCAGCTGCACGACGAAGCTCGCGCCCAGCACCAGATCGAGGAAGGAATGGCTCCCGGTCATGCGTCATCACCCATGTCAGTCTGCTCCCTGAAGTATGTCCGGCAGGATTCCCGGCGGAATGCGCCGTGGCCGGAAGCTTGCCGCCTCGAGGCAGGCAGCCTCGCAACGCGCGCTCGCCAGCAGCATCCCGTCGCGTGCGCGGCACACCTGCTGGTCGAGCACAAAACGCACCCGCTCACGGCCCGCGAGCCGCGTGCGCACCACCAGCTCGTCGTTGAAGCGCGCCGGCTGGTGGAAGCGCAGGTCGGCGGCGGTGATGGAAAAGCACAGTCCGTGCGCGGCCAGCAGCTGGTCCTGCTCCAGGCCAAGGCTGCGCAGCCATTCGGTGCGGCCACGCTCCATGAAGCGCAGGTAGTTGGCGTAGTAGACGACGCCCTGGGCATCGGTGTCCTCGAAATACACACGCACCGGGAACTGGTGCCAGCCTGCGGGGGATGCGCCGGTCATTGCTGCCTCAGTCCCCCTCGCGCGGCGCCTGGCCTTCCTGGCCGCCGAATAGCGAGAGGGACGACTCCCGGGCACTGCGCGGTACCGGCAGGCCGAAGTGCTGGTAGGCACGCGCCGTGGCCATGCGGCCCCTGGGCGTGCGCATCAGGAAGCCGCGCTGGATCAGGAACGGCTCCAGTACGTCCTCGATGGTGCCGCGTTCCTCGCTGACTGCCGCGGCCAGCGACTCGATGCCCACCGGGCCACCGCCAAAGTTCTCGATGATCGTCAGCAACAGGCGCCGGTCCATGGTGTCGAAGCCGTTCGGATCGACCTCCAGCATGTCCATGGCGGCACGGGCGGTGGCTTCGTCGACGCGGCCGCTGCCCCTGACCTCGGCGAAGTCGCGCGCCCGGCGCAGCAGGCGATTGGCAATGCGCGGCGTACCCCGGGCCCGGGCGGCGATCAGGCGCGCACCGCCGGTGTCGATGCTGACACCGAGGATTCCGGCCGAGCGGCTGACGATGTCATGCAACTCGTCCTCGGCATAGAACTCCAGGCGCTGCACGATGCCGAAGCGGTCACGCAGCGGTGAAGCCAGCAGGCCCGCGCGCGTGGTTGCGCCGACCAGGGTAAAGGGCGGCAGGTCGAGCTTGATGGATCGTGCCGCCGGACCTTCACCGATCATGATGTCGAGCTGGAAGTCCTCCATCGCCGGGTAGAGCACTTCCTCCACGACCGGGCTGAGGCGATGGATCTCGTCGACGAACAGCACGTCGCGCGCCTCCAGATTGGTCAGCAGCGCAGCGAGGTCACCCGGGCGTTCCAGCACCGGGCCCGAGGTATGGCGCAGGTTCACGCCCAGCTCATTGGCGACGATGTGTGCCAGCGTGGTCTTGCCCAGGCCAGGCGGGCCGAAGATCAGCACGTGGTCCAGCGCTTCGGCACGCTGGCGCGCCGCCTGGACGAAGATGCCCATCTGGCGCTTCACCGAGGACTGGCCAATGTAGTCCTCCAGGCGGCGTGGGCGGATGGCGCGCTCATAGGCCTCCTCCTCGCCACGACCGGCAGCGGTGACGATCCGTTCCTGCTGTTGGTCTGCCATGGCGCCCGCCTCAGCTCCGTCCACCAGGCGCGGCAGCCTTGAGCGCCGCACGCAGGATGTCGGCCGTCGTCGTCGCGCCGGCCGCCTGCGCCTGCTCCACCAGGCGACGCGCTTCCACCGGCCGGTATCCCAGCGCCTGCAGCGCATCGATGACTTCGGCCTCGGCCCGCGCTGCCGGCCCGTCTGCGGGAGTCACGATGCCGGCCAGCCCGGCCGCCGCCATCTCCTCGACCCGGTCGCGCAGGTCCAGGATCAGCCGCTCGGCAGTCTTGCGGCCGACACCGGGCAGGCGCGTGAGGGCTGCCGTGTCGCGCGCCTGCACACAGCGCACGAAGCCGTCGACGCTGATACCTGACAGGATGGCCAGCGCGATGCGCGCACCGACGCCGCTGACTTTGAGCAGGTCACGGAACAGCCGCCGTTCCGCCTCGGAGGCGAAGCCGAACAGCAGGTGCTGGTCTTCGCGAATCACCAGCTGCGTGCGCAGCTGCACCTCGCCGCCGATCTCCGGCAACACCGCCCAGGTGGACGTGGGCGCCTCGACTTCATAGCCAACCCCGGCCACCTCGACCAGCAGCTGCGGCGGATCCTTGTGGACCAGCCGGCCACGCAGGTAGCCGATCATCGGCGCACCACCCGCAGGCGCGTGGCTGCAGCCAGGCGTGCGCCGAGGGGTCGCGTGTGGGCATGGCACAGTGCGACCGCCAGTGCATCGGCCTCGTCGGCCGCCAGCGGCGCCGGCGGCTGCAGCAGCGCGCGCACCATGTGCGCCACCTGCGGCTTCTCGGCACCGCCCTGGCCCACCACCGCCAGCTTCACGGCCCTGGCCGCGTACTCGTGCACCGGTAGCTGGCGGCCGAAGCTGGCACAGATGGCGGCGGCACGGGCCTGGCCGAGCTTCAGGGCGCTGTCGGCGTTGCGGTGCACGAAGACGCGCTCGACGGCGAGTTCCTCCGGCTGGTGGGTGGCGACGATGGCGCCCACGGCGGTGAAGATCTCGCGCAATCGCACCGGGAGGTCCTCGCCCTCGGTGCGTATGCAGCCACTCGCGATGTAACGCACGGCGGGACCACTGGCCTCGACCACGCCCCAGCCGGTGACGCGTGAGCCGGGGTCGATGCCGAGGATGCGCGTCCAGCCCGCCACCCTGCCTGCTCCCATGACCCGTGCCGGCCGCCTCAGGCGAGGCGCGCCAGCACCTCCTCCGGGAACTCGGCGTTGGAGCAGACCTGCTGGACGTCGTCGATGTCCTCCAGCGCGTCGAACAACTGGGCCACGGCCAGCGCATCCTCGGCGCCGAGTGGCGCGCCGGTGGCCGCGCGCTGCGTGACCTCGGCGCTCGCCGGCTCGAGCCCTGCCGCCTGCAACGCATCACGCACGGCGACGAAATCGGCCGGCGCCGTCAGCACCTCCGCCGAGCCGTCCGCGGCGACGACGATATCCTCGGCACCCGCATCGAGGGCCACCGCGAGCAGCCGCTCCTCGTCGATCCCCTGCGAAAAGGCCAGCACACCCGCCTGGCTGAACAGGTAGGACACCGATCCACTGGCGCCGAGATTGCCGCCATGCCTGGCGAAGACATGCCGCAGTTCCGAGACGGTGCGGTTGCGGTTGTCGGTCATGCACTCGACCAGCACCGCGACCCCTCCCGGGCCATAGCCCTCGTAGGTGACTTCCTGGATGTCGCTGCCCTCGAGCTTGCCGGCGCCACGACGCACCGCACGGTCGATGGTGTCGCGCGGCATGTTCTGGGCCCGTGCCCGGTCCAGCGCCAGGCGCAGCCGCGCATTGCTGAGCGGGTCGTCACCGCCCATGCGGGCAGCCACGACCAGCTCGCGGATGAGGCGCGAGAACGCCTTGGCGCGCTTCCTGTCCTGGGCACCTTTGCGGTGCTGGATGTTCGCCCATTTGCTATGGCCGGCCATGCGCATCCTGTCCGGAGCGGCGCCGGCCGGAACGGCCCGGCGCCTGCGGATATGGCGAGCGCCCGCGCCCGGCGGGTCCTCGCGACGACAACGGCCGCATGATAACCGAAACCGGGTGCCGGCCGGGCCGGCAACCCGGCTCAGCGATTGATGGCGTGGATCGCGCGCCGGTCGACCGACAGCGCTGCTTCGTGCACCGCTTCGGCCAGCGTCGGATGGGCGTGGATGGTGCGCTGCAGGTCTTCCGCGGTGCCCTGAAACTCCATGGCGACCACGGCCTCGGCAATCAGCTCGCCAGCCATGGGCCCGCAGACATGCACGCCGAGCAGTTCGTCCGAGCCCGCATCCGCCAGTACCTTGACCAGCCCCGCCGCCTGGTCCATGGCCTTGGCTCGGCCACTGGCGGCGAAGTTGAAGGTACCGGACTTGTAGGTGATGCCGGCCTGGCCGAGTTCTTCCTCGGTCCGTCCTACCCAGGCGATCTCCGGCGTCGTGTAGATCACCGAGGGGATGATCCCGTAGTTCATGTGGCCGTAGCGGCCGGCGATCAGGTCCGCGACCATCACGCCCTCCTCGGATCCCTTGTGGGCCAGCATCGGGCCGCGCACCACGTCACCTATGGCCCAGACGCCGGCAGCCGTCGTGCGGCAGTGCGCATCGACCTCGATGAAGCCGCGTGCGTCCACGGTGACCCCGGCCAGCGGATCGAGCAGGCCCTCGGTCCAGGGGCGCCGGCCCACCGCCACCACGACCTTGTCCACCTCGATGTCGTGGGAACCCTGGCGATCCTCGTAGCGCAGGCGGACGCCACCGGCGGTGCGCTCCCCTGACTGCACCTTCGCACCCAGGTGGATGTCCAGGCCCTGGCGGCGGAACTGGCGTTCGGCTTCCTTGGCGATCTGCCCATCCGCCATGAACAGGAAGCGGTCCATGGCCTCGAGGACGACGACCTCGGCGCCGAGGCGTCGCCAGACGCTGCCGAGCTCCAGGCCGATGACACCGGCGCCGATGACGCCGAGGCGCCTGGGCACCGCGTCGAAGGCCAGTGCACCGGCCGAGTCGACGATGCGCTCGCCATCGAAGGGCAGCGACGGCAGGGCGGTCGGCGTCGACCCGGTGGCGAGGACGACGTTCCCTGCTTCCAGCAGCCGTGGCTCGCCGTCCGCCGGTGTGAAGCGCACCTTGTTGCCCGGCAGGAGGTGGCCGTGGCCGGCCAGCGCCGTGACGCCGTTGGCCTTGAACAGCCCCTGGATACCGGCGCAGAGCTGGGCGACGATCGCCGCCTTGCGCGCCTGCATGGCCTGCAGGTCGAGTTCCACCCCGGCCAGCCGGATGCCGTGCGCTGTGAACTCGTGGCGGGCGCGGTGCAGGAGTTCGGAGGACTCCAGCAGCGCCTTGGAGGGAATGCAGCCGGCGTTCAGGCAGGTGCCACCCAGCGATGGCTTGCCCTCGGGCGTAAGCCAGGCATCGATGCAGGCGGTGGACAGTCCATTCTGTGCCGCACGGATGGCGGCTACGTAGCCGGCGGGCCCGCCGCCGATGACGACGACATCGAACTTGCTGCTCATGGCATCAGACCTGCAGCAGCAACCGGCCTGGATCTTCCAGGAGGTCCTTCACCGCCACCAGGAACTGCACCGCTTCGCGGCCATCGATGATGCGGTGATCGTAGGTCAGCGCCAGGTACATCATCGGCCGCACCACCACCTGGCCGTCGACGACCATCGCGCGCTCCTGGATCTTGTGCATGCCGAGGATCGCGCTCTGTGGCGGGTTGAGGATCGGCGTTGACAGCATCGAGCCGAAGATGCCGCCGTTGGTGATGGTGAAGGTACCGCCGGTAAGGTCCTCCATGCCGATGCTGCCCTCGCGCGCCCGCCGGCCATAGTCATTGATGGCGGCCTCGATCTGGGCGAAGGACAGCTGGTCGGCGTCGCGCACCACCGGCACGATCAAGCCGCGCTCGGTGGAAACGGCAATGCCGATGTCGTAGTAGTCATGGTGGATGATGTCATTGCCCTCGACCGAGGCATTGACCACCGGGTAGCGGCCCAGCGCGTTGATGCAGGCCCTGACGAAGAATGACATGAAGCCGAGCTTCACCCCGTGCTGCTTCTCGAAGGCATCACGGTAGCGGTTGCGCAGCGCGATCACCGCCGACAGGTCCACCTCATTGAAGGTTGTGAGCATGGCGGCGTTCTGCTGAGCCTCGACCATGCGCTGGGCGATGCGCGCCCGCAGCCGGCTCATCGGGATGCGCCGTTCCTCGCGGGAACCGCCGGTCGCGCCCGTTGCAGCAGTCGCTGGCCGCACGGCGGCCGGGGCAGCTCCCGCCGTGGCCGCAGCAGCGGCAACGTCCGACTTGAGTACGCGCCCTTCGCGACCGCTGCCACCGACGGCAGCCAGGTCCACGCCGCTCTCGCTGGCGGCGCGCCGCGCGGCCGGCCCGGCCTTGCCGGCGCTGCGGCCAGTCGCCGCCGCGGGCTGGGCCGGTACCGCAGGCCGAGCGGTCGCCGCAGCAGCGGCAGCCGCCGGCTTTGCCGGTGCAGCCGCCGCCTTTGCCTCGCCCTCTTCCAGCACCGCGAGCAGTTCACCGGCCTTCACGGTCGTGCCGTTCGCTACGCGCAGCTCCTTGATGACGCCGTTCACGGGCGACGGCACCTCGAGGACGACCTTGTCGGTCTCCAGCTCGACCAGGCTCTCGTCGCGGCGCACGGCGTCGCCCGGCGCCTTGTGCCAGGCAATCAGCGTCGCGTCGGTGACTGACTCGGGAAGCTGCGGGACTTTCACTTCGATGGTCATGGCCATGCGATCTCCGATGACTGCGCTCAGGCGTCCGGGCCCTTGATGCCGAGCGCCGTGTTGACGAGAACCTGTTGCTGGTACACATGCAGCTGGAACACGCCCGGTGCCGGCGCGGCAGCGGCCGGCCTGCCCGCATAGTAAAGCTCCTGCGCGCGCCCCAGCGGTTCCTGCAGGCGGTGGCGGATCTGGTACCAGGCACCCTGGTTCTGCGGCTCTTCCTGGCACCATACCACCTCGCGCACGGCCGGATAACGGTCCAGCACGGCGGCCAGCTCCCGCGACGGGAACGGGTAGAGTTCCTCGATGCGGATGATGGCCACGGTATCCAGCTGCTGCTTGCGACGTGCCTCCAGCAGGTCGTAGAACACCTTGCCACTGCAGGCCACCAGCCGCGTGACGGCGCGTGCCTCCAGCGGATCGATTTCCTGGATCAGCGGCTGGAACCGCCCGTGGCTCAGCTCGCTGAGCGGTGAACTTGCCAGGCGATGGCGCAGCAGGCTCTTCGGCGTCATCACCACCAGCGGCTTGCGCAGGTCGCGCAGCATCTGCCGCCGCAGCAGGTGGAACATCTGCGCCGGCGTCGACGGCACGCAGACCTGCATGTTCATCTCGGCGCAGAGCTGCAGGAAGCGCTCGAGGCGCGCCGAGGAATGCTCGGGGCCCTGGCCTTCCTGGCCGTGGGGCAGGAACATCGTCAGGCCGCAGAGCCGGCCCCACTTGGCTTCGCCGGAACTGATGAACTGGTCGATGACGACCTGGGCACCGTTGACGAAGTCACCGAACTGGCCTTCCCAGATGACCAGCGACTGCGGCTCCGTGGCGGCATAGCCGTATTCAAAGGCGAGCACCGCCTCCTCGGAGAGCAGCGAATCGGTGACGGTGAAGGCGCCGCGGCGCTCGCCCAGATTCTCCAGTAGCACGTGGGTCTCGCCGGTCACCTGGTCATGCAGCGCCGCATGGCGATGGAAGAATGTCCCGCGGCGGCTGTCCTGCCCGGTCAGCCGCACCCTGAACCCGGCCTTGACCAGGCTGGCGTAGGCCATCATTTCGGCGAAGCCCCAGTCCATCGGCAACTCGCCGGCAGCCATGCGCAGCCGATCCTGCACGATGCGGGCCACCTGCGGGTGCAGCGTGAAGCCGGCAGGCACCCGGGTGACCTCGGCGGCGAGCAGGGCCACTTCCGCCTCCGGGACCGCGGTGGCCACCGGCTCGTTCCAGTCGCCCTTGCGGTAGCGGCTCCAGTCCACGGTGTACTCGTTGCCGATCATGCCGAGCACCGCCTGTGGCAGCGGCTGGCCCTGGTCCAGCCGTTCGCGGTACTCCTCGGCGAGGCGCTCGGCTTCGGGCGCCTCCATCACTCCGCCCTCGACCAGCCGGCGCATGTAGAGCTGCCGGGTGGTCGGATGCTTCTTGATGGTCTGGTACATCAGCGGCTGGGTTGCAGCCGGTTCATCCGCCTCGTTGTGCCCATGGCGCCGATAGCAGACGAGGTCGATCACCACGTCCTTGCGGAAGGTCTGGCGATACTCCAGCGCCAGGCGGGTGACCAGCACGGCGGCCTCGGGATCATCGCCGTTTACGTGGAACACCGGCGCTTCGATCATCCTGGCGACATCGCTGCAGTAGGGCGTCGAGCGCGCGTCGCCCGGATTGCTGATGGTGAAGCCCACCTGGTTGTTGACGATGATGTGCACCGTGCCACCGGTGGCGAAGCCGCGCGCCTGTGACAGCTGCAGCGTCTCGGCCACCACGCCCTGGCCGGCGAACGCCGCATCGCCGTGGATCAGCACCGGCAGCACTTCCTCGCCGGTGCTGTCACCGCGGCGCTCCTGGCGGGCGCGTACCGAGCCTTCGACCACCGCATCGACGATCTCGAGATGCGATGGGTTGAAGGCCAGCATGACGTGCACGTTGCCGCCCGGAGTGCGGATGTCCGAGGAGAACCCCATGTGGTACTTCACGTCGCCCGAGCCGGTCATGGCCTCGATGTTCTGCTTGCCCTCGAATTCCCGGAACAGCGCCTGCGGCGCCTTGCCCAGCACGTTGACCAGCACGTTGATGCGGCCACGGTGCGCCATGCCAATGACGAGTTCCTGGATACCGCGGGCGCCGCCCTGCTGGATCAGGTCGTCGAGCATGGGAATGAGGCTGTCGCCACCCTCGAGCGAAAAGCGCTTCTGGCCGACATAGCGCGTATGCAGGTAGCGCTCGATGCCCTCGGCCGCGGTGAGCTGGCCGAGGATGTGGCGTCGCTCCGCCGCGGTGAATGGCTCGCCCAGCTGCCCGCGCTCGAGGCGCTCGCGAATCCAGCCGCGCTCGCGGCTGCGCGACAGGTGGGCATAGTCGGCGCCGATCCTGCCGGAATACACCCGGCGCAGCAGCGCCAGGATGTCCCTGAGCTTCATGCGGGCGCCGCCGGTGCTGGCCAGCCCGTTGGTGAAGAACTCCGTGTCCATGTCGGCTTCGCCGAGGCCAACGTAGTCCAGGCGCATCACCTGCGGCAGCCGTCGCTCGGCGAGGCCCAGCGGATCGAGGTCGGCAACCTGGTGGCCACGCTGGCTATAGACCTGTATGAGCCGTGATACCGCTGCCTGCTTGACGCTGAAGGCATCGCCTGGCCGCGCCGCCGTTGCCGCCGCCGCGGCAGCTGGCCGCCCCGCGCGGGTGCCCGGCGACGGCAGGCTGACGACCCGAGTCACCGCGGCGGGCGGTGGCCCCATGCTGGCGAAGAACCGCCGCCAGTTCTCCGGCACCGATGCCGGATCGCGCTGGTAGGACTCGTAGAGGTCCTCGACGTAGGGTGCGTTGGCGCCGAACAGTGGCGACGAGAGGTAGTGGTCCCTGATGGACTGGCTCATGGATGGCCCGAAAAGCCCTGGGAAACTGCCTATGATAGAACGAGGCGCGGACCCGTGCTACCGCAGCCCGTCGATCAGCCGAAGAACAGCAGCCTGATACCCCCGGCCTGCGCGACGACCTGGTACAGCAGGTACAGTTCCCAGCCGATCAGCACGACATAGCCGAGGACGCAGGCCTTGATGAGGCCGAGCACCGGCACGCCGCCGAGCACACGATGCCTCGCGGCAACGGCCAGCGCGACCACGCTGGTTGCGGTCAGCCCGATCTTCGCCCAGAGGAACCAGTGCGGCCCCTGCATCAGCAGTGCGCGCATCACGAGGTTGAGTTCTTCCCCGCCCACCGCCAGCAGGTTCAGGGTGAACAGCGCATCCGCACAGCTCATCAGCACGATTGCCAGTGCCAGGTACAGCACCCGCGGCTCGTGCCAGTCGAGGAAGATCCGCTGTTCGTCGCCCAGGCGCCGACCCGCGCGCCGGCGCGGCCTCAAGCCACCGTAGAAGAATGACCAGGCCGAGTGCCGGCGGCGGTCCGCCGGGCTGCGCCGTTCTACGCGGCCACCCGAGCCGGCCTGGCCCTCCAGGGCAGGCATTCCAGGCCTGGCGTTCCAGCGGAAAAGAGACACGTTAAGTTCAATTCATAAACTATTGTTATTCTTGAACTGAAGACTAACAGGACCGCCGGCATCCGGCCAGTATCCGCGGCAGGGACAGGTCCAAGGCCCAGCCGGTACGGCCGGAGGCGGCTCAAGACGGACGGCGCAGCCGCCGCACCAGGCTCGAGGTATCCCAACGCCCGCCACCCATGGCCTGGATGTCGGCGTAAAACCCGTCCACCAGTTCAGCCACGGGCAGCTGTGCACCGTTGCGGCCTGCCTCGGCCATGCACAGCCCGAGGTCCTTGCGCATCCAGTCGACGGCGAACCCGAAGTCGAAGCGATCCTCGATCATCGTCGCGCCCCGGTTATCCATCTGCCAGCTCTGCGCCGCACCCTGGCCGATAGCCTCGAGTACGCGCGGCATGTCGAGGCCGGCCGCCTGGCCGAAGGCGATGCCCTCGGCGAGGCCCTGGACGAGCCCGGCAATGCAGATCTGGTTGACCATCTTGGCGAGCTGGCCCGAGCCGGGCGGGCCTAGCCGCGTCACGGCACGTGCGAACGCCAATGCCACCGGTCGTGCCTGCTCGAACGCCGCCTCTTCGGCCCCGCACATCACCGTGAGCTGGCCGCGGATCGCGCCCGCCTCCCCGCCCGATACCGGCCCATCGATGAAATGCAGGCCACGCCGCCGGGCTTCCGCCGCCAGTTCGCGCGCGACCTCCGCCGAGGTGGTGGTGCAATCAAAGAAGATGGCACCGGCATCCATGCCGGCGAAGGCGCCGCCAGGACCCAGAGTCACCTCGCGCAGGTCGGCGTCCGCACCCACGCAGGCGAAAACGATCTGCGCAGCTCTGGCTGCCGCCGCCGGCGTGCGCGCGGAGGACCCACCGAACTCGCTGGTCCAGCGCTGCGCCCGCGCCGCGGTCCGGTTGTGGACTGCAACGGAATGCCCTGCCCGCGCCAGGTGGCCCGCCATCGGATAACCCATGGTGCCGAGGCCGATGAATGCCACGTGCATCGCGCCATCCTCCATCTGTCGGTCAGAAGCGAAGCATTATGACAGCTGGCTATTGACGGCCGTGATTCGCAGCCGACATCCTGCGGGCGGGACTGACAACAAATCCAATCGACTCGCTCCCGGGGAGGAACCACATGAAGACGCTGATGACTGCGGCAGCCCTGCTGCTGGCCGCGACCGTTGCCAACGCGGCACCGGTCACCTACACGCTGACCGGCGTGGCCTACGAGAATTCCTTCGGCACGGTGACACCTATCTGCAGCGGCTGCGGCACTGGCACCGCGGTGGACGATGGCGCCGGCAACATCACCATCACCGGGATGGCCTGGGAACTCAACGGCAATGGCAATCACTACCTTGCCAGCATCGACGGCACCACCACGCTGGCGCCCACGCAGACGCCGAATACCAACCCGGCCAATGCACTGCCGGCAGGCAGCGTCCTGACACGTACCGGCGGCTTCTGCACCACCATCACCGTCGGCACCTCGGACCTCTGCGATCCCGCGGCCATTCGCTCCGGCTACGCGGCATCGCTGAGCTTCTATACGGGCACCAACAGTGCGGGTGGCACCTGTGGACAGCCGCTGACCAATCTCAACTCCATCAACCGCTGCCGCGTGGACCTCACGCAGGCGGGCAATACGCTGACACTGCAGCTCAAGCGTGCGCTCTCGGAGAGCGCCACCTCGGGCAGCTACCAGCTGCTGACCTTCACCTTCGAAGCGGCCGCAGTGCCGGTGCCGGGCGCGGTCTGGCTGCTCGGATCCGCCCTGGGCCTGCTGGGCCTGGTCCGTCGCACGCTCGCCTGACCGGGAGATGGGCACATGAACCTCCTGAAAACCCTTGCCGCCGCGGTTGCGCTGGGCACGATCCCGCTGTCCTCGCAGGCCGCCCTCCTCGGCCGCGACCTCAATGGCAGCCCGGGCAGCATCGAGGCCTACTACGACACGGCGCTCGACATCACCTGGCTCGCCGATGCCAACCTCGCCGCGACCAATACCTTTGGTGTCTCGGGTATCACCGGCACCGGCCAGATGGACTGGGCCACGGCCAATGCCTGGATCGCCGCCATGAACACGGCCAACTACCTGGGCATCAGCAGCTGGCGCCTGCCGGACATGTTCGACATCGGCGGCGACGGCTGCACCGTGTATTCCTACACGTCGTACAACGGTGGCGACTGCGGATACAACGTGGTCAGCACCGGGCCACAAGCCTCGGAACTGGCCTCGCTGTATCACGCGACGCTCGGCAACGTCGCCTACTACGACAGCAGCGGCAATCCGAATTACGGCGGATCGCCGCATATCCAGGCCACCGGTCCGTTCCAGAACCTGGGCAACACGCTGTACTGGTACGGTCAGTCCACCGTCACCGACAGTTCGGGCAACAACTGGGGTGAACCGGCGTTCAATGCCTGGTACTTCGGCATGCCCTCCGGTGGCCAGCGGCCCATCGACATGACCCAGGTGAGCACCATGACCGCATGGGCGGTCGTCGATGGTGATGTGCAGTCGACCGTGCCGGTGCCGGGTGCGGTCTGGCTGCTCGGTTCGGCGATCGGCCTGCTCGGGGCCCTGCGCCAGCGCAACGCGGCCGGCGCCTGACCAGCCAATGCCCCGCCGCAGCGGCTGCGCGGTTCAGCCGCTCAGCCAGCCGGCGGTGGCGTTGACGATCGTCGCCGTCACGTTCTGCGCCTCGGGCAGCGCCAGCAGCAGCGCGGTCGCCGCGGCCTCCTCGGCACTCTGCGGGCGCCCCGGGTAGCCAGCGCGGATCTGCTCGCGCATCGCTTTCGGGATGCCGACCGGATGGCCGAGCACCTGCGCGCCGGCTTCCCGTTCCCCGGTCAGGCGCGTATCGACCCAGCCGTAGGCGATGGCGTTGCAGGTCACGCCGAAGCGTGACCACTCGAGCGCCACCGCCTTGGTGAGCCCGTGCAGCCCGTGCTTGGCCGCGCAGTAGTTGGCCATCCCGGGACTGCCGATCAGCCCGGCGGCGGCCGAGATATTGATGATGCGGCCGCCGTGGCCCTCGTGGCGCATGTGCGGGGCGGCGGCCCGGATGCAGTTGAATGCGCCCTTCAGGATGACGTCGATGCAGTCGTCCCACTGCGCATCGCTCATCTTGTGGATCATGGCATCGAGGGGAAACCCCGCATTATTCACCAGGATGTCCAGCCGCCCGAATTCGCTGGCTGCGGTGTCGACGATGCGCTGGGCATCGGCGGCGCTGCGCACGTCGCCGGCGCAACCGGTGGCCTTGCCGCCGTCCGCAAGGATCGCCGCGACGACGTTGTCGACCGACGCCTGGTGCAGGGCATTGACGACGAGCGCCGCTCCCTGGCGCGCGAACAGCTGGGCGATGGCCCGGCCGATGCCCTGTCCCGACCCCGTGACCACGGCCACCTTGCCCGCCAACGCTGCGTTCGCCACCATGATCGTTCACCCCCCGGAAGCACCGGCCGACCGCGATGGCAGGACGACGACTCCCCTGCCGACCGTGGTGCGCTCGCCACGCGCGTTGTCGATCCACATTTCGCACTCCACGCAGTGCACGTCGCCATCGCGGTACTTGCCGGTCACCCGGCCGCTGCAGGCCAGTTCGACGTCGAAGAAATCGATGCCCTGGAAGCGGCAGCTGACCTTTTTCAGGAACCCCTCCAGCCCCATCCAGTCGGTCAGCAACCGGGCGGAAATGGCCGCCTTCAGGGCGCCATGCACGATGACGTCGGGCTGCCCGGCAGCCTGTGCGAAGTCCTTGTCGTAGTGGATCTCGTAGTAGTCCCCGGAAGCGCCCGCCCACTTCACCGCCTGGCGCCGGGTCGGCGTCAGGCGCAGCGGCCCCAGGGCCTGGCCGACCGCGACGTCCTCGTAGAACAGCTGTGCCTGCAAAGCCTGTTGCTCCTCAGTAGCGGATGAAGCTCTGGCGCAGCTTCATGACCCGGCTGCCATGCTGGTTGCTCCAGTCGACTTCGAAATGGAAAAACACCATGTGGCCGATGCGCCCCTGCTTCTCCTCGACGTCGGCCAGCACCAGGATGCCCGTGAGCACGTCACCTGGCCGTATCGGCGCGAAGAACTCCTTCTCGAAGCCGGCGTTGAGCAGGCGCTTGAGCGGGAAATCGTACTGCGTCGCCATCCAGTCCATCTTCGCTGGAATGATCGGCCACGCGATGCCGGGGGGCGCGATCATGCCCCCGTAGCGGCTGTTGCGACTCGCCTCGCAGTCCCGGTACAGCGGGTTGTCGTCGAGTGCTGCCTCAGCGAGGCGCCGGATCATGCCCTTCTCGATCTCGCATACGGAGCGGTCGAGTTCCCGGCCGATGAGGTTGCGGATAGCGTCGGTGATGTACGACTTCTCGCCCACTGCCCCTCCAGGTCGCTGACCCGAAAACTGTAGCACCGTTCCTGCGGTTCTCAACGCTCCCGGTACTGCTCCGCGCCGAAGAGAACCGCCCGATGCTCATCGCTGAATCCCTTGAGGCCGCCCTGGATGATCTCCGGACGTACCTTCTCGTCGAATGCGACCAGCCCGCGCTGCACCGCGGGCCGCGCGCGCAGGCGCTGCGCCCAGGCCTCCAGGTGGGGGCGCTGGCCCGGTGTGGCATCGAGCCGGTTGATCACCCAGGGAAGGATGCACATGTCGGCGATCGTGTAGGTCTCCTCGACAAAATAGCTGCGTGCCTGGAGGTGCTGGTCCATCACGCGCATGAGCCGCTCGGTCTCGCGCCGGTAGCGGTCGATCGCGTAGGGAATCTTGTCTTTTGCGTAATAGAAGAAGTGGGCGAACTGGCCGAACATCGGCCCCACCCCCGCCATCTGGAACATGATCCACTGCAGCATGGTGTAGCGCCCCGCGGGGCTCGGCGGCAGGAACCGCCCCGTCTTCTCCGCGAGGTAGACCAGGATCGCGCCGCTCTCCCAGAGCGTGATCGGCTCGCCGTCCGGACCCTCCGGGTCACGCAGCACGGGAAACTTGTTGTTCGGATTCAGCGCCAGGAACTCGGGCTTGAACTGGTCGCCGTCGAGGATATCCACGTAGTGCCAGCACCACTCGAGTCCCGCTTCCTCGAGGAAGATGGAAACCTTGCGGCCGTTCGGCGTCGGCCCGGACCAGAGCTCGAGCATGGTGCTGGTCTCTTCTTCCAGTCGCTCCGGATGCCTGGGTCAAAGGGCAGCCCGTCGAGCCTCGCGACGAACCCGACGTCCTTCTGCACGGCGCCGCGCAGAAGCCCAAGTCGATTATTGCTCACCCTCTGGCTTGCTCTCGTCCTTGCCGCGTCCTTCCTGCTTGGTGTCGCGCTTTTCCTGGCGGCACTCGGCGCGGCTATTTTCGTCGCCAGCCTTGCACTCGGCTTTCTCGTCACGGGAACCCTGCCGGTTGTCGCGACGATCATCGCGCCGCTCCATTCCCCTGGTCTGCGCGTAGGCCATGGTCGTGGAGACCATACCGCCAAGAACCACCGCACTCAATGTCGTAGCGATCAATTTTCTGGCTTGCATTGCGGTTACTCCGTCTGACAGGAATGACTTTGGGGCATCCACCAGCCTGTTGAAAACCGGCCGCCGGCATTGCCTGGCGTTCATGGTACCCCGACCGCGATTCGAACGCGGGACCTTCCGCTTAGGAGGCGGACGCTCTATCCCCTGAGCTATCGGGGCACTCGGCTGGACGCCGGCAATTCTAGCCGATCACCGTGACCAGGACCCGCCGGCGGCTGCCGGCGCGGCGGTGCTCCCAGAGGTACAGGCCCTGCCAGGTGCCGAGCGCGAGGCGGCCGGCGCTGACCGGCACGACCAGCGAGTTGCCGGTCAGGACGCTGCGCACATGGGCGGGCATGTCGTCGGGTCCCTCGGCGGTGTGGGTGAACAGGCGGTCGGTACTTCGAAAGCTTCCTGGTGCACCACCCGCGGCATTGTAGAGTAGCGCCATGACACCCGAACGGTTCGCGAAGCTCAGGGCCGTGCTCGACCGCCGGCAGCCGGATCTCACCGTGCTCTGCGAGGACGTGCACAAGTCGCACAACATCTCCGCCATCCTGCGCAGCTGCGATGCCGTCGGTGTCGCCGAACTGCACGCGGTGTCGCCGGGCGGCGAGTGGAGCCGTCACCGCGGTGTTTCCGGCGGCAGCCGCAAGTGGGTGCGCAACCGCATCCACCGCAGCATCGACAGCGCCGCATCCGATCTGCATAACAAGGGATATCAGATACTTGCCGCGCATTTTTCGAGTCAATCGATTGACTACCGCAGCGCGGATTTCACCCGCCCGACCGCCATCCTGCTCGGCGCCGAGCGGCTGGGCGTCAGCGCGCAGGCTGCAACGCTGGCGGATGCGCACATCGTCGTGCCGATGCGCGGGCTGGTGGAGTCCCTGAATGTCTCGGTGGCTGCCGCGGTGATCCTCTACGAGGCCGCTCGCCAGCGCGAGGAGGCCGGCTTCTATGCCCGGCCGCGACTGGACGAAGGGACTTACCGCGAGTTGCTGTTCGAATGGAGCTACCCGGCCGCGGCCCGCCACTGCCAGGCCCGCGGCCTGCCCTATCCGGCGCTGGATGCCGAAGGCTTCATCCAGCGCCGGCAGCTGGCGGATTCGCTGCGGGAATCGCGGGCGGCGGCAGGTAGGGGGCGCCGTATTTCAGGCGCAGGGTCTTGACCTTGCCGTACCAGGGAATGCTGACGACATAGAGATTGTCGTATTCGTCGGCAGCCATCGGGGGCAGCTTCTTGCTGCCGTGCAGTTCCTGGATCAGCACCGGCAGCGGCTCGGTGTGGGTGATGACCAGCACCACCTTGCCCTTCCAGTCCTTGAGGATGTGCTCGAGCAGGCCATTGATGTCCTTGACGTCCACGACCTGGACCTGCAGGTGCAGGCGGCGCGCCAGCGGCTCGGCCGTCTCCTGGGTGCTGCGGTACTGGTTGGCGAAGATCGCATCGACGCCCGCCACCACGTCCACGTCCCCCAGCACACGTGCCAGCTCCTGAGCCCGGGCCTGCCCGGCCGGCGACAGCCCCGGGTTGTCGCCCTGGCTGCGATCGATGTCGGCGTAGCGGGTGAAGATCACCGTGGTGGTGGCCTGTGATTCGAAGAACCAGGCGAGGCCAAAGGCCACCATGAGGAAGATCAGCACCGCCGCCTGGCGCCGCAGGCGACGGCGTTTGCTCCGGCGCTGGTCGCTGGTCACGGTGCGTGCCCTCCCCACTGGGCCGGCTGCTGCTCATCTTGCATGGCGGCACATTCTACCGGTGCCGCGCCGGCATGGGGCAGACCGGCGGGCGTGAAATCAGGCAACACCGCCCTCGAGGAGCGACAGGGTGGCCGGCGCCGGCAGCGGCAGCACCCGCTGCAGCTGCAGGCCCGCCGCCGCGAACAGGCGGCGGAACTCCGCCTCGGTGCGCTCGCGGCCTCCGGTCAGCGCCATCATGTTCACGTCCATGAACTTGTTCGGATCTGGGGCATTGCCCGGCTTCATTACCGCATCGATGACCAGGATGCGCGCGCCATCGCGCAGCGCCTCGCGGCATCCCTGCAGCAGCGCCAGCGCGTGGTCATCGTCCCAGCCATGCAGGATGCGCTTGAGCACGTAGAGGTCGCCGCCGGGTGGGATGGTGCGGAAGAAGTCACCACCCACCGCTTCCCAGCGGGCCGCGTAGCGCTCGCCGGCGAGCTGCTCCGGGGCCGCGACCACCTGCGGCTGGTCGTAGAGCACGCCGTGCACCTCGGGGTGATGGTCGAGTACCGCTGCCAGCAACCCGCCCTGCCCGCCGCCGACGTCCACCACGAACGGAAACTCGCCGAATGGGTAGCTCGCGGCGATCAGTGGATTCTCGATCTGCGACAGCCGCGCCATCGAACGGTCGTAGATGGTGTTGATCTCCGGGTTCGAGGCCAGGAAATCGAAGAACGACCGGCCATGCGCCTGGTCGAAGGCCGTCACCCCGGTGCGCAGCATTTCCGGCAGATGCTGGTAGCTACGCCAGAGCAGGTCCTGCCAGGGGCGGCGCAGGCGGTCGCGCACCGAACCCGGCACGTTGACGCGCAGGAATTCGCCGTGCGGCGTCAGGTGGAAGCAGTGCGCCTCATCCTCGGCAAAGAAGCCGAAGGAAGCGAGGAAGCGCAGCATGCGGTACAGCGTCTCCTCGTGCAGGCCCGCACCGGCCGCCAGCTCCGCAGCCGTCTTCGGCCCCGGCCCGAGGCGATCGGCGATGCCCTGCTCGGCTACCGTCACCAGGCAGCGCACCAGCAGCGCGTTCGCATAGAGTTCCTGCAGGTAAAGCGCGGTTTCCGCGCCTGGGTCGAAGGACCCGGAATCGCTCATCGTCCGTTCGCTCCTTGAACTGGCGGAGAGGGAGGGATTCGAACCCCCGAGGGACGTGAGTCCCTAACGGTTTTCAAGACCGCCGCATTCAACCGCTCTGCCACCTCTCCGCAACGCGACATCGGGCAGGCCGCGCACCCGGCGTGACCCGCAAAACCGGGGCGGATTGTCCGCCGCCCCGGTCCCGCGGCGCAAGTCAAAGGCGACCGGACACCCGGGCTGCGGCTCAGGACGGAGAAATTGTCTCCATCCCTCCCATGTAGGATCTCAGCACCTCGGGGATGCTGATGCTGCCATCGACCTGCTGGCCGTTTTCCATCACGGCCACCAGTGCCCGGCCGGCTGCCACGCCCGAGCCGTTGAGGGTGTGCAGCAGCTCGGGTTTGCCGGTGTCCGGGTTGCGCCAGCGCGCGCCCATGCGGCGGGCCTGGAAGTCCATGAAGTTGCTGCAGGAGGAAATCTCGCGGTACTTCCCCTGCCCCGGCAACCAGACCTCGAGGTCGTAGGTCTTCGAGGAACCGAAGCCGATGTCGCCGGCGCAGAGCGCCATGACCCGGTATGGCAGCCCCAGCCGTTGCAGGATGACCTCGGCATGCCCCGTGAGCGTTTCCAGCGCCGCGCCGGAATCGGCTGGCGGCACCACCTGCACGATCTCCACCTTCTCGAACTGGTGCTGGCGGATCATGCCGCGGGTGTCCTTGCCGTAGGAACCCGCCTCGGAGCGGAAGCAGGGCGTATGTGCGGTCAGCTTCAGCGGCAGCTCGCGCGCCTCGAGGATGCGCTCGCGTACCAGGTTGGTCAGCGGCACCTCGGCGGTCGGGATGAGGAAATAGCCCTGCTCGCCGCTGACGGCAAACAGGTCGGCCGCGAATTTCGGCAGCTGCCCGGTGCCCTGCAGGCTCGCCGCATTCGCAAGATACGGCACGTACACCTCGGTATAGCCGTGCTCGCCGCAATGGGTGTCGAGCATGAACTGGATCAGTGCGCGCTGCAGCCGCGCCAGCGGCCCGCGCATGACGGCGAAGCGCGCGCCAGCGATGCGCCCGGCGGCCTCGAAGTCCAGCCCCAGCCGCGCGCCGAGGTCGACATGGTCCAGTGGCTGGAAGCCGAACTCGCGTGGCGTTCCCCAGCGGCGCAGCTCCTGGTTTGCGCTCTCGTCACGTCCATCGGGCACCGAGTCCTGCAGCAGGTTGGGCAGGCCGAGCTGCAGCTCGTCGAGCTGGCCCTGCACCACCTGCAGTTCGGCCTCGGCGGCGGCCAGTTCGCCACCCAGGTGCTCGACCTCGGCCAGCAGTGGGGCGATGTCCGCACCCTGGGCCTTGGCCCGGCCGATGCCCTTCGACCTGACGTTGCGTTCATTGCGCAGCTGCTCCACCCGCAGCTGCACGCCGCGCCGGCTCTCCTCGAGCGCGAGGAAGGCCGCAGTGTCCAGCTGGAAGCCGCGCCGCGCGAGGTTGGCAGCGACGCGCCCGGGATCCGAGCGCAGCAGTCGGGGGTCGAGCATGATCCTGGTTCTCCGGCGGGCGGGTCCTGCCGCCCGCCGCGAATTCTACCCGCAAGCGGGTCGGCTACCGCGGTTTCCTGATGCTTGCAGCGGCACGGTTGCGTTCGCGCAGCTCCGCCAGCCGCGCCGCGATCTTCGCCTCCATGCCGCGGCCGGAGGGCTCGTAGTAGGTCCGCTCCGGCAGTCCCTCCGGCAGGTAGCGTTCGCCGGCGGCGAAGGCATCCTCCTCGTCATGCGCATAGCGATAGCCCTGGCCATGGCCGAGGTCCTTCATCAGCCGTGTCGGTGCATTCCGGATGTGCAGCGGCACTTCCAGGGAACCATGCTTCACCACGTCCTCCCGGGCTGCCGCAAACGCGCGGTACACGGCGTTGCTCTTGGCCGCACAGGCGAGGAACACCACCGCCTGGGCGATGGCCAGCTCGCCTTCCGGGCTGCCGAGCCGTTCGTAGGCATTCCAGGCTTCCAGCGTCATGGTCAGGGCCCGGGGATCCGCGAGGCCAATATCCTCGACCGCCATGCGCACCACGCGGCGGGCGATATAGCGCGGGTCGCAGCCGCCATCGAGCATGCGGGCCAGCCAGTAGAGCGCGGCATCGGGGTCCGAGCCACGCACCGCCTTGTGCAGCGCGGAGATCTGGTCGTGGAAGGCATCACCGCCGCGGTCGAAGCGACGCCAGCTGCCGGACACGACCTGGGCCACGGTCTCCTCGCTGACGTCCGGCGCGGTGGCGCTGGCGGCACGCGCCACGCCGGCCGCGAGGTCCAGCAGGTTGAGCGCGCGGCGGGCGTCACCGTCCGCAGCCTGGGCGATGGCATCCAGCGCTGCGTCGCTGAACCGCAGCCCGAGGGCACCGAGCCCGCGTTCACGATCCGCCAGCGCGCGGCGCAGCAGCACCAGGAGATCCGCTGGTGCCAGCGGGCGCAGCACATAGACCCGCGCCCGCGACAGCAGCGCATTGTTGAGTTCGAAGGACGGGTTCTCGGTGGTGGCGCCGATGAAGATGACCGTGCCATCCTCGACGAAGGGCAGGAAGGCATCCTGCTGTGCCTTGTTGAAGCGGTGCACCTCGTCGAGGAACAGTACCGTGGGCTGGCCGCGATCCACCTGTGCGGCGGCGATGGCCTCGCGCACATCCTTGACGCCCGCGAGCACCGCCGACAGGCCGATGAAGCGTGCCCCCGCCGCCTGTGCCACCAGCCGGGCCAGAGTGGTCTTGCCGGTGCCCGGCGGTCCCCAGAGGATGGCCGAGTGCAGCGGCCGTGCCTGGACCAGGCTGCTGAGCGGCTTGCCCGGGCCCAGCAACTGCGGCTGGCCCACCACCTCGTCGAGGCTGCGTGGCCGCATGCGATCGGCGAGCGGCTGCCAGCCCGGCGGCGCGCCCTCCTCAGCCGTATCGCTGCCAGTCCCGGCAGACATCCACTATGGGCCGGCGCCCAGCCAGGCTTCGACCCACCCGCACCAGCGGCGCAGGCCGGCGCTGGCCATGAGCCAGCCGATGCCAATGCCGGTGAAATCGGCCAGCACATCCCGGGGATCCGCTGCGCGGTAGGCGAGGAAGCTCTGCAGGAACTCGATCAGCAGCCCGTAGACTGCGAGTGCGGCGATGACCCTGAGCGTCATCCCCTCGTCGACGACACCGAGGAACCAGACGGCGAGGAAGGCGAAGGCCAGCGCATGCAGGAACTTGTCCTCGTTGGCCACCGCAATGGGTGTCGCCATCGGCAGCAGGGCCAGCACCAGCGTCAGCGCCAGGCCACCCAGGCCGGCGCCCAGCCAGAACCACTTGTAGCGCAGGGGCTGCATGGCGCGACTAGAGGCCACCCTCGCGGATCACATCGGCACCGGGCGGCACCTTGAACGTGAATGCTGCATCATCGACCGGCGCATTGAGACGCACCTCGGTCAGGTACAGGTGCGTCTGCTGGCCGAGCCGGTCCTCCAGCACCAACTCCGCCGGGCGCTCGCCCGCGAAGGCCACCGCCACGCTGCTGAAATCGGCATCGCTGGCGCGCGGCCTGAGCTTGACCCAGGCCAGCTGCTCACCGGTCCAGGTGCTGACGCGCTCGAAACGCTCGAGGATCGTGCGGTTCCCGGTCAGCAGGGCCGCTGGCGTCTCGCCCAGCGCATCGGTCAGGGGCCGTACGGTCACCTGAGCCAGGTCGGCCTCGTAGAGCCAGAGGCGCTGGCCGTCGGCGATGAGCACCCGCTCGTACGGACGCAGGTAATCCCAGCGGAAGCGTCCCGGGCGCTTGAGCAGCAGCGTGCCCTCGGATCGCTCCACCACCTGCTGTTCGGCGTTGACCACTTCCTGGCGGAACTGGGCACGCATCGAACGCGTGCGCTCGAGGAAGCCCTCGAGGCGGGCCATGCCATCCGGCGGGCTGGCCGCGGCGCTGGCCGCGCCGCCCAGGAGCAGCAACGCCGCCACCAGGATGTGCCGGAGAGCCACGCGATCAGGCTTCTGGAGGCGGTGGCGCCAGCACTTCGCGGAAGCCATTGGACTGCAGGGGCCCGACCAGCCCCGCCTGTTCCATGGTCTCGACGAGGCGCGCAGCGCGGTTGTAGCCGATCTTCAGGCGGCGCTGGATGCCGGATACCGAGGCGCGACGTGTCTCGGCGACGATCTGCACCGCCTGGTCGTAGAGCGGATCGGCCTCGCCATTGCCATCCTCGCCGCCCGCGGCCGGCTCGCCGGACAGGCCCGGGATTGGCGTCGACGGCCCCTCGAGGACTTCGTCCAGGTACTGCGGGCTGCCCGAGCCCTTGAGCTGGCCGGCGACGCGGTGGACTTCCTGGTCGGAAACGAAGGCGCCGTGGACCCGCAGCGGCGCGGCCGTGCCGGGGGCCATGAACAGCATGTCGCCATGACCGAGCAGGCTTTCGGCGCCACCCTGATCGAGGATGGTACGCGAATCCACCTTGGCGGAGACCTGGAAAGCAATGCGACAGGGGATATTGGCCTTGATGAGCCCGGTGATGACATCCACCGACGGCCGCTGAGTGGCGACGATCATGTGGATGCCGGCGGCGCGCGCCTTCTGTGCCAGCCGGGCGATCAGTTCCTCGACCTTCTTGCCGACGATCATCATCATATCGGCGAGCTCGTCTATGATGATGACGATGAACGGCATGGGCTGCAGCGGTTCGGCCTTCGCCGGCACGCCATCGGCTGTGTTGGGCGGGAATGGATCCGGGATGCTCTCGCCCTTCTCCTGCGCGCTGCGGATCCGGCGGTTGTAGCCAGCGATGTTGCGCACGCCGAGCGCCGCCATCAGCCGGTAGCGCCGGTCCATCTCCACGACGCACCAGCGCAGCGCGTTGGCGGCATCCTTCATGTCCGTCACCACCGGACAGAGCAGGTGCGGGATACCCTGGTAGACGGAGAGCTCGAGCATCTTCGGGTCCACCATGATGAGGCGGACTTCCTCCGGCTTCGCCTTGTACACCAGGCTCAGCACCATGGCATTGATGCCGACCGACTTGCCCGAACCGGTGGTGCCGGCGATCAGCAGGTGCGGCATGCGCTGCAGGTCGGCCACCACCGACTTGCCGCCGATGTCCTTGCCGAGCGCCAGCGTCAGCGGCGAGTTCATTTCCTCGTAGGCCTTCGAACGCAGGATCTCGCCGAGGGTGACCAGCTCGCGGGTTTCGTTGGGAATCTCCAGGCCCACGGTCGACTTGCCGGGGATCACCTCGACCACCCGCACGCTGACCGCGGACAGCGAACGCGCCAGGTCCTTGGCAAGGCCGCTGATCTGGCTAACCTTCACGCCCGGCGCCGGATTGAGTTCGAAGCGCGTCACCACCGGGCCAGGATGCACCGATACCACCTCGACCTCGACGCCGAAATCACGCAGCTTCATCTCCACCAGGCGCGACATGGCCTGCAGGCCCTCGGTGGAGTAGCCCGTCGCCTGCTGTGGCGGATCGTCAAGCAGCGACAGCGGCGGCAGTTCGCCCGGCATGGTCTGCTCGAACATCCTGACCTGGCGTTCCTGCTGCACGCGGACGCCCGGCTCCGGTGGCTTGACGACCGGCTCGATGCGCGGCGGCGGTTTCTTCGCGACCTTCTTGCGCTCGGCACGCACCACCTCCTGGCGCTGTTCCTGTGCCTGCTTCATGTCCGCGCGTTCGCGCAGCTGCCGGCTGAAGCCGCGCAGGCGGTCGACTCCCTCGAGGACCAGGCGGCCGATGGTGTCCATGAGTGCGAGCCAGGACAGGCCGCTGAAGATGGAGACGCCGGCCAGCCACAGCGACAACAGCAGCAGCGTGGCGCCGATGCTGCCGAGGCTGCCGGCCAGGCCCCTGCCGACCAGTTCGCCGAGCGCGCCACCTGCAGACTGCGGCAGCGAACCGGCGCCGAAATGCAGCGTGGCGAGGCCGCAGCTGGTGAGCAGGGTCAGCAGGAAGCCCGCCAGCCGCGTGCCAAGGATGGCGCGGTCCAGTGGCCCCGGCAGCTTGCGCATCGTGAACACCAGCCAGCCGGCGAGAGCGGTCATGGCCGGCAGCAGGTAGGCCGGGCCACCGAAGAAGCTGTATGCGAGATCGGCAAACCACGCGCCACCGGAGCCGATCTGGTTGTGGACGGACAGTCCGCTGCCGGTGTTGCTGAAGCCGGGATCGCGGGGGTCGTAGCTGAACAGCGCGACCAGCATGATGAGGGCGAGCGCACCCAGCACCCACAGGGCGGACTCCCGCAGGGCATTGCCCGCCGGACCTGCGGGGATGCTGTCACCGTCGAGACGGGCTGCTTTGCTCACCGGAGATTTCGCAACAACAAAAGACGTCGGCTGCTTCTGCGCCAAAGCAGTCACGGGCCATCATAGCAGCAAGTCGCCGGGGGGTTGAACCAGCAGCCGGAGGCATGCCGCGGGCACTTGGCCCGCTGCGGCATTCTTTCCTACACTACGGCGCCGGGTGGCACAGCACCCCGGGATAGACCGGCGGCAGTGTGCTGCCCCACCGCCACCCGAAGGATTGCCCGATGGCCGAAGCCCAGCACGCCCGACTCCTGATCCTCGGCTCCGGCCCCGCAGGTTACACGGCGGCCGTGTACGCGGCCCGCGCCAACCTGCGGCCACTGCTGGTCACCGGCATGGAACAGGGTGGGCAGCTCATGAACACCACCGAGGTCGACAACTGGCCGGGCGGTCCCGAGGGCCTGCAGGGTCCACAGCTCATGGAGCAGCTGCGCGAGCACGTGGCCCGCCTCGGCGTGGAAATGATCTTCGACCACATCCACAAGGCGGAGCTGGGCAGCCGGCCCCTGCGCCTCACGGGCGGCGAGCGCGAGTACAGTGCCGATGCCCTGATCATCGCCACGGGCGCATCCGCGCGCTATCTCGGCCTGCCGGGCGAAACGGCCTACCGCGGCCGGGGCGTGTCGGCCTGCGCAACCTGCGATGGATTCTTTTATAAGGGGCGGGACGTGGCCGTGGTGGGCGGCGGCAATGTCGCGGTGGAGGAAGCGCTGTACCTCGCCAACCTCTGCAATCGCGTCACGCTGATCCATCGCCGCGACAGCCTGCGAGCGGAAAAGATGCTGCAGGACCGGCTCATGGCCCGGGTGCGCAACGGCAACATCGACATCCTCTGGAACCATGAAGTGGCCGAAGTCCTTGGCGACGATTCCGGTGTCAACGGCCTGCGGCTGCGCAGCACCGATGGCGCCACGCGCGACCTCGCCGTCCACGGCGTGTTCATCGCCATCGGCCACGACCCCAACACCGGCGTGTTCGCCGGCCAGCTCGCGATGAACAATGGCTATATCACTGTGCGCTCCGGGCTGCAGGGTGGTGCCACCGCCACCAGTGTCCCCGGCGTGTTCGCCGCGGGTGACGTGGCCGACCACGTCTACCGCCAGGCCATCACTTCCGCCGGATCCGGCTGCATGGCCGCACTCGACGCCGAGCGCTACCTCGATTCGGCCTGAGGTTTGACTGCTCCCTGGCCGGCGCCAAGGCTCTGGCGCAGGCCAGCGGAGCCATGGATCACCGGGCACGACGTGCAACTGCAGGTCCTCGACAACATCGGCGCGGCCAGCGCCACCGAATGGAACGCGCTGGATCACGCCGGCCAGCCATTCCTGCGCCACGAGTTCCTCGCCGCCCTCGAGGACAGTGGCTGCGTGGCCCCGGAAACCGGCTGGACGCCACGGCATGTGGTCGCCCACGACGCCGCCGGCCGCCTGGTCGGCGCCCTGCCGCTGTATCGCAAGACCGATTCCTGGGGCGAGTTCGTCTTCGACTTTGCCTGGGCCGACGCCTATCGGCGCGCCGGGCTGCACTACTTTCCAAAGCTGGTGGCAGCGGTGCCGTTCACACCGGTCACCGGGCCACGCCTGCTGGTCACCCCCGGGACCGATCAGCCCGTCGTGGCTGCAGCACTCCTCGATGCGGCGCTGGAACACATGCGTGACACGGGCGCCTCGTCCCTGCACCTGCTGTTCCCGGGGCTGGACGAGGCCACCAGCCTCGGCCGGCGCGGGCTGCTGCTGCGCAAGGATTGCCAGTTCCACTGGCATAACCGCGGCTACGGAAGCTTCGAGGATTTCCTCGGGCAGTTCACCGCCGAGAAGCGCAAGAAGGCCCGGCGCGAGCGCCGGCGGGTCGCCGAGGCCGGCATTCGCTTTCGCATCCTGGGCGGCGATGAAATTGACGACGCGCTTTGGGGTACGATCATGCCGCTCTATGCCAGCACCTTCTGGCGGCGGGGCCGCGAGCCCTACCTCAACGAGGATTTCTTCAGGCGCGTGGCGCGGTCGATGCCCGGGCAGATGCTGGTGGTACTGGCGATGCTCCACGCAGCGCCGGTTGCGGTGGCCATCCTGTTTCGCAGCGCCGACAGCCTGTACGGCCGCTACTGGGGCAGCTCCGGCGACTACCACAGCCTGCACTTCGAGACCTGCTACCACCAGGGCATCGAGTACTGCATCGCCCATGGCCTGCAGCGCTTCGAACCCGGCACCCAGGGCGAGCACAAGATCGCCCGGGGCTTCGAACCCGAGGCCGTCTGGTCGGCCCACTGGCTGTCCGACCCGCGCTTCGCGGCCGCCATCGACCGCCACCTGGACCGTGAACGCGAGCACGTAGACCAGTACATCGACGTGGTGCAGGACCACGTGCCCTTCCGCAGGGAGCCACCGTGAAACCCGGTGCGCGCCTCGCCTGGATCAGGCCGGATGATCCACCGGATACCTTCCCAGACCCCAGCTGTGCCTTCGACCAGCCCAACGGACTGCTGGCCGCCGGCGGTGACCTGTCGCCGGAACGGCTGCTGGCGGCCTATGGTCGCGGCATCTTTCCCTGGTACGGCGCCGGCGAACCGATCCTGTGGTGGTGCCCGGACCCACGCGCGGTGCTCCTGCCGCGGGAACTGCACGTCTCCCGGCGCCTGGCGCGCACCGCGCGCAGCGGCCGCTTCATGGTCTCAGTGGACCAGGCATTCAGTGACGTCATCCACGCCTGCGCGGCGACCCGCGGCGAGGCCGCCACCTGGCTGACGCCGGAAATGATCGCCGCCTACTGCCGGCTGCACGAACTGGGCCTGGCCCATTCGGTGGAGTCCTGGTCGGCGGGACGGCTGGCCGGTGGCGTCTACGGCATCAGCCTCGGCAGCATCTTCTTCGGCGAGTCCATGGTGAGCCTGATGCCCGACGGGTCGAAGATCGCCCTGGTGAAGCTCGCGGCGCTGGCCGCCGATCTCGGCATCGGACTCATCGACTGCCAGGTGCCGAATCCGCATCTGCTGCGGCTCGGCGCCGTACTCATGCCACGCGAGGACTTCCTCGCGCAGGTCAGCTGCGGGACGCGCGAGCTGCCGCAGCGGCGGCTGCAGGCCGAACCCGCCGGTGCCGTTCCCTTGCGCCCATAGGCAAGTTCTTGCACAATCCGCCCGCCCCTGATACCGGAAGCCCCAATGCCGAAAGAGGAAGCCCTCCAGCTGGATGGCGTCGTCACCGAGACCCTGCCGAACACGACCTTCCGCGTGAAGCTCGACAACGGCCATGTGGTGACGGCACACATCTCGGGCAAGATGCGCAAGAACTACATCCGCATCCTCACCGGCGACCGCGTCACCGTGGAGCTGACGCCCTACGACCTCAGCAAGGGCCGCATCACCTACCGCGAGCGCTGAGGATTATTCGGGGGACAGTTTACTCAACTGCCAGACGTGCAGGTCACAGGCCTGGCAGTTGAGTAAACTGTCCCCCGAATTATTCCCGGATTATCCAGGCTCGGCGAGGTGCGCCAGCTTCTTCGTGTTCGGCAATGACCTGAGGCCGAGCTTGCCGTCTTCATCCAGCACGATGCGCACGTGGCCACCGTTGGCCAGGTCACCGAACAGCAGGTGCTCGGCCAGCGGCCGCTTGATGTTCTCCTGGATGACGCGCGCCATGGGGCGCGCGCCCATGGCGGGGTCGTAGCCCTTCTCCGCCAGCCAGTCGCGCGCCTCCGGGTCGAGCTCCACCGTCACGTCGTTGCGTTCGAGGGCGGCCTCCAGTTCCATCACCATCTTGTCGACGACGCGCAGGATCGCCTCGCGGCCGAGCGGCTTGAACTGGATGATGGCATCGAGGCGGTTGCGGAACTCCGGCGAGAACAGCCGGGTCAGCGCCACCATGCCGTCGGTGGCGTGGTCCTGCCGGGTGAAGCCGATGGAGGCCCGGCTCATCTCCTGGGCGCCGGCATTGGTGGTCATGACGATGATGACGTTGCGGAAATCCGCCTTGCGGCCGTTGTTGTCGGTCAGCGTTCCATGGTCCATGACCTGCAGCAGCAGGTTGAACACCTCCGGATGCGCCTTCTCGATTTCATCGAGCAGCAGCACCGCGTGCGGATTCTTGCTGATGGCTTCGGTCAGCAGGCCGCCCTGGTCGAAACCGACGTAACCGGGCGGTGCGCCGATCAGCCGCGACACGGTGTGCCGCTCCATGTACTCCGACATGTCGAAGCGGATCAGCTCGATGCCGAGGCAGTGCGCCAGCTGGCGGGTCACTTCGGTCTTGCCGACGCCCGTGGGGCCGGTGAACAGGAAGGCGCCCACCGGCTTCTCCGGCTCGCGCAGCCCCGAACGCGCCATCTTGATGGCCGATGCCAGCGCCTCGACAGCCTGGTCCTGGCCAAAGATGACGAGCTTGAGGTCGCGCTCGAGGTTTCGCAGCTGGTCACGGTCGGAGGCCGAGACGCTTTTGGGCGGAATGCGGGCGATGCGCGCCACCACCTTCTCGATCTGCCCCACGTCCACCACATTGCTGCGCGTCGCCTCGGGCTCCAGGCGCATGCTGGCGCCAGCCTCGTCGATGACATCGATCGCCTTGTCGGGCAGCTGCCGCTCGTTGATGTGCCGCGCCGACAGCTCCGCCGCGGACGACAGGGCCTCGTCGGTGTAGCGCACGCCGTGGTGCTCCTCGAAGCGCGAGCGCAGGCCCTTGAGGATCTCCACGGTCTCGGGTACCGAGGGCTCGGGCACGTCGATCTTCTGGAAGCGCCGCGCCAGCGCATGGTCCTTCTCGAAGATGTGCCGGTACTCGCGGTACGTGGTCGAACCGATGCAGCGCAGTTCGCCGTTGGCCAGCACCGGCTTGATGAGGTTCGAGGCGTCGAGCACGCCGCCCGAGGCGGCGCCCGCGCCGATCACCGTGTGGATCTCGTCGATGAAGAGGATCGCACCCGGGTTCTTCTTCAGTTCGTTGATGACGGCCTTCAGGCGCTTCTCGAAGTCACCGCGGTACTTGGTGCCCGCGAGCAATGCGCCCATGTCCAGGGCGTAGATGGTGCAGTCCTTGAGCACCGGCGGTACCTGGCCATCGACGATCATCTTCGCCAGACCCTCCGCCAGCGCGGTCTTGCCGACACCCGCCTCGCCGACGTAGAGCGGATTGTTCTTGCGGCGGCGACAGAGCACCTGGATCGTGCGCTCCACCTCGGCCTGCCGGCCGATCAGCGGATCGATGCGGCCTTCCGCGGCGCGGCGGTTCAGGTTCGAGGCGTAGTTTTCCAGCGCGCTGCCGGAGGGATCTCCCTCGCCCTCCTCACCTTCGGGGCCACGGCTGCCGGTGCCGCGGCGCTCGCCGAATTTGGCAAGCCCGTGGGAGATGAAGTTGACCACGTCCAGGCGCGTGACATCGTGCAGCCCCAGCAGGTAGACCGCATGGGACTGCTTCTCGCCGAAGATGGCGACCAGCACGTTCTCACCCTTCACTTCCTTCTTGCCGCTGGACTGCACGTGGAACACGGCCCGCTGCAGCACGCGCTGGAAGCCGAGGGTGGGCTGCACGTCCTGGTCACTCTCGCCCTTGAGCCGCGGCGTGGACTGGTCGGTGAACTCCTCGAGTTCGCGGCGCAGGCGCTCCATGTCGGCACCGCAGGACTTGAGGATCTCGGCCACTGCCGGAATATCGAGGATCGCCAGGAGCAGGTGCTCCACGGTCATGTATTCGTGGCGGTTCCTGCGGGCCTGCTGAAAGGCCTCATTCAGGCAGTATTCCAGTTCGCTGCTCAGCATGCCTGCCTCACGTTTCCTCCAGCGTGCACAACAGCGGGTGCTGGTGCTGCTGGGCGTACGATGTTACCTGCGCCACCTTGGTCTCGGCGATCTCGTAAGTGAACACGCCACACACGCCCTTGCCCTTGGTGTGCACCTCGAGCATGACACGGGTCGCCTTCTGCCGGTCCATGGAAAAGATACGCTCGAGGATCTCCACCACGAACTCCATCGGCGTGTAGTCGTCGTTGATCAGGATCACCCGGAACAACGGCGGCTTCTTGAGCTTCGGCCGCGCCTCCTCGATCGCCAGGCCACGGCCGTCTTCCGGGTGCCCGCCGGGTGGAGTGCCTTCACTGGCCATGACAGTGGTCCTGGACATCAACAACATGCACGACAGCCGCCATATTACCGCCGGGAAACCAGTCGTCGATGCACCTCCTGGCGGATGGGACGCAACAATATGTATACCACCCTCCCGGCAGCGGGACCGTGCGGCATCGCACGGCAGATCGGCCGTTGCCGGTGGTTCACTGCAACCGGTGTGCCGCGAAGCCACCTGCTGATTTCGCGCCTGAAGTCCCGGCGCCATCCCGATGCCCTGCAACAGGAAATCCCGCGATTCACGGCCTTACCCCAAGCCCTTGATTATGCTAATTTGCGGTCTTCCGGACACGGCCTGCCGGCCCGGTCCCTCCTGTTGGGTGCCTGTGGAGCGTCTTTGAACCTCGCCGAAGTCATGCATCGGTGGAACGTGCAGAGCCCGGAAGCCCTGCTCGGCCGCGCCAGCGAGACACTGCCGTTCTGGGTCTCGCTGCTGCTGGTGATCGGCATCGGATATTACTGCGCGCGCCTTGCCTGGCTGCTGGTTCCCGGGCCAGCGCCGGCAGCCTGGACGCCGCCACCGTTGGCTGCGCCCACAGCCCAGGCTCCTGCCTCCGCCAGCGACGCCGGTGCCTATGCCGCCATCGCCTCAGCCCACCTGTTCGGCCAGGCCACGGCCGAGGCTGCACCCGGCCTCGACAGCGCCGCCAACGCACCGGAAACACAGCTGCAGCTGCAGCTGCGCGGCGCGGTCGCCGCCCTCGACGAGCGCTTTGCCCATGCCATCATTGCCGACAGCGCCGGCAACGAGAAGGTGTACTTCATCAAGGATCCAGTGCCCGGTGGCGCGGTGCTGCAGCAAGTCCAGGCCGACCGCGTGATCCTCAGCCGCGGTGGCGTACTCGAGGCGCTGCTGCTGCCGCGCGTTTCCGTGGGTGGTGGCGCCAGCGGCCCGCGCACTGCGGCGCCACAGCCGCTGGTCCGCCGGCCGACGCCGGCATCGATGCAGGAGGCCGTGACCCAGAATGCGGCGGCCATCACCGAGATCATCCGGCCGCAGCCGTTCATGCCAAACGGCGAACTCAAGGGCTACCGCGTATACCCCGGCCGCAACCGCGAGCAGTTCGTGGCCCTGGGCCTGAAGCCTGGGGACCTCGTCACAGAAATCAACGGCATGGCCCTCAATAATCCCGCGCAGGCCATGGAGACCTTCCGTTCCCTGGCCAACACGACGCAGGTCACGGTGACCATCGACCGCGATGGCCAGACCCAGACGCTGACGCTGGACTCCAGCCAGGTGGCAACGGCTGGCGAGGCGCCGGCGGCCGGGGCCGCGAATGCCGCCGCGGCGGGTCCTGCCGCCACCCCGGCGCCGACGGGCCAGTCCGATGCCGGCGCCGGCGCAGCAAGCCAGTAGTGTGGAAGCACGCATGCGCAGAGCTTCAGGGTCGACGCGGATGATGCAGCAGCTGATCACACTGCTCCTGTCGCTTGCGCTGGCCACTGGGCCGGTGGCCGCCCAGCAGGCGCAGGGCGCCATCACGCCCAACTACAAGGACGCCGACATCCGCCAGGTCATCGAGGCCGTCGGTGCGGTGACCGGCAAGAACTTCGTGCTGGATCCGCGCGTCAAGGCGCAGGTGACCATGCTGTCGTCGGCGCCGATGACGCCCGACGCCTTCTACGAAGCATTCCTCTCCATCCTCGCCGTCTACGGCTATATCGCCGTGCCCTCGGGAAACGTCGTGAAGATCCTGCCCGATGCCAACGCCCGGCAGGTTCCCGGTGCAGAAACCGGCGCAGGTGGCGGGCGCGATGCCGACGACATGGTCACGCGCATCCTGCCGGTACGAAACGTGGCCGCCGCGCAGCTGGTGCCGATCCTGCGGCCGCTGATTCCGCAGTACGGCCACCTGGCCGCGCACCCACAGTCCAACATGCTCATCATTTCCGACCGTGCGGCCAACGTCGAACGCATGCAGCGCATCATCGAGCGCATCGATACCGAGAGCACCTCGGACATCGAGGTGATCCGGCTCGAGAATGCCTCGGCAGCCGAAGTGGTGCGGGTGATCACCACCCTCGGGCAGGGCGCCAAGACCGAGGGCGGCGCCGCACCGGCCGCAACCGTGGTGGCCGACGAGCGCACCAACAGCGTGCTGGTCAGCGGTGACAAGACCGAACGGCTGCGCCTGCGCACGCTGGTGGCGCACCTCGACACGCCGCTGCAGGAAGGTGGCGACACCCGGGTGCGCTACCTGCGCTATGCCGAGGCCAAGGACCTGGCCACCAAGCTTCAGGCCCAGTACCAGAAGCAGGGTGGTGGCACCGCGCAGGCAGGGGCTAATGCAGCGCCGCCCACCGAGCGCGGCGAAGTCAGCATCTGGGCCGATGAGTCCACCAACGCGCTCATCATCACCGCCCCGCCCAAGGTCATGAAGGCCATGATGGCGGTGATCGACAAGGTCGACATCCGCCGCATGCAGGTCCTGGTGGAATCGCTGATCGTCGAGGTCAGCGCCGACAAGGCCTCGGAACTCGGCGTGAACTGGGCCGTGGGCGACGCCGACCTGGAGAACATGGCCGGCGTCACCCGCTTCGACCTGCCGAACACCGGCGGCGGCGGCATCATCGGCCTGGCGGCCGCGGCCAAGAGCGGCGATACGGCCGCCATCGGTGCCGCCATCGGCAAGGGCCTGAACATGGCGGTGGGCCGGGTGCAGGATTCCGGCACCAGCTTCGCGGCACTGATCAATGCCCTGGCGTCGGATGCCAACACCAACATCGTCGGTACGCCGGTCCTCGTGACCATGGACAACGAGGAAGCGGAGATCAAGGTGGGCCAGGAGGTGCCGTTCGTCACCGGCCAGTTCACCAACACCGGCGCCACCAGTGGCGGCACCAGCGTCAATCCCTTCCAGACCATCCAGCGCGAGCAGGTCGGCCTGACCCTGAAGCTGACGCCGCAGATCAACGAGGGTGACGCGGTGCTGCTGAAGATCGAACAGGTGCTCTCGGCGCTGGCCGCCAACGTCCGTGGGGCCGCGGACCTGGTCACCACCAACCGCTCCATCACTACCTCGGTGATCGTCGAGGACGGCGGCACGCTGGTGCTCGGCGGCCTGATCCAGGATGACCTCACCGAGCAGCAGCAGCGGGTGCCGCTCCTCGGCAGCATTCCCCTGCTCGGCCAGTTCTTCCGCGTGGACAGTACCACCAAGAAGAAGACCAACCTGATGGTGTTCATCAAGCCGACCATCCTGCGCGACGATGCCCAGGCGGCCTTCGAGACCAATGCGAAGTACAACTTCGTGCGCAATCAGCAACTCGCCCTGAACCCGGAAAAGGTGCGGCTGATGCCTGGAGAGACCCGGCCCATGATGCCGCCCATTGCACCGGCGGCCCCGCCAGCCCTGGACCTGCGCCAGCTGCGCCTCGATGCCCAGCAACCCGCCAGCCCAGCCGCTCCCGACGCCAATGGCAACGCCGGCCAGCCAGCTCCCTGAAGAGGTGACACTGGAGTTGCCGGCGGCCACGGCACCGGCCGCGTCCGCCGCAGCTGCCGCTGGCACCCGGCTCCTGCCCTTCCCCTTTGCCAAGCGCCATGGCGTCCTGGTCCTCGGCTGCGAGGGCGGCCGCGCGCAGGTCCTCGCCCGGCCCGGCACGCAGCCGCTGGCCATTGCCGAGGCCCGGCGCTACCTGGGCATGCCTCTGGAATTGCGGCTGGTGGGCAGCGAGGAATTCGACGCCCGTCTCCAGGAAACCTACGAGCGCGAGTCCAGCTCCACCATGCAGATGGTCGAGGGCCTGCGCGACGACACCGACCTGCTGCAGGTTGCACAGCAGCTGCCGGAGCCATCGGACCTGATGGAAAGCGACGACGACGCGCCCATCATCCGCCTCATCAACGCCGTGCTGACCTCGGCGGTGAAGGAAAACGCCTCGGACATCCATATCGAGCCCTACGAGAACCGGCTGGTAATCCGTTTCCGCGTCGACGGCGTGTTGCGCGAGGTGCTGCAGTCCCGGCGGGCGGTGGCGCCGCTGGTGGTCTCGCGCATCAAGGTCATGTCCCGGCTCGACATCGCCGAGAAGCGCCTGCCGCAGGACGGCCGCATCTCGCTGCGCGTGGCGGGCCGTGCCGTCGATGTCCGCGTCTCCACGATGCCATCCGGCCACGGCGAGCGCGTGGTCCTGCGGCTGCTCGACAAGCATGCCGGGCGCATCGACCTCGACAACCTCGGCATGGACCCGGCGACCCAGGACACCATCGACGAGCTGATCCACAAGCCCCACGGCATCATCCTGGTCACCGGGCCCACGGGCTCCGGCAAGACCACCACGCTGTACGCCGCACTCGAGCGCATCAACGACAACACGCGCAACATCATGACCGTGGAAGATCCCATCGAGTACTACATCGACGGCATCGGCCAGTCACAGGTCAACACCAAGGTCGAGATGACCTTCGCTCGCGGGCTGCGCGCCATCCTCCGCCAGGATCCCGATGTGGTGATGGTCGGCGAGATCCGCGACCTCGAGACCGCGGAGATCGCCGTCCAGGCGAGCCTCACCGGCCACCTCGTGCTCTCCACCCTGCACACCAACACGGCCGTGGGCGCGGTGACCCGCCTGCGCGACATGGGCATCGAGCCCTTCCTGCTCTCCTCGAGCCTGGTCGGCGTGCTGGCCCAGCGCCTGGTGCGCATGCTCGATCCGGATGCGCGCCAGCCCTACACCGCCTCGGAGTACGAGTGCCGGGTGCTCGGCGTCGACCCGGCGCAGCCGCCGACCCTTTACCGGCCACGCGATGACGTGCCGGGAAGCACGGGCTACAAGGGGCGCACCGGCATCTATGAGCTCGTCACCATCGACGATGAACTGCGCACCATGATCCACGACGGCTCGGGCGAGCACGAGCTCGAGCGCCACGCCCGCACCCGCAGCCCCAGCATCCGCGACGATGGCCTGAAGAAGGTCCTCGCCGGCGTGACCACGCTGGAGGAAGTGCTGCGGGTGACGCGCGCCAACTGACCGCCGGGACAACCGCAGCGGCAACGGCCCATGGGTGCCTTCGAATACACCGCTGTCGACAGCGGCGGGCGCGAGACCCGCGGGGTCATCGAGGGCGACACGCCGCGGCAGGTGCGGCAGCTGCTGCGCGAGCGCAGGCTGCTGCCACTGACCGTTGCCGAGGTCGCGCAGCGGGAAGCCACCAGGCAACGCTCCTTCACGCTGCGGCCATCGATGACGGCTGCGGACCTCTCGCTGGTGACGCGCCAGCTGGCCACCCTGGTGCAGTCCTCCCTGCCGCTCGAGGAGGCGCTGCTCGCGGTGGCCGAGCAGACCGAGTCGCCGCGCGTGAAGAGCATTCTGCTCGGGGTGCGCTCCAGGGTCATGGAGGGACACACCCTGGCCGATGGCCTGGGCGATTTCCCCAAGGCCTTCCCGGAGATCTTCCGGGCGACCGTGGCTGCGGGCGAGCAGTCCGGCCACCTCGATGCGGTGCTGGAACGCCTCGCCGACTACACGGAGAGCCGCCAGGAACTGCGGCAGAAGCTGCAGAACGCGATGATCTACCCGGTGGTGCTCACCAGCCTGGCGCTGCTGATCGTCGGCGGCATGCTGGTCTACGTGGTGCCAAAGGTGGTGTCGGTGTTCGCGAGCACCGGCGGTGAGTTGCCGCTGCTGACCCGATCGCTGATCGCCACCAGCGACTTCCTGCGCGGCTACGGCATCTATCTCGCCATCGGCCTGGCAGCCCTCGCCTGGGGCGCCAGGCGGCTGCTGCTGCAGCCCGGGCCGCGCCGCCGCTGGCACCAGACACTGCTGCGACTGCCGGTGATCGGCCGCCTCACGCGCGGCTTCAACACGGCGCGCTTCACCCGCACGCTCAGCATCCTCAGTGGCAGCGGCGTCCCGGTCCTGGAAGGCCTGCGTATTGCCGCCGAGGTCGTCACCAACCTGCCGATGCAGTCAGCGGTCCAGGACGCGGCCGAGCGCATCCGCGAGGGTGCCCCCATCGGCAGGTCGCTGGCGGCCAGCGGCCACTTCCCACCGATCTGCATTCACCTGATTTCCAGCGGCGAGGCCAGCGGCGAGCTCGAAGCCATGCTGGCCCGTGCCGCGGCCAACCAGGAGAAGGAAGTCGATGGGCTGATATCGGCGTTGATGGGCCTGCTGGAACCCGCGCTCATCATCACCATGGGCCTCATCGTGCTGATGATCGTGCTGGCGATCCTGCTACCGATATTCCAGCTCAACCAGCTCATCGGCTGAGTGCGTACCGGGCTATTGCCAAGGCGTTGAAATCCGATTATATAGCCGCCAATCAGCGCAGCCTGGAACGTCCCGTGAGGAAGGCCAAGACCAGAAAGAAGCCTGCGGCAAGCCGGCCGGAGGTCGAATCCGAGCCGGAAAATGATCGCGGGGTCGACGATGCCGATGCCGATTCTGACGGCGAGGCGGATGGCGGCAGGGCCGCGGCATCCACCGACAACGTCGGCGACATCTCCGTCGAAGTCAACGTCGAGGCCCTGATCGCGCAGATCGAGACCGAGAGCAAGGGCGGGCTGGCACCCGACGGCTCGGCACGCCGCAAGATCGAGGACATCCTCGAGGAGAAGCGCGTGGCGAAAGAAATCATGGATCTCGAGGACTTCGACATCGGCGACTGACGCCGGATCAGCCGGCAGGGTGGCCGCCCTGCCTCAGTGAAAATCGCGACTGCGCACGGCCAGCCTGCCGAGCAGGGAGCTGTAATCCTCCAGCCTGCCGGCGATCACATGCAGCACATCCCCCTCCCGCTGCAGTTTCCCCCACACAGCCATGAGTGTCGCCTGCAGCAGGATACGCCGCTGTTGCAGCGCGAGCCGTTCCCGGATGATGAGGTTGACCTGCCCGGTCTCGTCCTCGAGGGTCACGAACACGACACCGCTGGCGCTCCCGGGGCGTTGCCGCGTGATGACCAGGCCCGCCGCATGGACCAGGCTGCCATGCTCCAGGCACCAGAGATCAGCGGCACTCGCCACGGCCCTGCGGGCCAGGCCGGCGCGCAGCAGCGCCAGCGGGTGGCGCCCCAGCGTCAGGCCGGTGCTGGCGTAGTCGGCGACGATGTCCTGGCCCTCCGTGGGCCTGCACAGCAGGGGAATGCCTTCGCTGACCTGCGGCCGCGGCCACAGGGGTAGTGGCGGCTCCGCGCCGGCCACCGCCCAGGCAGCACGGTGGCGATGGCCGGCGATGGCCGCCAGCGCACCGCAGGCGGCGAGCACCTCCAGTTCGCGCCTGCCGATGCCGGTACGCCCGGCGAGGTCCTCCACGCTGGCAAAGGCCCCCGCCCCGCGCGCCGCCACCAGGCTCGCGGCCGAAGCCGCGGACATGCCGCGGGCCAGCCGCAGCCCGAGGCGCAGCGCCGGCCCCGATGCCCCCGGCTCCAGCCCGCAGTCCCAGTCGCTGGCATTGACGTCGATGGGCCGGACCTCCACGCCATGGCGGCGCGCGTCCTGCACCAGCTGCGTGGGCGCGTAGAAGCCCATCGGCTGGCTGTTCAGCAGGGCGCAGGTGAAGGCCGCGGGCTCGTGGTGCTTCAGCCAGGCCGAGACATACACCAGCAGCGCGAAACTCGCCGCATGCGATTCCGGGAAGCCGTATTCACCGAAACCGAGGATCTGCTGGAATATCTGCCGGGCGAATTCCGGGGCGTAGCCGCGCCGGCGCATGCCTTCCATCAGGCGGCGCTCGAAGGGCTCGAGTCCGCCGCGGCGCTTCCATGCCGCCATGGCCCGGCGCAGTTCGTCGGCCTCGCCGGGCGTGAAACCGGCGGCAACGACGGCCAGCTGCATGACCTGTTCCTGGAAAATGGGCACGCCCAGGGTGCGCTCCAGCACCTGCCGCACCTCGGCGCTCGGGTAGCTCACCGCCTCCTCGCCGCTGCGCCGGCGCAGGTAGGGATGGACCATGTCGCCCTGGATCGGTCCCGGGCGGATGATCGCTACCTCGATCACCAGGTCGTAGTAGCAGCGGGGCCGCAACCGCGGCAGCATGGCCATCTGCGCGCGGGACTCGATCTGGAACACGCCGATGGTGTCGGCACGACTCACCATGGCATAGACCCCGGGATCCTCAGCCGGCACGCTGGCCAGCGTGAGCTTGCTGCCGCGATGGGCGTTGACCAGTGCCAGGGCGCGGCGAATGGCCGACAGCATGCCGAGGCCCAGGATGTCCACCTTGAGCAGGCCGAGATCATCGAGGTCATCTTTGTCCCACTGGATGACGGTGCGCTCCTCCATGGCCGCGTTCTCGACCGGCACCAGCCCGGCCAGCGGGCCGCGGGAAATCACGAAGCCACCGACATGCTGGGACAGGTGGCGCGGGAAGCCGATGAGCCCCCGGGCCAGGCCGACCAGGCGGCGCACCACGGGACTCGCCGGATCGAGTCCCGCCTCGACGATACGCGCGTCGTCGATCTGGCTGCCGTCCCACCACTGCATGGCACGGGCCATGCGCTCCAGCTGCGGTGCCGCCATCCCCAGGGCCTTGCCGACATCCCGCACCGCGCTGCGGGGACCGTAGGTGATCACCGCAGCGGCGAGCGCGGCGCGGTCCCGGCCATACTTGCCGTAGATGTACTGGATGACTTCCTCGCGACGCTCGTGCTCGAAGTCCACGTCGATGTCCGGCGGCTCGTTGCGCTCGCGGGAAATGAAGCGCTCCATCAGCATGGCCATGCGTGACGGATCCACCTCGGTGATGCCCAGACAGAAGCACACCGCAGAGTTGGCCGCCGAGCCCCGCCCCTGGCAGAGGATGCCGCGCTGACGTGCATGGCTGACGATGTCGTGCACGGTGAGGAAATAGGGCTCGTACTGCAGCTCGGCGATGAGCGCCAGCTCATGCTCGATCTGGCGGCGCAGGCTGGCGCCGATACCGTCCGGCCAGCGCTGGCGAATGCCGGCCTCCACCAGCTGGCGCAGGTGGCTGGCGGGTGACGCCCCAGGCGGCACCAGCTCCTGCGGATACTCGTAGCGCAGTTCGTCGAGGCTGAAATTGATGCCTGCGGCGATCTCCAGGCTGGCGTGCAGCAGCTCGGGCGGGTAGATCTCGCGCAGGCGCGCCAGCGGCCGCAGGCTGCGCTCGGCGTTCGGTTGCAACCGGCCCGCGGCATCGGCCAGCGTGCTGCCGAGGCGGATCGCCGTCAGCGTGTCCTGCAGCGCACGCCGGCCGCTGTCGTGCATGTGCACGTCGCCGACGGCGACCGCAGGCAGCCCGCAGGCCGCGGCCATGCCCTGGAGACGGCCCAGCCGTGCCCGGTCACGGCCACCGGCGAACAGCCCGATGCCGAGCCAGGCGCGCCCGGGAAATAGGCGGCCCACCCAGGTGGCTTCGGTCGGCCCGGCGGCCTCGTCGGCCAACCAGATGGCGCGGCAGCCATCGAGACGCATGGTGAAATCCCCGCGTCCCAGGCGATAGCTGCCCTTGGGGGCCGCACGCCGGCCACGGGTGATGAGCTGGCAAAGCTGGCCATAACCGTCCCGGCTGGCTGCCAGCAGCACCAGGCGCAGGCCATCCTCCAGGCGCAGCTCCGTACCGACGATGATTTTCAGCCCCGCCTTGCGCGCGGCGACATGGGCGCGCACCACGCCGGCAACGGAGCACTCGTCGGTGATGGCGAGTGCCGCATAACCGAGCGCCGCGGCGCGCTCCACCAGTTCGGCGGGATGGGATGCGCCCCGCAGGAAGGTGAAATTGCTGATGCAGTGGAGCTCGGCGTAGCCGGGCAGCGCCTGCTGTTGCGACTGTTCGGGCATCGACGGGCAGCTGGCCTGGCAGGATCACCCGAACAGGCCGTGCAGGTACCAGCGTCCGCTGCGGCGCTCACGAAAAATCCACAGCCGCATGCCCCGCCGGCTGCGGGCCACGTAGTAATCGCGGCGCACATCGTCACCGTCCCACCAGCCCGCCTCGATGCGCTCCGGGCCATCTTCGAGGACCAGGGCGCCGTGGAACAGCGGCACTTCCCCGCGCCGGGCCAGGGCCGCTGGTTCAGCCAGGATCCACAGCGGCCGCAGGCTGCAGGCCACGGCGCCTGCGGCCGCTGGCTCCGGCTTCATGGTGTCCGGCTCCATGGCATCGACCACCGGCTGCCAGGCCCGCTCGGGACGCTGCTCGGGACTGGTCCGCAGCCCGTGCACCGCATGCATGCCGAGGCGCAGCCGCAGCCGCTCTATCAGCCCGGCCAGCCGCTCGCCCTGGTCGAGCCTCAGGCCGAGCAGGTCTGCTGGCGTCACGGGCTGCAAACCAGCGACATCGGCCTCCAGCACCAGGGCAACCACGGGCGCAGCCAGGCGCAGCGCGGAGAAATGGATAGCTGCCAGTTCGCGCATCCCCGCCACATCGCTGCTGGGCCTGAGCAATCCGATGCGCAGCAGGCTGTCGCCAGCAGCATGGTGGCGCAGGCGCAGCCAGAGGACCTGTGCCCCCACCTGGCGTGGCTGCAACCGCGCATGCAGTCTGAGCAGCAGCAGTTGCAGGGCCTCGAGCAGCAGCCTGCCGTCACGGGTTTCCACCGGCAGTTCCAGTTCCTCGCGCAGGCGCTCCTCATGGCGGCAGGCCGGGCGCAGTTCCGGGCGCCGCCCCAGCGCCTCATCGATCTCCTGCAGGCATTCCCGGCCGAGCCGGCGCGCGAGGCCATCACGCGGCAACCGCATGCAATCGCCGAGGTTGCGGACACCCATGCGCAGCAGGCCGCCCACCACCGCTGCGGGCCAGCCGGGCAACTCGACGGGAATGCCAGCCAGCACGGCCGGCAACTGTGCTGCCTCCATTACCAGCTGCCGCCGCCCCGAGCGTGCCAGCCAGAGCGCCGCCCGCGCGGTGGGAGCGATGGCGGCCGCGACGTCATGGCCACGCCCGCCGATCCCGGAGACAGCCGCCTCGAGCAGCGCCCCGGGACCGCCGAACAGCGCGAGGCTCGCCGCGACCTCCAGCAGCAGGGCATCGCCACCGGGATCCAGGTTGACCAGCGGCGTGAAACGCACCATCCAGGCGGAGAGGCTGGCCAGGGCCGCCTGCTCCAGGTCAGGCCGGCGCTGCCGGGCGCCAAGGTCAGGCAGCAGTGCCAGCGCCGCATTGAGCGGCATGCCGGAGTGAATGCCACGAGCAGCGGCAGTCGCGCTGGCCAGCAGGATGACGGGGCCCTGCCGGCCGCCGGCAATGACCGCCTGCGGCGCATGGCCTGGCGAGGCCACCACCTCCAGGGGCAGTTGCGGCAACTGCAGGCACAGCCAGAGGCGGCGGGTGCCGCCAGGCGCGGGCAGGCCGGCAGCAGGCACTGCGGCTGGCGGCGGGGCCGCGGCCGTGAACGGCAGGGACAGGTTCGGGGAGCGCCGGGGCATGGCGCATCAGCCGATGTCTGCGACCGCCACCGCCGGTGGCCCGCCCCTGCGTTTGAGGACATGCAGCCTGGCAGGGCCCGTTGCGCACTCCCGCATGAAGTGGATGCGCAGCGGCGCCGGCGATGGCGTCCGCCGCAGCCTGGCGGCACGAAACAGCAGGACCCAGGTATTGCCGGGTTCCGCCGCCAGCTGCAGGCGTCGCAGCGATGTCTTTCCGGCGGTATCCGCCCAGCCTGCCACCACGGCACAGCTGCGTGAGCGCAGTGCCTGCTCCATGGCCCACAGGGTGTCCACTTCCTGCTTTGAACGCACGACCAGAAACCTCACAGGATCCAGGCCGGCACCAGCCAGCGCGGGCGCGTAGGGAATGTAGGGCGGCGCAACCAGCATGACCTGCCCTGCTGCCGTGCCGGCATCCGGTGTCCGTGCCACCAGCCGCCTCAGCGCCGGCAGCAGCAGCGTGAACTCGCCCGTGCCATGGGCTTCGACGAGCAGTTCGGTCAGCTGCCCGAGCGGCCAGCCACCACCGAGGGCCTGGTCGAGCCCCGGCCAGCCCGTCGGCAGTTCCGCAGCCATGGCCGCCGATGCGCGCCCCGCTTGCCAGATGCGGGAATCCTGCAGCAACCAGCCAATCGCCTCCCGGGACGCCACGGAGCTGCCGCCATTGTCAGGAAAGGTGGTTGCGCAGCACGCCGACCACCACGCCCTCGATGACCATCGGATCTTCCTGGAGATCGACACGGATGGGCTCGAAGTCGGGATTCTCCGGAATGAGCCATACCACCGGGCCTTCCTGGCGGTAACGCTTGACGGTAACTTCCTCCTCGAGCCGCGCCACCACCACCTGTCCGTTGCGTACCTCGGGCGTGCGACAGACGGCCACGAGATCACCGTCGAGGATCCCCGCACCCTGCATGCTCATGCCCTGCACGCGCAGCAGGAAGTGCGGCTTCGGATTGAACAGCGATGCATCGACGCGGTAGCGGCCCTCGATGTTTTCCTGGGCGAGTATCGGATGACCGGCGGCAACACGGCCGATGAGCGGCAGCAGGTCCTGGTCACGCAACCCGTCCCTGGCCTGGCCCCTGACCTGAATGCCACGAGACGCGCCCGGCAGCAGGTCGATGACCCCCTTGCGCCGCAGGGCCCGCAGGTGTTCCTCGGCGGCATTGGCGGAGCGGAAACCCAGCGCCCGGGCAATTTCCGCACGTGTAGGCGGCATCCCGGTTTCGTCGATAAACGACTGTATGAACGAAAGAATTTCAGCCTGACGGGAGGTGAGCTCATCCATGTCCAGATACCTGTAAATAATCCCAATACTGTAATTATCTACAGTTACCTGGCTGCTGCAAGCCCGATTCGTCTGGCCCCCCCCCCACCGGGACCAGCCGCAGAACATCCACCCCTGCAGCGCACCCGGCCAGATGCATCCGGTCCACTGCCGCCCGCCATCCATGTAGTCACCGATGAACAGGCACCAACGGCAACACGCGCACCACGATGTCCGCGCGGGTCCGCCAATTGCGAAGCACAGCGGATTCGTTCATGATTATGACCGCTTTGGGGGAAGCTCCAGCAGTTTTCTCCCGCGTTTTGGCCGCGGTAATCGCCGCAATCTCGTCAAGATCACCAATCCAGAGGACTAGTGATGAACACAAAGCTCGCAATTAAGGCAGGCGTTGCCGCTCTCGCACTGATGATGGCAGCCGGCTGCTCGTCCGTTGCAAAGAAGGACTTCGATGCGCTGAGCGCCAAGGTCGACCAGCTGACCCGCGACACCGCCTCCGCCAAGTCCGCTGCCGACGCCGCCAGCGCCGCCTCCAGCGAGGCCGGCCAGAAGGCCGCCGCCGCGCAGAGCACCGCCAACCAGGCCCTGAATGCCGCCAACCAGAGCCAGGCCTGCTGCGATGCCACCAACGAGAAGATCGACCGGATGTTCAAGCGCAGCCAGGCCAAGTAAAGCCTGAGTCATGCAAAAAAGGCCGCAGCGAAAGCTGCGGCCTTTTTCTTTGGTGATCCGCCCGCCGTTCCGCGCCGGTCACCTGCGCGGGTATTTCACCGCATCCATGGGCCGCCGCGCCGGTGCATCGCGCGCCGGCAGATCACCGGCACCAGCACTGCCGCCGGCTGCATCCGCCACCTGCGCCGGGCCACCTACCCGCACCGGAATGCCGAGCTTCGCACGGTAGACCTCGTCCACCAGCGGCCAGTCCACCTCTGCCGGGCGCCCCTCGGTGGCCCGCACGTAGCGGGCCATGAGATCCGTCATCCCCTGGTCGGCGGCACCGGCATCACCCTCCAGATGCGGATGCACTTCGAGATACAGGCCATCGGCCGCCCAGCCGAACTTGTAGGGCTGGTTGACGATCTGCACGGCCGCACCGACTGGCACCTGGGGGAACAGCCACTCGATGTCCTCGGGATACATGCGGATGCAGCCATGGGTGACCTGCATGCCGATACCGACCGGCCGGTTGGTGCCGTGGATCAGGTAGCCCGTGCTGGTCAGGCGCATGGCGTAGTCGCCCAGCGGATTCTTCGGTCCCGGTGGTATCGCCCGCGGCAGGATATCGCCGTCAGCGGCATGCTCGGCGCGTATGCTGGCCGGCGGATACCAGGTCGGTTGCTTCTGCTTGGAGAGGATCCGGTGCATGCCAATGGGCGTGGCCCAGTCCATGCGGCCGATGCTGACGGGAAAGGTAGCCACCACCGGCCGTCCCCCGTCTCGCGTGAAATAGTAGAGCCGGTACTCGGCGATGTTGACCAGCACGCCCTGGCGCGTGCCTTCCGGCAGCACGTAGCGCGTCGGCAGCAGGATTTCCGTATTGTCGCCAGGCAGCCAGGGGTCGACACCCGGGTTGGCGCGCACCATGTCCTCGTAGCCGAGGCCGGCACGCCGGGCAATGTCGGTGAGTGTTTCCTCGTAGGTCGAGCGCACGGTCGTCAGCGCGCCGACCAGGTCTGATCCCGGCTCCAGCGCCAGCGTCTCGGCCCGCAGGCAAGGGAGCGCGAAGCCGATCAGCGTCGCCAGCACCAGGGACTGGACGTGGCGGCAACCAGCAAGGCAATGCAGCAGGAATCGCGACGGATGATGCATGACGCCATTCTATTGGGGGCCCCGGCGGGCGGCCAGCGCAGCGGCCAGCCGACCTCAGAACCGGATCAGGCAGGCTCCCCAGGTGAAGCCGCCGCCGAAACCCTCCAGCAACAGCAGGTCGCCACGCTTCACGCGGCCATCGCGCACGGCGACATCCAGCGCCATCGGTATCGATGCAGCAGATGTATTGCCATGATCCTGCAAGGTGAGCACGACACGCTCCATCGGCATGTCCAGCCGCCTGGCCGTCGCCTGGATGATGCGCAGGTTCGCCTGGTGCGGAATCAGCCAGTCGATCGCCGCGTGCTCCAGGTTGTTGGCGCCGAGCGCTTCCTCGACCAGGCCCTCGAGGGTCTTCACGGCAACCTTGAACACCTCGTTGCCCTTCATGTGGATGAAGGCACCGGCGTCGTCGCCGAACACCGGGCCCGGGCAGCGCGAGGGACCGTACGGGTGGTACAGCAGGTCCTTGTAGCGACCATCGGCACCGAGGTGGCAGGAAACGATTCCCGGTTCGTCGGCGGGCTTGAGCACCACCGCACCGGCGCCGTCGCCGAACAGGACACAGGTGGTGCGGTCGCTCCAGTCGGTGATGCGTGACAGCGTTTCCGCGCCTATCACCAGGGCGCAGCGTGCCTGCCCGGTAGCGACGAACCGGTCGGCGATACTGAGCGCATAGATGAACCCGCTGCAGGCGGCCTCGACGCTGAATGCCGCACAACCATGGATACCCAGCCGTTCCTGCAGCAGGCAGCCGACGTTGGGAAACACGACATCGGGTGTGGTGGTGCCGACGACGATGAAATCGATGTCCGCTGGGGTGACGCCGGCCGCTTCCATGGCACGCCTTGCGGCCTGCTCGGCCAGGTCGGCCGTGGTCTGGGTCGCGGCTGCAATGTGCCGGCGCTCGATGCCGGTGCGATCGCGGATCCACTCATCGGTGGTATCCACCATCTTCTCGAGGTCCTGGTTGGTCAGGATGCGCTCGGGCAGGTAGCGGCCGGTGCCAGCGATGCGCGAGTACATCTAGCTGGCCTGTTCCTGGAGCAGCCTGCGGATCTGGTCGGGCACCTGCTTGGAAACTTCGATCATCGCCGTGTGGATGGCCTGGCGGAATGCAACCCTGTCGGCGCCACCATGGCTCTTGATGACGATGCCATCGAGTCCCACGAGGCTGGCGCCATTATAGCGGCGCGGGTCGAGCTTGTTGGCCAACGAACGCAGGACCGGCAGTGCCACCAGGCCGGCAAGCCGCCCGTAGACGCCGGAACGGAATTCCTGCTCGAGGAAGTGGCGCACCAGGCGCGCCGTTCCCTCCATCGACTTGAGGGCGACGTTGCCGGTGAAGCCATCGCAGACCACGACATCGGCACGCTGGTCCGGGATGCGGTCCGCTTCGATGAACCCGACGTAGTTCAGCGGGCTGGCAGACAGTAATGCAGCCGCCTGCTTCACGGTCTCGTTGCCCTTGATCTCCTCCTCGCCGATGTTGAGGAGTGCGATGCGCGGAAACTCGATGTTCTCGATGCCTGTGGCCACCACCGAACCCATCACCGCGAACTGGAACAGGTGCTCGGGTGTGCAATCCGAGTTGGCGCCGAGGTCGAGCATATAGGTGCGACCGTGGATGGTCGGTACCGGCACCATGATGGCCGGGCGGTCGATGCCCGGCAGGGTCTTGAGGACGAAACGGGCGGTCGCCATCAGCGCGCCGGTGTTGCCGGCGCTGACGCAGGCGTCGGCCTGGCCGGCCTTCACCAGGTCGATCGCCACGCGCATGGAAGAATCCTTCTTCTTGCGCAGGGCATCGGCCGGATGCTCGTCCATGCCCACGACCTGGCGGGCATCCTGGACGGTCACGCGGGAGGCAACCTCACCGAGTTCCTGGAGGAACGGATCAATGACTTCGCGCTGGCCGACGAAGATCAGGTGCAGGTCCGGGTGCTGGCGCAGCATCGCCAGCCCGGCGGGAACGCAGACGGCGGCACCCTTGTCGCCGCCCTGGGCATCCAGCGCGATGGTGACGGGCCTGGACAAGGCTTGCCCTCAGGCTGGATGCGGTGATGAAACGGTGATACGCGGTGAAAGTCGGCTTTTGCAGCTACTCGGGCGCTTCTTCCGCGGTATCGATGACTTTCTTGCCGCGGTAATAGCCGTCGGGGCTGACGTGGTGGCGGCGGTGCGTCTCGCCGGTGGTCGGCTCGACCGAGACCGCCGGCTTCTCCAGCCGGTCATGCACCCGGCGCATGCCACGCGTCGACGGTGTCCTGCGACTCTTCTGAACTGCCATCTCGAACTCTCCTGCAAAGTCTATTTTCGGTCCCGGCCGTCATCCCGGATCAGGACACCCAGGCCGGCGAAGGGCCGGTTCACCCTGGCCTCGGGGACAGGCTCCACGATCTGCGCGACCGCATCGCCAGCGGCCGCATTGCAACCCTTGCCCGCGTCATGCAGCGGTGCCAGCGGCATCATCGCCAGGATCTCATCCTCGACCATCGACCGCAGCGGCAATGCGCCGTCGCGGTCGAGCAGGACGCTGTCGAACGGATCGGCCAGTTCCCCGGCTGTCGCCTCGTCCGGCACCACGGTCAGCGCCACCTGCAGGTCCACCGGCCAGTCCACCGCAGCCAGGCATCGCTGGCACACCAGCGGCAGCAGCCCGGTCACGATGACCTCCACCACGGGGAAGTCCTCCGGTCCATTCCGGAACCGCAGCGCCACCTCGAGCTGGCCGCCAGTATGCGCCGCGAGCAGGGCGGCCACGCGTGGCAGGTCACTGCCGCGGACGTCTTCGGTCAGGCCTGCACCCGCCGCCGACAGTTCCAGGAGCTGCGCGGATCCAATGCGCTCAGCGAGCATAAACGGGGAAGTTTAAGGAGGCTGGCATACCCTGTCAAAATCCGCTAGCGTCGCCCTGCCATGCAGAAAGCCGCAGCAGCAGCCACCGGCATTGCGCCGCAGGTCGTACTGGGGTCAGGCTCCCGGTACCGGCGGGAATTGCTGGCACGCCTGCTCCCCGCGTTCGAAGTCGTGGTGCCACAGGTCGACGAGACCCCGATGCCTGGCGAGGCTGCACCCGCCCTCGCCCTCCGCCTGGCCCGGCTCAAGGCCGCGGCCGTCGCCTCTGCCTGGCCAGGTGCCGTCGTCATCGGCAGCGACCAGGTTGCCGAATGCGCCGGGCGGATCCTCGGCAAGCCCGGGACTGCCGCTGCAGCGGTCGAACAGCTGGGCCACTGCACCGGCCAGCCGCTGGTGCTGCACACTGCGGTTGCGGTGCAGGGACCGGATCGCCGCATCATGGAGCACCTCGACCAGACCATGCTGCGCTTCCGGAAACTCGGTCGCGATGAAATCCAGCGTTACGTGGACCGCGACAGTCCCCTGGACTGCGCCGGGGCGTTCCGCTTCGAATCACTGGGTGTCGCGCTGTTCAGCGAAGTCGCCACCCGCGATCCAGCCGCCATCCAGGGCCTGCCCCTGCTATGGCTGGCCGAAGCATTGCGGGCACTCGGGGTGCGGATCATCTAGCCGGGCGGCGCATGGCGCGCAGCCGTGCCAGCACCGCGCGCAGATCCTCCGGCAACGGACTCGTGACGCGGATGACGCGCTCATCGCGCGGGCTGGCAACGGCGATCGACGCTGCATGCAGGAACAGCCGCTGCAGCCCCGCCTGGTCCACCACGGGGTCGGGGTCCAGGCCATAGCGCGGATCACCGGCCAGCGGCAGCCCTATATGGGCGGCATGGACCCGGATCTGGTGGGTGCGCCCCGTGAGCAATGCGACGCGTACCAGCGTCGCACCCGGCAGGCGCTCCTCCACCGTCATGCGGGTCGCGGCAGGCTTGCCGTCGGCGTCGACGCGCACGTGGCGTTCCCCGCCCCGCCTCTCGGTGGTGAGCAGCGGCGCATCCACCAGCCGCTCCTCGGCCCGCAGCCTGCCGACCAGCAGGGCAAGATAGATCTTCTCGACCTCGCCGGCCCGGAACTGGGCCTGCAGCTGCCTTAGGCTCGACGCGCGCTTGGCAAACATCAGGCAGCCGCTGGTGTCGCGATCCAGCCGGTGTACCAGCTCCAGGAACCGGGCATCAGGGCGCGCCGCACGCAGCAGTTCGACGGCGCCGAGGCTGACACCGCTGCCGCCGTGCACCGCCAGCCCGGTCGGTTTGTCGAGTACCAGCAGGTCGGGGTCCTCGTAGAGGATGCGGGTCTCGACCCAGGCCGCGCTGCCGGCGCGCACCGGCCGCCCGGCGGTACCCGGGGCCTGGCGCACCGGCGGGATTCGCACCCGGTCGCCGGCCTCCAGCCGGTGGCTGGCCAGGACCCGGCGGCTGTTCACCCGCACTTCGCCAGAGCGGATAATCCGGTATACATGGGTACGGGGCACGCCCTTGAGGCGCGCCACAAGGAAATTGTCGAGGCGGCGGTTTGCCTCCTCCGTATCGACGGTGACGGTCAGGACACCGGGTCGGTTCGCCTCCGGCTGGCCGGGTGTTGGATGGTCGGCGTTCAAGGCTGGCCTAATCCATTGATGGCAAAGGTCCTGGCTGGTATATTACCGGCCGCGTACGCTTTGTGCGCTTTCGGTCGCCGGGCTGAGGTGTCCGTCCCCGACGGACCCGACACCGGCGATTCCGAGTTTCCGGAGCCTGCCTTGCAGGCTCACCGTTTGGGCTTCCCAGGCTGACGGAATCGGGCCAATACCCGCCTCCGCTGCGCCGCGAATTCCAGTGACAGTGCCCCATGCCGGACCCGGTCCAGATGAGAATCAGCGATTGCGGGATGCGCCCCAGGGCGCCCGCGCCGGCAATGCCGTGGACACCGGGCGCCAGCGCCGGTGCCGGCAGGTCACAGCATTCGATGGCGCGCGGCCGCTCTCCAGGGCAACCCGCACACCACCCACAAGTAGGGCCCCATGAAGAGAATGCTGATCAATGCAACTCAGGAAGAAGAGTTGCGCGTGGCCATGGTCGATGGCCAGAAACTGTATGACCTTGACATCGAGTCACCCTCCCAGGAACAACGCAAGGCCAACATCTACAAGGGACGCATAACCCGCATCGAACAGAGCCTCGATGCGGCCTTCGTCGACTATGGCGCCGATCGCCATGGGTTCCTGCCGATGAAGGAGATTTCCCGCGAGTACTTCGTGACCGAACCCAGCGGCGAGCGGATGAACATCCGTGAACTGCTCCGCGAAGGCCAGGAAATCGTCGTCCAGGTGGACAAGGAGGAGCGCGGCAACAAGGGTGCCGCCCTCACCACCTTCATCAGCCTGGCCGGCCGCTTCATCGTGCTGATGCCCAACAACCCGCGCGGTGGCGGCGTCTCGCGCCGCATCAGCGGCGAGGAGCGCGACGAAATCCGTGAAGCCCTGCATGACCTCGAGGTCCCCGGCGGCATGGGCGTGATCATCCGCACCGCGGGCGTTGGCCGCAGCACCGAGGAACTCAACTGGGACATGCAGTACCTGTTGAGCATCTGGGAGGCCATCAAGGCCGCCGTGGTCAGCCGGCCGGCGCCATTCCTGATCTTCCAGGACAGCAACGCCATCATCCGCGCCCTGCGCGATCACCTGGCCAACGACGTCGGCGAGATCATCATCGACGATCCCACGACCCACGAGGAAGCGCGCCAGTTCATGGAACGCGTTATGCCGCAGAACCTGCGCAAGCTGCGGATGTACCAGGACCCGGTGCCACTGTTCACGCGCTTCCAGATCGAAAGCCAGATCGAGTCCGCCTTCTCCCACGTCGTGACGCTGCCCTCCGGCGGCAGCCTGGTCATCGAGCAGACCGAGGCGCTGGTGTCCATCGACATCAACTCGGCCCGCTCCACCAAGGGCGAGGACATCGAGGCCACGGCCTTCGCCACCAACCTGGAGGCCGCCGACGAGGTTGCGCGCCAGTGCCGGCTGCGCGACCTGGGTGGCCTGCTGGTCGTGGACTTCATTGACATGTCCTCCCAGCGCAGCCAGCGCGAGGTGGAGAACCGCCTGCGCGATGCCATGAAGATGGATCGCGCGCGGGTGCAGATCGGGCGCATTTCGCGCTTCGGCCTGCTGGAACTGTCGCGCCAGCGCCTGCGCCCCTCGCTCGGTGAGTCGGCCCACCAGCCCTGCCCGCGCTGCAATGGCTCGGGTTCCATCCGCGGCGTCGAGTCGCTGGCCCTGGCCGTTCTGCGGCTCGTCGGCGAGGAAGCCCGCAAGGACCGCTCATCCAAGGTGATCGCGCAATTGCCGGTGGATGTCGCGACCTATCTCCTCAACGAGAAGCGCGACTGGATCCGCGCCATCGAGGAACGCGACCACGTGCAGCTGGTCCTGATCGCGAACCCGCACCTGGAAACGCCAAACTACAGCATCCGGCGCGTGCGCGACGACCAGGTATCAGCCCCCGAGAACACTGGCGCCAGCTACACGCTCGCCGCGCAGGAGCAACCCCCGTCCGACGCGGCCCTGGACCTGTTCGCCCCGCGGGTGAAGGCGGAGGAACCGGCGGTGGTGCCGGCGATGCCGGCGACGCCCGCCCCGCCCCCGCCGCCGGAATTCGCCGCTACGGAGTCCCCGGCCGCGGCACCGGTGGCGCCGACGCTGGGCCTCATTCCGCGGCTCAAGATCTGGTTGTTTGGCAGCGGTACCGCCGAGCCGGCGAAAGCCGCACGGCCTGCCGACGAGCGCCGCAGGGACCATCACCACCGCCATGAAGGCAGCCGTCACCGCGACCAGCACGGCCGTGGCCGCCGCGATGACCGGTACCGCGACGAGCGTCGCGGCGGACGTGGCCACTCGGGCCAGACCGGCCAGGGTGGGCAGGGTGGGCAGGGTGGCCAGAACGGCCAGGAACGACGCGAGGGTCGTGGCGAGCGTGACGGGCGCGACCAGCGCGGACAGCGCCCACCCCGGCAGGATGGCGGTCGCCCGCAGGAGCAGCGCGGCGAGAGCCGTTTCGAGCCACGCCAGGGCGACGAGCAGCGCCGTGGACAGGCTCCCCGCCAGGGTGCCAACGGCAGCGAGGCCCGCAGCGGCGAGCCAGACCAGACTTCACGCCGTGACCGTTCCCGCCCCCGCCGTCGTGGTGGCCGCGGTGGCCGTGGCGGTGGTGAAGACCGGCAGGGACGCGAGGGCCTGCCGCCGGGGTCGCCGGCCGAGACGCGGCCAGGACCAGAGGGCAACGGCTTCGCTGACCAGCAGGCCGGCCGCGATGACGGCCCCACGCCACGGCCCGAACCCGAGACGCGGGCGGACCGGCACAGCGACGCCGGTGAGCGACCGCAGGACAGCCGCCCCGACCCGAGCCCGGTGGCGGCGCCCAGCACGACCGCCGTGGAAACCGCAGCGCAGGAACCCGGCGACAGGCCACGCCAGCTGCCCTGGGAACCGCCAGCCTCCGGTGGCACCCGCAGCTACACGGTGTGGTCTTCGGGGCCCGGTGATACGGACGCGACGGGTCGCGACCGCGAATAGACCGCTGCCCGGGCGGTGCCAGGCCAGGCACCGTCCGGGCAGGGTTCGCCCTACAGTTCTTCCAGCTCCGCCCGCAGGCGCAGCAGCAGGCCTTCCGTGGCCTCCTCCAGCATGTCGAGCACGCGCTCGAAGCCGATGGGCCCGCCATAGTACGGGTCGGGTACCGAACGGCCGGCATCACCGGTCGCGTACTCCATGAACAGGTGAATCTTCCGCCGGTGCTCTGCGGCTGCAGCGGCGCGCAGGTAGCCGAGGTTCGCCTCATCCATGGCGAGGATCAGGTCGTAGCAGGGGAAATCCTCGGCCGCCACGGCACGCGCCCGCAGGTCCGAGATGTCGATGCCACGGCGTGCCGTTGCCATCTGGGCGCGCTCGTCGGGCGCCGACCCGGCGTGATAGCCATGGGTTCCCGCCGAATCGATCACCACCTGCTCCTGCCACTGCAACTCGCGCAACCGATGGCGCAACATGCCTTGCGCCATCGGCGAGCGGCAGATGTTGCCCATGCAGACCAGCAGGATCCGGTTCCGGGGGCGGTCGCCGGGAGCTGCCATGGCCGCGTTGCTCAGTCCTGCCTGGCGGCCATGCCAGCCATCCAGGCCTCGACGGCGGCGACATCGGCCGGCGTATCGACGTCGGGCCCATGCGCCTCACGTGCCGTCGCGACGCGGATCTCCATGCCCATCCACAGGGCCCTGAGCTGCTCGAGTTTCTCCACCGCCTCAAGGTAGCAGGGCCGCGCGGCGCTGAGGCGCTGCAGCTCGCCGCAGCGATAGGCATAGATGCCGAGGTGGCGCCAGGCACGCGGCAGCGTGTCGCTGCCGTGCCCTGCGCAGGGAATGGACGCACGGCTGAAGTACAGCGCGCGTCCGTCCTGGTCCATGACCACCTTGACCACATGCGGGCTGGCGTAGTCCTCCGGCGTCGCCACCGGCACGCACAGGGTTGCCAGCGACGCCTGCGGATGCTGCGCCAGCAGTGCGGCGACCTGCGCCACGCTGGCCGCAGGCGTGAGCGGTGCGTCACCCTGCACGTTCACCACGATCGCATCCGGCGGCCAGCCACGGCCGGCAGCGACTTCGGCGATGCGGTCCGTACCGGAGGCATGGTCGGCCCGGGTCATGGCAACTGTGGCCCCGAAGCCGCGTGCCGCATCGGCAATGCGCCCGTCGTCGGTGGCCACGATCACCTCGGCCGCACCGCTGGCGACTGCACGGCGGTAGACATGTTCGATCATCGACCGTCCGGCGAGCCGCGCCAGCGGCTTGCCGGGGAAACGCGAGGACGCATAGCGCGCCGGGATCACCACGCGGAACTCAGCCATTGGCGCCACCTGCCGGCTGTAGCCGCGCCAGGATACGCGACATCAGCCCTGCTTCCGCGGTGGGAAGCATCTGCACATCCACCGGCAGGTACCAGCTGTCCGGGTCGGTCCAATGCGGGTACTTCACGGCATCCTTCTCCGTCATCAGGATGGGCCAGGGCACTTCGCTGCGCAGCTGCGCCAGGTCCACCCGGCCATGGTCCGGCACCGCGGCCGTCATGACCTGCATGCCGCTGGTCGCCAGCAGGGCATGGAATCGCGCCGGGTTGCCGATCCCCGCCACGGCGAGCACCCGCTGGCCGGCAAACTGCGCCAGTGGGCGGCACTCCCCCGTGGCCAGCGACACGGCAGCGCCCGGGCGGAGGCTGAAGCCGGTTTCCGCTGCACCGGGCTCGCCACCGTTGACCAGCACGGCGTCGACCTCGGCGAGGCGGCCCAGGGGTTCCCGCAGCGGTCCCGCGGGCAGCAGCCGCCCGTTTCCCCAGCGCCGCAGGCCATCGACCACGACGATCTCCACGTCCCTGCGCAAAGCATAGTGCTGCAGTCCATCGTCGGCGACGATGACATTCGCGCCGCTGCCGGCAGCGGCCTGCGCCGCGCGCAGCCGGTCGACACAGACCACGACCGGCACGCCGGTGCGCCGGGCCAGCAGCACCGGCTCATCGCCGGCGATGGCCGGATCACTGCCGGCATCCACCCGCAGCGGCTCCCTCTGTGGCACACCACCATAGCCACGGCTGACGATGCCCGGGCGCAGGCCCGCTGCCTGCAGGCGTTGCACCAGCCAGCCCACCAGCGGTGTCTTGCCCGCGCCGCCCGCGGTAAGGTTACCGACGACGATGACCGGCACGCCAGGATGCCCGGAGGCGAGCCAGCCGCGCCGATAGGCGGTCCGGCGCAACCTCACGGCCAGGGCGAACAGCAGCGCCAGAGGCTGCAGCAAGGGACCAAGCAGCGAACGACCGTACCAGACCCGCTGGACGCTGCCCGCCACCACGCCGCTAGTCATCGCGGAACTGCATCCGGTACAGGGTCGCGTACTGCCCGCCTGCGGCCAGCAGCTCACCATGCGTGCCGCTCTCGGCAATGCAGCCCCCGGCCATGACGATGATCCGGTCGGCGTTCTCCACGGTGGACAGGCGGTGCGCGATGACGAAGGTCGTGCGGTTGGCCATCAGTTCGTCGAGCGCAGCCTGGATGTAGCGTTCCGACTCCGTGTCCAGCGCCGATGTGGCCTCGTCGAGGATGAGGATGGGCGCATCCTTCAGCAGCGCCCGGGCAATGGCGATGCGCTGGCGCTGGCCACCGGAGAGCAGCAACCCCCGGTCGCCAACCATGGTGTCGAGGCCCTGTGGCAACTGGGCCAGCAGTTCACCCAGGTGCGCCGCATGGGCAGCGCGCTCGATATCCGCACGCGGCGCACCGTTCAGCGACCCATAGGCGATGTTGTTCGCCACGCTGTCGTTGAACAGCGTGACCTCCTGGCTCACCAGGCTGATCTGCTGGCGCAGGCCGTGCAGCGAGTACTCGCGGATGTCACGGCCGTCGATGAGGATCTGGCCCTCGCTGGCCTCATAGAAGCGCGGCAGCAGGTTGACCAGCGTGGTCTTGCCGCTGCCGGAGCGGCCGACGATGGCGAGCTTCTGGCCGGGCGGCACCTGCAGGTCGATGTCGCGCAGCACCGGGCCCTTGGTCGCGTCATAGCTGAAACCCACGCCACGGAACTCGACTGCGCCCTTGACCCGGGCAGGCGCGACACTGCCGGTGTCGACCTCTTCCGCTTCATCGAGCAGGCTGAAAACGCTTTCCCCGGCCGCCAGTCCGCGCTGGATCACGGCATTGATGCCGCCAATCTGGCGCAGCGGCCGCATCAGCAGCAACAGCGCGGTGATGAAGCCACCGAAGTCACCGAGGTTCATCTGGTTGCGGACCGAGGGCGAGATCGCCACTGCCGATACGGCCGCCAGGCCCAGCGCGGCCATCAGCGCCACCAGGCCGTCGCCCACGCCCTTGGTGACCACCAGCCGCATCTGCAGCCGCCGGCTCTTCTCGTTGGCCACCTCGAAGCGCCGGTACTCGTAGTCACGCGCATTGAAGATCTTGATCACCCGCTGGCTCTGCAGCGACTCCTGCGCCACGCGGGTCACGTCGCCCATGGACTGCTGGATGCGCTCGCTGTAGCGGCGGAAGTAGCGGCCCAGCGTCCTGGTGATCAGCGCCATGATCGGCGCGGCCACGAATATGAACAGCGCCAGGGTCGGGCTCAGGTAGAACAGGTAGGCGATGAGCCCGATGGCGGTCAGCACCTCGCGCAGCATCACCGTGACGACGGTGGAGGTCGATTCGGCAATCTGGTCGATGTTGAATGTGAGCCGCGACAGCAGGGCTCCGGTGGACGAGGTGTCGAAGTACCGCGCCGGCAGCCGCATGAACTTGTCGAACACCTGCTGGCGGATGTCGGTGACCACACGCCGCCCGATCCAGCCGAGCCCATAGTTGGAAGCGAACTCGGATACGCCCCGGGTCAGGAACAGCACCATGATGGCCAGCGGGATCCAGCGGCGCAGGTCGCCCTCGCCCGGCGCCTGGCTGCCCGGGGCGACCACCTCGAGCAGCCGGTTCACCACCCAGGCGAAGGCCGTGTTGGTGCCCGCGTAGACGATCATGCCGACGCCGGCCAGGACGAACATCCGCCAGTAGCGGAAAGACAGGCCCAGCATGCGACGGTAGAGCGCGCCGGACCCTCCGCCCTGGCCCGCTGGCGTCACTGGCCCTGGTCCTTGCGGGTGCGCAACGTGGCGATGTGCACGTCGGTGATACCCAGCCGCCCGGCCACATCCATGGCCGTGACCACATCCTGGTGCGCGGCGCGGGCGTCGGCGTTGATGGTCACCGAATGGACCTCTCCCTGCGGCATGACCCGGCGCAGGGCAGCCATGAGCGTGTCCGGGCGGTTGTCCACCAGCGCACGGCCGTTGACGAAGAACCCGCCACGCGCGGTGACGGTGACTTCCAGGGCCGGAGCCACGGTATCGCGGCCGGTGTCGGCCGCCTCGGGCAGGTGGATGGCGAGGCGTGACTGCGCCACGAAACTGGTGGTCAGCACGAAGAAGATCAGCAGCAACAGGACCACGTCCACCAGCGAGATCAGGTTGAGTTCCGGGTCGTCCCGGGAGCGGTCATGCCTTCGCAGGTTCATCGCGCCGCCCGAAGCTGTCGAGATACTGCCGTCGATGCAGGGCATCCACCAGGGTGATCGCTTCCTTCTCCATGTCGATGACCAGGCTGTCGACCCGGTCACGCAGGAACCGGTAGGCCACCAGCGTCGGGATCGCCACGACCAGTCCACCGACCGTGGTGATCAGCGCCTCGGAAATGCCCCCGGCCAGGGCTGCCGGATCGCCGACCGCGCCGGTGGCGCTGATGGCGGCGAAGATGCGCACCATGCCGGTGACCGTGCCGAGCAGGCCCAGCAGCGGGGAAATGGCGGCGATGGTCCCGAGGAGGTTCAGGTAGCGCTCGAGGTCATGGACCACATGGCGGCCCGTGTCCTCGATGCTCTCCTTCATGATCTGGCGGTCGCGGTTGCGGTTGAGCAGCCCCGCGGAAAGGATCCGCCCCAGCGGCGAGCCCTCCTGCAGCGACTGGATGTGCGCGTGGTTGAGTTCATTGCGGCTCACCCATTCCCAGACCTGGCGGGTGAGGTCGTCGGGCAGCACCCGGCGCCGCTGCAGGGTCCACAACCGTTCGAGGATGATGGCCAGGGCGATCACCGAGCAGCCGATGATCGGGATCATCAGCACCCCGCCTGCCTTGATGATTTCCAGCATGGATCCGCGGCCCCGAAACGCCTTCCAGTGAGGACTACAACCCGCTCAGCGGCCGACAGTTTACCCTAGCCACGGCAGGCTGCTACGCGCTCCCCGGCAACCGGCAGGGGGATGCCCGGGGCATCGGCATGGTCCACAGGCGGGCGCCGTCGCGGCGTGCTGCGTAGACGAGGTGCAGTCCCTGGCGGTCGAATTCGAAGACCAGCGCGCCGGCGGCTGCGGTATTGAACGTGCACGCACCGGCACGCTCCCAGCGATCACGCACCACTGCCGCGGGAAATCCCCAGCGGTTCATGTACCCGGTGGAGAACACCACGGCACGCGGTCGCGTCGCTGCCACCAGCGCTGGCCCGGAGGAACTGCGGCTGCCATGATGCGGCGCCAGCAGCAACTCGACAGGCGCCAGCAGCCCGCGGGCTACCAGCGATTCCTCCTGCCGGCGCTGCACGTCGCCTGGCAACAGCACGCCGCCGCCGTCGCTGTCGACCCTCAGCACGCAGGAGCCATCGTTGTCGGACAGCCATGCACCCGGCGGCGGGTTCAGGATTCGGAAGCGCACGCCGTCCCACCACCACTCTTCCCCGGCGACGCAGGGCCGCGACCAGGCCGGTTGCAGCCGCGCCGTGGAGCCACCGATCAGGACCGCCTCGGGATGCGCGCGCAGTACTGCGGCCGCTCCGCCCGCATGGTCCAGATCGTCATGGGAAACCAGCAGTGCATCGAGCCGGCGGATGCCGGCCGTGCGCAGTACCGGCACCACGACGGACCCCCCCGCATCCCGCATCCGGTAGGCGGGCCCGGCATCGTAGACGAGAGCGTGGTTCGCGGTGCGGAGCAGCACGGCGAGCCCCTGGCCCACATCCATGACAGTCACGCGCAGCTGTCCCGGCTGCAGGTCGCTGCTGCCGTTCCCGCCCAGAATCACCGGCAACAGCAGTACGACTGCCAGCGAGCGCAGCGGCAATGGTCGCCACCAGGCCAGCATCGCTGCCGCAACCACGCAGAGCCCGAGGCCGACAGCCCCGCTGGGTGGTGGCTGCCAGGCACCATCGCCGGCAAAGCCATCGGCCAGCCGCACCAGCAGTTCCATGAGCGCCGCCACCGCAGCAGCCGCCAGCCGCAACAGTAACGTGCCGAGCGCCGGCAGCGGCAGCAGCAGCGCCGCTCCCCCCAGCGCCAGCGGCATGATGGCGAAGCTGAACGCCGGCACCGCAAGCAGGTTGGCCAGCGGCGCGACCAGCGACAGCTGCTGGAAGTAGGCGAGTGTCAGCGGAGCCAGGCCCACCCCGAGCAGCAACTGCAGCCGCAACAGGCCGGCAGCCGCGTGCATCGCACGCCGTGCCGGCCCGGGCGGCGGTGCCGCCACCGGCCAGGACCTGCGCGTCGCCGCCACCAGCAGCCAGGCGACGCCGACGAACGACAGCCAGAACCCGGCCGCCAGCACGGCCGGCGGATCGACCGCGAGGACCAGCAGCGCCGCGGCAGCCAGCGCGTCGAACCCGTCCACGGGGCGGCGCCGCCAGACCAGCACCGCCATCACGCCCAGCATCAGCAGGGCGCGCAGCACGCTGACGCCGAACCCCGCCAGGGCGCTGTAGAGGGCGGCAACCACAAGCGCCAGTGCCGGACCGACGCCCGGCCGGCCGGCGAGGTACGGCCAGGCCCGCACTGCCCAGGGCACCAGCAGCACGAAGGGCGCAGCCACCAGCGCGATGTTGAAACCCGAGATCGCCAGCAGATGCGTGGTTCCGGTGCGGCGCATCAGTTCCCAGTCCGCAGCGGACAACCCGGTGGTCACGCCGACCGTCAGGCCCAGCACATAGGCACTGCCTGGCCGGCCGGCCAGGGCCGCCTCGATGTGGCCCGCCAGCGCTGCGCGCAGGCTGCCAACCGGGCAGTCCGCAACCTGCGCTTCGAGCGTGCGATTCAGATTCGAGGCACGCACGTAACCGGATGCGCCGATACCGCGCTGGTACAGCCACTGCTCGAAGTCGAAGCCGCCGGGATTGGCCAGTCCATGCGGCGGCTTCAGTCGCACCAGCAACTGCCAGCGCTCCCCGGGGCGGAGTTCCGGCGCCGGCGCGTACCAGCTCAGGTGCAGCCGCGCCGGCAAGCCTGCGCTGCGCGCATCCGTCCCGGTCTCGAACACCAGGCGCAGCGCCTCGGCGTCAGGCCGCGGAAAATCGCAGACCACCCCGCTGACCAGCAGGTCGCGCCCGGCCAGTTCCCCGGGCAGGCGATCCTCGATGAGCCACGCGGCCCGGCACAGCGTCCAGCCCGCGAGCAGCACCAGCAGCGCTGCGCGGCCGCCCAGGCAGTGCCAGGCCAGCAGCGCGCCGGCGCACCAGGCCATCGCCGGCCATGCCAGCAGCCACTGCGTATCGAAGAACTGCAGCAGCCAGGCAGTGGCAACGGCGATGACCGCCAGGCAGGGCATGTGCGATGGGCCACCGGATGATTGATAATGCGCGGGCACGCGAGGCAGGCTCGCGACAAGGGCTTCCCGTTGCGCAGCCCCGACCCCACGTGAATCACCCGGCAGTGTAGGCAATGCCGCGAAAATTCCTGCGGCGCATTTCCCGGCAGTACCGCCAGAATGAGCAGGCCTGGTACTTGCGGCCGTTTCGCCGGCTGCTGCGCCAGCCCATGTACTTCGCCGTCAACCGGCGCAGCATCACTGGCGCGCTGGCCATCGGCGCCTTCATTTCCATGTTGCCGGTCCCGGGCCACACGCCGCTGGCCGTGGTCCTTGCCCTGCTGGCGGGAGTGAACCTCGGGGTTGCGGCGCTGGCGGCCTGGCTGAACAGCCCCCTGACGCTCATCCCGGTGTTCTATTTCGAGTACCGGCTCGGTGCCTGGCTGCTCGGCATGCCGCCGCAGGAGTGGCCGGACACCGTGAGCTGGAACTGGCTGCAGGCGCAGATGGAGCTGATGTGGCGCCCGCTGTTCCTCGGCGCGCTCATCGCGGCGACGCTGACCGCCGCCGTCATCTATTTCGGCAGCAATGCCCTGTGGCGCTGGTCGTCGGCGCGGCGCCTGCGGCGACGGCAGGCACGCCAGCGCGGCTGACCCCCGCCTGCCCTCAGGCGAGCGCCTCGCCCGTCACCTCGCGCAGGCGCCCATCCTCCATGTGCAGCACGCGATCCATGCCGCGGGCCCGGACGAGGTCATGGGTGACGATCACCAGGCTGGTGCCGGTCTCGGCGTTCAGTTCCAGCATGAGTTCGAAGACGCGGTCACCGGTGCGGTGATCGAGGTTGCCGGTGGGCTCGTCCGCCAGCACCACCGCCGGCGCCGTCACCAGCGCACGCGCCACGGCGACCCGCTGGCGTTCGCCGCCGGACAACTCGCCCGGCTTGTGATGCAGGCGCGCAGCGAGGCCCACCCGCTCCAGCAACCGTGTCGCCTCGGCGCTGACCTGCTCCAGCGGCAGGCGCCGCAGCAGCAGCGGCATGGCGACGTTCTCCAGCGCGGTGAACTCGGGCAGCAGGTGATGGAACTGGTAGACGAAGCCGAGCGACTCGTTGCGGATGCGGCCACGCTCGGCCTGGCCCAGCGCCGCCACGTTGCGGCCGAGCACATAGACAGCACCACGGGTCGGCGTATCGAGCCCGCCGAGGAGCTGCAGCAGCGTGGTCTTGCCGGCACCGGAGGCGCCGATGATGGCAATGCGCTCGCCGCGCGCCACCTGCAGGTCCACGCCGTGCAGGACCTGCACCACTGCCGGCCCCTCGCGAAACTCCTTTTCCAGGGCGGCGCAGGCCAGGGGAATGGCCTGGGAATTGTCCTGGGAAATGCCCTGGGGATCTGCGGCAGGTCCGGCTGCGGGGATGTCCATGGCGGTCTGCGGTTCCATGATCAGTAGTGGCGCAACGCTTCGGCCGGCGGCAGGGTCGCGCCGCGCCAGGCCGGATACAGCGTCGAACTGAAGGCCAGCCCCAGGGCGATGCCGCCGATGACGGTGACGTCGGACCAGCGCAGCTGGGTGGGAAAATCACTGATGAAATAGATGTCCGGCGCCAGGAACTTCATGCCCAGCATGCGCTCGACCATGGCGACGAGCACGTCGAGGTTGGCCGCGACCAGCACCCCGAGGGTGACGCCGATGCCAGTGCCGGCGATACCGATGAGCGTGCCCTGCGCCATGAATATGCGGACGATGGCCCCCGGCGCCGCACCGAGCGTGCGCAGGATGGCGATTTCCCCGCGCTTCTCCCGGACCACCATCACCAGAGTCGAGACGATGTTGAAGGCCGCGACCGCCACCACCATCAGCAGGATGACGAACATGATCGACCTGGTGAGCTCGATGGAGCGAAAGAAATTGGCGTGCTCGCGGGTCCAGTCGCTGACGAACACGCCGCCGCCATAGGCGCGGGCCACACCGACCACGGCCTGCGGTGCCTGCGTCGGATCGGCGAAGGCCAGGCGCAGCCCGCTCGCGGCATCGCCCATGCGGAACAATCGCGCTGCATCTGCCATGTGCGTGAACACCAGGCCGCTGTCGTACTCGTACATGCCGGCCTGGAAGATGCCGACCACCCGGAAGCGGCGCATGCGCGGCACCACGCCGGCGGGCGTGGCAATGCCTTCCGGGACCAGCATCACTACCGGATCGCCGAGCCCGATCTGCAGCCGCTCGGCCAGTGCCTGGCCGATGACGATGCCGTAGCCGCCCGGCACCAGGGCGCGGAAGTCCCCGGCGCGCAGCAGCGTCTGCAACGCCGCGGTGGCCAGTTCGCGCTCTGGCTCGATGCCCCGGACCTCGACACCCTTGACGGCGTTGGTGCCGACCACCATCGCTTCGCCGCGCACGAACGGTGCGCTGGCGACCACGCCCGGGTAGGCTGCTGCGACGCTTTCCAGCTGACGCCAGTCCGCGATCCGCCCATCGAGCCCGGTGATGGTGCCATGGGCAAGCACGCCGAGGATGCGCGTGCGCACCTCGTGCTCGAAGCCGTTCATGGCCGAGAGCACCGCGATCAGCACGGCGACGGCCAGCGCGATGCCTGCCACCGACATCAGCGAGATGAAGGAGACGAAGCGGTTCTTGCTGCGCGAGCGTACATAGCGCAGGGCGATGGCCAGTTCAACCGGTCGCAGCATGGCGCCTCGCGCGGCTATTCATAGCGCAACACTTCAGCCGGCTCCACCGCCGCGGCCCGCGCTGCCGGGTAGATGGTTGCCACCGCGGTCATGGCCAGCGCCACCAGCCCCACGGCCAGCACGTCGCTCCAGCGCAGGTCGGAGGGCAGCGCCGTCAGGTAATAGACATCGGCGGGCATGAACTGGAAACCGAGCAGCCGCTCCAGCGCCGGTGCGACGACGTTCATGTTCGCGGCCAGCGCAGCACCACCGGCAACACCGGCCACCACGCCGATCCAGCCGATGGCCACACCCTGCACGGCAAACACGCGCACGATATCCGCCCGGGAGAATCCCAGCGTGCGCAGGATGGCGATGCTGCCGCGCTTGTCGGTGACCACCATGACCAGCGTCGCCACGATGTTGAAGGCCGCCACGCCGACGATCAGCGACAGCAGCACCATCATCATGGTCTTCTCCAGGCGCACAGCCCGGAAGTAGGTCGCATGGTCCTGGGTCCAGTCCCGTACCACGAGGCCGGCACCGCGGCTGCCGGCCCAGGCGCGGATGATGTCGGGCGCCGCGAAGATATCGGCGGCCGTCACGCGGATGCCGCCGACGCGCTGGCCCAGGCCGCCGATGGCCGCCGCATCGGCCAGGTTGACGAAGGCGCGCGTGCCGTCATGGTCCTTGACCCCGAGCTCGAACATGCCCCGCACGGTGAACTGCCACAGGCGTGACTGCAGGCCATGCTCGCGATCCCGGGTGGGCACCAGCACGGTGACCGGGTCACCGACGCGGGCACCGATGCGCGCAGCGAGGGCATCGCCGAGGATGATGCTCCGGCTGCCGGGCTGCAGGGCATCGAGTTCGCCCGCGCGCATCCCGGCACGCAGCGGCGATGCGCTGCCTTCCAGCGCCGGGTCGACACCGGTCACCACCGCCCCCGCCAGGTCCGCACCACGACCCAGCACGGCTTCCAGCTCGATGACGGGTACCGCAGCGGTGATCCCCGGGTATTCGAGCAATTCCCCACGCAGTTCCTGCCAGCCGGCCAGGCCACCGGGTTGCGTCACCCAGGCATGGCCGGTGACGCTGGTCAGGCGGCTGCGCAGCTCATCCTCGAAGCCGTTCATGACCGAGAGCACGACGATCAGCGCCGCGACCCCGAGCGCCACGCCCAGGGCCGAGGCCAGCGTGACGAAGGAAGCGAACTGGTTTGCGCGCTGGCTGCGCAGGTAGCGCAGGCCGATGTAAGCGGAGATGGGACGCCTCACCGGACACTCCGCGGGCGGTCGACGGCGCAGGCGTACACAGGGGCGGTCTCCTCGGCAGGCGGCACAGTATGCACGTGTTCCAGCCGCCTTCCCAAGCACCGGCGGCCGCCCTGCCCGGACGCCTGCAGGCGGGGACCGGCCGCCGCCCGGTACCGCCCTGACGGTGATGCTCCGCAGCCGCGCGGAGCTGGCCAATAATGTGAAACGGGTTCACGTAGGCGTCGGTTTTTTTGCATTACGGTGCGATGTTATAGTCGACTGCTCACGTGCCGTTGAGGTTATCACGATGCGCAACCGCTCCTGCATTTTCCTCGCCGCCACCCTGGGCCTACTCGGCTTCGCGGCTGCCGCAGGTGCCGATACCCTGATCATGCAGGGCATCGACGCTGCACGTGCCAGCAGCGCCGAGCGTCCGGCACGTGGCATGACCATGAAGGCCGTGGCCGCGAAATGGGGCGAACCAGCCAGCAAGCAGGCAGCGGTCGGCCAGCCACCGATCACGCGCTGGGACTACGGCAGCTACGTCGTCTACTTTGAGTACGACCACGTCATCGACGCGGTGGTCAAGCGCCAGTGAAGTAGCTCTCCGCGCGGGCCGCGCTGGCTGCGGCCCGTGATGCCGCGGCAGCGGCATGGCACTGACGCCAGCCAGCGGCAGGCCTGGCCGGCCAGCCGCCCTGTGTGATAATCGCGCCCCCTCCTCCGACCCTGGATGCCCATGGCGCGCGCCCTCCTTGCCCGTACCGCCGACCTGCCCGCGCCGGGTTCGACCAGCTGCTGGACCAGCCTGCCAGGTTGCGCCCCGGCGCTGGCGCTCGCGGAACTCGCTGCCACAGGCCGGCGCCTGCTGGTGCTGGCCACCAGCGTGGCGCAGGCCGAGGCACTGGAGGCGGAGCTGCGCTTCTTCAGCCCGGCGGCCGCCCGCATCGAACTGTTTCCCGACCTCGAAGTGCTGCCCTACGACAGCTTCAGTCCGCACCAGGACCTGGTGTCGACACGGCTGCGCATCCTGCGTGAACTGCGTAGCTGGCCGGCAGGCATCCTGGTGACGGCAGCGTCCACGCTGTTGCCGCGCCTGGCGCCGACCGCGTACCTGGAACGGCATGCGGTAAGGATTGCGACCGGGCAGGCCTGCAGCCTCGAAGCCTTCCAGGCGAGCCTGGAGCAGGCCGGCTACCAGCGGGTGAGCCAGGTATCCGCCCACGGGGACTATGCCCTGCGCGGTTCGCTGGTCGATTTCTTCCCGACCGGTTACGAGTCCCCGGCACGGGTGGACTTCCTCGACGATTGCGTCGAATCCATCCGCAGCTTCGATCCCGACACGCAGCTGTCCGCCGTCCTGCTCGACCGCATCGACACCATGCCGGCGCGCGAACTGCCGAACGACGCCGAGTCCATCCGCCAGTTCCGCCAGCGCTATCGCCGACGCTTCGAAGGCAACCCGACCGAGTCACTGATCTACCGCGAGGTCTCCGCGCGGCGCCTGCCGGGAGGCGTCGAGAGCTACCTGCCGCTGTTCTTCGACCAGACCGCAACCATCTGGGACTACCTGCCGGCGGACACACTGGTGGTGGCGCTGGGCGACCTCGCGCAGTTGTTCCAGCAGGCCTGGCAGCAGGTCGAGGAACGCCACGGGCAGCTCGGCTCGGATCGCGAGCGGCCGCTGCTGCGGCCCGAAGAGGTGTATTGCCCGCCTGCGGAACACCTCGGGCGGCTCGGCGCCCACCCGGTGCTGCGCCTGGAGCCGGCACAGGAGCCGCTGCAGGCCGCTGCCGCCAGCAACCTCGCGGCCGCCTGCGCACCGCTGCTGATGCTCAACCCGCGCGAGGACGAGCCCGGCAGCCGCCTCGGCGGTTTCCTCGCCAGCCATGGCGGGCGGCTGCTGCTGGCCGTGGAGTCTCCCGGGCGCCGCGAGTGGCTGCAGGACCTGCTGCTGCGCCTGGGGGAGCCCGTCGACACCGTCGATGGCTGGGCCGCCTTCCTCGCCAGCCCGCGACGCGTGGGGCTCGCCACTGCCGGCCTGGAGCACGGCGTGGTGCTGCGCGATGCGGGCATCAGCATTCTCGGCGAACAGGAACTCTTCGGCCAGGCCAGCCGCCGCCGCACGCGACGGCGCCGCGGCCGTGACCCGGAAAGTATCGTCGGCGACCTCACGGACCTGCGGGTCGGCGCTCCCGTGGTCCACGTCGACCACGGGGTAGGCCGCTACGTCGGCCTGACGCGCATGACCATCGGCGACATCGCAGGTGAGTTCGTCACGCTCGAGTATGCGGGCGGCGACCGGCTGCATGTCCCGGTGAGCTCACTCGACCTGGTGTCGCGCTACAGCGGCGCGGCGCCGGAGCTGGCTCCGCTGCACCGCCTCGGTACCGACCAGTGGCTGAAGGCGCGGCGTCGCGCGGCGGAAAAGATCCGCGACGTCGCCGCCGAGCTCCTCGACCTGTACTCGCGCCGCGCAGCCCGTCCCGGACGCAGCGCCAGCGTGGACGCGGCCAGCTACGAAGCGTTTGCCGCAGGCTTCCCCTTCGCGCTCACGGACGACCAGGCAAAGGCCATCGACGACGTGCTGGCCGACCTCGCCAGCCCCAGGCCGATGGACCGCCTGGTCTGCGGCGACGTCGGCTTCGGCAAGACCGAGGTGGCGCTGCGGGCCGCCTTCACCGTCGTGGGCAGCGGCCACCAGGTGGCGGTGCTGGTGCCGACCACGCTGCTGGCCCAGCAGCATCATGAAACCTTCAGCGATCGTTTCGCCGACTGGCCGGTTACGGTGGAAGTGCTGTCGCGGTTCAGGACGCCGCAGGAACACCGCCAGGTGCTGCAGCGCGTTGCGGCCGGCCAGGTCGACATCGTCATCGGTACCCACCGCCTGCTGCAGAAAGACGTAGCCTTCAGGGACCTCGGCCTGGTGATCGTCGACGAGGAGCACCGCTTCGGCGTTCGGCACAAGGAGCAGCTCAAGGGCCTGCGTGCCGAAGTCGACATCCTGACGCTCACCGCCACGCCCATCCCGCGCACCCTGAACATGGCGCTCGGCGATCTGCGGCAGCTGTCGCTCATCACCACGCCGCCGGCCTCCCGGCTCGCCATCCGGACCTTCCTCAGCAGCTGGAGCGCACAGCTGATCCGCGAGGCCTGCCTGCGCGAGCTGCAGCGGGGCGGCCAGATCTACTTCGTGCACAACCGCGTCCAGGACATCCGCTCGGTCGGCGAGAAGCTGGCGCAGATCATGCCCGAGGCGCGCATCGAAGTGGCCCATGGCCAGATGCACGAGCGCGAGCTGGAACGGGTGATGCTGGATTTCTACCATCGGCGCTTCGACATCCTGCTGTGCACCGCCATCGTCGAGAGCGGCCTTGACGTGCCAACCGCCAACACCATCATCATCGACCAGGCCGAACAATTCGGCCTGGCGCAGCTGCACCAGCTGCGCGGCCGTGTCGGCCGCTCCCATCACCAGGCCTTTGCCTACCTGCTGGCGCCGCCGCGCGAGGCGCTGCAGGCCGACGCGCTCCAGCGGCTGGAGGCCATGGAGGCGCTCGAGGACCTGGGCGCCGGCTTCGTGCTGGCAACCCATGACCTGGAGATCCGCGGCGCCGGCGAACTGCTCGGCGAGGGCCAGAGCGGGCAGATCCAGGAAATCGGCTTTGCGCTCTACAACGAGATGCTGGCCCGTACCGTGCACGCCATGGAGAGTGGTGGTGATGCGGATCCGGAGCAGGACGGCACGCGCGGCCCGGAGATCGAGCTGCAGCTGCCTGCACTCCTGCCCGAGGAATACCTGCCGGACATCCACCTGCGGCTGGTGCTGTACAAGCGCATCGCCAATGCAGGCTCCGACGCCGCACTCGCCGACATGGGACGGGAGCTCGCGGACCGCTTCGGCCAGCTACCCACGGCAACCGCCAACCTGCTGCGCGTGGCCGGGCTGCGGCTGCGTGCCCGCGAACTGGGGATCATGCGCATCACGGCGGGCGCCGCCGGTGGCAGCGTCGAGTTCGGCAGCGCCACGCACGTCGATCCGGCGGTGCTGGTGCGCCTGCTGCAATCGGACCCGAAGCAGTTCCGTCTCGATCCACGCCAGCGGCTGGTGTTCCGTGCCGGGATGGAGTCTGCCGAAGATCGGCTGGCCTACGTCGACCGCTTGCTCGCCGTCCTCGGCGCCAGGACCGCGGGTGGCGGCACCGCTCCCCCCAGGGCAGCCGGCGTGGCATCATGATCCGCATGGACTGGCGCCTGCCCGCTGCGATCCGCCGCCGCAACCTGGCGGTCATCTCCACCTTGCTGGTATCCGCGATCGCCGCCTGGCCTGTCATTGCCGCCGCGGCTGACAGCGACGCCTACGAGGTGGAGATCGTCGTGTTCCGCAACCTCGACCAGCGTGGCACCACGCCCGAGGTGCCCGACCCGGACCGGGTGGATGCCAGCGTCGCTCCCGGCCTGGCAACCCCCGCGGACGCCACGGGCCTAGAACCCGCTGCATTGCGCCTGACGGCACTCGCGGCGCGCCTGCGCCGCGGGCCAGGCTATCAGCTCCTCTATCACGGTGGCTGGCGCCAGGCCGCCCCGCCACGGGCGCAGTCGCGGCCGACACCACTGCCGGCCGCGGCCATCGAGTCGGGACTGGACGGTACGCTGACGCTGTATCGCGAACGCTACCTGCACGTGCTGCTGCAGCTGTCGCTGCCGGCCCGCCCGGAAGCCGCGGGTCGCAGCTGGCACATCAGGCAGGGGCGCCGCCTGCGTGGCGATGCCCTGCATTATTTCGACAATCCGGGATTTGGTGTCATCCTCGCCGTCAGGCCACCGACAGGCGCGAGCGAACCCGATCCCGCAGCGGCCGCCGACGAGGAATCCTGAAGGCAGGCGCAGCGCCGGCCGCGGTTCAGCCGACGCCCAGTTCGTCGCTGGTCGCGGTGGCCGGTCGCGCGACTTCCGCCTCGGCCTGCTGCAGCAGGCCGTGGTCGCCCTTGCCCCAGGCCGGCACCACCGTCGCCAGCCCGACCGAGACCGTGACGTAACGGCCGCAGGGCGAGCGCGGATGGTGTATCGCCAGGTTGCGTACCCTGCGGGCGATCTGGCCGGCGAAATCACGCAGCTGCGTTTCCTCGCCACCACTCATCAGTGCGGCGAAGCGATTGTCGGCAACCCGTGCCGCCACATCGCCGGTACGCCGCAGCGAACCGCTGATGGCATGGGCGACCTTGCGCAGGCAGGAGTCCGCGGCGTGCTTGCCATACAGGTCCCGGTAGCGGTCGAGGGCATCGACCTGGAAAACGATGACGCTGATGCGCCGCTGCTCGCGGCTCGCCACGGACCAGTCGCGCTGCACGACCTCGAGGAAGGCCTGGCGGTTGGCGAGGCCGGTGATGGCATCACTGCGATCCAGCTGCCGCAGGCGCAGCTGTGCATCGCGCAACGCCGTGCGCAGCGTGTCTTCGCCGCCAGCATCACCGGATCCCTGCTCCGCATCCACGGTCACCAGCCAGTAGGCGGGATGCCCGGGACGGTCGAACAGCGGCGATACCTGCAGGACCATGTCCACGGGCTCGCCGGAGCGTGACTGCCAGCGCTGGCGCAGGTGGCGCACCACCAGCGCCGGGCTGCCCAGCAGCCGTTCGCGCTGGGGTGCGAGTTCCTCCGGGTCCATCAGCAGGCCATGCCATGGGCAACCGAGCAGCGTCGCCGTGTCCAGCCCGGTCAGGTGCCCGACGATGGAATTCATGTAGATGACCGGCCAGTGATCCTGGCGGGCATCGATGATCAGGGTTCCGAGCGGCAGCTGGTCCAGCGCCTGGATGAGGATATTTTTCTCGATATCTTTCATCAGCTTGATTACTGAACTTCAGGCGATTCCAGGCTGCTCCGCGGGCGCCTGCCCGCAGCGATTCCGGCGCGACATAAGGGCCAGGGGCCATCTTAGGCAGCAGCCGCCAGTGGGTCTGTGAAGCAGGTCACCGCCGCGTCAGTGGACCCCGGCTCCCGCGGGAGGGGTCCGGCGCTAGCGCCGCTGCGGGTCGCCGGCCGGATCCGCCAGCGCATGGATGCCGGGCAATTGTCGCCAGCGTTCCTGGAAATCCATGCCGCAGCCGAAAACGAAAACGTCATCGATCTCCAGCCCGACGAACTCGGGCAACGGCGCCGCCACCGGCCGCGGGTGGCGCTTGCGGGCGAGGACCGCGGTCACGACGCGCGCCGCGCCGGCCGCCTGGCAGTGGCGTCGTGCCTCGGCCAGCGTATGGCCAGCGTCGAAGATGTCGTCCACCAGCACCGCCACGCGCCCCTGCAGCGGTTGCCGCGGCCTGCTGATCCAGCGGATGTCACCGCCGGTGGTGCTGCTGCCATAGCGGGCCAGGTGGCAGTAGTCGAGGGCGAACGCGCCCTCCAGGCGCCGGGATATTTCCACCAGCGGAATCATGCCGCCGACCATGACGCCGATGAGCACGCAATCCCCGGCGCTGACCAGCGGTTGCAGCCCGGCCGCCAGACGGGACCAGGCCTGCTCGACCTCGGTGGCGGACACCAGCAGGCGCGCGGCGGGAAACGGCGACTCAGCCATGCAACTCTAGGGATGGACGGCCCAGGGCGGCCGCCAGCTGCGCCGTGGCCTGTTGCCAGTCGCGGCTCTCGCGCAGCGCGGGCAGACCCTGGTCGCGTGGTGGCCGGGCCCGCAAGGCCACCAGCCTGGCATGCGCGGCCGGATCGCTGAACCCGGCAAGGTCGGCAAGCGTGGCGGCCGCAGCAGTTGGGTCGTTGCAGACCAGGGCCATGTCCGCTCCGGCCTCCAGCGCCAGGCGTACACGCCCGGATACGCTGCCACCGACGGCGGCGCCCGCCATGCTCAGATCGTCCGTGAAGATCGCCCCCTGGAAGCCGAGGCGCTGGCGGAGCTGGCCACGCAGCCACAGCGGCGACAGGCTGGCGATGCGTGCATCGATCCTGGGAAACTGCAGGTGGGCGACCATGACAGCGGCGAGCCCGTGATCGATCAGGCGCCGATAGGGCGTGATGTCTTCGTCGATCTCGGCCAGCGAGCGCCGGTCCACCGGCAGCTCGTGGTGCGAGTCGGCGGTCACGGCACCGTGGCCGGGGAAATGCTTGGCCACGGCCGCCATGCCTGCCGCGCGCATGCCCTGCATGTAGGACAGCGCCAGGCTGGCCACGGCCTCGGGGTCGCGGTGCAGGGCGCGGTCGCCGATGACACCGCTCACGCCCCAGTCGAGGTCGACGCAGGGCGCAAAGCTGAGGTCGATGCCGTCCTCGACCAGCTCGGCCGCCATGATCCAGCCGCAGGCGAAGGCGAGGTGCCGCCCGCGGTCGGCGTCCTGGTCGTACTCATGCCCGAGCCAGCGCAGCGCCGGCAACACGGTGAAACCCGCACGGAAGCGCTGCACGCGGCCGCCTTCCTGGTCCACGGCGATCAGTGGCGCCGGGTGGCGCACGGCGCGGATCTCGGCGGTGAGGGCCCGCAGCTGCCCACGGTCCTGGAAATTCCGGGCGAAGAGGATGACGCCACCCACCAGTGGGTCGGCCAGGCGCTCGCGTTCCTCCTCCGTCAGGGCCAGGCCCTGGACGTCGATCATCAGCGGTCCAAGTGTCATGGGATCACGCGCCTCACCGGGCTGCGGCGGTCAGGGCACGATGTCGACTGCGGTACCGGGGCCAATCCGGTCGAACAGTTCAATGACATCCGCATTGCGCATTCTGATGCAGCCGTGGGAAAAAGGCACCCCCATGGGTTCGCTGTCCGGCGTGCCGTGGATATAGATGTAGCGGCGCATGCTGTCGACCTCGCCGAGGCGGTTACGGCCGGGCTCGGTGCCCGATAGCCAGAGGATGCGGCTGAGGATCCAGTCACGCCCGGGATGGCTTGCGGCGAGCGCCGGCGTCCACACCTCGCCCGTCGGCCGGCGGCCGCGCAGCACGGCGGCAACCGGCAGACCGGCGCCGATGCAGGCGCGCACGACGTGCCGGCCGCGCGGCGTGCAGCCGCTGCCGAGCCGCTCGCCCGGCCCGAAACGCGAGGTGGACACGGAGTATCCCGTACGGCCTGTGGTCGCACCGAGGACCTCGAGGCGCTGCTCGGTCAGGATGATGCGCAGCTGTGGCCGGGCCACGAGGTTCAGGGCCTCTCGAACAGCGCCATGGACTCGACGTGGCTCGTGGACGGGAACATGTCGAGGATGCCGGTCGCAGCCAGGCGATAACCGTGGCCGTGCACCAGCGTGGCGGCATCGCGGGCCAGCGTGCCGGTGTGGCAGGACACGTAGAGGATGTGCCGGGCTCTGGTCTGCACCAGCGGATCGATGATGGCGGCTGCTCCCGCCCGCGGGGGGTCCAGCAACACCGCGTCGAACCGCTGCCCGGCCCAGGGAACCGCGCCGTCCGCCGTGGACAGGTCCGCCAGGGCGAACGCCGCGTTGCCAATGCCGTTGCGCCGCGCATTGTCCCTTGCCCGCTCGATCATCGGCGCTGCCCCCTCCACGCCCAGCACCGTCCCGGCGCGTTGCGCCAGCGGCAGGGTGAAGTTGCCAATACCGCAGTACAGGTCGAGCAGGCGCATGCCGGCCGCGGGTGCCAGCAGTTCCAGCGCCAGCCCCACCATGCTGTCGTTGATCGCGCCGTTGACCTGGATGAAATCGGTAGGACCGAATCCCATGCGCAGGCCGGTGCCGGCGATGCCGTACCAGAGCTCACCGCCATCCACTTCCGCATCCAGCGGCTGCAGGGAATCCGGGCCACCGCCCTGCAGCAGCACCCGCAGGCCATGCTGCTGGCGGAAGGCGCGCAACGCCGCGAGGTCCGCCGGGCCTGGTGGCTCCAGCACGCGGAACACCAGCACCGTGGCGTTGTCCGCGACGGCCACCTCCACCTGCGGTATCCGCTGGCGTATCGCCAGGCTGCCGATCAGGTCGCCGAGCGGGCCCAGCAGCGCAGCGAGCGCCGGGTGCAGCGTCTCGCAGCTGCGCATGTCGGTGATCCAGGAGCCATGGCGCTCGGAGAATCCCACCAGCACCCGGCCCTTGCCTGCGACGTAACGCGCACCGAGGCGCGCGCGCCGGCGGTAGCCCCAGGCAGGCCCCGTCACCGCCGGCATCAGCCGGTCGGGAACCACGGCGGCAATGCGCTTCAGGCTCTCCACCAGCGTGCGCTCCTTGAGCGCCAGTTGTGCGGCCGGCGACAGGTGCTGCAGGCTGCAACCCCCGCAAGTACCAAAGTACTGGCAGCGCGGCGCCACCCGCTGCGGCGCCGGCCGATCGATCGCCAGCAGTTCGGCCTCGTCGTAGTCGCGATGTGCACGCACGCGCCGGAAAGTCACCGTCTCGCCGCCGATGGCGCCGTCGATGAAGACACGCTTGCCATCGCTGCTGGCCAGGCCCTGACCTTCGATAGTCATGTCCTGCACCAGGTCCGTCTCCGGCGCTGCGTGCTGCAACCTGCGGATCGCGCGGCGGCCGCCCATTCCGGTCAGCCGCCCACGGCCGCCGTGGCATTGCGCCAGGCTTCCAGGAATGTGCTGAGATGCGGCTGGCCCGAGGCACCGAGCAGCTCGCGCACCCGGTCGAGCTCGCGCTCGAGGCCGGCCTGGTCCAGCAGGCCACGGATGTGCTGGAAGCGCAGGTACACCAGCCAGGTATTGACCACGTCGGTCTCACAGTAGTTGCGGATCTCGACGATGCGCCCCTCCTGCCAGGCCTCCCAGACCCTGCTGCCTTCCATGCCCATCTTGCCGGGAAAGCCCAGCATCACGGCGATGGCATCGAGGCCGGCGCGGCCGCGCCCCTGGAAACCCGAGAGCACGTCCATGAGGTCGGTGTGCCGCCAGTGGAAGCGGCTGAGGTAGTTGTTGAAGCGGAACTCGCGATCCTCGTCGCCGACATCCCAGTAGCGATGCGACACGACCCCATGCAGCAACGCCCGGTAGTGCAGCACCGGCAGATCGAAGCCGGCACCGTTCCAGGACACCAGATCCGGCGTGTAGCGGTCGATGCCATCGAAGAAACGGCGGACCAGTTCGCCCTCGTCGCTGTCCGGGCTGCCGAGGCTCCAGACCTTCAGCTCGTCCTGGCGGCGGAGCACGACCGAGATGGCAACGATGCGCTGCTGGTACAGCGGCAGGAACTCGCTGCCCGTCGCCTGCAGCTGCTGGAAGGCCATGGCCTTGGCGACATCGGCATCGGCGATGCCCTCGAGGTTGTACAGGCGCCGGCCCAGTGCCACGTCGGGAATGGTCTCGATGTCGAACACCAGCGTCGTCATGGACACCCGCCCTGCTCCTTGCGCATCAGCACGGCCACCGCGACCACCAGCCCGGCCTCGTCGGACAGCGTCAGGTGGCCGGCGCCAATCCCGAGTTCGTCGCAACGGCGGCGGCCGCGGGCGGAATAGATGATCTCGGGCCGGCCCAGTGCGTCGGGTGCGACGCCGGCGTCGCGGATCCACATGCCGTTGGCGAAGCCGGTGCCCATGGCCTTGACGATGGCTTCCTTGGCGGCAAAGCGCATGGCGAGGAAGCGCACCGGCTGCTGCGAGTTCCGGAACTGCATGAGTTCCTCGGGCATGAGCAGCCGCTGCGCGAAGCGTTCGCCATAGCGGGCAAACGCCGCGGCGATGCGCTCCGTCCGCAGGATGTCGGTGCCGATGCCGTGGATCATGGCGACCGGGCGGCGAGCATCAGGCGCTTCATGGTTGCCACGGCCGTGGCCAGGCCGTCGAACACCGCCCGCGCCACGATGGCATGGCCGATGTTGAGCTCGGAAATTTCCGGCAGCGCCGCCACCGGCTGCACGTTGTGGTAATGCAGACCGTGGCCGGCATGCACGTCGAACCCGAGGCTGGCTGCGTGCCGTGCCGCCTGCCGCAGGCGTTCCAGCTCCCGGGCCTGGGCTGCGGCGTCGGCGGCCTCGGCGTAGCGCCCGGTGTGCAGCTCGACGCTGCGCACTCCGGCCGCCGCGCAGGCATCCACCTGCGCGGGATCCGGATCGATGAACGGCGCAACGCGAATGCCGACGGCGGCGAGCCTGGCAACGGCCTCGCGCACCCGGCCGAGGTCGGCGGCAACGTCCAGCCCGCCTTCAGTGGTCAGCTCCTCGCGGCGTTCCGGCACCAGGCAGCAGTCCGCCGGCCGCAGCGTCTCGGCCAGGCGCAGCACCGGCTCGGCCAGCGCCATCTCGAGATTCATGCGCGTCTGCAGGGTCCGCGCCAGCAGCTCGAGGTCGCGCTCCTGGATGTGGCGGCGGTCCTCGCGCAGGTGCACCGTGATGCTGTCGGCACCGGACTGCTCGGCGACCCAGGCGGCCATGACCGGGTCGGGAAACCGGGTACCACGCGCCTGGCGCAGGGTGGCGACGTGATCGACGTTGACGCCGAGATGGATGCTGCTCATGTCTCGCGGGATTCCCTGGTGGCCGCCCGGTCCGGGCCTGTGCCGGCCGGGGGGCGCATGATCTCACCGGCCCGGCGCAGGGCGCAACGCACCAGCCCTCAGCGGCGCATGGCTCTGGCCACCCGGCGCGTCTGCAACGGCTGGCCGCCGAGGTGGTGGTCGAGCACGGCACGCAGCAGTCGGCGCGCGGTGGCCGCGGCCCCGGCGTCGTCGAACTCGCCACGGCCGATGGCGAGCAGTTCGCTGCCACCGTAGGTCGCTGCGTCATCGACGTCGGCGACGATGGGTCCGCGCTCCACGACGTAGCGGTAACGGCCACCGGGTTCCAGCGGCCGGCCGGACAGTGCCTCGTGATCGAGGTTCAGGCCATAGCCCGACTCGGCCAGCAGCAGCATTTCAAAGCCGCGCAGCACCGGCTCGGCCCCTACCCCGCCATCGAGGCGGGCCAGTGCCTGGGCGTAGGCGCCGAAGACCTGCGGATGCGGGTCACCCCGGTGCAGGAAGCGCAGCAGCAGCTCGTTGAGGTAGAAGCCCGACAGCAGGCAGTCACCCGCCAGTTCCAGCGGCACGGCCGCGGCCTCCGCCGCAGCCAGCGTCATCAGGCCACCGGCGCGCCCCGACCAGGACAGGAGCAGCGGCCGGAACGGCTGCAGCAGCGGCCGCAACCGGCTCCGCGGCCGGCGCACCCCACGCGCCACCAGGCTCACCCGGCCATGGTCGCGGCTGAACACCTCCAGCAGCTCGCTGGTCTCGCGGTAGGCCCGGCCGTGCAGCACGAACCCCGGCTCCAGCAGCACGCGCTCGATGCTGCTCAAGATTCGTCCTCATAGCCGAACTGGCGCAGGGCACGCGCGTCGTCGGCCCAGTTGCGGCGCACCTTGACGTGCGTCTGCAGGAAGACCTTCTTGCCGAGGAATGCCTCGAGATCCAGGCGCGCCGCCTGGCCGATCGCCTTGAGCCGCTCGCCGCCCCGCCCGAGCACGATGGGGCGCTGCGAGTCCTTGGCAACCCAGATCCGGGCATCGATGCTCGCGAGCCGCTCGCCATCCTCGACGGCGCCGATCTCCACCGCCAGCCCGTAGGGCACCTCGCGCTCCAGCGCCGCCATGAGCTTCTCGCGCAGGATCTCGCCGATGCGAAAGTCCCGGCCCCGATCGGTCTTCATGTCCTCCGGATAGAAGCGCTCCCCGGCCGGCAGCCGCGCCAGGATCAGCTCCATGAGTCGCTCGAGGTTCTCGGACTCCAGCGCCGAGACCGGCACGATCTCGGCGAACAGCTGGCGCGCCTGGACGGCCTCCAGCAGCGGCAGCATCTTCGACCGCGGCCGCACCAGGTCGGTCTTGTTGACCACGAGGATCATCGGCGCCGCGACCCTGGAAAGCCGTTGCAGCACATGCTCGTCCGCAGCATGCCAACCGCTGGCTTCGATGACAAAGAGCACCACGTCGGCATCGGCCAGCGAGCTCGCAGCAGCACGATTCATGGTGCGGTTGATGAGCTTGCGCGCGTTGCCGTGCAGGCCCGGGGTATCGACGAATACCACCTGGCTGTCGCTGCGGCTGCGAATGCCGAGGATACGGTGGCGTGTGGTCTGCGGCCGCGCGGTGACGATGCTGACCTTCTCGCCAACCAGCGCGTTGACCAGCGTCGACTTGCCGGTGTTCGGACGACCAACCACGGCGACGAAGCCCGACCGGAAGCTGCCCGCCCCCGTCATGGCGCCGTAGTATCCGGTTGCCCGGCGCCGACCTGCTCCAGGGCGCGCTGTGCGGCGTCCTGCTCGGCGATGCGCCGGCTGGCGCCATGGCCACCCACCGCGAGGCCCAGCGAGTCGATTTCGCAGACCACCTCGAAGGTCTGCGCGTGCGCGGCACCGGCGACGTTTCTGACGGCGTAGGACGGTGGACGATGCCCTCGCGCCTGCAGCCACTCCTGCAGCCTGGTCTTGGGATCGCGGAGGTCCTCCTCTGCCGGAAGGTCCTCCAGGCGGCTGGCATAAAGGCGCAGCACCACGGCTTCGGCCGCCGCCATCCCGCTGTCGAGATAGATGGCGCCGAGGACTGCTTCCAGGGCATTGGACAGGATCGACGAGCGCTGGTGGCCACCGGTGCGGGCCTCGCCACTACCCAGCCGGACGAGGTCGCCGAGGCCGATCTCGCGGGCCATGTCCGCCAGTGTTTCGCCGCGTACCAGCCGGGAGCGGATCCGGCTCAGCAGGCCCTCGCCGGCCTCGGGGCGGCGCCGGTACACGGCATCCGCAATCACCAGGCCGAGCACCGCGTCGCCGAGGAACTCGAGGCGCTCGTTGTTGCAGGCCGATACGCTGCGGTGGGTCAGGGCGAGGTCAAGGAGATCCTGGCGAATGAAGCGGTAGCCGAGCCGGTCCTCGGCCCAGCGCAGCGCCGCCTTCACTTGCGTAACTCGACCTCGTCATTGAAGGTGGCCAGCAGGGAAATGTTGGCGATGAACGGTTCGGCGCGCTCGTAGCGCGCAGCGACGGAAAGGCCGGAATCGGTGCTCTCGATCTCGAAGTCCCGGGCCCTGAGGCTGTAGACCATCTCGATGTTCAGCTTCTTGTCGATGGCCGTGCGCACGGCGCTGGCCGTGGTTGGCTGGCCATCGAACTCGACCTTCACGTCGTTCAGGATCTTCCTGATCTTCATGTTCTCGAGGTAGATCGGCACCAGCTTGAGGCCACCGAAGCCGATCAGGCCAATCATGGCCGCGAGGATCATGAAACTGATGAACGTCACGCCCTTCTGCCTGGTACGCATGCGCTTCACTCCCTTGCCGCAGATGTCGTCGGGACCGGCCCCGCGACGCACAGGATACACAACCCGCGACGGCCGCGGGTGACGCACTACTCGACCCGCCCGCCGATCCGGCTCCAGCGCGGCATGGCCGGGAAGTCCCAGTTCATCCAGATCCGCACGGCGCGCCCGACGATGTTGCCCTCGGGTATCGGGCCGATGAAGCGACTGTCCTGGCTGTTGTCGCGGTTGTCACCCATCATGAAGTAGTGCCCCGGCGGCACCACGAACGTGCCATCCCCGCGGCCGGAAACCCCGGGAATCAGCAGCACCTGGTGACGGGCTTTGCCGAGCTGCTCCTGCATCAGGATGGACCCGGGCTGCAGTTCACCGTCGTACACGCCAAGCAGCGTTTCCGCCACCGGCTGGTCGTTGATGTAGAGGTGGTCACCGGCGTAGCGGATGGTGTCGCCGGGCATGCCGACCAGCCGCTTGATGTAGTTGATGCTGGGGTCCGAGGGCAGGCGGAAGACGATGACATCACCGCGCTCGGGTTCACCGATGTCGACGATCTTGGTGTTCAGCACCGGCAGGCGCAGCCCGTAGCTGTACTTGTTGACGAAGATGAAGTCGCCGATCAGCAGCGTCGGCATCATGGAACTCGACGGGATGCGGAACGGCTCGAACAGGAACGAGCGCACCACCAGCACCAGCAGCAGCACCGGGAAGAACGAGCGGGCGTACTCCACCACCACCGGCTCGGCGGCGGGCGCCGCCCCGGCAAGTGCACGGACGGCACGGTAGCCGCCCCAGATGAGGCCCGCGGCCAGCGTCGCGAGTACCAGAATCAGCGAGAAATCCATGCCATCGTCACCTGGGGCCGTGGGAAACCCGGCGGAATGTACCACGGCCGGGCATCACGATTCCGTGCTGCCCCGCCCCGAATCGAGGATTGCCAGGAAGGCTTCCTGCGGGATCTCCACGGCGCCGAACTGCTTCATGCGCTTCTTGCCCGCCTTCTGCTTCTCCAGCAGCTTGCGCTTGCGCGAGACGTCACCGCCGTAGCACTTGGCCAGCACGTTCTTGCGCATCGCCTTCACCGTGGCGCGCGCGATGATCTGCGAGCCGATGGCTGCCTGCAGCGCCACCTCGAACATCTGCCGCGGGATGACCTCCTGCAGGCGCTCGACGATCTCGCGACCGCGCCGCTGGGCGGATTCGCGGTGCACGATCAGGGACAGGGCATCGACCTTTTCCTTGTTGATCAGGATGTCGAGACGGACCAGGTCGCCCGGCACGAAACGCGAGAACTGGTAGTCGAAGGATGCATAGCCGCGGCTGATGGACTTGAGGCGGTCGAAGAAGTCGAACACGACCTCAGCCATCGGGATCTCGTACTCCATCGCCACCTGGCTGGCCAGGTATTCGATACGCTTCTGCACGCCGCGCTTGCCGACGCAGAGCTGCATCACCGGTCCGACGAACTCGTTGGGCACGAGAATGCTGGCGTTGATGTAGGGTTCGCGCACCTCGGCGATTTCATTGGGCGGCGGCAGCGAGGCGGGATTGTCGATCATGCGCGTCTCGCCACCCGTGGTCACGATCTCGAAGACCACGGTGGGCGCGGTGGAGATCAGGCTCAGCCCGTACTCGCGCTCCAGCCGCTCCTGCACGATCTCCATGTGCAGCAACCCGAGAAACCCACAGCGGAAGCCGAAACCGAGGGCCGCGGAGGACTCGACCTCGAAGCGCAGTGCGGCGTCGTTGAGCTTGAGCTTCTCCAGAGCGTCGCGCAGGCCCTCGAAGTCATCCGCCCTGGTGGGAAACAGCCCGGCGAACACCCGCGGCTTGATCTGCCGGAAGCCCGGCAGCGGTTCCTGGCATGGGCGCGACTCCAGCGTCATGGTGTCGCCCACCGGCGCACCGTGGACGTCCTTGATGCCGGCAATGACGTAGCCCACCTCGCCGGCACACAATGCGCCGCGCGCCCTGGCCTTGGGCGTGAAGACCCCGACCTCGGTCACCACATGGGTGCGGCCGGTGGACCAGATGCGGACCTTGGCTCCCTTGGGCAGGGTGCCGTTCATGACGCGTACCAGCGACACGACCCCCATGTAGTTGTCGAACCAGGAGTCGACGATCAGCGCCTGCAGTGGCGCATCCGCATCCCCTGCGGGAGGCGGAATGCGCTGGATGAGCAGTTCCATCAGCTCGCGCAGGCCCTGCCCGGTCTTGGCGCTGACCAGCGCACAGCCCGTGGTGTCGATGCCGATGATCTCCTCGATCTCGCGCATGACCTTCGGCGGATCGGCGCTCGGCAGGTCGATCTTGTTGATGGCGGGCACGACCTCGAGACCCGCCTCGATGGCCGAATAGCAGTTGGCCACGCTCTGCGCCTCGACGCCCTGCGCGGCATCCACCAGCAGCAGCGCTCCCTCGCAGGCCGCCAGCGACCGCGACACCTCGTAGGAAAAGTCCACGTGTCCCGGAGTGTCGATCAGATTCAGCTGGTAGACGGTGCCGTTGTCGGCTTTGTAACGCAGCGCCACGGTCTGCGCCTTGATGGTGATACCACGTTCCCGCTCGAGGTCCATCGAGTCGAGGACCTGGGTGCTCATCTCGCGGGCCTCCAGGCCACCGCACATCTCGATGAAACGGTCGGCCAGCGTCGACTTGCCATGGTCGATGTGCGCGATGATGGCGAAGTTGCGGATCTGGCTGAGGCTGGGGCTCATGTGCCGGTCGGCCCGTGTAAAAAGGCGGCAGATTATACCCGGAAGCGGGGCCGGGCCGTGGCTGCCGGGCCTGTCGGCGGGCTCAGGAGCGCCGGCCGAACCAGGCCGCGAGCTGCGACTCGTCCAGCGGCCAGGCGCAGAGTTCGCTGTCTCCCGCCATCACGACCGGGATGCGCAGGCCATAGCGGTCGCGCAGCGCCTGGTCACCATCCACATCGACGACCCGGAGGCGTACACCGTAAGCGCGACAGCGCGGCTCGAGCAGCTCCAGCGCCGCTTCGCACAGATGGCAACCGGGCCGGCTGAGCAGGGTCAGTTCGCGGATGGCGGCTGGCCTCATCGCGAAGCCGGTGTACGATCCAGGGACCGCGCTGACTCGGCAATCATTTCCACGGTACGGGCCGGTACCTCGCCGATCGCGGTGACCATGTGGCCATCGATGCTTGTGGTATAGGCGTTGGCTGCACCGATCTGGGAAAGCCCCTCCGCCTGCTCGGAGGCGGCGACCGCCGGCTCCACGAACAAGGACACGGTGGCAAGGCCATCTGAATAGACGATGTGGCGCAGGCCGCTGAGCGCATCGGGCGCAACCTGCGCCTTGCGCACGGTCAGCCGGAAGCCGGGCGGTAGCGCCGTCACCGACCACTGCGGCCCCGCCTGTTCGGCCGCAGGCCCGGTGGCCGCCCTGGCGGCCCGCCGCACGGCGTAGGCAGCGGTGGCCACCGTAGGCTTGACCGCCGAAGCCGGGATCCGCTCCGGAAGCATGATCTTCGTGAACAGCAGCTGCTCCAGGACGCGGTCCTGCTCATCGACCAGCTGGGTCTTCAATGGCATGAAGGTGGTCCGGTCCAGCCAGATCCGGTAGCCGTAGCGGAACCCATCCCTGGGACGTATGACGATGCCCCGGGTATCGCGGCCCGCGATGCGTTCGGGTGGAGCGAACGACAGCAGGTACAGCGCGTCATCGATGCTGGCGGGACCGGGAAGCCGCCCGCGCAACGGGCTGCTCGGCTGTCCACGGTCGTCCCTGGGCTCTACCAGCACCGCGTGCTGGTCGGGAAAGATGCCGGTGACTTCATCCTTGTTGCGGATGAGCTGCCGGCCGGCGTCATCGCAGCTTATCCTTTCGGTGACCTGCCCGTCCTGCACCTGGTGCGTGATGTGCAGGACGCTGCTGTCGCCACCATGCAGGTGAACGAGCGTGCCTTCGTAGTTGAGGTACTCGACGGCATTGGCCATCCGTTCGAGCATGGCACGCGGCGCCTCGGCAGCCACTGCCGGCGACCCCAGCCCCGGCAGCGCGAGCAACAGCCCAGCCGCGACCTGCAGTGACTGCCAGCCAGGCCGGCAGCTAACGGGCATCAGCCGCTTCCTCGGCCTGCCGCCAGGAAGCACGCTCGGCGCGGGCCGACACCAGGCGCGAATCGAAGTTGCTGCGCGAGATGGCGTTGGCGTATTCACCATGTGCCATCAGGTAGCTCGTCAGGCGAGCCGCGGCCCGTGGACCGAGGCGATGGCTGGCAATGGCATTGACGTCGGCCAGCGGCTCGAGGCCGGCATCGTCCCGGGCGGCCAGCAGCGCGGCTTCAGGCTGCGCGGAGCGCAGTGGCGTGGCCTCCTGCCACAGGCCGGGTGCCGTCAGCAGCAGCGCCACCACCGCCAGCGAGGCGGCCAGCGCGCTTCCGACCCACCCCATCCTCGATCCCCTGGCCGCCACCGCAACCGGGGCCGCATTGGCGTCTGCGGCCAGGGCGGAGCGTACGCGGTCAGCGACTTCGAGGGCGGCCGGCGCCGCCGCACCGGTGCGGATGCACTCGCCGATCATGGCGTAGCGACCCAGGGTCGCCCGCCGTGCGGGATCGCGATCGAGGCGCGCTAGCAGCAGATCGACCTCTTCGGGAGGGAGCTCGCCGTCGAGGAATGCGGACAGCTGCTCGTCGAGAATCCTGCTCATCGGTCGACCACGATCCTGTTGCTATTGGGGTCTGCCATCCAGCGCCGCGATGCTGGCGTCGATCGCCTCGCGCGCCCTGAAGATCCGCGACCGTACGGTGCCCACCGGGCACTCCATGGCGGTGGCGATCTCCTCGTAGCTGAGGCCATCGATTTCGCGCAACATGATGGCGGTGCGCAATTCCTCTGGCAATGTCGAAATCGTCCGTTCCACTGCCTGGCGCAGCTCCTCCTGCAGGGCGATTCCCTCCGGGGAATCCTCGTCACGCAGGCGGGCATTAGCTTCATAATTTTCTGGGTCCTGCAGGTCCAGACTGTAGTCCACGGGTCGGCGCTGCAGCGACACCAGGTGATTCTTCGCCGTGTTGATGGCGATCCGGTAGAGCCAGGTGTAAAAAGCGCTCTCGCCACGGAACGACGGCAGCGCACGGTACGCCTTGATGAAGGCCTCCTGGGCCACGTCCTGCGCTTCAGCCGGGTCGTGCACGTAACGCATGATCAGCTTCACGATGCGTTGCTGGTAACGGAGCACCAGCACGTCAAATGCCCGCCGATCGCCCTGCTGGACGTTCTGCACTAGCAGCTGATCGCTGGTTTGCTCTGCCATGCGGCTCCGATACCGAAAAGCGGCACGGACCCGCGTCAGCACGATAGACTGCGGTCCGCCAGGAAAGTTCGACCTCGTCCGGCCGGAAAGGCGACGCCCGTCACAGCCCGGCTGGTGCGGCGCAGCGCCGACGCCATTTTACGTCATGCGCAGCTGCACCCGCAGCCGGCGCCACTGCGACTGCGGGCAGCGATGCCGCCACAGCCAGGCCCGGCGACGCCGCCCGTCGTCGCACCGCCATTCCAGGGCGATCAGCGGCCCAAGCGAACGGCCCCAGGCATGCAGGAGCTGCGCACCGACCGTGCCGCTGCCGGTTTCCAGTCGCCAGCTGCCACCCGGCAGGCACATCACCCGGATGACCTGTTCTGCGGCACCTGGCCACATCCCCCGCAGCTGGAGGACCAGGCGCACCAGCACCGCGGTGGCCACCCCGGTGCGCGCCGCGGGCGGCAGATCGGCAATGGCGATCGCCAGGCCGCAGGCCACCGCGAGCGCCAGCACCACGAGCAGCTGCTCGCGCCCGGCCTCAGCGCTGACCGTGACCATCTCCAGGAAGCCGTTCACCCAGCACCTGCGCCACCACACGACGGAGTTCAGCATCGTCGCTGCGCAGGCGCCCGTCCAGCAACGCGACAATCTCGGGATCCGGCAGCGAAAGGAGCCGGCGGAACGCTGCCTGGCCCGCGGCACCGGCCTCGCGGAAGTGCCGGTCGACGTAGGCCATCAGCAGGGTGTCGAGTTCCCGCATGCCGCGCCGGCAGCGCCAGCGCAGGCGATTCTGCTCCTGCTCCGGCGTCACGGCCGCATGCCGGCGGCTACAGCTGCCGCGCCGCGATCATCTTCTTGATCTCGGCGATCGCGCGGGCCGGGTTGAGGCCCTTGGGGCAGGTGTAGGTGCAGTTCATGATGGTGTGGCAGCGATAGAGGCGGAAGGGGTCTTCGAGCTCGTCGAGGCGTTCGCCGGTCGCCTCGTCGCGGCTGTCGACCAGCCAGCGGTAGGCCGCCAGCAGCACCGCCGGCCCGAGGTACCGGTCGCTGTTCCACCAGTAGCTGGGGCAGGCGGTGGAGCAGCAGGCGCAGAGGATGCATGCCGAGGGCGAGTTGATCTTCTCCTGCTCTGCCTTCGACTGCAGGCGCTCGCTGTCGGGCGGTGCCGGGCTGCGAGTCTGCAGCCAGGGCTTGATCGAGGCGTACTGGGCGTAGAAGTTGGTCAGGTCCGGAATCAGGTCCTTGACCACCGGCATGTGCGGCAGCGGATAGATGCGCACATCGCCGCGGATGTCGCCCGTGGCCTGGGTGCAGGCCAGGGTGTTGACGCCATCGATGTTCATGGCGCAGGAGCCGCAGATGCCCTCGCGACAGGAACGCCGGAACGTCAGCGTGGGATCGATCTCGTTCTTGACCTTGATCAGCGCGTCGAGAACCATCGGCCCACAGCGGTCGAGGTCCAGTTCGTAGGAGTCGATGCGCGGGTTCTCGCCGGTCGTGGGGTCATAGCGGTAGATGCGGAAGGTCCGCACCCGGGTCGCGCCCGCGGGCGCCTTGTACTCGCGCCCGGGTTGGACGCGGGAGTTCGCTGGCAGCCTGAACTCGGCCATCGGTCGTCCTCGTCAGTCAGGTCAGTAAACGCGCGCCTTCGGCGGCACCGGCTCGACGTCATTGGTGAGTGTCTGCAGGTGCACCGGGCGGTAGTCGATGCTGACCCTGCCGCCAGCGTCGACCGAGGTGAGGGTGTGCTTCATCCAGTTGGCGTCATCCCGCTGGGGGAAATCTTCGCGCGCATGGGCGCCGCGGCTCTCCTCGCGGTTGGCCGCCGCCGTGATGGTGACCAGGGCCTGCTCCAGCAGGTTCTCCAGTTCCAGCGTCTCCACCAGGTCGGTGTTCCAGATGAGGCTGCGGTCACTGACGCGCACGTCGGTGAACGACGCATAGGTCCGCTTGAGCAGTTCCACGCCCTCACGCAGCGTCTCGCCGGTGCGGAACACCGCAGCGTGGCTCTGCATGACCTTCTGCATTTCGAGGCGGATCGCGGCGGTGGGCCGGCTGCCGTTGGCATGGCGCAGGCGATCGAGCCGCGCCACCGCCTGCTCGCCGGCGTCGACCGCCAGCGGCCGCGGACGGCCGGCATCCCTGAGCGTCTCGGCACAGCGGCGGGCCGCCGCGCGACCGAACACCACCAGGTCCAGCAGCGAGTTGGAGCCGAGCCGGTTCGCGCCATGCACCGAGACGCAGGCGGCCTCGCCGACCGCCATCAGGCCGGGCACCACGGTATCCGGGTTGCCGTCCTTCAGCACCAGCATCTCGCCGTGGTAGTTCGTGGGTATGCCGCCCATGTTGTAGTGCACCGTCGGCAGCACCGGAATGGGCTCGCGCGTGACATCGACGCCGGCAAAAATGCGCGCGGTCTCGGCAATGCCGGGCAGGCGCTCGTGGATCACCTCGGGCCCCAGATGCTCGAGGTGCAGGTGGATGTGGTCCGCCTCCGGTCCGACGCCCCTGCCCTCGCGGATCTCCACCGTCATCGAGCGACTCACCACGTCGCGCGAAGCCAGGTCCTTGGCGTTGGGCGCATAGCGCTCCATGAAGCGCTCGCCACGCGAGTTGGTCAGGTAGCCGCCCTCGCCGCGCGCGCCCTCGGTGATCAGGCAGCCCGAGCCGTAGATGCCGGTCGGATGGAACTGCACGAACTCCATGTCCTGCAACGGCAGGCCGGCGCGCAGCACCATGGCATTGCCATCGCCGGTGCAGGTATGCGCCGAGGTACAGGAGAAATAGGCGCGGCCATAGCCACCGGTGGCGAGGATGACCCGGTGCGCGCGGAAGCGATGCAGGGTGCCGGTGGCCATGTCCAGCGCGACCACGCCGCGGCACTCGCCGTTCTCCATGATCAGGTCGATGGCGAAGTACTCGATGAAGAACGTGGCGTTGTGCTTCAGCGACTGCTGGTACAGCGTATGCAGCATGGCGTGGCCGGTGCGGTCCGCGGCCGCGCAGGTGCGCTGGGCAGTGCCCTTGCCATAGTGGGTGGTCATGCCGCCGAATGGCCGCTGGTAGATCCGGCCATCCTCGGTACGGGAGAACGGCACGCCGTAGTGCTCCAGTTCGATGACCGCCTGCGGGGCCTCCTTGCACATGTACTCGATGGCGTCCTGGTCACCGAGCCAGTCGGAGCCCTTGACGGTGTCGTACATGTGCCAGCGCCAGTCGTCCTCGCCCATGTTGCCGAGCGCTGCACTGATGCCGCCCTGCGCCGCCACGGTGTGGCTGCGGGTCGGGAAAACCTTGGTGATGCAGGCCGTGGACAGGCCCGCCTCCACGAGGCCGAAGGTCGCCCTGAGCCCGGCCCCGCCCGCACCGACGACGACGACGTCGTAGCTGTGGTCGGTAAAGGCGTAATCCCCGCTCATGCCTGGGCTCCCAGCGACAGTTTTACGATTGAAAGGATGCCGGCCACGGCCAGCGCCGCGTGGGCGAACCTCACCAGCACCAGCATCAGCACCAGCGCCCGGGCGTCATGCACGTAGTCCTCGATCACCACCGTGACCCCGAGGCAGGAGTGATACAGCAGCGTCGCCACCAGCAGGATCAGCAGGATGGCGTGGGGTGTCGCGGCAATCCACGCCGCCACCGTGGCGTGATCGGCGCCACCGATGCCGATGAGGCTGGCGGCGAACCACAGCCCGAGGATCACCAGTGCGGCGGCCGACAGGCGCTGCCCCCACCAGTGGCTGAACCCGGATTTCGCCGAACCGAGGCCGAGCGCTCGCCCCAGGGGTGTTTGCAGACTCATGCCTCAGCTCCCGCCGGCCAGGGCCGTGATCCAGAACAGCAGTGTCAGGACACAGGCCGTGGCAACCACCAGCATCCCCGTCATGTTGGAGCGCCGGATCTCGAAGCCATGGCCCGCATCCCAGAACAGGTGCCGGATGCCATTACAGAGGTGATAGAAGAAAGCGAACGACCAGCCCAGCAGCAACAGGAACCCCGGTGGTGACTGCAGCCAAGCGGTCAGGCCGTCATACGCCGCGCTGCCGCTGGCTGCGGCCACCAGCCATGCCGTCAGCAGCAGGGCGCCGAGGCTGAGCAACATCCCGGTCAGGCGATGGATGATCGACAGGCCATTGCTGATCTGCCAGCGATAGATCCCCAGGTGCGGCGACAGGGGTCGGTCAGGTTGCGCCATGGGCCAAAAACCTCGCAATTGCATTCATGCGTCTGCAGCCCGCCCGCTGGCGGCCACCCGTCAGGGATGCGGTCGCAGCAGCTGGAACGGCGCGCGGCGCTGTCGTCAGTGGACGAACCACGTCAGAAGTCGATGCACCGGCCGCCCTTCTCCCAGTCCCCGAAACGCGTGGGTTCGGGACCGGCAGGCCCGCCCAGCTCGCGCTGGCCGGCCGTCGGCCCTGCGGCCTTCGCGGCGGCATCGGTCACCCGGGTTTGCTGCGGCAGGTCCGCCGGGGGCATTCCGGAATTCCGTTCCGGTCTGGAGTCAGCCGCTGGCATGGGAAAAAGTGTGCCAGAATGCGCCCCGATTTTCACCACGCACCGTCCCGGCCAGGCGTCGGATCCGGGGCCACGACAGGCATCCACCGGCCATGCCGCTGCAGTCACTCCAGCTCCTTCGCGTCGCAGGCCGCGACCGTCACGCCTTCCTGCAGGGCCAGCTCACACAGGACCTGCAGTCCGTGACTGCCAGCCGCGCCACGCGCTATGCCTGGGCCGATGCCCAGGGCCGCGTGCTGGTCGCCGGCGAACTGTTCACCTGGAACGACGCGTACTGGCTCACGGTACCCGCTGCGCTTGCCGAGGCCACCGCGCGGCGCCTGCGGCTGTTCGTGCTGCGCGCGCAGGTCACCATCGAACCGGCCGCATGGAGCCTCGAGGGCCGGCGGCTCACGGCCGGTGCCGCGGGCCTGCTGCAGGGCTGCGAGCTGCCGGGACGGCCGCTGGCCTGTACCGCGACCGGGGACTGGTGCGCACTGCGCGTCGACGCCGAGCGGCTGCTGCTCGCCGCGGCAGCGCCTGCACTGCCAGAACTGCTGGCGGCGCTGCCCGGCGACTCCATCGACTCCGGCGCCTGGACGCTCGCCGACATACGCGCGGGCTTTGCGCGCCTGGAATCAGCGGCAGCTGCCTACATCCCGCAGATGCTCAATCTGGACCTCGCCGGCGCCGTGAGCTTCGCCAAGGGCTGCTACCCCGGCCAGGAAGTCATCACGCGCACCCGACACCTGGGGCGGCTGAAGCGGCGCCTGTTCCGCTTCGCGGCCGGGTTGCCAGCGCTGATGCCGGGCGATCCGCTGTTCGCCGCCGGGGGCGAGTGCGGCACTGTGGTGCTGGCCGCGGCAGCCGCCACGGGCAGCGAAGTCCTCGCCGTGCTGCGCCTCGATGCCGCCGCAAACCCGGTGTTTGCCGACGCGGAACTGCGCCAGCCGCTGCTGCAGCGTGCACTGCCCTACGAAGTTCCCGGCATCATCTCCGGGCAGCAGCCCGCCTGACACCTCGGCCGCGCCGGCCCTACCCCGGGCCAGGCCCTGTGCCCTGGCTCTCGCGCAGGTGCGGAAACAGCAGCACATCGCGGATGGAAGCGCTGTCGGTCAGCAGCATCACCAGCCGGTCGATGCCGATGCCCAGCCCCGCTGTGGGTGGCAGGCCGTACTCCAGCGCCGCCACGTAGTCCGCGTCGTAGAACATGGCTTCCTCGTCACCGCCGGTCTTCTGGCTGGCCTGTTCCCGGAAGCGCTCGGCCTGGTCTTCGGCATCGTTGAGTTCGGAGAAGCCGTTGGCGATCTCCCGGCCATGGATGAAGAGCTCGAAGCGGTCGGTGAGGAAGGGATCCGCGTCACTGCGGCGCGCCAGCGGCGAGACCTCCGCGGGAAACCCGGTAACGAACGTCGGCGCCTCCAGCCGGTGCTCGGCGGTCTTCTCGAAGATTTCGGTGAGCAGCTTGCCGGCCCCAAAACCCGGCTGCACGCTGATCCCGAGGCGCTCGCACCAGGCACGCAGGGCCACGGGATCGCGCAGCTGCCGGCGATCGAGGCCGGGGTTGTGCTCGGCGACCAGATCCTCGATGGACACCCGGCGAAACGCCGCTGAGAAATCGTAGGTCCGGCCCTGGTAGCCGACGCTGGCGCTGCCCGAGAGAAACTCCGCGAGGCTGCGCAGCAGCTGCTCGACCATGTCCATCAGCACCCGGTAGTCCGCATAGGCCATGTACAGCTCGAGCATGGTGAACTCGGGGTTGTGCTGGGTGGAGATGCCCTCGTTGCGGAAGTTGCGGTTGAGCTCGTAGACACGCTCGAAGCCGCCCACCACCAGCCGCTTCAGGTAGAGCTCCGGGGCAATGCGCAGGTACAGCTGCCGGTCCAGCGCGTTGTGGTGGGTGACGAACGGCCGGGCCATGGCGCCGCCCGGAATGGACTGCATCATCGGCGTCTCGACCTCGAGGAACTCCATGGCGTCGAGGTAACTGCGCAGGAACTGCACGATCTGCGAGCGGCGCCGGAATACCTCGCGCGAGTCCTCGTTCATGATCAGGTCGAGGTAACGCTGGCGGTAGCGTGTCTCCTGGTCGGTGAGTCCATGGAATTTCTCCGGCAGCGGCCGCAGTGCCTTGACCAGCAGTTCGACCTGCGTCGCACGCACGGTGATCTCGCCCGTCTTCGTGCGAAACAGCTGCCCGCGGGCCCAGAGGATGTCGCCGACATCCCAGCCCTTGAAGGCCTTGTAGACCGCCTCGGGCAGGGTGCCCTGCTGCAGGCAGACCTGGATCTGGCCGCTGCGGTCCTGGATCTTCACGAAACTGGTCTTGCCCATGACGCGCTTGGCCATCATGCGCCCGCCGACGGCCACCTCCACCGCCTCGGTATCCAGCGCCTCGTTGCCGTGGCCCTCGTAGGTGCTGAGTATCTGGCCCGCGAGCGCCGTGCGCCGCAGCTGGTTAGGGAAGCGGAAGCCCGTGGCGCGCAGTGCCTCGAGCTTGCGGCGGCGCTCGGCCACCAGGTGATGTTCGGTTGCGGCTGGATTGTCTTCGGTCATGGCACCACCGTGGCCGCGTCGCGCGGCGTCCTACAGGCCCTGCTTCAGGCTCGCCTCGATGAAGCGGTCGAGGTCACCATTGAGGATGTCGTCCGGATTGCCCGCCTCCACCAGCGTACGCAGGTCCTTGATCCGCGACTGGTCGAGCACGTAGGAGCGGATCTGGCTGCCCCAGCCGACATCGGCCTTGCTGTCCTCCAGCGCCTGGGTATCGGCGCGGCGCTTCTGCTCCTCGATCTGGTACAGCCTGGCCTTGAGCTGCTTCATCGCCGTGGACTTGTTCTTGTGCTGGGAACGCTCGTTCTGGCACTGCACCACCACGCCGCTCGGCAGGTGCGTGATGCGCACCGCGGACTCGGTACGGTTGACATGCTGCCCGCCGGCGCCGCTTGCGCGGTAGACGTCGATGCGCAGGTCCGCGGGGTTGATCTCGATCTCGATGTCGTCGTCGATCTCGGGCGAGACGAACACGGCGGCAAACGAGGTGTGGCGGCGGTTGCCGGAATCGAAGGGTGACTTGCGCACCAGACGGTGCACACCGGTCTCGGTCCGCAGCCAGCCGTAGGCATACTCGCCGACGACGCGGATGCTGGCGCTCTTGATGCCGGCAACTTCGCCGGCGGAAGCCTCGAGCATTTCCACGGTGAAGCCCTTCTGCTCGCAGTACTTGAGGTACATGCGCAGCAGCATCTCGGCCCAGTCCTGCGCCTCGGTGCCACCGGCTCCCGCCTGGATGTCGACGAAGGCATTGGCAGCGTCATGGGCGCCGCTGAACATGCGCTGGAACTCGAGCCGGCCAACATCGTCGCGCGCCGCCTCGACATCACGGGCCACGCCATCCACGGCAGCAGCGTCGTCCTCGGCCTCGGCCATGTCGAGCAGGTCGGCGCTGTCGACCAGAACGCGGTCGATGCGCTCGAACTGGCGCAGGATGCCGTCGAGCTGCGCGCGCTCACGCCCGAGGGCCTCGGCCTTCGGCGGATCCTGCCAGATGGCGGGGTCTTCCAGTGCCTCCTGGACCTCGGTCAGCCGCTCGCGCTTGCGATCGAGGTCAAAGATACCCCCGTAGGGCAGTGGCACGCCCCTGCAGGTCGCGGATGAGCTGGCGGATCGGAGTGGTTTCCATGCGGGCACTGCGGTCTTGCGGAAGGCGCGTAATCCTATGCGGATTGCAGGTGTTCCACAACCAACTGGCGGCGGCGGCGCCCACCGAAATCATTGATGCCGAGGCGGTAGCAGCAGCGGATCCGGCCCGGCAGCGGCGTCTTGCGGTTGAAGGCCATGGCCTCGATCGGGTCACCGCCCGCTGCATGGCGCAGGCTGAGCCGCAGGTGGGCATCCTTCAGCAGCCGCTGGTCCAGGACCTGGAACTCATTGTCGAACAGCGGCTCGGGGAACCCCTGGCCCCAGGGCCCGGCAAAATGCAGTTGCCCGGCCAGTTCGTCGTTCAGTTCCGCAGCCTCCAGCGGCCCGTCGGTCCAGAGCACCTGCCCGGTGTCGACACCAGCGACTGCCAGCGCGAGCTCCGCCTGCCAGGCCGACTGGAATGTTTCCAGCTGGTCCGCAGGCAGGCGCAGGCCAGCCGCCATCGCATGCCCGCCGAAGCGCAGCTCGCGAATCGCGCCGCGGGTGGCCACGGCAGCGAGCACGTCGCGGATGTGCACGCCGGCGATCGAGCGCGCCGATCCCTTGAGGATTCCGGCCTCGTCGCCAGGCGCGAACGCCACCACCGGGCGCCCCGTGCGCTCCTTGAGCCGCGAGGCCACCAGGCCGACGATGCCCTCGTGCCAGGCGGGATCGAACAGGCACAGGCCCGGGGTCGCGCCACCGGTTGCGGCATCGGCGATGCCGGCCAGCTGGCCCTCCGCCTGCGCCTGCATGCGCTGCTGCAGGGCCCGGCGTTCCGCATTCAGCGCATCGAGGCGCGCGGCGCGTTCGCGCGCCTGGCGCGGGTCGGCCGCCAGCAGGCAATCGATGCCGAGCGCCATGTCGTCGAGCCGGCCGGCGGCGTTGAGGCGCGGCGCAATGGCGAAGCCAAGGTCGGCGCTGCGGGCCGTGGCAGGGTCGCGCCCGGCGACGGCGAACAGTGCCGCCAGCCCGGGCCGCGCAGCCCCGGCGCGCATACGCCGCAGGCCCTCGGCGACCAGGATGCGGTTGTTGGCATCCAGTGGCACCAGGTCCGCCACGGTGCCGAGCGCCACCAGGTCGAGGCCAGCGAGCACCGGCCGACGCAGCTCCTCGTAGCGGCCGAGGCCGGCGGCATCCAGGGCCCTGGCGAGCGCCGCCACCAGGTAGAACGCCACGCCGACGCCGCACAGCGCCTTGCCCGGAAAGCTCTCGCCCGGCAGGTTCGGGTTGACGATCACGCTTGCGGCCGGCAACTCCGCGCCCGCCAGGTGATGGTCGGTGACGATGACGTCGATGCCCTGCGCCCGCGCCCTGGCGACGCCCTCGATGCTGGTCACGCCATTGTCGACCGTGATGATGACTGCCGGCCGGCGCATCGCGGCCAGGTCCGCCACACCGGGCGAGAAGCCGTAGCCAAATTCGAAACGGTTGGGGACGAGGTAGTCGACGGCGGTGAACCCCATGCCGCGCAGTGCGGCGACCACCAGCGCGGTGGCGGTGGCGCCGTCGGCGTCATAGTCGCCGACCACCAGAACCGCTGCCTGGCGGCGGCGCACCGACAGCAGCAGCTCCGCGGCCGCCATGACGCCACCGAGGCTGGTGACCGGCAGCAGCCCGGAAAGCGTGGCCGCCAGCTCGGCCGCTGCGACATGCCGCGCCGCGTAGATGCGCCGCAGGACCGGGTCGAGCGCCGCCGGCAAAGCCTGGTAGAGCGGCTCCGGCACCTCACGCTGGCGGATGACAGGCGCGGATGCCACGGCTAAGCTGGCCACCCGTCGCTGCCGGCACCGGCCTCGCAGGCAGTACTCACAGGCATGAAACTCGACCTCGACAGCAGCAGTGGCAACCTCATCCGCGGCTTCAACGGCAGCGCCATCCTCGTCGGTGCCGAAAGCTTCACGAGGCCGCTGATCCTCACCGTCGACCGCATCATCCGCGACTGGGACCCGCCCGCCGTGGAGCAGCTGGCGGACAGGGACTTCGCCGCCATCCTCGCGCTGCAACCGGAAGTGATCCTGCTCGGCACCGGTGGCCGCCAGCGCTTCCCCGCCGCCACCGTCACCACCGCCATCCTGCGCCAGGGCATCGGCATCGAGGTCATGAACACTGCTGCTGCCTGCCGCACCTACAACATCCTCGCCGCGGAATACCGCCGCGTCGCTGCCGCATTATTTGTCAGCTGACATGCGCCGGCCAGCGGCGCGCGCCGGCAGGTACTGCAGCGGATCCAGCGGCGCACCGTTGCGCCGGATTTCGAAATGCAGCGCCCCCGGCAGGCCCGCCCCCGCGCCCATGTGGCCGATGGCCTGGCCGGCACGCACCTGCTCGCCCTCCCGGACCAGCATGTCGGCGTTGTAGCCATAAGCCGTGAGCCAGCTCGCGTTGTGGCGGATGATGATCAGCAGGCCGTAGCCGGGCAGCCCGCTGCCCGCGTACACGACTTCGCCGGCGGCCGCTGCGACCACGGGCGCACCAGGTGACCCGCCAACGAGGATCCCGGAAGCGGTGCGCGTGGACTCGCCGAAACGGCCCAGCACCTCGCCGTCCGCCGGCCAGATCCAGCCGGAGGCCGGTGGTGGCTCTCCAGAACCACCGTCGCCACTGGCGGCCGGCCGCGCAGCACTGCCGGGCGGGGGGCGCAGCCGCAGGCGCTGGCCCGGGTAGATCAGCGTGCCGTCACCGAGCCGGTTCCAGCGCGCCAGGTCGCGGTGATCGAGGCCGAGGCGCCGGGCTATGCCGAACAGCGTGTCACCGGCCTGGACCACGTAGACATCGCCGTGCCGGCCGGCGTCCTCGGGCCCGCCTGCGGCACAGCCTGCCAGCAGCATTGCCGCCAGCACTGCCGCCAGCAGACCTCCGCAACGTTTCAGCCCTTGCCCTCCAGCAGCGGCACGAAGCTGACCCAGGACAGGTGTTCACGCTCGACACCGCCTGCGTGGCGGCTGATGCGCAGCAGCTCCTGGTTCCCGGCCGGGCCCACGGGAATGACCAGCCGGCCACCCGGAGCGAGCTGCTCGACCAGCGCCGGCGGCACATCAGCAGGCGCGGCGGTGACGAGGATGCCATCGAACGGCGCCTGTCCCGGCCAGCCCTCGAAACCGTCACCGTGGCGAAAGCGCACGTTGCCGAGGCCGAGTCCGGCCAGGCGCTGGCGTGCCGCCCGCTGCAGGCCCGCGAGGCGCTCGATGGTGAACAGCTGCCCCACCAGCGGCGCCAGTACCGCCGTCTGGTAACCGCATCCGGTGCCCACCTCCAGTACCTTTTCCAGGCGCCGCGCCCCGCTGCCATCGAGCAGGGCCTGGGTCATCAGCGCCACGATGTAGGGCTGGGAGATCGTCTGCCCGAGACCGATGGGCAGCGCGCTGTCTTCGTAGGCGCGACTGGCCAGCGCCTCGTCGATGAACAGGTGGCGCGGCACCGCGCGGATGCGCTCGAGCACCGCCTCGTTATGGATGCCGCCGGCGGCGAGCCGCTGCACCAGCCGCTCGCGCGTCCGCGCCGAGGTCATGCCGATGCCGTGCCCGCCGGAACTGCTGCTCATCGTGCAAGCCACCCGGCCAGGGAGGAAATCGCCGCATGGCGCGTCAGGTCGATCTGCAGCGGCGTCACCGAAACCCGCGCGTTGTCGATGGCGTGGAAGTCAGTGCCCGGGCCGGCATCCTGGCCCGGGCCGGAGGAACCGACCCAGAAGACCGGGCGCCCCTTCGGGTCGGTGGTCTCCACCATGGGGTCGGAGCGGTGGCGATAACCGAGGCGCGTGGCCTCGAAGCCGCGGATCTCGCCGTAGGGCAGGTCCGGGACGTTCACGTTGAGGATGGTGTCCGCCGGCAGCGGCTCGCGCTGCAGCTTCAGCAGCAGATTACGCACTGCCTGGCCGGCGCTGTCGAAGTGACGTGGCGACTGGCCGGCCAGCGAAACGGCGATGGCCGGCAGGCCGAGGAAGCGGCCCTCGACGGCAGCCGCCACCGTACCCGAGTACAGCACGTCGTCACCCAGGTTGGCGCCGTGGTTGATGCCGGCGATCACCATGTCCGGCTCGTGCTCGAGCAGGCCGGTGATGGCCAGATGCACGCAGTCCGTCGGCGTGCCATTGACGTACATGATGCCCTCGCGGGTGCGCCCCACGCGCAGCGGCGTCTCCAGCGTCAGCGAATGGCTCGCGCCACTCTGGTTGCGGTCCGGCGCCACGATGGTGAGTTCGGCGAGATCGGCCAGTGCCAGCGCCAGGGTCGCCAGGCCCTCGGACTGGTAGCCGTCATCGTTGCTAAGCAGTATCTTCAAGCAAGCATTCTCCCCGCAAACTTCGCCAGCGGCCCATGACCGGCAAACCGCCCAAGGACCCCGATCCGGATGACGCGGCACTGTTTCGCGCCGCGGTGGCCGGCACGCGCCCGGTCAAGGGCCGCCGCCTGGTGCTGCGCCAGGCACCCCCGGCGCCGCGGGCGCGCTTCCGCCGCCAGGACGAAGCCCAGGTCCTGCGCGAATCGCTCCTCACCTCACCCGAGCAGCTCGGGATCGAATCCGGCGAGGAACTCAGTTTCCGTCGCCCTGGTATCTCCGCCCGCAGCTTCGCCGACCTGCGTCGCGGCCGCTATGCCGTGAAGGCCGAGATCGACCTGCACGGGATGACCAGCGACCAGGCCCACCAGGAACTGCGCCAGTTCCTGGCCGAGGCGTTGCGCGACCGGCTGCAGTGCGTGCGCGTCATCCACGGCAAGGGCCTGCGCTCCGGCCAGCGCGGGCCCGTGCTCAAGCTCAACGTCAACCGCTGGCTGCGCCAGTGGGACGATGTCCTCGCCTTCGTCTCGGCACCCGCCCGCGATGGCGGCACCGGCGCGTTGTACGTGCTGCTGCGCCGCTAGGCGCAGCAACCTATTTCTTCGCCAGCCGTTCCACCAGCGCCCGCATACCGGCCTGGGTTTCCTCCGAAAACCAGAGCTGCGTGGCCAGCCGCGCATCGGCCTGCGGTTCCAGCAGGTCGACCAGCCGCCGCCGCGCCAGCATGCGCGTGCGGTTCATGGCCAGCTGCGGCAGGCCGGCGAGACGCCGCGACCATTCCCAGGCATGGGTCAGCAGCTGGTCGGGCTCCACCGCTTCATCGAGCAGGCCGATGGCGAGGGCTTCGTCCACCCCCACCAGCTGGGCCGTCATCGCCAGCCGCTGCGCCAGCCGCGCACCAACCAGGTGCTCGAGCGCCAGCATGATGCAATCCGGCACCGGCAGGCCCACCGCGACTTCATTCAGGCCCATGCGGAAGTTGCCCCGGGCACCGATGCGGTAGTCGCAGTGGATGGCCAGCACTGCGCCCCCGGCCGGGGCGTGGCCGCTGATGGCCGCCACCACCGGCACCGGACTCACCGCCAGCGCTCGCGTCAGACGGAAGAACGCCAGCCAGAACTCCTCCACCGCCGCGCGCGACTGGGGCAGCAGTTCGGGGACGTCGAGGCCGCCGCTGAACATGCCCGGACGGCCGGTGAGGATGACGACCCGCGCACCGTCGGCGCAGGCGGCCTGGTGTGCATCGTGCAGGCGCGAAACCAGTTCGGTGTTGAGTGCATTGGCCGGCGGCCGGTCGATGCTGATGGCCGTGATGCCATCGCGGCTCTCGGTGCGGATCACGTGCCTCTCCCCGGGAACCGGCCTGCGCCCGCGATCAACGGGCGGCCAGGTCGCGGGCCTGCGCGTCCTGCTTGCCGGTAAAGATGTAGAAGGTTTCGTTGGGACCGATCAGGCCCAGGTCGGAGCGGGCCCGCTCCTCGAGTGCCGAGAAGCCCTGGCGGAGGTCGGCCACCTCGGCCTCCAGCCGCCGGTTGCGTTCCGCCAGTCCACGATTCTCGGCGCGCTGCTCCACGAGCTGGCCACGCAGCTGCGCGACGCCGCGGAAGCCGTCCTCCGAAAACCACAGGCGCAGCTGCAGCAGCCCCAGCGCCACGACCAGCGCGATCGAGACTACCCGCAGCAGCATCAGTTCAGCCTCCCAGCTTCACCGGAAACGCGGACCGGCCGGCATAGCGCGCAGCCGGCCCCAGCAACTCCTCGATCCGCAGCAGCTGATTGTACTTCGCCATGCGGTCGGAGCGGCAGAGCGAGCCGGTCTTGATCTGAGTGGCCGCCGTACCCACGGCGATGTCGGCGATGGTGGCGTCCTCGGTCTCGCCCGAACGGTGGGACACCACCGCCGCGTAGCCGGCCGCGACCGCCATGGCGATCGCCTCGAGGGTCTCGGTCAGCGTGCCGATCTGGTTCGGCTTGATGAGGATCGCATTGGCGATCCTGCGGCGGATACCCTCGGCGAGGATGGCGGTGTTGGTGACGAACAGGTCATCCCCCACCAGCTGCACGCGCGTGCCGAGTTCCCGGGTCAGCAGTTCCCAGCCGTCCCAGTCGCCCTCCGCCATGCCATCCTCGATGGTGACGATGGGATAGGCCTGGACCAGGCCGCCCAGGTAGGCCGAGAACTCCGCCGGCGTGAAGCTGCGGCCCTCGCCCTCCAGGTGATAGCGACCATCGCGGAAGAACTCCGAGCTGGCGACGTCCAGGCCAAGGTAGATGTCATGGCCGGCGCGGAAACCCGCCTTGTCGATCGCCGTCATGATGACATCGAGTGCCGCCGAGTTCGACGGCAGGTTCGGCGCGAAGCCGCCCTCGTCGCCCACCGCCGTGCTGAGCTTGCGGGAACCGAGTACCGCCTTCAGGGCGTGGAACACTTCGGTGCCATGGCGCAGGGCCTCGCTGAAGGTCGCCGCACCCACCGGCAGGATCATGAACTCCTGGATGTCGACGTTATTGTCGGCATGGGCGCCGCCGTTGATGATGTTCATCATCGGCACCGGCATCGCGTACGGTCCGTCACCGAGGCTGCGGAACAGCGGCATGCCGCGATCGCGCGCCGCCGCCTGGGCGGCCGCCAGCGACACCGCCAGCAGCGCATTGGCGCCGAGCCGCGACTTGTTGTCGGTGCCGTCCAGCGCCCGCAGCCTGGCATCCACGGCAGCCTGGTCGGCGGCATCCTGCCCGGTGAGGGCATTGCGGATCTCGCCATTGACGTTGGCCACCGCCCTGAGGACGCCCTTGCCGAGGAAGCGCCTGCGGTCACCGTCACGCAACTCGACCGCCTCGCGGCTGCCGGTGGAGGCGCCAGAGGGCACCGCAGCCCTGCCGAATGCGCCACCGGCGAGTTCGACGTCCGCCTCGACCGTGGGATTGCCGCGGGAATCGATGATCTCGCGGCCGCGGATGCTGGTGATCTTGCTCATGGGTATACCTGGACTGTTGACAGGACTGCCCGCGGTCAGCCGCGGGCCGGAAGGGAATCCTCGGCGAAGGGCGCGCGCTTCACCGCGCGATCCACTTCGACCAGCGTGGCCAGCAACTCCGCCATCAGCGGCAATGGCCAGGCGTTGGGCCCGTCGCTCAGGGCCTCGGCCGGGCGCGGATGCGTCTCCATGAACAGGCCGGCCACGCCGGTGGCCACCGCCGCCCGGGCCAGCGGCGCAATGAACTCGCGCTGGCCGCCTGAAGCATTGCCGCGCGCGCCGGGCAGCTGCACCGAGTGCGTCGCATCGAATACCACCGGGCAGCCGGTGGCCCGCATCGCCACCAGCGAACGCATGTCGGCCACCAGGTTGTTGTAGCCGAAGCTGAAGCCGCGCTCGCAGACGAGGATCTGCCGGTTGCCGGTCTCACGCGCCTTCGCCACCACGTTTTCCATCTCCCAGGGCGAGAGGAACTGGCCCTTCTTGATGTTGACCGGCTTGCCGCAGGCGGCGACGTTGCGGATGAAATTGGTCTGGCGGCAGAGGAACGCCGGTGTCTGCAGCATGTCCACCACGTCGGCCACCTCGCCGAGCGGCGTGTCCTCGTGCACATCCGTCAGCACCGGCACACCCAGCTGGCGGCGCACTTCGGCCAGCGCGCGCAGGCCTGCCTCCAGCCCGGGGCCGCGAAAGCTCGCGGCTGAGGAGCGGTTGGCCTTGTCGAAGGACGCCTTGAAGATGAATGGCACAGCGAGCCGTCTGGTGATCTCGCGCAGCTCGGCGGCCACCTCCAGCACCAGACCCTGACTCTCGATGACGCAGGGTCCGGCGATGAGGAACAGCGGCTGGCCGGGCCCAGCCTGGAAATCCGGCAGCTTCATGCCTGGGCCACGGCCGGCAGCGTCCCGCTGCGGGCATCACGCGCAGCCTGCACGAAACCGCGGAACAGCGGGTGGCCATCACGCGGGTTGGAACTGAATTCGGGGTGGAACTGGCAGGCCATGAACCAGGGGTGGTCGGCGAGTTCGACCAGCTCGACGAGGCCATCCACCGAGAATCCCGAAAACACCAGCCCGGCAGCCTGCAGGCGCTCGAGGTAGCGGTTGTTGAACTCGTAGCGGTGGCGATGCCGCTCGCGGATGACGTCACGGCCATAAAGCCGGCGCGCCCTGGTGCCCGCCTGCAGGCGGCAGTCCTGGGCACCGAGGCGCATGGTTCCGCCGAGGTCGGATTGCTGCGAGCGGGCCTGGGTGCTGCCGTCGCGGTCCTGCCACTCGGTGATCAGCGCGATGACCGGATCAGGGGTGCCAGCGTCGAACTCCGTACTGTGCGCCCTGGGCAGGCCGGCCACGTGGCGCGCGAACTCGATCACCGCCACCTGCAGGCCGAGGCAGATGCCGAGGTAGGGCACGCGGCGCTCGCGCGCGAACCGCACCGCCGCGATCTTGCCCTCGATGCCGCGGTCGCCGAAGCCGCCGGGCACCAGCACCGCATCCACGTCCTCGAGGCAGCCGGTGCCGGCGGTCTCCAGTGCCCGGGCCTCGACGTAGCGGATGTCGACCCGGGTGCGGGTGCCGATGCCGGCATGCTGCAGGGCTTCGGCGAGGGAAATGTAGGAATCACGGAAGTCCACGTACTTGCCGACCATGGCAATGGTGACCGTCGCTTCGGGCTTCTGCCGCGCAGCCACCACCGCTTCCCACTCCCGGAGGTCGGCCGGTGGCAGTTGCAGGCCAAAGCGCTCGACGATGATCTGGTCGAGCCCCTGTTCGCGGAACACCATCGGCAGGCGGTAGATGTCGTCGACATCCACCGCGGAGATGACCGCGCGCTCCTGCACGTTGGTGAACAGCGCGATCTTGCGCCGCTGTTCCGGCGGCAGCGCCTGTTCCGAGCGGCACACCAGGACGTCGGGCTGGATGCCGATGGAGCGCAGCTCCTTCACCGAGTGCTGGGTCGGCTTGGTCTTGATCTCCGCCGAGGTGGCGATGTACGGCACCAGCGTCAGGTGCACGTACACCACATGTCCCGGGCCTAGGTCGACCCCGACCTGGCGGATCGCCTCGAGGAACGGCAGCGACTCGATGTCGCCCACGGTGCCGCCGATCTCGACGATGCAGATGTCGGATTCCCCGGCGCCGAGCGCGATGCTGCGCTTGATTTCGTCGGTGATATGCGGGATGACCTGCACGGTCGCCCCCAGGTAGTCACCGCGCCGTTCCTTGGCGATCACGCTGCCATAGATACGCCCGGTGGTGAAATTGCTGTGCCGGCCGGTGGTGGTGCGCACGAAGCGCTCGTAGTGGCCGAGGTCGAGGTCGGTCTCGGTGCCATCCTCGGTGACGAACACCTCGCCGTGCTGGAACGGGCTCATGGTGCCGGGATCCACGTTGAGGTACGGGTCCAGCTTGACCATGCTGACCTTCAGACCGCGCGCCTCGAGGATGGCGCCCAGGGAGGCCGAGGTGATCCCCTTGCCCAGCGAGGAGACTACGCCACCGGTCACGAACACATAGCGCGGCATCGGGAACCCATCCAGAAAAGCATGTGCCCGGCCCGGAACTCACCCGGCCCAGGCCGTTGCGACGGAGCGATCAGATGGGAGAGGAAAGGTACCAGATAGGCCCGGTGGCGACAATCGACCGACGGCCTGCCGTCCCTACTCGATGGGCGGGTGCTGGTCCCAGCGCACGCGCAGGCCTGGTTCGCCGGCAACGGCGACGAACTCGTGGGCGATCCACAGCCCGGCCACCGCGACCAGTTCGCCGCCCGCGTACAGCAGCGGGATCCGGTCGCGCATCCAGGGAACCACGCCGCGCTCCTGCAGCAGTTTCTTCAGTTCCCGGTGGTGGCCCTCGCCCGCCGGCCGCAAGCGCTCGCCGCCGCGACGCAGGCGCACCGTGAGCAGCGTGCCGACCCGCCGGGGCGCCAGGCCACCGGAACCCGCGCGCGCCAGGCCGATGCGGCCAATGCCGCCGCAGTCCAGGTGGGCGCCGGCCCGTACCGGCAACTCAGCAGCCAGTGGCGCCACCGGCGCCAGCGGTGGCTGGATGTAGAGGCTGCCGCGGAAGCGGCGCAGTTCCCCTCCCGGCCAGGCGAGGAGCGGACGGCGATCGGCACCGGCCTGCAGCAACTGCGCCAGCCCGGCACGCAGGCGCCGCTGCGGCGGCGTCGATCCGGTTTCGCGGCGGCAGAGGTAGCGCAGCAGGTTGCGCTGGTGCGGCTCGGGCAACTGCGCCAGCAGTGCAACCTGGACCCTGCCCCGGCGCGATACGCGCCGCGCATCGCCGGCCGCGAGGTCCTCGAGCAGCTGCGCCGCCTCGGCACAGAGCTGCGCGCTGCGGGCCATGGACCCGGCAGCCGCGGGCCAGCGGCTGCCGAGCAGCGGCAGCAGCTGCAGGCGCAGGAAGTTCCGGTCCAGCCGCGGGTCGCTGTTGGCGGGATCCTCTATCCAGTGGATCCCGGCGGCATGGGCATACTCGCGCAATGCGGTTCGCGGCAGCGCCAGCAACGGCCGCAACAGCCTCACCTCGCCGCGCCAGCCATCACTGGCGATGCCGCCCAGCCCGGCGGGCCCGGAACCGCGCAGCAGGTTCAGCAGCAGGGTCTCGACCTGGTCGTCGCGATGGTGTGCTGTCACCAGCATTTCCCCGGGACGCAGGCCCGCCAGCAGTGCCTGGTAGCGTGCCTGGCGCGCGGCGGCCTCCAGGCCCTCGCCCGCAGGCAGCACCGTGACCCGGCAGCTGGAAAACGCCACGCCCAGACCCGCACACAGCGCTGCGCAGTGCTCCCCCCAGCGGGCGGCATCCGCGTGCAGGCCATGGTCGATGTAGACGGCGCGCAGGCCGGACACGGGGCGCAACCGCGCCAGTGCATGCAGCAGCACCGAGGAATCCAGGCCACCGCTCAGGGCGACACAGAGCCCTGCGCTCCCGTCCTGCGGGAAGGCGGCCAGTGCACTGCGGATGGCGTCAGTGACGCTGTCCACGTGCGCCGCAGCCGCGATGGTCGCGCATCAGCTCTCGCGGAAGCGGCCGAAGGACTGCAGCCGTGCCTGGCGCCGCTTCAGCAGTTCCGCAGCATCCAGCAGCTCCAGGTCGCGCAGGTTGAGCAGCAGCGCGCTGCGCAGGCTGGCCGCCGTGGCCGCGGGGTCGCGGTGCGCTCCGCCCAGCGGCTCGCGCACCACCTCGTCCACCAGGCCCAGCTCCAGCAACCGCGGGGCGGTGATGCCCATGGCCTCCGCGGCGGTCTCGGCCTTCTCGGCACTCTTCCACAGGATGCTGGCGCAGCCCTCCGGGGAGATCACCGAATAGACCGCATACTCCAGCATGATGACACGGTCGGCGACGCCGATGGCGAGCGCGCCACCGGAGCCGCCCTCGCCGATCACCACGCTGATGATCGGCGTCTTCAGCCGCGCCATTTCGAACAGGTTGCGGGCGATGGCCTCGCTCTGGCCGCGTTCCTCGGCGTCGAGCCCCGGATAGGCGCCCGGGGTATCGATCAGCGTAATCACCGGCAGGTGGAAGCGCTCGGCCAGCTGCATCAGCCGCAACGCCTTGCGGTAACCCTCGGGTTTCGGCATGCCGTAGTTGCGCCGGACCCGTGACTTGGTGTCGCGGCCCTTCTGGTGGCCGATGAACATCACCGGCTTGCCCTCCAGCCGGCCGAGGCCGCCGACGATGGCCGGATCATCGGCGAACATGCGCTCGCCGTGCAGTTCCTGGAAGTCGGGGCTGATCACCTCCAGGTAGTCCAGCGTGTAGGGCCGCAACGGATGCCGGGCGAGCTGCGCGACCTGCCAGGAACTCAGGTTGGCGAAGATACTGCGCGTCAGAGCCTCGCTCTTTTCCTTGAGGCGCTCGATCTCGTCGCTGATGTTGATCTCGGAGTCGTCGCCGACGAACCGCAGCTCGTCGATCTTCGCCTCGAGCTCGGCAATCGGCTGTTCGAAGTCCAGGAACTTGAGATCCATCTGCGGGCGGTCCGGGGGTCTGCGCGCTGACACTATAGCGGCCCGGCCGCCGTGCACAAGCGCCGGTCAGTGCAGCGGCTGGGCGATTTCATAGACGAAGCGGAAGCCGTCGCTGCCCACCAGCTCCGAGAGCCGCTCGCGCAGTTCGCGGCTCGGCCGCACCGCCCACTCCGCGCCCAGTGTCAGGCGCGCCTGGGCATCGGCCCTGCTGTAATAGACCCAGATGCCGCACTTTCCCGGCCGCGAGGGCTCCAGCGCCCGCCGCAGCCTGGTGGCGTCCAGCCGCGAATCCGCACTGCTGGCCCAGCGGATCAGCAGGCGCGTGGCACGCGTCTCGATCACGCGGTCGATGTCAATGATCTCGCGGGCCGCCAGCCGCCAGCCATCGATGAACGCGTCCCAGCGCAGCTGGCCGGTCACCACGACGATACTGCCCGGGCTGAGGTGGTTGCGGCAGCGGTCATAGGTTTCCGGGAACACGCTCATCTCGATGACGCCGGTGCCGTCATCGAGTTCCACGGTGATGCGCCCGGTACGCCGGCGCAGGCCGGCGACCAGGCCGGCCACGGTGGCATCGCGCGCCGCCTGGTATTCGCTGCCGGGCGGTGGTGGCGGCGCGCCGGCCAGGGCCGCCACCGTTCCCGAGGCGATATGGCTGGCATCGGCCCGGTACTGGTCGAAGGGATGGCCACTCAGGTACAGGCCGAGGCTCTCGCGCTCCGCCTCGAGGCGGCGGCCCAGGCCCCAGTCATCCAGCTGCGCAACCGTTTCCTCCGTTGCCGCCATACCGGGGGCGGCCTGCCCGAACAGGTCGTCCTGCCCGGAATCACGCGAGCGCGCGGCCTGCTCGGCGCCGCCGAGCGCAGCCGGCAGCGCCGCCAGCAGGCTGGGCCGGTTGGGCCCGAGGCCGTCGAAGGCACCGGCCTTGATCAGTGCCTCGAAGGCACGCCGGCCGACGCGCTGGCTGCCGATGCGGCGGCAGCAGTCGTGCAGGCTGCGGAAGGGGCCACCCTCGCTGCGCGCCTGCACCAGCTGCTCCGCCGCCGCCTGCCCCAGGCCCTTGATGGCGCCGAGCCCGTAGCGGATGGTCTGCGGCCCGCTGACCTGGAACGGATAGGCCGAGTGGTTGACATGCGGTGGCTGCACGGCGAGGCCGAGGCTCTCGCATTCGCGCTTCAGCATCACCAGCTTGTCGGTGTCGTCCATTTCGGAAGTCAACACCGCCGCCATGAAAGCCGCCGGATGATGCGCCTTGAGCCAGGCAGTCTGCCAGGACAGCAGCGCATAGGCAGCCGAGTGCGAACGGTTGAAGCCATACTCGGCGAACTTCTCCATGAGGTCGAAGATCTGCGTGGCGAGTGCGGCGTCCACGCCACGCTGCGCGGCGCCCGCCAGGAACACCGAGCGCTGCCTCGCCATTTCCTCCGGCTTCTTCTTGCCCATGGCCCGGCGCAGCAGGTCCGCGCCGCCGAGCGTGTAGCCGGCCAGCACCTGGGCGATCTGCATCACCTGCTCCTGGTAGACGATGACCCCGTAGGTGCTGCGCAGGACCGGCTCCAGGTCCGGATGCAGGTAGTTCACCCTTGCCCCGCCATGCTTGCGGGCGATGAAGTCATCCACCATGCCCGACTGCAGCGGGCCGGGCCGGAACAGCGCTACCAGCGCCACCAGGTCGTCGAACGTGTCCGGTCGCAGCTTCTTGACGAGGTCGCGCATGCCGCGCGACTCCAGCTGGAAGACCGCGGTGGTGCGCCCGGAGCGCAGCAGCTCGTAGGTGGCGCGGTCGTCCAGCGGGATGGCGCTGATGTCGACCGGTGGTTCACCACCGGCCTGGCGCCCGGCGTTGATGGTCTTGAGTGCCCAGTCGACGATCGTCAGGGTGCGCAGCCCGAGGAAGTCGAACTTCACCAGGCCCACCGCCTCCAGGCCGTCCTTGTCGAACTGGGTGACGGTTGCGGACTCGCCCTCCACCCGGTACAGCGGCGCGAAGTCGGTGATGCGCGTCGGCGCGATGACCACGCCGCCGGCATGCTTGCCGGCGTTGCGCACCAGGCCCTCGAGCTGGCGGGCGAGGTCGATGACGGCACGGATCTCGTCATCGCCCTCGTACAGCGCGCGCAGCTCGGCCTCGCTGGCCAGCGCATCGGCGAGCTTGATCTTCGGCTCCGGCGGGATCAGCTTGGCGATGCGGTCGGTGAAGCCGTAGGGGTGGCCGAGCACGCGGCCGACGTCGCGCACCACGGCGCGCGCGGCCATGGTGCCGTAGGTGATGATCTGCGACACGCGCTCGCGCCCGTAGCGGTCGGCGACGTAGTCGATGACCCGGTCGCGACCTTCCATGCAGAAGTCGATGTCGAAGTCCGGCATCGACACGCGCTCCGGGTTGAGGAAGCGCTCGAAGAGCAGGCTGTGCTGGATCGGGTCGAGCTCGGTGATACCCAGCGCATAGGCGCACAGCGAACCGGCACCTGACCCACGACCGGGTCCCACGGGGATGCCGTTGGCCTTCGCCCACTGGATGAAGTCGGCGACGATAAGGAAATAACCGGCGAAACCCATGCGGCAGATGACGGCCAGCTCCTGCTCCAGCCGCTCGCCGTAGGCCTGCTGCTGCTCGCCGGGGCCGATGCCGGTGGCGGCCATCCGCGCCGCCAGACCGCGGCGCGCCTCACGCAGCAGGAATTCGTCGACAGGCAGGCCGCCGGGTACGTCCAGCTCCGGCATGTAGGCGCCGCCCAGGTCCAGCACCAGGCTGCAGCGGCGCGCGATCTCCACGGCATTCTCCAGCGCCTCCGGGAGGTCGGCGAACAGCTCCGCCATGGCGGCCGGGCTGCGCAGGTACTGCTGCTCGCTGTAGTCGCGGCTGCGTGCCGGATCGTTGAGCACCCGCCCCTGCTGGATGCACACCCGCGCCTCGTGGGCCTCGAAGTCAGCCGCGGCGAGGAAGCGCACGTCGTTGGTCGCCACCACCGGGCAGGCCGCCTGCGCCGCGAG
>QUBU01000015.1 GCA_014337915.1 Gammaproteobacteria bacterium
GACAGGCATCCCGTATAAAGGAGTTTCCGTCGATCCGACTTTGCTGCTACGGCCTGCACATCCTCTGTCAGGCCTGGACCAGATAGCGCGGACGGATAATTGAGAACGGCGACACCGCTGGGAAATCTCCCGCGATAGGCGCGTTCCGCAATAACAATGGTGAGGAAGCGGCTTGCGACTGCCTCCATGGCGGCGACGGCTCTTGCAACGATGACCCGCATCCACCGGGGCAGAGAACCCTTCTGTGGAATGGCGAGCAGGTTGTCCTCGTGGACATCGTAGATTACGCGGTGACCAATCAGGCGGAGCAGCAGACCAAAAGGGACAAACTCGGGATCGTGAAAGTGCACGATCGCTCCCGGTCTCCTGGCGCACTCTATGAAGGCTTTCAGATTTCTCCCGATCCGAGCGGCGAAGCCTGATCCTGCCGGCAGGATCACGACCGGGCCGGGAATCGCTGCTGCATCATCCGTTCCAGCCTGGCAGACATACAGCACGTCATGCCGCCGGCTTCGCAGCCCGGTAACAATCTTCTCGAATATCCGGTTGTCCCACCACGGGTGCACCGTGGTGACCTGAATGATCAGGCTCATGCCGGCGCCGGCGATTGGGGCTGCCCTGCCAATGGCTGCCAGTTCAACTCGCTCGATACGCTATGGAGCAGAATAAGCGCCATTACCTGTCGATGCGTCAGTTCGAGCGGATCAGCACCAGCCCTGATCACGCTCCGCATGAACTCACTGTTTCGAATAGCCTCAACCCGCTTCTTGAGCAAGTCATTGGCCCAGACTGCGGATGGCGCCGGAAAGCCCAGCTTGGCCTTTCGCCACGCCACCTCTGGCAGTCCCTTGCTATCCAGATAGCGCCTGACGATGTGCTTGGTCCAGCCATTTCGAATCTTGTGGTGGCCTTCAAGGGAGATGCCGAATTCCACGATTCTATGGTCCAGGAAAACAGGTCGACCCTCGATGCCGAATGCTGCGCTTATACGGTCATCAAAGCGTAACAGCCGTTGCAACTGAGGCCCACAGGTCTCCTGAATCGTGAGCTCGCGCTTGTCCTCAGGCAGCGAGTCCACCTGAATCCTGCTTGGTGCTTCCAGCAGCCAGGGCTGAAACAGGGCACTTGCACTGCGCCGATAGCGCCACTGCCGGAGCGACTTTCCGGAAAAGTACGCCAGGAATCCTAGCAACTCTGCAAAACCACGCCCGGAGTGCCTCGCGCACTGGATCAGTTCGTGCCACCCGCTGGGACGCCACAATCCACGGCTGCGGATGTGGGGGACGTAGTATCGCTCGTAGCCCAGGAACACTTCATCACCGCCCTGGCCATTGAGAAATACCTTGATGGCCGATTGCTCCCGAATAGCCTTGATGACCTGCCAGTTGACCAACTGCGAGAAGCTGGTATAGATCGTCTCAATGTGACGGGAAAGCAGTCTCTCTTCCCGATCGAGATCGATCTCCTCGACATCGACCAGGATGTGATCCATGCCGGTTCGCCGGCAGACCGCGGCTGCCCACCTGGTCTCGTCGAGCTGTGGTGAGTTCCGAAACCTGGATGTAAACGCCTTGACCGCTTCGTGCCTGTTGGAGCGAATCGCGGCCGCAATGGCAGAGCTATCGACGCCGCCCGAGAGCGTCAGCGCCACCTCCACATCTGCCCGCAGACGCATCGACACGGCATCCTCCAGAAGCCAGGAAAACTCCTCGAGTGCCTGACTGTCCGAACGCGGACGTAGTGGCGTTGCGCGTGGGCTCCAGTACTCCATCGTCACCCAGCGTCGCTCGCTCAGGTGACAAATACGCCACGTGGCCGGCGCCACCTCTTCGACGTTCTCGAACAAGGTTTGCGGTGAATTCGGCTGCATCTCATAGATCATCTGCTGCATAAGCGAATCCGGATCGACTCGCATCGGCTTGTCGCACGCGGTCAGAAGCGGTCGGATTTCCGAGCCGAACCCCGTGATCTGGTCGTCAATACACAGGTACAGCGGCTTGATACCGAATCTGTCCCTGCACAGCGCCAGCACTGGGCCACCGTCGCGCGGACTCGGATCAAAAATTGCGAATGCCCAGAACCCATTGAAGTGACGAACGCAGTCCGTACCCCACCTGTCCCAGGCTGCAAGCAGTACCTCGGTATCCGACCGGGTGGAAAACGAGTATCCGTCGCCCTGTAGTTGCTGGCGAATCTCGAGCCAGTTGAAGATCTCGCCATTGTAGACAGCGACTCGACCCCTCGAATCGAGCATTGGCTGTCGGCCAGCAGACGACAGATCAAGCACAGACAGGCGCTGATGGCCCAAGGCCAGTATGCGCCCCCCGGGCAAGCCACCGATGACCCGTGTTCCCGTGTCGTCTGGCCCGCGATGCTTGATCGCACCGAGGCCTTCACCGAAGGTGGCTGCCAGGCGCGCCTGCCACATCCCTGTCGGGCCCAGAACCCCAAGTACTCCACACACAGCTGCTATCTACACCACTTTAAATGACCGTGGACCCAGTGGTTCCAGCCCTGGACGCGTCAAGAAACAGCCCGAGTTCGTAGATCCGGGCCGTCAGCGTCAGCGGATCCTTCGTCGACTTTCCGCAGAACGCCCGGCTGCCGCTCCTGACACGGTGTAGCTGGTCATCAAATATGCGGCTCATGTCGGACCATCCCAGGGGAACATGCCCGCCGAATTCCTCGATCAGTATCGGCAACTCGAAACCGGGCGCATTGTATGGCCATCCGAATCTATTTCCCTCCAGGCGCCTGAGCCACTCGTTCGACAGGTAGGCAAGCGCGGACAGAAATCTATCCGAGCGCCAGAACGAGTGCCCGGGAAGGTATCGCCGAATCCTCGCAAACGGATGCAAGGTGTAATGGTGATAGCCAATCTCCAGCTCCTCTATCGCCTCTCGTGATCTTGCCTCCCGGACCATGAAAAGACCCCGTAACAGGCGCTCTCGCGGTCCGCGCCCGCAGAAGAGATGATGAATCCTTCCATCGGCACGCACGTGGAACGCGCCCGCCTGGCAGGCATCCAGGAACCGCTCTACGTGCTCCAGGGCACCGAGCTCGGCTGCCGCAGCGGCAAACCATGCCTGATGGTCCAGTGTGGCATCGATATTGTAGTTGCCAGAATGAACGTCGAACCGGTGCCATGCGCCCTGCGTATCGTTGAACCGATGGCGCTTATAGAAGGCAGCGGCGAAATCAAGCGTATCGCCCATTCCCAGAATCTGTCCTGCCCGAACCAGGGCCTCGATGATCCACGCACTTCCAATCACGCCATTGCACCAGTCGTGACCGTCCTTTTGCCGCAGGATGAAGCCGCCATTCACGAAATACGGACAGCTGGTCAGCACCCAGTTCGACAATGCCAATGCGGCCTCGCGAAAACCACGCCTTTCATCCAGCCGGTGACCTACTGCAAATGCCAGCAGCCAGTGACAGGAGTTTCGGACTGGTGACTCGAGGGCGAGATGGGGACCGTTATGGCCTGGGGCGCAGAAAGCCGAATCTTCTCCAATCTCAATAAGGCACTGGAGACCTTCTTCGAGAAACTGAAGATAGGTGCTGGTCGCCAATGCGACAAATTCCTGTCTAGTCACTTGTATTGCCCAGGCCAGAACGACGTACACGCAGGGTGATTGCGGCAATCACGGAAAAATCTATCAATGCAAAGAGGATCCTTATCCCGACAAGGATCCACAAGACCTCATGGATTCGCGTGACCCACCCCGCAATAACCGCCCCCCACAAACTTGCGATCATCGTCAACTGGCCAATATGCCAGGACAGCCGGTATCGGTTGAGATCCAGAAGAACCGCGGCATCTTCGACGGTAGCCAGCACAAACACAAATATTTCGCCAAACAGCAGAATCGAAGCGTACTCGCCTGCCGTACGCCAATCTTCACCGAAAACCAGACTGAAAACCTCCGGGGCAAGCAGCGCCCCAAGCAGATAGGCTGGACACGCGATTCCGAAAGCCACCATCACGATACGCCAGTACAGATGGACAATGGCACCATGCTCCCTGCGCGCCGCGAATTCGCCGATCTGGTTACGAAATGCCGCACATACTGATTGCGCTAGCAGCGATGATGGAGCCGCGATAACCCGCTCGACCAGACCAAAATACCCTGCAGCAACGGCACCCCCAACCGATGTAATCACTGGTGTGGGCATGCGGCCATAGCCCGTTTTCGCTGCGTTGGACAATGTCAGCACAAGCCCGACGTACCACTCCGCACGCGCGATCGTGCAGATCCGCTTCCAGCGCACCCGGAAGAAGCCACCCGGAACGGGCGGGCGACCCAGCTTCAGCCAGACCAACGCTGTAACCAGCAAGCCGGATGCCTGTGCCATCAGCAGGCCGTAACGCTGATACTCCGCGCCAAACAAGAACGCAGGGAGAATTGCTACCGTGGCCGTGACTACCGACGCGACAACCGTCCCTCGGGCGATCCACGAGAAGGCACCAAGGCGAATGAGCCATGCCCGCATGGCCTGCGTAAGGCTGATACCGGAGACGGTCAGGAATAGCAGGAAGGCCAGGCTGGTCGTGGACAGGTCGGGTGGCAACACGAGCGTATGCGACAGCAGGAGGGCGATGAACACGAGCGAGAGAACCGCTGCAAAGGCAATGCCCCATGTACAGATAAGCTGAACCAGAAGCGCCGCCCGGCGGTCTGCTCCCTGCAGGATGACGCGATGCTCGAGTTGCCAGGTGGCCACGACCGCTGCCATCCAGGAAACAGCGGAAAACAGGGCAAAAATGCCGAACTCGCGTGGGCTGTAAATCCTGACCAGAAGCGGTAGTGCGGCAATTGAAATCAGCTGGGCGATCCCGGTGCCACCCGCTAGAACTACTGCCTTCCTGACCAGACCGGGCATATCAGCAATTCATGGCCGGTGCGGCTTCTGCGGTTATGCCGTACAGTTGGCACTTGACGGATGCAGGCAGGTCCGGCCCCACAGTCTTCAGGTTCTGCTTGTATCTCTTGGTCACGCTTCAGGACGGCGTATCGCTAATGGCAACATGTGAATCGCCGGCTGCTTCCGGGCATAGCAGTTCGCAGGCGTCGCTTCTGCATGCTTACTGGCCGGACACCGCCAAATACCTCGTGCTAACCGGGTATTTCCTCGTCCTCTCAGCAGCGTATTTCCTTGTCGGATCGCGCGGCCTGTTCAATCTGCAGATGTATGCATTCCAGTTTGATGTCGAGCGGTGCATTCTGGCTGTTGCCTTTCTATACCTTGTCGCTTTTGCCCTGCCGTCAAGGACGAACAAGGTATCCGATTATTTCCTCTGGCTGCATGCAGCCGTACCAATTGTTCCAACGCTCGTCTTCTTTGCGTTTTCAGGCGGCAGCATTCCCTTCCTGGCCCTCGCTATCGGGGCGTTCATCGGCATCCGGTTGCTCACCCTGCCCGGCGCAATCCTGGCGATTCCTGGCGTCAGCACCTCATCTCCGGAGAGAGCGGTCTGGATCGGCATTTTCATACTGTATGTGCTGATCATTGCTGGCGGCGACTATTCTTCGATCGACTTTTCACCAGAGAACATCTACCTCAACCGGGCACAGATTGCCGAATCGCAATCAAGTTACTTCGAATATCTGCATACCAACCTCGCGAAGGCGCTGCTCCCCTTTCTGCTCGTTTTCTACTATGCAAGGAGCAGATGGTTCCCGTTTCTCGCGACACTCATCTGCAGTCTTGGGGTGTTTCTCGTTTCCCAGCATCGCGCCGCCCTGTTCTTCCCCTTGCTGGCGCTGCTGTGCTTCGCGGCCACACGACGCAGCAAGCGCGCCGGCGGCGGAAACCTTGTTGCAATGCTTACCGTCGTGCTGACGATCGGCATGATCTTCACCTTGAGCGACATGACACTCCTGCTTGGAGACATCATCATCAGGCGGACCTTCATCGTTCCTGGTGCGCTGAACTTCGAATACTTCAGCTTCTTCAACAACAACCCCTTCACACTGTTTTCCGATTCAAAGCTCTCGTTCGGCCTCCTGCCGAGGGTCTACCAGGAGCAGATCCCCTATCTCATCGGCTATCAGATTGGCCTGCCAGGCGCGCACGCGAATTCGAGCTATCTCGGCTCGGGATATCAGCAGGCTGGCGTAGTTGGTGTGTTGCTGTACGTCCTTGTGATTTCAGCCACCCTGCATGTGCTCGATGGCATCGGCAATCGGATGAGCAATCACTGCTTCGTCTTCGCCGTCTGCTCCCCGTCATTGTTCTGGCTGATTGACTCATCGGATCTGCCTAGCGTGTACCTTACACACGGCCTGATCCTGGCCACTGCCATCCTCTGGTACTGGGCAGGCTACTTGCGGCTTTATTTCGCCGGCCTGGACAGCACCAGCGATACGCCGAAAACCAGGCCGATCAACCCACCAGCCGCCAGGTAGTAGCCGCGACGTGGTCGCGCAATGTCGTCGGGATCGGGCGGCAAGGCCCGGTCGACCACGCGGAATGCAAACTCTTCCGTCACCGTAGCCAGCATCCGGCGGTTCAGCTGTGCCTCGAGAAGCCGGGCCAGGTTAGCCCGGGTTTCCAGCTGCGTGGTCCTGGTCAATTCGGTTTCGAGATAGGCCACCGACTCGTCAGCGCTCTTGATGGCTCGGTCGCGCATCGTTCTGTTGAAGCTGGCCACGAAGTCATTCGCGATCGTCGCAGCCTCCGTCGGGTCGCGCCAGTCGATCGTCAGCCGGAACAACCCTGTCTTTTTGTCTGGAACGAGCGTACGGACATGCCTGTCAAATCTGATCGCTCCGGACGCCAGTGTCGGCGGTTCAGATGTCCCAGCCTTCCAGCGAGACTGCTGGCTGTCCCATCGCTCGGGAAAGAGCTTCGGCAGAAGGCCGGCATCCTGGATGAACTTTTCTGAAAAGCTCCTGGACTGCATTACCGCAAGTGACTCTTCCGTATGCGAGTTCGCCCGGTCAAGCGAGAATCCCGCAAGTCCCGAGAGCGCACCAAGGGCGGGCATCAGCGCTCCGTCGAGGCGCCCGCCACTCTCCGCAGGAATCAGGACCACCGTCGCACGGTAGACCGGCGACACGAGAAAGGAGGCTGCGCCGAAAAGCAGGCTGAACAGTACGGCAGCGCCAAGAACCCAGTGCAGCCTGCGGAACAATAGCCGCAGAACTTCATCAAGCCTGATGACGTCATCGTCTATCATCATGGGCGCCTGCCGGCCCTCGCACGGATACGAAAACCACGTTGCAACGAACTGAACAAGCCAGCCTCTAAAAACTGCCTCAGAACGAATTCACCGCCGCCACCGCGACGGCCAGGTTGTAGATGATGCTGGTGACGGAGGTCCACATGGGCAGCGGCGGCAGGCGCTCGGCATCGACCGGCACGACGATGGTGTCGCCGGGCCGGATGTCCATGCGGCGGCTCGGCAGCCAGCGGCTGGTGGATGCGGCCGCAACCTGGCCGTTGGCGCGGATCACGTAGACCCGATCCCGGTCGGCCTTCTGCGTGAAGCCGCCGCTCAGGTTGATGTAGTCGTCGCGCGCCAGCGATTCCTGGTACAGCTGCGAGGTGCTGGCCTGCACCTCGCCGATGATGGTGACTTCCTGCATCTGCCGCGGGATGCGCAGGCGGTCCTCGTTGCGCAGGATGATGTCGTCGGGCGAACCTGGCGCTTCGCGCAGGATTGCCGGCAGGTCGATGGCCAGGCGGCCAACCGGCTGGGTGCTGCGCAGCTCGGCGAGCAGCGACTGGCCCGCCGCGAGCGAGCCCGCCCCGGGCGCATCCTTGCCGGCCTGTGAGGACTGCACCGCCAGCAGCGCGAGATCGCGCTCGAGCCGGTCGGCAAGCGTGGCGAGCTGCTGGGCCTCGCGTTCCTTCAGTGCCTGCCGGGTGAAGACGGCGCCCGTCGGGAAGGCCTGGTCGGTCAGGCCCCCGGCCCGGGCGAGGAGCGCGTTGAGGGTCTCGCCGCGGCGGATGGGATAGCGTCCCGGGAAGCGCACCTCGCCCTCGAGTGTGACGAACTCCTGGTCGGTCCACTGCGGCACGCGCCGCACGGTGAGCACGTCGAAGGGCTGCAGATGCAGGTCAGCCTGCGGATCGCCGGCGAGCGCGGCGGCAAGATCCAGGCTGACGACGCTGGTCTTGCGCGCCTGGCCATCGATGACCTGGTAGCGGGCAAGCTCCGCCTCGCCGCCGAAGGCCGCTTCCGCGAGACTGCCACCGGCGCGCACCAGGTCGGCGACGGTCATACCCGGCTCGAGCGGATACTCGCCCGGCATACGCACGCTGCCGCCGACGGAAACCATGCCGGCGGGATCCCTGAAGGTGCTCTGGCGGCGGAACTCCTCGAGGAGCGGGCGCAGAAGCGGCTCGCGGCTGCCGCCCATGTCGAACACGAAGATCTGGTCGCGCGGCATCAGCTTCAGGTCATCCGGCCCGCCCGGCTTGCGCAGCGCCTGCGCCAGGCTGGTCGAGTGCAGTTCGATGCGCCGATCGGGCAGCAGTTCACGGCGCACCAGCACGTAATCGAGATCGGCGCCGGGCTTGAGGTCCTCGACGCTGCCCAGCACCTGCGTCAGGCGCAGTCCGCCGCGGTACTGGCGTGCGCCCGGCTGGAACACGTGGCCGGTGACGACGATGCTGTCGTTGAGCGTGCTGCGTACCGCCGGGATGCGCAGGATGTCGCCGTTGCGCAGGCGGGTGTCGCGGCCCTCGCGCGTGCCGAGGTTGACGTTGAGGACCACGCGACCGCGCGTCGGATCGATGCGCTCGATGGTCGCCTCGGCCAGCGCGGCCGCTTCCGTCTGCCCGCCGCCGAGGTCGACCAGGGAGCCGGCAGTGGCGGCAGCGGTGATCTCGTAGAGCGCGGGGCGGCGTATCTCGCCGGTGATGCCGGCGGAAGCGCCCAATGGCGGCACGAACACCACGTCGCCGGACTGCAGCCGCATGTCGTCGCTGGAACTACCATGCAGCAGCAGGTTGTAGAGGTCGAGCGTGCCGACCAGCTGACCGGCGCGCAGCACCTGCACCCGGCGCAGCGAGCCGATGGGCTTCACGCCGCCCGCCGCCATCAGCGCATTGCTCGCCGTGGACAGTCCGCCCACGGTATAGGCGCCCGGCTTCTCGGCATCACCGGTGATCATCACCTGCAGCGAGCGCAGGCGGCCCATGCCGACCGACACGCGGGTGCCGATCATCTGCTCGGCCACGCTCGCCACGATGGCTTCCTGCATCTCCGCGAAACGCATGCCCGCCACCGCCATGGGCCCGATCTCCGGCAGGCGGATGCGGCCGTCGCGCCCGACCGTGAGCGTGTAGAGGCCCTTGACGTTGCCGAGGAACTGCAGCTCGATGGCGTCGCCCGGGCCGATGGTGTAATCCGGCGGCACCGGAACGTCGCTGGCCTGCGCGAAGGTGGATGGTGCATTGCGGAAGACGTCGTAGCCGAAGGGCCTGAGCGCATCGACGCCAAGCGGTTCCGGCTTCAGCAGTGTCAGCCTGACCCTGACCTGACTGAATGCGGGCTCGCTCTGCAGCAGCGCCGTAGCCTCCTCCGCGGTCAGGCCGGCAAGCGCAACCGGCTGCGCCATGCCGGGGATCCGCATGCGTCCGTCGCGCTCGAGGCGGTAGGGGTTGGCGGCAAGTGCCCGGGCGATGAGTTCCCTGGTGCCCGGCTCCACGGTGGCAGCGGCGGCCGGATCCAGCGCCAGGGCGAGCAGCACCGTATCCCCTGGCGCGGCGCGGCCCGTTGCGGCTGGCGCAACGGCCTTTGGCTGCGTGGTCGCCGGCATCGCCAGCGGCTGGTCACTGCCGCCATGCTGGCCGTACTGCTCGAGCAGGGCGCGCTGCTGTTCGGCGGGCAACTGGTTGAGCAGCTGCAGCTGCTCGGCGGTTGGGGCCTGCGCCAGGACGCGCAGCGCCGCGAGGCAAAGCAGAATGGCGGCGAGCGAGCCCGTTCCAGACTTCACACAACTTCCCCGCTGTGATTCCCGACAGCGATCATCATCCGGTCATCGGGCTGGCGAGCGGCCTGCCCAGGGACCGCAGCAGATGCCAGCATGCCACGGCTCGCGATGGTAACCACTGGGGATGAACCCCGCAACGCCGGCCAGGCACCGCGCTACGTCCACTGCGACCAGTCGCGGCGGTTCTCGGCGACGTGGAACAGCGCGGCGATGACGCGGCGGTCGAACTGGCTGCCGGCGCCGCGCATGAGCTCGTCGAGCGCGCCCTGGATGGAGAGCTGCTGCCGGTAGGCACGCGGGCTGAGCAGGGCGACGAAGGCGTTGGCGACGGCGAGCACCTGGCCGGCCAGCGTGATGCGGTCGGCACCAAGGCCGCGCGGATAGCCACGCCCGTCGGGCCGCTCCTGCTTCTGGGCGATGATATCCATCACCGGGCCATCGAACTGCAGGCCACGCAGCAGCTCCAGCCCGAAATCGACGTGCTGGTGCAGGGTCTCCTGCTCCTCCGGCGTCAGCGGCCCGGCCCTGGTGAGCAACCCCACCGGGATCATGATCTTGCCGATGTTGGCAAGGCTCGCTGCAAGGTTGAGCGTGCTGCGCTCCTGGTCACTGAAATCCAGCTCGCGCGCCAAGGCGTCTGCCACCTCGGTCATGCGCTGGGCGTGGTTCGCCGAATACGGGTCATGCCGGTCGACGACGCTGACCAGGGTGAGCACCAGCCGGCGCAGCATGTCGGTGTTGCGTTCGTTGGCCTGCTGGATTTCCGAGACGTCGCTGAGCACCAGCAGCACCAGGTCGCGCTCCTCGCCGATGCGGTCCACCGGAATGAAGCTGGCATGGAAGGTCCGTGGCTGGTCCCCGAGCGGCCACTGCACCAGGCGATGCGCGGCGCCGCCGTGCTGGCGCACCTGGTCGATGCCTTCACCGAGCGCGGCCTGCACCGGCTGTGGCAGCACGCCGGCCAGCGTGCCGCCGAGCATGGCCTTGATCGTGGTGCCGGCGGCGCTGGCGGCTGCCTGGTTGGCGAACAGCAGGCGGTTGTCGGCGGCGACCAGCAGCGTCAGTGCGTCGAGGCTGTCGGTGATGGTGTGCAGGCGGTCGGTCTGGCGCTGCAGCCGCCCCGCCTTGTCGGACAGTTCTTCGGCGAGGTGCCGGGCACGCACGCCGCTGCCATGGCGCCAGGCCGCCACCGCCACCGCAGCCACCGAGAACAGCAGCAGCGACAACGCCACCAGCAGGAAACGCCGGCGCTCGTCGGCGAGGCTCAGCGCCTGGCTGGCGTTGGTCTGCTGGGCCAGCACCCAGGGCTGGCCGGTGATGGGCCGGCTGACCTGCAGCACGCGCTCGCCGCGATAGTTGTCGAGGCTGACGAGGCGCCCCGGCGTGGCGACCGCCGCCACCTCCGCCAGCTCGCCGTTGGCCAGCGGCAGGCTCCGGCGCAGCGGCCGCGAGCCGTCACGCGTCGGCGACAGCAACAGCACCTCGTCGCCCCGCTTTTCCAGCAGCAGCGACTCGCTGTCCTCGGCGAAGTCCGGGCCACGCGTCAGCAGTGGATAGAGGTCGGTTGCGGCGGCACGGATGGCGAGCAGCACCCCCAGCGGCCGCGCGGCATCGGCCCCCGCGCCGGACACGGTGGCGATGGGCAGGGCCTGCACCAGCACGGGCTGGTCTTCGGGGTCGGTCATGAGCTCGACCACCCGCTGGCCGGCCAGCGCCCGTTGCGCGATGCCAGAGTAGGTGGCGGCCAGGTCGAAGAGCCCCGGCGTCGCTACCAGCGGCTTCAGGCTGGCGTCGAGGATGGCGAGCCCGGCGCTGCGCGGCTGGGGAACGTTGGCGGGCAGGCGGGCGCTGCTGCTGACGCCAAAGCCGTCGCGGTCCGCTGCCGCCAGCAGCAGGTTGCGCAGGTAGCCCACCGAGCCGGCCTCGGCCGCCGCAGGGCCACCGCTGGCCTGGCCCGGCCCGGCGGCCTGCCACAGGTAGAAGCGCAGCGAGGCGTTCGCCGCCAGTTCCTCGAGGTTGCGCCGGTCGTTGCGCAGCAGCCGCGTGATGGCATCGGCCTTGGTGTCGGCCACCAGCCCGAGCCGGGTCTCCCACTGCAGCAGATCGCGCTGCTTCTCCTCGGCGATATAGCCATTAATAAGGAAGGCGCCGACGCCGAGCAGCGCCGCCAGCAGCGCCGTGGCCGCGGCCACCGAGGCGCGCGGGCTGATCACCGCCGCGACCCGCCGGCCGGGGCGTGGATCCACCAGCCATGCTCGTTGATCGAGTAGACCGGCGCGTAGTGCACCACCTGCCGGTGCGGCAGCACGGCGCGCACCTGGTTGTCGAGCACCAGGATGTCATCGTTGCGACCCACGGCCAGCACGGCATGGGGCGCGCGCAGGTTGGTGTCCTGGACGACGACGATACGCAGCTCGGCGTCCGGGTAGCCGAGCCAGCGCAGCGAGAAGTACTTGGTGATGGCGTAGTCCTCGCAGTCGCCACCATTGCCGAAGAATTCCCGGGGGATAGCCCAGTAGTCCTCGATGCCGTAGTTGTCGATATCGAGGACGTAGTCCATCTGGTTGGCGTAGCGGTTGACCTCGCGCAGCTGCTCGGCCGGTGCCCTGCCGCGCAGCTCGCCGAGGAACGCCAGCCAGCGCGTCATGTGGCAGCGGTTGATGCGCCGCTCGCTGCAATCGCCGTCCCGGAGGTTGTCGCGCAGCTGGCGCTCGAGGGCCTGCAGCCACTGCGGGAAGGCCTCGATGCCATCCTGGGCCGACTGGCGGTAGCCGAACAGATCCGGCGCGAAGGCCCACGCCGGCGTCGCGAAACTGGCCAGTACCAGCACCAGGACCGGGAGTGCCCGGGCCGTTGCCCGGCGGAACTGCGACATGTTCGATTGAGCCGCTGGAGGTGACGACGTAGTATCCCGTAGTCGTCGACTCCATAACAACAACTTATGAAAAACCAGGCACCGTCCCCCACCCGCCCCCGCAACTCCTGTTTCGCGCTCCTGGCGCTGCTCTCACTGCTTCTCGCCGGCCCGGCGGCCGCTGCCGATGACATCCAGGCGCAGTTCGACTCGGCCATGCGCGCCATCGAGAACGACCACCTGCTCACGGCGCGGCAGACGCTGCAGGATCTGCTGGCCGGTAACCCGAGCCTGAACCGCGCCCGGCTGGAACTCGCCCGGGTCTACTATCTGTCCGAGGACTTCCCGCAGGCGCGCGCCGAGGCGCAACGCGTGCTCGATGACCCGACCACGCCGCCGCAGGTGCGGGCCACGGTGCTCGCCTTCCTGGCCCAGATCGACGCCGACGAGAAGCGCGCCAGCCAGCGTCACCAGTGGCGGCCTTCGATCTACGCCGGGCTCATGTACGACTCCAACGTCAACATCGGGCCGAGCCGCGACATCATCGACATCGGCGGCACGCGCTACACGGTGCTGCCCGCCTCGCAGGAAACCGACGACTACGCCTGGGTGGTCAACCCGGCGATCTCGCATATCTACAACCCGAACAGCCACTTCCAGTCCGGCGAGCACACCGGCAGCTTCATCTGGCAGACCGACGCCAGCGCCTACTACCGTGGCTATTTCGACGAGCACGATTTCAACCTCGGCGTACTCACCCTGCGCACCGGCCCGGCCTGGATCGTGCCGCGCCACTGGCGCGCTTCGATCGGCCTGCAGGCCGACCAGATCTGGCTCGGCGACGATGAACTGGCGCTGTTCACCTCCATCTTCCCGGGCATCGTCTGGCAGCTCGGCGAGGACTGGGAAGTCGGCCTCGACGCCGGGGTCACCCACCGCAATTACGACAAGGACGTCGACGGTGGCCGCGACGGCTGGGACAAGCAAGGCATGGTGTCGGCGACCCGCTATTTCAACCAGCGCCGCTTCGCCCTGCAGGGCGGCGTCGGCTACCACGATTACGATGCCGACGAAGATCGCTTCGGCTACCAGGGTGTGGAGGTCTACCTGGGCGCCATTGCCCAGGCCTGGCAGAACGGCATGGTGTACGGCCGCGTCGGCTACACGCAGTACGATTTCGACGGCGTGGAGCCGCTGTTCAACATCGGCCGCGACGACGACGAGTGGCGTTACACGCTGGGATTCCAGCACGATATCCGCAGCGGCCTGCTCGGGGGCTGGGCGCTGCAGGGCAGCTGGATCTACACGGACAACCGCTCCGACGTCGACATCTACGAGTACGACCGCCACGTCGTGAATCTCGGCCTGGCACGCAGCTTCTGACAGCGGCAACACCAGCCGTTAACATATTGTCGGACGAATTTCGCATCGGGCGCGTGCAGCGCGTGATCCCGGTGCGCTTTTGCGGTAAAACGTAGCCAAGGCGGGCTACCAGCCAACAACACCGCCAGGGCGGAAGATCCCGCCCGCTTGGAGAACAACAACAATGCATGCCGTCAGGCTCACCGTCATTTTCCTGCTCGCTTTCTGGTCGCTCGGCTCGCAGGCCGCCGACCTCGCCCTGCAGAACCAGGACTGCGCCAAGGTTCTCGAGAGCTGGGCCGAAAACCCGAAATCGGTCCCCAGGAGCCTCGTCGATTCCTGCAAGGAGCAGATGGCAAAGGCCGCGGCGCCGGTCGCCGCGGTCGCTGCCGCGCCTGCCCCGGCGGCCGTCGATCCCTGCGCCAATGGCGGCGGCGCCGGCAACGTGCTCTGCTGGGGCCCCTGGAGCGCCCTCGCGCCGGCAGCGGCCGCACCGCTGGCGTCGCTGGCCTTCCCCGAGGAGCGCGGCGACTGCGATGTCGGCTCTGGCCTTTCCGAGCAGTGCCGCGTCCAGCTGGCGGCGGCGGATTCCCCGCCTGACAATCTCGTCGAGCCCTGCACGGCCGGTGCGCCCTGTGGCTTCGCCACCTTCGTCAGCGGTGTCACCAGCACCGGGGACGTGGAGGACACCAGCTTCAAGCGCTTCGACATGGACCCTGACGGCACGCGCTTCGTCGTCGACCCGGACGGCGCCGACGAGGTGAACTCGGTCGGGATGACCACCAACTTCCAGCCGCGCCCCGACGAGTGGTCGAACCTGCGATCCAACGGCAGCATGGAAGGCGAGCAGTCACGGCTGGTCGCGCGCGTCCTCGGCGACGAGGAAGGCGGCATCGAGCTGGCCGCCGACATCTGGGCCCATGGCAACCGCGAAACCCGTACTGGACACTCGGGCTACTTCGCCTGGGGCACGGCCACCTCGGCCTCCGGCCTGAGCCTGCTCAACGGCAACGGCGTCTCGCTGAACTTCTCTGGCCCGATGTCGGTCAACAACGCCACCAACGCCTCGGTGACCGTGAATTTCGGCAGCCAGGCCAACTGGACCGGCAGCTGGACCAACCCGGCCTGGGCATTCAACGCGGGCGGCAGCGTCAACGGGCCGAACCTGCTGTCGAACCCCGCGCAGTTCAGCAGCAACGTACAATCCGGCAGCGTGGTGCAGGGCGCGCTGCTCGGCGAACCCGGCGGGCAGCAGGGCCTGGCACACATCATCGATGTGCGCCTCACCGACGGCGGCCACATCAAGGACGTGGGCCTGCTGCGGCCTGCCACCGGTCCGGGGCCCGGCGCCACCGGCATTATCGCGCCCTGAGGATGCACGCATGACGACGCCAAACCGATTCGCAATGTTTACCACGCTGGCGCTGCTGGGCCTGCAGGCCGAGGCCGCCAGCATCACGCTGCAGCCCTCGCAGGCCGTCGTCCAGCAGGGCGCGAGCTTCACCGTGGACCTGCTGCTCAACGCGCTCGACGCGCCCGGCAGCCACCCGGGCATGTTCGGCGGCCAGGTGGTCATCGACTACGACCCGGCGCAGCTGCAGTTCACGGGCTTCACCAGCGGTTACCACCTGTACGAGCCGGTCACCCAGGGCACGTCCGGCACGCGCAGCACCATCACGCTCGGCTTCGAGGCCACTACCGACAACGGGCTGGTCGGCCAGTTCAGCTTCACCGCCATCGGCAGCCCGCAGCAGATCGCGACGCTCGGCGTGCAGGATGCCGATGATTTCATGGGTACCTTCGTCAGCTACCTGCAGACCTACCAGGCGTTCTATCCTGAATTTGCGGGTACCTCGGTGCAGATCCAGGCCGTGCCCCTGCCTGGTGCTGCCTGGATGGCGCTGACCGCGCTCGGCGCAGCGGCCTCGCGCCTGCGCCGGCGCCCGCGGCAGGAAAGCTCCGCCATTCGATGAGGGCTGCGCCCGGCTGGTTCGCCGCGGCGCTGCTCGCCCTCCCCGCTGCCGGCTTCGCGGCCAGCGGCCAGCCGCCCGACGCGAGCGCGGCCGCTGCCTGGCAGGCGGCGATCACCGATGCCGCGGCCGATGGCCTCGACCCGGCCGCATACCAGGACGCAGCCAGCCTGGCGCGCGACCTCAGCGCCGGGCGCCTCGACCCGCGCAGCGCCGACCCCGACTGGCACATTCCACGGCCTGAGCCGGTCGGCAATCCCGGCAGCGGCCTGCTGCCCGACGCAGTTCGGCCTGCGTCGGCGGACTACGCCCGCCTGCGCGAGGCCCTGCGCCGCTACCTGGCGATCCGCGACAGTGGTGGCTGGCCGGCGCTGCCGCCCGGTGCCCCGCTGCGCGCCGGCCAGCGCGACCCGCGAGTCGCAACCCTGCGTGAGCGGTTGCGCCGGAGCGGTGACTTCGACAGCGAGGTGGGCGCTGACCCCTGGTTCTTCGACGCGGCGCTGGATCGTGCACTGCGCCACTTCCAGCAGCGCGTCGGCCTGCAGGCCAGCGGCTTCGTCGACGAACCGACGTTCTCGGCCCTCAACACCAGCGTGGAGCAGCGCATCGGGCGGCTGGCGGCAACGCTGGAGCGCTGGCGCTGGCTGCCGCGGCAGCCGGGCACCGAGTACGTCTGGATCAACATCGCCACCGGCATGCTGGAGGTAATCGGCCCCGGCGGACCGCAATTCGCCATGCGCGTGATCGTCGGCCACCCCGCGCGCCCGACGCCCGCCATGAGCGGCGAGCTGCGCCAGGTGACCTTCAACCCGGGCTGGTCGGTGCCGCGGACGATCGCGGTGGAGGACCTGCTGCCGCGCGAGCAGGAGGGCCCGGGCTTCCTCGCCGCACGGGGCTTCCACGTGATCGATGCGCGCAGCGGGCGCGAGGTGGCGCCGGGATCGGTGCCCTGGGAGCGCCTCGGTCCCGACCGGTTTCCCTACCGCCTGCGCCAGGACCCTGGGCCGGGCAATGCCCTCGGGCGCATCAAGATCGCCTGGGACAATCCCTACGACATCTACCTGCACGACACGCCATCGAAGGGCCTGTTTGACCTGAACCGCCGCACGCTGAGTTCCGGCTGCATCCGCCTGCAGGACGCCGCCGCGCTGGCCACGCTGCTGCTGGCCCGCGATCGCGACTGGGACGCGGCCGATACGGCAGCGGCAACCAGCCGCAGCAACACGCAGGTGCTGAACCTGCGCCGGCGGCTGCCCGTCTACGTCGTCTACCTCACCAGCTGGGTGGACGCCGACGGCACCGTGCAGTTCCGCAAGGACATCTACGGCCGCGACGCGCGGCTGCTCGCCGCGCTCGGGAATTAAGGGAATTAAGGGGACAGTTTACTCAATTGCCATCCGTGAGCCAGCCAGCTCCAGGCGTCGCTGCGGAAACGGGCAATTGAGTAAACTGTCCCCTTAATTCCCCCTTAATTTCCCATAAATCACGCCGGGACGACGGCGCCGTCGAGCCGGGCGTCGACCTCGTCCTGCTGCAGCTCGAAGATGCGGGCGTAGACGCCGTTGCGGCGGAGCAGCTCGGCGTGCGTGCCGCGCTCAGCGATGCGGCCCTGCTCCAGCACCAGGATCTCGCTGGCGGTCCTGACCGTGGACAGCCGGTGGGCGATGGTGAGCACGGTGCGACCCCTCGCGAGTTCGTGGATCGCGGCGTTGACCTCGCGCTCGGTCTCCACGTCGAGGTTCGACGTGGCTTCGTCGAGGATGAGGATCGGCGCATCCTTGAGCAGCGCCCGGGCGATGGCGATGCGCTGGCGCTGGCCGCCGGAGACCTTCGAGCCCATCTCGCCCACCGGGGTGTCGTAACCCTGCGGCAGGCTCGCGATCCACTCCGCCAGGTTGGCGCGCCGCGCAGCCTGCTCGACCTCCGCCTGGCTGGCGCCGGGCCTGCCCATGCGGATGTTGTCGCCGATGGTGCTGTTGAAGATGTAGTTGCGCTGCGAGACCACGGCGATCAGGTTGCGCAGCTCGTCGAGGCGCAGGCGGCGCAGGTCGACGCCGCCGATGGCGACCGTGCCCTGCTGTGGATCCCAGAAGCGCAGCAGCAGGTTGGCGATGGTGCTCTTGCCGGCGCCGCTGGTGCCGACGATGGCGACGTGCTGGCCGGGCTGGATGTCGAGGCTGATGTCGGCCAGCACCGGCGCCGCCCCCGCCTTGTAGGCGAAGCTGACGTTGCGCAGGGCGATCGACGGTTGCAGGGTCGCCGGCACGGCGTCCGCCGGATCGGTCACTGCCGGCTGCTGGTCCATCAGTTCCCACAACCGCCGCGCGGAGATGATGGACACACGGTAGTCGTTGACCACGTTGTTGAGGCCGATGGTGGCATAGAAGCTGGTCAGCGCCACGGCCACCACCACCGGCACGGTGCGCAGCGGATCGATGGCACCGTCCAGCACCAGGCCCCAGCTGACCCAGACCATGGCCACCGCGGCAGCGGCCACCACCATCTCGGTGCAGCCGCGCTGGAAGGCGTCGGCGCGCGTGAGGTGGTCCTGCCCGCGCTTGAGGTCCTCGCCGATGGTCCAGGCCTGCTGGCGGCGCCGCTCGCCGAAGCCGAAGGCCACGGTGTCGCGGATGCCCTGCAGGCTGTCGGTGAGGAAGGCATTGACCTGCCCCTGCTTCGCACGCCACTGCTCGCCGCCCTGCGCGCCGAGCACGGTGGTGATCAGCGGCAGCACGAACACCATGAAGGCGAGGAAGGGCGCCAGCGTCCAGGCATACAGCGGGTGGTGGAAGTGCGCCAGGTACCAGAGCAGGATGCCCGGCACCACCAGTGCACAGATCGCCGGGGCGATGGTATGGGCGTAGAACGGCTCCACCCGCTCGCAGTCGTTGATCACCCGCGACACGGCGTCGCCGGTGCGCAGCTCCGCGGTGCCGGCCGGCGCCAGCGGCTCCATGCGGTCGTAGAACTCGTTGCGCAGCATCGCCAGCAGGCGGAAGGCGACGTAGTGGCCGGTGTAGGTCTCGATGTAGTTGAACAGGCCCAGCAGGAAGGCATAGAACGCCAGCATCCCGCCGATACGCCACAGGGTGTCCGACGTCGGCGCGGCGACGTACATCGAGACGCCGGCCGCCGCGAAGGCGATCAGCGCCACCTGCATCAGCAGCTTGACCGCGCGGGCGAAGGTCGAGAGCACCATGATGCCGTTCAGCGGCTTCATGAACTTCAGCAGCCGGACGACGATCTGCCAGTGGGTCATGCCGCACCTCCTGCCGTCGCCAGGTGGGGATCGTCGCCCGGGCCACCCGGGCCTCCCTGCCGGCCGCGCTGCGTCGTGCCGACCATGCGCGCGTAGACGCCACCCCTGGACAGCAGCTCCGCATGGCTGCCGGTCTCCAGCACCCGGCCGTCACCCATGACGATGATGCGGTCGGCCTTCTCCACCGTGGACAGCCGGTGCGCGATCAGCATCACGGTCTTGTTGTGGCTGAGCCTGGCGAGTGCCTCGTGGATCACGGTCTCGGTCTCCAGGTCGATCTGCGAGGTGGGCTCGTCGAGGATGATGATCGGCGCATCCTTGAGCAGCGCGCGGGCGATGGCCAGGCGCTGCACCTGCCCGCCCGAGAGCGACAGGCCGCGCTCGCCCACCAGGGTGTCGAAGCCCTGTGGCAGCGAGCTGATGTGATCGTAGATGTTGGCGGCCTTGCAGGCGGCGATGAGCTCAGCCTCGCTGGCATCGGCCTTCGCCACCCGCAGGTTGTCGGCGATGGTTCCATAGAACAGGTAGGGATCCTGCGGCACCAGGGCCAGGTGGGCGCGGACCCAGTCGGCCGGCACCTGGTCCACCCGTGTGCCGTCGAGTTCGATGCTGCCGGAAGCCGGCGCCAGCGTCCGCAGCACCAGGTTGGTGACCGTGGTCTTGCCCGAACCGCTGTGGCCCACCAGGGCCACGGTCTCGCCCGGACGGATCTCGAGCGTGCAGCCATTGACGGCAGGCCTGCCAGCGTTGGCGTAGCTGAACACCACATCGCGCAGGCGCAGCGCCGGGTTGGAAAGCGGAGCCGGCACGCTGGCTCCCGGCGGATCCTGCACCCCCGGCTCCTCGGAGAGGAAGGCGACGATCTTGCGGGCGAACTCGCGACCGATGGCGCCGGCGAAGAAGAAGGCGCCGATCAGCGTCAGCGGCGTGGCGAACTCGGCGCTGGCGAAAATCAGCGCCACCACCTCGCCGGCGCTGAGGAAGCCGGCATCGAGCCGCAGCAGCGCGACGATGGTCAGCACCGTGGTGGTGCCGAGCGCGAAGCCGAAATCCACGAACAGGATCATCACCTGGTTGACCAGCAGCAGCTTCATGGTCTCGCGCCGCTGGTGCTCGTTGGCGGCATGCATCTCGGCGCCGCGCACCTTGCCGAGGTTGAACATCTTCAGGGTCGACATGCCCTGGATGGAATCGAGGAACTGCGCGCTCTGCACGTTGTTGACCTCGGCATAGCGCTCGCTGACGCTGCGGAACTGCTTCGAGATCAATCCCAGGAACAGCGGCACCATGGGGATGGAGAGGATCAGCGCCACGCCGACCACCCAGTCCACCCAGCCGATGAAGATGCAGAGCAGCACCGGCGTGGCGATGCCGATGACGAACTGCACGAAATAGATGCCGTAGAACAGCTCGATCCAGTCCATGCCGTCGACTGCGATGTTGACCAGCTCGCCGGTGCGCTTCTTGTCGAGCACGGCGGGCCCGAGACGCAGCGCGTGCTGGTAGATCTTGTCGCGGATCGCCAGCTTGGTGAGCGACGAGGCCTTGTACTGCGAGGTGCGGTACAGCCAGCCCAGCACGAACTTGCTGGCGACGAGGAAGGCCAGCAGCGGCCCCATGGACGGCAGCAGGTCTTCGCCGCGAACCATGCCGTCGATCAGCAACCCGAGCTGCCAGTAAAGGGCCAGGCTGACCACCAGGCTGAGGATGCCGACGCCGATGCCGGCGACGATCCACTGGCTGGTGGACCTGACGATGAGCCGCTTGTCGATGCCGAGAACCATGCCTCTCTCCCTGGAGCCGGGCTACCCACGCCACCGGGGCCGGCCCGCATTGGAACACAGCCTACACCTTCAACTATAGTTCAATGTCAACGGCAGGCACCCATGACCAACAGGCCCATGACCATCGGCGCACTGGCGCGCCGTCTCAACGTCTCCACCTCGACCCTGCGCTTCTACGAGCGCGAGGGCCTGCTGGTGCCGGAGCGCCGCTCTGCCGCAGGCTACCGCCTGTATCCGCAGAGCGCGGAGCAGACGCTGCGCTTCATCCGCCGCGCCCAGCGCCTGGGGTTCGCGCTGAACGACATCCGCCTGCTGCTGCAGGGCGACGGCGCGGCCGGTGCCGGCGGCGATGTCATGGACATCGCCGAGCAGCGCTTCCTCGACATCGAGCGGCGCCTTACCGAGATGCTGGTGCTGCGCCACGAACTGGAGTTCTTCCTCGAGGACCTGACGGCCCGCGTCGGGCGCGTGGCCGGCGGCCAGGCCGGCCGCCTGTACCGCGACCTGCTCGACCAGGTCTGCGGCCACGAGGCCCACCACAAGGCATCCTCCTCGCTCAGCCGGCTGATGCAGCGGCTGGGCTGCTCGCTCGCCGGCCCGGAGCGCGAGAAGGTGTTCGCCGCGTTGCGCGGCCGGCACCTGCATATCTGGCGCGAGGATGACGGCTACTCGATCCTGCTCACCGGACGTGATCCGGACGCGGAGCAGGCCCTGCGGCAACTTGCCGCCAGTGAGGCGGATTGCCATGCCCATGTGGAGCCGCATGTCACCGAGGCGGAGGAAGGTTGCCTGTTCCAGGCCCGCGGTCCCAACGCCTTCCTGTTCGCCCAGCTGTTCCTGGCACTGGAGTCCGCCGAAGCCTGACACAGCGCAATTGCGCGCTGCGGCCTGACTCGCTAGGCTGCGCGCCAGTACAGGACGGCCCGGCGGGCCGCAACCAGGAGTGCCCATGGCCAACGCCCCCGTACCCGGCAGCGTCCCGCGCGTCACCGGCATCCGCCGCCTGTTCATCCGCAAGTCGGTGGCGCAGATGCACGCCGACTTCGAGCAGAGCGACCTCAAGCGCAGCCTCGGCGCCCTCAACCTGGTCCTGCTCGGCATCGGCTGCATCATCGGCACCGGCATCTTCGTACTGACCGGGCGCGCGGCCGCCGACTTCGCCGGCCCCGGCATCATGATTTCCTTCCTCATCACCGGCACGCTCTGCACCTTCGTGGCGCTGTGCTACGCGGAGCTCGCCTCGGTGCTGCCGGTCTCCGGCTCGGCCTACTCCTATTCCTATGCATCCATGGGCGAGATCGTCGCCTGGGTCATGGGGCTGCTGCTGGTGCTGGAGTACGGGCTGGCCTCGGCGACGGTGGCGGTGGGCTGGTCAGGCTACCTCGTCAGCCTGCTGCACGACCTCGGCCTGCACCTGCCGCCGGAACTCACGGCGGCGCCAGGCGTGCCCATCAAGGAAGGCGGGACCGTGGTGGCCCATGGCCTGGTGAACATGCCGGCGGTGCTGGCCATCATGGCGGTGACCGCGCTGCTGGTGGTCGGCGTGTCGGAGTCCGCCACGGCGAACAACATCGTGGTGGCGATCAAGCTGACGGTGATCATCGCCTTCATCGCCATCGGCATCTTCTACGTGGACCCGCAGAACTGGACGCCGCTGATCCCGCCGGAGACCCCGGCGCCGCCCCCGGGCACCGAGCGCGGCCTGTGGGCCGACATCTGGCGGGCCCTGGTGGACGTGGTCACCGCGCAGAACAATTCGCGCTACGGCGTAGGCGGCCTGATCTCCGGCGCCGCCACCATCTTTTTCGCCTACATCGGCTTCGAGGCGGTGTCCACGGCGGGCGCCGAGTCGCGCAATCCCTCGCGCGACATGCCGATCGGTATCCTCGGCTCGCTGCTTATCTGCACCGTGCTCTACATCCTCACCGCCGGCGTGCTGGTCGGCATCGTGCCCTACACCGACCTCGATGATCCGGCCCCCATCGCCAAGGCGGTGAACCAGATCGGCCTGCCCTGGTTCGCCATTCTGGTGAAGATCGGCGCGATCGCCGGCCTGTCCTCGGTGATGCTGGTGCTGCTCTACGGCCAGACGCGCATCTTCTACACCATGGCGCGCGACGGCCTGCTGCCCTCGCCACTGGCGGTCGTGCACGCAAAGTACCGCACGCCCTGGATCAACACGCTGATGGTCGGAGCGCTGGCCGCATCCGCCGCCGGGTTCATGTCGCTGGACGCACTGGCCGACCTCACCAACGTCGGCTCACTGGCGGCCTTCGCCATCGTCTGCATCACGGTGCTGTACCTGCGCATCTCTGCACCGGAGCTGAAGCGGCCGTTCCGCACGCCGCTGTTCCCGCTGACACCGATCCTCGGCGCGCTGATGTGCCTGTTCCTGCTGATGTCCCTGATGGCCAAAAGCGACACGCGCCACTTCTTCACCAGCTACCTGCTGGGCGGCATCGTCGTGTATTTCCTCTACGGCCTGTGGAACTCGAAGCTCGGCAAGGGCGAGATCGTCATGGGCGGCGAGCCCACGCCGGACCTGCCGCGGAAGCTCGACGTCTGATCGATGTGGAGCGGGGCGCCGCGAGCCGGCGCCTCGTCGCCGTCAGAATTTCCTGGCTGCGAGGTCGGCCGTGATCTCCTCGACCGTACGCGCCTGGCGGCCGCCCGAGAGGTCCTCGAACTCGGCGCGCACCGCCCTGAGTACCCGCTCGAGGTACTGCGCGCGGCCCGCGGCCCGTTCCGCCTTCTCGGCAGCCGTCATCTCATGGGCCTCGATCGCCTCGCGCGCCAGCACGCCGCGGCTCTCCAGCAGGCGCTCCAGGGTCTCGAGTCGGTCCCGGGTCACGGAGAGTTCCGCTACCAGCGACATCACGACCCCCAGCAGGGTGTCGATGGCGGGATCGGAAAAATTCTGCGGCCGCTCGCCCTTGGCGACGCGCGGGATCCGTGGAGGCTGTTCGCTCATGGTCGTTGCCCGACGACGATGGCGAAAGCGTAATCGGCATCGGTGTAATTCTTCTGCGCGGCGTTGAGGCCGGCCACCGTGCGGGCCACTTCGACGCTGTCCGGTGCCCAGCCACCCTCAAGGGCCACGCCCCGCAGGTCGAGGCCGGTCATGAAGCGCGCGAAGCCCTCGTTGTTGTTGTAGGACTCCCAGTCGTGCATGAACTGGCGGAACGGCGTGTCGCCGCGCGGAATATCCATGTGCAGCATGAGCCCACCCGGGCGCAGCAGGCGCTGCGACTCGCGGAAGATGCGCGGCAGCGCCACCAGCGAGGTCTCGTGCAGCATGATGTGGGAGACCACGAGGTCGAAGCTGCCAGGCTCGAAATCCGTCGCCTCGGCGTTCTGCTGGGAGAAGTGCACCGGCACGCCCAGGGAGCGGGCGCGGGCGTGGCCATGGCGCAGCACCGGGGCGGCGACGTCGATGGCGTGGACCTCGGCATCCGGGAATGCCCGCGCCCAGGGCAGGGTGCTGTTGCCGACGGCGCAGCCCATGTCGAGGATGCGCCGCGGCCGGAACTCCGGCCAGCGCTGGCGCAGATAGCGCAGCAGCAACTCACCGAGGAACGCGCCCTCGGGTCCCCAGGCGTCGGCCATGTACATCTGCAGGCCGGCCTCGTAGAGCGCCCCGCCGCTGACGTCGTCGGCGGTCCATTCGGCGTGGTAGCCACCGGGCTGGATGTGGATGTCCTGCTCGGTGTGGTAGCGCGGCAGCGGCATCTGTGGGTCCAGGCGCAGCGATCCCGGCCCGGGCTTCGCCGCCAGCGCGCGCGCCCGCTGCACGAGGTCCGGCAGCTCGCGCTCCGTCGGCAGGATGACCGACTCCCACATCAGTTCCTGGCTGCGCCGCTGCATCGCACTCCAGAACCGGTAATAGGGCTCCGCCGTCATCAGCCGGCGCACCTCGGCCCGGTCGGCCGGCGGCCGGCCCTGGGCCGCCCGGAAAGCAGGTTCCACCCGCTGCGAAAAGATCGCCTGGTTGCCCGGCATCACCCGGCTCGACAGGAAGCCACGCAGGGACTTCACGAACTCCTGCCGCGCCACGTCGTCGTGGCTCGTCCGGGGCAGGAACTCATGGAACCGCTGGCGCATCCCGAAATGCTAGCAAAAAGGTGCCTGACATATTTTCCGTGGAGGCGACTTTCCGAAACCGTAACACCGGCACCATCCCTTGACCTTGAAGCCGGGTGCAAGGTGGATCATGGCTGGAAGGCGGCCTCCCTTCGGGCCGCAGGAAGCACGTCGCCATGAGCCAGGCCATCGCCGCCACCTCATCCCCGGGTTCCAGCCTGCGCGTGAAAATCGCCGGCATGGACTGCGGCAGCTGCGCCATGACCATCGAGAACAGCATGCGCCAGCTGCCGGGCGTGACCGCGGTATCGGTGAGCTTCACCACCGAATCCATGGAACTGCAGGGTGCGGCGACTCTGGAACAGGTCGAGCAACGCCTGCGGGAACTCGGCTACCGCCTGCAGGGCGACACGCCGCAGGCGCAGGTACCGCAGACGGAGGCGCCACGTGGTGCAGCGGGGTTCCTGCGTTTTCTCTGGTCGCAGCGCACGCTGCGGATGGCGCTGGTGGTCGCTGGCCTGGTGTTTGCCGGCATTCCGCTGCTGGCCCAGGCCCCGTCCCTGCTCGGCTTCGCGGCCCTGGACCTGCTGTTCGCCTGCGCCGTCGTCGTCACTGGCGTGCCGGTGTTCCTCAAGGGACTGCGGGCGCTGCTGTTCGCGCGGCACATGACCATCGACCTGCTGATGGCGGTGGCGGCGATCGGTGCACTGGGCATCGGCGAGACCGGCGAGGCCGTGACCGTCATCCTTCTCTATACGCTCGGCGAAGCACTGGAGGCCTACAGCGCCGAACGCGCCCGCAGCTCGCTGCGCAGCCTGATGTCCCTGCAGCCCCAGGAGGCCACCGTGCTCCGCGAACACCGCGGCGGCCATGGGCAGGAGGAGCATCACGATCATCACGGTCATGCAGGCCATGACGAGGAGCACGTACACGCCGGCTGCGATCACGACCACGGGCACGGGCATGAGCCTGAGCATGAGCACGATCACGAACACGGCGGCCATGCCCACGCCGCCCATGCGCATGGTCACGCGGAACACCAGCACGAAAGGCACGAGCATTCCGGCTGTGGCCATGAGCACCATAACGATCATGGGCACGGGCACGACCATGACCATGACCATGACCATGACCACGATCATGCCCACGGTGATGCGCATGATCATGGGCCGGCACCGGCTGCAGCAACGGCCCACGACCACTCCGCCGACGACGTCCACTATCACCAGGTCGTGGTGCCGGTCGCCGAGGTCCAGGTCGGCGAGACGGTTCTGGTGCGACCCGGCCAGCGCATTCCGGTCGATGGCGTGATCATCCGCGGCACTTCTTCGGTCAACCAGGCCGCTGTGACCGGCGAAAGCATGCCCGTGCCCCGGGCCGCGGGCGATGAGGTGATGGCCGGCACCGTCAACGGCGAGGGTGCGCTCGAGATCCGCGTCAGCCGCGCGGCAGGTGATGCCACCATCGCGCGTATCGCCCGGCTGGTGGAACAGGCCCAGGCGCAGCGCAGCCCGGCCGAGCGCTTCATCGACCGCTTCGCGCGCTACTACACGCCGGCGGTGGTGCTGCTCGCCGCGCTGGTGGTGGCCATTCCGGTGATGCTGCTCGGCCAGCCGCTGCTCGACGGCGCCGATGGCAGCCACGGCTGGCTATACCGCGGCCTCGCGCTGCTGATCATCGCCTGCCCCTGCGCGCTGGTGATCAGCATTCCCGTCACTGTGGTGAGCAGCCTGACCCGGCTCGCCAACCTCGGGGTGCTGGTGAAGGGCGGCGCCCAGCTCGACCGGCTCGCCGACGTGCGCGCCGTGGCTTTCGACAAGACCGGCACGCTGACTTACGGCCGTCCGCAGGTCACCGCCGTGCGCGGCGGTGACTGCGATCACCACGAGGACAGCGCGAACGACTGCGAACGCTGCGAGGACGTCGTCGCCCTGGCCGCCAGCGTCGAGCGTGCCTCCGAGCACCCGGTCGCGCATGCCATCATGGCGGCAGCGTCCTCCCGCCAGATCCAGCACCGCTACCAGGCCTCCGCCGTCATGGCCCACGCCGGCCGCGGCATCAGCGGCGAGCTGGGCAATGGCATGAAGGTTGCGGTCGGCAGCGATGCGCTGTTCACGACGCCAGGCGCCATCGAGGCACCGTTGTCGCAGCGTGCCGCCGGCGCGCGCGACGCCGGCCAGACGGTGATGTTCGTGGCGCGCGACGATGCGGTGGTGGGCTTCATCGGCGTGCAGGACGAGGTCCGCGACGCCAGCCGCGTCGCACTCGCCGAACTGCAGGCCGCGAACCCGCCGGTCGCAGCCGCCATGCTCACCGGCGACAACCCGCAAGCCGCCGCCCGTGTCGCCGAGCGCGTCGGCAACATCGCCGAGGTGCGCGCCGGCCTGCTCCCCGAGGACAAGCTGCGCGCCATCGAGGAGCTGCACCAGCGCTACGGCGTGGTCGCCATGGTCGGCGACGGCATCAACGACGCCCCGGCGCTCGCCCGCGCCGACATCGGCATCGCCATGGGCGCCGGCACCGCCCAGGCGATGGAAACCGCCGACGTGGTGCTGATGCAGGACGACCTGTCGCATGTGCCGATGGCCCTGCGCATCGCGCGCCGGTCACGCACGCTGGTAAAGCAGAACATCGCCCTCAGCCTCGGGCTCAAGCTCGTCGTGCTGTTGCTGGCGGTGCCCGGCATCACCACGCTGTGGATGGCCGTGCTCGCCGACGTCGGCGCCACCATGCTGGTGACGCTCAACGGCATGCGCGCCCTGCGCGCAAGATGACGGTGCCGGTGTTACGGTTACGGAAAGTCCGGGCCGCCTGACGCTGTACTTTCAGCGGGTAACCAACTTTCCGTAACCGTAACACCGGCACCGTCAATGACCCGTAACCGTAACACCGGCACCGTTACACCGGTTTTTCTTGCGCTGGCGCTGGGGGCTGCGGCGATACTGATGTTCTGGCGCTGGCTCGGTGCCCCGGTGGTGCTACCTGGAGTACCGGGCGGCCGCCTGGACTGCCTGTCCTACACGCCCTTCGAGCCCGGCTCGCGCACCACCCGCACGCCGGGCTGGGTGTCGCCGGCGCGTATCGACGCCGACCTGCGCCAGCTGCAGTCATACACGAACTGCCTGCGGGTCTACACGCCCATCGGCACCACGCCAGACGTCATCCGGGCGGCGGAGAAACTCGGCATGCAGGTGCTGCTGGGTGCCTGGATCGGCTCGAACCTGGAGCAGAACGAGCGCGAGGTCGCCGCCGCCCTGCAACTGGCGCGCGCGCATCCCGCGACCATCAGCGCCATCGTCGTCGGCAACGAGGTGCTGCTGCGCCGGGAAATGAGCCCCGGAAAACTTGCGGAACTGATCCGCGAGGTGCGCGCCGCGAGCCCGGTGCCGGTGGGCTACGCCGACGTGGCGCATTTCATCGACGAGGCACCGGAGGTGGCCAGGGCCGCCGATCTGCTGCTGATCCATATCCTGCCGTACTGGGACGAGCCGCAGCCGCCGTCGGCCGCTGCCTCGGTTGCGCAGGTATTCCTGGTCCATGACCGCTTCGTCGCGCACTGGCCCGGCCGCGAGGTGATGATCGGCGAGACCGGCTGGCCATCGGCTGGCCGCCAGCGCGGCCCGGGCCGCCCGACACTGCTCAACGAAGCGCGGTTCCTGCGCGGCTTCGCCGCCGAAGCAGCCGCCCGCGGCATCCGCTACAACCTCATCGAGGCCATCGACCAGCCCTGGAAGCGTGCGGCCGAGGGCACCGTCGGCGGCTACTGGGGCCTGCTCGACGAGTATCGCCAGCCCAAGTTCGCACTGCAGGGCCCGGTCTCCAACCACCCGCGGTGGCGTGGCGAAGCCGCCGCGACCGGCCTGCTGTTCGCGCTGCTGCTCGCCTCGGGCCTGCCTGTCCGGCCGCGCGCGGCGGGCTGGCTGGCCTGGACCACCGTATCGCTGGCCGGCGCCTTCGCGCTCGTGTTCCAGTGGGAAGCAGCGCAGGTCACCGCACGCAGCGTCAGCGGCTGGATCGGCGCCGGGCTGGCGGCCGCGGCAACACTCGCTGCCGTCGGCTCGCTGCGCGGGATGCTGTCGTCCGATGCCCAGCCTCCCGCGCCGGCCGCCAGCCTCGCGACGGTAACCGCGGCGCTCGCCCGCCCGCTGGCGCTGCTGCGTGATCCTTCGCTGCGCCTCGGCGCCTTCGCCGGCCTGGTGATGCTGGCAGCTGCATGGATCACGATCATGCTCGCCGTCGAACCGCGCCATACCGACATCCCCATCGCCGCCTTCGCCCTGCCCGCGCTGGCACTGGCGATCCGCCTGGCCGGGCACGCCGGCAACGACCAGCGGGAAGCCGCATGGCTGGCCGTGATGCTGCTGAGCTGCGGGCTCTGGCAACTGGAGCCCACGAACCCCGAGTCGCTCGCCTGGTTCGCGGTCTGCCTGCTGCTGGCGCTGCCCTGGGGCGGCGCGCTGTGCCAGGAAGTGGCGCGACTCGGCCACGGTGCACCGGTGCCTTGCGGCGCCGGCGCGAACACTAGGCGCTGAACTCGCGCGGGTCCGGCGGCTCCTCCCCGATCCGCGGCAGGCGCAGCAGCGCCGCCAGCACGGCCGGGACCGACCAGGCGGGGTCGTAGAGGTACAGGCCGGCGCCACCGACGAAGAGCGCGGCGGCCGCGAATCCCGCGGCGGTACGGCGCCGCGTAAACCAGGCCAGCACCGCGAGCGCCAAACCCGCCTGGCCGTAGTGGGGCGGGAACGTCAGCACGATCAGCGCATCACGGACCGCGCACAACGCCGGCGGGGCCGCCGCTTCGCACAGCGTGTGCAGCGACTGCGGCTCGATCACCATGAACCTCGCGGCCCACCCGAGATAGCTGCCCGCCGCCAGCAGCAGCAGCCCGAACAGCGGGGCGAAGGGTTGCAGGCGCGGCGCGCGGCTCATGGCGGCATTGTAGTGCCGGCGGCGTTCCGCGCCGCGGGCACTACAATGCCTGACCATCGAGCTGCCGCGGAAAACCGAACATGGAAAGCACACGTCTCTGGTTCGCCCGCCTGGTCATGGCCTACGCGCTGCTGATCTTCAGCTTTGGCAGCTGGCTCTACATCGCCGAGCCACTGGAACACATCGCGCACTTCGGCATCGGCGCTTCCGGCGCCCCGGAGTCCGTCAACTTCCTGCGCGCCGGGCCGGGTGCGCTGTTCCTGTCGATGGCGCTGTTCGCCGCCGGCGGCCTGCTGCGGCCTGCATGGCTGCGCCAGTGCCTGCTGGTGCTGGTGATCATCAATGCCTGCGTGGTCGCGGTGCGCCTGCTCGGCATCGGCCTCGAGGGCATCACGCCGGTCCAGCTCTCGGAGCTGCGCAACGAGGGGCTCTCCTGGCTGCTGTTCCTCGGTGCCCTGCTGGCCTGCCCGTCCGCCCGCTGAGGCCAGGCCTTGAAACATGCAGCGCCAGCCCCCATCTGAGCTGCAGTCGGAAAGGAGAACAATATGAAGCTCTACTACAGCCCCGGCGCCTGCTCGCTGGCCTCGCACATTGCCCTGCTCGAGGCCGGCCTGCCCTTCGAAGCGGTCAGGGTCGGCCGCGACAAGAAGACGGCCGACGGCAACGACTTCAACGTCATCAACCCCAAGGGCTACGTGCCCGCCCTGGCATTGGACGACGGCCAGCTGCTCACCGAGGGCACGGCGGTGCTGCAATACATCGCCGACCGCAATCCGGCCTCGGGCCTGGCACCGCCCGCCGGTGACCTGCAGCGCTACCGGCTGCTGGAATGGCTGGGCTACATCAACTCCGAGATCCACAAGAACTTCTCGCCGTTCTTCAATCCGGCCGCCACGGCGCAGATGAAGGACATGGCGAAGGCGAACCTGCAGCGGCGCCTGGCCTACGCCGAGCAGGCGCTGGGCGACAAGCCCTTCCTCCTCGGCGAGCGCTTCACGGTCGCCGATGCCTATCTGTTCACCATCCTCGGCTGGGGCCCGGCCGCCGGTGTCGACATTGGCCAGTGGCCGGGACTCAAGGCGCTGCACGCTCGCGTCGGTGCGCGGCCGAAGGTCCAGGCGGCGATGAAGGCCGAGGGACTGGCGAAGTAACTCTGGAACATCCGGCCGGCCAGGCAAGCGCCTGGCCGGCCCGCGATCAGGTCGGGATCAGGCGACTGGCTGCGCGTCGCCGCGCCGGCGCCTCGCCCAGCGCATCAGGACTGCACCGGCAGGCAGCAGCCAGATGGCGCCCGGTGCGGGTACGGCCGTCTGGATCGCACCGACGGCATCGATATCGGCACCCTGCGGGCTGGTCTCCGGATCACCCGTGACGACATCGGTGATGCGCACGTAGGTGAAGAGATCCGTGGTACCGAAGCCCAGCCGGTCGATGTCGAACCCGTAGGTGAAGACACCGATGCTGCCACCGGCTCCACCGGTGATGCTGCCGACGTTGAACCAGGTGTTGCCATCGCTGCTGATGTCCAGCGTCGTGGCCTCGGACACGCCGACCTCCACCAGGTACAGATCGTCGAAACCGTCGCCGGTGCCGGTCACGCTGCCCGATGCGCTGCTGCCGGACAACAGGTTGTCCGTGAACCGCAGCACCAGCACGCCGGCATCACCCAGCGAGGTGAACTTGCAGTTCGTCGTGCTGGGTGCGCTGAAACAGGCCAGGCCGTTGGTCGTGTTCACGTCTGGCACGCCCAGCGCATTGTTGGCATCGAGGAATGCCGCGGCTGGACCCGCGCCGGGCGTGAAGCTCACCACCTGGTCAGCAAATGAAGCCGCACCCTGCGGGAAGTCGACGCCGTTGTAGATCGCCGCTGGCGCTGGCGCGACGGCCAGCAGGGGGGACAGGAACGCAAATACGCGAGCGAGGTTTTTCATCGTTATTCTCCTTCGCGATCGCGATTTGAGTATACGCCCGGCGTTCCGGCCGGCAATGCCCCCGTCGGCCCGGCGGCAGGGGCGCCCGGCGCTATTGCGCTGCAGCGCCGCTGGCCGCCTACAGTGTCTGCTTATATAGCTTCCCGTCCTTCATGATCAGCCTGACGTTTTTCGCCGGGTCCTCCAGCAGCCGCACGTCCGCCAGCGGATCGCCCTCCACCACCAGCAGGTCGGCGTAGGCCCCCTCCCGGATGACGCCCAGCGGCCCTTCCTGGTACGGATTGCGCGGCCCGGTCAGCGCCAGCAGCTTCGCGTTGATGCTGGTCGCCTGCTTCAGGATCTCCAGCGAAGTGAACCAGCGCAGCCGGTAACCGAATTCGCTGGGACCGGCCTCGTAGGCGCGCATCGAGCCGAAGGCATCGGTGCCGAAGGCCACCGGGATACCGAGCTTCTTCGCATTGCCCATCAGGTTGTCGACACCGGCGATCACCTGCGCGCCCTTGCGGCCACGCTCGGTGTCGGCGGCCCGCGCGGCATAGCGGCGCGCGGCGCCGAAGGACTGCGAGGAGAGGTAGGCGCCCTCGGCCTTGATGCGCTTCAGCGTCGCCTCGGAGATCAGGTGCCCGTGCTCGATGACCTTGACGCCGGCATCGAGCGCGCGGTTGACCGCGGCGTCGGTGTAGGCATGCACCGCCACGTAGGTGCCCCAGTCGGCGGCCGACTCCACCGCCGCGCGCATTTCCTCGAGGCTGAACTGCGTGGTGTCGATGGGATCGTACTGCGAGGAGATGCCGCCGCCCGCCATCATCTTGATGGCCGTCGCGCCCTGGCGCAGCGACTCGCGCACCGCGCGACGCACCTCGGCCGGACCATCGGCGAGTAGCGCATAGCGGTGCTCGAAGGCATCGGGCACGCCGCCGCCATTCGGATGGCGCTCGGTCAGGTCGCGGAAATCCCCATGGCCGCTGGTCTGCGAAATGAAGGCCGCCGAGGTGTACACCCGCGGCCCCTCGGCGATGCCCTCGGCGATCGCCCGCGCCAGTCCCTGCGAGGGGCCGCCGAGGTCACGCACCGTGGTCCAGCCATGCATCAGCACGATGCGCGCGGCCTGCAGCGATAGTGCATCGACGTAGCCCGGGTCCTCGCGGAACGGCCGGTCCATGGGCAGTGCCAGGTGGGTGTGCGCATCGATGATGCCCGGCATCAGCAGGCGGCCGCCGCCGTCGATGACGGTGGCCCCGGCCGGCGCCTCGATCGCGGCGGCGATGCGGCGGATCAGGTGCCCCTCGACCAGCACGCTCTGCCCGGGCGTGGCGCGATCGGCGACACCGTCCCAGACGCTGACATTGCGGATCAGCACTGCCGGCGGCGGCGCCTCCGCGGCGGGCGGTGCGCCGCCCGGGCGCCCCTGAGCGCCGGCCACGGCACTGGCCAGCAGGGCCGCGAGGCCCGCGGCGACGACGGTCAACGATGATCTGCACATGGCCATGTCCTCCAGGATTTCCGCGCAGTGTACGGGTAGCCGGTGGCTGGCGCCCGGTCAGTGCCCGCCGCTGTCCGCGGGCCGGCGCCAGCCATGCCGCGGGTGGCGCGCCAGCAGCACGGGGTCACGGAACAGCAGCACCAGCAGGGCGCCGGCCACGAAGCCACCGACATGCGCCCAGAAGGCGACACCACCACCGCTGCCACCGAGCGAGCCGACGCCACCGAGCAGTTGCACCAGGAACCAGTAGCCGAGCATCCAGTAGGCCGGAATGGCGAAGGTGGTCACGTAGAAGCCGAGCCAGAACAGCATTTCCACGCGGACCCGCGGGTAGAGCATCACGTAGGCGCCCATCACGCCACCGATGGCGCCCGAGGCGCCGACCATGGGAATGGGCGAGCCCGGGCTGGAGAGCACCTGCAGGCCGGCGGCGGCAAGGCCACAGAGGACATAGAAGAACGCGAAGCGCAGATGTCCCATGGAGTCCTCGACGTTATTGCCGAAGATCCACAGGAACCACATGTTGCCGATGATGTGCATCCAGCTGCCATGCAGGAACATGTGGCTGATTACCGTCAGCCAGTCCGCCGCACCGGTCACCACGCACCAGCTGTCCGGCCCGAGCTGCACGCGCGTGCCGGCGGCGACGGTCTGCAGCAATTCCCCGGGCACCAGCCCCAGGGTGCACACCGACCGCGACAGCGCCGGCTCGCGGCCGAAGCCCTCCACCAGCACCCAGGCGAGCACGTTGAGGCCGACGATGGCCCAGGTCGCATAGGGCGTAAGGAAATGCGGATTGTCGTCGCGGATCGGGATCAAGGCCTGCGCTCCGGGGCGGACGCTAGCATAAGGCCCACTGCCGGATCATGGGTTACCATGGGCCCCTGCCAGCCAGCCCAGCCAGGACGCCCGTGATGACCCGGCCCATCGCCATCCAGATCGTCTCCGACATCGTCTGTCCCTGGTGCTACATCGGCAAGCGACGCCTGGAGAAGGCGCTGGCCGCACGCCCGGACCTCGCGGTGGAAGTCACATGGTTCCCGTACCAGCTCAGCCCCGACATGCCACGCGAGGGCCGCGACCGCGCGGAGCACCATGCCAGCATCTTCGGTGCCGAGCGCGCACGGCAGATCCGCGAAAAGATGCAGGCGCTCGGCGCGGACGAGGGCATCGCCTTCGACATGCCACCCGGCGCACGCGCGCCAAACACGCTTTCCGCCCACGTGCTGATGTACTGGGCCTCGCGCTCCGCCGGCGTGGACCAGAACCTGCTGGCCGAGAAGCTGTTTCATGCACACCACGTGCGCGGCGAGGACATCGGCAACCCGGTGGTGCTGGCCGGTATCGCCAGCGAGGTCGGCATGAACGCCGCCGAGGTCCTCAGCGCGCTACGCGAGGGCACCGACGAGGACACGGTGCGCAGCCTCGTCGAGCAGGCGCGCCAGGCCGGTGTGAGCGGCGTGCCCTTCTTCATCTTCGATGGCCGCGAGGCACTATCCGGCGCCCAGCCGCCGGAAGCGATTCTCCAGGTGCTGGACGGCATCGCCACCAGCGAGACCCTGCAGTGATGGGCGAACCGCCCGGGCCGCTGCGCAAGCCGCTGTCCGAATGGGCAGGCATCCTCGATGCCGCGCGCCTGCGGGTACTGTTCCAGGATGGCACCGAGGCGCCGTGGACCAGCCCGCTGAACGACGTGAAACAGGCCGGCACCTTCATCTGCGCAGCCTGCTACCTGCCGCTGTTCGAGGCGGACGCCAAGTTCGACAGTGGCACGGGCTGGCCGAGCTTCTTCCGGCCCATCGATCCGGCACGCATCGCCACGCAGCTGGACTTCAAGCTCGGCGTACCGCGCACCGAGTACCACTGCGCGCGCTGCGGCGGCCACCAGGGCCATGTCTTTGACGATGGCCCCGCCCCCACCGGCCAGCGCTACTGCAACAACGGCGTGTCGCTGCTGTTCGTGCCGCAGGGACAGCCGCTGCCGGCGTTGCGGGACTGAGCGATGGGCCGGCTGGCATCACTGCTGGGCGCCGTGCTGCTGGCAGCTGCCACCTGGCCAGGCCTGGCCAGCGCACAGGACGCCAGCGTGCACAACCGGTCGCTCGGCTCCATTGCCGTCCATGAAATCGGCGGCATTCTCGTGGCCGGCCAGCCGACGGCCGCCGATCTCGCCCTCGCGCGCGGCGAGGGAATCCACCGGGTCATCAACCTGCGCCATGCCAGCGAACCGGCCGGCTTCGACGAGCCCGCCGAGGCGGCGCGCCTGGGGCTCGAGTACATCAGCCTGCCCTGGTCCGGGCCGGACGAGCTCACCGACACCGTTTTCGATGAAGTACGCGCGCTGCTGCGCGAGTCACCACGACCACTGCTGTTTCATTGCGCTTCCGGCAATCGCGTCGCCGCCGTGTGGCTGCCCTGGCGCGTGCTGGATGAAGGTGCCGACTGGGACAGCGCGCTGGCCGAGGCGCAGCAACTCGGCCTGCGGTCGCCGGCGCTCGAGGCCAGGGCCAGGGCCTATGTCGATCAACAGAGCAAGCTGCGATGCCGGCTGGCTGCGGCATCGCCAAACACCCATACCGGAGGACCCTGCCCATGACGTCAGACAACGCGCTTTCCCGCCGCCTGTTCCTCGCCGCCGCTGCGGCCGGTGCCGCCAGTGCCGCCGGAACCGCCGGCGCTGCCGCGAATGCGGCGGCTCCCACAGCGAAAGCAGGCGTATCGGTGCCCGCCAACGGCCGCAACTACGCGCGCGTGCCGCTGCGCCGGGACAGCGTGGTGGTCTCCGCGGTGCAGTCGCGCATCCGCTCGGTGGATGGCCAGTCGCCGGCCAAGGGCATCCGCGAAAACCTTGCGCACATGATCGACCTGATCGACAAGACCCAGTTCTACGGCGGGCGCAAGGACCTGCTGTGCTTCCACGAGTTCCCGCTGCAGGGCTGGAACCCCTGGGACCGTGCCGAGCTCGAGCGCCTGTCGATCGACCTCCCGGGCGAACAGACCGAAGCACTGGGCGCCAAGGCGAAGGAGTACGGCTGCTACATCCAGTTCGGCGCCTATGCCCGTGACCGCGACTGGCCCGGCCACGTACTGTCCGTCACTTCGATCATCGGCCCGGACGGCAAGCTGGTGGCACGTGACTGGAAGGCGCGCAACATCGTCGGCGTGTTCCCGGATTTCGAGCTGGTCACTACCACCGTGTACAACGTGCTCGACCGCTTCGTCGAGATGTACGGCGTCGATGCGCTGGTACCGGTGCACCGCACCGACATCGGCAACCTCGCCACCTCCTCCACGCAGATGGAGCCGGAGATCTTCCGCGTCATGGCACTGAAGGGCGCGGAGATCCTGCTGCGCACCGCCTCGGGCGGCTTCGAGCCTGAGGACATCCAGATGGTGTCGCGCTACAACCGGGTCTACTCGGTGATCGTCAACAACGCGGTCTCGCCCGACAACCCGCATTTCATGGACGACGCCAACGGCCGCTCCGGCGGCACGGCGATCTACGGTCCCCGTGGCGAGGCGCTGGCGAGCGCCGGCTCGAAGTTCGAGCAGGATGTGATCGCGCGCCTGCCGCTGGCGCAGTATCGCGCCACGCACAGCATCCCCGACCTGCATTACGCGCTGTATGCGGATGCCTTCGCAGCCTACCAGCCACGCCAGGCACCGGGGCTGTTCAGCAAGTACCTGCCGAAGGACCTCAAGGACGCCAAGCGCTTCCTGGACGCGGAGGATCGCTGGCGCTGAGCGGCTCGCGCGGTTGCCGGCGCCATGGCAAGCTAGGCGCCCCGTTTCCCCGCGAGCGTTAGCAAGCCATGTCGAGCACCCCGGGCCCGACGCCTGTCGTAGGCGACCTCGTCACCCTGCAGGGGCACATCCTCGCCCAGCAGTCGCATTACCCGGAGGCCACCGGGACGCTGTCCTGGATCCTCTCGGCGCTGTCGATCTCCGCCAAGATGATCGCCGCCCAGGTGCGTCGCGCCCGCCTCGCCGACGTACTCGGCGCAGTCGGCACCGGCAACGTGCAGGGCGAGCAGCAGCAGAAGCTCGACGTCATTGCCAACGAGATCCTGCTGCGCACCCTGGGCGGGCGCGAGGGTGTGGCCATCGTCGCCTCGGAGGAAAACGAGGAGCCGGTGATCCTGCGCACCGAGAAGGAGGGCGAGCGCAAGTACTGCGTGCTCTTCGATCCGCTCGACGGCTCCTCCAACCTCGACGTCTGCGGCGCGGTGGGCACCATCTTCAGCATCCTGCGCCACGACCGGCGCGCCACGCGGGCCGAGGATTCGCTGCTGCAGCCGGGCAGCCGGCAGGTGGCGGCCGGCTACATCCTCTACGGCCCCTCGACGGTGTTCACGCTGAGCATCGGCCGGGGCACGGACATGTTCGTGCTCGATCCCGCCATCGGCGCCTTCGTGCGCGTCGAGCAGGGCCTGCGCATCCCGGCCACCGCGAAGAGCTACTCGGTCAACGAAGGCAACCGGCTGGCCTTTCCGGCCGGCTACCAGGCCTACCTCGACCATGCGCAGCGCAATGGCTACTCCAGCCGCTACGCCGGTGCCATGGTGGCCGACGTGCACCGCATCCTGCTCAAGGGCGGGGTGTTCCTCTACCCGCCGACCAGCAAGGCGCCGCAGGGCAAGCTGCGCCTGATGTACGAGGCCAACCCCATGGCCATGCTGGTCGAGCAGGCGGGCGGCAAGGCGCTGTCGGCGCCGGGACGCCGCATCCTCGACGAGCAGCCGACCGGTATCCACCAGCGCACGGCGGTGATCATCGGCAGCCCCGGCGAGGTGGACCAGGTCATCGGCCATCTCTGAGGCCGACGCGGCGACGGCCATGGTGACTGGCGACAGCACCGGTCCCTGGCCCGCGTTCATCGGCGCCAGGGGCGCGACCTTGCGCCAGGCCGTGGATGGCCTGCAGGCCTCGCAACACTGGAGCGCAGAAGCACTGGCCGCAGGCCAGCGCCGGCAACTCGCGCAGTTGCTGCGCACGGCCGCCAAGCATGTTCCCTGGTACGAGCGTGCCGACTGGATCCGGCCGCTGCTGGCAGCGCTCGACTCTGGAGCCGGCGGTTTCGCGACACGCTGGGCGCAGGTGCCCCTGCTTGCCAAGGGCGAACTGCGCGAGCACGCGGCCCTGCTCACCGCACGCCACCTGCCGGCTGCGCATCTGCCACTCGGCACCACGCGGACCTCCGGATCGGTGGGCATCCCCGTCGAAGTGAAGACCACGACGGTGACGCGGCTCGCCTGGGATGCGCTCACCGTGCGCGAACATCTCTGGCGCCAGCGCGATTTCGGCAAGCGCCTCGGCATCATCCGCAGCCTCACCCGGGCACAGGCCGTGGCCGGCGGCAGGAACCAGCCGGACTGGGGCCCGCCCACGGCCGCACTCTGGCGCACCGGCCGCGCATCCGTGATCCACATCGGCTCGCCGCTGGGTGAACAGATCGACTGGCTGCGCCGCTTCGACCCGCACTACCTGCTGACCTATCCAAGCCTTGCCGCGGCGCTGCTCGAGGAACTCGGCCCGGGGGGGCGCACGCCCGCGCTGGAAGAGGTCCGGTTGATGTCCGAGCCGGTGGATGCCGGGCTCGCGGCGCGGCTGGCAGCGGACTGGGGCGTGCGCGTTGCCGACGTTTATTCGGCGAACGAAGTGGGCAATATCGCCTTCCGTTGCCAGGAGGACCGGCTGCATGTGCAGTCGGAGACCATCCTCGTGGAGATCCTCGACGATGCCGGGCGCGCCTGCGACGCGGGTGAGATGGGCCGCGTGGTGCTGACCGCGCTGCACAACCTGGCAATGCCGCTGATCCGCTACGACATCGGCGACTACGCGCGCATCGGCGATGCCTGTCCCTGCGGGCGCGCCCATCCGGTGATCGGCCAGGTCCTCGGCCGCGTGCGCAACCTCGCACTCACGCCGGATGGCCGACGCTTCTGGCCGCCGGCGCTGGCGAAGATCCGCGAGGTGCCCGGCATCCGCCAGTTCCAGTACGTGCAGACCGCGCCCGGCAGCATCGAGCTGCGGCTGGTCCTCGGGCGCGAACTCGATACGACCGACGAGCAGCGCCTGCGCGACCTCGTGTGCCGCCTGCTCGGCCATCCCTATGAAGTCATCATCCGCGCGGTGCCGGAAATCCCACGGGGGCCGTCCGGCAAGTTCGAGGAATTCCTCTCGATGGTGAACCCGGCCTGACCGGGCCTGCACTGCCAGCGGTCCGGCCGCTCGTCCCAATATGATCACTTATTGTCAGTTTATGGTCAGTTCATATATGACCATGTCTTGACACACTCTATACACGGGCCTACGTTATCAACATGTTGGCCACGCGTACCTATTCGATCACCGAGATGCAGGCCATTTCGGGCTTCGACCGGCGCACCATCGTCTACTACCTCCAGCAGGGCCTCGTGCCCCGCGCCGGGCGCCGCGGGCCCAACACGCGGTACTCGCAGGATGCGCTGTTGCGCCTGCGGTTCATCCGCGGCTTCAAGGACATGCAGGACCAGGGTCGCTGCGGCACCGTGACGCTGCGCGAGATCGGCGCCCTGCTCGGGATGCTCGAGCCGGCCCAGGTGGGCGTGCTGGTCGAGCGCGGCATGCCGATGGAAGACCTCGCGCCGCTGCTCGAGCGGCTGGCCCAGTCCGATGCCGGCCCCGCAGCTACCGTGGCTCCCGCTGCGCCGGTTCCGGTCGCGCCTCCCGCGGCAACGGTGATCGCGCCCACAGCAGCCACGACCGCGGCGACGGAAACCACCACGCCAGCCCCACGGCCCGTGCCGGGCCTGCTCGGTCCCTCCGGCCCGCGCCGCAGCTACGGGCTGGCCGATGCGGGTATCCGCCAGCGCACAGGCACGCCGGCTCCGGCCGCGCAGCCACCAGCGGCATCCGGTATCCCAGGCGAAGCGGCCACGACGGATGCTGCCCCGACGGCGGCGATGGCAGCGCCGTCAGCAGGCGCGCCGCCCGCCAATCCGGCCGAAATCCTCGCTGAACTCGGGCGCCTGCTGCGTGAACTAGAGCTGCGGCCGGCGATGAGCGGCCGGCGCCTGGCGCCCGGTGCCAGCGAACAGTGGACGGAGATTCCCATCACCAGCCGGGTATTCCTCTCGGTGCGCGGGCTGTCGCAGGAGGATGCGCCACTGGCGGACGCCGTGGCGCGCGAACTGAAGAAGGTACTGCGCGGTCGCTGAACCGCCGGTGCGCGCCTCAGCGCCTGTCGATGGCACCGCGCGGCCGGCCCGCCTGGCCCTGCGCGCCCGGGTCGAGGTCGGCGGCGCTGAGCTGGTCGAGGTAATACTGCACCGGCCAGCGGTGCCCGCCCCAGCGATAGTCCTGGCGGCTGGCGGCCTGCGTCACGTCGATGTTCCAGGCCTGCTGCAGCGGCTCGTTGGTGCCGCGCACCGGATCATCGCTGTTGATGAAAACCTCGGCATAGTCGGCACAGGCGCCGTGGTTACGCGCGCCCCAGCTGGCATCGAACAGGCCGGCGATACCGATGGGATCGAGGAAGGTCATGTCGATGCGCGCCGGCTGCTTCGCGGCCGCGCGATACGCGCGGCAGAAGGCATCCATCGGGTAGGCCCCGGCGCTGTGGCCGACGAGGTGGATGTAGCGCAGGCCATGGAGGCTGGCGACCTGGTGACCCAGTTCCGCACCCACGTGCTGGCCCGCCTTCCAGGCGCGCAGCAGGTTGTCGGCCCAGGGCGACCAGATGAAGCGGATCACCGCGGTGCCCGGCTCCGCCGCAGCCAGCTGCCGGAAGCGCTGCTCCACCGCTTTCAGCGTTGGTTCCTCACGCCCACCGCTGCCATGGAACAGGATCACCAGGGCGGTGGCGTCCGCCGGCGCGCCCAGTTCGGGAACCGCAAAACCGGCCGGCAGGCGTGTATAGACCTCCAGTCCGGCCAGTGCCACCAGCAGCAGGACGGCCAGGCCGACCATGATCTTCTTGAGCGTCTTCATTCCCCGTACTCCTCGCTTCAGCGCAGCCGCGGCATCACATGCGTCGCGAACAACCGCGTCTGCTCCACCATGGCGGCCTGGCGCGCACCGTGCGGCGCAGGCACCGGCGAACCACCCAGCAGATAGACGTGGTCGAGCCCCCGTTCCAGCAACGCGCCGAGGCGCGCCGCGCATTTCTCCGGCGGCCCGCAGATGGAAAACCAGTCGACGAACTCGTCATCGACCAGCTCCAGGTGGCTGCCATCGTCGCGGGCATGCCGGGCCATGTCATAACCGGACTGCATGGCCGCGGCCAGCGGCCGCAGGCGTGCTGGCAGCTGATCCAGCGGCGCGTGCTTCATGCCGGCGAAGTGCGCCACCATGCCGGAGATCATGCGCGCAAGGTCGATGGCGCGGCCCTGGTCGGGATCGCAGACGAGGTTGATGTAGGCGCCGACGCGGATGGAGCCGCGATCGCGCCCGGTCTCGGCCAGCCGTCCACGTAGCGTAGCCAGCGCCCAGTCGATGCGCTCAGGCGCGCTGCCCACCGCGAAGCTGACGCGGTCGGCGACATCGGCGGCCATGCGGATGGTGGCCGGCCCAGTGCAGGCGATGTCGAGCGGCACCGGCGGCAGTTCGATATCCTCCAGCCAGCGCAGCCGCGATGGCGTGCCATTGCGTACCACCATCCCGCCCTGCAGGTAGCCGCGCAGCTGTTCGACGTACTGGCGCAGCTCAGCGGTGCTCGCACTGCGGCGGCCGATATGCGCCGCCGAGGAATCACCGCGGCCGATGCCGCAGAGCGCGCGGCCCGCCGCTTCGAGCTGCAGGGTCGCGAGCGCGCCAGCGGTCACCGACGCATCGCGCGTGTACGGGTTGGTGACACCGCTGCCCAGGCGCAGGCGCCCGGTGGCTGCCGCGGCCAGGCTCAGCTGGCCCCAGGGATCCGGCGCCAGGCACTGGGTATCCGGGCAGAGCAGGATGTCGAAGCCCATGGCCTCGAGTTCCACCGCCAGCGCTGCGGTGTAGCCCGGCGACGGTTCCATGACGACGCCGAACTCGGTCATGGTGCCTGCCGCTGGGCCTCAGCGATGGTGTGTCGAGTACCGCCGGCCGCTCACTCGAGGTTGCCGCGGGCCCTGGGCCGCAGGTCGCGAAAACCGGGGCGCAGCGCCGACAGCTGCGCCGGCGTGAGCTTCGGGTTCACCAGCGTCACCTTGCCGCCGCCGGCAACCCGGGCGAGGCGCGTCGCCGGCTTGCCGCTGGCCGCTGTTGTCGCCGCGGGCGCGGCTGGTGCCGCCATCGACACCAGGGCCAGCGAGGCCGCCATCAGGATTGCCAGCATTGCATGTTTCATGGTCGGCTCCGGGCGCGGCGACAACTGCGGCGATGGTAGCACTCAGCGGGCCGGGGCCGCGCTGGCCGTGGCCTCGAGGACCTCGATCCACTCGCCGGCCGGGCCGATGGTGGCCGCCATCTTCCTGCCGTCATACGGGAACTCCCAGATCACGGCCGGCTTCCGGCGCCAGCGCGCGGGAATTGCCGCGATGCTGTCGCTGGTGAAGGACACCATGGCCATGCCGCCGGGTAGGGCACCGGCCGCGCGGCTGCGTGGCCGGGCGCTGTCGGGGTAGTCGTCGAGCTCGACGAGGAAATCCCTGGGCAGGCTGGCAACCGCCAGCGGGAACTTCGTGCCCGCCGGCAGGCCGTGCGCACGCCCGAGCACGCCAATGGCCCACTGCATGGTCTCGCCCAGCTGCAGGCCCAGCACGTCGTGGTAGAAGGCGCGCAGTTCTTCCATGCTGGCGCCGCCCACCACGGTGATGAACACGCGGTCCACCGGGCTGCGCGCCGCGCCCAGGTCGTAGGGCGTCCCGCCAGGGATGATGCGTGTCAGATAAAGCAGTTCGCTGCCCGGCCCGATCGCCTGCATGGCGCGCGGTGCCTGCTCGCCTGCGCCGAGGTTCGCCGGCGGGCCGACCAGCCGGAAGCCGGCGGCCGGAACGCTCTGCGCCAGGGCGTCCGGATCCATCACCAGCAGCTCGGTGGCGTTCCAGCCATAGGTCAGCAGCGGCTCCGGTACCACCGTACCCGCCGGCGCCTCGATGATGCGCAGGAACACGCTGGCACCGCTGGCCGGGCGCATCAGCACATAGGGCTGGCCACGCATGGCGGCGGTATCCCAGGCCTGCGCCAGCTCACTGGAAACCTCGCCGCGCACAGCCGTCGTGTAGTGCAGGCCCTGCTGCCAGGCAGGCTCCACCGCCGCGAGGCTGCGCACCACCAGGGTGACGATCGCGATGCTCTTCAACATGACGCTACCCCCTCGGCTGCATCATAAAACCAAACGAACTGGCAGCGGCAGGAACATGGGTGTATATATTTCGCAACGGCCGGTATCCCGGCTTGCTGCCGGGCACGGTTGGATGGGCCGTGGCCAGGGATCGACCAGCGATCACGCGCGGCCCCGTGCGTCGACCAACACAGGGGGAGATCACCATGCGTGCGTTGTCCTGCGTTCCGCCATGCCTGCGCGGAAAATGCCTGCTGCTGCTCGGTTGCATCGCCGGCCTGGTCCCGGTACTGGCTGCAGCCGAAGATACGTCGGGCATTCCCGAGATCATCGTCACCACCCAGCGTCGCGAGGAAAACCTGCAGGCGGTGCCGGTGGCGGTCAGCGCCTTTGACGCCCGCGCGCTGGAGAACCGCCAGATCACCGACAACCAGGACCTGCAGTCGGTGATCCCCAGCCTGAAAATGACCAACAACATCGCCTCGCCCACCAACCTGTCGCCGTCGCTGCGCGGCTCGTTGCAGCAGGATGCCTCGATCATCGTCGCCGAATCGCCCTTCGGCATGTACGTCGACGACGTCTACGTCGGGCGCCTCAACGGCAACAACATGGCGCTGAACGACGTGGAGCGCATCGAGGTCCTGCGCGGCCCGCAGGGCACGCTCTACGGCCGCAATACGCTGGCGGGCGCCATCAAGTTCATCACCCGCACCCCCGGCCAGGACTCGAGCTGGTTCGACGCCGCGGTGGGCCTCGGCAACTACGAGCAGAACCTGGTGAAGGCCTCCATCGGTGGTGCCCTCAGCGACTCCTGGGCGGGCTCCATTTCCGGCCTGCACAGCTACAAGAAGGGCGAGTTCGAGAACGTCGTCACCCACGAGGAGACCGACGAGCAGAAGAACAACGCGGTCCGCGGCAAGCTGCGTTTCACCGGCATCGACAACCTGGACGTGGTGCTCTCGGCCTCCTTCATCGAGAGCGAGCACGACTCCCTGCAGCTGGTCAACGCCACCACGCCCGGCGTGTCCGATGTCCACCAGTTCACCTCCGACGACCTGGTGCCGACCTACGGCTACTACGAGGTCGCCACGCCGACCAACCCCGCGCCGCGGCCGCCGCCGATCGCCGGCAAGCCGGAGGGCGAGACGAAGCAGACCATCGCATCGCTGAGCCTGTCCTATGATTTCGACGCCTTCACGCTGCGGTCGATCACCGGCTACGTGAACACCGATGACTTCTTCAGCACCGACTTCAGCGGCCGGGGCGGCATCACCGGCGCCTCGACCGCGGATGTCGACCAGTGGACCCAGGAGTTCCAGGTCCTCGGCAAGGCCATGAACGACCGGCTGAACTACCTGTTCGGCCTCTACTACCTCAACGAACAGGGAGACCAGGACTTCGGCTGGGCGCTCGGCGCCCTCGGGCCGGCGGCTTCCACCAGCCAGATCGACATCGACACTGATTCCTATTCGGTGTTCGGCCAGGTCGACTACCTGATCACCGACGCCCTGAAAGCCACCGTGGGCGCCCGCTGGGTGCGCGACGAGAAGCAGTTCGACATGGCGTTCCAGGGACTGCTGCCGCCGGTCACGCCGCTGGTGGATGGCGCGCAGCTGAAGGACGAGTGGTCGGAGTTCACGCCGCGCTTCGCGCTGGACTACACGTTCGAGCCCTTCGGCGAGGTCGACAGCCTCATGGCCTACGTCTCCGCCGCGCGGGGCTTCAAGTCCGGTGGCTACAACGGCATCGCGATCACCAACGCCAGCGTCGCCAAACAGAGCTACGGACCGGAGGAGAACTGGACCTACGAGGGCGGCATGAAGCTCGATGCACTCGACCGGCGGGTGCGCCTCAACATGGCGTACTTCTGGGCGGACATCGACGACCTGACCGCCAATGCCACGGTAGGCCTGTCGTTCCCCGTGGACAACGTCGGCGATGCCGAGGTACATGGCCTGGAGCTCGACCTGACCATGGCGCCCACCGAGAACCTGACGGTGTACTGGAACGCGGTGTTCCAGCACGGCTCCTACGGCACGCTGGACCCGCAGGCCGCACCCTCGCAGGCCGTCTACAAGTTCCAGGTGCATCCGCGGGTACCGCAGGTGCCGAGCTTCGCCTACACCCTCGGCTTCGACTACGGCGTGCCGCTGGACTTCGGCCTCTCCGGCACCCGCTTCCGCATCGGCATGGACTGGTTCAACACCGATGACTACATCACCAGCGCCACCAACGACTTCAGGGCCAAGGAGTACGACCGGCTCAATGGCTACCTGGCACTGGACATCGACGAGCACTGGAGCGTGCGCCTCGACGTGAAGAACATCGCCGACTCCGAGGAGATCACTTCCGGCAGCCGCAAGACCACCTTCGCGCGCCTGCCCGATGGCACGATCATCGCGCCGCCCGGCGGTGGCGGCCTCGGTGGCTTCATCACCATGCCGCCACGCGAGTGGATGTTGCAGGTCAGCTACAGGATGTAACGGATGCGGCTGGTGCCGGAACCGCGCCCGGGCAGCCGCCCGGCCTACTCCGGCACCAGCCAGCCCGCCGTCCAGCGGCCGCGGCCCTGCGGCGACAGGCTGCGCCATAGCCAGGGCGCCAGCGCGGCGATCCCGGCATCGACCCCCCAGGGCAGGTTCACGGCCAGCAGGCCGGAGCCGCGCAGGCCTTCGTGGCCCTCGCCCTCCACCTCGATCGCAACCTGGTAGATGCGCCGCAACCCGAGCGCCGTGACGCGGGCAGGAAGGCGCGCGCCCGGGCGATCGCGCAGCAGCGGGTACCAGAGCAGGTAGACCCCGGTCGGCCAGCGCCGGTGGCAGGCCTCGAGCAGGCCGACGACACGACGGTAGTCGTCCTTCAGCTCGTAGGATGGGTCGATGAGCACCAGGCCGCGACGCTCGGGCGGCGGCAGCAGCGCCGGCAGGCCCTCGAAGCAGTCGCGCTCGTGCAGGTGCACCTGCGGGTCCTGGCCGAACAGCCGCCGCAGCGCCGTGAGCGCCTGCGGGTGCAGTTCCATGAGCACCAGGTGATCGGCGGGGCGCAGCAGCGAACGCGCCAGCCAGGGTGAGCCCGGGTAGCGGCGCAGGGCACCGCCAGCATTGCAGGCATGCACGGCGTCGAGGTAGGGCGCCAGCGTCGGCGGGGCGTCGGCCGCGGCCAGCACCCGGGCGATGCCGTCGCGGTACTCGGCGTGGCGGCGGGCCTCGCGGCCGCCGAGGTCGTAGAGGCCGGAGCCGGCATGGGCGTCGAACACCCGCAGCGGCTTGTCCTTGCGCAACAGGGCGGCCAGGACCAGTGCCAGGACGCTGTGCTTGAGCACATCGGCATGGTTGCCGGCATGGTATTCGTGCTGGTAGCTGAGCATGGTGGCGCGCAGGTTAGCAGCATGCGGGCGCCAAAACGGAATTCGGGGATAATACCGGCCCGCCAGGCATCGGCCGGGCACTGCCGGGGACCGCGATGGGACGCATATTCGAAGTACGCAAGCACACCATGTTCGCGCGCTGGAACCGCATGGCGAAGCAGTTCACGCGCATCAACAAGGACATCACCATCGCGGTGAAGGCCGGCGGCACGGACCCGGCGAACAACCCGGCGCTCAGGCGCGTGATCCAGAACGCCCGCGCCATCAACATGCCGAAGGACAAGGTCGAGGCCGCCATCAAGCGCGCCGCGGGCAAGGACGTCGCCAACTACGAGGTGGCCATGTACGAGGGCTACGGCCCGCACGGCGTGGCCATCCTGGTGGAGACCGCCACCGACAATCCCACCCGCACCGTCGGCAACGTGCGCAACATCTTCAACAAGAACGGCGGCAACCTCGCCAGCAGCGGCAGCGTCAGCTTCATGTTCCGGCGCATGGGCGTGTTCCGCCTGAACCCCGAGGGCATCGACCAGGACGACCTCGAGCTGTACCTGATCGACCACGGCCTGGAGGAAATGGGCGAGAGCACCGGCGAGAAGGGCGAGCCGCAGCTGGTCATCCGCTGCCTGTTCCCGGAGTTCGGCCACCTGCAGAAGGCGCTGGAGGATCGCGGTATCACCCCGGTGTCGGCCGAGCAGGAATACGTCTGTACCAGCGCCACCGAACTGCCCGAGGACCAGGCGAAGGAAGTGCTGGAGCTCATCGACAAGCTCGAGCAGGACGACGACGTGCAGAACGTCTACCACACCCTGGCCTGAGGCCAGGGGGGGGGGAAGTCGGCATTGCGCCCGCAGGCTGCGGCAAGCCGCCGCAGCCTGTGCTCCGTTGCGATGGGTGGCGTCCTGACGGTGGACATATTCCCGGCTGGCGCTGGCCCTGCGGCCCCGCATGGGCCGATAATTGCCGCCCTCGCCATTCCGGCTGGAGCGCCGCCATGTACATCAACTTCTGGTACCCCATCGCCCGCAGCACCGAAGTGACGGCCGAGAAGCCGCTGAAGGTGACGCTGCTGACCCTGCCCTTCGTCGCCTTCCGCGACCAGTCGGGCCAGGCCCACGTGCTGGCGGATACCTGCGTGCACCGCGGCGGCTCGCTCGGCGCGGGACTGGTGAAGAACGACTGCGTGGTCTGTCCGTACCACGGCTGGGAATTTTCCGGCGACGGCAAGTGCCAGCGCATCCCCTCGCTCGGCAACGATGCCAGGCTGCCGGCACGCGCCAAGGTGGACAGCTACCCGGTGCAGGAAAAATACGGCATCGTCTTCGCCTTCCTCGGCGACCTGCCGGAAGCCGAGCGTCCGCCGCTCTACGACATCGAGGAGTACGGCCAGGGAACCTGGAAGAGCCAGCTGTACGTGCTCGACGTCAAGGCCTACTACGAGCGCTCGATGGAGAACGGGCTGGACCCGATTCACAACGAGTTCGTGCACCCGCTGCAGGGCGCGCCCATGATGTCGCCCGAGCGCCAGCGCCAGCCGGTGCCGGTGGAGGACATTCCCTGGGGCAGCAAATTCTACGTGCCCTTTGGCGACAAGCTCATCCCGGATACCGACCTCTCGCGCATCAAGACCGGCGAGCGCCTCGGCGCTGCGGGCTCCTGGCACCAGGGCCCGAACCAGCTGGTGACCTGGATCGACCTGACCGCCACCAATTCCTTCCACCAGTACCTGTTCGAGGCGCCGGTGGACGAAGGCAGCACGCGCATCTTCTTCGTCAACATGCGCAACTGGCTCACCGAGGACAAGCACGACCAGCGCATGGAAGACGTGACGCTGCGGATCGTGCACGAGGACATCCGCATCCTCGAGGCGCTCAACCCGGTGCGCACGCCGGACACCAACACCAGGGAAGTCCTGGTGCCGGGCGACTACGCCCTGGTGCGCTACCGCGAGTGGCTGAAGAAGTGGGATGCCATGGGCTGGCGCATCGACATGAAGGCCCTGCGGGCGAAGCAGGGTGACGTCGCCATGACCATCCCCTGCCCGGCGCGCCGCGAGTCCGGCAACTGGGTGCTCGACACCGTACCGCTGCTGCCGGCGGCTACGGCTGCCGGCGCCGAACGCCGCGCCTGAGCGGCGGCGCTCAGGGCCGGTCGAGGTTCGCGGTGAAGAAGCGCGCGCTGCGCTCGTCCGCGAAATCGATCTGCCGGTCGGCGCTGGTGCTGCCCGGGTTGTCGAAGAGCTGGTGGGAGTAGAGCGCGAACCCCTGGTGGTTGCCGCCCGGCAGGGTGAGGTAGCGCACAGTGGGCGGCAGCTTCTCCTGGACGGCCGCGAAACGCTCCGGCGTCAGCAACCCGTCGCGTTCGCCGCGGATGAACAGCACTGGCAGTTTCAGGTCACGGTAGTCGGCCGGCAGGTCGCTGCCCCAGAGCGCGAGCGCCCGGATCGGCGGCGCATGGCGCCTGATCAGTTCGAGCGCCGCGAATCCGCCCATGGAATGACCGATCGCCACCCAGTCGGCGACGCCGAAACTGGCCATGCGGGCCGCCGCGGCATCGACCGCGTTGATGGGCAGGCGCAGCGCACCGGCCGGCAGGTACACGGTGTAGCCAAGCGCGGCAAAATAGGCGGCGCTCTTCGCGTAGGCGAGCGGCTCGATCAGTGCGCCGTGCAGAATCAGCAGCCCGTGGCCGTTGGGCCGCGCCGGCGTGAAGACCAGCGCGCCATCGTCCTCCGTGGCGGCGGTATAGCCCTCGCCCTGCAGGTAGCCGCTGGCCTCGGGCAGCGGCCGGCCTTCGATCTGGTAGAGGGCCACGACTCCGGCCACCGCCAGCAGCAGCAGGACGACGATGGCGATCCCGATTTTCTTCAGCATCTGGACATCCCCCCGGGGACACAAAAAGAAAGGCCGCATTGCTGCGGCCTTTCAGTGAGATCGGGTGTCCCCAACCCCTGGATCGGTATCTCGATCCGCGCGCTCAGACCGCCACCGAAGGCAGCTCCGCTGTCCGGCCGAGACGCGAGGGTAGCAGCGACACCGTCGAAATCTCACTAGACATTGGATCACCTCCTTTTCGCCGTTGGACGAGGCCCGAGTATTGGGGACAGCCGCGGCAAATTGCAAGCTGCACGCGTCACAGTCTCCCGCCCCGCCACCTAGCGGTAACGCTGGCGTTTGCAGAGCGTCACATTGCACTGGTCACAGCGCGGGGCGCCGGCGATGCAGACCCTGGCATGCGCCTCGCTGGCGAAGGCCGTCAGCAGGCTGGCGGCTGCATCGGCATCGACGCCCGCCTGCCGCGCCCAGGCTTCGAGCAGGCCGGCCGCTGCCTCCGGTGCCGGCACGCGATGGCAGATGCCGAGCCGGCCCGGTCCCAGCACTCGCGCGAGATGCGCCGGCGCCAGCGGCGGTGCGAGCCGCGCGCCGCCCGGCTTCGCCAGCGCCGCCTGCAGGTCGAAGCCATGCCGCTGCAGCGTCGAGCGCAGCTGCCCCAGCAACTCCTGCGGCCGGAACTGCGCCTGGTTGCGACGGAACCAGTAGCTCGCCTGGGTCATGCCGCCGCCGACCACGTCGGGCAGGTCCTCGAACTCCTCGCAGGCGAAGTAGCGCTCCTGCAGGTCCGGTGCGAGGAATGCATTGATGGATTCGCGGTCCACGCGGCGCGGGCCCATGCGGCCGTTGGCCTGGCCGGGCACCCGCGGGTGCCAGTGCAGCAGCACGAAATCGCCATCATCGGCCAGCGCCTGCAGCAGGCAGGCCCGGTAGGCCGGATGGCGTACCGGGTCCATGTTGTGCAGCAGGCCGTGGTCGAGCACCAGGTCGTAGCGCCCGTCCGGCTGCCACTCCGTGATGTCCGCCTCCACCGGCCGCAGGCTGAGGCCCTTTTCGGCAGCGCGCCGCTGCGTGTACTCCAGTGCCCGCGGCATGAAGTCCAGCGCCGTGACATCCCAGCCCATCTGGGCGAGGAACAGCGAATCGGTGCCGGCGCCGCAGCCGATGTCCAGCGCGCGCCCCGGCGGACGCCGGCGACAGATCTCGGCGAGGAACAGCGTCGGCTCCTCGTGCGCCCAGGGCAGATCCTGCCAGGTCTTTGCCCAGTCGTAGGTGGCGCGGAAGGTCTGCTTTTCGTGGCTGCTCATGGTTCTGCCTGCAGCAGGGCCGCGGCCTCGGCAGCCAGTTCATCGAGGCGCGCGCCCAATTGCTGCGCGGTCCGGGGCAGGTCGGCCATGGCGAAACCGGGCGGAACCTGCCAGGGCTCGCCCACCACGATCGCCACCCGGCTGAACGGCAGGGGCAGCAGGAACTCGTCCCAGCTGGACCAGCGCTTGCAGGGCCGGGCGGCGTAGGCCATCGGTATCACGGGCACCCCCGCCATCTTCGCCACCAGCACAGCGCCGGGCTTGAACTCGTGGCGGGGACCCTTGGGGCCGTCGGCGGTCAGCACCAGCGAGCGCCGGTCGCGGTGCACCACGTTGTACATGTCGCGCAGCGCCTCGCCGGAAGCGCGGGTCGAGGAACCGCGCAGGGGTTCCATGCCCCAGGCGCGGATCATCGCCGCCGGCACCTCGCCGCTCACCGAGGGACTGGTGAGGATGGCGACGGGCATGCCGGCGCGCGCCTGGCGCCGGAGCAGCCAGGCGCAGAACACGTGCATCTGGTGCCAGTAGACGATGACGGCGGGGTTCCCGGCCTGGCGTGCCGCCTCCAGGTGCTCGGCGCCGCGGATCACCCTGACACGGCAGGTCGACCAGATCAGCCCGAGGACCAGCCGGATCACCGCCACCAGCAACCCATACCAGAGGCGCCGGCCGGCCGACATGCGCCGCTGGGAACGCACCGGGATCCCGGACGGGCGAAAGCGCCGGGCGCGCTGGCTCGGGGCGTACTCTCGCGGCTCCTGCTCGGGTTCGCTCGACATGCAACGGGGAAAAGTCCTGCGGCCGCGGGATTGTCGCATACCCCACCCCGGCGGATGCAGGCCGCTGGTTCCCGGCGGGCGATTGGCTGACTAGAATGGCAACGTCTCACTTCTGGCTGGGCGCAACCGGACCTGGCCGCAGCAAAGCGACCCCGAGCGCATGACCGCCACCGCCACCGACCTTCGCCTGCCGCCCGGGCCGGCGGAGCGCCACACATTGAATGCCGACCCGGCGAGCCTGGCGGTCATGACCCGGCTTGCCGCCGAGTACGGCGACCTCTCCTGCGTGTGGTCGGCGGACCGCCCGCATCCGAGCCTGTTCCTCAACGATCCCGACCATATCCGCCAGGTGCTCGTCGGCAACTACGAAAACTACGTCAAGGGCGTGGGCTTCGAGCGGGTGCGGATGCTGATGGGCAACGGCATCATCACCAGCGACGGCGAGCACTGGCGCCGCCAGCGCACCCTGATCCAGCCGGGCTTCACCCGCGGCAGCGTGACACGGTTGTCCGGGCGTGTCCTCGACCACAACCTGGAACTGGTCGAAAGCTGGCGCGGCCTCGCCGACCGTGGCGAAACCCTCAACGTCACCACCGCCATGAGCCATTACGGCCTGGAGGTCATCCTGCGGGCCATCTTCAGCGTGGACCTGCCACGGCTGGTGGCCGGCGCCAACCCCTTCGCCTTCCTGGCGCAGGACCCGACCCGCGACATCCGCACCGTGCTCAAGGTACGCGAGCTGGGCCGCGTGATCCACGATTGCGTCGTCGCCCGGCGCGCCTCCGGCGAGCGGCCCCACGACTTCCTCTCGCTGATGCTCGATGCCCGCGACCGCCGGACCGGGGCCGGCATGACGGACGGCGAAATCCTCGACGAACTGAAGACGCTCATCGTCGCCGGCCACGAAACCTCCGCCGGTACGCTCAACTGGTGCTGGTACCTGCTCTCGCATCACCCGGAGGTCGAGCAGCGCCTGCTGCAGGAGATCCGCAGCGCGCTGCCTGGCGCGGGCTTCAGCTTCGAGCAGCTGATGGGCCTCGAATACATGGCGCGGGTGCTCAAGGAGACGCTGCGCCTGTACCCGCCGGTCTGGCTCTTCAGCCGCCGCGCGGTCGGGCCGGACCGCATCGGCGGCTACGACGTGCCCGCCGGTGCCCACATCTTCATCTCGCCCTACCTGCTGCACCGCAATCCGCGCTTCTGGGAAGACCCGGAGCGCTTCGACCCGGACCGCTTCGCCGGCCCGCAGGGCGAGGCGCGCGAAAAGGCTGCCTTCATCCCCTTCTCGGCCGGCGCCCGCCGCTGCGCGGGCGAGTACTTCGCCTTCGTCGAGATGAACATGCACCTCGCGCTGCTGCTACCCCGCTACCGGCTCAGCTGCGTCGACCAGGCGCCGATGGACATCGATCCGGCCATCAACCTGCGCAGCCGCTCCGGCATCATGATGGCCGTGGCCCACCGACCCAGGGAAAACCCCGCCCCATGAAGCTGCCCGACACCCTGACCCAGGCGCTGGATGCGCGCGCCGGCATGCGCCGCCACATCCACTACATCGCCGGCGAGGAGCAGAAGAGCCAGATGAGCTTCGCTGCCCTGAAGGCCACGGCGCTCGGCGTGCTGCGGCACTTCCAGGACTTCGGCATGCAGGCCGGGGACGAGCTCATCATCTTCACCAGCAGCAACGAGCAGTTCATCGACAGCTTCTGGGCCTGCCTCTACGGCGGCATCGTGCCGGTGCCGGTCGCCGTCGGCATCAGCGACGACCATCGCCTGAAGCTGCTGAAGATCTTCCGCCAGCTGCGCCATCCCTGGGTCTACACGGAGAAGGCCCAGCTCGGCCGCCTGCGGGAGTACGCCGCAGAAGCGGGGCTGCTCGCGGAGTTCGAGGCGCTGAACGCGCGGGCACTGCCGGTGGAGAACCTGCGCGAGCTCGCCGGTGCCGGCACGCCGCGGCTGGCGAAGCCCGGCGACGTGGCCTTCATCCAGTTCTCCTCCGGGTCCACCAGCGATCCGAAGGGCGTGGTCCTCACCCATGCCAACGTCATGGCGAACCTGCGCGGCATCACCCGCTGCGCGGCCTTCACCGAAGAGGATGTGAGCCTGTCCTGGATGCCGCTGACCCATGACATGGGACTGATCGGCTTCCATCTCTGCATGCTCGCCTCGGGCATCGAGCACACCATCATGGACACGCGGCTGTTCAGCCGCCGGCCGCTGCTGTGGCTGCAGGAGGCGGCCCAGCGCGGCGCCACCCTGCTCAGCTCGCCGAACTTCGGCTACAAGCATTTCCTGAAGGTGTTCGAGTCGCGCGGCCTGGACGCGATCGACCTGTCGCGGGTGCGGCTCATCTTCAACGGCGCCGAGCCGATTTCCGTGCCGCTATGCGAACGCTTCCTCCAGGCCATGGCGCCCTTCGGCCTGCGCCGCGAGGCGATGTACCCGGTCTACGGCCTCGCCGAGGCCAGCCTCGCGGTGACGTTCCCACCGCCCGGGCGCGCGTACCGCACGGTCACGGTCGACCGCCGCAGCCTCGGCGCCGGCCAGGCCGTCCGCAGCATCGATGCGGGCCAGCGCGATGCACTGGAGCTGATGCGGCTCGGAAGCGCCGTGGACCATTGCGCCATCCGCATCGTCGACGACTCCGGTGCGGTCGTTGCCGGCGGCCATGTCGGGCACATCGAGATCCGCGGCGACAACGTCACCGGCGGCTATCACGGCGGGGTCAACGCCGAGGCTTTCACCACCGACGGCTGGCTGCGCACCGGCGACCTCGGCTTCGAGGTCGAGGGCGAGCTGGTGGTGACCGGCCGCCACAAGGAACTGATCTTTGCCAACGGCGAGAACTGCTATCCGCACGACATCGAGTCGATTGCCGCGGACGGCACCGGCGTCGAGCTGGGCAAGCTGGCCGTGGCCGGCGCGCGGCGCCCCGGAGCCGACGAAGACGAGCTGCTGGTGTTCCTGCTGCACCGGTCGGCGCTCGCCGATTTCATCCCGCTCGCCAATCGCGTGCGCCGGCGCATCACCGAGCAGACCGCGCTGCAGGTGGCGCATCTGCTGCCGGTGAAGAACATCCCCAAGACCACCAGCGGCAAGGTCCAGCGCGGCCTGCTGGCGCGTGCCTACGAGGAGGGCCAGTTCGACGCCGTTATGCAGGAACTCGACGCCATGCGGCTCGAGCACCACGACCCCTCGGTGGAGACCGAATCCGACATCGTGCAGCTGCTGCGGCGCATTTTTGCCAGCGTGGTCACCGACCGCCGGGTCGGCGTCGACGACGACTTCTTCGAGATCGGCATCAGTTCCATCGCGCTCGCCCAGATCTTCGAGCGCATCGACGAGGAATACCCCGGCCTGCTTGCCATCGAGGACCTGTTCGACAGGACCTCCATCCGCGCCATCGCCGCCTTCCTCGAGGAACGCCTTACGGAGAGATAGGGGAGATAAGGGGACAGTTTACTTATCTCCCCAAGGGAGATAAGTAAACTGTCCCCTTATCTCCCCTTACCTCTCCCCGTTGAGCCGCCATTCGGCGCGGTAGTTGAGGCCGAGGCGGACCAGGCGCTGCAGGAGGCCGGCGTAGTCGAGGCCTTCGCTGGCAGCGGATTCGGCGAAGTCCTCGCCCTGCGCCAGGTTCGGGTTGCAGTTGGCCTCCAGCACCCAGACGCTGCCGTCCGCGCGCATACGGAAATCCATGCGCGCATAGCCGCTCATGTGCAGCGCCCGGTAGATTCGCTTGGCGAGGCGCCCGATCCGCTCGTGGTCCGCGGCCGTCAGCCCGTTGGCGCGGCCGGTGCGGATGCCATGCTTCTTCTGGTACTTCAGGTCCCACTTCACCTTGCGCGTGGCGATCCCTGCCATGGCTTCGGGCAGCGTGCCGAAATCCATCTCCCAGACCGGGAAGGTGCTGAGCCGGTCGTTGCCGCAGACGCCGACATAGAGCTCGCGCCCCTCGATGTACTCCTCCACCAGCGCATCGGTGCGCGTGCTCTCGTGGATGAAATCGATGCGCTCCTTGAGCTTCGCCCGATCCTCGACGATGGAGGCCTGCGCAATGCCGAGCGAGGCATCCTCGGTAGCCGACTTCACGAACAGCGGGAACTTCAGCTTGCCGGAGAGCCGGTACGGATGCCCGTGGCGAAAGATGACGAACTGCGGCGTCGGGATCCGGTGCCAGGAGAGGATCTGCTTCGACAGCACCTTGTCCCGCGACAGCATCATGCCGCGCGGATTGCAGCCGGTGTACGGCTGGCGCATCAGCTCAAGGTAGGCGACGATGTGCTGGTCGTAGGTGATGATCCCCTGGAACTCCTGCAGCAGGTTGAAGGCCACGTCCGGCTTCCAGTTGGCGACCGCGGCACGCAGGTCGGCAAGGTTGTCGTACAGGCCCAGCATTCGCACCTCGTGGCCGGCGGCCTTGAGCTGCGTCATGACGTCGTACTCGGTCTTCCACTCGTTGATCTGCTGCTCGGTGTAGCCCTCCAGGCTGTCCGGCGGCACCAGGCTCTCGTGGGTCAGCACCAGCACGCGCAGTTTCTTCATAGGGTGTACCGCTCGCGGCCACGCCGCACGAAATCGAACACGATGCGCTCGAGCAGCGCGAACAGCTCGCGCTGCGTGACCCGCAGGGAGCCCACCACCACCAGGTCGAGCTCGCGTGCCCGGCGGATGACCATGCGCAGCACGTGGTGGACCAGGTACGGGTGCAGCTGCGAGCGCCGCAGCAGCAGCCGGTGCAGCTGCGGCCGCACCTGGCGGATGAAGGTCGCGGCGGGCTGCTGGCCGGGGTTCTCGTAGCGCAGGCCGAACACGCGCAGCAGGCGGCTGTCGTAGCGGCGGGCATCGCTGCGGTCATCCGCCGCCAGCTTGTCGCGGTAGTGCTGGCGCAGGCTGCGCCGGTTGCCGGTGAGCGGTTCGATCACCGCGCGCGAACGCACCGGCGGCGGCTCGCCGCGGATCTCCTGCATCAGTTCATCCACGTAGCGCAGCTTGCGCAGCGCGTGCCAGGCCAGGTAGTCGCTGCGCCAGGTGGAGTTAGGGGCCAGCCACACGGCGAAGGTCTCGGCGAAGTCCTCGGTGGGATGGCTCTGCGCATACCAGTGGCCGAGGTGCATGACGTAGTTGCGGCTGGTGGTACGCGGCGTGTAGCTGCGCGGATACGGGCGCGAGGCCGGCCCGAAGGCCACCCGCCAGCGCTTGCGCCGCCGCAGCCGGTAGGCGTTGTCGAGCGCGTGGCCGGTCTCGTGGCGCAGGATGCGCGCCATCCAGCGTGCGTTGCCGCCCTCCACCTCGTGCATCATGCGCCGCTCGAGGCGGGCCAGACGCGGGTGCGCCAGGTAGAAGGGAATGGCCACGCCGGGCACGCCGTCCGGGCAGAACCATTCCTCCGCGAGCCAGAAATGCGGCCGGAACAGGAAGCCGCGGCGCTCCAGCTCCTGGTCGAGGCGCCGCAGGGCCGGCGCCAGCGGGCTCTTCTCCAGCACCAGGCCGAGATCGCGAAAGCGCAGGTCGAGCAGTGCCTCGTCGTCGAGGCCGGTCCACCACAGGCGTGGCCGGCGGCTGGAAGCGGTCGCCGCCGGGCGGCGCGCCTTGCGGCGGCGCCCGCCGGGAACCCTGCTGCGGCCCGGTTGCCGGGCCTTCGTCCCGCGTTGCTTCCGTCCCTTGCCCCGTGCCATGGCACCATCGCCGCCGATGCTGCGCCGAGTCTAGCAGGGTGGCTGCCAGACACTGCGCCCGGCTGTCATACTTCGTCGTGGCCAGACGCAACCGGAATCCCCTGCGGCTCATCCTCGCCGCCGCGCTCATGCTCGCGCCGCTGCTGACGCTTGCGGCTGGCCGGTACTATCTCGCGCGCGACGAGCCGCTCTGCGACACCGCGGGCAAAGTCTGCCTGCTGGCCACGCTCAGCTACGACAGCAACTCACGCGAACTCTGGCTGCGCGGGCGCATCGAGCGCGCCGACGGCCCTGGGGTGCTGCGACTGATGCTTTCCGGCACCAGCCGCCCGGGCGAGGTCCACTACACGAGCATGGACATCGACATCCGCGGGCGCGCGACCGAGATCGTCGACTTCCACATGATCCCCGACGAGCCGCGGGTCGAGAACTGGCGCCTGGACCGCGTGGGCTTCACCGCCAGAACCCAGCGCTGAATAACGGAAGAATTCGTTGTGTAGTTGCAACACAGCAACTACAACGGGCATTTTTTGCAGTATTACCTGTGGCTTTTGCACAAAAACCATGTAACATCACGCCGTCGCCTGGTTGTTCCCGCGGCCTGAACGAGCCACAGGGCAGCAGCGCAACGACCCGGCGCCGTTGTTGTTTTGTGCGAACGAAGGAGTATCCAGAATGAAATATCTCAGCACCGCCGTGTGCGCGGCAGCCGTCCTGGCCGCCGGCCCGGCCCTTGCAGGGGACAACCCGGCCTGGACCTTTGGCCAGATCGGCTACAGCCAGGCGAGCTCGGGCGACGACACCAGCGACGCTTTCGGCCTGGGCGGCAGCCTCGGCATCGCCGACCTGTTCCATGTCCAGCTGGACTACCAGAATGGCACCGTCGGCAACGATTTCGGCCCCGACCAGGACTTCGACGGTTACACGGTCACCGCCGGCGTGCACCCGCATATCGGCGCCGCCACGGATGCCGTGTTCAACGTCACCTACAGCAAGATCAATCTGGACGACACCAACAATGATGTCGACGGCTGGGGCCTCGGCGCCGGCCTGCGCCACATGCTGACCGACCAGTTCGAGCTCAACGGGATGGTCAACTGGAGCCGCGACAGCATCGATCATGTCTCCAACGGTGACTCCACCGACATCTCCTGGACGGTCGGCGGCCGCTACCTGATCACCCCCGCCATCTCGGCCGGCGTCAGCTACACCGACGCTGGTGAAGGTGTCGGCACCATCGACCTGCGCTACCAGTTCGCCGACCTGTTCTAGGTCGCCGGACCACCGCCCGCCTCGGGCGGTTTGCGAGAAACCGGACGCCGGCCACGAGGCCGGCGTTCTTTTTCCGGGTGCCTGCCGGCACTTGCTACACTGCGGCCTGATGCCCGAGCCCGTACCTCAGGCCGCCCGCACCGGCATGCTCAGCCAGATGCTGCGCCTTGCCAGCCCGTACTGGAGCTGCGAGCGCCGCTGGAAAGTGCGCGGCGCCACCCTGCTGCTGTTCCTGCTGACCGTGGGCCAGGTGGCGCTGACCATCTGGGGCAACTACTGGAATCGCGCCCTGTTCGACGCCCTGGAAGCGCGCTCGGTACCCGAGGTGCTGGTGCAGGTCGGCGTCTTTGTGCTGATCTTCGCCAGTTCCATCGTCGTGACGGCCGCGCACCTCATGGTCAAGCGCTGGCTCCAGCTCGACTGGCGCGCCTGGATCACCGAACGCCTCGTCGGACGCTGGATGCAGGAGGGTCGCCACTACCGCCTGTTGTTCAGCGCCGGCGACCATGACAACCCCGACGGCCGCATCGCCGAGGACATCCGCATCGCCACCGAAAGCGCCATCGCGCTGGCCCATACGCTGGTGTTCTCGGTGATGATCCTCGGCACCTTCACCGACATCCTCTGGGACGTATCCGGCGTTATCACGGTGCCAGGGACCACGCTCGAGCTGTCCGGCTACCTGGTGCCGCTGGCGGTGCTTTATGCCGGCGCCGGCACCCTGGTGGGCTGGATGTTCGGCAGGCCGCTTGTGCGCACGACGAATGCACTGCAGACGGCCGAGGCCAGCTTCCGTTTCGGTCTCGCCCGTGCACGCGAGCATGCCGAATCCATAGCCCTGATGCATGGCGAAGCCATGGAGCGCGCCAGTTCGGCCGTGCGCTTCCGTGAGATCGTCCGCGACTGGGACCGGCAGTCGCTGGCCTACATGGGCATCGTGTCGTTCTCCACCGGGTATGGCGCACTGCTGCCGGTGTTCCCGATCTTGGTGGCAGCCCCGCAGTACATCATGGGCGCCATGTCGCTGGGGGTACTGATGCAGGCCGCCCAGGCTTTCCAGAAGGTGACCTCGGCACTGTCCTGGCCGGTGGACAACGTCGGCGAAATCGCCCGCTGCCGGGCCTCCGCCGACCGCGTGCTGTCGCTGTACCTCGGTATGCAGCGCCTCGATGAAGAGGCACGGACAGCGGGCGGGCGGCGCATCGCGCTCGGCCGCTGCGCGCCCGCACACCTGAAGATCGAGGACCTGACCATCACCGAGCCCGGCGGCCAGGTTCTCATCGAGCACCTGAACTGCGCCATCCGCCGTGGCGAGCGCGTGCTGATCACCGGAGATCCGGTGGTCACCAGCAGCCTGTTCAAGGTGATCGGCGGGTTATGGCCCTGGGGCCATGGCCGCGTGCTGTTGCCGGACGATGGCAGGATGCTGTTCATGGCCCACCGGCCTTTCCTTCCCGAGGGCTCGCTGCGTGCGGCGCTCTGCTATCCACAGCCGGCGGATACCTACAGCGACAGGTGTATCCGCCATGCCCTGGAGTGCGTCGGGCTGGCCTGGCTGGCACCACGCCTTGACGAACACAACAACTGGGAACAGGTGCTGCCGCTTCGCAACCAGCAGCAGCTGGGCATTGCCCGGGTGGTGATGCAGCGGCCGGCCTGGATTTTCATCGAGGAAGCCACCGACGCCTTCGATCCGAAAGGCGAGCGGCTGATGCTGGAGATGCTCCGGCACGAACTACCCAGCAGTTCAATGCTCACCATCAGCTTCCACGCCGGCCTCGAGTCCCTGCACGACCGCAAGATCGTCCTCGACCGCAAAACGGGGTAAGGAGCCGCTGTTCACCGGAACGAAGTGGGGAGCCAGCCACGCTCGACGCAGTCGCGGAAGCACCAGGAGGGCGTGGTCTCGGTGCGGTAGCTCCAGAAGAACCAGCCGCGATAATGCTCGAAGGCGCAAAGCTGCGCAGCACCGAATCCGCGGTTCGCAACATCTACCTGGAATCCGTCGAGGTTCTCCAGCGCGTGGTTGTACGGCCCCTCGGCCCAGAGCGATACCACCTTGAGGTCGAGCCCCAGGCTCCATTCGCCGGCAATGCCCGACACCCCGAGTTCGCGCTGGATCTGCCCGGCCTCGTCGCGCCAGAGTACGCCGGCCTTGTGCAGGTGGCCACCGATGTCCATGTCCTTGTCCGCCTGGTCGAAGCACTGGTAGCGGTGGACGTCGAAGAGCACGTTGGCAAAGCCCGGCTCCTGGAAGAAACCGAGGTACTCCCGATGCGAGCGGAAACCGTCGTGCATCACCACGGCTGCCTCTGCCGGTGAGCACCAGTTGCGTACCGCGGCATTGGCGCGGCGGTAGTAGTCCTTGAGGACTGCCGTCGGCACGTCCCAGCGCGGCTCGTTCAGGAACTCGATGCCGAGCAGCCCCCTGCGCCCGCGGTAACGCTCCGCGAGGCGGCCCAACACATCCACGGAATGCGCGATGTACTCCTCCTTCGTGTGCCACTCGCAGATATCCTTGATGCCCCCGTTGTCGAAGCCATTCTGGCAGCCGGGCGCAGCGTGCAGGTCGAGCAACACCGCGAGGCCGAACTCCTCGGCCCAGGCCATGGCCCGGTCCACCACTTCAATTCCGCCCATCACGAACGGCTGCGGGTCAGCACCGTACGCCGGGTGCCAGGGGTACGGCGGGCCGAACACCCAGTGCCCCAGTGGCAGGCGCAGCGCATTGATGCCCACGGCCGCCAGCCAGGCAAAATCATCGCGGGTGATGAAGCTGTCCCAGTGCCGGCGTAGCCGCGGCCCGGCGGCAGCGCCCAGCTCCGCGCACCAGCTGGTCTCGTCGGTGGCCGCCAGGCCCGTAAACAGGCTCGGCGTCATCCACTTCTCCAGCACCAGCCAGCCGCCGAGGTTGACACCGCGCAGGCGGGATGGCGGGTCGTGGGGTCCTGGCGTCATCGTTTCATCCTTGCGTACGAAGGCAGTGCCTCCGGCGGGTCCAGATTAGCCGGCACAACCTGCATCCGCCAGGAAGCACTGTTGCCCGACACCGGGACCGGATTACGAGAAACCGGATGCCGGCCACGAGGCCGGCGTCCCTTTTTTGGGGGATGGCCGGTGCCCGCTGCTGGGGTAAAGTAGCCGGAAGGATTGGGGGCCCCGCAAGCAAGCCATGAGCCGATTCAAGGCAGCCAAGAAGCTCGACGCCGTCGATGCCCGCCTCAATGACCTCGAGGCGACGCGCCGCACGCTGGAGCAGCAGCTGCTAGGCGGCCCGGTGCCCGAGGCCGCGCGCCGGGATCGCTACCCCGCCATCGGCGACCCGCAGCAGCGCGACCGGCTGCTGGCGCTCGATCGCGAGATCGAGGAACAGCGCCGCGAACAGGGTGCCGCAGCAGTCGCATATTGGGGCACGGTGGTCAATGAGACCCGCCGCAAGCTCGATGACCTGCGCGACACCTCGCTGCATTCCGCCTGGCGCCGCGGCGTGTGGTACGACATCCTCACCATCCTCTGGATCCTGGTGGGCGGCGGCTACTGGATCTACGCCTGGGCCGGCGCCATCGCCGGCGCCGTGATCACCGGCGCCTGGGCGCCGTACCTCGCCCGCGGCCGCGAGCGCACCCGCATCAGCTCCATCCGCAAGGGCGAGGACATCCTGCGCTCGGCGGAAAACGAACTGCGCCTGGCCGAACGCGAAGTGCAGCGCCACGGCATGGAGGCCCCGCCCTCCCCCGGCGCGTCCGGCGCCGGCGCGGCGCAGGGCGGCTGACCGCAAACCGGCGCGATCGCGATCCGACCGGCCGCTCAGCCCAGCCGCTTGCGGAAACGCATCGCGGCCACCGCCACTGCGACCACGAAGAACGCCGTCAGCTTCAGCAGCGGCCGGCTCATGTCGCCCAGCGAGGCGCCGCGCAGGATCACGCCGCGCAGGATGTCGTTGAAATGGGTCAGCGGCAGCGCCTGGGCCAGCCACTGCACCGCCACCGGCATGCCCTCGAACGGAAACATGAAGCCGGAGAGCAGGATCGACGGCAGCATCACGAAGTAACCGAGCTGCATGGCCTGGAACTGGGTGCGGGCAACCGTCGATATGAGCAGGCCCAGCGCCAGCGTCGCGGCAATGAACAGCGTCGCGCCGGCATAGAGCTGCGCCACGCTGCCATTGACCGGCACCTGGAACAGCAGCACGCCCGCGCCGAGCACGATGCTGGTCTGCACCAGGCCCACGGCCACGTAGGGCAGCAGCTTGCCGAGCATCAGTTCCACCGGCCGCACCGGGGTGGTGATCAGCAGCTCGAGGTTGCCGCGTTCACGCTCGCGCACCAGGGCGATGGCCGTGAACACCACCATGGTCATGGTGAGGATCACGCCGATCAGCGCTGGCACGATCTGCACCGCCGTGCGCCGTTCCGGGTTGTACTCGGTCAGCACTTCCAGCGTCGCCGTGCGCCGCAACGGCGCGGTCAGCCGATCGCGCACCGGGATGCCGGCCAGCGCGCGGGCTGCCGCCTCGACACCGGGCTCGCTGCCGTCGATGAACAGCTGCGCCAGCGCCCGCTCCCCGCCGAGGCGCCGGCGCTCGAAGTCCGGCGGCAGGTAGAGGCCCACTGAAACTTCGCCCGATGCGATCAGGCGGCGCAGCTCCTCCGGCCCGCGCGCGCGGGCGACGAAGTCCACCACCTGGCTCGCCGCGATATCGGCCACCAGGGCCCGCGAGCCCGAGCTGTTGGCGTCATCCGCCCAGGCCGCGCGCAGATGGCGCACGTCGAAGTTGATGCCGTAGCCGAAGATCAGGATCAGCAGCAGCGGCACGCCGAAGATCATGCCGGCGGTCAGGCGGTCGCGCCGCAGCTGGCGGACCTCCTTGCCCGCCACCGCGGCTACGCGCTGGAAGAACTCCGCCGCCGCGCTCATGGGGCGGCCCCGGTGCCGGCGGCAGCGCGCGGCAAGGTCGCCGCGACGAACACGTCCTCCAGGCTGGCCCGCGCCAGTAGCACCTCGGCATCGATGCCCGCCGCGGACAGGGCCGCGCGCACCAGGCCGGCCGGGTCCGCCACGCCGTTGTCGAGCAACACATGCAACCGCAGCCCGAGCTGCGCCAGGCTGCGCATGGCGGGTAGCCGGTGCAGCTCGCGCCGCGCCGCCTCGATGGCGCCGGTCTTCACCTCCACCACATGCAGCGGCAGGCCGTCCATGAGCGTCGCCGGCTCGCCCTCGGCCACCAGCCGCCCCTCGCTGAGGATGGCGAGGCGATGGCAGCGCTCGGCCTCGTCCATGTAATGGGTCGAGACCAGGATCGTGGTGCCGCGCGCGACCAGCGCGAACAGGCTTTCCCAGAAGTCACGGCGGCTCTGCGGGTCCACCGCGCTCGTGGGCTCGTCGAGCATCAGCAGCGGCGGCTCGTGCAGCGTCGCCGTGGCCAGGGCCAGGCGCTGGCGCTGGCCGCCGCTCATCTCGGCGGCCAGCCGGTCGCGCAGCTCGCCGAGGCGGTATTCCTCGAGTACCGCGGCGATGCGCCTGGCGGAGCGCTCCGTGCCCAGGGTGTAGGCGCGGGCCATGAACCGCAGGTTCTCGAGCACCGTCAGGTCGTCCCAGAGCGAGAACTTCTGCGTCATGTAGCCGATCTGCCGGCGCAACGCCTCGGCCTCGCGCGGTACCTCGTGGCCCAGCACGCGGATCGTGCCCGCCTGCGGCAGCAGCAGACCGCAGAGCATGCGGATGGTGGTGGACTTCCCCGAGCCGTTGGGGCCGAGGAAGCCGTAGATCTGCGCCCGCGGGATATCCAGCGATACCTCGTTCACCGCCACCACGGCACCGAAGCGGCGCGTGATGCCGCGGGCCTCGATGGCGGGGCCGGGCTCAGTCATCGGCCTGCGCGGCCGGCGTCACTTCCACGGGCACGCCGGCCGGCAGGCCGACCGCCCCCGGCCCGGTGACCTCGACCTCCGCGAGGTAGGACAGGCGGCTGCGGTCGCGCTGGGTCAGCGCGTAATACGGGGTGAAGGCCGCATCGGCCGCGATGAAGCGGAAGCGCCCCGGCAGCGGCTCGTCCATGCCGTCCACGCGGATCTCCGCCGCCTGCCCGGCGCGCAGTTGCGCGCGCAGCGGCTCGGGCACGTAGATGCGTGCATAGGCCGGGCTGTCGGCCAGCAGCACCACCACCGGCGCGCCCGCCGGCGGGCGTTCGCCGAGCTTGTAGGGAATCGCCTCGATAGTGCCGGCGCGGCTGGCCTTGACGCTGAGGCGGGCATCGCCCACCGCGAGCTGGCGCTCCTCGGCCTGCGCCGCCGCCAGCGCGGCGCGGGCCTGGTCGATGTCCTCGACGCGGCTGCCGTGCAGGTAGACGGCCAATGCGGACTGCGCTTCACGCAACGAAGCCGCGGCACTGTCGTTCGCGGCGCGCGCCTGATCGACGCTCGCCTGGCTGCCGAGGCCGCGGGCCAGCAGCGCAGTGGCGCGCTGGAATTCCAGCTGGTCGCGCCTGGCGGCGGCCTCGGCCGCGGCCACGCGCGCCCGCGCCTCGTCGATCACTTCGGGGCGTTCGCCGTTCAGGAGTTCGGTGAGCCGGTGGCGCGCCTGCGCCGAGCGCGATGCCGCCGCCGCGGCCCTGGCCGTGGCAGTGGCGGTTTCCAGGCGCATCAGCAGCGCGCCCTCGGCGACGTGGTCGCCCTCGCGCACCTCGAGCGCCACGATGGGCTCGCTCGCCTCGGCGATGATTTCGATGCGGTCGCGTTCCAGCGTGCCCACCAGCGGCGGGCTGGCGGCATCGCCGCCGCAGCCGGCGGCGAGGCTGGCCATGCTGGCCAGGCCGGCCAGCGCAGAGAGCCGGCGCCGGGCTGCGCTACGCCGCGCTATCGGGAGCGGATCGGCTTGCTGCTGCGGCCGGTCGCCGGCCCCAGCGGGCCGGCAGCACCCATCGCTCAGGCCTTGCCGCCGTCCGGCGTTGCCGTCCGGTCGACGATGCGCCGGGCCGGGCTGACGATCGCCAGGATGATCATGATCACCAGCGCGCCAATCGCCAGGCCGATCTGCAGCGCATACTTGCCCGGCTGCACCCAGATCTCGTCGATCTTGCCCCACTTCTCGAGGATCTCCACCACGTTGTAGGCGATGATCGCCGTGGGGATAGCGTAGCGCATGGCCGGGGCAACCCGCTGGTACCACCACAGCCGCTGGCCCAGGTACACCGCCCAGATGGCGAACAGGCCGCAGGCCGCGAAGGTCACCGGGTGGTCGGTGCCGAAGAAGGCCGGGTTGTAGAGGATCAGCAGCACGATGTAGCAGAACCAGGTGACGTACACCGTCTCCATGGCCACCAGCGCGGCGATGTTGCGGTCAGCCACCGAAGTGCGCGCGCCCGCCGGCTGCAGGTGCAGGTTGCGGTGCAGCCACATGAAGGCGTTGCAACGGGTATCGCGGTTGGAGAAGAAATAGAACAGCGAGGCCATCAGCACGCCGATCGAGGACAGCATCACGCGGTACTCGGGCAGCGTCTCCTTCGCGCCCCAGACCACCGGCTCCACGCCGAGGTCATCGGCCACGTAGACGAAGCTGAACTCGATCCAGGCCAGCCAGATCAGGCTGCCACCCGCGAAACCCAGCAGCGTCGCCGACAGCTCCGGCTTCTTGCGCCCGATCCACACCATCACCACGCCGATCAGGCCGATGATGAACGAGGCGAGGAACACATGCTCCTTGAACCACACGTGTTCCATCATGTACATGACGTAGTGGCCCACGCCCTGCCAGCCAAACACGACCAGCAATGCGATGATCGCCGGCAGGGGTGCCTGGTAGTACTTCTGGAAAGTCGCCATATCCTGGTATCCGCCTCGAAAACAGGGATATGCACAGGCTACCTTCGAGCCCGCAATGGCGGAAGGGGAGTGTGGCGTAATGCCGCGCTGCGCGACCGGCGGGTAGCCGCAGGCCCTGGATTTCGGACATTTCGCGGCTGTTTCATGCCAGCGCCGGGTAGGCACCGCAGCGGGCACCAGGCAACGACCGTCGTCGCTGCAACTGCGCAGCCGGCTCAGCCGCCGTTGTCCGGGCGCCGCGTCAGCCACAGCAGCGCGATCATGGCCAGCACGATCCAGCCCGACAGCCAGAACAGCTCGTTGGCGGCGAGCTGGTAGGCCTGGCGCGTCATTTCACGGCTCACCAGGGCGGCGGCCTGCGCGGCGCTGACGCCGAGGCCCTGCAGGGCCTCGACCGCCGCCTGGTATCCCGGCGAGAGCGCGGTGACGTGGTCGGCGAGCCGGGTCTGGTGCATCGCTTCGCGTCGGTCCCAGAGCGTGGTGATCAATGAGGCGGCGAAGCTGCCGGCGGTGATGCGCGCGAAGTTGGAGATGCCGGTCGCCATCGGGATCTGCTCGGGCCGCAGGCCATCGAGCTGGATGGTGAGCAGCGAAATGAAGAAGCAGCTCATGGCGATGCCCTGTACCGGCAGCGGCAGGACGTAGGTCCAGAGGTCGTCGTAGGCGGTGAAGTCCGAGCGCATGAGATAGGACACGCCAAAGGCAACGAAGGCGAGGCTCGCCATGATGCGCGCATCGACGCGGTTGCCGGCGCGCGCCACCAGCGGCGTCAGCAGGAAGGCCAGCGCCCCGGCCGGTGCGGCCACCAGGCCGGCCCAGGTGGCGGTGTAGCCGAGCTGGGTCTGCATCCACAGCGGCATCAGCAGCAGGTTGGCGAAGAACACCGCGTAGCCGAAGCAGAAGGCGATGGTGCCGAACAGCAGGTTGCGGCTGCGGAACAGCCGCAGGTCCACCGCCGGGTGCTCGTCGGTCAGTTCCCAGATCAGCCACACCAGGAACAGCAGGCCGGCGGCGAGCGCCAGCACGGTGATGAATGTCGAGTGGAACCAGTCGGCATCCTTGCCCTTGTCGAGCACCACCTGCAGCGCGCCGACCCACATCACCAGCAGCACCACGCCGACGGTGTCGATCGGCAGCCTGCGGGTCGGCGTCTCGCGCGTGTGCAGCGAGCGCCAGCACACCAGCGCGCAGAACAGGCCCACCGGAACGTTGATCAGGAAGATCCAGCTCCAGTGGTAGTTGTCGCAGATGTAGCCGCCGAGGATCGGCCCGGCCACCGGGCCGATGAGCGTGGTCATCGACCACACGCCGAGTGCGGTGGAGCGGCGGCTGGGCGGGAAGATGGCGATCAGCAGTGTCTGGCTGCCCGGGATCATCGGGCCGGACACCGCGCCCTGCAGCACGCGGAAGGCGATCAGCGAGCCGAGGTCCCAGGCCAGCCCGCAGAGCAGCGAACTCAGGGTGAACAGCGCCACCGAGGTGACGAACACCCGCACCACGCCGAAGCGGCCCATCAGCCAGCCGGTGAGCGGCACCGCCACGCCGTTGGCCACCGCGAAGGAGGTGACGATCCAGGTGCCCTGGGTGGCGCTGACGCCGAGATTGCCGGCGATGGTCGGCAGCGAGACGTTGGCGATGGTGGAATCGAGCACCTGCATGAAGGTGCCGAGCGCCAGCGCGAAGGCGGCCAGCGCCAGTGCGCCACCGCGCAGCGGCGCCTGGCCGGAGGCGCCGTTCACCGCGGCTCGCCGGCGTTGGCCGCGATGATGCGCTCGATCTCCGCCTCGACCTCGGGTCCCGATTCGGGCAGCGCCGCATAGGGGCTGCGCGCCTCGCGGCCGAGCGCCGAGCCACCGCGCTCGCTGGTGTCCACCTCGACCGTCACCGACAGTCCGATGCGCAGCGGATGCGCCTCGAGCTCACGCGGATCGAGTGCGATGCGCACCGGCACCCGCTGCACGATCTTGATCCAGTTGCCGGTGGCGTTCTGCGGCGGCAGCAGCGCGAAGGCGTTGCCGCTGCCCGCAGCCAGCCCCAGCACCTGGCCATGGAACTCGACGTCGTTGCCGTAGATGTCGGTGCTGATCTTCACCGGCTGGCCGATCCGCAGGTCGGCGAGCTGCGTCTCGCGGAAGTTCGCGTCCACCCACAGGCGCTGCAGCGGCACCACCACCATCAGCGAGGCGCCGGCGGCCACCTGCTGGCCGATCTGCACGCTGCGGCGGGCCACGGTGCCGTCGACCGGCGCGACGATATGCATGTGCCCG
>QUBU01000016.1 GCA_014337915.1 Gammaproteobacteria bacterium
GCTACGGCACCAAGCCCCCGGCACGCGCCAAGGTCGATTCCTATCCGACCGTGGAGAAGTACGGCATCGTGTTCGCGTTCCTCGGCGACCTGCCGGAGAACGAGCGTCCGCCGATGATCGACGTCAAGGAGTGGGGTCAGCCCGAATGGCGCGCCAACTCGGTGCTGGTGCTGGATGTGCCCTACTACTACGAGCGCTCCATCGAGAACGGCATCGACCCGGCGCACAACGAGTTCGTGCACCCGACTCACGGCCATTCGGCCATCAACCGCGAGACCTACAAGGTGCGCGAGCATGACGTCGTCGAAGGCGACCAGAAGCTCGGCATCGTGTTCCGGCATCGCTATGCCGCGCCGGGCCTGAAGCACGAGACCTGGAAGGGTGTCGACGCTCCGGCCGCCGACATCTATGCCGGTACCGAGACCTTCGGTCCCAACGCGATGATCACCCAGATCGAGGTCGCGCCGGGCAAGATGTTCCGCCAGTACTTCATCGAGCAGCCGGTGGACGACAACCGCACGCGCATCTTCTTCGTCAACATGCGCAACTTCCTGCTCGACGCCAAGAACGACGGCCCGATCCACGCGCGCAACAAGGTCATCGCCCAGCAGGACATCGAGATCCTCAGCGAGGTCTATCCGCTGCGCACGCCGATCTCCAGCACCAAGGAAGTGCACATGCCGGCGGACAAGGCCGTCGTGGGCTACCGCGAATGGCTGGCCAAGTTCGACGACAACGGCTGGCGCATCGACTGGAACGAGTTCAAGGCACGCAACGGCAAGGGCGACATCGCCTTCGCGATCCCCTGCCCCGGTCGCCGCACTTCGGGCAACTGGGTGCTGGAGCCGGTGCCGATGCTGAAGAACCGCGAGGCTCGCAAGGCCGCCAAGGCGTCCTGATCCTCCAGGTCTTCCCCAGGGAAGATGCGATGACGGGCGGCCTCCGGGCCGCCCGTTTTTTTGTGCCGCGACCGCTGGCTGCGGGCTACTTCTGGTCGATGCGCGGGCGGGTCAGGATCGGCGTGTAGACCACCAGGAAAATGGCGAAGGCAGCCACCCAGAGCAGCGCGGCGCTGTCGATCATCGCCATGTACGGCCCGGGCAGCGCCGGCCCGAAGCTGCGCAGCACCGCGGCCACCGCCAGCAGCGCGTAGCCGAAGGCGATCGGCCGCACGACTGCAAGGGGCCGCCCGGTGTGGCCCAGCGATACGCGGGTCATCATCGCGAGGATCATGCCGCTCACGCCGCCGACGGTCAGCAGGTGCAGCACCGCGGTGCGCGGCAGCGGCAGGCCCAGGGCCGCGGCACCCAGCAACAGGTATCCCGCAGCCATGCAGGCATAGGCCAGGTGCAGGGACCACAGCAGCGGATTGGCGAGGATCGCGCTCCCCCGCCAGCCCACGAGCCGCCAGAGGTTGACGCTGCCTGCCACGATGCACAGCACACCCGCCAGGGCGGTGCCGGGTGCGATGCCGTCGGCGGCCCCGGCAGCGACGATCAGGCCGATGGCGGCCTGGTCCAGCCGCGGCTGCGGCAGCGGCAACCGGCTGTCGCCCCGCATTCGCAGCCAGTTGGCCGTGAACAGCGGGATGACGCGGCCGCCGACGACGGCGATCAGCGCCGCGAGCAGGTGCACCATCAGCGATGTGGCGAGCTGCTCGCCACCGCGCAGGACGCCGGCCTCACCCAGGTGATACAACAGGGTGAGCGCCGCGAGGACCCAGGTCATGGCCGCGATGCCGTAATTGCGCCGGCTGGCGCCGCCGAGGATCTCGCGGCCGGCCAGCACGGCGAGCAGCACCGGAAATGCCAGGTCCGCGGCCGCGAGCCAGGGCTTCGGCAGGCCACCGCCGACCATGGCGGCCAGGCGCCCCAGCAACCAGCTGGCCACCAGCACCATCAACCAGAGGCCACGCAGCGGCTGGCGGCCAGTCCAGGTGGCAACCGCCGTCAGCAGGAAGCCGGCGACCACTGCGCCGCAGAAGCCCAGCGCCATTTCGCGGGCATGCCACAGGGAAGTGATCGCAGCCGGCGCACCCGGCCAGCGCAGGCCATGGAAGCCGGCAATCCACAGTACCAGCGCCAGCACCGCATAGGCACCGGCGAACAGGAAGAACGGGCGGAAGGCATAGGAAAAGAATACAGAGCTGCGGGTCTGGTTCATGGACGCTGGCGCCGGGGAACAGGGGGTGCGCCATTGTCGGTGAACGCCGGGCACAGCGCCATACTCGCCACCAGGCCTGCTGGTGGCCTGGCAACGGCCTGGCGGCGACCTGCAGCGCCGGGCCCGCGGCCGGATCAGGCCTTGCCGCTGCGAGCGGCCGTGCCAGCGGCCGCCGGCTGCAGCAGCGGCACCGCGGGCAGCACCCAACCCTTCTTCTGGCGACGGGCGGGGCTGGGAATGGCGTAGGCCACGGTATCGCGGTCGGCCCGCAGGCGCGCGACATCGATGCGCCAGCCGCGCTGCTCCCACTGCTGGCAGTAGTCGCGATAGCGGGCGATGCACTTGTCGGCCGGCACGAAGAACTCGCGGTTGTTCTGCGGCGGCGTCAGCTTCGGGCGCAGCGGTTCGAGCACGTAGCGGTCCTGCTCGGCGACATACAGGGCGCGCTGCTCGAAGGTCTGGTCGTACTTCGGGTCGCCCAGGAAGTTGCGGCCGAACAGCACGTAAATATGGTCAGTCACCTCGTCCACCGGCGTGTGGAAGGCGAAGCCGTGCATCTGGGCCTGGTCCGATGGATGAATGTAGGTCCAGGTGCAATGCGGGCCGAAGTTGCCGACGCCGTTCTCGATCCACTTGTCACCGCTGCGTCCGGCCGCTGCATTCATGTCGCGCTGGGCGAGAGTCGGCGCGTCCATGCGGATGAAGAAGCCCGTGCCCCAGACCTGGTCGGTCAGGTCGAAGTCCCGGACGTGGTAGTCCGGCTTCACGCCCAGGAACCCGTGGGTCGGGTGGGTGAACTCGTTGTGGCCCGGGTCCATGGTGTTCTCCACCGACCGCTTGTAGTCGATGTTCCAGGTCATCTCCAGCGTGATGAAGCGCCAGGCTGGATCGCTGTACTCCGGGATGTCGATGACCGGGGGCCGCTCCGCCTCGGGCAGGTCACCGAGGAACACGTGCACCAGGCCGTACCGTTCCTGCACCGGGTAGGCATCGACATGGGTACGGTCCGGGATCTTCGCATCGCGCCCCAGCGATGGCAGGCGCACGCACTGGCCCTCGGCATCGAAGGTCCAGCCGTGGTAGGGGCACTCCACGCAGTCGCCACGGATCCTGCCGTCCGCCAGGGCGCCGCCGCGGTGGCTGCAGGTGTCGCTGATGCAGCAGACCTTGCCGCTGCGATCGCGCCACAGCGCGAAATGGTGACCCAGGATCTGCACCTTCACCGGGCGCTCCGCGCCGAAGGTGATCTCACCGCTGCGCGCGGCGACGTACCAGAAGTTGATGTACACGGATGGTTCCTCCCGGGATGCCGGTGATGCCGCAGTTGTCCCGCCTGGCAATGGCGGGGCCGAGACTGCCTGCGGACCCATCTATGCACGTCCGCACTGCCTGCATCTTGACCTGCATCAGCCACGCGCCTGATCCAGGTCATCACGCCGCGACGCGATCCGGCGCATCATGCGCCCGTCAGGCGCGGCGGCTTTCCTTATCGTGATCTTCGACATCGTCATCGTCGGTGCCGGCCCGGCCGGCCTGTCCTTCGCACGTTCGCTGGCGGGTTCGGGGCTCGATCTCGCGCTGGTTGAATTACAGCCGGAGGCGGCGCTCGCCGATCCGGCCTTCGATGGCCGCGAAATCGCACTGACCCACCACAGCGTGCACCTGCTGCAACAGCTGGGCACCTGGCGCCAGATCCCGCCGCAGGGCATCCACACGCTGCGCGATGCGCTGGTGCTGGACGGCAGGCGCATGCCTGGCCTGCGCATCGACCACAATGACGGCCCCCGCTCCCAGCTCGGCTACCTGGTCAGCAACCAGCTGCTGCGCCGGGCCGCCTACGCCGTCCTGCGCAACCAGGAACGGGTGACGCTGCTCTGCGGGCGCCGCGTCGTCGGCATCGAGCCGGACGGCGAGTACTCGCGCCTGCAGCTCTCCGATGGGCAGCAGCTGCAGGCACGGCTGGTAGTGGCGGCGGACAGTCGTTTTTCCGAGACCCGGCGCGCCATGGGCATTCCCGCCGACAGCCACGACTTCGGCAAGACCATGCTGGTCTGCCGCATGCGTCACGACCAGCCCCATGGCCAGGTGGCCTGGGAGTGGTTCGGATATGGCCAGACGCTGGCACTGCTGCCTCTCGACGAAGGCGAGTCATCCGTGGTGCTGACACTGCCGCACAACGCGATCCAGGGTCTGATGGCAGCGACCGAGGCCGCGTTCGCCACCGCCATGGAACAGCGCTTCGACGGCCGCCTCGGCCGCATGCAGCTGGCCAGCACGCGCCACGCCTATCCGCTGGTCGGCGTCTATCCCCGGCGCTTCACTGCGCAACGCTTCGCACTGGTGGGGGACGCCGCTGTGGGCATGCACCCGGTCACGGCGCATGGCTTCAACTTCGGCCTGCTCGGCCAGGACCTGCTCGCGCGGGAGATCCACGGCCTTGCCGCCAGCGGCGGCGACCCCGGCGAGGCCCGGATGCTGGAGCGCTTCGGACGCGACCTGCGGCGCGCCACCCGGCCGCTCTATCTCGCGACCCTGCTCATCACGCGCCTGTACACCAACGACGCACCGCCGGCGCGGCTGCTGCGCCGCGCGGTGCTGTCGGCCGCCGCGTCGCTGCCGCCGTTGCGGCGTGCGGTGGCGCACAGCCTGATGCAGGCTGGCGACAGCCGGCAGGCCGCATCACCGTTGCGGGGACTGCTCCACGCGTTGCGCGGCTGAGGCCGCCGCGATCACAACCGCAGGAACAGGCAATACGGATTTGCCGCAATCACCATCTAGTGGTTTCCCGTATCGCCAGCAGTTGCGGCAGCTCGGATACTTCACACGCCCGAAAGAGCAATCCGGGCGCGTCGCATCATACAACACGATGGGAGCTGGGCCATGAACGTCTTCCCCCGATCACGATCACGCCGCGTCGGCCTCCTCGCCGCAGCGGGCCTGCTGGCCACGCTGGGCGCGCTGGCGGCCGGCACCGACAAGAACACGCCGCTCGAGCACCAGGCCGAGGTCGCCAGGGGCAAGCCAGACGCCGCGGCGATGGCCAAGGGCGCTGACCTCTACAAGAAGAACTGCGCCGCCTGCCACCAGCCGAATGGCCAGGGGCTGGAGGGCGCCTTCCCGCCGCTCGCCAAATCCGACTTCATCGCCGCCAACCCGATGAACGTGCTGGAGACCACGGTCAAGGGCCGGCAGGGCAAGATGGTCGTCAACGGCAAGGAATACAACAACGTCATGCCGGCGATGAGCTACCTCAGCGACGAGGAGCTCAGCCACATCATCGGCTACGTGCTCAACAGCTGGGACAACCCGGGCGGCACGATCTCGGCCAAGCAGGTCGCCGACTATCGCCAGAGCGCCGGCCTCGAGGCCAAGCAGGCTGCCGGCGAGCGCCACCCGGGCGCCGGTGAGGCCGTGCAGGCCTACCAGTCCCAGCCGTCACAGCTGACCGAGTTCCACCGCAGCTCGGTGCTCAATGCACCGCAGATGACGGAACCCGAGTTCCAGAAGGCGCAGCAGATCTACTTCGAGCGCTGCGCGGGTTGCCATGGCGTGCTGCGCAAGGGCGCCACCGGCAAGCCGCTGACGCCCGACCTGACCATCGCCAAGGGCACCGACTACCTCAAGGCGCTGATCAAGTTCGGCTCACCGGCCGGCATGCCCAACTGGGGCAGCTCCGGCCAGCTCAGCGATGCCGACGTCGACCTGATGGCCCGCTTCCTGCAGCACGATCCGCCGCAGCCGCCGGAGTGGGGCATGGAGCAGATGCGCGGTTCCTGGAAGGTCCTGGTGCCGGTGGGCGAGCGCCCGACCAGCAAGCAGAACAACCTCAACCTCGACAACATCTTCGCGGTGACGCTGCGTGACACCGGCGAGGTGGCGCTGATCGACGGCGACACCAAGAAGATCGTCACCACCGTGAAGACCGGCTACGCCGTGCACATCTCACGGCTGTCGCACTCCGGCCGCTATGTCTACACCATCGGCCGTGACGGCAGGATCGACCTGATCGACCTGTGGATGAAGGTACCGCGCGCCGTTGCCGAGATCCGCATGGGCCTCGAGGCCCGCTCGGTGGAGACCTCGAAGTTCAAGGGCTTCGAGGACAAGTACGCCATCGCCGGTGCCTACTGGCCGCCGCAGTTCGTGATCATGGACGGTGCCACGCTGGAGCCGTTCAAGATCGTCTCCACCCGCGGCATGACCGTGACCACCCAGGAGTACCACCCCGAGCCCCGGGTGGCGGCGATCGTCGCCTCGCACCAGAACCCGGAGTTCATCGTCAACGTCAAGGAGACCGGGCGCATCCTGCTGGTGGACTACAGCGACATCGGCAACCTCACCACCACCACCATCGACGCCAAGGAATTCCTCCACGACGGCGGCTGGGATTCCACGCTGCGTTACTTCCTGACCGCGGCCAACCAGTCGAATGCCGTGGTCGTGGTCGACTCCAAGGAGCGCAAGCTGGTCGCCAAGATCCCGGTCACGGAGACTCCGCACCCGGGCCGTGGCGCCAACTTCAACCACAGGGAGTACGGTCCCGTGTGGGTGACCAGCGCACTGGGCAACGACCACGTGACACTGATCGGCACCGACCCGGACAAGCACCCGCAGTACGCCTGGAAGGTGGTCAAGGTGCTGCACGGCCAGGGTGGCGGCTCGCTGTTCGTCAAGACCCACCCGAAGTCGCGCAACCTCTGGGTCGACACGCCGCTGAACCCGGAACCGGCGATCAGCCAGAGCGTGGCGGTGTATGACATCGACAACCTCGATGCCGGCTTCCAGGTGCTGCCGATCGGCGAGTGGGCCGACCTCGGCCCGGGCCCGAAGCGCATCGTGCAGCCGGAGTACAACGCCAGGGGCGACGAGATCTGGTTCTCGGTCTGGAGCGGCAAGGAGGAGAAGTCCGCCATCGTGGTGGTGGATGACCGCACCCGCAAGCTGAAGACCGTGATCAAGGATCCCAGGGTCATCACCCCGACGGGCAAGTTCAACGTCTACAACACCGTGCACGACGTCTACTGACATGACGCGAACCATCATCCGTACTGCCAGCACCCTCGCGGCCGCGATTCTCGCGGCCGCGCCGGGTGCCCGGGCCGACAGCTTTACGGAGCAGCTGGCGGCCTCGGTCAAGGAAAGCACCGTCAACCTCAGCTTCCGCTACCGCTTCGAGGCGGTGGATGACGACGCCTTCAGCAAGGATGCCTCGGCCAGCACCCTGCGCTCGCGCCTCACGGTGGCGCCCAGGCCCATCAACGGCTTCGGCGTACTGCTGGAAGTCGACGACGTCCACGACATCGGCACCGAAGGCCAGTTCAACGACACCCGCAACGGCGTGACCACGCGCCCGACGGTGGCCGATCCCGAGGGCACGGACCTCAACCAGGCCTACCTGCGCTACACGGGCCTTGAGGGTACCGACGTCATCGTCGGCCGCCAGCGTATCCAGCGCAACAACGAGCGCTTCATCAGCGGTTCGGGCTGGCGGCAGAATGAGCAGACGTTCGACGCTGCGAGCATCAGCCACCGCTTTGACGACAGGCTGACTGCCTCCTACGCCTGGATCAGCCAGGTCAATCGCATCAACGGCCCGGACGACGGTACGCCACCGGCAGACTTCGACAGCAACAGCCATCTGGTCGATGCCAGCTACAGCTTCAGCCCGGCGCTGACGCTGTCCGGCTACTGGTACCTGATGGACTTCAGCAACGCCGATGCGTCATCCAACCAGACCGTCGGCCTGCGCGGCACCGGCAGCATTGGCCTCAACGGAACCTGGAAGCTGCCCTGGGCCGCCGAGTTCGCCACGCAGAGCGACAACGCCGACAACCCGGTGAACTACCACGCCAACTACTACCTGCTGGAGGTCGGCGTCAGTTCGGCCAGGATCGGTGCCAGGGTCGGCTACGAGGTCCTCGAAGGCGACAGAGTCGCCGGCAAGGCCTTCCGCACGCCGCTCGCCACGCCGCACGCCTTCCAGGGCTGGGCAGACAAGTTCGCGGCCACCCCGAACCAGGGCGTCGAGGACTTCTACGTCGCGCTGACCGGCAAGGCGCTGGGTGCGGACCTGCTGCTGCGCTTCCACGACTTCCGCGCAGAGGCCGGCAGCAACGACTGGGGCACGGAGGTCGACTTCTCCGCCAACTGGCCCATCGCCAGGCACTATGCCGTGCTGCTGAAGGGCGCCAGCTATGACGCCGACGACTATGCGGCTGACACCAGCAAGTACTGGCTGATGCTCAGCGCCAGCTTCTGAGCGGGAGCTTCCCGCCGGCAAGCGCCGCAACCAGGGGGCGCCATCCGCGAGGATGGCGCCCCTTCTTCATCCCTGGTTCATCCCTGGCGCGCCAGTTCCTGCCAGCGGTTGCTGGCATAGACACTGTTGAACGCCCACAAGCCGGGGTTGAGGGACAGCGGTATGTGGAACAGCCAGCCCCACTTGCGGCGCATCAGCACGCCGTAGCTGGCGAGGCCGAACAGCAGGGCATAGGCGAGCACGGCCAGCAACCAGCCGCCACCGAGGCCGGCCACCAGCACGGCGGCGGCGGTGACGGCAATCCCAGCGGCACCGATGACGCCGCTGTAGCCGAGGAAATAGCCCCATTTGTAGGAAAGCGTTTCCGGCAGGAGCTGGTTGAGTTCGGCGTCCTTGCGATGAGCGAGCTTCAGGCTCACCAGGAACCACAGGACCAGCAATACGAAGGGCACCACGACGCTGATGGCGATGGAACCGTTCATGTTCATCTCCTCTGCAGATGCATGGCGGAATCCTGACACGTCAACGGCATCCCGTGGCCAAGGATTGCGCGGATTGCGGTAAGTACGGATGGCAGGGAGCAGGCCCGCCTGCGGATTTCACGTATTTTGGCGCCGGGCGGCCTCCGGTAAATCTAGCGCCAGACCGACCGGAAGGCACCGCCATGGCGAAGTACACGAAGGCCCAGGCCTACAAGATTGCGAAGGTCCTGCACTGGATCGCCTTCGTGTTCATCGTCTTCAACCTGCTGTCCGGCTGGCGCCTGGAGAACTTCGAGAGGGACGTCAAGATCGTGCTGATGATGGTCCACTCCAGTGTCGGCACCACGATCTTCCTCCTCATGCTGCTGCGCTGGTGGTGGCGCAAGTCGCACAAGCTTTACGAGCCGCCACGCTGGTGGAAGCGGCCGTCGATGGTCCTGCAGTGGGTGTTCTACCCGCTGGTCCTGCTGCAGGTGCTGATCGGCGTGGCGCAGGCAGCCTTCGTGGACATCCCGATCCTCGGCTTCGGCTTCATCCCCTATTCCTCGCTGGGGCCCGACAACCCGGCCGTCAGCAGGACCTTCCTGACCATGCATCAGTGGATGGCCTGGCTGCTGATCGTCCTCACGATCATCCACGGTGTCGATCGCGGGCGTACGGCATTCATCGAGGCGCCTGCCGCCGGGCCCGCCTAGGCCGCCCTGAGCCGCCGGTATCCACCGGTATCCGCTGACAACCCGCTGATCCGGCGGGATTCCTGGACCGCCGCCGGCTGCGGCGGTCTGCCGCAGTGACCATTCTGGGACAGGGGTGTACGATTTGATACAACCCTGTCCCATGAAGCGAATGCAGCCGTGTCCAGCAGCGCCGCCCTGCCGTCACCCGCCACCAGCACCAAGATCGCCAGCCGGCAGAACCGGACCCGCGAGCGCATCCTGGCCGAAAGCACGCGGCTATTCCTGACCCGCGGCTTCGACAACGTGAGCGTGGATGCCATCGTCAGCGCTGCCGAGGTGGCCCGCAGCAGCTTCTACCGGTTCTTCGCCAATCGCGAGGAAGTCCTGGGAAGCATCATGCGCCCGGTGTTCGAGACCGGCATAGGCATGATGGCGGAAGTCGGGCAACGCCCGCCGCAGGCACTCATGGACGGCATCTGCGATGTCTACCTGCGCCTCTGGTCCGCCAGCCCCGACACCCTGCGGCTGGTCACCCGGACCGGCGGTGCGTATTTCCGGCTCTTCGAAGACCTGCACCGTCGCTTCCGCGAGCAACTGGTCGACGCCATGCAACGCGTGGAAACCGCCGGCCTGCTGCTCAATGACAACGGCTACAACTCGGCCCGGATCATCGCGCGCGTCGCGGTGCCGCTGCTCGAGGTGTACCGCGACGATCCACGCATCGACATCCTGTTTCACCAGGCCATGAACGGCCTGCTCATCAAGCCCGGGGCAAAACCATGACAACAACGACACTTCCTGGCATCGGCAGCAACTTCAGGCGGGTCTTCTACCGGCCGCCCTTCGTCGGCCTTCTGGCCTTCTTCGTGGTTTTCATCATGCAGGGCCTGGGCCATACGCAGATGGTCCTGATGGAGGCCATCTTCGGCGAGCACTACGTCTACGAATCCGCCTTCGCCACCGGCCTCATTGGCGCCATCTGCCTGTGGATCGCCATGCGCAGCAGGAGCGAGGTCACCGCAACCTGGCTCGGCTTCTTCGCTGGCACCTGCCTCTGGACCGGCTGGGTGGAGTTCACCTACGTCTGGTCGGCCAACATGCTCAACGTGCCGGACCTGATGGACCCCTATGCGCCGGGACAGATCGCCACCAAGGCGGAATACCTGGTGATGATGTCCTCGGCCGGCGTACTGCTGGCGACCCTGATCCCGCTGCTGATGAACCGGGAAACCAAGTGCAACATGTTCGCCTGGTTCCAGCGCAACCTGAACATGCGCACCGGCAGGCCGAGCCGCGGCTACGAGCGCAACTTCGGCTACATCACCTGCCTGGAGACCATCTACGTCATCTGGTTCTGCTACCTGGTGCTGCTGTTCATCTACGACGACAACATCCTCGGCGACCGCCACCCGGTGACCTACGGCATTTTCTTCGTGACCACCGCCTGGTCGCTGTACCTGATCAACCGCCTGCGCCAGATGTGGAAGGTCACCACCGCGATCCGCTATGCGATCCCGACGGCCATCATCGCCTACAGTGCCTACGAGATCGTCGGCCGCTGGAACCTGTTCGCGGACATCTGGGTGGAACCGGGCAAGTACTGGCTGGAACTGACGCTGTTCTTCGGCGCGCTGATCGTGGCGGCGGTGGTGGCGGTCCTGACTCCGCAACACCAGAAGGCCGCGCTGGAACGCCAGGAGCGCGAGAGCCACGGCTGAGGCCGGGCCGGGAGGGAAATACCGCTCAGCGTGGTGGTGGCCAGCCGAGCGAGCTGTCGCGCACGTGGTAGGTCTTGCCGAGGCAGGCCGCCCGGCCCAGGCAGGAAACTGTAAGCGCCGCCAGGTCCGCGCGGGTCATCGGCCCGAGCCAGCCATCGTCCTCGGTCAGCTCCGCCTTGCCCGTTGGCGGCGTGCCATCCGGCCACAGGCGCGTGTTGCGGATGATGGTGAACGGCAGGCCGCTCTGTCGCAGCACGTCCTCGCCGACTCCCTGGTCCTGCAGCCGCCCGAGCAGGCCGGGCACCCGGTCCCAGCCGGCACTGGCAAATTTCGCGGCGTTGGCTCCCGCGCCCACGGCACTGCTGTGGATGAACTGGCGCACACCAGCGGCCTTTGCCGCCGCAGTCAGCGGCGGCATCAGCGTGGCGTAGAACCGCGGGTTACCGTCCTCGACGCGAACCGCGGTGATGACAGCATCCACCCGCCGCCCGCGGAAAGCCGCGTCGACCTGCGCCGGCTGCATGAGATCGCCCTCGACGAAACGGACCGGCAGCCCGTCGAGCCGCTCGCGATCCGATCCAGGGCGGGTGAACACCGTGACCTGATCACCACGGGCGACGAGCCGGCGCACGATCTCGGCGCCGAGCTGGCCGGTGCCACCGAAGACCATGACCTCGACCGGGCCACCAGGGGCGCCACTCGCGGCGGTCCCGGGCGCCGGTGCAGCGATGGCCAGCGCCAGTGGCGCCAGCAACCCGATCAGCAGATTGAGCAGCGGTTTCATGCAGGCATGGTAGCGCCTTGCCGGCGGGTCGCAAGCACTCAGGCAGCCGGCGTACCGTCGGGGGCAATGGCCATGACGCCCGGCAGGGCCCCGAGGTATTTCATCACCGCGGCGACATCGTCGACCGTGCCCGCGCGGATCACCAGGTGCAGTTCCTGCTGTGCCGGCCCCGCACCGGGGCGGGCTTCGACGTGCTGCAGCCAGACTCCACCCTTGACCAACGCTGCTTCGATGTCGGCCTGCGAGGTCAGGCGTGTATCGATTCGCAGCACCAGCGCCTGCAGCTGCTGGCGGCGCACCATCAGGCGCCGCTCCAGCGGCTTGAGCCCCATAAGGATGACGAGGATCAGCACCGTGGTGCTCACCGCCGCCAGGTACAGGCCGCCGCCCACGGCGAGGCCGATGGCTGCCACCACCCAGAGGCTGGCCGCTGTGGTCAGGCCGCGGACGATCTCCTGCCGCAGCAGGATGGTACCGGCACCGAGAAAGCCGATGCCGCTGACCACCTGGGCGGCCATCCGCGATGGATCGAGCGCGATGTCGGGATGGTCCAGCACCGCGGCGAAGCCATAGGCCGACACGATCATGATGAGCGTGGAACCGACGCAGACCAGCATGTGGGTGCGCAGGCCCGCCACCCAGTGCAGGCGCTCGCGCTCCAGGCCGATCAGGCTGCCGAGCAGGGCGGCGAGCAGCAGTCTTGCGATGAGATCGGTTGCTGGCAGCATGCGACACCTCCAGGGGGCCGGCGGCCACGGCCGCATCGACAGCCCTGGCGCTACCCTACGCCATCAACCAATGCCGGTCACGCCGTGGAAGACTTCGGCGGCGGCGACCAGCCCGCCCTCGTCGAAAGTCATGTTCTCCGACACCCTGCGGTCCCTGCCATCGATCCGCGAGTCATAGACGATGGCCAGTTCCCGGCGCGACGGGTCCCAAAGGACATGGTCGACGGTGAAATGCAGCGTGCCGATAGCGGCGAGCGCCGCGTTCCAGTAGTCACGCAGCGCCTGCTTGCCATGGATGGTTGCCGCGCCGGCCACCGCGAGGGCGGTCGGGCTGGTGAAGACGATGTCGTCGCGGAAATGGGCCAGGACGGCTTCGACATCCCGGCGGTTCCATGCCGCCGCCCAGCGGGCGGCGAAGGACTCCATGTGCCTGCGATCCAGGGTCGGGTCCAGGCCCGGCATGCGGGTTCCCTACACCTTCCCCGGAAACGTCCCGTCCAGCGTCGAGGCGATCTTCACCTCGGGGATGTTGAACAGGCTCTTCCAGTCGCGGGCGATGAGCAGGTCCATCAGCTCGCTGGGCTTGCCGTCCTGCTTCTTCTCCATTTCCTCGTGCAGCGTGATCAGCGCGGCGTCGACGGCGGGGCCAAACAGGTAGCGCAGGTACTCCATCGGCACCCGGGGATTCTCCTCGTCGAAGCGGCCTTCTGCATCGAAGCGCGGCGGCAGGATCGGCGGGATGTAGTAGACGTTGGGCTCGGTGCCGTATTCCGGGTGCAGCGGGATCGCCACCTTCCACTCGTTGACCAGCTTATGGATCGGGCCGTCGTCCTCCAGGTAGCCGACGAAGCGCAGCCGGCCGGGGCACTGGCGCGCGCAGGCGGGCGCGATGCCCTGCTCCACCCGCGGGAAGCAGAAGATGCACTTCTGCGTCTTGCGCTTGACGTAGTTGAAGTACACCTTGTCGTAGGGACAGGCCTGGTTGCAGAGGCGGAAGCCCTGGCACTTGTCCTGGTCCACCAGCACGATGCCGTCCTGCTCGCGCTTGTAGATGGCACGCACCGGGCAGGCTTCGAGGCAGGCCGGCTTGGTGCAGTGGTTGCACAGCCGCGGCAGGTAGAAGTGGTAGTTGTTGGGGAATTCGCCGGAGGAGCTGTCCTCGCTCCAGTTCGGGCCGTACTCCATCGGCTCTGGCCGCTGCAGGCGCTCCTCGGTACCCTGGAAGTAGACGGCCTCGTGGTTGAGCTGTGCCGGCGTGCCGTAGTCCTTGTCGTCGTGCAGGCCGCCGTACTGGAGCACGCCGTCCTTCCAGCCGGCCTTCTTGCCGTGTTCCTCCCAGTCGCGCGGATAACCGGGGCCGGGCTTGGTCTCGACGTTGTTCCAGAGCATGTACTCCTGGCCCGGCTCGTCGGTCCACAGGCTCTTGCAGGCCGCGGTGCAGGCCTGGCAGCCGATGCACTTGTTCAGGTCGATCACCATGGCGACTTGGCGCGTGGTCATGTCGGCATCCTCTGCGGGCTCAGGCCCTGGCTGGGGCTTCGTATCTGTCGAAGCTCACCGTCGTGTCCTGGAACGTCAGGTTCGGCACGTAGTTCGGCGCGCGGTAGCCGATGTGCCCGTAGCCACCGACCAGCGAAGTCGGCTTCAGCAGGCCATCGGTGGAAATCACGGCGCTGAAGTTCTGGCGGTTGCGGAACATCATCGGGTCCCAGCCGTGGTACATGAACAGCTGGCCGCGGCCCAGGCCACCGCTGATGTGCGCCATGGCGATGAAGGAGCCGTGGTTGTTGAACACCCGGACCAGGTCGCCATCGGCCACGCCCTTGGCCTTCGCATCCTCGGCGTTGACGTAGACATCCGGCTCCCCGCGCTGCAGGTGCAGCATCAGCCAGTCGTCGCGGCACCAGCTGTGGATGCCGTGGCGCGCATGCCCCATCAGCAGGCGGCCGCTGTGACCGGGGTTGGCCAGCGGCTCCTTGTGCACCGGCAGCTGTTCGCCCTCGGCGAGGAACCAGTCGTGGTCCATGTAGTACTGCTGGCGCCGGGTCAGGGTTTCGTAGGGCACCTTGTCACGGGTGCTGGCCAGCGTCTTGTAGGAGTACGGCGACTGCGGGCCGAACTGCGTGGAGCTGGAGTCGTTGACCCGCAGGAAGCCCTTCTTCGCCAGTTCCGCATAGCTGGTCTTAGGGATACCGAAGGAATTGTCGAGCAGGAACTGCACGATATCGCGGTTGTCGCGGATCCTGCCACCGAGCGTCATCAGCTCGTCGAGCTTCGTGTAGTCGTGCTCGATCGGCTGGCCGTTGAAGGTGTCCCTGATCGGCGCCAGGTTGCGCGCCCTTGCCAGACGGGCGATGGCCGTCGCCAGGCGCAGCATGGCGGTGTAGTCGTCCACTGATTCGCCGAGCGGCGGCACCGACTGGTCGAGCACCTGCAGGTAGGGCGTGCGGCCCTCCATGGTGATGTCGTGGCGCTCGTAGTGGTGCGCGATGGGCAGCACGTAGTCGGAGTACATCGCCGTGACGCTCATGTCCGGTGTCATGGCGACGATGCAGTCGAGCTTCTCGAAGATGTTGTGGCGCCAGCGGGTGCCCGAGGCGCGCCAGTTGGCCGGGTTGTTGCCGGCCATGATCGCCATCTTCCAGGGCGTACGCGAAAAATCCGGCAGCCAGCGCTTGTCGATGGCCTCGCGGTAGTACTGGTCGAAGTGCTCGGCCAGTTCGCGGCTGTAGGCGCTCTCGTTGAGGGCCTTGCCGTCGCCGTGGGCGTAGTCCCAGACCGAGATCGCCGCCACCTTCAGCCGCGGGCCGACGCCATCGAACACGAACTTCAGGACGCCATCGGACTTCGAGAGCTGCGTGACCTGCATGCCGCCACCCTCGCGACCGGTGTTGCCGGTCAGCGCGCACATCAGCAGCCAGGCGCGGTGCAGCTTGTCACCGTGCAGCCATTTGCAGGAGCGGTAGCCGGCGAAGATCATGCCGGCGCCGGACTTCGCGAACTTGCGGGCCACGAAGCGCGTCACGTCGGGGTGCACGCCGCAGACCTCGCGGGCCTGCTCCGGTGTGTACTCGGCATTGCAGAGCAGCCGGGTCAGCTCGAAGACGGTGGTGACCTCCACCCGCCGGCCATCGGCCGTGGTGATGGTCCAGCGGCCTTCGACCGCAGGCCTGATCCCATCGAGCTTCAGGCTGCCAGCGGGCGGGGCACCCGGCGGACCCGGCTTCGGCACGATGCCCGTCGCCGGGGCGACCACCGGCCCGCCCGTGTTCTCGTCCCACATGTAGAAGGTGCTGGCGGCACCCTCGCCCGCCAGGCCCAGGTCGCTGCCGCGCAGGAACTTGCGGGTATCGGTGCGCACCAGGAACGGCAGGTCGGTCTGCTCGCGGACGTAGTCCCAGTCGATGAGCCGCTCGGCGATGATGGTCTGCACCATGGCCATGGCCAGCGCCGTGTCGGTGCCGGGCTTCGGGCTCACCCACTTCGAGGAGTGCATGGCCGAGCCGTTGAAGTCCGGGGTGATGGTGATCAGCTCGGTGCCGTTGTAGCGCGCTTCCCAGAAGAAGTGCGCGTCGGGAATGCGGGTCACCGCCGGATTGCATACCCAGACCAGGCAGCACTTCGACTTGAACACCGCCGCCATGCTGTCGCCGGGCAGGTCGTTGCCGAGCGTCATCCAGGCACCGGCCGGCAGGTCGCCGACGCCGGCGAAGGTTTCCGGGCAGATCATGCCGGTGATGTTGCAGAGCCGGAAGAGCGCAGCGAACGACGCCCTTTTCAGAATCATCTGCGTGCCCATGGCGAAGGTGATGGATCCCGGCCCGGACTCGGTGGCGTGCTCGATGAACTTCGCGGCGATCTCCTCGGTGGCCTGCTGCCAGCTGATGCGCCGCCACTTGCCCGCCCCACGCTCGCCGACGCGCTTCATCGGGTAGAGCACGCGCTGCTTGCCGTACATGTACTTGGCCTGGCGGATGCCCTTCTGGCAGCCGCGCGGGCCGTAGTCCGGCGTGTCGTCGCCGGAGCGGCCGTACTCGCCCTGCTGTTCCTCGCGCCAGACGATGCCGTTCTTGACGTAGACGTTGAACGCGCAGTGCCCCGTGCAGTTGATGCCGCGGCTGCCGCGCACCACCCGGTCCCAGGTCCACTTCTGCCGCATCAGGTCTTCCCAGCGCGCATAGGGTTTCGCGAGCTGGGTAGGATCCTGGGCTCCCGCCGGCGCGTACTTCAGCGACAGGCCGAGGGCCATGGCGCCGCCCCCGACGAGGACCTGGCGGCGATCGGTCAGCATGGCGGTCATTGGGCCTCCCCCACGATCAGCGTTCAGGGATGTTACAGCAGGCCTGCCTTGACGAGGCGCTCGATGTTGGCTTCCTGGCGGCGACGGAAAGTTTCGCGGTCCGGCGGTTCGATGACCTTGCCGTTGCGAAGCAGGAAGTTGCCTTCGTGGTAGCGGAACTGGGCGTAGCTGTCCGCGTAGATCTGGAACGGCTGGCGCGACATCACGTTGGCCATGGCGGTACGGCGGCGCATGCGCCGCAGTGCGCCGACGTCGACGACGGCGTTGGCATTGAAGGCCTCACCGCCCTGCGCCGCCTCGCAGAGGATGCGCCCGTTGTAGTCGATGATGGTGGACATCGCGCTGCAGGTGTGGGCCGGGATCGGGATGTCGTCGATGCTGGCGGTATTGGCCGCCACCACGAACACCTGGTTCTCGATGGCCCGCGCGCGGCGGCAGATCTCCTTGATGGTCGGCTCCGGGCTGCCCGGCTCGCTGGTCGGGTGCAGGATGACCTCGGCACCGCGCATGGCGACACAGCGCGTGATCTCCGGGTAGAGGATCTCCTCGGAAGCTATGGTTCCCAGCACACCGATCTCGGTGCGCGCCACCGGGAAGATGCTCTCCGCGCCGTAGGTGTCGAGGTACTTGTCCCAGACGTCATGCGGCGTGGGCTCGAAGCAGGAGGTCAGCCGGCGGTAGCGCAGGATGACGTTGCCGTTGGGCCCGATGATGAAGCAGGTCTGGAAATACAGCTCCGGGAACTTCGGGTCGTTCTCGTAGACGTTGCCAGAGAGGAAGACGTTGTTCGACTGGGCAATCCTGCTGAGCTGCTCGTACTCGGGGCCGTTCTGCTCCAGGCAAGCCCGGTCGCGCCATTCGGCCGGCGACTCCTTCAGCGGGAAGCCGGTGACGGCGTACTCCGGCAATGCCACCAGGCGCACCGGTGCGCCGTAGAAGAACTTGAGGAACCCCGCCGCGGCGGTGGTGTATTCGCCGATGCGCTTGAGGTTCTCGCCGATCCGGGCACGCGAGCTCTCCCGGTCCTTGCAGCGGTTGACACCCTTGACGGAGACCTGGAGCGCTACGGCGCTGTACTCCAGGACTTCGGGGTTCTGGTCGGTCATCTTGTGGGCTTCCCTGGGAACTGGTCCCGTATACAGGGGAGCGCAGTATATAAGAGCCCGGACGGCGACACGGCATGCTCGAGGCGGACCTGTCCGCGTAGCAGTTGACCGCGCTGCGCCTTGTGCCACCCCGGGGCGCCGGGTATTTTCGCGCCCATGCCAGAGGCCGCCCGCAATCCCGCCATACCCCGGTTTCCCGTCGACGGCATGGTGCCTACCCTCAATGGCACCGGCTTCATGTTCGAAGTCCTGGACGGCTATGCGGAGGAATGGATCCATTACGCCGGCCGCATCGCCGATCCGGTCCTCGACGTGGGCTGCGCCTACGGAGTGGCCACCCTGGAGGCCCTGGCATCCGGCGCCCGGGTGGTGGCCTGCGACATGGAGCCGCGCCACCTGTCGATCCTCGCCGCGCAGGCCACGCCGTCCCTGCGCAGCCGCCTGACCTGCCTCGCCGCGACGCTGCCCGAAGCCGACTTCGGCAGTGAGCGCTTCGGCGCCATCCTCTGCTCCCGGGTGCTGCATTTCCTCGCCGGCGATGACATCGATGCCGCCGTCGCCAGCATGGCGCGCGCACTCAAACCGGGCGGGCGCCTGTACCTCGTGGCCGACACGCCCTACGGCATCTGGCGCAATTTCATCCCGGCGTTCGAGGCGGCGCGGCGCGCCGGGGAGCGCTGGCCCGGCATGATGGTCGGCCTGCAGAACTACCTGCCCACCCCGGGCATCCACCGCTACATCGACCGGCCGGCCTTCATGAACCTGCTGGACCCGGAACTGCTGGCGCGCATCTGCGCCGACGCCGGTCTGCGGGTAAGGCGTGCGAGCTTCATCAACCGCACCGACTTCCGCGGCCTGGGTGCCCTGGACGGCCGCGAGAACGCCGGCGTCCTCGCCATCAAGCCGGAATAATTACGGGAATAATTACGGGGACAGTTTACTCAACTGCTGCGGCGCCCCGTCTTTTTGTGCAATCACCGCACAAACCCGGGTTTCGTTCGCCGACGACACTCCCTAGCCTCGCTTGCCGACGCAGTGCAAGGGAGGTGGCAACATGGCCCGCTTGCCAAGGCTGGTCGTTCCAGGCATCCCCCACCATGTCACACAGCGAGGGGCCCGACGCCAGGCGACCTTCTTCCGCGACGAAGACTACGCAGACTACCGGCAACTCCTCGCGACAAACTGCAGGCGCAGCGACGTCGAAATCTGGGCATATTGCCTGATGCCCAATCATGCCCACATTGTGGCTGTCCCAGGGCACGCCAACAGCCTCGCCAGGCTATTCCAGGTCACCCACCTCAAGTACTCCCGGCGCATCAACGAACGACAGGATTGGCGCGGCCATCTCTGGCAGGAGCGGTTCCACTCCTTTGGGATGGATGAGCGCCACCTGATGATGGCAGTGAGATACATCGAGCTGAACCCGGTCCGTGCGGGCCTGTGCCGGGAGCCTGCGCAATGGCCATGGTCCAGCGTCCATGCCCACCTCGGCAATGCAAAGGATCCGCTCGTCAATCCGCAGCCGATGTTGTCACGGATCAGCGACTGGGCCACCTACCTGCAGGACGATCAAGACCCGCATGACCTCGACACCCTCCGCCGTCATGGTCGAACCGGGCGCCCAGCAGGCTCTGACGAATTTCTCGATACGCTGGAGCGATTGACTGGCAGGCGCCTGCGGCCGATGAAGCCAGGACCAAGGGCGGAGATGAGTAAACTGTCCCCATATCTGCCCCATATCTGCTGACATAAGGGCGTAAGCGCGGCGTCAAATGACGGGCAGCGGCGCGGGTCTTACCAGAATGCCGTGACGGGCTTCCTCGCCTGGCGGGCGCAGCGGACTAGAATCACCAGCGTCCGCAGTACAACAACAAGAAGAAGCACGTCATGAACGAGGCAACTGGCCAGGTACTCGGCTACCTGGATTACAAGAACAAGACCCGTACCGCCGCCTGGGAAGAACGCCTCTGGCAGCAGCACCTCAACGGCGCACCGGCTGACATCCGCGCCGACGAGGACCGCCAGCGCTATGGCGACCTCCTCAACCGCATCGAGCAGTCGCGCAGCCTCGCACGGCGGCTGCACAGCCGGCGCATGGCGCAGGCCCCACAGTTCGGCCTGCTCACCGCCCAGGGCAGCTGAAGCGACGCCGCCGGCCGCGGGCAGCGGCCGGCTGCCGTGAACCAGTTCTCAGCCTCGCCCTTGCGGCGGGCAAAGCGTGAGCGCGGTCACCGGGGCGCTGCGGCAGCGCTCGCTAGACTCGCGTTGACTTCGTCACGGCAATACCACCCTGCCCGCCATGGCCACCGCCTCGCCGTTCCTGTCATCGCCAGCGACGCCGGACAGCTTCGCCGATGCGCTCGAGGGCGTGATCGCCGGCGTTGCCGGGCTGGAGCTGGCACGCCGCGCGCTCGCGGCGCTGCTCGACAGTGGCGAGGGCGCAGCGACCGCCCAGGACCTGCTCGATGATGTGCATGAGCAGGGCCGGCTCGGCGCCGACGACTACGCGACGCTGACGGCCGACATCAATCTCTATCTCGGCGAGGACGTGCCGACGGAGTGGTCCGAGGACCTCGTCGACGAGGCCGCCCCCGGCAGCGATACCCTGAGCCCGGGCGAGGATGCGCCGGCCAGCAGCCCACGCAGCGGCACCGGGCTGCAGCCCGGCGCAGTGCTCATGGGGCGCTTCGTCCTGCAGGGCCGGCTCGGTACCACCGGCAGCAGTGACATCCTCAAGGCCATCGACCGCCAGCGCCAGCAGGCCCAGGAGGGCAATCCCTGGGTGGTGCTGAAGCTGGCCGTTCCCGGTACGGCGCATCACGGGCAGGCGCTGCAGCTGCTGCAGCGGGAAGCTGGACTGACGCGCGCGCTGCAGCACCCGCACATCGCCCGGGTGTTCGACTTCATCCAGGACGACGACCATGCCCTGCTGGTGATGGAATGGCTCGACGGCGAGTCGCTGGCGGAACTGCTCACGCGCCAGCGCTACCGCCCGCTCACCCTGGCCCACACGCGCCAGATCCTCACTGAAATCGCCGGCGCACTGCAGTTCGCCCACGACCAGGGCATCACCCACGCGGACGTGAAGCCCGGCAACATCTTCATCACCCGCGACGGCAGCGCAAAACTGCTCGATTTCGGCGTCGCGCGCAGCAGCGCCGATCCGCCGCAGCCCGCCACGGCCCGCACCCCGGCCTATGCCAGCTGCGAAGTCCTGGAGGGTGCGCCGCCCCTGCCGCAGGACGATGTCTATTCGCTGGCCTGCGTCGCCTACCGCATGCTCGCGGGCCGGCGCGTCTTCGGCCACCACGACGCGCTGGCCGCCGAGCAGTCAGGCCGCAAGGCGAGCCCGATCCGCGACCTGCCTGCAGCCCAGTGGGCGGCACTGGAGCAGGCACTGGTCCTGCGGCGCGCCGCGCGCACCCGGGACATCGCCAGCTTCATCAGTGCATTCAACAGCGCACCACCGGTGGCCAGGGCGACCTACAGGGCCGCGCCACCGGAATCGCCGGCCGCGGCCGCAGCGCCGGCGCCAGCCGCGCCGCCAGCGACAGGCAGGTCCAGTCGGCTGCCGCTCGCGCTGGCCGCCGGTACGCTGGCCGCACTCGGGCTGGTCATGATGTTCCGCCAGGATGGCGCGCCCGACGCGCAGGGGCCGGTGCCGCCACCGAACCCGGTCCCGGCTTCGGAAGCGATGACGGCGCCGGCACCCGATGCAGCACCCACGCCGCCTGGGCCAGCCGCCGCAACGCCGGCGACCGCATCAGCCACCCTTGAGCCAGTTGTCGCCCAGTCACCACCAGCAGCCACGCCGGCCACGGAACCGGCGACGACACCGGGCAGCTCGCAGGAACCGGCGGCACCACGCTCTTCGCCAGGCCTGCCTGCCGCGGCGCCTGCGGCAACCCCGGCCGTCGCTGCGGCGGCCACATCCACAGAAACCGCGGAGACCGACAGGGTCGCGATACTGCCGCCCGATGCCGCTGCCGATGTGCCGCCGCCAGTGGCGACACTGCTGCCGGCGGTGGTCGCCGCCGTCGGCACCGATCCCCTGCCCGCGCCGGTGGGTTTCGACACCGACATGCCGCCTGCTGCCACGGCCACAGGCGCGAGCGGCCAGGCTACCCCGATCCCGGCCGTGGACCGCGGCCCACGCGAGGTTGCGCTCGGTGAGCTCGACCTGCAGCACTACGTGAAGCCGGCTGAGTTGCAACAGCGGCCGGGCATGGACGGCAGGGGCTGGGTAGTGCTGGCCTTCGTGGTGGGCACCGATGGCCACACCCGCGAAGTCCAGGTCACCGGCTCGGAGCCGGCGGGCATCTACGACGAGGTAGCGCTGCGCGCCGTGCAGCGCTGGCGCTTCGCGCCCGTCATCGAGGACGGCCAGCCCGTGGAGCGCCGCAGCCAGGTACGCCTGCGCTTCGAGCCGGCGCGCTGAATCCCGGCCTCAGCAGCCGAGCGGCGCGAGGATGTCGCGCTTCACGAACAGGCTCCTGAAGAACCGCCAGCGGATCTTGCCGTTGGTGAGCCAGCGCACGCTGGCGCCGCTGTGTTGCGCCGCCAGCATGCCCTCCACCAGGAATGGCGTGACGGTCTCGACGTTGTCGGCGAGGATGTTGAGGATCTTCCGCGTCTGCTGCCAGCCGGCGCCCCGCTGCTCCGGCGGCGGCACCAGCAGGTCGGTGAGCACCATGCCGGGACTCAGGAAGCCGACCTTGACCGGTGTCTTCTTCAGTTCAGCCACCATGGCCCGGGTGAAATAACGCAGCGCGCACTTGGTCGCTCCATAGACCGCCAGCGTCGGGCGCACTTCGCCGCTGCTGCCGAAGCCCTCCATGTTCCAGATCCACCCGCCCTGCTGCTGGTACATGCGCGTCACGCAGACCCGGCTGCAGTTCATCAGGCCCAGGAGGTTGGTCGCGATGGTGGCCTGGTAATCCGCTGGCGCCAGCGTGAAGAACGGTGCCTTGCTGCCGTCGCGCCCGGCGTTGTTCACCCAGATGTCGACGCGCCCGTGCGCGGCCACCGCCGCATCCCACAGGGCCTCCACCTGCGCGTAGTCGGCCACATCGCAGGGATGGCCGGCGACCTGCGCCTGCGGGAACTCGCCGGCGAGCCGCGCGACGGCCGCATCCACTGCTTCGCGGCCGCGGCTGGAGACCAGCACCGCATGGCCGCGCCTGAGGAACTCCCGTGCCATGCCGAGGCCGATGCCACGGGTGCTGCCGGTGATGACGACGTTCATGCCAAGCTCCGTTGCCTGCAGCTGCCACTGCGACCGCAGCACGGTGCCGCCTGAGCAGTGCAGCGTCAAGTCATGGCGCGCGGGAATGGCGCGCGGCTAAGATCGCCGCACCCCGGTCTGCAAGTGCCTGCCATGCCTGCGCGAGCCATCACCCTCTCTTGCCAGTTCGCAGGCCCGCTCGCCGGTCAGTTCGCCGGCCAGATCAACTGGTTGTGCCTGCTGCTGGCGCTCGCCTGCAGCGTCGCGCAGGGCGCGCAATGGCCGCAGGTCGGTGGCGAGGGCGCCCGCAAGTTCAGCCCGCTCACGCAGATCAACAGCAGCAATGTCGACCAGCTGGTGGTCGCCTGGGACTACCACAGCGGCGAGCTCCAGCGTCGCGGCGACTTCGTCAATGAATCGGCGAAGGTCGAGCTCAACCCGATCCTGCTGCCGCCGGCGGCGGGCGGCCACCTGCTGGTCTGCACGCCGTTCAGCCGCGTGATCGCGCTCGACCCGGCAACGGGTGCCGAGCGCTGGGTGTTCGAGCCCAACGTCCGTATCGGCGGCTACGCCACCGACGCTGACCCGCAGGGCCTTAACAGCCCGGCCTTCGCCAACTGCCGGGGCGTCGCCTATTGGGCCGACAGGGCTGCCGACCCGGCGGCGGCCTGCAGCCAGCGGGTGCTGCTCGCCACGCACGACCTGAAGCTCATGGCCATCGATGCCAGGACCGGCAGGCTGTGCCCGGGCTTCGGTGACAAGGGCATCGTCAACACCGAGCCGCTGGTGCTGGGCTCGCAGCCGGCAGCCCACATCGGCGAGGTGAAGTTCCCCGGCCCGCCACTGGTGGTGAACGACGTGGTCGTGGTTGGCACCACGGTGCGTGACTTCAACCGCGCCAACGCACCCGCCGGAACGGTACGCGCGTTCGATGCCCGCACCGGCGCGGCCCGCTGGAGTTTCGATCCCGTACCGCGCAGCGCTGCCGATCCCGCCTACGCCGGCTGGACCGCTGCCGCCGCGGCCAGCACCGGCGGCGCCAATGTCTGGGGCATGATGAGCGCCGACGAGGAGCGCGACCTGGTGTTCCTGCCGACCTCGGGCCCGTCGCCGGACTACTACGGCGGCACGCGTCCCGGCGACAACCGCTACGCCGATTCCATCGTCGCCCTGCGCGGTGCCAGCGGTGAAATGGCCTGGTACTTCCAGACCATCCACCACGACGTCTGGGACTACGACAACGCCGCCCAGCCGGCTCTGGTGGAGCTGACCCGCGATGGCCGGCCCTTCCCCGCCGTGGTCCAGGCCACCAAGACGGGCATGCTCTTCATCTTCCACCGTGAAACCGGCGAGCCCTTCTTCCCCATCGAGGAACGGCCGGTCCCGCAGGACGGCGTGCCGGGCGAGCGGCTCTCGCCCACGCAGCCGTTCCCGGTAAAGCCGCCACCGCTGGTGCCGCATGAATTCCGCGACGAGGACTTCTGGGGCATCACCCCCTGGGAGCGCAGCCGCTGCATCGAGTATTTCAAGGGCGCGCGCCGCGGGCCGATCTTCACCCCACCATCACTCGAGGGCTCGATCATCGTACCTTCGACGGCCGGGGGCGTGAACTGGGGCGGCGTGGCCATCGACCCGGTGTCGAAGCTGCTGGTGGTCAACGTGCTGCGCATGGCCCATTACGCGCAGCTGATCCCGCTGGGCGGGATGCCGCGGCCGGCAGGCGCCAGCATCGCCGACAACATGATGGGGGCGCCGGTCGAGCTGCGCGGCACGCCCTACGCACTCCGGCAGATGGCGCTGATCGCCCCGCCCGCATCGATCTGCACCGCACCGCCCTACGCCCAGCTGGTCGGCGTGGACCTCGAGCAGGGTTCGATCCTCTGGAAGACCACGCTCGGCACCTGGGACCACAGCCTGCCACCGCCCATGGCGGGCGCGCCGTTCTCGCTGCCCCTGCCGCTGAACTGGGGCACGCCGACCTTCGGCGGGCCGCTGCTCACCGCCGGCGGGCTCGTTTTCATCGGTGCCACCGGCGATGACCGCTTCCGCGCCTTCGATGCGCGCAGCGGCCGTGAACTATGGAGCGCGCAGCTGCCCACGGGCGCGTTCTCGATGCCGATGACCTACGAGGTCGATGGCCGGCAGTACGTGGTGGTTGCCGCCGGCGGCCATGCATTCGTCTACCCGAAGCCGGGCGACCTGATCCGCGCCTACGCGTTGCCGCGAGCGGCCACCAGGCACTGACCCGGGGCCCGCTCCGGGGGACGCGTGCTACAGTCGTCGCGAAAGCTGCCCCATGCTCATCGAATTCCACAGGAAGATGCTCGCGGACGCCGTCCGCTCCCGCGCCTTCGAGGCGGCCCTGCGCCGGGTCATCACGCCGGGGCAGAGCACGGTGGCCGACATCGGCGCCGGTACCGGCGTACTCGGCTTCATGGCGCAGCGGCTCGGCGCGCGCGAAGTGCATCTCGTCGAGCAGGGCGAGGTCATCGAACTCGCGGCCCGGCTGGCCGATGCCAATGCCATCCCGGGCCTGCACTTCTGGCAGGCCCATTCCGCGGACATCCTCGACCCGCCCCAGGTGGACGTGGTGGTCGCCGAGATTCTCGGCAATCTGGCGCTGGAAGAGAACGCGCTGGAAACCCTGGCCGATGCCCGGCGCTTCCTCAGGGAAGGCGGCACGCTGATCCCGGCGCGCATCGAGCAGTTCGTCGCACCGGTCACCAATGCCACCTTCCACGAGGAACTCTGCAGCTGGGACCGGGCACCGCTCGGCCTCGACTTCAGCGCCGCCCGCCGGATGTCACTCGACAACGTCTACGTGCGGCGCATCTCCCCGGCGGACCTGCTGTCCGCTGGTTGCGAACGCCGCTGGGACGCGCTCGATTTCGTCAGCGTCACCGACGGCAGGCGTCGCGGCAGCGCGGACTGGACACTGGCCGTGGCCTGCCGCATCCACGGTTTCGCGCTGTGGTGGGACTGCGAGCTGGTCGCCGGCGTGCGGCTCGGCACCAGCCCCTACGGGCCGCCGACCCACTGGGACCAGGTCTACGCGCCGGTGGCCGAGCCGCTGGAATGCGCAGCAGGTGACCAGCTCACCATTGCCATCGAGGCGGAGACCGGCGGCGGCGAGGCCGGGATCGGCCTGCGCTGGGAGGTCACGCAGCGACGTGCCGGCCGGCTGGTCGTGCAGCAGGCACAGGACATCAGCCGCGGCTTCATCGGCTGAGCCGGTCCTGGATGCGCCGCGCCAGCGGCGCGAAGTCGATGGCATCGGAAATCTGCACCAACGCCCGCAGGCGGCCGGCATCGAGGACGCGCCAGTGTTTCTGCTTGCGGCGCACCAGGCCCTCGCGGTCGAGGCGCCGCAGCATGCGACTCACGTGCACGTAGCTGAGGCCGGCCGCATCCGCGATCAAGTCCTGCCCGGCCGGCAGTTCGAATCCCTTGCCGTCGGCATGGCCGACCACCCGCAGCCGGGTCCAGAGCTCCCAGAGCAGGTAGGCGACCCGTTCGTAGGCGCTCATGCGCCCGACTGCCACCAGGTGCGCGCGGATGATGGCTTCCTCATGGGCCTCAGCCCACCAGAAGGCAGCGCCGATGCGCGGTGACCGTGTCACCAGGTCCAGCACCTCCTCGGCCTTCACCAGCGAATAGCTCAGGTCGGTCAGCGCCTGCATCGAATACCCGGCATGCGGGGTGACGAAGACCGTCGGGTCGCAGAGGTCGCCCGGCAGGTCGAAATTGATGACCTGGCGGCGGCCGTCGCTCAGGGTCCGGTGCCGGAAGGCCCAGCCCCGGTGCAGCAGCACCGCCGCCGTGACGCGCTCCCCGGGCTCGACCAGCACCTGGCCGGCAGCGCAATGCCGGCGGCTGCCGCCCAGGGTCTCGAGCGCAGTGATGTCCGCCGGCGCCAGGTCCACCACGCTCGCGAGCTTGAGCACCAGCGGCGTCACCATCTGCGGCCACTCCCGTGGAGATCGCACCGCGACCTGCGCTGCCAGGCCGTCGGCGAATCATCTGCGTTTATTAACATAAGTTAAGGCGGGCCGCGATCCTGGCGGACAGTATTCCCACTCGGGTTTCTGATCTGTCGCGGAGGGAATTGCGATGATCCAGGAGAGCCAGGTGTTGGCGCCGCCGCCCGCCGGGCGGACGGCCGCCGGGCGCAAGGAAGTGTCGGTGAAGCGCACGACACTGACGACCACGAAGCCGCAGGAGCTGGCCGGCGAGGACCGCCACCGGCTGATCGCCGAGGCCGCGTACTTCCGTGCCGAGCAGCGCGGTTTCGTGCCCGGCTGCGAGCTGGAGGACTGGCTGGCAGCGGAAATGGAGGTCGACGCACTGCTCGACACCGACGACGGCCGGGCCTGAGACCGTGGACGCCCGCATGGAGCACCGCTGCGGCAACCGCCGCCCGCTGCACGCACTGGTGGTGTTGCATACGGCGAACGGCATCCCGGTACGGGGACACACGCGCGAGGTCAGCATCAGCGGCATGTTCGTGGCTGTCGATTCGAAACCGTTCGGCACCAACAGCGTCATCGACATCGAGCTCACGGTGCCCGGCATGAGCGGGCTGCGCACCTACCGCTGGCAAGGCATGGTGGTGCGTCGGACCGGTGACGGCATCGGCCTGATGTTCGACCGGCTGCGTCCACCCGCCATCGGCCGGCTCATGGCCATCGCCGACATGGAGGACGCCGAACTGCCGCCACGCGTTACGCCGCTGCACCATGCCGGCGGGCGGCTGGCACCGCCCCACTGAGGCGGCGCTGCGCCGCAGGGTCCGCTCAAAACCGCCAGGCCAGGCCGAAGTTCGGGACGAGCCGCGGCCAGTAGTCGACGTCGCGATCCAGCGTCGCGGCGGAGCCGCTGCCCTGCACCTCGTAGCTGGTGCAGCAGGGATTGCGCCGCGCCAGCGCATTGGTCATCTCAAAGAATACCTCAAGGGTGCTGGCCGGCAGCGAGTAGCGGCGCAGCACCCGGAGATCGACGCTGTTGTAGGCGCTGAAGCGCGCGGCATTGCGCGGGCCGGGGTCGGCGACCGCGAGGCCGCTGCCCGGGTCGATGACGAGACCCAGGGTCGTGGTGGGCCAGCCGCTGTGGTAGCTGTCGGTCAGCGTGAACTCCCAGTGCTGGCCGGCATAGCGCAACCCGGCGTTGACGCTGTGGCGCTGGTCCCAGCTGCGCGGCACTTCGCGGCCTTCGATGTCGTCGGTGACCCGCGACCAGGCATAGCCCAGCCACCAGGACCAGGGCCCGGTACCGCGGAAGCGCAGCAGTGCCTCCACGCCGTGCGCCCGGCTGTCCTGCGGGGCCACCCGCACCCGGTCGGGCTGCAGTTCCGGCAACAGCTGCAGCGGGTCGTACAGGTTCTCGAAATGCGGGCTGACCTGCGCGTAGTCCTTGCTGTAGGCCTCGATGCGCAGCTCCAGTCCCCCGGCCAGCAGCTGCTCCAGGCTCACGATGAAATGATCGGCCCGCTGCGGCTCGTAGAAGGTGTCGACGCCATCCTCGACCTGCAGCTCGTTGACCGCCTGGGACTGCCAGAACCGGCCCCAGGCCAGCCGCAGGCGGCTGCGCGGCGAGAGGTCGTACAGCAGGTTGAGGCGCGGGGAGACCTCATGCGGCCCGCTCACGTCGTCGTAGGTCTGGTCATCCCAGCGCAGGCCGAGCTCGGCGCTCAGCCGCTCCGTCAGCCGCAGGCGGCCGGTGGCATAAAGCGCGGCCTGGTGGCCTTCGGGCGAGGGCCGCAGGTCGCGCTGCACGCTGCTGCCGGCATCGCCGGGGAACGGCCAGCCGGGCAGGTAGGCCACAGCGCTGCGGTAGCGATACCTGCCATGGGATTCGCGGTACTCGGCACCCAGGCGGCCGTAGAGGCGCTCACCGCGGTGTTCGACATCGAGACGGGCCAGCACCACGTCGAGGTCACGATCGTCCTGCAGGTTGCCGAGCTGCTGGCCGGGCTTGTCCAGCGTGCCGGAGCGGCGGCTCTCGATATGGGTGAGTGCCAGCAGCAGCCGGCTCGACAGCTCGTCGGCCCAGTCCTGCTGCCAGCCGGTCCAGGCATAGCTGTTCTGGTACCGGGCCGAAGTCCGCTCCGTACGGTCGGAGTTGTGGCCACTGATTTCGTCGGTGGAGGACAGCACACCGGCCAGCAGCGTCGTGCCGGCGCTGACGTCATAGCTGATGCGACCGAGCAGGTCGTAGTAGTCCACGGTGCCGACATCGGCTTCGGCGGCCTCGGCGACCAGGCCGAGGTTGCTGCGTCGGGCGGAGGCCAGCCACTGGCCGCGGTCGTCGTCGAAGCGCCCGGCGGTGAGCCCGTTGAGGTGGAACAGCGACAGGCCCAGCACCGTGTAGCGCTCCTGCGGTGGCTCCAGCGGCCTGATGTCGATGACGCCGCTCATGCGGTCGCCATGGTTGGCGGTGAAGCCACCGGAGGACACATCGATGGCGCCGATGGCCTCGGCGTCGAACAGGCTGACCGGCGCCAGGAAGTTCTTCAGGTGGAAGGGCTCGTTGAGCGGCAGGCCATCGAACACCATCAGCACCTCGTCGTACTCGCCGCCGCGCAGGTGCGTCTGCGCCGAGAGCCCCGAGGACGCCGTTCCAGGCAGCCGCTGCACGGCGCGCAGGGGATCGTCGGCGAGTTTCGGCAGGGCCTGCAGGTCGGCCTGGCTCAGGAACACATGCGGCCCGCTCTCGCTGCCGGCCAGGGCGTAGCGGCTGGTGGTGACGACGATTTCCGACAGACCCGGACCCGCAGCCGTCGCGGTTGCCGCAGCTGCCGGTGATGACGTGGCCGCCGTCGCGGTCGCAGCCGGGCCACGGGTCACCGCCCAGGCACCGGGGCCCACCTCGACCAGTGCCAGGCCGTGCGCGGCGAGGATTTCGCGCACTGCCGCAATACCGCCGCCGGCCGGTTCGGCGAGCACCCGCAGCTGCGGCGCCACCAGGTCGCTGCTGAAAATGATATTGAGGCCCTGCGCCTGGAATTCGCGCAGCACTTCCTGCAGCGGCCGCCCGGCCAGCGGCTGTGCCTGCGCGAGCGACGCCCACAGCAGCGCTGCTGCAAGCAGGAGCGAATGCCCGCGCGACGGAGCCAAGCCCGAAAAGATCCCCATCTCCCTGCCGGTTCCCGGCCCAGCGTCCGGCGCTGCGCCGGCAGTTTAGCCGAGTCTGCATCGCCCCCGGCACATGAAAAAACGGGCGGCGATCCAGGGGAAGATCGCCGCCCGCGACACCGGGCGCAACCGGATCCGAGCCGTCAGGCGCACGGAGGGAGAGCCACTGCCGGTCAATCGCCCGTCTTCGAACGCAGGTGCAGCTGGCCCGGCGCTTCGCTGTACTGCAGGCTCGTCGTCACCAGCACCGCCGCCAGCGCCTGCTCGGGGCTGAGACCCTGCACCGAGCCGTGCAGCACGACCTCGCGCGCCGCCTGCTCGGCGGCCGGGGTATCGAACACCAGGTCGCGGCCGGTCTCGCGGCTCACCCAGCGCAGGAACTCGATCAGCGGCTGGTCCTGGATGTCGTACTGCGGCGCCACCGTATGCACCCAGTCCCATTCCGGCCCCGAGCGTGACACATGCCCGCGCTGCACCGTGCCATCCGGCGCCAGCGCCACCTGCTCGCCCGCCACGCCCTGCAGCACCTGCCCGCGAGCGAGCAGCCGCACCTCGCCTTCGCGCACGCGCAGCCGCAGACCCTGGTCCGACAGGCGCGTCTCGTACTGCGTGCCGAGGTGCTCGACGTCGCCGAAGCGCGTGGCGACGGTGAGCCGCGAAGGAACCGCGCCCAGCGGCCCCGAGTCCAGGTAGAGCGCACCGCGCCGCAGTTCGACGCGATCGGCCGCGACGATGGCGAGTTCGCTGTGCTGGTCGAGGCGCAGGTTGATGCCATCGAGGTCCAGCGCCAGGCGCCCGGCCGCACCGGTGCGCAGCCTGCTGCCCGCGCGCAGGGGTTGTCCGCCGTGGATCCCCGCCCTGGTCGCGAGCCAGCCGGCCCCGGTGGCATCGACCGGGCCATCGATGCGTGCCACCGTCGCCACCACCGGGCCCGACGGCAGCAACCGCGGAACCACCAGCAGCACGGCCAGGCCCGCCACTGCCGCTGCGGCCGCCAGCGACCACTGCTGGCGCCGACGACGCCGGCGCCCGTCCACGACGGCACGCCACTCGACTTCCACCACGCCGCGCACCGCCTCGCGCAGGCGCGCATCGGGCTGCGGCCGCGCGCCGCCCTGGCGGATCAGGCCGGCCAGGCGGCTGTCGTCGCCCCCGCTGTTGCCATCCTGTCGCTCGCTCATGGGTTCATCCTCCCGGCACGCCGCCGGCGATGATCTCCGCGGCACGCGCGGCGCCAAAAACCTGCTCGATCGCGTCGCGGAACGCCAGCCTGGCCCGCGCCAGCAGCGACTGCGCCGCCGTGGTGCCCACGCCCAGGCGGGCGCCGATCTCCTCCACCGACAGGCCCTCGATGTACTTCCACTCCAGCGCATCGCCATAGCGCGCCGGCAGCCGGTCCAGCACCGCGCGCACCAGCGCGCCGGTCTGCCGCTGGTCGTACTGCTGCTCGGGGCGCTCCTCGTCCGGTGCCTGAATGGCGTCGAGCGCCGCCTGCACCGCCGGGTTGTCCTCGATCAACACCACACGCTCGCTGTGGCGGCGGTTCTCCCGCAGGTAATCGGCGATCTGGTGGCGGCAGATCTGGCAGATCCAGGTGAACAAGGCAGCCTCCCCGCGATAGGTATCGAGCCTGCGCATCACCTTGCACAGCGTGGCCTGCACCACTTCCTGGGCCACGTCCACATTGCCGTTGAGCCGCGGCAGCGCGAAGCGGTACAGGCGGGCGAAATACTCGTTGAAGAACTCGTTGAACGCCCGCTCGTCGCCAGCCAGCATGCGGCGGAGAAGTAGCTGCTCATCCTGCAAGTCGCGCTCCACTCGCTGTCCTGCTGTCAGGGGTTTAGACGCGGGTATCGGGACGAATCAACCGCGTTGGTGGCATCCCGGCGGCCATCTTTGCATAAGCTGGCGAGTTCCCCCGGTCACGCCGATTGATCCGGCATGCCGCAAACGTCCAAGCGCCAATGGACATTGAAACTGGCGCCGGCAACGGTTGTGAGGCAAAAAGATTTATGCAGGACTTTCATGAGGTTGCTGATAACCTGCCCCACCCCGGGCTGGCCTGGGCGTTGCATGGTTGTCCGGACGCGACGCCAGAAGTGGGCTTTTCCGGTCCGCTCGCCCCTGACCGCCGGGAACTGGAAGCCTTCATCGGCGCCGCCTTCCGGCGGCAGCACGGCGCCAGCGTGCGCAGCTACCTGCCGCTGCTGGTCAGCCTGCGCGACGCGGACGGCGCCCTGGCCGGGGCGGCCGGCTACCGGAATGGCAGCGAGGGGCCGCTGTATCTCGAGCAGTACCTCGCCGGGCCGGTCGAGATGGTCATCGCCCGCCAGACCGGTGCCGGCGCCGTGGCCCGGGAAACGATCGCCGAGATTGGCAACTTCGCCTGCCGCGACTGCGCCACCGCCACGAAGATGATGGGCGTCCTGGCGGATCTGCTGCGCGAGCAACGCCACGACTGGGTGGTGTTCACGGCCACCCGCACGGTGCGCGGCATCATGCGCCGCATGGGCCTGCGGCTCGCCGAACTCGCCCGCGCCGAGCGCAGTTGCCTGGTCGCCGCGGACGACTGGGGCCGCTACTACGAGCAGGACCCCCGCGTGATGCTGGGCTACGTGCCCTCTTGGGATCCCGCGGCCGGGCGCAACACGCCGGGCAGCTGCGCCGGCCACGGCTGACCATGCCCGCACTGGTGAATGCCCTGCGCGAGGCGCTGGCCGGCTTCCCGGCCGGCGCACCGGCACTCGTCGACGCCGGCGGAACGCTCAGCGCCAGCACACTGCTCGACCAGGTCGCGCGCGAAAGCCGCTGGCTCGCCAGCTGTGGTGCACAGCGTTTCGGGCTGCTGGCCGACAACGGCCGTGGCTGGGCGATCGCCGACCTGGCGCTGCTCGCCGCCGGCCGGCCCTGCATCCCGCTGCCGCAGCATTTCGGGCCCGGCCAGCTGCGCCATGCACTGGACAGCGCGGGCGTGGACGCCGTGCTCAGCGATGAACCGCGGCGCCTGCTGGAACTCGAAGCCGGCTTCGTCGTCCGCGGCCATGGCGCCGGCACCGGCCTGGCGCTGCTGATGCGCGACCGGGAGCAGCAGGCGCCGGTAATCCTGCCGCCCGGCACGCTCAAGGTCACCTACACCTCGGGCAGCACGGCGGAACCCAAGGGGGTCTGCCTGGGCGACGCAACACTCGCCGCGGTGGCAACCTCGATCGCCAGCGTCGGCCGCAGGCTCGGCCTGCGCCGCCACCTCTGCCTGCTGCCGCTGGCCACGCTGCTGGAAAATGTCGCCGGCCTGCATGCGGCCTGGCTCGCAGGGGCTTGCTGCGACCTCGGTGCGGGCGCGGCTGGCGCCATCGCCCGCGGCTCGCTCACCCCCGGCATCCTGCTCGGAGAGATCGACCGCGCCGCGCCCGAAAGCATGATCCTCGTACCCGAGCTGCTGCGCATCCTGGAGGCAGCGGCCACCCGGGGCTGGACGGCAGCGGAGGCGAAATTCATTGCCGTGGGCGGCGCCCGGGTCGCCCCCGAGCTGCTGGAGCGCGCAACCGCAGCGGGGCTGCCGGTGTTCGAGGGTTACGGCCTGAGCGAGTGCGGATCGGTGGTCAGCCTCAACCTGCCGGGCGCCTCGCGTCCCGGTACCGCAGGCCAGCCCCTGCCGCATGCCGAAGTGCGCGTGGACGAGCACGGCGAAATCCACGTTGCCGGCAGCGTCATGGCCGGTTACGTCGGTGGTACGGCCTCCACGACCGAAATCGCCACCGGCGATCTCGGCGAACTGGACGAGGCCGGTTACCTGCATATCAGCGGCCGCATCAAGAACCTGCTCATCACCTCGCTCGGGCGCAACCTGTCGCCGGAATGGATCGAGAGCGAACTGTGCGCCGAACCCGCCATCGGCCAGGCCGTGGTCTTCGGCGAGGCACGTGAGCGCCTGGTGGCGCTGCTGGCGCCGGCGCGCGCCGATGTGCCCGCGGCAGCGGTGGCGGCCGCGGTCGGCCGCGCCAACCTGCGCCTGCCCGGCTACGCCAGGATTTCCCGTCACCACCTGCTGCGCGAACCGCTGACCGCAGCGGCCGGGCTGCTCACTGCGAATGGACGGCCGCGGCGCGAGCGCATCCTCGCCTGCCACGGCGATCTCATCGACGCACTCTACCTGGAGGACCAACGTGCCCGGCTCCCTGCATGAACGACTGCTGCAGGCGACGCAGCAGGAAAACGCCTTCCTGCTGTCCGCCGAACCGATCCACGACGCGCTGGCGGGTGTCATCAGCCTGCCGCGCTACCTGGCCTTCCTCGGCGAGGCGTACCAGCACGTGCGCCACACAGTGCCGCTGCTGATGACCGCGGGCAGCCGCCTGCCGGCGCGCCTCGGCTGGCTGCAGTCGCCGGTGCTCCACTACATCGCGGAGGAAGCCGGGCACGACGAGTGGATCCTCAACGACATCCGTGCCGCCGGCGGTGATGCGCAGGCGGTGCGCAACGCCCGGCCGCACCCGGCGACCGACGCGCTGGTGGCCCGGGTTTATGACCAGGTGCAGCGGCGCAATCCGGTGGGCATCTTCGGCATGGTGCATGTGCTGGAAGGCAGCAGTGCAGCGCTGGCGCTGGACGCCGCCGACCGCATCCAGGCCACGCTCGGGCTGCCCGACGCCGCCTTCACCTACCTGCGCAGCCATGGCGAACTCGACCGCGAGCATGTCCAGGACCTGAGGTCGATCCTCGACCGCCTCAGCGATGCCGACGACCATGCGGCCGTCATCGACTGCGCACGCAGCGTGTACTGGCTGTATGGCCACATGTTCCGGGCCCTGGACAGCATCCAGGTCCCGCTGGCGGCAGCGCCGCAGGCGCAGACCGCATGAACCTCGGCCAGGCAAGGGTACTGGTCACCGGTGGCGCCGGCGGCATCGGCGCGGCGATCGCCGCGGAGCTGCTGGCCGCCAGCGCCCGGGTCATGCTCGCCGACGTGAACGCCGGGGCGCTGGCCGGAGTCGCCTCCAGGCTCGGTGCTGCCGATGGCTGCCTCACCGCGATGGTGGCCGATCTCGGCGACACGGCCAGCCGCAACGCGCTCTGCAGCCAGGCCATTGCCTGGGGCGTGAATATCGTGGTGAACAATGCCGGCGTCAGCCATTTCGGCCTGCACGACGAGCTGACGCCCGAGCAGATCGGGCAGACGCTGGCCATCAACACGCTGGCGCCGCTGCTGCTGGTGGCCGAGCTGCTGCCGCACCTCAAGGCGCAACCGCAAGCGCAGCTGCTCAATATGGGCTCGGTATTCGGCCACATCGGCTACCCGGGCTACGCCGCCTACTCGGCCAGCAAGTTCGCGCTCCGCGGTTTCAGCGAGGCGCTGCGCCGCGAACTGGCGGAAAGCAGCGTGCGGGTGCACTACCTGGCCCCGCGCGCCACGCGCACACCGCTGAATTCCGCGGCAGTGACCCGCATGAATGTCGAGCTGAAGGTGGCCATGGACCCGCCCGTGGTGGTTGCCCGTGCCGTGCGCCGCACCCTGCAGCGCGAAACCGCCTCTGCCGTGATCGGCTGGCCCGAGAAACTCTTCGCGCGGCTGAATGCCCTGCTGCCCGGGATGGTGGATGGCGCCATCCGCCGGCAACTACCCGTGATCCGTCGCCACGCACAGCGGCCGCAGGCGCCATCCACGGCTGCCGCCTCAATCACAGATCCCAGGAGTCATCCCGCATGAATCACCGCCCGCTCTTCGCCCTTGCCTCAATGATCCTCGGCGCCATGCTGTACCTGCCCGGCAGCAGCGCGCGCGCCGACGCCGCCTTCGACACCGAGCTCAACGGCGTGCGCGATGCCTGGGCAGTGGCCCGCTACCAGCTGCCCGCCGACCAGCAGGAGGCGGCTTTCGAGAAACTGATGGCGCGCTCGGCTGCGTTCGCCGATCACAACCCGCAGCAGCCCGAGGCATTGATCTGGGACGGGATCGTGCAGAGCACCTACGCCGGGGTGCACGGCGGACTCGGCGCCCTCGGCGCGGCGAAACGTGCGAAGGCGCGCTTCGAGGCGGCCCTGGCCATCGATGAACGCGCACTCGATGGCTCGGCCTACACCAGCCTCGGCACGCTGTACCACAAGGTACCGGGCTGGCCGATCGGCTTCGGCAGTGACGAGAAGGCGCGCCAGTGCCTGGAGAAGGCCCTGGCGATCAGTCCCGGCGGCATCGACCCCAACTACTTCTACGGCGAATTCCTCTACGACGACGGCGACTATGCGCAGGCGTTGAAGCACCTGCAGGCCGCGCAGCAGGCGCCGCCACGGCCGGGCCGCGAGCTGGCCGATGCCGGACGCCAGGGCGAGATCCGCGAGCTCCTCGCCAAAGTACGGAAAAAGCTGCGTTGAGAATCACGCTGCGCCGGCCTGCGCTGTTCCGCTCGGGTCCGTGCAGGCCGGGCAAATCTCAGTCGCGCTCCACCGAATAGACCAGGTCGAGCGACTGGTCCTCGCCGCTCGAGGCCTCGATGCTGAAGTTGCGGTTTAGCCGGTAGCGCGCCATCACGGTGCCGATCTGGTTGAACAGCCCGTAGCTGAAGCGCAGGTAGAGGTCCGAACCGAGTTGCTTGCCGGCCACAACCTGGGCCTCGTTGAGCGCCCCGCCCTCCACGCCGAGCTCATCGAGGGTCACGGCGCTGCCGATGGCCTGGGTCAGCGGCGAAGTCTGCTGGATGCCCAGCGCCAGCGCCGCGCCGGCCACCGCCGACTGGTCGTTCTGGCTGCCGCCCTGCATCGGATGCCCGGCGATGAGGTAGGAGATGGCATCGGCCTGCGACATGGCGGGATCCGAGAACACCTGGCTCTGGGGCCGGCTCGCCGTGCCGGAGAGCTGGATGCCCGCGGTGACGCTGCGCCCCTCGTAGTCCACGCGCCGGCTGGCACGGATGTCCACCGCCGGATCATCCAGCGGCCCGGAGAACCCCAACGTGCCACGCTCGATGACCAGTTCCTTGCCATAGGCGCCGAAGCGGCCTTCCTTCAGGTGCAGCACGCCGAAACCGCGCGGCGTTCCGTCCGCCGCCTGCGACAGCTTGAGCGTGCCTTGCAGCAGTGTGTCGAGGCCAAAGCCCTCGAGATGCACCTTGCGGCCCAGCTCGACCTCGATCTCCCCGCCGATGATGGTGCCGATGGCGGACGAGCCGGCCCGCGGCGGCCGGTCGCGGATGACGGTGTCGCGCGATGGCGATACTGCGCTCTGCGGCAGCTGCCGCACCACGATCTCCGCCTGCGGGATGACGATCCGGCCCGAGCCGGCCAGGCTGCCGGGCGCGAAATCCAGCCGCAGCTCCGGCGACACCTGCACATGGCGGTCGGGCAGGCGCACCGCATCGACGCGCTCACCGCGCAGCCGCAGCCAGCCGCGCGGGCCACCAGCGGCCAGGGGCAGCAGTTCGCCGTCGATGCCGAGCCTGCCACCCGCCATGGCACTGCCATCGACCCGCAGCGTCTCGCTGCCGTCGCCGAGCAGCGCCAGATCGATGGCCTCGAGCTTCACGCCGAGGTCGGGAAGCGCGACAGTACCCCCGAGCAGGCGTGCAGCGCCGGCCAGGCGCGGCGCGCGCAGGCTGCCGGTCGCCTGGACATCGATCGTCACCCGCCCGCTCACCTCCGAGACGTCCACATCGCCGGCCAGCAGCGGCACCAGCGGCGCGATGTCCGGGAGCCCCCCGGAGAGCTGTGCCTCGAACGGCGCATCGGGGCCTGGCGGCGCCTGCATGCGCGCCTGGCCGGATAGCTTCAGGCCCTCCTGGCCCTGGATGTCGAGATGCAGCTCGCCGGACTGCGGCGTCAGGCTGGCGCGGGCTTCGACGGTCGGCAGCGTGGTAACGAGCGGCTCATCGCCACCGGTGTAATAGACCGTGGTGCCCTGTTGCCGCCACTGCAGCACCGCGCTGGCACCGGCTGCCGTGAGGCCCGCGACCAGGCTCGCATCCGCACGGCCGGTAACGGCCAGGTCCTCGCCCAGCCAGCGATTGAAGCGTGCCAGGTCCAGCTCGTGCAGCTCCGCGGCGAGCGCGGATTCCCGCGGCGTCCAGCGCGCGCGGCTGATACAGAGCGCGGTGGGCGCCTGCTCCCAGCAGTGGGCACCGATCTCTGCCTGCGTTGCCGCGAGGACCAGCGCCGGCTCACCCGCGAGGCGCCAGGTGCCGGCCGCATCGGCGCTGATCTCGGCGGCCGTGAGCTGGTGACGCAGTGCCGCGCCGTCCCAGCGTCCCGCGCTCGCCAGTGTCACCGCGACCGGACCGCCGTGTAGCCCGGCCTGCAGGCGATGAGCGTCCAGTGTGCCCTCGACCCGGGCTTCGAGATCGCCCACCGCCAGTTCGCCGGCGCGGATGCCGCGGGCGACCAGCTCCACATCCGTGCGCTGGCTGCGATCGACCTGGATGCGCAACTGCGCCTGGGCCACGCGGTTTGCGTCCAATGCCAGCGAGCTGGCCTGCGCCTCGAGGCTGACGACCGGCCGCAGCCGCGTTCCGGCCAGCGTCGCCTGGCCCGAGAGCCGGCCTTCGAGTCCCGGCCAGAGCAGCGCGAGCTGCGGCAGGTCGAACTCGAAGCGGCCGGCGAGCCGCGTGCCGATACTGCCATGCGCGTTCAACCGATTGGGCCCGGCGCGCAGCGCGAGCCTGTCGAAGGCCAGCGTGTCATCCGCGTAGGCCAGCACGCCGCTGCCGGCCAGCGGACGGCCCATCAGCCGACCCTGCAGCTCCACGATCTCCATGCGCAGCGGCCGCTCCGGTGCCATCGCCAGCCGCAGCCGGCCGGAGAAGCGGCCGTCGAGGCCGGGACGGAAGGCGGCGGTGTCGACGTCGCGGGCGATGACGTCCAGGCGCAGCCGCGGCCCGGCCGCCGCGAGGTCGATGACGCCGCGTGTCGCCAGCAGGCCGCTGGCGCCCTCCACGCGCGCCTGCTCGATCACCACCTGGCTGGCGTTGCCGCGGGCGCGCGCCGTCGCGGCCAGCGCCGGCAGCGTGGCGCCGGCCAGCTGCGCCTGCAGCGTGCCGGTCCAGTCGGCCAGCGTCCCGGACAGCGCCAGCTTGCCGGCGCGCGCCTCGACGCGGCCCAGCCCCGGCAGCTCACGCGCCAGCGAGATCCAGCCCGCATTGGCCTCGATGCGCGGCTGCGTCGCCAGGCCACGCAGCCTGGCGTGGACGATGACGCCTTCCGGAACACGGATCGCCTGGGCAATCACCAGCTCATCGAGGTTGCCCTGCGCGGTGCCCATGCCTGACAGCCGCTGCGCCGGCAGGCTCCAGCCGATGCGCGCCGCGATCGGCAGTGGCGGCCGAAGTTCCGCGCTGCCGGCGAGTTGCAGGTGCAGGCCGGCGAAATCGCCAGCTGCGTGGTTGACCTGCAGCTGTGAACCGCGCAGGCGGCCACCCGCCTGCAGCCCGGTAATGGTCCAGGCCTGCCCATCGCGGTGCAGCTCCAGCACCGGCACGGCGAGCTGGCGCAGGCGCAGCGGAATGGGCGTGGTCACCGTGGGCATCACGAACGGTTTGTCGGGACCCGGCGGCGGCAGGTCCACCGCCACGCGCGCGGCCGCCAGTCGCTCGATCCGCAACTGGCCGCGCAACAGGGCCGCCGGGCGCAGCAGCAGCTCGAGATCCTCGATGTGGACCGTCAGCTCACCGGCCTGGATGTCCAGGCTTGCGGCACGCAATCCGGTGCCCAGGCTGCCATCGACACCCCGCAACATCACCGCGCCGCCGCTGGAGGCCTCGGCCACCGCAGCCAGCCAGCGTGCGCCCGCCGTGGTAGCGGTGAGAAGCAGTACCGCAGCAACCAGCCCGGCGACCAGCAGCAGCAACAGCCCTGCCAGCCAGCGCCAGGTCACAGGTCCGGCCCCAGGGTGACGTGCAGGCGCCAGCTGTCCGGGGCGTCCTTGTCCAGCGGGAAGGCGATGTCCACGCGCACCGGACCGAGCGGCGAATACCAGCGCAGGCCGCCGCCGACACCGGTCTTGAGCGTCAGGTCCGAGAAGTCGTCGAAAGCATTGCCGCTGTCGACGAAGGCCGCCAGCGACCAGTTGCCCCAGACGCGCTGGTCCACCTCGATGCTGCCGACCAGCTTGTGGCTGCCGCCGACCACCAGTCCCTGGTCGTCGGTGGGCCCGAGCGATTCATAGTCATAGCCGCGCACGCTGTAGTCACCGCCGACGAAGTAGCGCACCGAGGCCGGCAGCGTGCGGAACTTGTCCTTGAGCGTGGCACCGGCCTCGGCGCGCAGCAGCAGGCGGCCGCCCGGCCAGACCGGCACGATGACCTTTCCGTAGAGATCGGCCTGCAGGAACTCCGCATCCGAGCCGATGAGCTCGGTGGTGCCGCTGACCTTGAGGCTGACGCGATGGCCCTTGTCGGGGCGGGTGATGGCCGGGCTGTCCGGAAGCTTGTGGGTCCAGCTCAGGCCGGGGATCAGCAGGAACTCCCGGCTCTCTTCTTCGGCGATGGTGTAGTCCTCGACGCTGGCGTCGATGAACCGCGTCTCGATCCAGTCCGCGGGACGTCGCCGGTACTCCTTGAGCCCGATCTTGTAGGTGTCGGAGCGCTTGGATGCCGTGTCCTCGTACTTGAACCCCGCGTCGATGCTCAGCCACTCGACCCGCGGGTCCTTGCGTGGCAGCCGATAGCTGACACCGACGATGGACTCCACCTTCGACAGGTCCATGCTGCTGTCGAACTGGTGCCCGGACTCGTTCAGGCGCCGGTTGGTGTAGCCGGCGCGGAACTTGAGGCCCTTGTCGGTGGAATAGCCGGTGCCCAGGGTATACAGCTGCCGTTTGGCGGCCGTGAGCACCACCGACACCGGCACTTCCAGGTCCGGCGGCGGCTGCGGGCTGCTGCGCAGGTCAACGGAGGAGAAATAGCCGGTGGCCAGCAGTGCATTGTAGAAGTCGCTGACCTTGGTGCCGTCATAGGGATCGCCGGGGCGGAAATCGACGAAGCGCTCGACCAGGTCCGGTCGCACCACCTCCTGCTGGAAGGTGACCGGGCCGAAGTGGTAGCGCGGCCCGGAGTCGTAGTGCAGCACGATGTCGGCGGCGTTCTCCCGGGTGTAGACGTCGATGCGGCTCTCGGGGAAGGCGGCAGCAAAATAGCCGCGCTGCCGCGCGAGGTCGCCCAGCGCCTTCTTGAAGCGCTCGTAGTCGCCGTGATCCAGCTGGTCGCCCGGCTGCAGTGGCCGCGTCTTCAGCAGGCGCCTGAATCCCGGGTCGTCGGCGGCCTCGCCGGTCACCGCCACATCCACCTTGCGCAGGCGCACCGGTTCACCGGGATCGATCTGGATGCGGACCAGCCAGCAGCCGGACTCCACGCCGCTGTCGATGGCCAGCACCGGGTTGTAGTAGCCGTAGGCCTCCAGGGCCTCGCGGATCTCCGGGTCGGCCTTGCGGGTCAGCCGCCGCACCCGCCACGAGGGCGCATCGCAGCCGGCATCGCCCAGCGTCAGGTGGGCCATCACGTTGTCACGCAGCTTGCCACGCACACCGCTGACCTCGACTTTCGCCGACGCGGCGGTCCAGGCAAGCAGTGTGGACAGCAGGAAACCGGTGGCGACTCGCAGCGGCAGCATCGGCGGCCAGCATACCTGCTGGCCCAGCCGGCGCCACCGTTGACCCGCCCCCCTGGCTTGGGTTAACTGCAGCCATGATGCGAACTTCATCGCGGCCGGCATGCCTGCTGGCATGGCTGGGACTGTTCGCCGCCTCCACGGCGGGCGCGCATACGGCGCCCGCCTGGTCGCAGCTGGAGTTCGTCGCCTCGAAGTTCTTCATGACCGGCCGGGCCGAGGTCGAGCTGCGCCGGCTGCCGGTCGCCGAGGTCGCCCCGGCGCTGCTCGCCACGCCCGAGGGCCGGCCGGTGCAGCCCGGCAGCGAGGTGCTGGAGCTGGTCTACCGGGCAAGCGGCTTCGGCCGCGAATCGCTCACCACGCTATGGGCCGACCCGGTGAGCGGCGCCACCCTGCAGCGGACCGAACTCGACAGCGGCAGCCGCCAGCGCTGGCGCAGCTACCGATTCACCGACATCGGCGCCTACCATTACACGCGCTGGCCAGCCACCGACGCCGAGAAGCCGCTGCCCCCGGACCGCTGGACCGAGCGCAGCCAGGGGCTGCGCGCGTACTCGGCCTCGGCCGTGGGCCAGGCGGTGACCGAACCGACCATGCTGCTGTGGCTGGCCGCGGCCGGCGACTACCAGCACGCCGGCGACCGCGGCGAAGTGCTGGCCTTCTCGCGCAAGCGCGTGAACCGCGTCACGCTCGAGGTCACGGGCCGGCGCGCGCTGCGCGTGGACTTCGAGGAGCGCTCCCCCAGCGGCAACCGCCAGCGGAAAGGCAACGTGGACGCCATCGTCATGCGCATCCGCGGCCAGCCCATCGATGCCACCGGCGACGACGACGATGATTTCGAGCTGCTCGGCCTGCGCGGCGACCTCGAACTGCTGATCGATCCGGCGACCCGGGCACCGCTGCAGCTGAGTGGCAATGTAAAGATCGCCGGGCAGGTTACGGCGCGTCTGCGCCGCGCCCGGATCCACTGAAACCCGCATCGCGCGCCGGCCGCCACGCGTCGTGAACTGGCGCACGGAGCCCCGGCCGCGCTTGCGGCATCCTTGCGTTCTGTCAAAAGCCGGATGGCGGCGGGCCAGCCCTGGCCAGCCGCGGGCCGGACGGCAGTGGCAGGGAGCAAGGGCGCGTGGACTTCTGGCGGTTTGCGGACCCGGATAGCCTGGGAGGGCTTCTTGCCCTGGTCCCCGGGCAATTCCCGTCGCCTGCCTGGCTGGCCGCCGTTACCGGTTGCCTGCTCCTCGCGTTCCTTGCCTGGCGCGCCATCGACTCGCGGCTCAGCCGCGCGGGCGGCGCCATCCGCGACAGCGAAGCCCGCAGCCGCGCCGTCGTCGACGCCATGCTCGACGCCCACCTGATCGTCGACAGCAAGGGTATCGTCAGCAGCTTCAACCCGGCCGCGGAGGAAGTCTTCGGCTGGCCGGCCGCGGAGATCATCGGCCAGCCACTGAGCCTGCTGGTCAACGACGGCGGCCTGGCGGCCCGCCAGGACTGGAAGAAGCGCAGTGAATGGATGTCGGCCCTGCCACGCACGCGCCGGCGCTGGGTCCACCCGCGCGCCGGGCGCCGCCGCGACGGCAGCGTGTTCCCGCTGGAGATCGCCATCAGCGATTTCACCGTCGACGGCAGGAAGCTCTTCAGCTGCACGCTGCGTGACCTGAGCGAGCGCTGGGACCAGGAAGCAAAACTGCGACGCCTCGCAGCGGCGATCGAATGCGCCGGCGACGCCATCGCCATCATGGGTCCTGACCAGCGCATCCAGTACGTGAACGCGCAGTACGAACGCCAGACCGGCTACCTGCGTGACGAAGTGCTGGGACAGAAGCCCGGCCACGGCGCCGATGCCGATGCGGCCTATGCCGACATCTGGGCGGCCGTCGGCCAGGGCAGTGCCTGGACCGGCCAGGTCCGCAGCCGCCACCGCGATGGTGCCAGCTACGACGAAGAACTGACGGTGACGCCGGTGCTCGACGCCGGCGGCAAACCGTCCGGCTACGTCGCCGTGCAGCGCGATGTCACCCGGCGCAAGGAGGCGGATCTGGAGCGCCAGCGCCTGGCCGAAGCGCTGCAACACTGCACCGACAGCATCGAGATCATCGATCCCCAGGGACGTATCGTCTACCTGAACGCCGCCTGCGAGGCCAGCACCGGCCAGCGCCTGGCCGAGGTGCGCGGCAGCCGCCCGGAGGCGCTGTGCGACTTTGGCGCCGACGCCGCGAGCTACGAGGACATGATGCACACCGCCTTCCGTGGTGGCCGCCCCTGGTCGGGTACGCTGAAGCTGATCACCCAGGACGGCGAGCTGCGCGAGGAGGACACCACCGTCTCGCCGATGCGCGACGAACGCGACCGCATCACCGGCTACATCGTCGTCAAACGCGACGCCGCCGAGCGGCGCCGCCTGGAGGCCCAGGCGCAGCAGCGCGAGAAGCTGCAGACCATCGGCGAAATCGCCGGCGGCATCGCCGCCGGGATCGGCGACCCGCTGCGGGCGACCGGCGACCGGCTGCGGCTGCTCGATCGCGCCTTCGGCAACCTCGACGCCCTGCTGGCCGACCTCGACGCACTCGCCGCCGGCAGCCGGCCGGTGCCGCCTGCGACACTAGCGTGCTGCCTGCAACGCGCAGATGCCGGCTACCTGCGCCGCGAGATCCGCAGCACGCTCACGCAGTCCGGCGACAGCCTGGAGCGCGTGACCGGCATCGTCGATGCCATGCGCGAGATCGCCAGCACCAGCGACGCCAGCGAAAAAGCGGCGACCGACCTCAACCGCGCCATCCGCAGCACCATCACCGTGGCCACTGCCCAATGGGAACCGGTGGCGGAACTGCGCACCGACCTCGACCCGCGGCTGCCGCCGGTGCGCTGCGTGGTGGGCGACATCAGCCTGGTGCTGCTCGACCTGCTGGTGACCTGCGCCGGGGCCATCGCCGCCGGCAACGGCAGCGGGCTGCGGGGGAAAGGCATTATCGCTGTGAGCACCCGGCATGCCGGTGACTGGGCGGAGATCCGCATTGGCCATACCGGCCACGGCCTGGCGCCGGAGGCGCGCCGCGCCCTGTCCGACCGGCGCGTCGGGCCGGCGAACCCGGCCATGGCGATGGCGCAGGATGTCATCGTGAAGAAACATGGCGGCAGCATCGCGCTGGACACCGACGGCACCGAGTGCCACGGCCTGGTGGCCGCATTCGTCATCCGCCTGCCGCTCGAAGCGGGCGCCGGAAGCTCGCGCACGGCCGCCGCCTGAGCAACGGCTGGTGGCGTCTGTTCAAAGCCGCGGCCGAAGCAGATAATCCCCGCCGTTGTCGTGTGCGCCCCACGGGGGGAGGAAGATCCATGAAGACCTGGCAGCTGGCCGTTGCGACGGCGGCGATCGCGTTCATTGCGGCCTGCAGCAATCCCGAAGGCGACTGGAAGAAGGCCGAAGCGGAGAATACCGAGGCGGCCTACCAGGCCTTCCTCGACCGGCACCCCGAGGGCGAGTGGGCGCAGAAGGCCCAGTCCCAGCTCGACAGCATCAAGGACACGCGCGACTGGGAGAACGCCCAGAGCGCCGATGCCATCGAGGCCTACAACAATTACCTGCTGGCCCACCCGACCGGCGCCCACATGGGCGAGGCCCGCCAGCGTATCTCGGACCTCGAGACCGAGGCGGCCTGGCAGACCGCGCAGTCCGCGGGCAGCCGCGAGGCCATCGAGGATTTCCTGATCCGTTATGCCGATGCGCCGCAGGCCGAGCAGGCACGCGCCCGCCTTGCGGAGCTGAATCCGCCACCTCCCCCGCCGGTGGAAGCCCCGGCGAAAAGCGCCAGCAAGGCAGCGCCGTCCAAGCCAGCGCCGGTCAAGGCTGCGCCGGCCAAGGCTGGCAGCGCCGCTGCCCTGCCCAAGGGCAATTACCAGGTCCAGCTCGGCGCCTTCAGCTCGCTGGACAAGGCCAAGGCCGAGGAGGCGCGGATGGAAAAGCGCTACGGGTCGCTGGTCGGGCCGCTCAGCGTACAGAAGCCGGCCGGCGGTGATGCCGTCTACCGGGTGAAATCGGCGGGCATGACCGAGTCCGCGGCGCGTTCGGCCTGCCAGTCGCTGAAGCGTTCCGGCCAGGACTGCGTGGTGGTGCAGCGCTAGCGGCGGGGCGCCGCCGGGCAGGACCATGGCCGACACCCGCCAGGACCTCGCCGACCTGCGCCGGGAATTCCGCGGCCAGCCCCTGCGTCGCGCCGACCTGGATGCCGATCCCTTCGTCCAGTTCGACCGCTGGTTCCAGGAGGCCACCCGCGCCGCAGTGCCGGAGCCCAACGCCATGTGCCTGGCCACGGTGGCTGCCGACGGCCAGCCCTCCTCGCGCACCGTGCTGCTCAAGTTCTACGACCGCTCGGGCTTCGTCTTCTACACCAACTACGGCAGCCGCAAGGCCCGCGAGCTCGAGGCCAACCCGCGGGTGGCACTGCTGCTGTTCTGGCCGGAGCTGTTCCGCCAGGTGAAGATCCGCGGCCACGCCAGCCGCTGCGGCAGCGCCGAGAGCCTCGCCTACTTCCTGCGCCGGCCACGCGACAGCCAGCTCGGCGCCTGGGTCTCCAGCCAGAGCCAGGTCATTTCCTCGCGCGCCGTGCTGGAACAGAAATTCGCCGAGATGAAGCAGAAATTCGCCGCCGGCGAAGTCCCGCTGCCCTCCTTCTGGGGCGGCTACCGCGTCGTCCCGCAGGACATCGAGTTCTGGCAGGGCCAGGAAAACCGCCTGCACGACCGCTTCGCCTACAGCCGCAAGGGCGACGGCTGGCAGATCGAGCGGCTGGCGCCTTAGGCGAAATTCGGGGGGAATTCGGGGGACAGTTTACTCAATTGATTCGAAAGTCACTGGACCGCCACCCCCGAGGTCTTCCGTGGCCTTCGAATCAATTGAGTAAACTGTCCCCCGAATTCCCCCCGAATTCCCCCCGAATTTCCCCCCTCAGAACCAGAAGCGCAGGCCGGCGACGAAGCGGCTGTCGTGGGTATCCTCGCCCTCCTGCCGCGCGAGGGCGGCGCTGTCGCCGTGGATGCTGGCCCACTCGATGCCGATGTAAGGCGCGAACTCGCGGCGCCATTCGTAGCGCAGCCGCAGCCCGCTGCTGACTTCGCCGATGCCCGAGCCGATGCCGGCGCGCGGGTCGTCGTCGCTCCAGGCCTCCGCTTCGGCACGCGCGGCGAGGATCAGGCGGTTGGTGAACAGCCACTCGTACTCCGCCTGCAGCCGCAGGCCGAGCTGGCCGCCCTCGCCGAGGTAGCCGGTGGCCTCGACATGGAACCACTGCGGCGCGAGCCCCTGGAATCCGATGGCCAGGTAGGTCCGCGAGGAATCCGGTCCGGTGTCCAGGCGCAGGCCGCCGACGAAGTCCCACCAGGCCGCGACCGGCTGCCCGTAGAGCAGCTCGGCGCGGTTCCCGACCTGCGACCCGCTGGCGTGCTCGCCCTCGTCACGCAGCCAGAGGCGGTGCATGTCGGTGCCGTACCAGCCGATGAGGTCCCATGCCAGCGCGTCGTCGCCATCGCGCGACTGCCACTCGAGTTCCTCGGCACGGAACGAGCCGTCGAGCTGCGCGCCGTGCATGCTGTCGTGGAAGCCGGGCGGCATGTCCGGGAACGCGGCGGCGCGCTCCTCCGGCGTGACCGTCGGCGCAGCCTGCGCCCGCGCAACGAGGGGCAGGAGGGCAACGCACAGCGCCGCGGCCACTGACCGGAGCGTCCTGCGGTGGATGGACTCAACCATGGCTCGCCTCCTGGTCGACGATGACTTCGCGGAACATGCCGTTGACCATGTGCAGCATCAGGTGGCAGTGATAGGCCCAGCGCCCCAGCGCATCGGCGCTGATGCGGTAGCTGAGCGTGTGCCCGGGCTTGATGCTCACCGTGTGCTTGCGCACCTTGAACGCGCCCGACTCGTCCTCGAGGTCGGACCACATGCCGTGCAGGTGCATCGGATGCTCCATCATGGTGTCGTTGACCAGCCGGATGCGCAGCCGCTCGCCGTAGCTGAAGCGCAGCGGGCCGGCATCGGCATAGGGCACGCCGTCGAAGGACCAGATGTAGCGCCCCATGTGGCCGGTGAGGTGCAGCTCCAGCGTGCGGCCCGGCTCGCGGCCATCCGGATCCGGGAAGCGGCTGGCGAGGTCGGCATAGGTCAGCACGCGCCGGCCGTTGTCGCGCAGGCCGACGCCAGGATCATCGAGGCGCGGTGACGGCATCTCGGCCCGCATGTCGACCGTCGGCCCGAACTCGGTGGGCGCATGCGCCTGCGGGGCGGGTGCCCCGGGCATCATGTGGCCTTCGTGGCCCTCGTGCCCGGCATGGCCGGCATGCGCATCGGCGGCGTCATGCCCGCCATGGCCCATGTCCGCCATGGTCAGCAGCGGCCGCGGGTCGGGCGCCGGCACCGCGGCGCTCATCCCCGCGCGCGGCGCGAGCGTGCCGCGCGCGAAGCCGCTGCGGTCCATGGACTGCGCGAACACCGTGTAGGCCTCGGCATCCGGCGGCACCACCACGACGTCGAGCGTCTCACCCGGGCCGATGCGGAACTCTTCCACCGTCACCTGCTCGACGGGCTGCCCATCGGCGGCGATGACCGTCATCGGCAGCCCCGGGATGCGCACGTCGAAGTAGGTCATGGCGCCAGCGTTGATGAAGCGCAGCCGCAGCCGCTCGCCGGGCCGGAACAGCCCGGTCCAGTTGCCGGCCGGCGTCATGCCGTTCATCAGGTAGGTGTAGGCGCCGCCGCCGACATCGGCGAGGTCGGTCGGCGTCATGCGCATGCTGCCCCAGTCGAGGCGGTCGGCGATGGTGGCGCCGAGGCCGTTGCGGCCGATGTCGCGGAAGAAGTCGCCCACGGTGCGCTGGCCATAGTTGTAGTAGTCGCCCTGCACCTTGAGGCGGTGCACGATGCGCTGCGGATCATCGTCGCTCCAGTCGGAGAGCATCACCACGTGGTCGCGCTCCACGCCGTCGGGGTCGGCATCGCGCGGCAGGATCACCAGCGGCCCGTAGACACCGGTCTGCTCCTGGTGCCCGGAGTGGCTGTGGTACCAGTAGGTGCCGGCCTGGCGCACGCGAAAGCGGTACTCGAAGGTCTCGCCGGGCTGGATGCCGGGGAAACTGAACCCCGGCACGCCGTCCATGGCCGCCGGCACCAGGATGCCGTGCCAGTGGATGGACGTCTCCTCGGCGAGGCGGTTGCTGACGCGGATGCGCACCGTGTCGCCCTCGCGCCAGCGCAACAGCGGCGCCGGCAGCTGGCCGTTGATGACGGTGGCGATGCGGCGGCGGCCGGTGAAATTCACCGCCGCGGGGCCGATGCCCAGGTCGAACTCCGTGCCCGAAAGCACGCCCGGCAATGTGGCCATGCTGCTGTCGGCACGGCCGCGGCCGGCGACTCCGACTGCCCCGGCCAGGGCAAGTCCCTGGACGAAGCGGCGGCGGCTCAGGCCGGCATGGCTGCTGGCTGGGGCGCGCGGGCCCCGCTGGATGATCATGGCAAACCTCCTCGACTGGAAAACGCGGAACGGAAACGCGTCGCGAGGAGGCTAATTACTCAGGCTGCAGAACAGGATGTGGGCCGGTGGACCGGTGCCGCCGCGGGGCGCGACGTCGTCGACGCAGGGCAGCTGCCGCGCCGGACCGGCTGCGCTGCAACCGGCCGGCAGTGCCGGCGCTGCGCCCTGGGTCGGGCCGTCGCTGGTGGCCGCGGCGTCATGGTCGCAGTCCACCGCGACCATCGTGTGGCAGGGCATGCCGTCCATGGCCCCGGCCTGCTGCGCCGCGCCCGCATGCTGGCAGTGCGACATCGCACCCGCCGGCTGCGCGGCCATGCAGGGCTGGGCGAGGATGCCGAGCCAGGCGAGCAGGGCCAGTGCCCAGATCCGGCGTCCGGCGATCCCGCGAAGGCGCAGCGCTGTCAGGGACGGGTTACGCATGTCAGGGTGGACCTTAATGGCGCCGCACGGAAAAATCCATCGACCCGGGCAAGTCCCGTGGCCGGCTTTCCCTGCTTGACCCGGCCCGGGAACACCCCAGGGCCCGCATGGTCACAGCCGCTACCGGAGGTGCGCCACCATGAACATCCGCTTCGTCGCCGCATTGCTTGTCGGCCTCGGCGCCGCCAGCATCGCCCTGGCTGCCGCGCCGTCCACACCGTCGGAAAAATCGCTGGATGTGCGCAATCCCAGGCTCGAAGTGCAGTGGGCCTCGGATGCGCGCCCGGCGCCCTTCACCCAGGTACTGCTGGCGCCGGTGGAGCTGCAGTTCCGCGAGGTGCCGTCGCTGGCCGGCCCGCCGGGCATGCCCGGCACGCGCAGCGAGTTCCCGGTCAACGAGCGCGACCGCGAGGCGCTCGCCAGGGACGCCAACCGCATCCTGCGCGAGGAACTCGCGAAGAGCACGCACTTCACCCTGGTGGACCAGGCCGCTGCCGGCGTGCTGGTGCTGCAGCCCGCGCTGCGCGACATCGTCTCGAAGGTGCCGCCCGAGGAACCGCCCGGGCGCTCCACGGTGCTCCTCGACAGCGCCGGCGAGGCGACCCTGGTCGTGACGCTCGTCGATGGCGCCAGCGGCCAGGTGCTCGGCAGCGCCAGCGACCGGCGCGATGCCGAGGGCAGCAGCGGCTATGACGACTTCGGCGCCATCCGCAGCAATTCCGTCGCTGTCGGCCAGGAAGTGCGGCGTGTGCTGCGCCGCTGGGGCATGAGCCTGGAGCGGCGCGTCGAGCAGCTGTACTTCGCGGCCAGGCCGCGCTGAACGGCAGCCGCCCTCAGCCGGCCTCGTCGATGAAGCGCCGCGTGATGCCGTCGTAGGCATCGATGCGCCGGTCGCGCAGGAAGGGCCAGCCCTGGCGCTGGCGTTCGATCTCGCCGGTATCGATCTCGACCTGCAGCAGTTCCTCGCGGTCGGCCGCGCCACGGACGATGACGCGCCCGTCGGGCCCGGCGACAAAGCTCTGGCCCCAGAACTCGATGCCGGCCTGGCCCGTTTCGGGTGCACCGGGCTCCGGCTCGAAGCCGCTGCGGTTGATGGCGACCACGAAGCAGCCGTTGGCGATGGCGTGCGCGCGCTGGATGGTTTCCCAGGCCGCGTGCTGGCGCTCGCCGACCGCGGCCTTCTCTTCCGGGTGCCAGCCGATGGCGGTCGGATAGATGAGGATCTCCGCCCCCTGCAGTGCCGTCAGGCGCGCAGCCTCCGGGTACCACTGGTCCCAGCAGACCAGCACGCCGAGGCGCCCCGCGGCGGTTTCATGCACGCGGAAGCCGAGGTCGCCCGGGGTGAAGTAGTACTTCTCGTAGTAACGCGGGTCGTCGGGGATGTGCATCTTGCGATAGCAGCCGACCAGCCCGCGGCTGCCGTCGAGCACGGCCGCGGTGTTGTGGTAGAGCCCCGGCGCGCGACGCTCGAACAGCGACAGCACGATCGTCGCGCCATGTTCCGCAGCGAGCCGGGCGAAGGCCCCGGTGCTCGGCCCCGGGATCGTCTCGGCCAGGTCGAACTGGCCGGCGTCCTCGCTCTGGCAGAAATAGCGGGAGCGGAACAGCTCCGGCAGGCACACCAGCTGCGCGCCGTCACGCAGGGCGCTGGTGGTGAGGTCCAGGGCATGCTGCAGGTTGGCGGCCGGGTCCGCGCCCATCCGCATCTGCACCAGTGCCAGCCTGAGCTTTGCCATCCGCCCGCCTCCTCAGCCCGCGTTGCAGTAGGTGGTCTCGCCGAAGCAGGCCATGTACTGGTCGAGGATCTGCATGCCGACGCTGGGCCGCACCTGGCCGGCATCGATCTTGCGGCGCACCAGCTCGCTCATGCGGCGGCTGAGCTCGTTGGGGAAGTACTGCACCTGGGCCAGCATCTCGTTCACGGTCATGCCGGGGATCTGCTTCTCGATCCAGAAATTCCCCGGCTCCTCGGCATCGGCGTACACATGCACCTCCGGCACGCGGCCGAAGAGATTGTGTGTGTCACCCATGATGTCCTGGTAGGCACCCACCAGGAACACGCCGAGGTAGTACGGCACCTCCGGCTGCAGCGCGTGCACCGGCAGGAAGCTCTTGTCGTCCAGCGCCGAGATGTAGTTGCTCACCTTGCCGTCGGAATCGCAGGTGAGGTCCACCACCACGCCGCGGCGCACCGGGTTCTCCTCGAGGCGGTCGATCGGCATGATCGGGAAGCCCTGGCCGATGGCCCAGTGGTCGAGCATCGACTGGAACACCGAGAAGTTGCAGAGGTAGAGGTCAGTGAGCCGCTCCTCCAGCTCGGCGAGTTCGCTCGGCACCGGATCGAGTTCGGCAGCACGCAGCCCCGGCAGGATCTCGCGGCAGACCGCCCAGTACAGGCGCTGCACGGCGGCCAGCTGGTCCAGCGCCAGGTCGCCGAAGGAAAAGCGCTGGTCGGCCTCGTTGCGCAGGTCCTTGGCGTCGTGGTACGCCTCGAGCAGTTCCTCGGGCTTGCCAGGACGGCGGCGCAGGCCGTCGAGGATCCTCTTCAGGCCCTTGACGGTCTTGTGCGGCTTGTCCGGCAGCTCGCCGTCCAGCTGCTGGTCGGGGTGGTGGGTGCCGAGCACCGGCACGACCAGCACCGAGTGGTGCGCGGTGATGGCGCGACCGCTCTCCGAGACCAGCACCGGCGGCGGCACCTCGCGCGCGTCGCAGACATCCTTGACCGCGTAGACCACGGCGTTGGCGTATTCCTGCAGGCCGTAGTTGATGCCGTCCTCGTCGCGAGCATAGCCGGCGCCGTAGTTCACGCCCAGCCCGCCGCCGACGTCGAGGTGGGTGACGCCGATGCCCTGCTTCACCAGGTTGACGTACACCTGGCAGGCTTCGGTCACCGCCTTCTTCAGCACCTGGATGTCGGCGATCTGGCTGCCGAGGTGGAAGTGCAGCAGCTGCAGGCCGTCGCGGCAGTCACGCCGTTCGAGCTCCTGCACCATGCGCATGAGCTCCGGGATGGCGATGCCGAACTTCGAGCGCGCACCAGCGGACTCGAACCAGCGGCCGGAGCCCTGGGTGGCGAGGCGGATGCGCGCCGCGAGCCGCGGCTTGACGCCGGCGGCATCGGCCAGCGCGATCAGCTGCTCGAACTCCGAATACTTCTCGACGATCGGCAGCACCTTCTGGCCGAGCTGCTGTGCCGAGAGGATCAACTGCAGCATCGAGCGGTCCTTGACGCCATTGCAGAGCAGCAGGCGCCCGTTGTCGATGTGCGGCAGCGAGGCGACCAGCTCCGCCTTGGAGCCGCACTCCAGGCCCATGCCCCAGGGCCGGCCGGCGTCGAGCACTTCCTCGACCACCTCGTGCATCTGGTTGACCTTGATGGGATACACACCCTGGTAGACGTTGCCGTAGCCCGCCTCGGCAACGGCGGCGGCGAAGGCCTCGTTGAGGCGGCGCACGCGCGCGCGCAGCACATCCTGGAAGCGGATCAGCACCGGGAAGCCGGCGTTGCGCCGGCGGATCTCGGCCACCACCTCGACCAGGTCGATGGCGACGTCATCGTCGGGCAGGTGGCGCACCGAGGCATGGCCCTGCTCGTTGATGAAGAAAAAGCCCTCGCCCCAGGCGTCGATGCGATAGAGCTCCGCCGAGCGCTCGATGGACCAGGGTTCCGGCGCCGGAGGCGGTACTTCCTCGCGGGCCGCGGCACTGCTGCGGGACTTGGCCATGTCGTGGGCTCTCCTTGGCGCTTACTGCCCCAGCACGCAGGCAAAAATGAGCGGTGCCACGATGGTGGCATCCGATTCGATGACAAACTTCGGCGTGTCGGCCGCGAGCTTGCCCCAGGTGATCTTCTCGTTCGGTACCGCACCGGAGTACGAGCCGTAGCTCGTGGTCGAGTCGCTGATCTGGCAGAAATAGCCCCAGCGCGGGATGTCGCGGACCTGCAGGTCCTGCTCCAGCATCGGCACCACGCAGATCGGGAAGTCGCCGGCGATACCGCCGCCGATCTGGAAGAAGCCGATGGAATGCCGGCGGCAGGTGGCCTGGTACCACCGCGCCAGCTCCATCATGTACTCGATGCCGGTGCGCACCGTGTGCACGTTCTTCACGTCGCCGCTGATCACGTGGCTGGCGAAGATGTTGCCGAGCGTGGAGTCCTCCCAGCCCGGCACGATGATCGGCAGGTTCTTCTCGCAGGCGGCCAGCAGCCAGCTGTCCTGCGGGTCGATCTGGTAGTACTGGCGCAGGCTGCCCGAGCGCAGGATGCGGTAGAAGAACTCGTGGGGGAAGTACGCCTCGCCGCGGCGGTCGGCACCCACCCATTCATCGAGCACCACCTTCTCCAGGCGGCGGATGGCCTCCTCCTCCGGGATGCAGGTGTCGGTCACCCGGTTGAGGTGGCGCGCGAGCAGCGCCTCCTCGTCGGCGGCCGAGAGTTCGCGGTAGTGCGGGATGCGCACATAGTGCTCATGCGCCACGAGGTTGAAGATGTCCTCCTCGAGGTTGGCGCCGGTGCAGCAGATGGCGTGCACCTTGTCCCTGCGGATCATCTCCGCCAGCGAGCGGCCGAGTTCCGCAGTGCTCATGGCGCCGGCCATGGTCAGGAACATCTGCCCGCCCTGGTCGAGGTGGCGCAGCCAGGCATCGGCCGCATCGACCAGCGCGGCAGCATTGAAGTGCCGATAGTGATGGTGGACGAACTCGCTGATCTTGCCCATGGTCCCGACCTCGAAAAATTGCCGCAAGCTTACGTCATCTGCTTTGGTGCCGGTGTTGACTTATTGACTTTCGCTTGCGCGAAAGTCAATAAGTCAACACCGGCACCATTTCAGGCTGGCACCTGCTGCGTCAGGCAGTGCAGGGTGCCGAGGCCGACGACGACGTCGCGGCAATCCACCGGCACCACCTGCCGCCCGGGGAAGCAGCCAGCCAGCGTCGCCGCGGCCACCGCGTCCTGGGGACAGCCGAACACCGGCAGCAGCACCACGCGGTTGCCGATGTAGAAATTGGCATAGCTCGCCGGCAGGCGCTCGCCGTCACGCTCCAGCGCCTCCGGCATCGGCAGGTCGATGACCCGCAGCGGCCGGCCATCGGCCAGGCACATGCCGGCGAGGCGCTCGCGGTTGTCGCGCAGCGCGGCGTAGTTGACGTCGGCCGGGTCGGGCTCGAGCACCGTGACCACCACATCCTCGGCCACGAAGCGCGTCAGGTCGTCGATGTGACCGTCGGTGTCGTCGCCGACGATCCCCTCCCCCAGCCACAGCACCTGGTCGATGCCGAGGTTCTCCCGCAGGCGCTGCTCGATGTCGGCCCGCGACAGCCGCGGATTGCGGTTCGGGTTGAGCAGGCACTGCTCGGTGGTGAGCAGCGTGCCGGCGCCGTTGACCTCGATGGAGCCGCCCTCGAGGATCATGTCCACGGTCCGGCAGGGCACACCGAGGCGGGCGGCCATGTGGCGCGGCATGGCGTCGTCGAGATCGAACGGCGGGTACTTGCCGCCCCAGGCGTTGTAACCGAAGTCGAGCGCCAGCAGTGGCGCCTCGCCTCCCTGGCGGGTGACGAAGATCGCCCCATGGTCCCGGCACCAGGCGTCGTTGGTCGGCTGCCGGTGCAGGCGCAGGCGCTGCGGGTCAGCCTTGCCGGCCAGCAGGCCGGCGACATGGCGCTCGTGGCGCTCGTCGAGCACATTGATGTGCACCAGCTCGCCCCCGGACAGCGCCGCCACCGCAGCCGCCAGTGCACGTTCGGCCGCCGCGAGCACGCCCGGCCAGGTGTCCCGGTTATGCGGCCAGGACAGCCAGGTGGCCTGGTGCGGCAGCCACTCCGCCGGCATGCGGTAGCCCTGGGCGGCCGGTGTCGGGGCTGGGGATCTGGCGCTGCTGGTCATTGGCGGCTTCAACCCGTGGTACCCGGCGCATCGCATGCCGGATCGCTGGCAGGCGCGGCCAATTGGCCGCGGGAAGGCCGCGCACTATAGGTCAGCCGCGGGGCCTGTCAATATCACTGGGCGGGCGTGCCGAGGTAGCGCGCCAGCAGCTTTTCAAAAGCCGCGTAATCCTCGTCGCCCTGCAGGAGCCGGCCACGCGCGACGTCGCCGGCGCTCGCGCCGACCAGGAAGCTCGGTGTGCCGCGCGCACCGACGGCGCGGGCCGCGGCGATGTCGGCGTCGAGCCGGGCCTGGTGGCGGCCGTCCGCGCGGCAGCTGGCGAACCTGGCGGCGTCCAGGCCAAGGCGCCTGGCCTGCGCTTCCAGCTCCGTGTCGAGCAGCTGCCCGCCCGCAGCGAGCAGGGCTTCGTGCATCTCCCAGTACCGGCCCTGCTCGCCCGCGCAGGCCGCGGCGATGGCCGCCGGCCGCGCACGCTCATGCTTGCCGAGCGGAAAATCGAGGACCACGTAGCGCAGCTTGCCGGTCTCCACGTAGTTCGCCTTGAGCTTCGGCCAGGTGTCCTGGGCATAGCCCTGGCAGAACGGGCACTCGTAGTCGATGAACTCGACGATGGTCACCGGCGCCGCGGGGTCGCCGAGCATCGGCCGGCCGCGGATATCGACCTGCGGAACCAGCGCCGCGAGGTCCGGTGGTGGCCGGGCCGCGTTCTGGCCAAGGCCGAGGCTGGAGCCGTAGGTCGGGGTGGGCGCGGGCGCTGTTGCAGGCGCCGGCACTGCGACCCGCGGCGCGGCCAGCAGCGCCAGCAGGCAGGCGAGGACGGACAGCGGCTGGGTCGGCATGGGTTGGCGCTCCGGGTCGGGTCGGCGTGGATCGGGGTCGGGCCGGGGCCGAGTATACGCAGCGCCGGCGGCCCGTCGGAACCGGGACCGCGTCCACAGCCCGGGGCACCAGCCTGGTCTAGAATGCCCGTCAGTTGGGTTTCCGAATGCGTTGATGAAACGGCAATTTCCCAATGCAGTAACGGCGCTCCTGCTGCTGGCGCTGAGCCTCGCGCTCGGCGGCTGCTTCTCCTCCTCCGGCGTGGTCGACGACCCGGCTGCCGACACCGCGGTCCCGCCCGCCCGCGGCACGGCACCCGACAGCACCGCCAGCGAGCCGGATCCGCTGCGCTCGCGCATCGTCTTCACGGCCCTGCAGATGGTGGGCACGCCCTACCGCTACGGCGGGGCCACACCCCAGGGTTTCGACTGCAGCGGCCTGGTCCAGTACGCCTACCGCAACGCCGGCCTCGCCGTTCCCCGCACCTCGCGGGCCCAGCTCGCCGCCACCACGCCGGTGCCGCTGGCCGAGGCCGCGCCGGGCGACCTGCTGTTCTTCCAGGGCAAGGACAGCTCCCACGTCGGCATCTACCTCGGGGAGGGCCGCTTCGTGCACGCGCCCTTTACCGGCCGCAACGTGGAAATCGGCAACCTGGACGACGGCTACTACCGCGAGAACTTCGTACGCGCCGGCCGGGTGCCGGGTGTGGCCACCCAGGCGGCCACCTGCAAGGCCGGATCCGGCAACCCCTGCTGAGCCGCCTCAGGCCGGTTTCAGCTCGCCGGCGCCATCCTCGATGTAGGGCAGCCAGCCCACGCCGAGGAAGCGCAGCTCGATGTCGGCGGCCTTCGGCCGGATGACGATTTCCTGCAGCTGCGCCGACTGCGCGTCGAAGCTGCCGGCCAGCGCATCGAGCTCCTGCTGGAACTGTGCCTGCAGGGCCTGCTGGTCGGCCCGCACCTTCTCCAGGGTCTCCTCGGCACGCGCCACGTCGCCGGACTCGCGCACGATGCTGCCGGTGCGACGCACCGCGCTGCTGGCCCGGGTCACCGAGCCGACCGAGCGGCCGCGGCCGAAGAGCGCGCCCAGCACCGCGGTGCCGACGGCGACGGCCGCGGCGAGCTTCGCGTCGCTGGCCTGCCCGGCCTGGCGCTCGCGCGCCTGGCGGGCCCGTAGTTCGCGCGTCTCCAGGGTGGCGAACTTCGGCGCGTACTTCTGCTTCAGCTTCGCGGCGTCGAGGTCGCGCCGCTCGTTGCCGAGCTGCTGCAGGCGGATGCGGAAATCGCGCTCGCTCTCGCCGGGCCGCGAGGTCGCATCGAGCCTGGCGTACTTGTAGAGCGTGAGCGCGCGCTCCAGCCCGAGCCAGCGGCGCAGCTGCCGCTCCCAGTCCTTGTAGCTCGCCGCCTGTGCCATCGCCCCGGGCAGCTCGCCGAAGGCGGCGTCGGGCTCGGCTTCCGGCTCGAGGTCCTGGGCGCGGACGCTCAGTTCGCCGGCGCCGGACCAGTCGATGCCGGCGGCTCCCTCGCCAGGATGCGCCGCGAGCAGCAGCTCGCGTTGCTCGTTGATGCCGAGCGCGGCATGCACGTAGCCCACCGCCACGGCCGCCATCACCTGTGGCTGGTAGACGAGACGCTCGCCCGCATGCGGCAGGCGGCCGGCAGGTACGAAAAACTGCTTCACCGCGGCCGGCAGCACCGGGCGGCTGCGCGCGGTCGCTGCCTGGGACAGAGCAGCAGCCAGAGCAGCAGCCGGCGCAGCGGCCGTCGCGGCGGCGACTGCCGCGGCGGGCGGCGCGCGGCCGGCGCCCAGCCGGCGGATCTGCTCGCGGGTCAGCGGCCCGGCGAGATAGCTCATGACCCAGCGCGTGGCAAAGACTTCGGGCCGCTGCTCGTTGACGTTGTGGAGCAGGAACTGGCGCTTGCCGAGGCCGGCGAGCGTCTGCTCCAGCGCTTTCGGCTCCAGGCGTTCGCCGCCGGCCGCGGCCAGCAGGCCCTCGAGCACGCGCGCCTTGTCGCGTTCGGTCTGCAGCCGGCCGATGAACCAGGTGCCCGCGTTCGCGAGTCCCTTGTAGTCCAGGTCCACCGGGTTCTGCGTCGACAGCACGACGCCGAGGCCGAAGGCCCGCGCCTGCTTGAGCAGCGTCAGCAGCAGCAGCTTGGTCGGCGGGTTGGCCACCGGCGGCATGTAGCCGAACACCTCGTCCATGTAGAGGATGGCGCGCAGCGAGGGCGTGCCCGGCTGGCGGCGCATCCAGGCGATCAGTTCGGCGAGCAGCAGGGTGACGAAGAACATGCGCTGCGCATCGTCGAGGTGCGCGATGCTGAGCACCGACACGCGCGGCTGCCCGGACGGGGTGAACAGCAGGCCGTCGGCGGACAGCGGCTCGCCGCGGGTCCAGGCATCGAACCCCGGCGCCGCCAGCAGGTTGTTCAGGCGCAGCGCCAGCGCCTGGCGCTCCGCGGCCGGAAAGAAGCTTTCGAGGTCGAGCACGCCGACGCGCGTGAACGGCGGCTTCTGCACCAGGCCGATGAGGCCCGCCACGTCGGGCGACTGGCCCTGCTTCCAGGCGCCATCGAGGATCGTCGACAGCAGGATGTGCTCGCGGCTGGTCATGGGATCGGCCGTGACACCGAGCAGCGTCAGCAGGCCGGTCACGGTGCCCTGCAGGCGCTCGCGCCAGAGTTCGGCATCCTCGGCCAGCGCCGCCGCCGGCGCGGTGAAGGCCTTCAGCACCGAGAGCGGCAAGCCGGCGGTACTGCCCGGCGTGTACAGCGCGAAGTCGGCCGCAGCGCGCAGCGCGGCGATGCGCTCCGGGCCCTGCCCCCAGTCGGCGAGGCCCTGCTTCCAGGCAGCGGCCTGCGCAGCGGCGAACTGCGCCGGCGACTCCCCGGCCTCCGCCGCGGCACGCGGATCCACCCAGGGCTCGAAGTTCTTCGCGGCGAGGTCCGGGAATGTGAGCAGCAGGTCGCCGAGGTCGCCCTTGGGGTCGATGGCGATCACCGGGATGTGGTCGATCGCCGCCTCCTCGATCAGGCCGATGCCCAGGCCGGTCTTGCCGCTGCCGGTCATGCCGATGATGACGGCGTGGGTGGTGAGATCCTTCGAATCGTAGAGGATCAGGTCCTCGCCGGCCTTGCCGGTGCCCGGGTCCAGGCGCCGGCCGAGGTAGAACACACCGAGCTTCTCGAAATCCTGCATGGCCGCATCATACGACAGCGGCACAGCCGGACAGCTATTGACGCTGCCGGCCGGACGGGAGAACGATAGCTCGCGACGGCCAACCGGCCGGACGGAGGAGTCGGCCATGCGATGGGAAGGCGGCAGGCGCAGCGACAATATCGAGGACCGGCGCGGCATGCCCCTGCGCCGCGGCGGCATGGTCGGCGGCGGCATCGGCACGATCGTCCTGGTACTGCTGGTCTCCTGGTTCCTCGGTATGGACCCGACCACGCTGCTGCAGAACCTGCCGGTCGAAAGCGCGCCCGCTCCCGGCGGACCGGCGACCGGCCAGCCGGAGGCCGGCCAGCCTGCCGCCGACGACCCGCAGGCCGCGTTCGTCGCCACCGTGCTCGGCTACACCGAAGACACCTGGTCGGCGATATTCCGCAGTGCCGGCGAGCAATACCAGGCCCCGCGGCTGGTGATGTTCAGCGGCGCCACGCAGTCCGCCTGCGGCCTGGGCGAGGCGGCGATGGGCCCGTTCTACTGCCCCGGCGACCGCAAGGTCTACATCGACCTCGACTTCTTCCGCGAGCTGCGCGACCGCTTCCAGGCCCCCGGCGACTTCGCCCAGGCCTACGTCATCGCCCACGAGGTCGGCCACCACGTGCAGAACCTGCTCGGCACCTCGGCGCAGGTGCAACGCGAGCGCGAGAACTCCAGTGAAACCGCGGCCAACGCCCTCTCGGTGCGCCTCGAACTGCAGGCGGACTGCTATGCCGGGGTCTGGGCAAAACGCACCGACCAGGCGCAGTCGATCCTCGAACAGGGCGATGTCGAGGAAGGGCTCGCGGCGGCGACCGCCATCGGCGATGACCGGCTGCAGCAGCGCAGCCGCGGCTACGTCACGCCCGATTCCTTCACCCACGGCAGCTCCGAGCAGCGCGTGCGCTGGTTCCGCCGTGGCCTGGAGAGCGGCGACCCGAACCGCTGCGACACCTTCAGCGCCAGGGAACTCTAGGCGCCGGGGCCCGCGGCCAGGAACAGCCCGACCAGGTTGTTCAGGAAGCGCAGCCCCAGCGGCGTCGGGCGGATTTCGCCACGGCTGCGTTCGAGCAGCCCGCGCTGCAGCGCCTGCGTCAGCGCCGGCTCCGCGGCCGCCAGCGGCAGGCCGGTGCGCTCGCTGAAGAGTTTCTCGGGAAAGCCGCGCGGCAGGCGCAGCGCATTCATCATGAACTCGAACACCGCATCCGGCGCCGACAGCTCGCGCCGCTCGGCCACCGCATCACCGGTCGGGGCGCGGCGCAGGTAATCGGCCGGCACGCGGCTTCGCGCTTCGCGCCGGATGCCCTGCGGCGAGCTGAGCTTCGCGTGCGCACCGGCGCCGATACCGAGGTAGTCACCGAACCACCAGTAGTTCAGGTTGTGGCGGCACTCCGCGCCCGGCCGCGCCCAGGCCGAGACTTCGTAGCGGCCGTAGCCGCCCGCCGCCAGTTCCGCATGCACGGCCGCCTCGATGGCCGCGGCGGCGTCGTCATCCGGCAGCGGCGGCGGCCTGCTGAAGAACACCGTGTTGGGCTCGAGGGTGAGCTGGTAGAAGGACAGGTGCGTGACGCCGGTGGCCAGCGCCGTCCGGGCATCGGCCAGGGCGGCCGCCTCATCCTGCTCCGGCAGCGCGTACATCAGGTCCAGGTTGACGCGCTCGAAGCTCGCCTGCGCCAGCTCCACCGCGCGGCGCGCCTCGCGCTCGTCATGGATACGGCCGAGGCGCCGCAGCTGCGCCGGGTCGAAGCTCTGCACGCCGAGCGACAGCCGGTTGACGCCCGCCTCGCGATAGCCGTGGAAGCGGTCGGCCTCCGCCGTGCCGGGATTCGCCTCCAGCGTGACCTCCGCATCGGCCGCCAGCGGCAGGCGCGCGGCGATGCCGGCCAGCAGCCGCGCCACCTCCGCCGCCGGGAACAGGCTCGGCGTACCGCCGCCGATGAAGATGCTTCGCAGGCTGCGCCCCTGCGCTGCCGCCTGTGCCGCGTCGAGGTCGGCGAGCAGCGCATCGACGTACTGCCCGGTCGGCAGCGGGCCGCGATGCTCGTGTGAATTGAAGTCGCAGTACGGGCACTTGCGTACACACCAGGGCAGGTGCACGTAAAGCGCGAGCGGTGGCAGGACGGAAATGGCGGGCGGCTGCACGCTGCCATTCTAGATGTTTGGTTGTGTCAAACTCTGCCCCGCGGCCTTTTCGAGGCGCAGCCACTACCGGAGATTCGCGCATGAAGCCAAGGATGCTGGCGCTCGGCGCCCTGATGCTGCTGGGCGGCTGCGGTGCACCGCCGCCACCGCCACCCGCCGTAGCCCCGGCGCCGGCCGTGGCGCAACCGCCGGCCGGCCAGCGGCTGCGTGACCTGGTCGAGGGCTGGTTCGAGGATTACCTGAAGCTCAATCCGGTCGCCGCCACCTTCATCGGTGACCACCGCTATGACGCCCAGCTCGCCATCCCCGATGCCGCCCATGAGGCAGCGTCGAAGGCTTTGCAGCAGCGCGGGCTCGACGGGCTCGCGGGCATCGATCCGGCCGCACTCGAGCCCGCCGAGCGCATCAGCCGGGAAATCTTCGACTACGCGCGGCGCACCGACCTGGAGAATGGCCAGTATCCCGGCCGGCTGCTGCCGATCGACCAGTTCAACAACCCGGCGGCGTTCTTCGCCCAGCTCGGCTCCGGCCAGGTGGTGCAGCCCTTCGACACCGTGCAGGACTACGAGCGCTTCGCCACGCGCATGAGCCACTTCTCCGCCTGGGTAAACCAGGTCATCGCCAACATGCGTGCCGGTGTGGCCCGCGGCATCGTCCCGCCGCGGCTGGTCGTGGAGCGCAGCATCCCGCAGGTCGCCGCCATCGCCGTCGGCAGCGCCGAGAAGAGCGTGTTCTGGCAGCCCATCGCCAGGCTGCCGAGGAGTTTCTCCGCCGCCGACCGCGCGCGCCTCACGCGCGCCTACCGCGACGTCATCGGCGGCGCCGTGCTGCCTGCCTACCAGCGCCTGCTCGCCTTCCTGCGCGACCAGTACCTGTGGCAGGCCCGCAGCAGCATCGGGCTCGACGCGCTGCCCGAGGGCCGCCAGTGGTATGCCTTCCTGGCGCGCGCCTACACCACGACGGACACGCCGGTTGAGGAAATCCACGCCATCGGCTTGCGCGAGCTGGAGCGCATCGAGGCGCAGATCAGCGCGCAGATGGGCCGCGTCGGCTTCCACGGCAGCGTCGCGGCGCTGGCCGCCTCGATGCGCCAGGATCCGCAGCAGCGCTTCGGCAGCGAGGCGGCGCTGCTCGACGCTTACCGCCAGGAGGAGCAGCGGGTGCTGGCCGCGGTGCCGCGGCTGTTCAGCCTGGTGCCGAAGGCCAGGCTGGAGATCCGGCCCATGGAAGCCTTCCGCGCCGGCTCGGCGGCCGCCGCCGAGTACTACGCGCCCGCGGCCGACGGCTCGCGCCCCGGCATTTTCTTCGTCAACACCTCCGACCTGCCGGCACGCCCCCGCTACGACGTCGGGACCACCTTCCTTCACGAGGCCATCCCCGGCCACCACTTCCAGCTGGCGCTCACCGTGGAGAACGGCAACCTGCCGCGCTTCCAGCGCTTCGGCAGCGACGACAGCTTCGCCAATGCCCCGGACATCACCACCGCCTATGTCGAGGGCTGGGCGCTGTACGCGGAGAGCCTTGGCGACGAGCTCGGCCTGTACAACGATCCCTGGATGAAGCTCGGCAACCTCTACGCCGACGCCTGGCGGGCGGCGCGTCTGGTGGTGGACACCGGCATCCACGCCAAAGGCTGGACCCGCGAACAGGCCATCGACTATCTGCTGGCCCACACCGCGATGTCCCGCAGCGAAGCCACTGCCGAGGTCGAACGCTACATCGCCTGGCCGGGCCAGGCGCTGGCCTACAAGATGGGTGAGCTCGGCATCCGCCGGCTGCGCAGCGCGGCCGAGCAGGCGCTCGGCCCGCGCTTCGACCCGCGGGCCTTCCACGCCGCGGTGCTGGAGGACGGGCCCATGCCGCTGGCGGTGCTGGAAGGCAAGATCCAGCGCTGGATCGAGGCGGCGCGCAGGCCCGCGGCACCGGAAACCTGAACGCCGTCGTTGCGGCGCGCCGCCGCCTCGGTTACAAGGCGCTTGGCATCATCCTCAGGGGGCGCCCCGGCCCATGCAGCTCGACTGGTTCACCGCGCTGGTCCTCGGCATCGTCGAGGGCCTCACCGAGTTCCTGCCCGTCTCCAGCACCGGGCACCTGATCATCAGCGGTGCGCTGCTCGGCTACCAGGGCGAGCAATCGGTGGCGGTGGAGATCGTCATCCAGGGCGCGGCGATCCTTGCGGTGTGCTGGGAATACCGGCGCATGCTGACGCACACTGCGCTGACCTTCGTGCATGAGCCGAAGTCGCGGGCCTTCCTGCTGAACCTGGTGCTGGGTTTCCTGCCGATGGCGGTGCTGGGGCTCGCCTTCCAGGATGTCATCAAGCATTACCTGTTCCACCCGCTGCCGGTGGCCACCGCGCTGGTGGTCGGCGGCATCGTCATCCTGCTGGTGGACCGACGCGAGGGCACGGCCCGGCTGCAGCTGGCCGACGAAGTACGCCCGGCGATGGCCTTCCGCCTCGGCCTCTGGCAGTCGCTGGCGCTGATTCCCGGTACCTCGCGCTCGGCCGCCACCATCATCGGTGGGGTGAGCATGGGCATGTCGCGGCGGCTCGCCACCGAGTACTCGTTCTTCCTGGCGATTCCGACGCTGCTCGCCGCCACCGGCTACGAGCTGCTGAAGAGCTGGCAGCTGCTGGCCGGCGCGAGCCTCGGGCCGCTGCTGCTGGCCGCGGTATGCTCATTCATCACCGCACTACTCGCGGTGCGTGGCTTCATCCGCTACGTCGGCAGCCACAGCTTCGCCGCCTTCGCCTGGTACCGCATCGCCTTCGGCGGCCTCGTGCTCGCCACCTCTGGATTTAATTAAGGGTAATTAAGGGGACAGTTTACTCAACTCAGCCTCCACGAACCTGCGCGATAGCTGAGAGCCAAGCGCAAGCGGCTGAGTTGAGTAAACTGTCCCCTTAATTACCCTTAATTAATTTCCGCGGCGGGCGTCGGCGATCAGGTCTTCGCAGCGCGCCCGGCGCGCGGGGTCGCTGCCGGCGAGCGCGAGGGCGCGCCGGCCCATGCTTTCGGCCTGGATGTAGTCACCCTGCCTGAGCTTCACGCGGCCGAGCTCGTACCAGATGTCGGCATCGTTCGGATTGATGCGTAGCGCCCGCTCCAGCGAGGACGTGGCGAGCGGGTAGTTGCCGGCGGCGGCCTGCTGGCGGCCCTGCTGCAGCAGTGCGGCGGTGGCGCCGCTGCTCGCCGGCGGTGGCGGCGGCGGGATTGGCGGCGGCGGTGCGGGCGCCGGCAGCT
>QUBU01000030.1 GCA_014337915.1 Gammaproteobacteria bacterium
GTCAGCGCCGACGTCAGCGTCGTCTTGCCATGGTCAACATGGCCAATCGTCCCAACGTTCACATGCGGCTTCTTGCGCTCAAATTTGGCTTTTGACATCAGCTTCTCCGCTTCCCAACCTGCGTCTACTGGAGCCCACAACCGGAGTTGAACCGGTGACCTCTTCCTTACCAAGGAAGTGCTCTACCTACTGAGCTATGTGGGCGGAAACATGGGGACCTCGCCCCCGCGCGACACAGCCATCGCCACTGCGCTTGTGTGACTCCCGGTTCACCGCCCTCGTGGAGCGGGTGATGGGAATCGAACCCACGTCATCAGCTTGGAAGGCTGAGGTTCTACCATTGAACTACACCCGCCAGCTCGCTCGACTCCAATCACCGGATCTGAAACCGCGGCGCGAAAAAACCCGTGCACCATGCGCTGCTCCAGCGATGGGGCCCGGGCATCTTCAATCTCTCATTCGTACTCAGTCCGCGTTTGCGGGTCGTGGATCCACCCCGCCCGCCAGTTGGACTGGTGGAGGGGGAAGGATTCGAACCTTCGAAGGTATAAACCAGCAGATTTACAGTCTGCCCCCGTTGGCCGCTTGGGTACCCCTCCGCGGACGGAAGCCGGTCATTGTCCGATCCGCGCCGATCAGTGTCAACAAGAATGCCCATCGAAGCAGGGCCTGCGACAAGGCGAGGGGCGGTGGGCAGCCGCCGTTGGCCGCCATGGTCTGGTGCCGGAAGCGGGACTTGAACCCACAACCTACCGCTTACAAGGCGGTTGCTCTGCCAGTTGAGCTATTCCGGCAGCGATGTGGGGCCGGCGGTCCTGGCCGCCGGACCCGAGTCCGGGCCGGATTCTAGTTAATCGGCGGGGTCACGCCAACCGGCATGGCGCTGCAGGGCACCGGCTGGACCTTCGGCTCCGGACCGGCCTCGCGCGCCAGGTCCCCGAGCTGCAATGCTTCAGGTGCAGCCTGCAGAAACAGCCAGTACTGCGCCCCGGACCGGTACCGATCGGTTACCTCGGGATGAAACCCGAGGGCCGCCGCCGCTGCAGCAACCCTGTCAGCACGTTCCTTCTCGCGGAACACACCCAGCGACACCGAAAAGGGTGGCTGGCTCTGGAATACATAGGCATCCGGTAATCCGCCCTCAGCCAGCCTGGCCACCATGCGGTCGGCCGCCTCCCGGGTCGGGACGCTCTCGAGCTGCACCCAGTGACCGACCCAGACCTGGCCTGCCTCGACCACCGTGGTGGCCCGCAGCCCCCTGGCCGCCAGCGTCGCTCGGAGGGTATCGGCAAACTGCCCGTCGTCGATGGGCCCAAGCCGCGAGCAGGATGCCGCGTCGCCCGCGCCGGGGGCGGCGGCGGCCGGGCCGACCGGCTCGCTGCTGGCTACGGCCGCCGCGGCCCGATCACTGGCATCGCCCTCCGGAGCCGCGGCCTGCGGTGCCGCGACCACGCGGAGTTCGGCCTCCCGCCCCGCGGCCTTGAGCTGGCGCGACGGTACCTCCGGCGGGGCGATCCAGAGGCGCCAGCCAGCGAACAGCAGGTTGGCCAGCAACAGTGCGAGGAACAGGTTCCTCAAGACCGACCCTCCGATGACCTTCCGGGTGCCGCTTCAGCCCGCATCGCCGGCCTCCGCCAGGGCCAGGCCCTCGAGGACCAGCCAGGGTCGGTGTTGGGCCGGCACCGACAGCATCGCCAGCAGCCCAGGGGCATCGCCGCCGGTCAGCACCAGCGTGGGGGTGACGGCCTGGATCCGCGCAAAGTCCCTGACGCTGGACTCCACCAGGGAAACTCCCGCCCGCTGCGCACCACTGCGCATGCAGGCCTCGGTATCCCGGCCCCAGGCCGCGACGCCAGCAGTCGCGCCAGGCAGCAGCCGGACGGCGGTGTCGATGCCGCCGGTGGAGCCCACCAGGGAACGCCGCATCAGTTCCGGGCCGGGAACGATGAGGCCGCCCAGATGATCGCCATTCGCGTCCACCAGGTCGACCGTCCAGGCCGTGCCTGCATCCACGACGCATACGGCACTGCGCAGGCGCGCATAGGCCCCGAGCATGGCCAGCCAGCGGTCGACCCCGAGCTGGCGCGGCTCCGTGTAGGCGTTGCGCACGCCAGCCGCGGCCCGGCTCGTGTGCACCTGGCGCACCGGGACTCCTGTCGCGCGCCCCAGAGCAGCATCCAGCGCCGCCGTGAACCCGGCGCCGGCCACGCTGGCGAGGCGCACCTCCGCGGCAGCCCTGCCTGCGGCAATGCGCGCTGCCAGCACGTCGGCACCAAGGCCCGCGTGCGCCAGCGTGCCCGGGTCGAGCAGTTCGCCGCCTGCCAGCCAGGCCCATTTGACCCGCGTGTTACCGACGTCGACGAGCAGCTTCAAGGCTCGTCCCTCAACGTCACATCCCCGGCAAACACGGCGGCGATGCCGGCAGGCCCCTCGACCAGCAGGGCACCATCGGCCGCAATGCCGCGGGCCACGCCAGTGGCCTCCGTAGCCCCGGACCTGACGGTCACCGGTCGCCCGCAGAGGTGGTCATGCCGGCGCCACTCGTCGGCCAGTGGCGCGAAGCCTTGCCGGGCAAACGCCGCAAGCAGATCGTGGATTGCGGCCAGCAGCGCCGCCGCCAGCCCGTTGCGGCCACCAGCCTGCGCAACGACTGCGGCATCCAGGCCAACCGGCGCGAGGCCAGCCTCGGCGAGCACCACCTGCCGCAGGCTGTCCGGCACCGCCAGGTTGAGGCCGAGGCCAACCACGGCGCGCAAAGGCCCGCGCGCATCGCCGTCCACATCCACGAGGATTCCGCCCAGTTTGGCGCCGCCGAGCACGATGTCGTTCGGCCATTTCAGTTGCACGCCAGCTGCGCCGCAGGCCGCCAGCGTGCGCCGGACTGCCACGCCCACTGCCAGCGACAAGGCCGGCAGGTCCCGTGGGGCCGTGGCAAAGGACCAGGCGAGAGACAGGCACAGGCCGCTGGCGTATGGCGATACCCAGCGCCGTCCGCGCCGGCCCCGGCCGGCACTCTGGTACTCGGCGAGCAGGGCGCGCCAGCGGCCAACAGCAGGCGGCGCAGCAGCGATCAGTGCTGCGCTGGTCGAACCCGTGATACCCACAACCTCGAGCGACTCGCAGGCCGCCATCGCCAGCGCACCGACGGCCGCCTGGATGCGGGCCTGGTCCAGGAGATCGAGCGGCTGGCGCAAGCGGTAGCCACGCCCGGGGACAGCATCGATCTCCAGCCCCACCTCGCCGAGCCGGTGCACCTGTTTCCAGATGGCGCTGCGCGACAGGCCCAGCCTCAGCGCCAGCGAACTCCCGGAGTGGATGCGGCCATCGGCAAGCACGCCGATCAGGGCGTCACGGGTAACCATCAGGGTGTCAACGCGGGCGCCGCAACAGCATCAGGCCCGTCATGCGGTTCTCCTGCCGCCGCAGCATCCGCGCTACATTGCCGCGATGGGTGTAGATGATGAAGGCGGCGAGCAGGACCAGGAACACCAGCAGTGCCGGCCCACCCGGCGGGCCGGCCAGCAGCACGTACAACGGCAGGACCACGGCGGCGGCCATGGTCGACAGTCCGACGAACCCCGTGGTGGTGGCCACCAGCAGCCATGCCGCCAGCGCCGGCAGCAACAGCCCCGGCGCCAGCGCGCCGAGGGTGCCCACGGCCGTTGCTGCACCCTTGCCGCCGGCGAAATCGAACCAGACGGGGTAGCAGTGCCCGACCACCGACGCTGCCCCACAAGCGAGCGGCAGCCAATGCGCGGCGATGCCGGGCGCACCCAGGCCCAGGTCCAGCCCCGGCAATAACCCCGCGGCCACGTAACCCTTGCCGACATCGATCAACATGACACCCAGCGCGAACCACTTGCCGCGCGCCCGCAAGGCGTTCGTGCCCCCGGCATTGCCGCTGCCCACCGTGCGAATGTCCGGCCCGCCGAGGATGCTGCCGAGGAACAGACTGCCGTTGACCGACCCCAGCAGGTAGCTCAGGAGAACCTTGGTACCGAGTTCCAGCATGCGCTGCGCCGCCGACGAGGATGGCGTGGAATCTTAGCATCGCGCCCCGGCCGGCCTCGCTCCCCTGCCTGGCGCGGCATCAGCCGGGCGGGTTGCCGAGCCAGGCCTGCCGCCGCATCAGGGCGGCTTCGCCGGCATCGGCATCGAATGCCAGGTAGCAGCTGTCCTTCGGGGCATCGACGACCTGCAGGGTGATCTGCAGCAGTTCGTCGCGGCGGAAGACGTGTAGCACCACGGGCTGGCCTGTCGCCAGCGAGTCGATGGCCGAGTCGAACCCATCGGCGTCGAGCCGCAAGCCGTTCAGCGCCACCAGCTCATCATCGGCCAGCAGGCCGGCAGCCTGGGCCGGACCGCCATCGATCACGTGGCTGACACGGCAGCGGCCATTCAGCGCACGGGTCCGCAGCCCGAGCCAGGGCCGTGGCCGCCCGGCGCGCTGGCCCGGCGTGCCGCCGGCATCTCCAGCCCCCTCGGCGCAACGCAACTGCAGGCGCACGCCAAACTGGGCCAGCAGGATGCCAACTGGCGGATCCACGGTGCTGCGCAGGCTGGTGCGGAAAAACTCGCTGAGATCGAGGCCGCTCACTTCGGCGGCGAGCTCCTCGAATGCACCTTCCTGCAGCGGCTGCCCGCGACGGCCGTGGCTGTCCCAGAGCACCCGCATGATGTCGTCGAGCGAGACGCGGCCACTGCTGCGCAGTCGCACCTCCAGGTCCAGTGCCAGCGCCACCATGGCGCCCTTGGCGTAGTAGCTCACCTGGGAATTGGGCGTGTTCTCGTCGGGACGGTAGAACTTGATCCAGGCGTCGAAGCTCGCCTCCTCCAGCGTCTGGCGCCGGCGCCCGCCAGATCGATAGACGGCCGTGAGCGTGCGACCCAGCAACTCCAGGTAGGTCTCCGCGCTGACCAGCCCGCTGCGCAGCAGGGCCAGGTCATCGTAATAGGACGTGATGCCCTCGAAGATCCACAGCTGGCGCGTGTAGGCCTCGCGGTCGAGGCTACCGTCTATCAGTTCGGCGGCACAAATGCGCTTGACGTTCCAGGCGTGGAAGTACTCATGGCTGGCCAGCCCGAGGAATCCGCGGTAGTCACGGCTCATGCCGACCTGGCCACGGCGCGGCAGGTGGCTGCGGTGGCACACCAGGGCCGAGGACGCACGGTGTTCGAGGCCACCGGCAGCATCGCCGGTGAGGCGCACCAGGAACAGGTAGCGGTCCATGGGGGCTGGCTCGCCGAAAAAGCCGATCTGCCAGGCGCAGAGCCGGCTGAGGTCGGCCTGCAACCGCGGCAGATCGGCCTCGTGGCGCCCGGCGAGCACCAGCGCATGGGGCACGCCCGCCGCGTCGAACTCCGCGACCGTCAGGGCGCCCATCAGCACCGGGTGATCGATCAGTTCTGCATAACACCCGGCTTCGAAGGCACCGAACTCCCAGGCGGCCCCCGTGAGGCGCGGCATGGTCGTCGCTACCTGCCAGGCCGCGGTGGCAGTGTCCTCGCCCGGGCTCAGGTGGACGAGGTGCCGATCGTCCTCGCGGCCATGCACCCGCAGGAACACGCTCGAACCGTTGAAGAACACGCCGGTGGGATCCAGGTGGGCACCACGCACCGAAAGATCGCTGGCATAGATCTCCGCGCGCAGCAGCAACTCACCCTCGACCGGGGCGGCACGCCAGCTGGCCTTGTCCAGCTTGCGCAGGGGTACCGGGTCGCCATCACAGCTGGCTTCCAGTGATACCACATGCCGCGCGAAATCCCGGATCAGGTAGCTACCGGGGATCCATGCGGGCAGCGATACGACCTGGCCCTCGGGATCCGGATCGCGCAGCTTGCATGCGACCTCCAGGATGCGGCTGCCCGGGGCACGGGGCCGGAGGTGATAGATCACGGGTGAATCGCTCATGCCAGGACTCTAGCAGGTCGGCGTGCCGGCCTGGGACTGGTGACCCTTGCGGCCATCAGGGTATCCGCGGGAGGAATATCTCCGCGAGCATGCAGCGGACACTGCCGCCACCATGGCGCTCTATCGTCGGCACCCGCAGCGGGACCAGCCCGGCGTGGCGTTCCAGCATCGCCAGCTGCGCCGGCGCCAGTGCCTTGAGGGCGGTCTCCGACAGCGCCAGCAACCGGCCGCCGCCGGCAGTGGCGAGTTCCAGGACATTGCCGGCGAATGCGCAGGCCTGGGCGGAGCTGATGAGCAGGAGTTCGCGGCCGGTTGCAGCAAGGCGCTCCAGCACCGCATTCTGCGCGGCCGCCGGCTCCACGGCCTCGGCGCAGAGCAGGGCAAAACCGCTGCCGATGCTGAGCATGACGTTCGTGTGGTAGAACGGCTGGCCACCGGGACCGGCCGTTGCGAAGGCCAGAGTGTCGAATGCCAGTTCGCGGCCAAACGCGGCCAGTGCCTGCGGGTGGGTACGCGAGGAAAGCGCCGCATAGGCCACGGCATGCACGCGATCCAGCACCAGGCTGCCCGTACCCTCCAGGTGCCAGCCGCGCGCTTCCATCGGGGTCAGGTCGACCACCCGGTCGATCCGGAAACCATGCCGGCGCAGCAGGGCTTCCAGCTGCAGAGGCCGGCGCTCGGTGCGCCTGTTGGCTGCCAGCAGCGGATACAGGACCATGGTCCCGTCCGGATGGAAGGAAACCCAGTTGTTCGGGAACACCGCGTCGGGCTTGGGCGGGGCGTCGCTGTCCTCCAGCACCAGGACTTCAATGCCGGCACGCTGCAGGTGATCCACCGCCGCATCGAACTCGGCACGGGCCACGACTCCCGTCCCGGCATCAGGAACCGCGACCCGCGTCTGGAAGACATTGGACTCCGCGGTCTGTGGATTGGCTGCGAAGTTTCGCGGCCGCACCATCAGCACGGCACTGGCAGCCTGCGCGGACAGGGCATGGCCTGTGGTCATTGACATATATTACGGGGGCGGCGCCTGCGGGCGGCATGCGCGCGCCACGACGCGATCGACAAGGAATTCCTGACCATGAGCGACACCCGCAGATCCGCCGCACCGGGGCCAGCAGCCCAGGCCATCATCGCCAGGGACCGGGCGGTGGTCGCGCGTTCCTACGTCAGGGACTACCCGTTCGTCATGGACCACGGCCGTGGCGTCGAGGTCTGGGATGTGGACGGCAACCGCTACATCGATTTCGCCGCCGGCATCGCCGTCTGCTCCACCGGCCATGCGCATCCGGACGTGGTGGCTGCCATCCGCGAGGCCGCCGGCCGGTTCCTGCATATCTCGCCGGACTTCTGGCATGAGGGCCAGACGCGGCTGGCAGAAATGATCGACGCTCTCGGCCCGGTGAACGGGCCAGCGATGAGCTTCTTTGCCAACTCGGGGACCGAGGCCGTCGAGGCCGCACTCAAGCTGGCGCGCTACGTGACCGGCCGACCGCGATTCATCGGCTTCCTGGGAGGCTTCCATGGACGCAGCATGGGCTCCCTCGCCTTCACCGCCAGCCGGCCAACGCAGCAACGCGGCTTCTTCCCCACCATGCCCGGGGTCACGCATGTTCCCTTTCCGGACAGCTACCGACCGCTGCTGGCTGGAGCTGACCAGGGCCTGGCCGTGCTCGGATACATCGAGAAGCTGTTCCAGAGCAACGTGCCCGCGGATGAAGTCGCTGCGGTCCTAGTGGAGCCCATCCTCGGCGAGGGCGGTTATCTGGTGCCGCCAGAGGGTTTCCTGGCCGGGCTGCGCGAGCTCTGCGACAGGCATGGGATCCTGCTGATATTCGACGAGATCCAGACCGGGATCGGGCGCACGGGCCGGATGTTTGCCTGGCAGCACTGGGGCGTGCGTCCCGACATCATCACGCTGGCCAAGGGCCTCGCATCGGGAATGCCACTTGGGCTCGCGGTAGCACGCCGCGACCTCATGGAACGCTGGCCAGCCGGGGCCCATGCCAACACCTATGGCGGCAACCCGCTGGCCTGTGCCGCTGCTTTGGCAACGCTCACGCTCGTGGAGGAACAGTACACGGCAAACGCAAGCCAGACCGGTGAGCGGCTGGCCGCCGGGCTGCGTACCCTGGCCGGAGACTTTGCCTGCATCGGCGACGTCCGCGGCCGCGGGCTCATGCTGGCCATCGACCTGGTCATCGACCGGGCCAGCCGGAAGCCCCATCCCGACCTGGCCCGCGAGATCGTGCGCCGCGCTTTCGGCAACGGCCTGTTGCTGCTGACCTGCGGCGCCAGCGCCATCCGCCTGGTCCCGCCGCTGCTGATTGACTCTTCCCTGGTCGACGAGGGTCTGGATATCCTGCGTCGCTCGCTGGCTGAGGCGGTACGGAGCCTCTGATGCGCGTACTTTTCATTACCTCGCAGCGCGATGCACTCAACAGCATCCGGCCGGAAGCGGAAATGTTCATCGGGCTGGCGAAGGCCGGTGTCGACCTGACAGTGATGACCCAGGGCGACTCCGTGTATGCCGGACCGATGCGGCAGGCAGGCATCCGCCTCATCGACTACCACCCCGCCCGCAAGCTCGAGCTGGGCGCGATCCTGCGGATCCGCCGTGAACTGCGCCGCGGCGCCTACGACATCGTGCAGATGTTCAACAACAAGGCGATCGCCAACGGGCTGCTGGCGGCCATCGGGCTCCCGGTCAGGGCCATCACCTACCGGGGCCAGACCGGCAATATCTCCAGGCTCGACCCGTTCTGCTACCTCACCCACCTCAGCCCGCGAGTCGACCGGATCGTCTGCGTGGCCGAAGCGGTGCGGCGCGACCTGGCCACCCAGGTCCGGCATCCGGAACATCTGGTAACGATCTACAAGGGCCACGACCTGGCATGGTACGAGGGAGTCGCGCCCGCGCCTCGCGCGGGGCTTGGCGTGCCGGAAGATTCGGTACTCGTGGTCTGCATCGCCAATAACCGGCCGCGCAAGGGCGTACCGGTACTGATCGCCGCGGCGGCACAGCTGCCACTGGAAATCAACGCCAGCTTTGTCCTGGTTGGCCGCGGCATGACATCACCCGAGATCCGCCGGCTGATCGATGCCAGCGGCTGCCCGGAACGCTTTCACTGCTTCGAGTTCCGCAGTGATGCGCTGGCGGTCACCGCGGCCGGCGACATCGCGGTGCTGCCCGCCGTGCGCCGCGAGGGCCTGCCCAAGACCGTGATCGAGGCCATGGCACTGGGCGTAGCACCCGTTGTGTCGGACACCGGCGGCAGCGCCGAGCTCGTCGTCGATGGCGAATCGGGGCTCGTGGTGCCGCCGGGCGACCCGGCGAGCCTTGCGCAGGCCATTGCCGCACTCTGTACTGACCCGGGCCGGCGGCGCGCTCTCGGAGCCGCGGCCCGCCAGCGGCTGGGCAGCGCGTTTCGGGTCGAGGATGCGGTTGCGGCCCATCTGGCCCTGTTCCGCGAAGTCACTACCAGCGGCTGAGCCAGCCCGGGCCGGCTATTGCCCGCTGTCCCGTTCCCTCCGGACACGCTCATCGGCATACGGCTTCATGAGCTTGAAGAAGACGCCGTTTGCATCGGACACCGCAATCACCACGCCGCGCCAGCCGTCGAGGAAGCCACGTCGCAGCACCAGGGTCCGGAAGAAGGCCCAGGCCGCACGCAGCAGGATGGCGGCGGATGAACGGCTGCGTGGTGGCTGGCCCCGCCGCAACTCGGAGTAGCGGTTGACCTTGACGAGGAAGTCACCCACCCCGGTAACCGCCTGATGATGCAACGGGCCGGACAGCCGCACGGTGTTTCCTCCAGCCACCGGGCGTACCTTTTCGTGGACCAGGGCATCGTCATAGCCCGTCGCTCGCCGGTTGAACAGGCGCAACAACCAGTCGTCATCCCACCCGGAGTGGCGCACCGCCCGACCCATGAAATGATTCACCCGCTGGACCGAGTAGACGGTGCGCTCATCATCGAGCGCAGCGGCGAAAATGCTGGCGCACAGTTCGGCGGAGACGGCTTCGTCGGCATCGATGGCCAGGATCCAGTCGTGGGCCGCCAGCGAGGCTGCGAGGCGTTTGGTCGGGCCAAACCCGTGAAACTCACCGCAGTGGATCACGACATTCGGGTAGCCGCGGGCGATGGCAAGCGTGCCGTCAGTGGAGCCGTTGTCATACAGCAGCACCTCGGCAAAGGCAGCGAGGCTGTCCAGTGTCGCGGCAATGCTGCTGGCAGCGTCGCGGGCGATGATGACGGCGGAGATCGGCGGTGTGGCAGCCACGGGCTATCCAGCTGGTAGGTACCGGCCATGGTAGAAACCGGCCGACACAGCCGTCAATTTGACGGCATCCGTCGCGGAGGACGGGGGCATCGTGCAGATACAGAAAAGCCGCCCCGGCATGACCGGGGCGGCTTCCTGGAAGAAAATGCCTGGCAGTGACCTACTCTCACATGGGGAAGCCCCACACTACCATCGGCGCTGGACGTTTTCACTTCTGAGTTCGGAATGGGATCAGGTGGTTCCCGCCCGCTATGGCCGCCAGGCAATTCGGTTTGACCCGTCGCCGCTACCAGCGCGCCGGGCCCAATCTGGATGGTTTTGACGTGAACTGCAGTCGTGTCAGGCTGCTTGGGTGTTATATGGCCAAGCCGCACGGGCAATTAGTATCGGTTAGCTGAATCCATTACTGGACTTACACACCCGACCTATCAACCTCGTAGTCTTCGAGGGCCCTTCAGAGGGATCAAGTCCCTGGGGAAATCTAATCTTGGGGAGGGTTTCCCGCTTAGATGCTTTCAGCGGTTATCCCGTCCGCACATAGCTACCCGGCAGTGCCACTGGCGTGACAACCGGAACACCAGAGGTGCGTCCATCCCGGTCCTCTCGTACTAAGGACAGCTCCCCTCAAATTTCCAACGCCCACGGCAGATAGGGACCGAACTGTCTCACGACGTTCTGAACCCAGCTCGCGTACCACTTTAAATGGCGAACAGCCATACCCTTGGGACCTGCTACAGCCCCAGGATGTGATGAGCCGACATCGAGGTGCCAAACTCCTCCGTCGATGTGGACTCTTGGGAGGAATAAGCCTGTTATCCCCGGAGTACCTTTTATTCGTTGAGCGATGGCCCTTCCATACAGAACCACCGGATCACTAAGACCAGCTTTCGCTCCTGCTCGACTTGTCTGTCTTGCAGTCAAGCACCCTTATGCCTTTGCACGCAACGCGCGATGTCCGACCGCGCTGAGGGTACCTTTGTGCTCCTCCGTTACTCTTTGGGAGGAGACCGCCCCAGTCAAACTACCCACCATACATTGTCCCCAGCCCGGATAACGGGCCCAGGTTAGAACCTCAAACATTCCAGGGTGGTATTTCAACGTTGGCTCCACGCGAACTGGCGTCCGCGCTTCAAAGCCTCCCACCTATCCTACACAGAAAGGTTCGAAGTCCAGCGTAAAGCTGTAGTAAAGGTTCACGGGGTCTTTCCGTCTTGCCGCGGGTACACTGCATCTTCACAGCGATTTCAACTTCACTGAGTCTCGGGTGGAGACAGCGTGGCTATCGTTACGCCATTCGTGCAGGTCGGAACTTACCCGACAAGGAATTTCGCTACCTTAGGACCGTTATAGTTACGGCCGCCGTTTACCGGGGCTTCGATC
>QUBU01000017.1 GCA_014337915.1 Gammaproteobacteria bacterium
TCGGTGCTGCCGGTGATGACGATCGGGATGGCGAGCAGGATGCCCACCAGCGCCTCGCCGGTGATGAGGCCGGCGGCGAACAGCGTGCCGGCACCTGCGCCGCTGTCGGCGCGGCGCAGCCGCCGCTGCACCAGCCAGGCGATGAGGCCACCGACGAAGATCGGCGTGTCCACTTCCAGCGGCAGGTAGATGCCGACCGCCACCGCCAGCACCGGTGCACGCACGGACGCACCCCGCCGTCGCAGCCACTCGTCCAGCAGGATGACGGCCAGGCCAATACCCGCACCTGCGGCGACCATGCCCCAGGGCAGGCCGCCGCGGAACACGCCCTGGGCCACCGACGCCATCAACGTGGCCTGCGGTGCCACCAGCGGCTTCGGATGCGCGGCGCTCGGTTCGCCGATGCCATAGGCCTGCAGCAGGAGGTTGAGGATCGGGGCCATCACGAACACCGCCACCAGTACGCCCGCGGCCAGCGCTAGCTGCTGCTTCCACGGTGTCGCGCCGACGAGCTGGCCGGTCTTCAGGTCCTGCAGCAAGTCACCGCCCAGCGAAGCCGCGCAGCACACCACGGCGCCGATCATGATGGCCGCTGCCGGGCCCTGCGCGTTGTCCGGGCCCAGCAGCACCAGCAGCAATAGCGATGCCAGCAGCATGGTCGCCATGGTGACGCCGGAAATCGGGTTGTTCGAGGAACCCACCAGCCCGGCCATGTAGGCAGCGACCGAGGAGAACAGGAAACCTGCGACCAGCATGGTGACGGCCATGGCCGCCGCCACGCCGTAGTGCCCGACGATCTGGCCGTAGAGCCCGAAGATCGGCAGCACGCAGGCCGCGATCCCGGCCAGCACCCAGGGCATGGGCAGGTCGCGATCGCGCGGGTCCACGGCCTGCCCGCGCGAGCGGCGGAACTGGGCAAGGCCGCTGCGCACGCCGGAAAGCAGCGAATGGCGGATGGCCACCAGGGCCCAGAGACCGCCGACCAGCATGGCACCGACACCGAGGTAACGGATCTTCTTCGTCCAGATGAGGTAGGCGAGGTCTGCCGCCGGCAGTCCGGCGGCGCCGGTGAAGGCGGGATCGGCTGGCAGGAACCAGGCGGCGTAGACCGGGATCGCCAGGTTCCAGGAGATCATGCTGCCGGCAAACACCAGCGCGGCGATGTTCAAGCCGACGATGTAACCGATGCCGAGCAGTGCGGGCGACAGGTTGGTGCCGAAGTAGGCGATGCCGCGCCCGACGAAGCCGGCCGCCTGCGCGGTGCCCGGCCAGAGCTGCAGTCCGGTCTCGGCGAACTTGATGAGCGCACCGAGCAGGCCCGCCCCCGCCAGTGCCCGCAGCCCCTGCCCCGCCCGCTCGCCCACGCGCAGGACTTCGGCGACCGCGGTGCCCTCCGGGAACTTCAGGTCCTGTTCGACGATCAGCGCCCGGCGCAGCGGGATGGTGAGCAGCACCCCGAGCACGCCGCCGATGCCGGCGATCGCCGTGACCCAGAGGTAGGGAAAGTGATCCCAGACGCCCAGCAGCACCAGTGCCGGCAGCGTGAAGATCGCCGCTGCCGCCAGCGCCTCACCGGCCGAGCCCTGGGTCATCACCAGCGTGTTCTCGCCGATGCCGGCATGGCCGAGCAGGCGCAGGACGCCCATGGAGATCACCGCGGAGGGAATGCAGGCCGACACCGTCATGCCCGCGAAAAGCCCGAGGTAGGCATTCGCCGCCCCGAGCAGCACGGCGAGGATGCCACCGAGGACCAGGGCCCGGAATGTCAGCTCGCGTTGCGCCTGCATTGGTGGCTCCGGTTATCCGGCATCGCCCATCAGGCGACGGATCGGTCGCGTGAACACCAGGAACAGCATGCCTGCACCGGCCGTCATCAGCACGATCTGCAGGTAGAGCCCTGGCATGTCGGCGAGCACGTCGTCACGGAACTGGCCGGCGAACAGTCCAGCGAGGATGTTGCCCACCGAAGACGCCAGGAACCAGATGCCCATCATCTGGCCGACGTAGCGCTGTGGCGCGAGGCGGGTGGTCGCCGACAGCCCGACCGGGCTCAGCGCCAGCTCGCCCAGCGTATGGAACAGGTAGGTGAAGATCAGCCAGGTCGGCAGCGCCTGCCGGCCCGTGGCCACCAGCGTCGCCGCGCCCAGCATCACGCCGAAGCCGGCCGCCAGCAGCAGCAGACCGATGCCGAACTTCGCCGGGGTCGGCAGGTTCAGGCCGCGTCTTGCGAGGCCGACCCAGAGCGCGGCGAACACCGGCGCGAAACTGATGACGAACACCGGGTTCAGCGACTGGAACCAGCCGGCGGGAATCTCGAAACCGCCGAGCATCCGGTCGGTGTAGCGCTCGGCGAACAGGTTGAGGGAGGAGCCCGACTGCTCGAATCCCGACCAGAAGGTCGCCGCGCCCAGGAACAGCACGATGATGACCAGCACCCGCTGCTTTTCCTGCCGGTCCAGTCCGCCAAACAGCAGCAGCCAGGCGAAATAGGCCGTGGCCAGGATGGCGATCGCCCAGGCGCTGCCACGGGCCAGCGCCACAGGCGTCACCTCGATGATGCCGGTGCCGATCAGTACCGCTACCGCGATCACCATGGCGAGGGCAAGCACCACCCGGCGCCAGCTGGAACGGATCAGCACCGCCTGTTCCGGCACCGCTGGGTCCAGCGTCGGCTTCAGGCCGGCACCGCCGAGCCGCGATCGGCTGGAACGAAAATAGATCAGGCCGGCCAGCATGCCGACGCCAGCCGCGGCAAAGCCGTAATGCCAGCCGAAGCGCTCGCTCTCGCCAAGCGTGCTGCAGACCAGTGGCCCGAGCCCGGCACCGAGGTTGATGCCCATGTAGAACAGCGTGAATCCCGCGTCGCGTCGCGCATCATCGCGGGCGTAGAGCGCGCCGACGATGGCGCTGATGTTCGGCTTCAGCAGGCCGGTGCCGGCGATGATGAACATCAGGCCTGCGAAGAATGTCGGCGTCGCCGGCAGCGCCAGCGTGAAGTGCCCGATGGCGATGATGATGCCGCCAATCCACACCGCCCGCTGTGCGCCGAGCAGCCGGTCGGCAATCCAGCCGCCGGGCAGCGCGACGATGTAGACCGCCGCGGAGTACAGGCCGTAGATCGCGGTGGCCGCCTGGTCGTCCAGGCCCATGCCGCTGCCGGCGTCCACCAGGAACAGCACCAGCAGCGCACGCATGCCGTAGTAGCTGAAGCGTTCCCAGAGTTCGGTGAAGAACAGCGTCCTCAGGCCGGCCGGGTGTCCCAGCGGCGGCGGCGCCTGGGCGCCGGTCATGCAGCGCTCTTGTCCGTGGCCGTTGCCGCGCCCGACGGGTACATGAGCCTGGCCATCAGCAATCCACCCTCGAACAGGCCGTACATGGGTAGCGCGAGCATGAACTGGGAGATGACGTCGGGGGGCGTCAGCACGGCGCCGACGACGAACGAGCCCAGGAAGATGTACGGGCGCTGCCTGGCCAGCGTCTCGGCCCTGACCAGCCCGGTGGCGATGAGCAGCACCGTGGCCACGGGAACCTCGAAGGCGAGGCCGAAGGAAAAGCAGGTCAGCAGTGTGAAGTCGAGGTAGCTGTTGATGTCCGTCATCATGGTGACGCCCTCGGGGGTCGTCGCTGCAAAGTAGTGGAACACCGTCGGGAACACCAGGAAGTAGGCGAAGGCCACCCCGATATAGAACAGGATGACGCTGGATACCAGCAACGGCACGGCAAAGCGCTTCTCGCGCCGGTACAGCCCGGGTGCGACGAATGCCCAGACCTGGTAGAGCACGACGGGCATGGCGAGGAACAGCGCCACGAAGAAGGTCGTCTTGATGGGCGTGAGGAACGGCGCGGTGACCTGGGTGGCGATCATCTTCGCGCCCTCCGGCAACTGTTTCATCAGCGGCCGGGCCACCAGGGTGAAGATGCGGCTCGCGAAGGGCAGCAGGGCGATGCAGATCACCGCCACGGCCAGCACTGCCCGCAGCAGCCGGCTGCGCAGCTCGATGAGGTGGGACATGAGCGTCCCCTCCTCGAGCACCTCGTCGTCAGGATTGTCGTGCTTGTCCCCTGCCATGCCTGCCTGCCGGGGTCAGGGCCGGGCGTCGCCGGACGGCGGGTGGCCGTCCGGCCCCGGAGCGGCGCCCTCTGTGGCCGGCTCGGCCACACCGTCCGTCTGGGGCCGGTCGTGGCTGGCTGCGCCGTGCGGCTTCAGGTCGTCGACACCGGGGCGGCTGTAGTCCGGGGTCGCGGCCTGCGGCGGGTCCATGATCCGGCGCGGATCCACGGCGTTCATCTCTTCCTGGAACTGGGTGCTGAGCATGCGGGCCATGCGGCGCGCCTTGCCGGCCCACTGCCCGATCTGGGAGGCAACCCTGGGCAGGCGCTCAGGACCCAGCACGAGCAGTGCCAGGACGAAGATGACCACCAGTTCGGAGAAGCCGACGTCGAACATGCAGGATCAGCCCGTGCCGTGCCTGGACCGAGCTGTCCTGGCAGGATTCATCCGCGGCACCAGGTCCGGGTGCGGTCAGCCGTGCTTCTTGCCAGCGGCTTCGTTCTGGCGGCTCTCGGTGAAGTCCGCGTCAGCCTGCTTGTTGATCTGCTTCGGTGGCTCGTCCTGGTCGGCCTCCGACATCGCCTTGCGGAACCCTTTCACCGCGCTGCCGAGATCAGTGCCGATGGAGCTCAGGCGCTTGGTGCCGAAGATGAGCACGGCAATCGCCAGGACGATCAGCCAGTGCCAGATGCTCAGAGATCCCATGACAACGCTCCAGGGGGCACTCCGTGCCCTCGCCAACAGGCCTCAATCATACGGCAAAACACCGCTGCGACCTTGATACCTGGCCCTCGTTTTGGCTGCTGCCCGGTCGCTGCCGGCGCTGTCACGCATCAGGCTGCGGTGGCGTGCGCAGCATGAAGGTCACCGGGCCCTGGTTCACCAGGCTCACCGCCATGTCCGCGCCGAAGCGCCCGGTTGCCACCCGCGCTCCTTGCGCCGCGACCTCGCGCACCAGGACATCGAAGAGCCCCTGGCCGATGGCCGGATCGGCGGCACCAGAGAAGCTCGGCCGGTTGCCGCGGTTGGTATCCGCGGCCAGCGTGAACTGCGGCACGAGCAGCAGGGCACCGCCCGCCTCGCGCACATCGAGGTTCATCTTGCCGGCCGCATCGGGGAAAACGCGGTAGGCCACCAGGCGCTCTGCCAGGCGGCGGGCCTGGCCGGGGCCATCGCCGCGCTCGACCGCCACCAGCACCAGCAGCCCGGTTCCGATCTGCCCCACCAGCTCCCCGGCGACACGGACGCTGGCCTCTGAAACGCGCTGCAACAAGCCGATCATCGGCTGCGGAGGATACGGGCCCTCCGGGAAAAAAGGCAGTGGCTTGAGCCTGCAAAGGTGGTGTCTGGCCGGATGCCGGCCGATCCACTTTTGCGCCACAAATCAGCAAAAAATTGGGCTATGACAGATGTCAGGCAGTCATGGTGCTCCAAATCAAAGACCGCTAAATTGGAAAACTAACAAAGTGGGATTATTGGCCTAATTGATGGTTTGAAATCGATAAAAGTGTACTTATCAATGCACAATACAAAAAATAAATATGTCAGGCACAATTTAATATTAACAGTGTCAATAAACTCACAATATATTTCCGGTGATTCTATTCACAAATTGCTGCTGACCGGTCCAGAGAACGCAGTTACGCGGCCGGAGCCGGCGCTGGCAGAATGGTGCCGATGTTGTCGGCGTCGCGCTTGAGACCTGTACCCCACGGCGGCGTCCGCTTGATGGTCGTGGTCCGTGCCGCCGTGCTGGCGCTGCTCCTGGTCCTGGCGGGTTGCGCAGACCCGGCTGGACCGGCGCCGCGCGAGGCTGCCGACCTCGACGGAAATGCCAGCATCAAGACCTTCCGCTATTCGCTGGACCAGGCACCCTCGTCGCTCGATCCGGTCCAGGCCGCCAATGTCTACGCGAACCACGTGGTGCTGAACGCCTACGACACCCTGTTCGCGTACAAGTACCTCGCGCGGCCCTACCAGCTGAAACCCAACCTGGCTGATGGCTGGCCGGAGATTTCCCCGGACCTGCTGGTCTACCGGATCCGCATCAAGCACGGCGTCCGGTTCCAGGACGATCCCGCCTTTGCAGGCGGCAAGGGCCGGGAGCTGGTCGCCGCAGATTTCGTCTACTCGCTCAAGCGCCAGTTCGATCCGAAAAACCGGCCACAGGGCGCATGGCTCTGGCAGGGGCGTATCGCCGGACTCGACGACTGGAAAGCGGCTGGTTCGGACTACGATCGCGAGGTTCCGGGCCTGCGGGCGCTGGATCGCTACACCATCGAGATCCGGCTGCTGCGCCCCTTCCCGCAGCTGCTCGATACGCTTGCACTGGGCTTCTCTGCAGTGGTGCCGCGGGAAGCAGCCGAACACTACGGCCGCGAACTAGGAACCCATCCGGTCGGTTCCGGACCGTTCAGGGTCGTCTCCTACGACAGCTCACGCGTGGTCTTCGCACGCAACACGGCATTCCGCCAGGAGCCGGTGGACCTGCAGGCCGAGGGCTATGATCCAGCCACCCAGCGCTACACCGGTGTCGAGCGCATCCAGGGCCGCTCGCCGCCGTTCGTGGACCGCCTGGTCATCGACTTCGCCAGCGACGATGCCTCGCGCTGGAACTCCTTCATCAAGGGCAACGAGATCCAGGTGACCGGCGTGCCGGCGGAAAAGGTGGATGAGTTCCTGGAGTCGTATGATCCGGTGCAGCTGAAGCCCGATTACGCACGCAGGTACCAAGTGGCTTCGGGCCTCGAGGCGGGATTCGTCTTCGAGACCTTCAACATGGATTTCCCGGAGTTCGGCTACAACCCGGACCCGGAGCGGGAACGGCGCAACAAGGCTCTGCGTTGCGCCATCATCAAGACCTTCGACTGGGAAGCACGCAACCAGAGCTGGTACTTCGGCCTGGGCACGGTGTTTCCCGGCATCATCGTGCCCGTGGTGCCGGAGTTCGACCCGCAACTGTCGCGGACCAGCGTGACCCGCGACGTCGCCGGCGCCCGGCGCCTGCTGCGGGAGAACGGCTGGACAGCGGAGAACCTGCCGGTCCTGGTCTACGGGCAGAGCGCCGGGGTGAAGCCGCGCATGTTCTTCGAGCAGTTTCGCGCCCAGCTCATGGACATCGGCTGGCCGCAGGAGAAGGTGGTGCTCAAGCAGTACGCGACCTTCGGTGACCTGGGCCGGGCCTGGAAGGAAAGCCGCCTGCCCATCGTGTCCAAGGGCTGGGGCCTCGATTACCCTGATGCGGAGAACACATTGCAGCTTTTCTATGGGCCGAATGGCTCTCCCGGCTCGAACGACGCCAACTACCGCAATCCCGAGTATGACCGGCTCTACGAGAAGGCCGCTGTGATGCTGCCCTCGCCGGAGCGCAGGGCGCTTTACCGGCGCATGAACCAGATGATCATCGATGACTGCGTGGCCATCACCGGCCTGTCCCGCAAGCGCATCTACCTCTGGCACAAGAACGTCGTCGCGCTGCCGGACCGGGAGATCGTCGGCGGCTTCTTCCTCAGGTACGTGGACGTGCTGCCGGAGGGCGAGAGCGCCCGGCCAGCGGACCTGGAGCCCGCGGGCTGATGGACATCCTGCAGTACGCGCTGCGCCGGCTGCTGGCGGGTCTGCCGCTGCTGCTCGGCGTGACGCTGTTCAGCTTCACGCTGATGGTCTATTTCGGGCCGGACAAGACCTTCGAGCTGCTGGGCAAAAACCCGACGGCGCAGGAGATTGCCGAGGTCCGCCACCAGCTGGGCTACGACCGGCCCTTCGTTCTGCGCTACGGCGAGTACCTGCGTGAACTCGCCACCGTTGATTTCGGCAACTCCGATTCCACGGGCGAGAGGGTGTCGAGCCTGCTGGCGCGGACCATCCCCGTGTCGCTGGCCCTGGAGCTGCCGGGGTTCGTCCTCGGCAACCTGCTGGGCATCGCGCTGGCGCTGCTGGCCGCCTACCACCGCGGCCGCTGGCCCGACAAGCTGATCATGGGCCTTTCGGTGATCGGCATGAGCATCAGCTTCCTGGTGGTGATCTTCGTGTTCCAGATCTGGTTCTGCACCAGCCACGGTCTGGACCTGTTCCCGGTGCGCGGCTGGGGCACCGCCAGCCTTGCCGACTACCTGCGCCATGTCACCGTGCCGACGCTGGCCATGGTGTTCGTGGCCCTGGGCTACAACACGCGCTTCTACCGCGCGGTGATCGTCGAGGAGATGGGCCGTGACCATGTGCGTACCGCGCGGGCCTTCGGTGCGGCACCGGCGCGGCTGTTCTGGCGCGACATCCTCAAGAACTGTGCCATCCCGGTCATCACCCGCATCGTTTTCACCATCCCGGCCATCGTCATCGGCGGGGCGCTGCTTCTCGAGACCAGCTTCGGCATCCCGGGCGTCGGCAAGGCCGCCTACGAGGCCATTATCAGCGGCGACCAGCCGGTGCTGAAGGCCGTGGTCGGGCTGACCACGGCGCTGTTCGTGATCGCGCTATTGGTGGCCGACATCCTCTACCGCGCGGTGGATCCGCGGGTGTCGCTGGAATGAACGCCGCCCAGCCCGGCCTGCCGGCCGCCACGGCACCGCGCGCCTCCCTGTGGCGCACCGCGCTGTACAAGCTGCGGCGCGATCGCGCGGGTCTGCTTGGACTCGCAGTGGTGGTGCTCTACCTGGTCGCCGCCGTCGGTGCCTGGTGCGGCTGGTGGGCCGGCGACTGGGCGCTGATCACCGGCACCAAGTGGGGCCCGGTGTCGGCGCAGCACTGGTTTGGTACCAACATCATCGGCCAGGACATCTTCCAGCGTGCCATCTACAGCACCGGGACCGCCTTCCAGGTGGGTCTGGTGGTTGCGGTGCTGGCGGTGGGCATGGGTGCGGTGATCGGCGCCGTCGGCGGCTTCTTCGCCGCCACCTGGATCGACGAGATCGTGCTGTGGCTGATGGGCGTGCTCGATGCCATTCCGTTCTACCTCATGGTGGCGGCAATCGCCTTCGCCCTGGCCGACAACCCCTACGCGATGCATGTCGCCATGGTGTCGACCTTCTGGACAACGACCGGGCGGCTGGTGCGGGGCGAGGTCATCAAGCTGCGCGGGCTGGAATTCGTCGAGGCGGCACGCGCCATCGGCGTGCCGCCGGTGGCCATCATCTTCCGGCACATCCTGCCGAATACCTTCCATATCCTGCTGGTGCAGCTGACGCTGTGTTTCGTCGATGCCATCAAGGCGGAGGTGGTCCTGAGCTTCCTCGGGCTGGGGGTGAAGGACGGCATGAGCTGGGGCCTGATGATCAGCGAGAGCACGCTGGAGTTCCTCGCCGGGCATTTCAACAACCTGATCGTCGCCTCGGCGCTGCTGTTCGGGCTGGTGTTCGCCTTCAACATGCTGGCCGATGCACTGCAGGACGCCCTGGATCCGAAGCAGGTGGCCTGAGGTGATGAACCATCCGACGCCGTTGCTGGCCCTGCGCGACCTGGTGGTGGAGTTCGACACCATGGCGGGCCGTGTACGGGCCGTGGACGGCGTGAGCCTCGACGTCTTCCCGGAGGAGAGCCTGGCTCTGGTGGGCGAGAGTGGCTGCGGCAAGACCGTCACCGCGCTGTCGATCCTGCGGCTGGTGCCGCAGCCGCCGGGCCGCATCGCCGGCGGCAGCATCCGCTTCGACGGCCGGGACCTGCTGGCCCTGCCGGAGAGCGGCATGCGCGCCGTGCGCGGGCGCGACATCGCCATGATCTTTCAGGAACCGATGACCGCGTTGAACCCGGTGTTCACCGTGGGCGCGCAGCTCGGCGACGTGATCCGCCGCCACCAGCGGCTGTCGCGGCGCGAGGCCCGGAAGGCGTCCCTCGCCCTGCTGGAACAGGTCGGGATCCCGGAGCCCGGGCGGCGCATCGACGAGTACCCGCACCAGCTCTCCGGCGGCCAGCGCCAGCGGGTGATGATCGCCATGGCGCTGTCCTGCGGTCCGCGGCTGCTGGTGGCCGACGAGCCGACCACGGCGCTGGACGTGACCACGCAGGCGCAGGTGCTCGAGGAAATCCGCCGCCTGCAGGCCGAGTACCGCATGGCGATGATTCTCGTGACCCATGACCTCGGCATCGTCGCCGAGACCTGCACCCGCGCGGTGGTGATGTACTGCGGGCAGGTGGTGGAGGCGGCCACCACCGCCGCGCTGTTCTCGCGCCCGCATCACCCCTACACCGTGGGCCTGCTCGACTCCATCCCGCGCCTGCGCGAAACCCGGCTTGCCGAGCTGCCGGTGATTCCCGGGAGGGTACCTGATCCCCTGCAGCTGCCGGCCGGCTGCCGCTTTGCCGATCGCTGCCCGCGCGTCAGCGCTGAATGCCGGGTGGTGTCGCCGCCGCTGGTCGCGACAGCCGATGGCGGGCTCGTCGCCTGCTATCACCCGCATCCATGAACAGACCGCTGCTCGAAGTCCGTGAGCTGAGGAAGTACTTCCCGATCCGGGGTGGCCTGTTCCGTCGTGTGGTCGGCCAGGTGAAAGCGGTGGATGGCGTGAACCTGCAGCTCGTGGCCGGGCGCACGCTGGGGCTGGTGGGCGAGAGCGGCTGCGGGAAATCGACTCTTGGCCGGGCGATCCTGCGCCTGCAGGAGCCGACCTCGGGGCAGGTCATCCTCAGTGGCGAGGACATCACCGCGCTGCCGCGGCAGGCGCTGCTGGCGCAGCGGCGCCAGATGCAGATCATCTTCCAGGATCCCTATGCCTCGCTGAATCCGCGGCGCACCGTGGGCCAGGCCATACGTGAACCGCTGGACGTGCACCGGATCGGCACGCTGGCCGAACGCCAGCAGCGGGTCACGGAGTTGCTCGACATCGTCGGCCTGCGCGACTCGGTCCGCGACCGCTACCCGCACGAGTTCTCCGGTGGCCAGCGCCAGCGCGTCGGCATCGCCCGGGCGCTGGCGCTGAATCCGGCGCTGATCGTGGCCGACGAGCCGGTCTCGGCACTCGATGTCTCGGTGCAGAGCCAAGTACTGAACCTGGTGGCTCGCCTGCAGCGCGAGCATGGCATCGCGTTCCTGTTCATCAGTCACGACCTGGCCGTGATCCAGCATGTCAGCGACGAGGTGGCGGTCATGTACCTGGGGCGCATCGTCGAGCATGCGCCGGCTGCCAGCCTGTACCGCGAACCGCAGCATCCCTATACCCAGGCGCTGCTTTCCGCCGTGCCGGTGCCCGATCCCGCACGCCGCCGCCAGCGCATCGTGCTCGCGGGTGATGTGCCCTCGCCGGCGAGGCCGCCGCCAGGCTGCGCCTTTCATCCGCGCTGCCCACGCGCCCGTGACCGCTGTCGCCAGGAACGGCCGGAACTGGCCAGCACGGCCGGCGCGCCCGCTGGCACACGCGTCGCCTGCCACTTTCCGGGAACCGAGGATAGGGAGACAGATTGAGATAGGGGGACAGTGAGATAGGGGGACAGTTTACTTATCTCCGCTTTGTCAAAAGCGGAGATAAGTAAACTGTCCCCCTATCTCAATCTGTCTCCCTATCCTCCCGCTATCATGCCTCCTGTTCTGGGATACGAACTGCGGCTGTCGGCTCGCCGGCGCACGTTGTCGCTGGAGGTGCATCGTGACCTGCGGATCGTTGTCCGGGCGCCAGCGAGGGTAGATCGCAGCTTCATCGACGCCTGGGTCGCGGAGCGCGGGCAGTGGATCGACCGCCAGGTCGAGCGCTTCCGGCGCCTGGGTCGGGAGCAGCCAGTAGCGGTCCGTTACGTCACTGGTGACAGGCTGCGATTCCTTGGCAGGGACTACCGTCTCGAGGTGACCGCAGCCCCGCGTCCACTCGTCCGGCTGGAGGGCGATACGCTGCACGTCGCCTTGCGCTTCGGCCGCGGCGAAATGGGTGGCGAACCCGTGAGGCGTGCCCTGGAGCGCTGGTACCGCGAGCGTGCTGCCGTCATCTTCGCCGAGCTGCTCGACCGCCACCTGCCATGGTTTGCCGGACGCGGCCATGCGCGACCGGTCCTGACTATCCGCCGCATGCGGAGCCGCTGGGGCAGCCTGTCGGGGCCTGGCCGCGAAGCGGGCTGGCTCGATCCGCAAGTCCGGGCGGCACGGCGCATGACGCTGAACCTTGCACTGGTACACGCGGCACCCGAGTGCATCGAGTACGTCGTGGTCCACGAGCTCTGTCATCTGGAGCACCGTGGCCATGGCCCCGCCTTTCACCGGCTCATGGACCAGCGGCTTCCCGACTGGCACGAGCGCCGGCGGCGGCTGGAGCAGCCACAACCGCCCTGATGTTGCCAGGTTCACCGGCGTGGCACATTTTTCTAAAAAACAGAATATCGCAGACTATTTATTGCATTTGTCAGATTAATTGCCGTCGTCCAGAATGGCCTGGCGCTGGCGGAACGAGCCGCGCCCGCGCAGAGTTGGATCCACATCGCGGCCTGCGGCCGCGACCACGAGAAGGAGCAGGACGATGGGCAAGAAGCTGACCACCAACGCCGGTTGCCCGGTGACCGACAACCAGAACGTGCTGACTGCCGGCCCGCGCGGGCCTCAGCTGCTGCAGGACGTGTGGTTCCTGGAGAAGCTGGCGCATTTCGACCGGGAGGTGATCCCGGAGCGGCGCATGCACGCCAAGGGCTCCGGCGCCTACGGCACGTTTACCGTGACCCACGACATCAGCCGCTACACCAGGGCGAAGATCTTCTCCAAGGTCGGCAAGAAGACCGAACTGTTCGCACGCTTCACCACGGTGGCGGGCGAGCGCGGTGCAGCTGATGCCGAGCGCGACATCCGCGGCTTCGCGGTGAAGTTCTATACAGAGGAGGGCAACTGGGACCTCGTCGGCAACAACACGCCGGTGTTCTTTCTGCGTGATCCGCTGAAGTTCCCCGACCTGAATCACGCGGTGAAGCGCGATCCGCGTACCAACATGCGCAGCGCGAGGAACAACTGGGACTTCTGGACTTCGCTGCCCGAGGCCCTGCACCAGGTCACCATCGTGATGAGCGACCGGGGCATCCCGGCAACCTACCGGCACATGCATGGCTTCGGCAGCCATACCTTCAGCCTGATCAACGCAAAGGGCGAGCGCCACTGGGTGAAGTTCCACCTCAGGAGCCAGCAGGGCATCCGCAACCTGACCGATGCCGAGGCAGAGGCGATGATTGGCAGGGACCGCGAGAGCCACCAGCGCGATCTCTACGAGAGCCTGGAAAAGGGTGACTTCCCCAAGTGGACCATGCAAGTACAGGTCATGCCCGAGGCCGACGCGGCGCAGCTGCCGTACAACCCCTTCGACCTGACCAAGGTCTGGCCGCACAAGGACTATCCGCTGATCGACGTCGGTGTCATGGAGCTGAACCGCAACCCGGAGAATTTCTTCGCGGAAGTGGAACAGTCGGCATTCAACCCGGCGAACATCGTGCCGGGCATCGGCTTCTCGCCGGACCGCATGCTCCAGGGGCGGCTGTTCTCCTACGGGGATGCGCAGCGCTATCGGCTCGGTGTGAACCATCACCTGATCCCGGTCAATGCGCCGCGCTGCCCGGTGCACAGCTACCACCGCGATGGCGCGATGCGGGTGGACGGCAACCATGGCAGCACGCTGGGCTACGAGCCGAACAGCTACGGCGAGTGGCAGCAGCAGCCGGACTTTCGCGAGCCGCCGCTGGCGCTCAACGGCGCGGCGGACCACTGGAACCACCGCGAGGACAGCGACTACTACTCGCAGCCCGGTGCACTGTTCCGCCTCATGACCGCCGCCCAGAAGCAGGCGCTGTTCGACAACACCGCCCGCTCGATTGGCCCGGCGCCACGGGAGATCCAGCTGCGCCACATCGGCAACTGCCTGAAGGCTGACAGGGCCTATGGTGAAGGCGTGGCACGGGCGCTCGGCATTCCCGTGGACAGCCTGAAGTAGCCGATACCTGCCTGCGACAACCAGGCCAGAAGCCCCGCCCCGGCGGGGCTTCTGCTTTTTTCTGGCCACGCTACACTGCGGCCGATGTGCGGGCGGCGCCGGTGGCAGCCGGCAACCCGATGTCCAGCCACGAGGGTCAGCATGACCAGTTGCCGTCTGCTCCTGCTTGCGATCGCTGCCGTCGTCCTCGGCGCCTGTGGTGGAGGGAGTCCGGCGCCGGCAACTGGCGACGGCGCGGATTCCAGGCCCACCGCGTCAGCGAGCGTGGCGGGCATCAGCGCCCGTGCCCTGCTCGAACAGGCGCTGACCGAAGCGCGAGCCTGGCAGCCGGATGCCGAGCTGGTGGCGGTGTCGACCAGTTTCGCGGCCGGGCCGCGGCACACTTTCTGGTTCTACGACGTGCAATCCCCCTCGCAGGGGCGCTGCACGCGCATCCGTGCGCTGGAGAACGGCACCATCGAGAACGTCGGCACCGGTGGAGCCTGTGTGCTCATGCAGCCCCTGTCCGGGGAGTTCATCGACAGCCCGGAAGCCTGGCGGACCGCGCGCGCGGCTGGGCTTATCCCGGGAGGTCCAATGCAGTTCGCACTTCGTTATCAGCGCGATGCTGCACTGCCTGCGCCACAGGCCTGCTGGCTGTTGTCGTCCGACGCTGACCGTGATGCGGCAACCGGCGCGACCCGCAGCTGGTGCGTGGATCCGGCCAGCGGGCAGTTCGTTGCCCGGCTGTCGGGCAAGGAACGCAGCGCCGCTGCACCTTGACGCTGGCCTGCAGCAGTGCACGCCTGGGGCATGTTACTGGTCGGCGCACTGTGGTAATGATGGCCGCGGATTCCAAACCACAGGACGCCAACGCAATGCCCGCAGCCACCCATCGTCGCGCGACTCTCGCCCTGGTCCTCGCATCCAGCCTCGCAGCCGCGATGGCAGCGCCGCCAGCCGGCGCCGAGGACCACTCTGACCATCAGGGCCACGAAGCCCATGCGATGAGCGCCCAGGACCTGGCAACGCTGCGCAGCAAGGTGCCGCTCTATCGCAGTTTCACCGACCAGCAGATCAACGAAAGCATGGGCCGCATGCACGACACCGAGGACTACCTGAGTCCGGCCGGACTGCGCGGCGAGATCGGCGTGCTCGCCCTCGGCCACGGCTATGGCGACCAGGGCAACGCGCAGTTCGAGGCCGGCTTCGCCGAAGTGGCGAAGGCCAGGCCGACTGCCGCGGCACTGGGTATGGCCATGATGGGGTCGGCCCATATCCAGCGCGCCACAGATGCGCTCGAGGCCGCCGGCGCGAAGACCATCGTCGTGGTGCCGACCGAGATCGGCCAGCGCACGGATCTGACGCGGCAGTGGCTCTACATTCTCGGCCTCGAGGAGCACTCGGCCTACCTGGACGTCCCGCGCCTGAAGACGCAGGCCCGGTTGGTCATGGCGTCCGGACCCACCGCCAGCAGCGTGGTCAGCGACATCCTCGCCGCGAACCTGCGGACGATCAGCCGTGACCCCGCGCATGAAGTCGCCGTGATCATCGCCCATGGCCCGGCCGACGAGCAGGAGAACGCGGCCGAGCTGGCGGACCTCGAGCGCCATGCCGCCGCCGTCAGGAAGACCCTCGGCCTGGCCGGTGCCTGGGCCGCCACGCTGCAGGACGATGCACCGGCGGCTTTGCGCGAGGCCAACGTCAGGCGCGTGCGCGACCACATTACCGCGGAAACCGCCGCCGGCCGGCGCGTGCTGGTATCACCGCTGCTCATCACCGGCCGCGGCTATGTCTCGAAGAAGATCCACAAGGACCTCGAGGGGCTGAAGGTCGAGATCGTGGATGTCGGGTTGGCCGAGAGCCCGCTGTTCAGCAAATGGGTGGCCTCGACGGTGGAGGCAGCCGCCGCCTCGGGCAAATAATTAGCAGCGGGAGTTACCGGAGCTGGTGCAGCAACGCTGGACCACTAACCGCTGCGGGCGCGCCACTCCAGCCATTCGAAAACCGCCATCCCGGCCAGCATCGCGGCGATGAACGGCGCTGCCGCGCCGGGAGCCAGCCCGATGGCGACGACTGCGGGCCCCGGGCAGAAGCCGGCCAGCCCCCAGCCGACGCCGAACACGAGGCTGCCCAGCACCAGCCGCTGGTCGATGGCGCGCGCCGTGGGCAGTGCCAGCGGAACGCCAGTGAGCGCCTGCGTCCGCCGGCGCGCCCAGGCGAAGGCTGGCAACGCTGCGGCGACGGCGCCTGCCATGACGAAGGCCAGCGACGGATCCCAGGCTCCGGTGACATCCAGGAAGGCGAGCACCTTCGCGGGGTTCGCCATGCCCGACAGCAGCAGGCCCAATCCGAACAGCAGGCCCGCCAGCAGCGCAGCAGCCAGGCGGATCACGAGCCAGCCCCCAGTTGCCGGGCAATGAATACGGTGGCAACGCCTGCCGCGATGAACAGGATCGTCGCAGCCAGTGAGCGTGGTGACAGCCGTGCCAGGCCACAGACGCCATGACCGCTGGTGCAGCCTCCGCCATAGCGGGTACCGAGCCCGACCAGCAGGCCGGCGGCCACCAGCGTCATGGGCCCGGCATCGATCCGCGGCAGGGGCAGCGGGGCGAACGCGGCCCAGGCGAGCGGAGCGGCGAGTAGCCCGGCGAGGAAGGCCAGCCGCCAGCCGGTGTCGCCCGGCCGGGGGCGGAACAGGCCGCCGAGGATGCCGCTGATCCCGGCGATCCGGCCGTCGACAACGATGAGGATTGCAGCGGCCAGGCCGATCAGCAGGCCTCCTATGAGTGAGGCCCAGGGCGTGAAAGCTTGCCAGTCGATGCTCATGATCCGGGACTATACGCGGGCGCCGGCTGGTGCCGATCGTGGCAGGTCGTGGCCGGGATCCGGGGGATTCAGTGATCCTAGAGCAGCAGGTTTCACAGGACTGTCAATATTGATAACCGAATGTTTATTAATCGATTTTTTGACTGTCTATTTAACTGTCAAGTACTGCTAATTATGGCCTGCCGCTTCAGGATGAACTCCAGGTCGCGATGCTCGCCGACCGGAAACAGATACTCCCCGACGCGCCGGAAACCGTGGCGGGCGTACAGGCGCTGGGCACCGAAGTTCTCCGACCACACGCCAATGTACAGCGGCTCGTGGCCCGCAGCTTCGAGCCAGGTGAGTGCGGTTTCGAGCAGCCTGGTCCCCAGGCCCCGGCGCTGGTAGCCGCCGCGCAGGTAGAGCTGGCGCAGCTCGCCCGCGCGCGGTTCGCGCCCGGCGACCGGCAGCTTGCAGGGTCCGGCGACCGCATAGCCGGCCACCGCGCCATCCGCGGCCAGCACGACCCAGGTGGCCAGCTCCGGATCGGCCAACGTCTGTTGCCAGGACTCCGCGGTGTGCGCCGAGGCGAGGAACGCGGCAAGATCCTCGGGCCGGTAGAGGTGCCCGAAGGTCTCGATGAAGCATTCGCGGCCGGCCTGCACCAGCAGGCTGCCATCAGCGGTCGTTGCGCGCCGCGGTTCCAGGATCGCAGGTTCATCCATGGGCAGGCATTCTAGGCGGCGGGGGCGGCCGTCTGCCGCGGGGGCACTCAATTGTCATATCAACATGACATTTGTATGATCCGGCGACCGCCGCCCGCCAACTGGCACCGAGGTCAGCAGCCACCATGACGGATCCCAACCGCTCCGCCCGCCTCGGCCCCATCGAACTCGTACCCGGCATCACGCGCGGCAACGTGCTGGTCAAGCTCTGGGCCGCGTTTGTCGGCATCGGCGCGCTCTCCGGCATTTCGATCCTGCAGAGCTACATACTCAACGTGCATATGCACGTGCCCCGGGCCGAGCAGGGCACCCTGTCCGGCGACCTTGCCTTCTGGACCGAATTCATCGGTCTGCTGCTGTTCGTGCCCTTCGGCGTCGCCGCCGACCGGCTTGGCCGTCGTGCCGTGCTGGTCTTCGGCTTCGTGATGGTCGGCCTTGGCTGGGGCCTGTACCCCTTCGCCGAGAATCCCGGCGAGCTGCTCGCTTTCCGCATGGTCTATGCCATCGGCGCGCCGGCGGTAGCCGGGGCGTTGGCGACGCTGGTCAACGACTACCCGGCAGACCGCTCCCGCGGCATGCTCATCGGCATCACCAGCATCTGCAATACGCTGGGCACCATATTCGCCAGCAAGTTCATCGGCAGCATCCCGGATTACCTCCACCAGCACGGCATCGATGCGATCACCGGTGGTAAGGTGATGTTCCTGACCGGCTCGGTGGTCTGCCTGCTGACGGCAGTGCTCGCTGCGCGCGGACTGGCCCCCGGTCTGCCGGCGGGGCGCCAGCGCCGGCCCCCCGTCGGCGAACTGGTCCGCTCGGTGCTCGGGGCGACGCGCAACCCGCGCATTTCACTGGCCTATGCCGGTGCCCTGGTGGCCCGCTCGGACGTGGTCATCAAGGGCCTGTTCCTCGGCCTGTGGGCGATCCAGGCCGGGCGGCACGAGGGACTGTCGCCGGCACGGGCCATGGCGCAGTTCGGCACCATGATCCTGATCATGTATGGGGTATCGCTGGTGTCGGCACCGGTGTTCGGCTGGGTCATCGACCGCGTGAATCGTGTCACGGCGCTGATCATCGCCCTGGTCACCGCATCGGTCGGCTACCTGTCCATGCCGCTGGTGACGTCACCCCTGCACCTGGAGATGGCTCCGTTGCTGATTCTCCTGACCCTCGGCACCAGCTTCATGGTAAAGGCGACGCTGTCGCTCCTGGGCCAGGAAGCGCCGGTGGCCGAGCGCGGCAGCATCATCGCCGGCAGCAGTTTCTGCGGGGCGCTGGGCATCCTGGTGTTCACCGCCGTGGGTGGGCGCGTTTTCGACAGCTGGGGGCCCTGGGCACCGTTCGTGCTGGCCGGCGCCTACCAGGCGGTGCTGCTGGTAATCGCCATCGTCGTGCGCATGGTCGCTCCTGGCCCGGCGTCACCCTACGCGCGGCGCCTGCAGGCGGCAAAGGCTCGCGCCTAGCGCTGCGGACCCAGAACCAGCCAGCCCGCCTGCAACCAGTCGTGGAGCAGGGCGAGGCAGGCGGCCGGCACGGCATCGAGCTGCCGCGCCGCCAGGCAGCGGGCATCGGCCAGCTGCTTCAGGATGGCAGGCACACCCTGCGCTGCTGCCGCGACGAATTCTCCGTTGATGCCGATGCCGCCGCGACCGGTCAGCATGCGGCTGCGTGGGTCGAGCACCAGACCGCGGCGGCGCGCCGCGCGGATGAAAGCGCCCAGCGCCGGCACTCGCGCTGGGCGCGCGAAGACGATGTGGCTCTTGGGTTCTGAGAGATGCTCGAGCAGGAAGCGCTCGGTATCCGCCAGGTGCGGCCGCTGGCTTGACAGCGCCTTGTGCACGCGCGCGACCATGGCGGGCGGCAGTGCGCCCGGGTTTCTCGTGGGCCGCAGGCCGGGATCCGCATAGCGACCCGGAAGCGTGCCGCGGCTGGCGAAGTCGGCGAACCAGGGGTCGAGCAGTTCCTGGAAGCTGGGTGTGCGGTAGCCCACCGACAGCGTGATGCATTCACCTGCGGCGATGCCGTCGTGGGCGATGCCCGGCGGCAGGTACAGCAGGTCGCCCGGTCCCAGCAGCCATTCCTGCTGCGGCTGGAAATGTGCCAGCAGGCGCAGCGGGCGCCCCGGCTGCAGCGTCGCATCGCGCACCTTGCCGATGCGCCAGCGGCGAAAGCCTGCCGCCTGCACCAGGAACACGTCGTAGTTGTCCACATGTGGCCCGACGCCGCCGCCGTCGGTGGCGTAGCTCGCCATCAGGTCGTCAAGCCTTGCGTCGGGCACGAAACGGAAGCGCCGGAGGAACTCCTGTGCGGCGGCGTCGAGCCCGTCGAGCCCCTGCACCAGCAGCGTCCAGCGCTTCTGGCGCAGCGGCGGCAGTGCACGCCGCGGTATCGGGCCATGGCGCAGGGTCCAATCCTGGCCATGGCGGACGACGAGGCGTGACTCGATCTCCTCGCGACCCGCCAGGGCGAACAGCTGCCTGCGACCCACCGCCGGTGGCACTACGGCATTGCGGACCAGCAGTGGCCGGCGCTGCCAGTACTCGCGCATGAAGCGGCCGACGCCAAGTGCGCCGAGATGGGTGAGCGGCGAAGCCATGCCGTGATTATAGGGAAGCAGGTAGGATGCGATGCCAGGACAGGAGATGCCGGGACAGGGCGGATGCAGGAGCAGCAGCGGGACGAGAAGACACAGCCTCAGGCCGGGCCGGGCAGCGGCATCCTCTACGCGCCCTGGGAGCGGGCATTCGAGCGTGTCCTCACGCCCTTCGAAGAGTTCATCCGCAGCCAGACCAGTGGCGGCCTGCTCCTCATGGCCTGTACCGTCATCGCCCTGCTTCTCGCCAACAGCGGTCTGGCGCCGCTGTACCTCGCACTGCTGCAGTTACCGGTGGGCATTGGCATCGGTAGCTGGCGTCTGGAGATGTCCCTGCACCACTGGATCAACGAGGGGCTGATGGCGTTCTTCTTTTTCGTCGTTGGCCTGGAACTCAAGCGCGAGATGCTGGTGGGCGAGCTGGCCGAGCTGAGACAGGCTGCCTTGCCGGTCGCGGCAGCGCTGGGTGGCATGGCCGTGCCGGCGCTGATCTTCCTCGGCTTCAATGCCGGTGGCGATGCGGTGCAGGGCTGGGGCATTCCCATGGCCACCGACATTGCCTTTGCCGCCGGGGCGCTGGTGCTGCTCGCCGCGCGGGTGCCCAGGGGGCTGGTCGTATTCCTGGTGGCGCTGGCGATCGTCGATGACCTGGGTGCGGTACTGGTGATCGCCCTGTTCTACACCAGTGACCTGGCCATCCCCTGGCTGGCCGGGGCGGCCGCGGTCGTTGTGGGACTGATGGTGCTGAACCTGGCAGGGGTGCGCCGCATCCTGCCTTACTTCCTGCTCGCCGTAGCTCTGTGGTTCTCGCTCCTGCAGTCTGGTGTCCATGCGACACTGGCCGGCGTGATCGGCGCATTTACCGTGCCGGCACGGCCGAAGTACGATCCGGCGCTGTTCAGCACGCAGCTGCGCCGCATGACCGAGCGTTTCGATGCCAGCCGCGCACCGGGCGACGGCATCATGGTCAACGAAGAAATGCGCGCGACGGTACAGGCGCTGGAAAGCGGCGTGGTGGCGGTGCAGACGCCGCTGCAGCGGCTGGAGCACATCTGGCACCTGCCGGTGGCCTTCGGCGTGGTCCCGGTATTCGCCCTGTTCAATGCCGGCATACCGCTGGAGTCGGGTGCCCTCGGCGCCGCCTTCCGCCATCCGGTGGCCCTCGGGGTCACCGTAGGCCTGGTGCTCGGCAAGTTCATTGGTGTGACCGCGGCGAGCTGGCTGGTGCTGCGCCTCGGCCTGGCGCAACTCCCGGCACAGACGCGGCTGGTGCAGCTCGCCGCCGTGGGCCTGCTGGCGGGCATCGGCTTCACCATGTCGATCTTCATCGCCGAACTCGCCTACGCGGGGCAGCCGCAGTACCTGCTGCTGGCGAAGACCGGCATCATCGCCGCCTCGCTGATCGCCGGCATTGCCGGCATGGCCTGGCTGTGGCTGCTCGGGTCAGTCCGCCGGGGTGGGCAGCGGTGACAGCGTCAGGCCGAGCCGGGCGACTGCCTGCCCGGCCAGGGCCAGGTTCGAGCTGAGCACCGGGACGCCGGCGACCGCCTGGATTGCCGCCAGCGCCGGCAACGTCGGCATACCGGTGCCAGACAGCAGCAATGCATCCACGCGCAGGTCTCCGGCAGCGCGCACGGCTGCCAGCGCATCGGCGCTGGTCAGCTCATAGATGCTGCTCGTGTCCCCCGGGCGGGCGATGGCGACCTGGCGCTGGCTGGCGACCTCGAACCCCCGGCCCCGCCACCAGGCGACGGCAGCGCTGAGCAGCCACTCCGGATAGGGTGCGATGAGCGCGATGCGCCGGGCCTGCAGCTGCTGCAGCCGTTCCTCGATGGCCTGCGTGGCAGTGATGACCGGGTAGCCGAAGCGGTTCGCGGCACGATCCACCCGCTCGCGTTCGGCCGCGTGGCCGAGCAGGTAGGAGGAGCCGGTGCAGGCGAAACAGTACAGGTCCAGGCCCATGCCGCCGTAGCTCGCCAGGCTGTCGTCCAGCCGCTCCAGATATTCGACCAGGCGGGCGCGAGCATCGGCCTGGCGGCTCACCAGGCGCGTGCTGACGAACTCGACGTCGACCGGCAGCAGGCGCCGGAACTCGGCTTCCACGGTGGGATTGGCCTGTGGCGTGCCGACGCCGATGCGTCCGGCCCTGCCGTAATCGCGCCTGCTGTCTGCCGGTGGCGTCATGGCTGCCTCACTGGATGGCGGCTGCACGGCGCAGCCCGGTGATCATCGACGAGGCCAGCAGGTGTTCGCGGGCGGCGGCCGGGTCCGCGGCGATGGCCTGCAGGCGCGCGAGTTCGGCGCGACGCCAGGCCGGGTCGGTATTGCGCATGCGGTTGCGGTTGCGATCGGCCTGGCGAAGGATCTCGTCGGCCGCCACCGGGCGGCGCTGGCGGTCGTAGAGCGCGAGCAGGTCCTCGCTGCCACCGGCCAGCACGCCGGCGAGCTTCTCCGCCAGGCTGAAGGCGTCGTGGATGCCGCAGTTCATGCCCATGCCGCCGGAGGGACTGTTGACGTGCGCCGCATCGCCCGCCAGCAGCACCCGACCGGAATGGTAGGTCGGCACGATGCGCTGGTGCACGCGGTAGGGGCGGTGCTCGATCACCGTGTAGCGCCCGGTCTGCGGCACGATCCGCTGCAGCTTGACCTCGATGCGCTCCGGGTCGTCCATGCGCCAGGGCTCGGCCTGCGGATCCTCGTCCGGGTCCGGGTAGAGGCTAACCCGCCAGCAGTCCGGCAGCCGCAGCAGGGCGTAGTTGCTATCGCCGATCCAGACGTAGTTGACCGGTGACAGCCCCGGGAGGTGGTTCTCGAACGGGAAGGTCGTGGTGGCCAGCACGGTGGTCTCGGGATAGGTCAGCCCCTCGAAGGGCAGTGCGAGCAGGCGGCGCAGCGTGCTGCTGGCGCCATCGGCGGCGACGACATAGCGGGCCCGCAGCGGGTCGCGGCCACCCGGATGGGCGACGTTGAGACTCACTGCATCGTCCAGCCGGACCAGGCCCTTCACTTCGGCGCCGAAGCTCAGGCGGATCCGCGGCTCGGCGCGGACCGCATCCAGCGCCAGCTGGCAGAAGGCCGCCTGTTCGAACTGCAGACGATAGGGATGGCGCGTGTCCGCGGCCAGCACGCCGAGGTCGAAGACCGCGCGCTCATGGGTCTCGTGCTGGCGTACCTGCCAGGTGGGCACGCGCAGGCCGCCCTCGAGCATGGCGCCGGTGAGCCCGAGGTCCTCCAGCATTTCCAGCGTCGGCGGATGGAATGTCGAGGCGCGCAGGTCGGCGGGCAGCTGGCGCTCGCGCTCCAGCAGCACCGTGGCGACGCCATGGCGGGCGAGGCACAGCGCGGTGCACAGGCCGACCGGGCCCGCACCCACCACCACCACGGGAACCGTCGCCTGCGTGCTCATGCGGCCGTCAGGCTAGCGCAGCAGCAGCCGTGGCAGCCAGAGGGCGATGGCCGGGAAGGCCAGCAGCAGCATTGCCAGCAGCAGGTTGCAGCCGAGGTAGGGCAGGGCCGCGCGCATCACGTCGCCAAACCGCGTGCCGGGCGGCGAGACACCGAGCATGACGAACAGCAGCAGGCCGAAGGGTGGCGTCGTCAGGCTCATCTCCAGGGCCAGCAGTACCAGCAGGCCGAACCACACCGGGTCGATGCCCAGCGCCTTCACCAGCGGGAAGAAGATCGGGATCGTCAGCAGCATGATCGAAATCTGGTCGAGGAAGCAGCCGAGCACCAGTACGGCGATGAACATCAGGCCGAGCTTCAGCAGCGCGCCGCCGTCCAGGGACAGGGCCCAGTCCACGGCGACGTGGCTTAGCCCCGAGAAGGCCATGAGCTGGCTGAACACCGAGGCGGCGATGATCAGCACGAACACCATGCCGGTCACTGTCACGGTATCCCTGAGCGCCCTGGCGATGGCGCCGATGCTCAGGCAGCCCTGTCCGGCTGCGATCAGCACCACCGCCAGCACGCCGAAAGCCGCCGCCTCCGATGGCGTGGCGATGCCGATGACGATGAGGCCGACGACGGCGAACAGCACCAGCCCCAGCGGCAGCACATTGGTGACCAGCAGGCGCAACCGGCGCCCAGGCGGCACGGCGGCGACGTCGTACACCGGCGCCAGCGCGGGATTGGCCCGCAGCTGCAGCCAGATGCTCGCGCAGTACATGGCGGCCAGCATCAGCCCCGGCAGCAGCCCGGCGATCAGCAGGGCGCCGATGTTGATGCCGGCGAGGCTGCCGAGCAGCACCGCCAGCGACGAGGGCGGAATCAGCATCGCCAGCCCGCCGGTGCCCACCACCGGGCCGATCGCCATGCGTGGTGCGTAGCCGCGACGGATCATTTCCGGGACCATCAGCGAGCCGAGCATCGCCGTGTTGGCCAGGGTCGAGCCGGTGAGCGTGGAGAACGCCGTGCTGCCGGCGACAGTCAGGTAGCACAGCCGCCCGGGCACCCGCCCAAAGAAGGCATCCAGGGCGTCGAACACCCGCACCGCCAGGCCACTGTGGAACAGCAGGCTGCCCATCATCACGAACAACGGCACCGCCACCAGCGTGAACGAAGTGATCAGGCTGACCGAGTTGTCCACGGCCTGCAGCAGGCCGGCGAAGCCGTGCATGAGCAGCCAGGCGCCGAGCAGGTTGGCGCCGAGGAAGGCGAACAGCACCGGCACGCCGAGCGCCATCAGCGTCAGCACGGTCGCGAATACCAGCGCCCCGGACTCTACCGGGCTCACAGGCTGCCCTGCCCGGCGACCGGGCGCGCCAGTGCCTCGCCGCGCCAGAGCAGGCGCAGCAGCTCCAGGGCGGTGAGCAGGAAGCCGACGGCCAGCGGCGCGAACAGCCAGGCCCGCGGCAGGTCCAGCGAGCGCACGTCGATCTCGCCACGGCGCGTAGCTTCCACGGCCAGCAGCGTCGCCAGCACCGACACCAGCAGCGAGATGGCCGCCGCGAACAGCAGGATGCAGCGGTCCAGCCAGCGGCGCAGCCGCGGCGGGAAGCGTTCGTGGAGCAGCTCGATGACGATGTGGCTGCGCTCGCGCACCAGGGCGGGCGCCACCGCCATCGTGGTGTAGAGCAGGGCGTATTCGGTCAGGGCCACGGTGGACCGCGGTGGGTGCAGGCCGAGGTTGCGTGCGATGACATCCCAGGCGATGAGCAGGCAGACCGCGCCCATGATCAGGCCCGCTGCCCACACCAGCGCGTCCACCAGCGCGTCGTAGGCGCGGACGATGCGGTTCACCGCGACGGTATTCCCGGGCTTTCGGGCCAGAACAGCGGCCGCAGGCGCGCGGCCGAGGCGGGCTCCCGGGCCGCCAGCCGCTGCCAGACCGTTTCGAAGGCGAGGTCGCGGAAGGCCGCCGCCCGCTCTGGTGCCACGCTCACCCCCTGCAGACCGTCGGCGGCCAACTGCTTCAGCTCGCTGGCCTGCAGTTCGCGGAAGCGCTCGCGGTTGCCGTGCTCGTAGCGGATGGCCTCGGCCTCGAGCAAAGCGCGGGCCTCCGGCGCCAGCCGGTTCCAGCTGTCGAGGTTCACCTGCAGGCAGACCGAGAGCTGCAGGACGGGTGGATCGACGCGGTAGTGGATGAACCTGCCGACACCCAGGTCCGGCACGCCGATGGTGGTGAAGGCGATGCCATCCACCATGCCGCGCTCCAGTGCGGTGTAGATCTCGCTTACCGGGATCTGCACGGCGCGGGCGCCCAGCGCGTCGAGCAGCTCGCGGTTGGATGGCGAGGTGCGGATGGCGAGGCCGGTGAAGTCAGGCAGGCCATCGGCGCGGAAACGCGGGGCTTCACGCAGGTAGACCTGGGCGCCCATGCCCGCCTGCACCCAGCCGACCAGGTGCGCGTTGATCCGTTCACGCCAGTAGGGCTGCAGGGCGTCGAGCGCGCCGCTGGCGCGGGCGCGGTCCGGGTCGAGGGTGGACGCGAACAGCGCGTCGCCTTCCGGCAGCACGCCGCGGTAGTAGGTCATGCCGCCGAAGGCCATGTCGATGACGCCGCGACGGAGCGCGTAGAGCAGCTGCTGCTCGGGCACCGCCTCGGGGCCGCCGAGGAAGCGGATCTGCACCAGGCCGCGCCCGGCGCGGTTCACGGCCTCGACGTAGTGCATGAAATCCGCCGTGAAGTTCTGCCGCTGGCTCCAGGCACTGGCGAGCGTCAGGGTGACTTCACCGGCACGGGCCGCGAGGCTCCATGGGCCGAGGGCCAGCAGCAGGATTGCGGCGCGGGCATTGACCATGGCGGGCCATGATACGCTGCACCGGACCGGCTGCCTGCCGGGAACCAGGGAGAACGCATCCATGCGCCACGGCCTCGCTGCCCTTGCACTCCTCGCCTGCAGCTTCGGCGTGCAGGCCCAGTTCCAGGCCCCGAAGCTCTCGCCCATCGGCGAGAAGATCGAGGCCGCGATGAAGAGCGACATCCGCAGCGCCGCGGAAAAGGAGCGCGACCAGGACCGCCTGCCGCGGCAGACCCTGGAGTTCCTCGGCCTGCGCGACGACATGCGGGTCGTCGAACTGGTGCCCTCCGGCGGCTGGTTTACCAAGATCCTGGCGCCGGTGCTGGCCGAAAAAGGCGAGCTCTACGTCGCCATCGGCACGCGGCAGATCGAATCGCTGATCAAACAGCTGCCGCAGCTGGCCAAGGTCAAGGTGGCGCAGAGCGATGCGAAGCTGACGCCGGTGGGCGAGCGCATGGGCCTGTTCGACCTGGGCGAGACCTCGCTCGGCGTCAGGGACGCCGACCTGGTGCTCACCTTCCGCAACCTGCACAACTTCACGCCGCAGGGGCGCCAGAACCTCAACCGTGCGGTCTTCAATGCACTCAAGCCCGGCGGGCTGTACGGCGCGGTGGATCACACGCGGCGCCACAACGAACCGGACAACCCCGAGAACTGGCGCCGCATGGACCCGGTGCTGGCCATCAAGGAGATAGAGGCGGCCGGCTTCGAGTTCGTCGATTACTCCGGCATCCACTATCGCCCTGATGACGAGCTGCGCTACGAGGTCGGCCGCAAGACGGTCACCGGCAACACCGACCGCTTCGTGCTGCTGTTCCGCAAGCCGCTGTAGCGCTTCACCGGCGCTACTGCTTGCCCTTGATCCCCAGCAGCTCGACCTCGAAATTGAGGGTGGAGCCGGGCGGGATGGGGCCGCCGGTGTTGCGATCGCCGTAGGCCAGCGTCGCCGGGCAGACCAGCTGCGCCTTCTCGCCCACGGTCATGCGCTGCACGCCCTCGGTCCAGCAGGGGATGACCTGGTTCAGCGCGAACTCGGCGGGCTGCCCGCGCTGCACCGAGCTGTCGAAGACGGTCCCGTCGGGCAGCGTGCCCTGGTAGTGCACCGTGACCACGTCCGTGGCCTTCGGGTGATCGCCGCCCTTGCCCGGGGTGATGGTGCGGAACACCAGCCCCGATTCGGTCTTCACGGCGCCTTCCTTGCTCGCGGCACTGGCGAGGAATTCCTCACCGGACTTTTTGGCGTCCGCGGCATTGGCGGCGATGCGTGCCTGCGCCAGCTCGCGGAACCTGGTCTCGTACTCCTCGATCTTCACCGCCGGTTCCTTGCCGGAGACGGTGTCGCCGAAAGCCGTGCGAAAGACTTCCAGTTCCTCGGGTGACAGGCGCAGCTGCTTGTTCTGCTCCGCCAGCTGCTGGCCGATGGCGGCGCCGTAGGCGTAGATCGCCTTCTGGTCCTCGGTCATGGTGGCAGCCGTCTTCGGCGCTTCCACCGGCTTCTGCTGGCAGGCCGCGGTGAGCGACACCAGGCCGAGGAGGATGACACTGGCAGGTTTGATGTGCTTCATGGAATTTGCCCTGGAAAAAAGGCCCGGAGCGGCTGTGCCACCCCGGGCCGAACTCAACGGACCACGCGCGCGGCGTGGCCCGACATTCGTCACGTGAAAGCCGCCTGGCCTAGTTGACCATGCCCTTGAGGGCCTTCAGCGGCAGCGCGCGGACCTTCTTCGAGGCCGGCTTCGCCTTGAAAACCATCTTCTCGCCCGTGAACGGGTTCGTGCCTTCGCGTTCCTTGGTCGCCGGCTTTTTGATGACCTTCAGCTTGAGCAGGCCCGGCATGGTGAACAGGCCGTTGCTGCGCAGGCTCTTCTTGATCACGCCGTTGAGCGAATCGAACACCGAGGACACCTGCTTGCGGGAAAGCTTCGTGTCCTTCGCGATCGCGTTCAGGATATCCGACTTGGTCGGTGCGCCACCCTTTTTCGCCATTTTTTCAATACTCCGTGAGAGTGTAGAGATGTAGTCCCGGGAGCGAAGTATAAACGCGGTTGTGCAACATCCAAGAGAATATTTTCCTGCCGGCAGGGCGTTTGAGCCTGCATTTCCAGCCTTTTCGTGATGGCTGACCATTGGCATGTACGCGCCTGAAAGGCCACGGCTTCTGGCCGGTGCATCCTGCGGTATGATCCAGTCATGTTCTCGGTCTTGATCCTGGTCATGGCAGCGGCCGGTTTCCTCGTCTGCCTCTGGGCCTTCGGGGAGTGGCGGCGGACGCGCTCCGTCATCCTGCTGTTCAACGTCCTGGTGCTGGCGGCGGCCGTGGTCCATGCGCTGATCGCCGGCAGCGGCCGCTGGGCTGGCCCGGGCACCGAGCTGCGGGGCCTCTACGTCCTGCCCCTGCTGGTGGCGACCGTGGCGCTGCCGGCCGCGCTGTTCACCTTTGCCACCATCAGCCGCGGCAGCGGCTTCGCCTGGGCGCGGATCGACTGGGGGCATGGTGGGGTCTGCCTGCTCGCCGTGGCGCTGCTGATCTATAGCCTGCCGGGAATCTTCGTCATACCGACCCTGGCCCCGGCCTGCTGGCGCGACGTGGTCTGGTACCTGCCCTCGGTGCCGCCGCCGCTGTTCTGCCCGGGTGCGGCGCCGGAGCTGGTGCTGCCGCCGCGCCTGCCGGTGGTGCCGGCGGTCGTGGTTGCCGCCTATCTCGGCCTGGGTGCCGGGCTGTGGTACCGCCAGGGCTGGCCCTGGCTGCTCGCCGGCATGGCCGCCGGTACGGCGCTCCTGCTCCTGCCGCTGACCTGGGGCCCGGTGCCGCGGTTCGCCGGCGAATTGCTCTGCGCGGGCGTGATGGCGCTGGCCGCGGTGCGCTATGTGCGCAGCCAGCCGCCCCCGGCTGGACCGGCTGCCGATGGGCCTGCCGGCTAGGCGCGGCGCCGCAGGCAGAATCGCCGATGCCATGACCGACTGGCAGGTCTACATGCTCGAGTGCGCCGACGGCAGCCTCTACACCGGCATTGCCCGGGACGTCGGCGCCCGCCTCGCCGCGCACAACGACGGGCGGGGCGCCCGCTACACGCGCAGCCGCCTGCCCGTGCGCCTGGTCCATGTCGAGCCGGCCGCGGACCGTGGTGCGGCCCTGCGGCGCGAATATGCCATCAAGCAGCTGGCCACCACCGAAAAGCGCGCCCTGGCCGGGCGCCCGTTGAAAGGGGAATCCTGATGCCGTCCATCCTGCCTCGAATCCTCGCCGCATGCGTCATGGGCCTGTTGCCCGTCCTGGCATCGGCCGCCGACAAACCCGGCAAGGCCGACGCGGGTCCGTACACCGTGATCCAGGCCGGCGAGCTGCTGGCGGTCCCTGGCACGCCCACGAAGCGCAATCAGACAGTGGTGATCCGCGGTGGCAAGGTGGTCGCCGTGCGCGACGGGCTGCTCGGGGCCGAGGCCGTTGAAAACCCCGGCGATGCCACGGTAGAGGTCATCGACCTGCGCGACCGCTTCGTCTTGCCGGGTCTGATGGACGCCCATGCGCACCTGATGTGGTCGGGCGGCGACCACCCGCCGAAGAAGGCCGACAAGATGCTGGAGGCCGACCTGACCCTCTGGACCCTGCGCAATGCCCGCGTGACCCTGATGTCCGGCTTCACCACCGTGCGCGAGCAGGCCTCCGGTCCCCACCCGGTGTTCGCGGTGCGCGACTGGATCAATGCCGGCAAGTTCCTCGGGCCGCGCATCCTCGCGGCCGGCAATCCCATCACCGCCCCGGGTGGCCATGGCGACATGACCCACGAGGACCTCAGCCCGCTGGACATCAATGCCTCCAGCCTCTGCAGCGGCGTGGAGAGCTGCCGCTACGCTGTCCGCAAGCAGCACAAGCTGGGCTCCAACGTCATCAAGATGATGGCAACCGGGGGGTTCGCCGACAACACCGGTATCGACCAGCGCTTCTTCTTCGACGAGATGCAGGCCATCGTCGAGACCGCCCACCAGCTCGGCATGATCGTCGGTACCCATGCCTATGCCACCGATGCCGTGGCCGACGCCGTTCGCGCCGGCGTGGATTCCGTCGAGCATGGCTTCGGTGCCGATGACGCCACGCTGAAGCTCATGAAGCAGAAGGGCATTTACCTGGTGCCGACGCTCTCGGTGGCGCAGTCCGGCCCGATCCGCGAGTATCGCGAGCAGGGCCGCGCTTTCGAGCGCGCACTGAAATTCGGCACACCCATCGCCTTCGGCACCGACGACGGCGGCATACCGCACCGCTTCGCGGCGAAAGAGTTCGGCTACATGGTCAAGGCTGGCATGACGCCGGCGGCAGCGCTGCAGTCGGCCACCGTGAACACCGCGCGCCTGTTCCGCATCGACAGCGAGGTCGGCACCCTGGAGCCCGGAAAACTGGCGGACGTGATCGCCGTGAAGGGCAACCCACTGGAAGACGTGGCGGTGCTGGAGCAGGTGGACTTCGTCATGAAGGCCGGCCGGGTCGCCAAGCGGGACGGCAGGCCGCTCGATATCGTCATCGACTGAAGCGCGTGCGGGGCCGGGCTGCGGTTGCCGGGTGCGGCATCGGGTCGCAGCGGGCAGCCACCGGCAGCAGGGAGCCGTAGTATCCCGCTGCATCACGGGTCTGCAGCAGGGAGACACCCCATGTTTTCACGCATTCTGGTTGTGCTGGCCGGTGCCATGTTCACGGCCGCCGCCTTTGCCGATCACGCGGAGCCTGCCGCGGCCCATGTGCCGACGGTGCTGGTGACCGGGGCCAACCGCGGTATCGGCCTGGAGCTCACGCGCCAGTACGCGGCGCGCGGTGCACAGGTCATTGCCACGGCCCGCGACCCGGCCCACGCCGACGCGCTGAAGGCCCTCGCGGCGGACAACCCGCGGGTCAGCATCGAGCAGCTGGATGTCGGCGACCTGGCGCAGATCCGTGCGCTGGCCGCGAAGTATGCGAAGACGCCGATCGACATCCTGATCAACAACGCCGGCGTCAGCGGCGGCATGCAGAACCAGATGTTCGGCAAGATGGACTACGCGGTTTTCGAGGATGTGTTGCGCGTCAATACCATCGCGCCACTGGCGATCAGCGAGGCCTTCATGCCCAGCATCCTCGCCGGCCAGGACAAGCGCATCGTCGCCATTTCCAGCAGCGAGGGTTCGGTCGGCCTGGTGAGCGGCCCGCGCCTGTACTTCATGCGTGCCAGCAAGGCGGCCCTGAACATGGAAATGCGCACCCTGGCTTTCCAGCTCAAGCCGAAGGGCGTCAGCATCGCCATCCTCAACCCGGGCATGGTCGACACCGACTTCATGAAGGGGCTGCCGAAGAACATGCTGCGGCCGGTTGCCGACGCGGCGCGCGACCTGATCCGCAACATCGATGGCATGACCATCGAGAACACCGGTTCCTTCATCAACTACGACGGTGCGGTGCTGCCCTGGTGAGCTGAGGCCGCCAGCGGCGGGACCACCGCGCTACGGCTGATCTTTGTCGAGCCGGCGCAGGAACACGGTCATCTCTTTTTCCGCCTGCCGGTCGCCCCTGCGCGCGGCCGCGGCGATGCCCTGCTCCCAGGCCTGGCGTGCGCCGGCGTCGTCGCCCTGCGCGATATGCGCCTTGCCGAGCAGCTTCCAGGCGGCGGAGTAGCCGGGATCCTGGGCGACCGCCCGTTCCAGGTGCAGGATCGCCGCCCTGGGGTCGCCGGCATTGAGGTACTCGCTGCCGAGTGAAAAGCGCAGCAGCGCGTTGTCCTGGCCCTTCGCCAGCAACGCCTCCAGCGCGGCGGCACGGCCCATGGCGGTCAGCGGCGCCAGAAGGCCGGGGAAATCAGCACGAAGAGCGTGAAGATCTCCAGTCGGCCGAGCAGCATTGCCAGCACGCAGACCCACTTGTCCGGGTCCTTCATGCCGGCGAAATTCGAGCTGATGGCACCCAGGCCAGGACCGACGTTGTTGAGGCAGGTGGCGATGGCCGAGAACGCGGTGACCTGGTCGACGCCGGTGGCGAGCAGTATCAGCATCATGGCGCCGAACAGCACCACGTAGATGGCGAAAAAGCCCCACACGGCATCGACCACCCGCTGCGGCACCACGGTTTCGCCCAGCCGCACCGGGATCTCCGCGGCCGGATGCACCAGGCGCACCACCTCGCGCGCGCCCTGGCGGTAGAGGAGCAGCCAGCGCATGACCTTCATGCCACCCGACGTCGAGCCACCGCAGCCGCCGATGAACATCGAAAACACCAGCAGCACGGGCAGTGCTCCCGGCCAGGCGGAGAAGTCATCCCGCCCGAAGCCGGTGCTGGTCATGATCGACACCACGTGGAACACACCCTGTAGTCCCGCCTCCTGCAGGCTGCTGTAGTAGCCGCTCAGGTACAGGTAGGCGATGACGAAGGCAGAGATCGCCGCCAGGATCACCAGGTAGGCCCTGAATTCCGGGTCGTGCAGGTAGTTGCGCAGGCTGCGCGACTGCCAGACGAGGAAGTGCAGCGCGAAGTTGGTGCCGGCGAGCACCATGAACACCACGGCGATGCTGTCGATCAGCGGGCTCTGGAAGTAGGCGAGGCTGGCATCGTGGGTGGAGAAGCCGCCGGTGGCAAGCGTGGCGAAGCTGTGGCAGACCGCATCGAAGAGCGGCATGCCGGCCACCCAGTAGGCCAGCGTGCAGGCGACGGTCAGGCCGAGGTACACGTACCACAGCGCCTTGGCGGTCTCGGTGATGCGTGGCGTGAGCTTGGTGTCCTTCACCGCGCCGGGTGTCTCTGCGCGATACAGCTGGAAGCCGCCAACGCCCAGCATGGGCAGCACCGCGACCGCCAGCACCACAACGCCCATGCCGCCCAGCCAGTGCAGCTGTGCGCGGTAGTAGAGGATCGCCGGTGGCAGCCGGTCGAGGCCGGTCAGCACCGTGGCACCGGTGGTGGTCAGGCCCGAAACCGCTTCGAACACCGCATCGGTGACCGACATCGCCGGCTGGTCGGCAAACAGCAACGGCGCGCCGCCGAACACGCCGAGCAGCGTCCAGAAGCCGGCGACCACGAGGAAGCCGTCGCGCGAGCGCAGGTCGCGGCTCTCGCGGCGCACGGGGGCCCAGACCGCGAGGCCCGTCAGCAGTGTCACCAGGAATCCGGAGACGAAGGCCGCGGCGGAACCGTCGTGATACCAGGCGGAGATGAAAACGGGCGGCAGCATGGTGGTGCTGAAGAGCATCAGCAGCAGCCCGAGGATCTGCTGGACGATTCGCAGCTGCATGGCGCGAGGCGCTTACCGGAAGCGGCCGGGCAGCTGGAACAGCCGGGCCACCTGGTCCACCTGGCGCCGGTCGGTCAGGAACATGATGATGTGGTCGTCGGTGCGGATCAGCGTGTCGTGGTGTGCCTCCATGACCTTGTCTTCGCGGACAATGACGTTCATGGTCGTGCCGGGCGGCAGGACCACCTGCTCGACGGTCCGGCCGACCACGCGGGAGTTCTCCGCGTTGCCGTGGGCGATCGCCTCGATGGCCTCCGCCCGGCCACGGCGCAGCGAGTGCACCTTCACCATGTCACCCTGGCGCGCCAGGGCCAGCAGCGAGCCGATGGTGATCTGCTGCGGCGAGATCGCCACGTCGATGCGGCCGGTTTCCACCATTTCGGCGTAGACCGGGCGGTTGATCAGCGCCATCACCTTCTTGCAGCCGAGCTGCTTGGCGAGCATGGCGGAGAGGATGTTGGCCTCGTCGGCGTTGGTCACGGCGACAAAGACGTCGGCCGTGTCGATGTTCTCCTCCAGCAGCAGCTCTTCGTCGGCCGCATCGCCATGCAGGACGATGGCCTTGGCCAGCCGCTCGGAGATGCGCTGTGCCCGCTCGCGGTCACGCTCGATGACCTTGACGTTGTTGGTCTGCTCCAGCGCCGAGGCCAGCCGCAGGCCGATGTTGCCGCCGCCGGCGATCACCACCCGGCGCACCGGCGGCTCGAGCTTGCGCATCTCGGCCATGACGGTGCGGATGTCGTTGCGGCCCGCGATGAAGAACACTTCGTCGTTCTCGCGGATCAGCGTCTCGCCGTCGGTGGGCACGCTCTGGCCGCCACGGTAGACCGCGGCGATGCGCACCTCGACGTTGGGAATGTGGGTCTTGAGGTTGCGGATGCGCTGGTTCACCAGCAGGCCATCGCGGCGTGCGCGCACGCCCACCAGGCGCACACGGCCGTCGGCGAAGTCCAGTACCTGGAAGGATCCGGGGTAATGGATCAGCTGCTGGATGTGCTGGGTGACCAGCTGCTCCGGGCTGATGCGCATGTCGATCGGGATCGCCTCGGGGCTGAACAGGTTCGGCGTGGCGATGTACTCCGCCGAGCGCACCCGGGCGATCTTGGTGCCGATATGAAACAGCGTGTGGGCGACGCTGCAGGCCACCATGTTGACTTCATCGCTGCTGGTCAGCGCGATGATCATGTCGGCGTCGGCGGCACCGGCCCGCTCGAGGGTGGCCGGGTAGGCGGCGTGGCCGACGACGGTGCGCACGTCGAGACGGTCCTGCAGGTCGCGCAGCACCGTGGCGTTGTGGTCGACGATGGTGACCTCGTTGGCTTCCTGCCGGGCGAGTTGAAAGGCAGCTGTCGAGCCGACCTGGCCGGCGCCGAGGATGATGATCTTCATGAGGTGCCGGGGGTTGGGGTGCCGTAACCTGCTCCCGCAAGCTTACATCAGCTCGAGGTTGGCATAGGACATGACCAGCCACTTGGCGCCGCCGTTCTCGAAGTTGACCTGCACCCGGGCGTGGGCGCCCGACCCCTCGCAGTTGAGCACGACGCCTTCGCCGAACCGGCCATGGCGCACCCGCTGGCCGAGGCGCACCGGCTGTTCCGAGTCCTGCAGCGACCCACCGGACTGCATCGGGCGGCGGTAGACCGGGCGCGATACACGGATCCGCGGGTGCACCTCCTCCAGCAGTTCCGCCGGAATCTCGCTGATGAATCGCGAGGGCTGGCCGATGCTGTCCACCCCGTGCAGGCGGCGCTGCTCGGCGTAGCTGAGGTAGAGCTCGCTCATGGCGCGGGTGGCGCCGACGTAACACAGGCGACGCTCCTCCTCGAGGCCCTCGGGGTCCTCGATGGTGCGCCGGTGCGGGAATAGCCCGTCCTCCATACCGGTGATGAACACCAGCGGGAACTCCAGACCCTTGGCCGAGTGCAGCGTCATGAGCTGCAGGCAGTCGTCCCAGTCCTTGCCCGCGGCTTCACCGGCCTCCAGTGCGGCGTGGGCGAGGAAGGCGTCCAGCGGCGCCATGTCGGCCGTGTCCTCGCCGCCACTGGCTTCCGCGGGGTCGAAGCTGCGCGCGGCGCTGACCAGTTCCTCGAGGTTCTCCAGCCGTGCCTCGGCACGGTCGCGTACTTCCTTGCGGAAATGCTCCACCAGGCCACTGCGCTGCACGACGTGGTCCACCTGCTCGTGCAGCGGCAGGCCAGCGCTGTCGCGGGCCATGGTATCCACCAGGGCCAGGAACTCGTGCACGGCATTGGCGGCGCGCGCTGGCAGGGCGCCACCGGCCGCGGTCTGCGCCGCGCGCCACATCGATATGGCGTTGGCACGGGCGTAGTTGCGGATCTCGTCCACGGTGCGCGTACCGATGCCGCGTGTGGGCAGGTTGACCACGCGCTCGAAGGAGGGATCGTCGTCGCGATTGGCGAGCAGGCGCAGGTAGGCGAGCGCATCCTTGATCTCGGCGCGCTCGAAGAACCTCAGGCCGCCGTATACCCGGTAAGGCATGCCGGCGTGCATCAGCGCCTCCTCGAAGGCCCGTGACTGCGCATTGGAGCGGTAGAGGACGGCGGCTTCCGCGCGCCGGTGGCCGCGGGCGACCCAGTCGCGGATGCGTTCGACGATGAACTGCGCCTCCTCGCGCTCGTTGAAGGCGCTGAAGAGACGGATCGGTGCGCCCTCGCCACTCTCGGTCCAAAGCTGCTTGCCGATGCGTCCGCTGTTGTTGGCGATCAGTGCGTTGGCGGCCTTGAGGATGGTGCCTGTGGAGCGGTAGTTCTGCTCCAGCTTGACCACCCGCGCCCCGGGGAAGTCCTGCCGGAAGCGCGCCAGGTGCTCGGTGCGCGCGCCGCGCCAGCGGTAGATGGACTGGTCGTCGTCGCCGACGGCGAAGGGCATGCCAGTATCACCGGCCAGCAGCCGCAGCCAGGCGTACTGGATGGCATTGGTGTCCTGGAACTCGTCCACCAGTACGTGGCCGAAGCGGCGTCGGTAAGTATCAAGCAGCTCCGGGTTGCGGACCCAGAGTTCCTGGGCGCGCAGCAGCAGCTCGGCGAAGTCCACCAGGCCCGAGCGCTCGCAGGTCTCCTGGTAGAGGCGGTAGAGGTGGATCAGCTGGCGACGGCTGACGTCGCCCTCGTCGCGCAGGTCGTCGGGGCGCCGGCCCTCGTCCTTCTGGTTATTGATGAACCACTGGATCTCGCGTGGCACCCAGGTGCTCTCGTCCAGTTCCAGTCCCTTGAGCAGGCGGCGGATCAGCCGCTGCTGGTCCTCGGCGTCGAGGATCTGGAAACCCTGCACCAGGCCGGCCTCGCGCCAGTGCCGCCGCAGCAGCCGGTGCGCCAGGCCGTGGAAGGTGCCGACCCAGAGGCTGTCCACCGGGATGCCGAGCAGCGTTTCGATGCGCGTGCGCATCTCGGCGGCGGCCTTGTTGGTGAAGGTCACCGCGAGGATGCCGTAGGGGGAGACGTTCTCCACCTGGATCAGCCAGGCGATGCGGTGCACCAGCACCCGGGTCTTGCCGCTCCCGGCACCAGCCACCACCAGCATCGGGCCCGGGGGTGCGGTCACGGCCTCGCGCTGCGCGTCGTTCAGCGGCGCAAGAATGCGGGTGACGTCCATCCCGCCATTCTAATTGGGGGGACAGTTTACTCAACCCAGGAGTTGAATTAAGGGGAATTATGGGGACAGTTTACTCAACTCAAACGTTGTCCTTTCGGGTACGTCAACTTTGAAATGGAGTTGAGTAAACTGTCCCCTTAATTCCCCTTAATTCCTCATGCTGCTGAAGACGTACTCCCTGTCCTTCTGCGGCTGATGGCAGGCGAAGCAGGCGCTTGCTGCATTGGGCCCGACCGCACGGTCGGTGGTCGAGTCGCCGCGGAAGCCTTCGAAGCCCCAGCCGCCGGTGGCGGCGTAGCGCTTGCTGTCGCGGACCATGACGCCGACGATCTTGCGCGGGCCCTCGGTGATGGCGTTGTCGGCCGACCGGGCCTCCAGCAGGTCGAAGACGATCACCGCTCCGTCGGGGAAATGACCGCTGCGGTAACCCTGGACGGCTCCGGCATTGGCGTACAGGTGGTGGATGCCGCCGAAGGCTGCGTGCAGCGGGTGGCCGGGTTCGATCACCATGCTTTTCACATGGCGCCAGTCACGATAGCCTTCCGGGTAGGGAACGGTGCTGTCATCGCCCGCAACTGCCAGTTGCACGGTGAGTGCGAGCAGTGCGGCGATCATGGGCCTGTTCATGCAGTTCTCCTGGGTTGTGCCGGCCATCCGGCGAAGTCTCCAGGACAACGCTACCGCGGGCGTCCGGTTGCTGAAAAGCGGGCACTCCATGGTTGGGTAGGTACAAAACGGTAAGCATTGATGAGTCCGACCGAACCTGTCTCACGCATGGTCGAGGACATCGTCGGCTGCAAATGGTCGCTGGCCGTCATCGACCTCGTGCGCCGCGGCGTGTGCCGGCCCGGCGCCATGGAGCATGCCATCGACGGCCTGAGCGCGAAGGTGCTGAACGAGCGCCTGCGCAAGCTGCAGCGCTACGGCATCCTCGAAAAAACCAGCTACCCCGAGATCCCGCCGCGGGTGGAGTACTCGCTGACGCCCTTCGGCATGAAGTTCAGCGGGCTGCTGGACCAGGTCCGGCAGCTGGATGCGGAGTTGCGGGCTATCCCTGCGGAGGCGCCGGTGGCGCCCGGGTCGCCTGCTGCGCGCCCTTCCCGCGGGCCAGCACCGAGTCGAGGGCCTCGGCAAAGGCAGCAATGATGGGCCCGTTGTAGCGGCCCACCGGCACACCGTTGTAGATCAGGTGGGTGCCGTCGACCACGAACTCGCGCGTGTAGGGCACCGTCCAGTCCGGGTAATCCACCTGCTGGTAGCGGTCGTAGCCGGGGATATGCTCGAAGTTGAACATCGCGTGTGAGAACAGCGTGTCGGTGTTCTCGGCGAAGAACTCGATGGGCACGTTGATGACATAGTCGTAGTGGTCGCGGATGCCGTCGAGGAATGCCTTGTTCGTCGACAGGTAGCGGCCCTTCGGGTTGTTGACTGGGTCGGCGAAGTGGTCCTGGGCCTGGACGATCTCGGTGCGCTGGAAGCCGTAGGATTCCAGCAGCGCCTTGAGATCGGCGAGCGTGGTATCGCGGTACGCCGGGGCCAGTTCGATCCAGGCCTCCTTTGGCGTGAGATCCCAGGCCATGCCGTGGATCGACATCACCACCTTCACCGCGGCCGTCCGCGGCAGGCTGTCCAGCCGGTCGCGCAGCATCGCCACCCAGGCCTGGCGCAGCACCGCAAAGTCACCGATCTGCGGCTGGATGATGACCTTGATGGGCTTTTCGCCATGGGTCTCCTGCCACTCGTGGATGTAGTGCATGGCGTGGCGGATGCTGCCGTTGAACTCCTCGTGGTGTGAATAGATCGCGGCCGGTGCCGCGAGGATCACCGTGTCCACGCCGGAATCGAGCAGTGAGTACATCGCCGGCCGGGCGAGACTGAAGTTGTCCGCTGTCACCCAGCGCCAGGGCAGCTCGCCGTATTTCGCCTGGACCTGCGCCATGGCGCCCTCGACGATGGCGCGCATGCCGGCCTCGTGCGGCATCTTGTGGCCCTTGATGCCGATCCCGTAGTAGTAGGTGAGTGCCTTGGTGGCGAGCTTGGCGGCCACGGTGGGCATGCCGCCGGGGTGGGTCGGCAGCAGGAAGTAGCCGTGGTCGAGGTGCACGCTGGCACGCGGCGGCACCCACTCGACTTCGCCGCGGCGGAACTTCTCCACATAGGCGACGCCGTCGCTGTCGCTGTCGCTGCCATTGGCATCCACCAGCCGGGTCGGCGTGAAGGCCTCGAACTCATAGGGGCGCTGCGGGTCGAGCAGCAGCACGCCGCGGTCGGCATCGAACTGCAGGCGGAACGGCCAGGGCACGTACTGCATGGCCTTCAGTGCCAGCAGGCGGAAGTCCTCCTGGCGGTAGTCCTCGGGCATGACCAGGCTGGAGATGAAGATCCCCACTTTCCCAACCGGCACCGGATCCTGGTGCTTGTAGTACTCGAAGTAGTTGGGTGCCACCAGCTGTGGCGGCGTGCGGTTCTGGTAGCGGTAGGCGCCGTAGCCGGCCACCGCCAGCACCACGGCGCCGATGAACAGGCCCAGGAGGATTCGCTTCAGGATCTTCACGATGTCAGCACCCCATGACAGACCTGCCGACAATAACGACCGGACTCGCCAGGCACCAGCCCCAGGAGCCGCCCCCCCGGCCTCAGCTTGCCCGGTGCGCGCGCAGCACCTCCAGGAAGGCCGCGCCATAGCGTTCGAGCTTCACCTGGCCGACGCCGGTGATGCACAGCAGTTCGTCCTCGTCCCGGGGCCTGGCCTGGCTCATCTCCACCAGCGTCACGTCGCCGAACACCACGTAGGGCGGCACGCCTTGCTGTGCGGCCAGCTCGCGGCGCAGGCTGCGCAGTGCCTCGAACAGTGGCAGGTCCGCGGCGGACAGAGCCAGCGCGCTGCGTCCGGTGGCGCTCCCGGCCTTCGTCGCCTTCTCGCGCCGCGGCGGGCGCGCCAGTTCCAGCTGCATCTCGCCCCGCAGCAGCGGCCGGGCGGCCTCGGTGAGCCTGAGCACCGAATAGTTCGCGATATCCTGCACCAGGTAGCCGCGATGGATGAGCTGGCGGAGGATGGACATCCACTCCGCCTCGCCGAGGTCCTTGCCGATGCCCCAGGTGGACAGCCGCTGGTGGCCGAGCTGGCGGATACGTTCATTGTCGGCTCCGCGTAGCACATCCACCACGTATTTCATGCCGAAGCGCTGGCCGACGCGATAGATGCAGGACAGTGCCTTGCGCGCCGCTTCGGTGGCGTCCATGCGTTCCGGGGGATCCAGGCAGACGTCGCAGTTGCCGCAGGGCTCGGCCAGCGCTTCGCCGAAGTAGCCCAGCAGCACCTGCCGGCGGCAGGTCAGGCTCTCCGCGAAGCCGACCATGGCCTGCAGTTTGTGCGCCTCGATGCGCCGCTGCTCAGGATTGGCGTTCTCCTCCAGCAGCTGGCGGGCGATCACCACGTCCTGGGTGCCGAACAACAGCAGCGCCTCGGCCGGCAGGCCGTCGCGGCCCGCGCGGCCAGTCTCCTGGTAGTAGCCCTCGATGTGGCGCGGCATGTCATGGTGGACGACGAAGCGCACGTTGGGCTTGTCGATGCCCATGCCGAAGGCGACGGTGGCGACGACGATCTGCAGCTCATCGCGCAGGAACTGCTCCTGCACCGCGTCGCGCTCTGCCGCGGGCAGTCCCGCATGGTAGGCCGCCGCCCGCAGGCCGCGGCTGGCCAGCGCCGTGGCGATTTCCTCGACCCGCCTGCGCGAGAGCGCGTAGACGATGCCGGACTCCCGGCCCTGGCTGGCGAGGAAGCGCAGCAGCTGTTCCAGCGGCCGCTGCTTCGGGCGCACGCCGTAGCGGATGTTCGGGCGGTCGAAGCTGGTGACATGCACGCTGGCATCCGCGAGCTTCAGCACCCGCATGATGTCCTGCCGGGTCTGCGGATCCGCCGTGGCGGTGAGCGCGATCAGCGGCACGCCCGGCAGCTGCTGGCGCAGCTCGCCCAGCGCCGCATACTCGGGCCGGAAATCATGCCCCCACTGCGAGACGCAGTGCGCCTCGTCCACGGCGATCAGCGCCACCTCGATTCCCGCCAGGCGCTCGAGGAATTCCGGGCTCATCAGCCGCTCCGGCGCCACGTACAGCAGGTCGAGATCCCCGGCATGCAGCCGCGCCAGTACGCGGCGCGCGGTGGCCGCATCCAGCGAGGAGTTGTAGCAGGCCGCGCGCACGCCCGTCGCGGCCAGGCTGTCCACCTGGTCCTTCATCAGTGAAATCAGCGGCGAGACCACGATGCCGACCCCGGGCCGGTGCAGCGCCGGGAGCTGGTAGCACAGCGACTTGCCGCCGCCGGTGGGCATCAGCACGAAGACGTCCCGGCCGGCGATCAGGTCCTCGATGACCTCGCGCTGGTGGGGCCGGAACTCGCGCAGGCCGAAGACCGAGTGCAGGGACTCGTGAAGGGGATCGGTGTTGGGCAGGGCGGCATGCATGGGGACGGCCAGTCTACCCGTAGCGGACCGCATTGGATGGCGCCAACATACGCGCAGCCCGGTTCGGGTCGGACCAGACCAGGCCAGGAGGATCCCGCGTAAATGAGTACGCTGAGAAAATACGTCGCCCCGCTTCTCGTCATCGCGGCCCTGTATGCCGGCTGGGGCCAGTTCGCCGGCGATCGGGGCATTCCGGCCGGCTCGGATACCGGCAGCGACCAGCTCGTATCCGCCTACCAGGAGCAGCGCAGCGGAGTCCAGCTAGTGGGCGAAGGCGTCGTGGTGCGGATCCTGCCCGACGACAACGACGGTAGACGCCACCAGCGCTTCATCCTGCGGCTCGACTCCGGGCGGACACTGCTCGTCGCGCACAATATCGACCTGGCGCCGCGCATCCCGGCGCTGCAGAAGGGCGATACGGTCGCGTTCAATGGCGTCTACGAATGGAACGAGAACGGCGGGGTCATTCACTGGACGCATCACGATCCCGCCGGCCAACATCAGCCGGGCTGGCTCAGGCACGATGGCAGGACGTTTCAGTAAACGACTACTGCAGGGGCTCGATACGGCCCTTGCCTGACAGGCGCGTGACGAACGCGCCGGTCACCGGGTCCACGCACCAGCCGCGGGTCAGGCCGGAAGCCTCGTCGCCGTCGAGGTCCGACCAGAGTACCCAGCACTCGCGCGCCTGGGGCAGTGCCTCGTCACGCTGGAAGCGCAGGCCGAACTGTGCAGAGTCTCCGGGATTGAAGCCGGCGGCGCGCGCGGCGTCCCAGGCGGCCGGGCTGTCGACGAAGGCCAGGGACACCGGCTTCATCAGCATGCAGCCATCCCCGGTACCGACGTTCGATACGCCGCCGTTCGCCAGCGCGCGGATGCGCGTACAGGCGCCTTTCGCGCGCGACTGCACGTCGTAGAACCAGAAGCCGTGCCGCGGCCCCTCCGTGAGGCTCGTGGCAACCCCAATGAGTTCGGCATCCGGCGCCCAGTTCCGGGCCTCGGCCAGCGCCTGCTCGAGCATGGCACGGGCGGTGATGCCGTCCTCGCTTGCCGCCTCGGCTGGTGCCGGCGCGGCAGTGGTCGGTGTGGCCGCATCGGGTGCCGTGGTGGCCACTGGCTGCGGCGTCTTGCCTCCGCAGGCGTTGAGCGCCATAGCAGCGAACATGCACATAATCAATCGGGTGCTGGTCATGGTGGTCTCCCGGGTGAAATGGCCGGCGCGCTCATCGCGGGCGGCGGCCAGTGCCTCAGTTGATCGGTCCGGCCGGATACAGCCGCAGCTTGTCCACTCCCACGTAGTAACCGGTGGACTGCGCGTGCTTGCCCGTGATCATCAGGCTTACCCGCCTCTGGCCGGCCTGTAGCGGGAACTTGCCGAGCTGGATCGGGCCACTGGTCATCACCTGGGGCGCCGTGCCATCGAAGGTCATCTCGCTCGGCTTGCCGTCCACCTCGAAACGGACCTGGCCGAAGTCCGGTGCGCGAGTCATGTAGATCTCGAGTGCGTACATCGACGGTGCCGGTACGTTTACCAGCAGGTCGAGCACTGCACCGGGCGCACCCCCGCTCCAGAAAAGCTGTGCGCCGCCGCCCCAGCCGCTACCGAAACCCGCCATCTGCTGCACGCGTGCCTGGCCGCCGTTGAGCTGGTATCCGCCCGATGTCACGAACGACTCGACCTCGATTTCCAGCAGCATCGGTTACGACGGGCTGGTCGCAGCCGATGCTGCGCGCGCGTTGCCCGTGCTGGGCGGCTGCGTTGCGCGACGCGAATCGGCCTGCTGGCCCGTTGCGGCCACGGGTCCGCGCTGCATCTGCTCGATCACGGCTGCCCGGCCGGCCGCATCCTGGGGCGGCTGGCTCGCGCGCACCGCGCCCGTGCCGGTGACGCCGCTGGCCGGTGCAGTCCCGCCCACTGTCGCATCGGCCGGGCTTGGGCTGGCTGATACGGCTTCGGTCTTCGGCTTGTCCGGCGGTGGTGGCTGGGTCGGCTTGGGCAGGGCCGAGAGCGCCTGGGCCTCGACGAGAGAGAGTTTCCTGCCGGCCCAGAACTGGGGCTTGAGGAGCTGCTCGTATATCGCTCCGGCATCGACCTTCGCCTGGACTTTGACTGTCCCGCACTTGGCCGCCCCGCCCGGCGGGTCCTTGAGGAACGGGTCCTGTGTGCAGTTCGCGCTCGCGTAGCGCTCTCCCGTCGCATCGCCCGTAAACTTCAGCTTCTCGACCGCCTCACCGGTCAGGCGATTCCAGGTCGCACTGCCGATGTAGGCAAATGTGATGGCGTAATTGGTGGTCGTGGAACTGCCGGCCCCGGTCTCCTTCTGTGTCCACGAGTGTGTACAGTCGCCGGTGACCTTGTAACTGTGCGTGTTGCCGATGACACCCGAAGCGCCCTTGAGCGTCGGGCTCGAGCAATCGAGTGCGAGTGACGGTTCCGCGAACAGCGCTGTGGCGAGCAGGATTGACAGCGTGTAGTGACGCATGACGGATAACCCCCAGCCCGGACCGCATCCGGATCAGTTACCTCATGCCCCCGTCACGCGGGGCCGATTCTAACGCGATTCTCGCTTCGAATTGAACCGCTTCCGCGGTGGTTGCGGCTGGCCGTATTGGGCCAGCCTCGGGCAGGTGCCTGTGATCGCTAAGTCACCGGCTTCAGCTTGCGGCCAATGATCTGGTGACGGACAGCAGTGGCAATGAGCCTGGCAATCCAGCGGGCAGGTGGCCAGGTGCGGCAAGGGTAGTAATAGTGTGCCGAGAGCCAGCCACGACGCGACCAGTACTCGTGGTCAATCGGCGTGTTTTCGCGATTGATCTCGACCACCAGCCGCCAGATATTGAAGGCCACCACATCGCGCAGCCCGACGCGGGGGCGTTGGTCAGCGATCCTGGTCGCAACGCGGCCTGCAAGCTGCCCAATGGCTCCCTGCAGGCGCGCCTCGTACCAGGGCTCGTCGAGCATGCTGGCAGCGGCGCCGAGGCAGCCGACCACCCGGAAGCCCCAGCTGTGGACGACGTCGCGCAGGTAGGCGAAGAGCCTGTCCTGCCCGGCACCCATTGCGGTGGCCACCAGCACCGCCGGCTTTCCGATGAAGCTCGGACGGTGTGATTCGAACACCATCAGATCGATGAAATTCTTGAGCAGTGCCGATACCGTGAAATTGTGCACCGGTGAGGCGAATACCACGACATCGGCCCGCCGCATCGCGCTGTAAACGGCACCAAGGCCTGACATCGCGCCGGTGAGGTTCTCGCCCTCCTTGATGACGTCCAGCTGTCCATCGCATGCGGGAAGGTTCACCTCATGCAGGTGGATGACTTCCCGCTCGGCTTGCGGGAAGAGGCTCCCGGCCAGCCGCTCGGCAAGGTGAAACGTGACACTCTGGCTCGCGAGCGGGCTGGCACTCAGGATCAATACACGCATCGCTCCCCGCGCAGGTAGCTGATCGACCGGATTCTCGGGGGTGTCCAGGCGGTCGCATCCGGTGCGCGCCGGCATGGCGAATCAGGCTGTTCAGCTCCGATTCTGCGGCTGTGGAGGACATTGCGGCGACCTAGCCTGATCAGGATCCTGCATTTGCCGGATATGCTCTTGACGGCATATCCATCAGAGGCCATATTCTGACAGCCTGGATCGTAGAGTTTGCCGACGAATTCGAGCCCGAGTTCGAGCGCCTGCCGCTGGTCGTTCAGGACGAGCTGCTTGCGCAGGCGCTGGTGATTGGCCGCTTCGGCCCTCACATGGGGCGGCCGAGGGTCGATACCTTGCACGGGTCACGTCACGCGGCCATGAAGGAGCTGCGTTTCGAGGCTGGAGGTGGCGTGTGGCGGGTCGCTTTCGCCTTCGACCACCGCAGGCGGGCGGTATTGCTTGCCTGCGGCAACAAGTCTGGCACCAGCCAACGCCGCTTCTACCGATCACTCATTGCATTGGCGGATGCACGCTTCGACGCCCATCGGGCCAGGCATCCCCGCCGGAAATAGGACCATGGGACGGAAGATCGAGGAGAAAATCGCGTCGCTGCCTCGCCGGCGACAGGACAGGGTCAAGCGGCGGGCGCGCGAGCTCGTCTCGGAGGAGCTGTCACTGCGGGAGTTGCGCCGGGCAATGAACCTGACCCAGGTGGAGATGGCGCGTCTGCTCGGGGTTGGCCAGCACACCGTGTCGCGGTATGAGCGACGCAGCGACTTGCTGTTGTCCACATTGCGTGGGTATGTTGCTGCGATGGGCGGTCGACTGGCGCTGGTCGTGGACTTTCCTGGCCGCCGGCCGGTCAGGATACGCGGACTCGGTGACCTGGCTGACAAATAGCCGGCCTTCGGGCCTGGCCGTCTCGAGGGTCGATCCGGCGGAACCACGGGACATCCCGTAAGGCCGCCAGCCGGGCCGTGGCTCCAGGAGCCACAGCCCTGGAACCTGGTCGCCAACAGTCGCGCAACGCGCAACAATGACGGACGACCTATGAGCCACCGCAACTACGTACTGACGCTCCTCGCGCTGCTGGCCGCGTTGTGGGTGCCATTGGCGTTCGATCCCTTCGACCGCAGGGACTGGCTGCTGGAGAACGTGCTACTGGTGCTGGCGATCGCCCTGCTGGCGGCGACCTACCGGCGCTTCCCGCTGTCACGTATCTCGTACACGCTGATCTTCATCTTCCTGTGCCTGCATACCATTGGCGCGCACTACACCTATGCGGAAGTGCCCTACGACGCCGCCTGGCGCGCGTTGACGGGCAGCAGTTTCAACGAGTGGGTGGGCTGGGAACGCAATAACTTCGATCGACTGGTGCATTTCAGTTACGGATTGCTGCTGGCGTATCCGGTGCGCGAGGTGTTCATACGCGTGGCGGGCATGCGGGGCTTCTGGGGGTACTTTCTGCCGCTCGACCTGACCATGTCCACTTCCATGCTCTACGAGCTCGTCGAGTGGGCGGTGGCCGAAGTGTTCGGTGGTGACCTCGGCATGGCCTATCTCGGCACGCAGGGTGATGTCTGGGATGCGCACAAGGACATGGCGCTGGCGAGCCTTGGCGCCCTCATCGCCATGAGCATCGTTGCGTTCATCAACTCACGCATCAAACGCGACTTCGCGCTCGAGTGGGCCGAAAGCCTGCGGGTCAAGCGCCTGCGCCCGCTCGGTGAGAACGAGCTGTGACGCTGGTGGCCGGCGCCGCCAGTCGCGTCAGCCCATCCGCAGCCGCCCGCCATTCGGGAATGACGCGGCGTGGTTCAGGTTGATGACCGCCAGCAGCAGCAGCGCCGCACCGCCGTTGTGTGCCGTCGCCACCCAGAGCGGCAGGCCGAACCACACGGTGCTGATGCCGAGGATCACCTGCAGGGTGACGGCTCCGAGCACCAGCCAGCCGGCCTGCACCACCGGCGGCGGGAATTGCCGCTCGCGGGTGGCGCGGCTGCCGACGGCGAGCATCACGATCAGGGTCAGCAGTGCACCGAGGCGGTGAGCGAAATGAATGGCGACCCGCGCCTCGGCATCGAGCACACCGCCTTCGTAGTTGATGCCAAGCCCGCGCCACAGCACGAAGGCCTCGCTCCAGTCAGCCTGGCCGGGCCACCACTGGCCGAGGCAGCCGGGCAGATCCGGGCAGGCGAGTGCGGCATAGTTGGAGCTGGTCCAGCCGCCGAGCGCGATCTGCAGCGTGAGCACCACGAGGGCGAAGACGGCAGGCGCGAAGGCGCGGCGTGTCACGCGCGGTGCGGACATCGCCCGCTGGCGCCGCGCCTCGAGGATCAGCCAGAAGGTCAGGCCGAGCGTCGAGAGCCCGCCGAGCAGGTGGGCGACGACGATCAGCGGCTTGACCAGCAGGGTCACGGTCCACATGCCGAGCAGGCCCTGGAAGATGACCAGCGCCAGCAGGGTGACCGGTAGTCCCACCGGTTGCCGGGGGTCGCGGCGGTTGGCCAGCGCCAGGCCGGCGATGCCGACGATGGTCAGGCCGAGCGTCGTCGCTACGTAGCGGTGGATCATCTCGTGCCAGGCCTTGTGGGTCTCCAGCGGCTTGTCGGGGAACGCTGCCGCCGCCGCCGCGTGCTCGTGTTCCTCATTGGGCACGGTGAGCTGGCCGTAGCAGCCGGGCCAGTCCGGGCAGCCGAGGCCCGCATCGGTGAGCCGTACCCAGGCGCCAAGGACCACCACGGTGAGGGCGAGAGCGGCAGCAAGGTAGAGCAGGCGTTGGTAAGCGGAGTACATGGAAAGTCCTTGGATCAGCCGATGGTGGATATCTTCAGCAGGCGCTGCAGGTCGGTGTGGATGGCCTTCATGGTGGTGCCGGCGGGGTAGCGCATCACCAGGTTGCCGAGCGGGTCGCTGAGGAACAGGTCACCCGCCTGGACCGGGCCAATGATATCCAGCAGTTCCCGCACCTCGACCGGGTCCTCCAGCAGGCCGAGGCCCGGGTGCTCGGTACCGAGGAAGTCGCGGGCCGCCGTGCCCGAGGTCACCAGGTACAGGCGCTGCACCCGGTCCATGTCCCGGCCGAGCGCCCGGCGGATCTGGCGGATATTGACGAGCGCCTGCTGGCAGCCGTCATCGCAGGTTCCCGGGCCGGCGTAGATCAGCGTCCACTTACCGTACAGCTGCCCGGTGCCGGCGGGCTCGCCAAGCAGGGTCATGCTCGCATCCGGCATCGGCCGCGGCGGCAGGAACAGCTCGCCATGCTGCGTGGAGCCACTGGGCCGCAGTTCGAAACCAGTGAAGTAAAGCGCCATCGCCACCGCTATCGGCCCGAGGAAAACCACCGCCAGCAGCAGCAGCGTGCGGCGGCCCTTGCGGTCCAGCGGCGGGTTGGGGGCGGTGTCGGTCATGGCGGGTCTGTGCTGCGACTGCGCAGGTTCAGGGCCGCATAGATTACGACGAGCGCCACCGCCAGCGCGAACCATTGCACCGCGTAGCCCAGGTGCTGTTGCGGCGCCATCAGCTCCGGGCGCCAGTCGCGCAGGTAGCCGTCGGGCTCGCCCGCGGCGAGCAGTACCTGAAAATCCCGCACCGGGTAGCCCGTTGCCGCGCCAATCTCCGCTGCGGTCGGGAACAGCAGGCGCCGCGGCCAGGGGTCCAGCGGCGAGGTCGCAGCGGCGGGGCCCGCGCGCAGCGCCGGACGGGGCAGGGTGTCGAGGTAGCCGCTGATGCGCCGCTGCGCCGTATCCACCGCAATTGCGGGCAACCGGTCGCGATCGGCGCCTGCGGGAATCCAGCCGCGGTTGACCAGCACGGCCTCGCCGTCGCCAAGCAGTGGTGTAAGGACCTCGTAACCGGCCTGGCCGTCGTGGCTGCGGGCATCGAGCAGCACCTGGTGCGCCGCATCGAAACGCCCCTGCAGGATCACCCGCCGATAGCGCAGCGGGCCCAGCGGGCTGCCGCCCGGCGGCAGCGCCACGGCGGCGGTGGCGGTGCCGGTGTCGAAGGCTTCGAACAGGGCGCGCTTCTGCGCGCCGCGGTCAAGCTGCCAGAGGCCGAGCGTGACGAACAGGCCGGACAGCGCCAGGGTGCCCAGCGTCGCCCACCAGGGCGGTCGGAACCTTGCTCTTGGACCACTCACGGTTTAGCGTGCCCTGGACGCCGTCATGCCGGCGGCTTGCGGTGGCGCAGATGAAACTGGTGGTCATTGTCCTTCTTCTGGGCATCCTCGCGAGCCTCGGCTCGGGACTTTTTTTCCTGATGAAGGACCGCGACGGCTCCAGGCGCGTGCTCAACGCGCTGACCATCCGCATCGCCCTGTCAGTGGCGCTGTTCCTGTTCCTGTTCATCGCCTGGTACGCCGGCTGGATCGAGCCGCACGGCGTCACCAGCCGCTGACCGGGCGCGCTCGCTAGAGCCAGTAGACGAAGATAAACAGGCCCAGCCAGACCACGTCGACGAAGTGCCAGTACCAGGCCACACCCTCGAAGGCGAAGTGGCGGTCCGGCGTGAAGTGGCCACGCAGGCAGCGCAGCCAGATCACCGTCAGCATGATGGCGCCGATGGTCACGTGCAGGCCGTGGAAGCCGGTCAGCATAAAGAACGTCGTGCCGTAGATGCCGCTCTTCAGGGTCAGGTTCAGCTCGGTGAAGGCGTGGTTGTACTCGTAGGCCTGGAAGCCGAGGAAGATGAAGCCGAGGATGAAGGTGCAGGCCAGCCAGAAGGCCACCTTGCCGCGGTGGTTCGCCTTCAGCGCGTGGTGGGCGATGGTCAGCGTCACGCCGCTGGTGAGCAGGATCGCCGTGTTCAGCGCCGGGATGCCCCAGGCCGCCATGGTCTCGAAATGGCCGCCGATCTGGCCCGGGCCATTGGACGGCCACTCGTTCTCGAAGCCCCGCCACAGGAACAGGTTGGTCCAGGGGTCGGTGCCCTCGCCGCCTAGCCAGGGTAGTGACAGCTGCCGCGCGTAGAACAGGGCGCCGAACAGCACGGCGAAGAACATGACCTCGGAGAAGATGAACCAGCCCATGCCCATGCGGAACGAGCGGTCGACCTGCAGGTTGTAGAGCCCGCCCTCGCTCTCGCCGATGACCTGGCCGAACCAGCGGAACATCATGAAGACCAGCATCAGGAAGCCGGCCACCATGAGCCACTCCCCACCGCTGGTGCCGTTCAGCAGCACCGAGAAGCCGATGAGCAGCGTGAACAGCGCGACGGACCCGATGATGGGCCAGTGGGTGCCATGGGGAACGTAGTACTTCTGGGCGGTGGCGTGAGCCATTGCGATCCTTCCTTCAGCTGCGGGACGCGGCCGTGGCTGCGGCCTGGGGTTTCACGTAGAGCGTATACGAGAGGGTGATGCGGTCGACGTACTTCGGCAGGGCCGGGTCGAGGTAGAACTGAACCCTGAGGTCGCGCTGCTCCGCGGGCGCGAACTCCTGCTCCTGGAAGCAGAAGCACTCGGTCTTCCTGAAATATTTCGCGCCTTCGCCCGGGGCGATGCTCGGCACGGCCTGGCCCACCAGGTGATGATCGGTCAGGTTGCGGGCCAGGAACGCCACGTCATAGAGCTTGCCGGGCTCCACCTCGATGGAGCTGGTCTCCGGGCGGAATTCCCAGGGCGCGTACTCGTTGACCGTGGCGACGAACTCCACCGCCACCCGGCGCTGCGCATCCACTGCGGAGGGGGCTGGGGCGGCCACTACCGCCGGCCGACCGCCGATGCCGGTGATGTCGCAGAGCAGGTAGTAGAACGGCACCAGCAGGAAGCCGAAGCCGAACATCGCCACGGCCATCAGGCCCAGCCTGAACGTGAGGCGGCGGTGGCTGCGCTTTTCCGGCTCGGCGATCATGCCCGCATCAGCCCGCCGCGTGGCGCGTGGCCTCGATGAGGAAATAGCTGGCGTAGACCGCCAGCGCCAGCAGCGCCAGCAGCCAGGCGTTGCGCCGCACGCGCCGCTGCAGTTGCTGCTGCTCCCGGTTCACTTGACGTCCGGGGCCTGCTGGAAGGTGTGGTAGGGCGCCGGCGAAGGCACGGTCCACTCCAGGCCCTTGGCCTCGTCCCAGACCTGCGAGGTGGCCCGGGCGCCGCCGCGGACGCACTTGATCACCACCCAGACGAACAGCAGCTGGCTGAAGCCGAAGCCGAAGGCGCCGATGCTCGACCACATGTTCCAGTCGGCGAACTGCGTGGCGTAGTCCGGGATGCGGCGCGGCATGCCCGCCAGGCCGAGGAAGTGCTGCGGGAAGAACAGCAGGTTGACGAAGATTGTCGACAGCCAGAAGTGCACGCGGCCAAGCGTTTCATCGTACATGTGGCCGGTCCACTTCGGCAGCCAGTAGTACGCGCCGCCGATGGCGGCAAACAGCGCGCCCGGCACCAGCACGTAGTGGAAATGCGCGACGATGAAGTAGGTGTCGTGGTACTGGAAGTCCACCGGCACCAGCGCCATCATCAGGCCGGAGAAGCCGCCGATGCTGAACATGAACAGGAAGCCCACGGCGAACAGCATCGGGGTCTCGAAGCTGATCGAACCCTTCCACATGGTGGCGGTCCAGTTGAAGATCTTCACGCCGGTCGGAATGGCGATCAGCATGGTCGACAGCATGAAGAACATCTCGCCCGCCAGCGGCATGCCGACCGTGAACATGTGGTGGGCCCAGACGATGTAGGAGAGGAAGCCGATCGCAGCGGTGGCGTAGACCATCGAGTCATAGCCGAACAGCGGCTTGCGCGAGAACGTCGGGATGATCTGCGAGACGATGCCGAAGGCCGGCAGGATGATGATGTAGACCTCCGGGTGGCCGAAGAACCAGAAGATGTGCTGGAACAGCACTGGATCGCCACCGCCGGCCGCCTGGAAGAAGCTGGTGCCGAAGAACTGGTCGGTGAGCAGCATGGTGACGCCGCCGGCCAGCACCGGCATGGCGCCGATCAGCAGGTAGGCGGTGATCAGCCAGGTCCAGGCGAACAGCGGCATTTTCATCAGCGTCATGCCGGGCGCGCGCATGTTCATGATGGTGACGATGATGTTGATCGACGCCATGATCGAGGAAATGCCCAGCAGGTGCACCGAGAAGATCAGGAACGGGAAGGCATCGCCGGTCTGCAGCACCAGTGGCGGGTACATCGTCCAGCCGGAGGCCGGGCCACCGCCCGGCATTAGCAGCGTCGACAGCAGCATGACGGCGGCGAACGGCAGCAGCCAGAACGACCAGTTGTTCAGCCGTGGCAGCGCCATGTCGGGGGCGCCGATCATCATCGGGATCATCCAGTTCGCGAAGCCGGCGAACGCCGGCATGATCATGCCGAACAGCATGATCAGCGCGTGGATGGTCGTCATCTGGTTGAAGAAGTCCGGGTGGACGAACTGCAGCCCGGGCTCGAACAGCTCGGCGCGGATCACCAGGGCCATGGCGCCGCCGACGAACAGCATCACCAGGGCGAAGACCAGGTACAGGGTGCCGATGTCCTTGTGGTTGGTCGTGGTGACCCAGCGCATGAAGCCCCGCGGCGGGCCATGGTCGTGGTCGTCATGGCCGTGGCTGTGGTCGTGCTTGTGCTCGGCGTGTTGCGTGGCGCTCATGCTTCCTGCTCCCTTGCTGCGGCCTGGCTCGGCGTGGCGTGCCAGGCCGCCGTTGATCGCGTTCTCTGGTTTACGGTTTCCGGCGGTCCGGCTCAGGTACCGCTGGTGGCGACGACGGACGTGACAGCCGGCGCGGTGGCGACCTGGGTGCCAGCCTTCTGTTCAGCCAGCCAGGCCTCGAACTTCTCCTTCGGCAGCACCTCGACCACGATGGGCATGAAGCCGTGGTCCTTGCCGCAGAGTTCCGCGCACTGGCCGCGATAGGTGCCGGGCTCGTCCACCTTGAACCAGCCCTCGTTGATGTAGCCCGGGATGGCGTCACGCTTGATGCCGAAGGGCTGCATCCACCAGGCGTGGTTCACGTCGTTTGAGGTCAGCAGGTAGCGGATCTTCACCCCGGCCGGGATCACCAGCGGCCGGTCAACCTCCAGCAGGTAATGCTCGACGGAATTGGGGTCGATGCCGGAGTTGCGCTGGCGGGCCACGTTGCTGGTCTGCGCGAGGCTGCTGTAGAAGTTCACGCCCTGGTCGACGTACTCGTAGTTCCACTTCCACTGGAAGCCGGTGATCTTGATGGTCATCTCGGAGCCGCGCGTGTCCTCGATGAACACCAGGTCGCGTGCTGCCGGCACTGCCAGGAACACCAGGACCAGCACCGGCAGGGCCGTCCAGATGATTTCCGCTGTCGTGCTGTGGTCCCAGGTGGCCGCCCTGGCGCCTTTGGACTTGCGGAAGGTCACCAGCGCATAAATCATCACGGCGAAGACCGCGCCGCCAACCACCACGCAGACCCACAGCACCAGCATGTGCAGGTCGTAGGCGCGACGGCTGATCTCGGTGACGCCAGGCGGCAGGTTGAGCTGCCAGGCGGCGTTGGCGGCGGGCAGGGCCAGCAGCCCGCAGATGGCGGCCAGGACTCGGGCACGGGTGGACAGCGGTGACGACATCGTGTGTTCCTACAAACTGGTCAACCAGGACAATGCAAAACCTTCACTCGGTGGCCTGCGGCAGCGGAATCAGCTCCGCCAGCCGCTTGCGGAGGCTTTGGCGCTCCGTCTCCGTCAGGAACGAGCCCACCTCCACCGTCCGGCCCATGGAGCCCAGCAACAGCCGGCTTGGCCAGCTGGCATGGGCTGCGGGCCGCAGCTGCACCCGGGTCCAGGCCCGGATGAAGCGGACCTCGACCTGGTGGGGTCCGTTGCTGCGGGCAACCACCACGTCGCGCTCGTCGATGCTGATCCGCTCGCGGACCCGCCCGCGGCGCAGGCTCAGCGCCAGCGCCGTGCCCAGCCCGAGCAGTTCCAGGCCGGCGAACGGCAACACCGGCCACAGGCCCACGGCCGTGCAGGCCGCGGCAGTCGCCAGGGCCAGAGCCGCGGCCGAGCAAAAAAAAAGCGTGGCGGTACGAGGCGTGAGAGAGCAATTGGGACTGAGCTCGAGCAGGTGCACAGACGGTCCTTCCGGCTTCTTGTCGCGCCTCCCTGAAACCGGAACCCCGCCCGGCAAGCCGGGGCTATGGTAAGGGATGCCCGGAATACGCGCAATTCAGGCTTTCCGAGGTCTGCCCGCTGTTCTCAGGATGGTCGCCGGCGCAGACGCTCCAGCGGAATCTCGAACTCGCCATGGTTGCCCCGTGCCCGGGCGCCGTCGCTGGTCCATGCCTGGCCGTAGACGACCTCCAGCGTGGCCGGCAGGCTGCCGTCTTCGCCGCGCGCGCCTTCGAGGGCCTGCAGCATGGCGCGCCAGCGGCCCGGCCCGGTGAGGCTGCGTCGGCGCAGCGGCCCGAGGTCGGCGGCACCGACGCCACGCAGGTCGGCGAACATGCGCCGCGCATCCCGGTAGGTCACGGTCAGGGTCTCCGCATCCACCACCGGCTCGGCGAAGCCGGCGCGGATCAGCGCATCGCCGAGGTTGTGCATGTCGGTGAATGCCAGCGTGTGGGTATGCGGGTCCACCTGCCTCCATGCCCTGCGCAGCTCGTGCAGGGTCTGCGGGCCCAGGGTCGACAGCAGCAGCAGCCCGGGTGCGCGCAGGATGCGACGCAGTTCGACGAGGACCGCATCGGGATCCTGGCACCAGTGCAGCAGCATGCCGGCGACCACCAGGTCGACCGATCGGTCGGCGAGCGGCAGCCGCGCGGCATCCGCGCAGAGGCGGGCCCAGGGCCGGGCGGCAGCGCCGAGCATGGCCGGCACCAGGTCGAGCGCCAGCAGCTGGGCCTGCGGGTAGCGCGTGGCGAGTGCTGCGGTCGCCTCGGGTGGCCCGGCACCCAGGTCGAGGACGACGTGGGGTTCCAGCCTGACCAGTTCCAGGCGCTCGAGCAGCCGCTCGCGGATCTCGGCGTGGATGAAATCGGCCGCCGCATAGCCCGCGGCGGCCTTGCCAAAGGCCCGGGCGACGGCCTTGCGCTCGGGGCCGGACACCTGCCCGCCCATGGCGCTGTGCTGCCCGGCGCCGGGCCTAGTGGCCGCCGGCGGCCAGCGGCTCGGGGCGCAGCCCCAGGCGATCCAGCAGCAGCTGGTCCCGGTCGGCCGCCGGGTTCGGGGTGGTCAGCAGGCGCTCGCCGAAGAACAGCGAGTTCGCACCCGCGAAGAAACACAGCGCCTGCATCTCGTCGCTCATGTCGGTGCGCCCGGCCGAGAGTCGCACATGCGAGGCCGGCATCAGGATGCGCGCCAGCGCGATGACACGCACGAAGTCCAGCGGATCCACGGCCGCGGTGCCGGACAGCGGCGTACCCTCGACCTGTACCAGCTGGTTGATCGGTACGCTGTCCGGGTGCGCCGGCAGCGTCGCCAGGGTATGCAGCAGCTCCACGCGGTCGCGCAGTTCCTCGCCCAGGCCGATGATGCCGCCGCAGCAGACCTTGAGGCCGGCATTGCGCACGTGCTGCAGCGTTTCCAGCCGGTCGCGGTAGCTGCGGGTGCTGATGACCTGTGGGTAGTGGCGCTCGGAGGTATCGAGGTTGTGGTTGTAGTAATCGAGCCCGGCATCCTTCAGCTGGCGGGCCTGGGGCTCGCTCAGCATGCCGAGCGTGGCGCAGGTTTCCAGCCCGAGCGCGCTCACTTCGCGGATCAGCCCGGCGAACTGTTCCACCTGCCGTGGCTTGGGGGAGCGCCAGGCCGCGCCCATGCAGAAGCGGGTGGCGCCGCCGGCCCTTGCCGCACGGGCGCGCTCGAGGACCTCGGCGCTGTCCATCATGTGCCCGGCGTCGACACCGGTGTCGTAGTGCACGCTCTGCGGGCAGTAGGCGCAGTCTTCCGGGCAGCCGCCGGTCTTCACGCTGACCAGGGTGCTGACCTGCACGGCATTGGGGTCGAAGTGCTGGCGATGGATCGTGTGGGCGCGGAACAGCAGGTCGTTGAACGGCAGGCGGGCGAGCGCCCAGACCTCGTCGAGGGTCCAGTCGTTGCGGATGGCAGAAGTTTCGGACACCGGGGTGACCTCGAATCTCTCTGGAATGGGGCCTTTGGGTGCTGGCGCTGCCAGGCCATGGCGGCAAGGCTGGCAGTATCGAAACCGCCCCCGTGGCTGTCAACCTGGGTACATGAGCAAAGTCGACGAGTGGCTCGCCTGGCTGCTGCCCCGGCGCTGCGTGCTTTGCAATGCACCGAGCGGCACGGGCCTGGTCTGTGCGGCCTGTGTGGCCGACCTGCCCTGGCTGCCGCCCCCGGTGGTGCCCGGGGGGGTGTTCGCGCCGCTCTCTTATGAATATCCCGTGGACCGGCTGGTGCTGGGTGCCAAGTTCCACCGGCGGCTGCCCTATGCCCGGGCGCTGGGCGAGTTGCTGGCCGCCGCCCTGGCGGCCCGCTCCGTCGCCGCGTCACCCGCAGCGGCAAGCGGGCCGCAGGTGCTTTTGCCCGTGCCGCTGCACCCGGCCCGGCTCGCCGAGCGCGGCTACAACCAGGCGCTGGAGCTGGCCCGGCCGGTCGCGGAGCGGCTGGGCCTGCCGCTGATGCCGCGGCTGGCCGCACGTCGCCGGGCCACGGCCGGCCAGTCGGGCCTCAGCCGCGCCGCGCGCCGACGCAACGTCCGCGATGCCTTCGTGGCAGGCGACTGCACCGGCCTGCGCATCGCCGTGCTGGATGATGTGGTCACCACCGGCAGCACGGTTGCGGCGCTGCTACGTGCCCTGCGGGCGGCGGGTGCTGCGGAGGTCGAGGTCTGGGCCGCGGCGCGGACGCTGTAGCGTCAGGCCGGCCGGAAGGTGTAGTCGAGCAGGATGCCGGCAAACACCGCGGCGCCGACCCAGTGGCTGTGCAGGAAGGCCTGGAAGCAGCGCGCCGGATCGCGGTCGCTGATCAGCCGGCGCTCGTGCAGCATCAGCGCCGCGGCCACCAGCAGCGAACCGAAGTACCAGGGCCCCAGCGCTGCCATTTGTCCGGCCAGCGCCAGGGCCAGCACCAGCAGGATCATCAGCAGGCTGACGATGAAGACATCGGCGCTGCCAAACAGGATGGCGGTGGACTTCACCCCTGCCTTGAGGTCATCGGCGCGGTCCGCCATCGCGTACATGGTGTCGTAGATCAGCGCCCAGACCACCACCGCGAGCCACAGCAGCCAGGCGAGCCGCGGCACCGCATCCGTCTGCGCGGCAAAAGTCATCGGCACACTCCAGCCGAAGGCCGCACCGAGCACCAGCTGGGGGGCGGCGATGATGCGCTTCATGAACGGGTAGATCACCGTCAGCAGGCCGCCGGCCACCGCGAGCAGCTGGGCGAGGCGGTTGAGCTGCAGGGCGAGTGCGATCGCCACCAGCGACAGCGCCACGAACAGCCCGAGCGCTTCCTGCGGCGAAACCAGCCCCGTGGCCAGAGGCCGGTCGCGGGTGCGCTCGACCTGCGGGTCGAGGTCGCGGTCGGCCCAGTCGTTGATGACGCAGCCTGCCGAACGCATCACCACCACGCCGAGCACCATCACGCTGAAGATTGCCGCCTGCGGGCGTCCATCGCCCGAGATCCACAGCGCCCACAGCGTGGGCCACAGCAGCAGCCAGATGCCCACCGGGCGGTCCAGGCGCATCAGCCGCGCGTACTGGCGCAGCGCCGCGCCGCTGCTGGCGGGTTGCCTCGCGGGCTGGTTCACCGGGGTTGATCGCGGTCGGGGCTGGGCCATGGATCAGGTTTTCGGCAGCCGTGCCGTTGCCATGGGCGGATCATACGTTCCCGTAGCGGTCGGCGTCGCCGATCCAGCGGCGGATCAGCGATTCGGCGAGGCCCGGGTCGGCGTCGAGCAGCTCGCGGCCCAGGCGCTGCACCTGCGGCACGAGGTCGGCATCGCGCAGCAGGTCGGCGACGCGAAACTGGGCCAGGCCGGTCTGCCGCGTGCCGAGGACTTCGCCGGGTCCGCGCAGTTCCAGGTCCTTCTGTGCCACCACGAAGCCATCACTGGTTTCGCGCATCACCTCCAGGCGCTGGCGCGCCAGCTCCGCGAGCGGCGCCTGGTAGAGCAGCACGCAGTGGCTGGCGGCCGCGCCGCGGCCGACGCGACCGCGCAGCTGGTGGAGCTGGGCGAGGCCCATGCGTTCGGCGTTCTCGATGATCATCAGCGTCGCTTCCGGCACATCGACGCCGACTTCGATGACCGTGGTCGCCACCAGCAGCTGCAGTTTGCCGGCGGCGAAGGCGCGCATCACCGCGTCCTTGTCCTCGGGCCGCATGCGGCCGTGCACCAGGCCCACCGCCAGCTCGGGCAGCGCCTCGGCCAGCATGGCATGCGTGGACTCGGCGGCCTGGTAGTCGAGTTCCCCGGAGTCTTCGATCAGCGGGCAGACCCAGTAGGCACGGTTTCCGGCGCGGGCCGCCTCTCGCACCCGCGTCACCACCTCGGCGCGGCGCCGGTCGGGCAGCGCGATGGTCTGCACCGGCTGGCGGCCCGGCGGCATGTCGCGGATCACGGAGTTGTCCAGGTCCGCGTACAGGGTCATGGCCAGGGTGCGCGGGATCGGCGTGGCCGTCATCACCAGCTGGTGCGGGTGCTGGCCGCCGGTGGCGCCCTTCTGCATCAGCGCGAGGCGCTGGTGGACACCGAAGCGGTGTTGTTCGTCGACGATCATCAGCGCCAGGCTGCGGTAGTCCACGCCCTCCTGGAACAGGGCATGAGTGCCGATCACCACCTGGCCGCGCCCGCTGCCGATGGCCTCGAGCGCGTGCTGGCGTTCGCGGCGCCCGAGGCTGCCGCTCAGCCAGGTGACCTCGATGCCCAGCGGCTCCAGCCAGCGGCTGAAGCTGCGCCGGTGCTGCTCGGAGAGCAGCTCCGTGGGAGCCATGACCGCGACCTGGTGGCCATTCTCGACCGCGCGCAGCGCCGCTGCCGCCGCGACCACGGTCTTGCCGCAACCGACATCGCCCTGCACCAGGCGCAGCATCGGCCGCGGCTGCGCGAGGTCGGCGTCGATCGCCGCGAGCGCTTCCTGCTGGCCGGCGGTCAGTCCGAAACCGAGGCCGGCCAGGAAGCGCTCGCGCAGGCCATCGACCGCAGGCAGCGGCGTGGCGGCTTCCCTGCGGGCGTGCTCGCGCAGTCGCCGCAGGCTGAGGTGCTGCGCCAGCATCTCCTCCAGCGCGAGCCGGCGCTGCGCCGGGTGACGGCCGGCGGCGAGGCGGGCGAGGTCGACTCCCGGCGGCGGCCGGTGGAGGACCTGCAGCGCCTCGCGCAGGCCCGGCAGCGCCGTGCCTTCCGGCAGCCGGCCCTCCAGCCAGTCAGGCAGCAGCGGCAGGTAGCGCTCCAGCGCCTGGGTCGCGAGGCTGCGCAGCCGGAACTGCTGCAGGCCCTCGGTGGTCGGGTAGACCGGTGTCAGTGCCTGCTCCAGGCTGACCTGCTCCTCCGCGCCGAGGAACTGGTATTCCGGGTGCACCATCTCCAGGCCACCCGGTCCGCTGCGGGCCTCGCCGAAGCACAGCAGGCGCCGGCCGCGCGCCAGCTGCTCCTGCTGTGCCTTGCTGAAGTAGAAGAAGCGCAGCGTGAGCATGCCGGTGCCGTCGCTGATGCGGCAAAGCAGGCTGCGGCGGCGGCGGAACACGATCTCGGCCAGCGCCACCTCGCCCGCCACCACTGCGCGACTGCCCGGGACCAGCGCACCGATGGGCACCAGCCGCGTGCGGTCCTCGTAGCGCTGTGGCAGCAGGAACAGCAGGTCCTCCGGCCGCGTGACACCGAGGCGCGCGAGCTTTTCCGCCAGCGCCGGGCCGACACCGCGCAGCTCGGTGAGCTCCCGGGGGATCGCGGCAGGCGTCGCCACGGCGGGCCGGTCAGCCAGCGAGGATGGCGTCGGCCTCCACCGCCGCGCCCTTCGGCAGGGCCGATACGCCGATCGCGGCGCGGGCCGGGAACGGCTGTGGGAAGTATTCCGCCATGATCTCGTTCACCGCCGCGAAGTGACCGAGGTCGGTGAGGAACACGGTGACCTTCACGGCGCTGTCGAGCCCCAGCCCCGCGGCGGCAGCCACCGCCGCCAGGTTGCGGAATACCTGGTGGATCTGCGCGCGGATGTCGCCGCCGACCAGCTGGCCGCTGGCCGGATCCAGCGGAATCTGGCCGGAAATATAGACCATGCCGCCGGCGCGGATGGCCTGGGAATAGGCGCCGATGGCGGCGGGCGCCTGCGCCGTGCTGATGACCTGCTTTGCCATGGAAGACCTCGATGCGGCCGGCGGGATCCGGGACCGGCGACAATGATCCGTCATTCAGCCGCCGGGCACCATCGTCAGGCGCAGCTGCGGGTAACCTTCTTCACCGCTGCCATGTGGCGGATGCTGCGGATGACCTGCGCGAGCTGCTTGCGGTCACGCACCAGGATGGAGAACACCAACACCGCGGCGTCCTCGAGTCGCTCGTCCACCGAGACCTGCTCGATGTTGGAGCCCGCATCGCCGATACGCGCGGCGACCTCGGCCAGCACGCCGGGCTTGTTGTCGACATCGACGCGGATCTCGCTGGAGAAGTCGCGGTCGATGTCCTTCTCCCAGGTCACCGGGATCCACTTGTGCGGCTGCTTGCGGTATTCGCTGAGGTTGCCGCAGGTATTGCGGTGGATGACCACGCCGCGCCCGGCGCTGAGGTAGCCCATGATCGGGTCGCCCGGCAGCGGGTGGCAGCAGCGCGCATAGCTCACCACCAGGCCCTCGGTGCCGGCGATGGTGATGGGTGAAGGCTTGCCCGTCGCGCCCGCGGCCTCGCCGGCCGGAACCGCATCGGTCTCGGCGCCTTCCTGCAGCAGCACCTTGGCGACCACCGGCGCCAGGCGCTCGCCGAGGCCGATCTGCTCGAAGAGTTCGTTGGTGCTGCCGAGTCCGAGCTCATCGAGCAGCTTCTGCATCTGCTCGCGGCTGACCTTGCGCAGCGCGGAACGGAAGTCGCGCAGCGACTGGTCGAGCAGGCGCCGGCCGAGTTCGCGCGCCTCGCTCTGCTGCAGGTTCTTGAGGAACTGGCGGATGGCCGCCCGCGCCTTGGCCGAGACCACGAAGTTCACCCAGGCCGGATTGGGGCGCGCGGTCTTGGCGGTGATGATCTCCACCGTCTCGCCGTTGTTGAGCGCGGTGCGCAGCGGCACCAGCCGCCGGTCGATCTTGGCAGCCACGCAGCGGTTGCCGACGTCGGTGTGCACCGCATAGGCGAAGTCCACGCAGGTGGCGCCACGGGGCAGGCGCAGGATGTCACCCTTGGGCGTGAACACGTAGACCTTGTCGGGATAGAGGTCGACCTTGACGTGCTCGAGGAATTCCTCGGAGTCCGCCGCCTGCTGCATCTCGCTGATGCTGGCGAGCCATTCCCGCGCGCGCGCCTGTGGCGGCACGGCCTCGCGCTCGTTGCCCGGCTCCTTGTACTGCCAGTGCGCGGCGATGCCGCTCTCGGCGATGCGGTCCATCTGCTCGGTGCGGATCTGCACCTCGATGGGGATGCCGTTGGGCCCGAGCAGCACGGTATGCAGCGACTGGTAGCCGTTGACTCGCGGGATGGCGATGTAGTCCTTGAACCGTCCCGGCATCGGCTTGTAGAGCTGGTGTACGATGCCGAGGCCGCGGTAGCAGCTGTCGACGTCGGGCATGATGAGCCGGAAGGCGAACACGTCGGCGATTTCCGAGAGCGACTGTTTCTTGCGCAGCATCTTGCGGTAGATGCTGTACAGGTGCTTCTTGCGCCCCACCACCTTGCCGGCGATGCCCGCTTCCTGCAGCGCCTTCTGCAGCCGGTCCTCGATCTTGCCGACGAACTGGCGCTGGTTGCCCTCGGCCCGGCGCACCGCCCGGTCCAGCACCCGGTAGCGGTACGGGTAGGCATGGCGGAAGCCGAGGTCCTCCAGCTCGGTCTTCACGGTGTTGATGCCGAGCCGGTTGGCGATCGGCGCGTAGACCTCGAGCGTCTCGCGGGCGATGCGACCCTGCTTCTCCGGCGGCATGGCCTCCAGCGTCTGCATGTTGTGCAGCCGGTCGGCCAGCTTGACGAGGATGACGCGGATGTCCTCCACCATCGCCAGCATCATTTTGCGGAAACTCTCCGCCTGCGCCTCGGCGCGGCTGGTGAAGGAGAGCTGGTCGAGCTTGCTGACGCCGTCCACCAGGGCCGCGACCTCGGGGCCGAAGCACTTCTGGATGTCGTTCTTCGCCGCCGGCGTGTCTTCGATGACGTCGTGCAGCAGCGCCGCCTCGATGGTCTGGTGGTCGAGGCGCAGCTGCGCGAGGATGCTGGCGACCGCCACCGGATGCGTGATGTAAGGCTCCCCGGAGCGGCGCTTCTGGCCGGCGTGGGCGGCGGCGGCGAACTCGTAGGCGGTTTCGATGCGCTTGAGCTGGTCGGCCGGCAGGTATTCGAGGCGTGCGAGCAGCTGGCGCAACCCGAAGTTGCGCCGGCCCACCAGCGGCAGCCTTTCGAGCAGCATTGCCCCGTAGTCCATGAATGGATTCTAACGGGGCGGGGTAGCCCTTTCCGGGCTTATTTCAAGGAGTCGCGGGGCGCTGGCGGCCCTGCGGCCGCGATGCCGGCGCGTTGCGGCACGACCTCAGATGAGGTCGGAATCGTCGTTCATGTTGATCGGCTGGTTGGCCAGCAGATCGTTGGCCTGCTCGGTGGCGAACAGGTCGGCCGGCGTCGGGTCGGCCTCGGTGAGGATCTCCGGGCCGACCAGGCCTTCGGCGATTTCGCGCAGCGCCAGTACGGTGGGCTTGTCGTTTTCCCAGTCGAGCTGGGCCGGGGCACCGTTGGCGAGCCGGCGGGCGCGCTTGGCCGCGACCATGACGAGCTCGAAGATGTTTTCGACGTTGCCGAGGCAGTCTTCGACGGTGATTCTGGCCATGGGAAAGGTCCGGGCGGGTCGTTTTGGGGCTGCAAAGGCTAACCGGGCGGGCGGCGGGGCGCAACCGGCCGGGCGCGGGTGGGCGCCCTTACGGCTCCTTATAGACGCTCAGGTGGCGAGGACTGCGGCGGCGCGGCGCCGGGTAGCGGGGTCCGTGGTCCGGCTGGCGGCGCCGCGGCCGGCGAGGATGGCCTGCAGCGCGGCCAGGGCGGCGTCGCGGTCGTCGTTGATCACCACGTAGTCGAATTCCGGCCAGTGGGTCATGTCCGACTGCGCCTCGGCGAGCCGGCGGCGGATGACTTCGTCGCTGTCCGTGGCCCGGCCCCGCAGGCGGCGCTCCAGCTCGGGGAGCGATGGCGGCATGATGAAGATCAGCACGCTCTGCGGCATGCGCTGGCGCACCTGGCGGGCGCCCTGCCAGTCGATGTCGAGCAGCACGTGGTGGCCGGCGCTGGTGTGCGCTTCGACCTGCGCCCGGCCGGTGCCGTAGTAGTTGCCGAACACCTCCGCGTACTCGAGCAGCTCGCCGGCGGCGATCATCGCCTCGAAGCGCGCGCGGTCGACGAAGCGATAGTCGCGCCCGTCATGCTCGCCGGCGCGCGGTGCCCGGGTGGTGAAGGAGACCGAGAACCGCAGCCCCGGGTCGGCCGCCAGCAGGCCACGCGTCAGCGTGGTCTTGCCGGCGCCCGAGGGCGCGGTGATGACGAAGAGGCTGCCAGGCTGCCTGGTGATGCTGTCATGGGGATCGGCGGGTACGGATTGGCGGCCGGCGGCTGCTCACGGCCGCCAAGGAGGCCAATCTTGCCTCATTCACCTGCGCAATGCGCCGGCGGCGGGTCCCGGGATGCCCAGCACGCCCGGCGTGTCGAGCGTGGTCACGAGCAATGCGCCATCTGCATCTGAAAGTCTGGTGCCCTCACTCACTCCGGCGGCGGCAGCATCAGCCACAGCACCAGGTAGATGACGACGCCAGGCGCGACCGCGC
>QUBU01000003.1 GCA_014337915.1 Gammaproteobacteria bacterium
ATAGGAATCGACCTTGGCGCGTGCCGGGGGCTTGGTGCCGTAGCCGATGGAGGGGATGTTCTTGCACTCGCCATCGCCGCCGAACTCCCAGCCGTGGTAGGGGCAGACGACGCAGCCATTGACGATGCGCGGCTGCGTCGGCAGTTCCCAGGGGCCGCTGAGGGAGCCGCCGCGATGGGTACAGGTGTCGCTCAGCGTGCGGGCAACGCCCTCGCTGTCACGGAACACCGCGAAGTTCAGGCCGAGAACCTTGACCTTCTCGGGCTTGTCGGGACTCAGGTCCTCGCTGCGGACCATCGGATACCAGAAATTGATGTACATAGCCGTCTCCTGCCAGAGGGTTTCTTGTTGGACGGGATTTTTATAGCAGACGACCCGATGCCTCGATCCCGTGGAATGTACCTACGAAAACCCCTGAAATTGCAGTACAAAACGCTGTTTTCATGTCCGATGCAGGATTACCATCTGCGCCATGGAAACACCCCTGAAGCAGCCCCGTGGCCCGTTCCGCCGCTCGCGGAACAAGGTGATCGCCGGAGTGTGCGCGGGCTGCGCCGACTGGCTGCGCTGGGACCCGCTCGTCGGCCGCTTTTTCTTCTCGCTGATCACCGTGATGAGTGTCGTGGTGCCCGGGATCATCGTCTACCTCATCCTGTGGACGATCATGCCGAAGCCGCCGGCCGGGGAGGCCACCGGCGACTGAAATCGCCGCGATGTCGCCGACTCAGCGCTCGCGACGCAGCCAGTAGCGGCCGACCAGCGCGCTGCGTCCCATGAACAGCGGCATGCCCGTGAGCAGTTCGGGCCGGTAGGCACGCAGGACCAGCTCGGGCCCGAACAGGCGCTCGATGCGGTCGTGGGCAATACGGTTCGGGCCAACCGGCCAGCGGTCCCACCAGCCGCGGCTGGCACAGTGCACGAGGATGAAGTCGCCGCCCGGTGCCAGCCACTGCAGCAGGCGCGCCTTGTACGCCGCATGCTGTGCGCCTGCCAGGCTGTGCAGGCAGCCGACGTCGAGAACCACGTCGAAGGGGTTTGGTGCCGCCCATGTGGTGACGTCTGCCTGGACGGCGGTGATGTCCAGCGCCTCCTTGCTGGCCTGCTCCGTGAGCAGGCTGACGGCCTGCGGCATGAAGTCCACGCCGGTGACGCGATAGCCGCGCTTTGCCATGTAAACCGAGTAGGTGCCGGCGCCGCAGCCGACATCGAGGGCCAGTCCGGGCGCAGCACGCGCGTCGAGCGCCTCGACCAGCAGGGCGGGCGGCTGCGCACGATGCCAGGGAAGATCCTCCGGCCGCTTTGCCCGGCCGTAGAGGCGATCGAAGACCTTGCGGCTCTGCTCACCCATCGTCATCCCTCCGCAGATGAAACGGGGCCGGCACCGGTCTGCCCGCCGGCACCGGCCCTTGCCGCATCTTAGCGCGTCAGGCGGCTTCGTCGCGGTCCTTGAGGTCGCGCTCCGCCCGGTTCTTCAGTAGTGGCACCGGGTCCAGTACCCAGTTGCCTGAAGTGCGGCGGCCCGGTGAGGGAATCGCATAGGCCTTGTCGAGGCCGTGGCGCCTGGTGAACTCCTTCCAGTCGATGCGCCAGCCGCGGTCATCGAAGCTGCGCAGCCACTCGCGGTAGGTGGCGATGGCCTTGTCGGCGGGCATCAGCACCTCCTTCGACTTGCTGAGCGGCGTCATGGCCGGGTTGACCTCGAGCAGCAGTGCGATGTCCTGCCCGGCGATGACCTTGTTGCGCGCGTGGATCGGCGCATCGTTGTCCGGGTCGAGCAGGAAGTTGCGCATGTTGAGGAAGAATATCTTCGTCCTGTGCGCATCCACCGGCTGCTCGAAGAAGTACTGGCGAAACATCTTGTCCTCGGACAGGTTGATGTAGGTCGGCATGATGTTCGGGCCGTAGGTGCCGCCGCCGGCGAATATCCTGGTGCGCTGGGTCTTGGCATCGCCCCAGGGCGTATCGCTGTCCTTCGCGGTGACATGACCCCGCTGCGGCAGCGGCGGCGAGTCGAACTTGTGCATGAACCAGAAGCCCCAGCCCTGGCGGTGGTCCTCCACCTCGTACTCGTTCACCCGGTAGGTCTCGCGGTTGACGCCCTGGTGGCCGTGGGTCGGGTGTACGAATTCGTTGTGCGCCGGGTCGAGGCCGTTCTCGATGGAGCGCTCGTAGTAGTAGTTGACCTCGAGCACCAGCACCTGGTTGGCACGCCAGCCCGGCTGGCCGTACTCCTCGATCTGCAGCAGGGGCGGGCGCTCGCTCTCCGGCAGGTCGCCGAGGAACGCGAACACGATGCCGTACTTCTCCACGGTCGGATAGGAATCGACCTTGGCGCGTGCCGGGGGCTTGGTGCCGTAGCCTTGCACTCGCCATCGCCGCCGAACTCCCAGCCGTGGTACGGGCAGACGATGCAACCGTTGATGATGCGTGGCTGGCCGGCGTTGGACCAGGCGCCGCCGAGGGAAGCACCGCGGTGAGTGCAGGTATCACTGAGGACGCGCGCCTGGCCCTGCTGGTCGCGGAATGCCACCAGGTCGCAGCCAAGGACCCGCACCTTCTGCGGGATGTCCGGTGCCAGATCCTCGCTCCTGACGATGGGATACCAGAAGTTGATGTACACGTGCCTTCTCCTCGTGATGTTGCAGCAGGCGATTGCAGCCTGCCGGATTGCGGGCGCATGCAGATGATCTGGATCATCGGCAAGGCCCGGCGCATAGTGGCTTGTACGTAGCGAGCATCCCGTACGCCGCTGGCGGAATGCAGCAGGAGGCTGCAACCACGTTTTCGGTATCGGCTGATGTACATCAGGGATTCCTGCGCCCGGCGCGGCGTAACTTCCGTCCCTGGGGCAGTCGCCCAGGCGGCTGTCGGGACCAACTGAACCAGGAGATGACCAATGCTTATCAACAACTGGTACGTGGCAGCCGCCGCCTCCGAAGTGCGCAGGGACAAGCCGCTGAAGGTACGCATGCTGGCCTGCGATTTCGTGCTGTTCCGTGACGACAAGGACAAGGCTGTCTGCCTGAGCGACGTCTGCTGCCATCGTGGCGCCTCGCTCGGCAGGGGCGAGATGAATGGCTGCAACGTCGTCTGTCCGTACCACGGCTGGGAGTTCGCCGGCGACGGCCGCTGCACCCTGATCCCCGCCATGGGCTCGGAAGTCACGATTCCCAAGCGCGTGCGGGTCGATGCCTATCCGACGCAGGAAAAGTACGGCTGGGTATGGGTGTTCCTCGGCGACCTGCCCGAGAGCCAGCGCCCGCGCATCCCCGACCTGTTCCCCGAGTACGACGATCCGGTCGGCTGGCACCGCATTCCCTACGGCTTCGAAGCCAAGACCAACTGGATGCGGTTCGAGGAGAACTCGCTGGACACGGCCCACACGCAGTTCGTGCACCGCCAGTTCGGTGCCAAGCGCACCCCCAAGCTGGAGAACTTCCCGCTGGAGGAATCCGAGTGGGGTGCACGGGTGACCCGCCGCAAGCCGGCACCGAAGCCGGACCAGAAGAGCGGCGAAATGGCCAAGATGCTCAGTGAGGAGCGGCTGAATACCAGCGTGGCGCTGGAGTTCAGCCTGGTGGGCCTCTGCCATCGCATCCAGCCGACGTTCAAGGAAGGCATGACGCAGATCAACTTCACCGCGCGCACGCCGGTGGACCGCAAGCTGAGCCGCGCCATCGGCTGGCAGGCCCGCAACTACCTGAAGGAGCCGCAGTTCGACGCCGAGCGTATGGCGGGTATCCAGCTGGCCGTGGTTGAGGATCTCTCGGTGGTCGAGGACCTCAAGCCGCCGATCACGCCGGCGAAGCTCTCCGACGAGTTCCTCACCGAGACCGACAGCATGGAGATGGCTTTCCGCAAGCGCTGCTTCAAGTGGGCCGCCCAGGGCTACGAGATCGACCTCGACGAATACGAGCGCCGCAGCCAGACGGAAATGCTGGTGATCCCGTCGCCGGCCCGCCGTGAGGATCCGAAGAACTGGGTGCACAAGACGGTGCCGCTGAAGCCGGCCTCGAAGGAGTCGCGCGACTGAGGCGACGAGTCGCAGTACGTGCCGGGGGGAGGGCGGCGGCGAACCTGCCACGCCGCCGCCCTCCATGCCCGGTGGTAGGCTCCCGGTGCGTCCGGTAGCATCGCACCAGGAGGTTTCACATGGCAGGGCGCAAGTCCGCAGCGGCGGGCGGCGGCCGGACTGGTCCGCTGGCAGCACGACGGCGTAGCGCCGAGCCTGATGGCATCCTGCCCTGCAGCCGCTGCCAGGTTGCCGCCAGGTGCCTGCCCGGGAGTGTCCCGGAAGGCCAGATCGTGCAGGTGGAGTCCATGGTCACGCAGCAGCGCGTGCTGCGTGCCGGCGCGGTGCTGTTCCGCGCCGGCGAGGAGTTTTCCTCGCTGTTCGCGGTTCGGTCTGGCTGCCTGAAGTCCACGGTGATCGACGTGGACGGGCGCGAGCACATCCTCAACTTCCACCTGCCGGGTGAAGTCCTCGGCTTCGCCTCGATCTACCAGCGGCGGCATGCGGGCAACGCCATCGCGTTGACCACCTCCACGGTGTGCTACCTCTCCTTCAGTGAAGTGCTGCGGCTCTCGCAGCAGTTTCCCGAACTGATCCTCGGCCTGCTGCGCATTGCCAGCCGTTCGGCGCTCTACACCGGCCGCCTCACCGGTGACCACAACGCCGTGGTGCGCGTCGCCGCTTTCCTCAAGAGCCTGTCGGGCCGGCTCAGGGCGCAGGGCCGGCAGTCCTCGGAATTTTCCCTGGTCATGTCGCGCGAGGACATCGCCAACCACCTGCGGCTTGCACCCGAGACCGTCAGCCGGGTGCTGACCCAGCTGCGCCAGCAGGGCGTGATCAGCGCCCGGGGCAAGGCCGTGCGGCTGCTCGACGAGGAGCGCCTGCAGGGCCTCGCTGGCCCGATGCTCCCTTACGGCTAGGAATCCGGCATTGGCACGGCTGTTCGAACCCTGGCGGCTGTTCTTTCCATCCGCGCTGCTGCTGGCACCGCTCAATGTGCTGGCCTGGCTGGCGGTGCGCCAGGGCATCGTCGACTGGCCCGCGGCTTCCGCGTCCTGGCATGGACGGGAGATGGTGTTTGGCTACAGCTTCGCGGTGATTGCCGGCTACCTGATCCCGGCACTGCCCTGGCGGCAGGTGGTGACGCTCTGGCTGCTGTGGCTGCTGGGGCGACTGGCGTGGATCGCCCCGCCCGGGAGCCTGCTGCCCTGGCTGCAGCTGCTGGCGGGCGCGGCCTTCCCGGCGACCGTGGCGATACTCGGCTTCCAGCGCTTCCATGCGGTGAAGCGTGCCCGCAACCTGGCCTTTCCGGTGATCATGCTGGTGCTCGGCGTCGCCGGGGTGGCGACCTACGCGGCCGAGGTGGGCTGGTTGCCGGTGCCGGCGCAGAATCCGGCGGCACTGTCGGTGTACGTGGTGTCGCTGCTGGTGATGGTGATGGGTGGCCGCGCGGTGCCGACCGCGACCGTGGGCTCGCTGCGTGCACAGGGGCAGGTGCTGCGTGTCGTGCCGCGGCCACGGCTGGAGGCGGCCGGCATCGCCGGCATGCTGTCGCTGCTGGTGCTGGACATGCTGGGCCTGGGGCGCGCCGCGGGTCTGGTGGCGCTCGCCGTGGCGGGCGTGCTGGCGGCGCAGATGCTGCGCTGGCATAGCCTGCGCGTGCTCAACGATCCCGAGACCTGGCCGCTGCACCTCGGCTTTTTCTGGCTGGGCCTCGGGCTGGTGCTGATTGGCCTGCAGCGCCTGGGCTTCATCCTGCCGCCGGATGCTGGGGCGCTGCATGCGCTGGCGGCGGGCGGCATCGGCACCGTTACGCTGGTCATGCTGCTGCGGGTTGCGCGGCAGCGCGCGGGCGAGCTCCCCGCCTCGCCGGCGCTGCTGCAGGCGCTGCAGATCGCCCTGGCGGTGGCGGTGACCCTGCGCGTTGCCGGCGGCTGGATCCTGCCTGGCCAGCGCGAATCCATGCTCTGGCTGGCCGCGCTGGCGTGGCTGGTCGCATTTGGCCTCGGCACCGCCGTGCTGCTGCCGGCGGCGTGGCGTCCACCGCGCTGAAATGCCAGTCTGGCTGCCTACGGACATTCCTTATTCCAATCAGGGCGGCTGCCCTGCAACATCGCCACAGATCCGCCACCGGCAGGTCCCGGTCCGGGCGGGGAGGAACCCGCGATGATCCAGCGACTTGGTCCGTGGCTGCGCTTCTGGGGCATGTTCGCCCTGTCATTCCTGGTGGCGACCATCGTGCTCATCATCGCCATCTGGCCATCGCGCGATCCTGGCGTCGTCGCCGACCTGCAGGCGCCCGAGTGCCAGGAGTGGCGCCAGCTCGCGGATGACGGCGGTCCGTATTACTACCCGGAACCCGGCGAGACTTGCAGGGGCATCCGTCTGTTCCGCTACGAGCAGCACCAGACACTGCGCACCGAGGCTGACTACGACGCCTTCCTGCTGAAGGAGGGTGCGCGCAGGGCACTGGTCAGCCTGGGCGCCTGGGCAGCATTCTCGGCGCTGATGTATGCGCTGGGCCTGTTCGCCAGGAAGGTCGTGGTCGCCATGCTCAACCGGAGCAGCCGCAGGACCGGGTGATGCTGTTCGCGATCATCTTCGGCACGTTCGGTGGCGCCGTACTCGCCTTCCTTTCGGCACGCTGGCTGCTTACCCGGGCAGCCGACCGCTTCGCCACCCGGCCCGAGGGACGCAGCGCGATTTTCGTCTGCGGGCTGATATTCGGCGCGATATCGCTGGCGCCGGCAATCTTCCTCTCGGTCATGGCCGGTGGCACCCTGGGCACGCGCATCGCCGAGGGTATTGCCGGTAGCCTGGGCATGGGCGGGTTCGTCGTCACGCTGGTGCTGGCGGTGGAGGTCGTGCTGGCCACTGTGGTCACCGTGATCGGCAACGTCATCATCGGCGCCGCTCTCGGCGTGCTGGTGGCCCGCACCGTGTTTGGCACCCCGCCAGCCCGCGGCCCCGGGCCGCAAGCCACTGGCTCCGGATAAGGGATTTCCACCATCGCGCTGCCAGTGCCGGCGGCAGTAGCCTGTCCCCAGCAGGCAGGCCACGGCTGGCCCGGCCTGCCAGGACGAGGTGAAGCGCGATGGCTCTGGTCGTCACCGAGAACTGCATCAACTGCAAGCACACTTACTGTGCGGACGTCTGCCCCGTGGATGCCTTCCGCGAAGGCCCGAACTTCCTGGTGATCAACCCGGACGAATGCATCGACTGCGGGCTCTGCGAGCCGGCCTGCATCGTCGGCGCCATCATGGACGAGCACGCAGTGCCCGGCCAGCTGCGCCCGTTCATCCAGCTCAATGCGCAGCTCGGCAATGTCTGGCCGAAGATCCGCGCCGGGAAGCCCCCGCCGCCGGATGCCGAGGAGTGGGACGGCGTGCCGGGCAAGCTCGCACTGCTCGAGCGTTGAGCGGCAGGCCTCAGTAGAACGCGCCGGCGTCGTCGGTCTTGAAGTTGTGTTGCCGGACCAGCCGTCCGGCCTCGTCGAAGTATTCCCAGACGCCCGACCGCCTGCGGTTCATGAACCGGCCGCGCTTCCTGAGCTGGCCACTGGGATAGTAGAAATGCCACAGCCCTTCGGGCCGGCCCTCGTGGTAGCGGCCGGTTTCGGCGAGGCGGCCGTTCTCGTGGAACTTCTCGTACAGGCCCTCGAGGTCACCGGCCCTGTAGTTGAGCCGCTCGTATAGCTGGCCGGTGGCATCGAAGCGTTCGAAGAGGCCGTCCGGCTTGCCCTCCCGCGAGCTGCCGCTCACCTTGAGCCGGCCGTTGTCATAGTAGATGCGCCAGGGCCCATCGCGTTCACCATTGCGGTACGTGCACTCGATCTCCAGCTGGCCGTTTGGATGATAGAACTCCCAGGGACCTTCCTCCTTGCCGTCCCTGAAGTTGCCTCTGAAGCCGATTTCGCCGTTGTCGTGGAGCCCTTCGGCCGGTCCGTCAGGCTGCCTGAAGCGTGACAGCCAGCGCTCGAGGTAATAGCGGAAGTTCAGCATGGCAGTGGTACCGTGGCGCTACTGCCGCGCGCCATTGCGGAATTCACCCATCTCCAGCAGCTGCCCGTCGCCCGCGTAGGTTTCGAAGCGGCCGTCGAGGACTCCGAACCGGTAGTGCCCGCGGCTTTTCAGCTGGCCGTTCGGGTGATAGGACTCGCAGCTGCCGTCACGCTTGCCGTCACGGTAGTTTTCCCGCAGCTGCAGCTGGCCATCGTCGTAGAACAGTTCGAGCATTCCGTCCACGGCATCGTTGCGGTAGCTGGCTTTCAGCCGCAGCTCGCCATTGCGATGGAATTCCTCCCAGGGGCCGCTGCGCTTGCCCTCGCGAAACTCGCCCCGGGCCTGCAACTGGCCGTTCTCGTGGTATGCCTCGTACGGCCCTTCGCGCAGATCGTTCCGGTGGCTGCCACGCGAGCGCAGCTGGCCGTTGCTGTAGTGGACCTCGAACGGCCCGTTGCGCAGGTCCGAGACGAAGCTGCCGCGCGAGCGCAGCTGGCCGTTCGGGTGGAAAAGCTCCCAGGGCCCGTCTTTCTTGTCGTGCTTGTACTCCTGCCGTTCACGCAGCTGCCCGCTGGAATGAAACCACTCCTGCACCCCGTGCAGCTGGCCCTTCAGATAGTTTCCACGGAAACCGACCTGGCCGTTGGCAAAGCGGGTCTCCACCACACCCTCGGGAGGGCCAGCGCCGTTGCTGTTCGCCGGCAGGACCTGGGCTTCGTCGGGATCCACGGCTCCGCTGGCAGCGGGCGGCGCAGTCGCTCCGGGTGCCGTCCAGGCACGGATCAGCGACTTGAAAAAAGCCATTTTCCCTCCGTCCTGCTGGAGTGGCCTGTGGCGTCCGCGCGACCAGCCGGTTCGCGCGGGACGGAACATCCCGATTTTTGTAAGACCTCCATCTGCGGTCAATAAGTAGAGTACCCAAGGCGGGCGTTTCACCGGCGATGCTTCCGCTGGCTGTCGCTCTGTTTCGTGCTAGGTAATTTCCCGTACAGGAGTACTCGTTATTCCGTTCACGAACTTGATCTAGATCATGACCGGAAAAGCAGGGGCGATGCACCCTGCAATCACCATTTCGGTCGGGAGTGGCGACTCTAAACGCAGGAGCCATAGTCATGAGTACAAATGCAGCAAACGTGAGTACCGGCGACTCCAATCTGGCAATGTGGTTGCTGAACAAGAAAAACTGGTTCACGCATTTCCTGATTGTCGCCATTATCAGTATCGCGGGCCTGGTCTACCTTGGCAGGGAGACCTACGTCGGTTCACCCCCACTCGCGAATTTCGTCACCTCCAGCGGCCAGGTGGTGATGACAACGGAGCAGCTGGCACGCGGCAAGGAGATCTTCCACCTCCGTGGCCTGATGCTCTATGGCTCATTCTGGGGTGACGGTGCCGAGCGTGGCCCGGATTTCACCGCTGATTCGATGCACCGGATCGGTGCCTCGATGCGCTCGTACTACGAGGAGGAGACCAAGCGCCGCACCGGCGCCCAGTCCCTCACCGAATACGAGAAAGACGCCATCGCACAGCGGGTTCTCCGGGAGATGCACGGCAACACGTACAGCGCCGAGGCCGGGACGATCACCCTGAATGACGCCCAGGTGTTTGCGTACGACGAGTTGCTGACGCACTACACGCGGATGTTCACCGACGCGACCTATCCGGACCACATGGATCCGATCAACCAGGTGTCCGGCGAGCAGAACCTGCGTGACCTGACGGCCTTCTTCTACTGGGGTGGCTGGGTCTCCGCGGCCAACCGCCCGGGTGAAGAGTACAGCTACACGCACAACTGGCCGTATGAGCCCGAGGTTGGCAACGTGCCGACCACGGCCACGTTCATCTGGACCTTCATCTCCATCTTCGCGCTGTGGGTCGGCATCAGCGTCGTGCTGTACGTCTACGGCCAGATGAAGGAACAGCCGGTCGACGTGTTCTCGCAGGAAGGCGCCAACGGCCACTCACTGACGACTTCCGACCTCGAGAACGGCTACGTCCGCGAAACCCAGCGCAGCACCTACAAGTTCTTCGCCCTGGCGATGATCGTGTTTGGGCTGCAGGTGCTGGGCGGCGTGGTCAGCGCCTGGGACTTCATCCGGCCGTTCGGCATCAACCTCAATGAACTGCTGCCGTTCACCGTATCGCGCAGCTACCACGCGATCCTGCAGATCTACTGGTTCTTCATGTGCTGGGTGGGATACACGATCTTCTTCCTGCCGCGCCTGACGAAGGTGCCGAAGGGCCAGAATTTCCTGATCAACCTGCTGTTCGTCATGTCGGTCATCGTCGCCCTCGGCTGCGTCTTCGGCATCTATGCCGGCCAGCGCGGCTGGATCGATGACAAGATGGCCTACCTGTTCGGCAGCCAGGGCTGGGAGTTCATCGAGCTGGGTCGTGTCTTCCAGTGGATCCTGCTGGCGGCCTTCTCGCTGTGGATCTACATCATCTACCGTGGCGTGAAGCCCTGGATCAGCGTGAAGAACGTCTGGTCGGTGCCGGCCTGGCTGCTCTGGGGCAGCGGCGTGATGGTGCTGTTCCTGTTCTTCAGCGTCCTCATGACGCCGGATTCCAACTTCGCCATCTCCGACTACTGGCGCTGGATGACGGTGCACATGTGGGTGGAGGTCACCTTCGAGGTTTTCACGACCGTGATTGTGGCCTACCTGCTGGTACAGATGGGCCTGGTGACCCGGATGATGGCCGAGCGCGTCATCTTCCTGGCCGTCATGCTGTTCTTCGTGACCGCCATCAACGGCATCTCCCACAACTTCTACTGGATTGCGAAGCCGACGGGCATCATCGCGGTGGGCAGCGTGTTCTCCACGCTGCAGGTGCTGCCGCTGCTGCTGCTCACCCTTGATGCCTGGCAGATGCGCCAGGAGGGTGGCCGTGCCCACGAGTTCCGCGTCCAGGGCAAGCAGGTCGTGGTGATGGAAGGCGTGTGGCTGTTCATCCTTGGCGTCAACTTCTGGAACATCTTCGGCGCCGGGGTGTTCGGTTCGCTGATCACGCTGCCGATCGTCAACTACTACGAGCACGCCACCTACATGACCGGCAACCACGCACATGCCGCCATGTTCGGTGTGAAGGGCAACGTCGCCCTGGCTGGCATGCTGTTCTGCCTCCAGCACCTGTTCCAGAAGTCTGCCTGGAACGAGAAGCTGGTGCGGACGGTGTTCTGGTCCTTCCAGATCGGCCTGGCGCTGATGATGTTCCTCGACCTGTTCCCGGTGGGCCTGTACCAGATCTACGTGGTGCTGACCGAGGGCCTCTGGTACGCACGGTCGACCGACGTGATCATGGGCCCGGTGTTCGCGACGCTGACCTACCTGCGTTCGATCGGCGGTGCCGTGTTCATCTTCGGTGGCCTGATCCCGATCATCTACTTCGTGCTCTCCGGCGCTGGCCGGCTGCGCAAGGAAGTGGACGTGACCACCGACGAGTGGGCGCAGTACCACAAGGAATACGGCAACGAAGGCGGCAAGGAGTGGGCGGCACAGGAGGAGCCGAAGGTTTCCCGCTAGTCCGCTGACAACCTGAGTCCTCCGGCCGGGCCCTGTTGGGGTGGTGAACCCCTCCAGGGCCCGGTCTTTTTCCGGTCCCGGAGGCGGCGGCAGCTGTTCCGTTCGCGGCCGCTTCGTGCGATGTTATCGGCCGGTTGTCGCCAGCGGCGGCCGCCAGCCTGGGGCGGCCGGCCCCGGAAACACGAAGGTGCAGATGGAAGTCATCTATTTCACGCTGACCGCGATAGTGCTTTATCTGGCGGCAGACTATATAGTTCGGCGTCTGGAGGCCGCCTCGGCCCTGGTCACCGAGTACCGGGCACTGGTCTTCTTCGCCGTGCTACTGGGGCTGGCGCTGGCGAGTTTCGCGCTTATCCGCAGGGTGGTGTCCTGAAACAACGCAGGTTACGTACAACTGCTGATGTTGTTTGCCTGCGATCTGGACCAAGCTAGCCCGAATTTTTTCGGTTGGCGTTGCGCAACTCAGGGGGATGACGTCATGAATGAAGACGGCGCCAAGGGCGGTATGGCCCGGCCGGGGCAGGATCCTGCAGAAAAGGTCCCGGTCTGGCAGCGGGTCTGCGACAACCACTTCCTGCTGCTGTTCATCGGTGTCGTGGTTCCCACGGTCCTCTATATCATCTGGGGGATCATGGAGATCGCACAGATTCCCGTCGCGCCATAACCGATCCCCGGGAGCACATTCATGGCAATCACGTCTCCGGCCAACCGCCTGTGGTGGAAGGAACCGATCCATCGGGTCGAACTCATCTGGATCGTCATCGCCTTCCTCTGGGGCCTGGCCATGTTCTTCACCATGGTCTACTGGCATGCGATCGGCGAACAGAACCTCGCCAACACGACCTACAAGATCGCGCCGGCGGCCTTTTCCGCCAAGGCCGAGCGCATGGCCGAGCAGTACAAGGTGCGCGACGAGCTCGGCATCCCGGTGGTGCGGCCGCCGCCGGGTGGCGATGTCTACCTGCTGGGCCGCATCTGGATGTGGTGGCCGATCCTGGAGCTGGAAAAAGGCCAGAGCTATCGCATCCACCTCTCGGCGATGGAGTATTCGCACGGCTTCTCGCTGCAGCCGGTGAACATCAACATCCAGGTGCAGCCGGGATACGAGCATGTCTTCACCATGACCCCGACTGATACCGGGCAGTTCTCCATCCTCTGCAACGAGTACTGCGGTTTTGGCCATCACACCATGGCCAGCCCCCTGTACGTGGTTGAATCGGGTGCGGCCAGGAGTCCACAGGAATGAGCACCTCCCAGCAGTTTCGCGTTTGCCCGACCACCGGCCTCAAGGTCTACAGCGACGCGCAGTCGCTTATCAAGGCTAATGCCGTTGCGGCGGTGATCTTCCTGGCCATTGGGGGTCTGTTCGGCCTGTCCGTCGCCCTGACGCGCTGGCCCGATGTACACCTGCTGCCCATGGACTGGTTCTACCTGGCACTGACGGCGCATGGCCTGGACGTGCTGCTGTGCTGGATCATCTTCTTCGAGGTGGCGGTACTGTACTTCGCTTCCGCGGTGCTGCTGAACTGCCGGCTGGCATCGCCGCGAACGGCATGGGTCGCGTTCTGGCTGATGATCATCGGCGCCGTGCTCACCAACATCACCATCCTGCAGGGCGATTCCACGGTGATGTTCACCTCGTATACGCCACTCAAGGCGGCACCGAATTTCTACCTGGGGCTGATCATCTTCGCTGTCGGCGCGTTGGTCGCCTGCGGCGTGTTCTTCGGTACCCTGGTCATCGCCAAGGATGAGCGCACCTACGAGGGCTCGGTGCCGCTGGTCACCTTCGGCGCGCTGACCGCCGCGATCATCGCCGTGTTCACGCTCGCATCCGGGGCAATCATCCTGGTGCCGACCTGGCTGTGGTCGCTCGGCTACATCAGCAACATAGACCCGCTGATGTACAAGCTGGTCTGGTGGGCCATGGGCCACTCGTCGCAGCAGATCAACGTCTCGGCGCATGTGTCGATCTGGTATGCCGTTGCCGCCATCCTCCTGGGGGCGAAGCCGCTGTCGGAGAAGGCGAGCCGCCTGGCGTTTCTGCTCTACATCTTCTTCCTGCAGCTGGCGAGCGCCCACCACCTGCTGGTGGAGCCCGGCGTCGGCTCGGAATGGAAGATCTTCAACACCAGCTATGCCATGTACCTGGCCGTGCTCGGCAGCATGATCCATGCCATGACCGTGCCCGGGACCATTGAGGCCGCACAGCGGCGCCGGGGTTTCAACAAGGGCATGTTCGAGTGGCTGCGCAAGGCGCCCTGGGGCAACCCGGCCTTCTCCGGCGTGTTCATGTCGCTGGTGATGTTCGGCTTCCTCGGCGGCATTTCCGGCGTGGTGCTCGGCACCGAGCAGATCAACCTGATCATGCACAACACGCTGTACGTTCCCGGGCACTTCCACGCCACGGTGGTGACGGGCACGACGCTGACCTTCATGGCAGTGACCTACCTGCTGATACCGCTGCTGTTCCAGCGTGAAATCATGTTCCCGCGCCTGGCCAGGTGGCAGCCCTATGTGTTCGCCATTGGCGCCGCCGGTATCTCGCTGTTCATGATGGGTGCCGGTACGCTTGGTGTCCCGCGCCGGCACTGGGACATCACCTTCGCCGATGCCATTTTCCCGTACCAGATTCCCTCGGCCGGGTTCCTGATGATGGCCCTGAACGGCATCAGTGCGGTATTTGCCGCGACCGGCGGCATCATGTACATCGTCAACGTCGTGGCTTCGGTGTTCTTCGGCAAGCGCACTGCGGATGCACCGGCGAAGGCGAGCGCGCCGGAGCCTGTCATGGCGCGGCCGGTGGTGGCCGAGTACGGCAGTGCCGGCACCATGTACATTCCGGGCACGATTTTCCTGGTGGGCGTGTTCTTCGTCTCCTTCGTCCTGTATTACTTCGTCAACTGGAAGTACCTGGCCGAAGTCTGGCCCCTGAGGTAAGCAGGGCATGCCGGCCGAGCCTGCCGCCACGGTACTGGGCGCTGCTGCCGAATCGGCCAGCCGCGTTGCCAGGGCGCGGCAGGCGTTCTCGGTCTTCAAGCCGCGCATCGCGCTGGAGATCACCCTGACGGCGGTGGCCGGTGCCGCGGTCACGCCGGGGCCGCCCCTGAGCCTCGCCGAGGTGCTGGCGCTGGCCCTGGCGGTGTTCCTCTCGGCAGCGGCCGCCGGCGCCTACAATCAGGTGTCGGAGCCGGATCTCGACAGCCGCATGCTGCGTACCCGACAGCGCCCGTTCGTGACCGGGCAACTGGCACCGGGTCCGCTGTGGCTGGTCGTCATCGCCGGGCTCACGGCGTTCTCGGTGGTGCTTGCCGCTGCCGTACTCAACACCATGGCCGCGGCGCAGGTGCTGCTGGGTGGGCTGACCTACGGTTACATCTACACCGCCTGGCTGAAGCGGCGCACCTGGCTGAACATCGTCATTGGCGGGCTGGCAGGCAGCTTTGCGGCGCTGGCCGGGTCGGCTGCAGTAGATCCGCAATTGCCGGCGGCTGCCTGGGTGTTCGCGGCCGCGCTGTTCTTCTGGACACCGCCGCATTTCTGGAGCCTGGCGTTCTACAACAAGCGGGACTACGCCAGGGCCGGCGTCCCCATGTTGCCGAACTTCATGGCCGACCGGCCGCTGGCTATCGTGGTCCTCGCCCATACGGTGGTGCTGGTAGCGCTGACACTGATGCCGGCGCTGCTGGTGACAGGCTGGTTCTACACGCTGTGTGCTGCCATCGGCGGCGCCTATTTCATCTGGACCAGCGCGGTTTTCGTCCACAACCCGTCCCGCAGCAATGCCATGGCCACCTTCCACGGTTCGCTGTGGCAGCTCGGGCTGCTGCTCCTCGGTGCCATTGCCAGTGCGGTGCTCTCCGGCCACCTGGCGGCCTGAGTGATGGCTGGCATGTCCGTGGGCGGCCGGTTCCGCCCCGCGCTGCTGGCAGCGGCGTCTGCCCTGGTCCTGCTGTCGGCCAGCAACGGCCGTGCAGCGGCGCTCGATGAAGAGCAGGCCCTGGGCATCAGCCAGGCGGCCATCGGTCGCGAGACGGGCAATCACCGGTTCACGGACCAGCACGGCCAGCCTCTGGAACTGGCCGCACTGCGGGGCCGGCCGGTGGTAGTGAGCTACATCTACACCAGCTGCGCATTCATCTGCCCAACCCTGACCTCGAGCCTCGCCCAGGTCGTTCGCGTGGCGCGCCAGACGCTGGGCGAAGAAGCCTTCTCGGTGGTCACCGTAGGCTTCGACACCAGGGTGGACGGCCCGGAGCAGATGCGTCGCCATGCGGCCGAGCGCGGCATCCGGGATCCGCGCTGGTACTTCGTCAGCGGTGACGAAGCCAGCGTGGCGGCCTTCGCCGGCGAGATCGGTTTTTCCTATGCGCCGGTCGCAGGTGGGTTCGACCATCTGACACAGGTTACAATCCTCGACAGCGCAGGGCGGGTATACCAGCAGGTCTACGGGCCTGAGTTCCAGCCGCCGATGCTCGTTGATCCCCTGAAGCGGCTGGCGCTCGGCATGCCGGTGACCGAGCGGCCGTTGGCTGATTTCCTGTCCCGGGTACGCCTGTTATGCACGTCCTACGATCCCAAGAGCGGCCGCTACCGCTTCGATTACTCGCTGATCCTCGAGATTGCCATCGGGCTGAGCTGCGCCCTGCTGGTGCTGGTTTTCGTGCTGCGTTCCTGGCGGCAGGAGCAGCCCGGCACCGGTCCACGTCCCTGACCCGTCGCGGGTCGCTGGTGAGGGCGGTGGCATGAATTTCCTGAAGCGGCTGATCCGTGGCGGATTCGAGCGCCTGGAAAGCGGCCTGGACGCCGTCTGCGGCCCACGACTCAACCCGCTGGTGCAGCTGGGCGCCCTGGGCTGGCTGCTGTTCTGGCTGATCACCATCAGTGGCATCTACCTCTACATCTTCTTCGACACGGGCGTCACCCAGGCCTATGCGTCCGTGGAGGACCTGACCCACAAGCAGTGGTGGGCCGGCGGCATCCTGCGCAGCATCCATCGCTACGCCTCCGACGGGCTGGTGGTGGTGACATTCGTCCACATGCTGCGTGAGTTCGGCATGGACCGCCTGCGCGGCGTGCGCTGGTTCGCCTGGGTGACCGGCCTGCTGCTGATCGGCTTCATCTACGTCTGCGGCATCACCGGCTACTGGATGGTCTGGGACCAGCTGGCACAGTACGTCGCGCTGACCACCTCGCGCTGGCTGGATGCGCTGCCGATCTTCGCCGAGCCGATCTCGAGGAACTTCGTCAACAACGCCGGGCTGAGCGGCCGGTTCTTTTCCCTCATGGCCTTCGTGCACATCGCCGCGCCGCTGCTGATGCTGCTGTTCATGTGGGTGCATATCCAGCGCTACAGCCATGCCAGGGTATACCCGGCGCGCAACCTGACCATCGCCACCGTGGTTGCGTTGCTGGCCCTGTCGCTGGTCGAGCCGGCCCTGAGCCAGGGTGCCGCCAATCTCGACGAGCTCGCCGCCTCGGTCGGGCTCGACTGGTTCTACCTGGCGTTCTATCCGCTGATGGATGCGGTCGGCCCCGGCGGCCTGTGGGCGCTGTCGCTGGGATTCCTGCTGGTGATGGCGATCCTGCCCTGGGCGCCACCGCTGCGGCGGCCGGCGCCGGCCGTGGTGCACCTCGACAACTGCAATGGCTGTGCGCGTTGCTTCGACGACTGCCCGTACAGCGCGATCACCATGCAGCCGCGCAGCGACGGCGCGGCCTTCTCCCAGGAGGCGGTGGTCGATCCCGACCTCTGCGTGAGTTGCGGCATCTGCGCCGGTGCCTGCCCGACGGCAACACCTTTTCGCAGGGCCACCGCACTGGTGCCCGGGATCGAGTTGCCGGAGCACGGCATCGCCGCGCTGCGGGACCGGGTGACCAGCGCCTGCCAGGGCCTGGCTGGCAAGCCCGGTGTGCTGGTGTTCCGCTGCGAGCACGGGGCCGACGTCGCCCAGCCCTCGACCGGGGCTGCTGCCGTCATCGACGTGCCCTGCGCGGGCATGGTCCCGCCATCGTTCATCGACCTGGTGATCACGCGGCACATGGCGTCCGGAGTGATGCTGGCCGGCTGCCACGAGACCGGCTGCTACCAGCGGCTCGGAACCGAGTGGACCAGCCGCCGCGTTGCTGCAACGCGAGACCCCTATCTGCGACAGCGCATACCACGCGAGCGCGTGGCCCTGTCCTGGGCGAGTTCCGTCCAACAGGACGCGAGGTCTGCGGCCGTCGAGCAGTTTGTCGCCTCGCTGGGCGGGCTCGCCGAAGTGGCACCGCACCGGCCGGTGCCCGCCGAAGGGCAGCTGCAGGCGGCCTGGCAGGCGCCGGCGCGGCGGTGGCCGGGCTGGCTGCGCTGGCCGCTGCAGGCGTTGCTGCTGGCCGGCGCCATGTGGCCGCTCGGGTTCCTGTCGGCGCGGCCGGAAGTCGTGCTGCGGGGCGAGAACGAGGCGGTGGTGACCCTGACTTTCAGCCATGCGGGCCGCCCACTGCAGGAGTGCCGCAAGCAGACCCCGGAGGAGCTGGCCAAGCTGCCGCCCAACATGCGCCGGCCCGTGGATTGCGCACGCGGGCGCTGGCCGGTGTACATTGAACTGGAGCTGGATGGGCGCCAGGTATTCGCCGGCACCGAGGAACCCGCTGGCCTGTGGAACGACGGTCCCTCCAGCCTGTTCGAGCGATTCCCGGTACCCGCCGGTCCGCGGCAGGCCGTGGTCAGGCTGCGCGACAGTGGACGCGAATCCGGGTTCGACTACAGCGCCACGGCCAGCCTCGACCTGCGCCCGGGCCAGAACCTGGTCGTCGAGTTCCGGCAGCCTGGCGGCTTTACCTTCAGATGAACGCGAGACCCGTCAAATGACCCAGATCGAGTGGCGACCGGAGTTCTCGATCGGCATCGCCGATGTCGACTACGAGCATCAGGAGCTGATTGCCTGGATCAACCGCACGCTGGTTGCCAGCCTCGATGCGGCCGGCGACCGGTCAGCGGTGACGGACCTGCTGGGCGAGGTTTTCGCCAAGGTGTCCGCGCACTTCGCCCTGGAAGAGCGCGTCATGCGCGACCAGGGCTACGACCAGCTCACCGAGCACAAGCGCGACCATGAGCTGCTGCTCGACGACATCCGCGACATCATGGACGACTTCGAGTCCGGCGGTGACCTCGTGGAGGAACGCTTCGCGACGCGCCTCAGCGAATGGTTCGGCCTGCATTTCCGGACATACGACGCGCGCTTCCACCATCGTATGTCGGGCGCCTGAAATCGCGCGATGCAATCCCGCAGGCCGGGCACTGCCAGTCACGCAGGCCCACGGTGTGCTGGTGGCTGCTGCGCGGCCGCCGCGCCTGCGCCACGAGGCTGCGATCGGCCTGGTGATAGCGCGCCGCCGGCCGGGGCGTCGCTGACGGAACGGCAGGTGGTGCAGGGCTGAGCGCGACCCGGAGTGCAGCCAGGGCGGCACGGCTGACGAGGCCTGCGGCGAGGACCGCAGCCACGAGGATGGCTGGAACCAGCAGCAGCGTCGTCACCAGCCCGGCCAGTGACCCACCGAGGCCGCGCCTGGCCAGTGCCCGGCGGCGGGCGCTGCTGCGGGAAACCAGAGATCCTGTGCGCTTCGGCATGCTGGCAGTGCCCCGGCTGCGTTCCGTTCCAGATTGAAAACCCCTGGAGTTCCAGGCTCTGGTGCAACGCTATGCCGGCGGATGCCGAAGGCGCTGTAGCGGATTGTGCGTAGCGCGGTGAGGGTAGTCAGACGCGATAGCTGCCCGTGGCGCGCGCCTGGCCAGGCCGGTTGGGCGGATAGCTGGCCCACTTGTCCCGGTAGTAGCGCTGGCGCAGGTCGCCGGCGGATTCGCGGTTGAACGTCAGGTAGATGTTGCGCCGCTGGCGGTCGCTGCTGTTGGGCGGCGAGCCGTGGGGCACGTAGCAGTCGAAGAACACCACGTCGCCCGGGTCGGCCTCCAGCAGCTGGTAGTCGTCGAGCGGCTCGTAGGGTGGATCGGCGTCGGTGAGCGGCTGCCATTCCGGGCCCATGAGCGCACGCTCGTAGTTGCCGGTGGCGAGGAAGCTCAGCGCGGCATTGTCCCGGCGATTGGCATCCACGACGATCGCCATGGTGACGAAGAAGTCGGCGTAGGCATTCCAGCCGGCGGCCTGGTCCTGGTGGAGCTTGTCTGCCCGGCAGCCCGGCAGTTTGAAGTTCACCTTCTCCTTGAACAGCAGCGCGCGCTCGCCGAGCAGCGCACCGACCGCGTTCATGACCTGCGGCGACAGCATCAGCCGGGTCATCTGCGGGTTGTGGTCGCCGAGGATGTGCTCGGCCCGCACCAGCAGGCTCTCGCCGGTGAGGGGGCTCTGCTCGTAGTAGCAGGCTTCGGCACCTTCGCGCGGCGGGTTGCTGCGCAGCTGGTCGAGGTAGTCGGACATGCTGCGCACGGCCGCGGCATCGAAGAAGCCGCGGCGCACGCAATAGCCGCGTTGCTGGAAGTCGCGGATGTCCTGGGCCGTCAGTTCCATGCCCTCCATTGTCGCCTCCACGGGCGGGCAGGGGCCTAGCTGTAGATGTACCTATTGTCGCGCTGCCCCGGCGCGGATCCTGGCGGTGGCCGGCCGGTCCCCCCGGGCGGGCGTGATATCCTCGATCCCGGTCCAGCTGAACTGCATTCCGGTGCCAGGATGCCTGAACAACCGGGCGCTGCCCCAACCGCCGAATCGCTGCGCTCCGTGCTCAGGCAGGTGATCGATCCGGAAGTCGGCCTGGACATCGTCGAACTCGGCCTGGTCTACGACATCCGCGTCAGCGGCAACCGCGTCGAGGTCGATTTCACCATGACGACCCCGTCCTGTCCCATGAGCGCGATGATCCTCGACGACATCCGCGACCGGCTCGGCGCGGCGACGCCGCCCGGCACGGAGGTGGTGGCGCAGCTGGTCTGGGAGCCGCCCTGGGAGCCTGCGATGATGGGCGAGCAGGCGCGCCGGCACTTCGGCTGGTGATGGCACGGGACCTGGGACGGGGCTGGCGGGTTCCGCTGCTGGTCCTCGGCATGCTCTCGCTCGCCGCTGGCGTCGACGCGGGCCTCCTGCGCCTGGGCTGGCTGCTGCCGGCACCCGGGGCAGCCACCGTCCTCGACCATGGACCGCTGATGATCTGCGGCTTCTTCGGTACGGTCATCAGCCTCGAGCGGGCCGTGGCGCTTGGGGCCCGCTGGGCGTACCTGGCACCGCTCTGTGCGGGGCTGGGCGGGCTGGCATTGCTGGCCGGCTTCAGCCCGCTTCCGGCATCGGCCCTGATGCTGGCAGGAGCCGGGCTGCTGTCCGCGGCGACCTGGCAGCTGTATCGACGCCAGCCGGCGCTGCACACACTCGTTCTGCTGGTGGCTGCCGCAGCCTGGGCGGCGGGCAGCGCGCTGGAAATCGCCGGGTGGGGGGTGCCTGCCGTCGTGCCGCTCTGGACTGCGTTCCTGGTGCTGACCATCGCCGGTGAGCGGCTCGAGCTGTCGCGTTTCCTGCCGCCTTCGGCTGTCGCGCGCCGGGCCTTTGCGATCATCGTGGCACTGCTGCTGGCTGGCGCGGTCGCCAGCGTGGCGGACCTGGCCGCTGGCGGATCATTGTTCGCGGCCGCACTGCTGGCGCTGGCAGCCTGGCTGCTGCGCCAGGACATCGCGCGCCGCACCATCCGTGAGCGCGGCCTGACCCGCTTCGTCGCCGCCTGCCTGCTGCCGGGCTATGCCTGGCTGGGGATCGGCGCACTGGTCCTGCTGGCGGATGGTGGCCTGCTGCCAGGCAGCCCGGGCTACGACGCGGGCCTGCATGCCCTGCTGATCGGCTTTGTCCTGTCCATGGTCTTTGGCCACGCGCTGATCATATTTCCGGCGGTGCTCGGCCTGCGGCTGGCCTATGGCGCGATCTTCTACGCGCCGCTGCTGCTGCTGCATCTTTCGGTATTGCTGCGTGTCGGCGGCGATCTTGCCGGCGCCGGCACGTTGCGTGGCATGGGCGGCCTGCTGACGGCGGCCGCCCTGCTGCTCTTCATCCTGACGCTGCTCGCGGCCGGCCTGCGCGCCAGGCGGAACTGATCACGCGTTCGACCCGGCCTGCATCGGCCCGGAGTTTCAGAAGCGCCAGGAAACGGTGGCGCCGACCTGCCGGCCGCGTGGCAGCGGGATCGCGAAGCCGCGCGGGGTGCTGCTCGGGCGGGCACCCTGCTGGGGAAACGAGGGCAGCGTCTTGTAGCGGCCATCGAAGAAGCGCAGGACATCCACCGGTCGGTCGTCGTCGAACAGGTTCTTTGCCCAGAAGGACATGTCCCAGCGGCCGATCAGCAGGCCGGTGCGCAGCCCAACCAGGCTGCGGTCGCCGGTCTCGATGAGGTTGTCCTCGGCAGCGTACCTCGAGGACTCGTAGCTCCAGTCGGCGCTGCCGTACCACTCCATTGAAGCCGTCAGCGGTTGCTGGTAGCGCAGCACCAGCGAGGCCATGTGCCGGGGAACCCGCGGTGAATCCTGCCCGGCTACACTGCCCAGCGCTTCGTTGTCGGCCGCGCTGCCATCGCTGCCGCGCAGGTCGGCCTCTTCCTGGCTGATCCACTCCCTGATTTCCGAGTCGGTCCAGCTGTAGGTCGCGCGCGCCGTGAGGTTTTCCGCCAGCTCGGCGCTGGCTTCGGCCTCCAGGCCCCAGACGCGGGTGCGGCCGGCGTTGGTGATGATCGAGGCCGTGCCGAAGCCGGGAATCTCGAGCAGTTCGGTGACCTGCTGGTTCTTCACATCGAGCCGGTAGGCCGCCAGCGCCAGGCCGAGGCCCCGCTCGGGCAGCCAGGCCTTCACGCCGATTTCGTAGTTCCAGGCGCTTTCCTCGTCCACCGCCCGGTAGCGTTCATCGGGGACGCGCGGGTTGAAGTCCGGTGGCTTGGTGCCCTTCGAGACGTTGATGTAGTAGCTCGTGGAGTCCAGCGGCCGCCAGTCGATGGTAAACCGCGGCGTGATGTTTTCCGGAGTCGTCCTGTAGCTGGCAGCTGCCGCATTCACCGGCAGGCTGGTGACGGTCACCTCGTCTTCCGCCCAGCGCAGCTCCAGCCCGGCCGTCCAGCGCTCCGCGAAATCCCAGGCCAGCGCCCCGAACAGCGCACGGTTCTCGACTTCGTCGCGCTCGCGGTCCACGGCATGGGCCAGTCCGGTGCAGGGGTCGATGCGGTTGCGCGAATCGACTTCCGCCTCGCCCCGGTAGTAGTAGGCGCCAAGCGTGAAGCGCAGCGGGCGGTTGGCAGGCGAGGACAGCCGCAGTTCCTGCGAGAAATCCCCGTAGTCCATGCGCTCGCGGAGCAGGAAGCTGCCCCGCGGCGGCAGGATCGGCGGCACCGGCGTGCTGCAGGTGAAGGTGCGCGGCACGCTCGGGTCGTAGCCGGCCTGGGAAGTGTCGTAGCCCTGGCTGTAGTCGTCGCGGATGAAGCCGGTAAGGCTGGTCAAGTTGTACTCGCCGAGCTCCCAGTCCAGCGTCAGGCTGCCGAGGCGCCGGTCGAGCTCGGTACCCGCGCCGCCATGCTGTTCCAGGAGGTCGGTGTACAGATTGACCTGGTCCCGGAGCACGGCATCGCCGACGTAGTACTCGCGGCTGCGTGGCGCATCGGCGGTCCGGAAGCAGCAGTTGTTCAGCGTCGAGGGCTGCAGGTACATGGCGTAGTGATCGTCGTCGGTGCCCTGCCAGCCGAGCTTCAGCGTGATGTCCAGACTTTCGGTTGCCTGGAACAGCAGCTTCGCCGACACCTCGTCGGACTCCTCACCGCCGATGTCGCTGCCGTCGCGCAGGTTGGTCCACTCGCCGCCGTACTCGTGGTGCCCGGCACCGACCAGGAAGCGCAGGCGCGGCGTGGCCAGCGGCCCGCTGACCCAGCCGGAGACGTCGAAGCTGTCATGCTGTGCGACGCTGCTGCGCAACTGTCCCTCGAGCTGGGCGGAGGGCTGCCGGGTCACGTAGTTCACGGCGCCGACATAGGTGTTGCGGCCGAACTGGGCGGATTGCGGTCCGCGCATGATCTCCACGCGCTCGACCTGGTCGAGGTCGGTGCTGAGCAGTGCCGCGCCGACGTAGACGCCATCGACGAAAGTGTTGCCGGCATTGGAGTTGGCAACCCCATTGCGCATCGTGGTGACGCCACGGAACACCGGGCGGTAGGAGGCGGGCTGGCGACCGAGTGCGGAATTCAGCGCGAAGCCGGGGGTGAAGCGGGCGATATCGCCCAGGTCCGCCAGGCCCAGCGCTTCGATGCTCTCGGCCGGGAAAGCGGTGACGGCCACCGGCACGTCGAGGATGCTCTCCTCGCGTTTGCGCGCGGTGACGATTATCTCGGCCATTTCGGCGTGGACCGAGGCGGCAGCAGGCAGCGCGCCAGCTGCCTGGGCGCCGAGGACTGCAGCAACGGCTGCGCAGGCGGCCAGCAACACGGGATTCTCCCCCCGAATACCGGTTACCATGATCTGTCGCGCGACCGCTGTGCTGCAACTGTGGAAAATGCCGAGGTACTGCGACATCGGGTCGTTCAACCACCTGCCGGCTGGACAAGCCGGGCGCGGTGGGTAACCCTGCGGCGATCTTCCTGACTTGCGGAGACTGCGCGTGCCTGGGACCTCGATCTGGCGCCGCCTGATGCCTGGCCTGTTGTCGATGCTGCTCGCTGCAGCAGCAGCCTCCGCGGCACCTCAGGTCACGATGGTCGCCGCTGCCGATGGCCTGCCGCTCTGCGTGGCCGAGGCCGGCAATCCGCAGGGTCCCGTGCTGTTGCTGCTGCACGGGTTCGGGCAGTCCCATGCGGTATTCACGCGCCAGTTCAGCGGCGAACTGGCCCGGGAATTCAGGTTGATTGCGCCTGACATGCGCGGCCACGGCTGTTCGGGCAAGCCCTGGACCGAGGCCGCCTATGCCGGTCCCGGGCCCTGGGCCGGGGACATTGCCGCCAGCCTGCGGGCCTTCGGGGTGGAACGGCCGGTGGTCATCGTCGGCTGGTCGGCCGGTGGCTACTGGGCCCTGGATTACCTGCGCGTGCAGGGTGCGGCCACCGTGGCCGGGCTGGTGCTGGCCGGTTCGCACGGCGGACTGGTCAGCGCGGAACTCGACCCGGGCCTCGCGGCCAGGATTGCCGCCGCGCGGGCCGCTGCGGCCGCAGCCCCGCTGGACATCGACACTGCCATCGCACAGGCGGAGCAGGCCCCGGGCCGGATGGCAGCACAGCCTCTGCCGGCCGACATCGCGCGCATCATGTCGGCCAGCACACTCATGTTGCCGGCCTACGTGCGTCGCGCCATGGGCGGCTGGAACCTGGACAACAGCGATCTTGCGCCGCGGCTTGGCCTGCCGTTGCTGTTCATCGTCGGCAGCGCGGATGTGGTGGCGCCGCCGGCCCAGGTCAAGGCGGTGGCTGCGCGCCTGCCCGGTGCCGAGGTGCTGGTCTACGACGGTGCCGGCCATGCGACCTTTGCCGAGCAGCCCGCGCACTTCGACCGTGACGTGGCGATGTTCGCGCGCCGTGCCTACGCCGCTGCCGGGACGGCGCCGCAATGACACCCGGGATCCGGCGCCGCCTGCTGCGCGCTGCCGCGGGCCTGCTGCTGGTCGCCGTGGCGGCGGTCGGCACCTTTGCCTGGGCCATCAGCCACGGCTGGTTCGAGCTGCCCATGAGCGAGATCGAGGCGCGTTACCGTCTGCCGCAGTCGCAGTTCCTCGATGTCGACGGCGTGCGGGTGCACTTCATCGCCAGCGGCAGTGGCCCGCCACTGGTGCTGCTGCATGCTTCCTGGCTGAGCCTGCGCAGTTGGGATGCGCTGGCCGAAATCCTCGATGACCGCTACCGGGTGATCCGCCTCGACCTTTCCGGGGCCGGGCTCACCGGCGACGATCCCAGCCGGCGCTACGGCATCGAGCGCAACATGGAGCTGATGGAGGGCGTGCTGGCGTACCTCGGCGTGAACCGCTTCTCGCTGGTCGGTACCTCGTCGGGTGGCATCGCGGCCTTTCGCTATGCAGCCGCGCATCCTGGGCGCATCGAGCACCTGGTCCTGATCAATTCCGCCGGGCTGCCGCGCACGCCCGCCAGCAATCCCAACAAGCCGCCGCCGACCGGCATCCTCGGCTGGTTCCAGTCGCGCTGGCGGCCCTGCTCATACTGGGAGCGCTCGCTGGGGGCAAATTTCGTGCTGCCGCACCGGCCGTCGCCGGAGCTGGTGCAGATGACCTGCGACATGAACCGGCGTAACGGCTGGCGTGAAATCGGCATGCTGTACCTGAAGGCATTCAGCACCGGTGACCCGCAGGCGGTGCTGGCGCGGATCCGGGCGCCGACGCTGGTGCTCTGGGGGATGGACAACCGCACGCTGACCCACCTCGAGGCCGAGGTGTTTGCCTACTGGCTCAGTGGCACCACCGTGACGCTGCGCAAGTACCCGGGCCTCGGGCACTACGCCTACATCGAGGAGCCAGCGATGGTGGCGCGCGACCTGCTGGCATTCCTGTCCGCTGCGGAAGGGGTTTCCGCAGCGGCGGCAGACCAGCAGCCGGGACGGTAGGACGGCAGCTCAGCGGGCCGCCGCGCGGCGCCGCAGGCGCGGCGCACAGGCCAGTACGGCTGCCGCTGCCAGCCAGCCGGCTGCCGGCAGCGGTATGGCTGGCACACCATCCAGGCTTGAGAAATACACCGTCGTATCGAGGGCCGGGTCGGAGGTGTCGGCGACGATGAAGCGCAGTGTGTTGCCGGAGGCATTCACCGCGCCGCTGAAGGTGAGCAGAGGATTGCCTCCCGGCGCCAGCACTGCATCGAGTTCGGTACCTCCGATGTCAGCCATGTCGGGGTGGCGGATGTTCACCGGCAGGCCACCGGTCATGGCGATGTTGCTGCCATTGAGGAACATGCCAAAGCCGTCGATGTAGGCCGACTCGACATATTCGATCCATTCCTCGGAACCGAACACCACGTTGAAGGCCACACGGTCGAAGCCAGGCTGCATGTCGAACTGGATGATCAGTTCAGTGACGTCGAAGTGGTCGAAGGTGTTGTCCGGCGGGTCGAGGTCCGGCCGGTCGGTGATGGGATCGAGCAGGTCCTCCTGCTCGCCGGTTGCGGGAACGCCCAACGCCGGATTGCTGAGGTCGGGCGGATATACCCCGCCGTAGACCCAGGTGTTGTTTTCTACATTACTCGGACCATCGCCATATCCCGTGGCCAGAGTGCCCTCCGGGTCCAGTCCCACGGTGGAGACGCTGCCGGTGCTGAGTACCACGCCGGCGCCGATGCCGTAGGTGCCACTCGCATTGCTGTAGGTGCCCGATGACAGAATTTCGAGGGATGGGCCGTCCGGAATGGCGAAGCTATCCCGGTTGCCGTTGAGGGTCACGCTGGTGACGACGATGCCCGAGTCGCCGCCGCCGAGCAGGGCATTGATGAGGTTCTGGGTGTTCTGCGTGGCGGTGACGACGATGGCATGGGCTGGCGTCGCGGCCAGGCTGCTTGCGCAGATGACGGCGGCGGCAATGCGAAGGACCGGAGCGAGGGTATTCATTGTTGTTCTCCCGCGCGAAGCCCGGACATGCTGTCCGGGCGGTCAGTGGCATTGACTCTATTCCTGCACCGCAGCCCGGTAAAGCGGTTCGCTGTTCTGGGTGCGAACAGATCTATAAGTCGCGTATAAGCCATTGAGTGGCTGGCATTCATGCAGCCCCGTCGGATTCCAAGGATATGCCGGCCCCCGTGCCTTGGGACACGAGGGCGCGCTGCTGTCCCACGGGCCGGGGGGGGGGCTGCGGTGTAGAATCCCGGCATCCATCGGCTTTTCTGGCAGGGCGCCGCGATGCGGTCCTTACACATCGAGAGGCACCGCGCGGACCGCATTGGCTGGCTGCGCGCTGCGGTGCTCGGTGCCAATGACGGCCTGGTCTCGGTGGCAAGCCTGGTGGTTGGCGTCGCTGCCGGCGGGGCCGAGCCCGCGACCGTCCTGCTGGCGGGCATGGCCGGCCTGGCCGCCGGTGCCATGTCCATGGCCGCGGGCGAGTACGTGTCCGTCAGGTCGCAGGCCGACACCGAGCATGCCGACCTCGAGCGCGAACGCCGCGAACTGATCGAGGACCCGGCGCATGAACTCGACGAACTCACCGAGATCTACGTGAGCAGGGGACTCGATGAGCCCCTGGCGCGGCAGGTGGCCGAGCGGTTCACCGCCGTCGATGCGCTGGGCGCGCATGCCCGTGACGAGCTGGGCATCACCGACACCCTGCGTGCCCGGCCGGCACAGGCCGCGCTCGCTTCCGCGCTGGCCTTTGCGCTGGGAGCGCTGCTGCCCGTGCTCGCGGCCGTGCTGGCGCCGACGGCCAGGGCCGGGATCGTCATCGTGGTGACCACACTGGCGGCGCTGTTGTTGCTGGGCGCCACCGCGGCCTGGGCAGGTGGCGCGGCACCGCTGCGCGGTGCGCTGCGCGTGACGTTCTGGGGTGCCATTGCCATGGCATTGACCGCGGGAGTCGGACGGCTGTTCGACATCGTCGCCTGACACTGGAAAGAGCCGGAATGCAGCTCGGGATGATCGGCCTCGGCCGGATGGGCCGGAACATGGTGCAGCGTCTGCTGCGTGCGGGTCACAGCTGCGTGGTCTCTGACCGGAGCCCCGGGCCGGCCGCGGAACTCGCTCGCGTGGGTGCGGTCGCCGCGGCCTCGCTGGCCGACCTGGTGCAGAAGCTCGCGCCGCCACGCGCGGTGTGGATCATGGTGCCCGTGGATGCGGTGCAGGGAGTGGTGGATGAACTCGCGCCGCTGCTGCAGCGGGGTGACTGCATCATCGATGGCGGCAATTCGCCCTTCGAGCATGCCATCCGCCGCTCCGGTGAACTGGCCGCGCGCGGTATCGATTTCCTCGATGCCGGCACCAGCGGCGGTGTCTGGGGCCTGGAGCGCGGCTACTGCCTGATGATTGGCGGCCCCGAAGCCGTGGTGCGGCGCCTGGAGCCGGTATTCCGAGCGCTGGCACCCGGTCGCGGCGCGCTGGCGCCCATGGCGCCGCAGGCACCCGGCAGCACCGCCAGCGAAGGGTATCTCCACTGCGGGCCATCCGGCGCGGGCCACTTCGTGAAGATGGTCCACAACGGCATCGAGTACGGGATGATGGCCGCCTATGCCGAGGGCTTCAACCTGTTCCGGCATGCCAATGCCGGCGCGGCGGGCAGCACAACGCCGGACAACGCGGCACGCTACCGCTACGACCTCGACCTGCCGGCGATCGCCGAGCTCTGGCGCCGCGGCAGCGTGGTGTCGTCCTGGCTGCTGGACCTGACGGCGGCAGCGCTGGCGGCCGACCCGAAGCTCGCTGGTTTCCATGGCCGCGTCGCGGATTCCGGCGAGGGGCGCTGGACGCTCAAGGCGGCCATCGACACGGCGACGCCGGTGCCGGTGCTCTCGGCCGCGCTGTACTCGCGTTTCGATTCCCGCGGCGAGTCCGATTTCGCCAACCGCCTGCTGTCGGCCATGCGCCAGCAGTTCGGCGGCCACAAGGAGCCGGGCCAGTGACCGCGCCGCGCAGTGACGCGCTGGTTCTGCTCGGCGCCACCGGCGACCTGGCGCATCGCAAGATCTATCCGGCACTCAAGGGGCTGGTGCGGCGCGCTGCGCTCGATGTGCCGATCGTGGGCGTGTCACGCTCGGGCTGGAACCTTGAGCAGTTCCGCGAGCGGGTCCGCGACAGCCTGGTGCAGCGCACCGGAGAGGCCGATTCGCCCGAGGCCACGAAGCTGCTCTCGCTGCTGCGCTATGTGGATGGCGACTACAACGATGCCGCGACCTTCTCCCGGGTGCGCGACAGCCTGGCTGGTGCGCAGCGGCCGCTGTTCTACCTGGCGATCCCGCCCAGCCTGTTCGGCCCGGTGGTGAAGTTCCTCGGTTCGAGCGGTTGCGCGGCCGGTGCGCGCGTGGTGGTGGAAAAGCCTTTCGGGCGCGACCTGGCCAGCGCCCGTGACCTCAACCGCACGCTGCGCGAAGTGTTCCCGGAGAGTTCCATATTCCGCATCGACCACTTCCTCGGCAAGGAGCCGGTGCAGAACCTGCTGTATTTCCGCTTCGCGAACTCCTTCCTCGAGCCGATCTGGAACCGCAACTACGTCGAGAGCGTGCAGATCACCATGGCGGAGACGCTCGGCATGGAAGGCCGCGGCCGCTTCTATGACGAAGTCGGCGCGATCCGCGATGTGGTGCAGAACCACCTGCTGGAGGTCGTGGCGAGCCTGGCGATGGATCCGCCGGTGGGCTACTGGGGTGAGGCGCAGCGCGACGAGCGCATCAAGGTGCTGCGTGCCATTAGCCCGTTCACCGGGCAGAGCCTGGTGCGCGGGCAGTTCCGCGGCTACCGCGAGGAGCAGGGCGTGGCGCCGGACTCCGAGGTCGAGACCTTCGCGGCCATGCAGCTGCATCTGAATTCCTGGCGCTGGCAGGGCGTGCCATTCTTCATCCGCGCCGGGAAGCGCCTGCCGGTGACGGCAACCGAGGTGATGGTGATCCTCAAGGCGCCGCCGCAGCAGGTGTTCGACGAGCCGGTGCCGCCGCAGTCGAACTACTTCCGCTTCCGGCTCGGCCCGGACAAGGTGGCCATAGCCGCCGGGGCCCGCGCCAAGGCGCCGGGTGAGCGCATGGCGGGCGAGGAGGTGGAACTCTATGTCTGCAATTCCTCGCCGGAGGCCCGCGAGGCCTACGAGCGGCTGATTGGCGACGCCATGGCGGGGGATGCCACGCTGTTCGCGCGCGAGGATGGTGTCGAGGCCGCCTGGGCCATCGTCGATCCCATTGTCAACTATGAAGGTGCGGTCTATCGCTACGAGCCGGGAACCTGGGGACCGCGCGAAGCCGATCGCATGGTGGCACCCTACGGCGGCTGGTACGACCCGCCGGCGGACGGCAGCGGGCCGCGCGGCTGAGCGGGACCATGCAGATCGTCGTCGAACCGTCGCCCGATGCAGCGGCTGGTGCCGCCGCCGCGCATATGGCGCAGATCCTGGCGCGGTCGATCGCGGCGCGTGGCCGCGCCACGCTGGCGCTCAGCGGTGGCGCCACTGCGATGCCGTTGCTGGCCGCGTTGCTGCGCCAGGCCATCGACTGGACCCACGTGGCGGTGTTCCAGGTCGATGAGCGCATCGCGGCCGATGGTGATGCGGCGCGCAACCTCACCGCCCTGCAATGCATGCTGGTGGCCAGTGGGCCACTGCCCGCAGCAAACCTCCATCCCATGCCCGTTACGACTGGCGAGCCGCAAGCCGCGGCCGACAGCTACGCGGAACAGCTGCGGGCGCTTGTCGGCAGTCCGCCGGTATTCGACCTGGTCCACCTCGGTCTCGGGACCGATGGGCATACGGCTTCGTTGTTCCCGGGAGATGCGGCCCTGCAGGTGACGGATCGCGATGTCACGCTGGCTGGCAATCATGCCGGCTACCCGCGCATGACCCTGACCCTGCCGGTGATCAATGCGGCCCGCGCAAGGGCCTGGCTGGTCGTGGGTTCCACCAAGGCGGCCATGCTGGCGAACCTCGAGCGCGGTGCCACCGGATTGCCGTGCACGCTGGTCGCGCGCGATGCCACGATCATCTTCGCCGATGCGGCAGCGCGGCCGCTCAGGCCAGCAGGTCGATGACGCTACCGCGCGCCTGGTCGGCGCGCTTCACGGCATTGGCATTGGCTTCGGCAGCCAGCTCGGCCTGGCGGCTGCGCACCATGGCGCCATTGAGATCGGCGGCGGCGCCATCGACGGTGGCATGGGCAACGGTCCTGGCCTGCTGGCGCAGCTCGGCGAGGGAACGGCGCATCCCGGCCATGCCGATGGAATAAGTGGCGAAGATTGCATCCGCCATCGCAGCCCTCCACACAACGACACCAGCAATGATAGGGATCACCATCGTGCGGCGCCGCTGCGACCGGACATAAACGCGGACCCGCGCGGCATTATCGGCAGAGATTTTCCGGGCCGGCTGCAGTGCCCCGGGCGGGGGACATAATGCGCCCGGCGGCGGCGCTCAGACCTGACGGCGTTGTGGCAGGAAAATGGTGATGACGAACAGCGCGGCGAAAATGCCGAGGACGGCCAGCATCGCCCGCGGGTAGTCGAAGGGGTGCAGCCAGACTTCTTCGTAGAGGCCGTACTTCGGCAAGGACTCGCCGAAGGTCATCCACAGGATCGCCTTGGTGGGAATCGCGTAGCGGATGGCCGCCATGACGCGGGTGAACTTCAGCAGCCGCCACAGCAGGTAGAGGCCCCAGACACCGAGCCCACCCACGATGACATAGCTGGCGGGATTGTCATAGCCGATGAAGCGCGGATCGGCGAGGAACAGCGCGGCGCCGTAGCAGAACCAGGTGACATACACCGTCTCGATGAAGGTGATGCGGCAGAAATTGCGGCCCTGCGCCGAGTCGGGCCGGCCCAGCTCGATGCGCAGCAGGCGCTGCAGCCACAGGAAGGCGTTGCAACGGGTATCGCGGTTCAGCGCGAAGAACAGCAGGGTGACGATGCAGATGCCGATCGAGCCCTGGATGAACAGCAGGTTGCTCGGCCAGCGGGTTTCATCCGCCAGCACCGGCATCGGCAGGCCGAGCGAGACCTCGTTGAAGCGAAAGGCATAGGACGCCCAGCCGGTCCAGGCCAGCATGCCGGTGGCGAAGCCGATCAGCGTCCCGGCGACTTCCGAGCGCTGGCGGATGCCATAAACCAGCAGCGCCAGTGCCAGCAGGCCCATGGGCAGGTATACCAGGGCGGGATCGACGAATTCGGTGAGGCGCCGGGCCACCATCGACAGGCTGTGCGTCAGCGGCAGCGCCAGCATCACCACCACCAGCGCCACCAGGCCCACCAGTGGTGGCCGGTAGAGGCGGGCCATTGTGCCGCGTTGCGCCAGCATGTCCGATGATCGTCCTGATGTCGCTGCGTTCATTCCCGTTCCTCCCTGGACTGGTTGATACACTGGACCTCGCGCTGGCGTCAATCTCCCATAGCCATTGCTGCCGGCGGTGGTCCGCAAGTACGCTGGCGGCCAGCGCATGAAGCCGAAGCCAGCAACCTTCCGCGGTGTGGTCTACTCGACCGGCCAGGGGCGCATCTGCCCGGCCTGCGGCCACCCGCTGGCGCAATGCGCCTGCCGGTCGGGCGCACCACGATCGGTCGGCGACGGCGTGGTGCGCGTTTCGCGCCAGACACAGGGCCGCAAGGGCAAGGGTGTCACGGTCATCACCGGCGTACCGCTCGATGCGGCCGGACTCCAGGCCCTCGCCACGGAACTGAAGAAGCGCTGCGGCTCGGGCGGCACGCTGAAGGAGGGCGTCATCGAGATCCAGGGCGACCACCGCGACCTGCTGGTGCCACTGCTGGCGCAACGTGGTTGGACGGTGAAGCGTGCGGGAGGTTAGCATCCGTCCATGACGTATTTCTTCCTGCGCGCCGCCATTGCCTCGCTGGGCCTGTGGCTGGCCAGCAGCCTGCTGTCCGGGCTGCACTTCGACAGCGGCGGCTGGCTGATCCTCGCCGCCATCCTGCTCGGCATCGTCAATGGCCTGGTCCGGCCGCTGGTGCTGATCCTCACGCTGCCGATCACCATCGTCACGCTCGGACTGTTCCTGCTGGTGGTCAACGGCATCATGCTGGCGCTGGTTGCCGCCATGCTGCCCGGCTTCGGCATCACCGGCTTCTGGGATGCGGTCTGGGGCGCGCTCATCGTCAGCATCGTCAGCGGCATCGGCTCGGCCGTCTTCGGGCCGCGCGGTGGTATCCAGGTCACGATAAACCGCCGATGAAGGGACCGCGCAAGCTTGCTTTCGGTGCAGCTTGCTGGGATCGTTGGCGGCCATGCTGCCGGTGAAACCCAGGGAGATTCCGTGGCTGCGCCCTCCGTCCTCAGCCTGACCAGCCAGTACTGGAAGCTCGTCGTCGGCGTCGCCGGGCTGCTCGTCGGCAGCATCACGCCATTGTTCGAGGCCAGCGGCATGTCCTGGACCGTTGGCACCATCGTCGCCTGCGTCGGCTATGCCTTCACGCTGCTCGCCGTGCGTTGCCCGAATTGTGGCAGTCGCTGGTTCTGGCAGGCGGCACTCGATGCCAGCGTCTACGCGCCGTTGTTCAAGGGCACGGCCTGTCCGGCCTGCAAGCGCGATTTCGCCGGCCCCCGCTGATTGCCGCCCGCAGCCCACCAGAGGGTTTCCACATGAAGACCGCCAGCGCCCGCCACATCCTCGTCGCCGACGAGGCCACCTGCCAGCAGCTCCGCCGGGACATCGAGGCGGGACAGGATTTCGCCGCCGTGGCCCGCGCCCGGTCGCTCTGTCCCTCGGGCAGCGAGGGTGGCGACCTCGGCAGCTTCCGGCCGGGCGAGATGGTGCCGGAATTCGACAAAGTGGTATTCAGCGCCGAAGTCGGCAAGGTCCACGGGCCGGTGAAGACGCAGTTCGGCTATCACCTCATCGAGATCACCCGCCGCAGCGACTGAGAGGCGTGGTGGTGGCGCGAAAACTGGCCATCGCGCCATGGCGCTGGAGGATCGCCTGGTAAACCGCGAGCCCAAGCCTTCGGTTGCCTGGTTCGCGCTGGCGATCCTCATGGTCGCGTATGCGCTGTCCTTCGTCGACCGGCTGATCCTTAGCCTGCTCGTCGAGCCGATCAAGCAGGACCTGCAGCTGAGCGACCTGCAGCTGAGCCTGCTGCAGGGCCTGTCCTTCGCGGTGTTCTACACGCTGGCCGGCATTCCCATCGGCCGGCTGGTCGATGTCGGCCGGCGCACGGTGATCATCGCGGTCGGCATCGTCTCCTGGAGCCTGATGACGGCCACCTGCGGCATCGCGCACCACTACTGGCAGCTATTCCTTGCCCGTACCGGCGTCGGCCTCGGCGAGGCGGCGCTGGGCCCGGCCGCCTACTCGCTGCTCGGTGACCTGTTTGCGCCAGAACGGCGCGGCATGGCGCTCGGCATATTCTCGGCGGGGAGTTCGATCGGTGCGGGTGTGGCGCTGATCGTCGGCGGCCTCGCCATCGATGCCATTGCCGCCGCCGGTGCGCAGTCGCTGCCCTGGATCGGAGTCCTGCAGCCCTGGCAGCTGACCTTCGTCTATGTGGGCCTGCCTGGTCTGCTGGTGGCTGCGCTGGTGCTGCTGATTCCCGAGCCGCCACGGCGCGATGACCTGAAAGCGGCGACGCGTGCTACGGCTTCCATCCCGCTCCCCGAGGTCATCGACCATTTCCGGCGGCATGCGGCGACGATCGGCCTGCATCACCTCGCCATGGGCCTGTCGGCGATGGCGGCCTACGGCATCCTGTCCTGGGCGCCGGCGATGCTGATGCGTGTGCATGACTGGGGACCGGCCGCTGCCGGCGCGATGATCGGCAGCTGCGTCCTCGTTGCCGGCACGCTGGGCGTCATTGCCGGTGGCGTCTTCGGCGACTGGCTGTTGCGGCGCGGACGCGCGACTGGCCGGCTCGATGCCGCGATGCTGGCGATGCTGTTCGGTGCCGCGGGCGCGGCCTGGTATCCGTTGCAGTCATCGGCCCCGGCGATCGCTGCTGGCTTCATGCTGGCCATGTTCGGCGCTTTCATGGTGATCGGCTGTGCCGGTGCGGCATTGCTCGACATCACGCCCAACCGCCTGCGCGGCCAGGCAACGGCTGTCCTGTTTTTCGTCACCAGCGTACTCGGCATCGGCCTCGGGCCGACCGCCGTCGCCCTGGTCACGGACCAGGTGTTTGGCTACCCGGAAGCGGTTGGCCAGGCCCTGGCCATCGTCCCGGGCATGGCGTTCCTGCTCGCTGGCCTGTGCTTCCTGGCGGCACGGGCCCCGTACTGCCGCAGCTGCCTGGCGACCCAGGCGTTACAGGCGCGGTGACCAGGCGGCGAAGGCCGGTGGCAGCAGGATGCCGGGTGCGGCGCGGACCACTTCCGGTATCGCGCGGATCACCGGGCCTGCCACTGCGTACTGCATCGCCTTCGAGCGGTCCGGCATGCCCTCTGGCTCCACCAGGTCGATGCGCACGTCGATGCCTGGTGCGCCGCGGATGCGGATGTTCCAGCCGTCGCCGTGGTCCCAGCCGGGTAGCGAACGGTCGGCGATCCACAGCATCTCGGTGGTGAAGAACGGCAGGCCCTTCCGGCGCCCATGCCAGCGCCAGCGGAAGTTGACCACGCCGCCGGCAGGCGCGACGCCGGCCGGCAGGGCGACATCATGGCTGGCGATGCCGAACTCGTGGTCCGGCACGATGTCGTCGAACTCCACCTTGAGCGTGTGCCCGACATAGCCAACGACTTCGGTGAATATGTGGCGGAAAACCTGCTGGATGCCGGTCTCGGCCTGGAAGGCACCGGGCGGGCGGCCGATGCCCATCAGTTCGAACAGGAAGCCGGGCGAACGTACCGCGGAGACATCGTAGATCTCCGTGAAGGTCATGCGGTCGACCTGCGTGCAGATCGTCGTCAGCGCCACCGACAGCCGCTCGGCCATGAATCCCGGGTTGATGCCGGTGCCGAACAGGGTCGACCGGCCCTGCCGGCAGGCTTCCTCGAAGCGGCCGGCGTAGGCTGCGCCATGGGCCTGCGGGTAGGTGTGGGCCGTGGTGGTGATGACGTTCTTGCCGGAACGCAGGAGGCGGAGGATATTCTCGTCGTGGATGGCGAGGGAGTCCGCTGCATTCAGTGGCGTGTAGAGCACGACGTCCGCCGGAGTCGCGACGATCTCGTCGACCGAGCGCGTGGCGCGGATGCCAGTGGGCGGCCGGCGGGCGATCTCGCCGGCGTCCTTGCCGGCCTTCACCTCCGAGTAGACCAGCAGGCCCGCCAGTTCCAGGTCCGGGTGGTCGATGACCTGGCGCAGGCAGGTCTTGCCGATAGCGCCGCTGGCCCACTGGATGACCCGGTACGTCATGGTTGCTGCTCCAGCCAGCCTGCATGCCGGCGCCCCCGGGGGAACATGCCGGGCGCCATGCCCGTTGTCAAATCGATTGACAATCGGCCAGACTGCTTCCTATCGTCCGCGGACGCGGTTGCGGCTGCTGGAGACTGCACATGAGCGACCTGGGCGGGCGCACGGCACTGATCGTCGGTGGCTCCGCGGGGATCGGCCTGGCGATCGCCCGCGAATTCCTTGCGGCGGGCGCCAGGGTGGCGATCGTCGCGCGCCGCGAGCAACCGCTCGCTGCGGCCCGGCAGGAACTCGGTACGGCAGTCCTGGCCTATGCGGCGGATGCCAGCGACGACGCCGCGGTAGCCCGCGTCGTGGACGACCTGGTGCGGCGTTGCGGCCGCCTCGACATACTGGTCAACAACGCTGCAGTCGACCTGCAGGCCGGGCCGCTGATCGACATGCCGGTCGCGGACTTCGACGCGGTCATGCGGCTGAACCTGCGGGCACCGCTGCTGTGGAGCCAGTGCGCCTGGCGGGCCTCCATGAAGCAGCATGGTGGCGTGATCCTCAACATGGCCTCGCTGGGCGGCATGATGCTCTACCCGGACATGGGTGCCTACTGCGCCAGCAAGGCGGCACTGCTGCACCTCACGCGGGCGCTTGCCGCGGAGCTTGGGCCAGGAGTGCGGGTGAATGCCATCGCGCCGGGCCTCATCCGGACCGACATGTCGGTCGCCGCCTGGCGGGGTGAGCACGGTGCGCGCTTCGCGTCACGCCTGCCGCTGCAGCGCCTCGGCGAACCCGAGGATGTCGCGCGCAGCGCCCGGTTCCTGGCCAGCGACGCCGCTGCCTGGATCACCGGTGAAACGCTGACCATCGATGGTGGGACGGCTGTCCAGCCCGGCCGTGGCCGCTCGCGTCAGGCGGACGGCGGTGGATCCGCCGGCAGCACGTAGGCATCGCGCAGCAGGGCGCAGCGCACGGCAGCATGGCGCTCGCCGGCGATGCACAGCTCGCCGGGCAGGACGGCCTCGACGGCAAAGCCGAGGCGCTCGAACAACTGCATGGTGCGCACGTCACCCTGCAGGGTCTGCGCGAAAACCTTGCCGAGGCCGAGGCTGCCAAACCCGTAGGCCAGCCAGGCACGGGCGGCCTCTTCGGCGTAGCCCTGGCGGCGTAGCCCCGGGTCGCCGACCAGCACGCGCATCTCGGCGCGCTGGTGCAGTTCATCGTGGTCGAGGTAGGCAAGAAGGACGGCTGGCCGTCCGTCGTCCAGGCAGGCGAGGCCGAAGACGTTGCGATCACAGCGCAGCAGTTCTTCGAGGTTGCGGGATTGCGGGCTGGCGGCGGACAGCAGGAAATGGGCGGCGAACAATTCCTGCAGCCAGCCGGCAACCGTGCTGAAGTGTGGATGGCTGGCATCCAGGGCGTGGATTACCAGCCGGGCGCCATGTGCGAGGCCGGCGCCAGATGGCGGTGTTGGAACGCTGCGGGTCGCCGCGGCTGTGGCTGTTGCCTTCTGACCGGGTCCGGTTGCTGCAGGCCCCGCAGCATTGCACAGCGAGAGCAGGGCGCTCGCCAGTCGCACCTGGTCGATACGGGTGAAGCCGTAGCGTGCCGCCTGCTCGAACACTGACCGGGCCAGCGTCTCGACCGTCGCGGCGGGCATCCTTGGCCGCGTTTCGTCCGACATGGGGTCGCGCCGGCGCCTAGAACGAGCGCGCCGCCGCGCGTGCCTCCTCGATCCTGCCCTGGAGCAGTGCCGTCACTTCGCCGGGTACCGGGTGTGCCGTCGGCTGGACGCGGATCACGCGGATGTCCCCGAAGTCCATCCAGCGCGCGACATGCTCCAGGTAGGCCTGCAGGAAGTCGGTCTTGGTGCCGCCGTCGGCACGGGGAAATCCCGGTGCGTAGGCGCTGCCGCTGGCAATGATCAGCTGCAGCGGCTTGCCGCCCATCTTGCCGACGTACTCCCCGCGCCGGTTGACGTAGAAGGTCAGGCCCGGCTGCAGGATGACATCCAGGTAGTGCTTGAGCCGGTAGGGCAGGGAGAAGTTCCACATCGGCGTGGAGATCAGCACCTTGTCGGCCGCCTTCAGGCGCTCGATCTCAGTGATGACGCCGGCCCACTTGCCAACCGGCGCCACGCCCGGCTCGCCGCGCATCAGCAGCGAAATGTGCTGCATCTTCTGCGCGGCAGCCTCGGCATCGAATTCCGGCAGCGCATGCTCGAACAGGCGCAGCTGCTCGACCTCGTCCTGCGGGTGGCTGTGGCGGTACTCGTCGACGAAAGCGGCCGCGATGCGCGCCGAGAACGACTCGGAACCCCGCGGACTCGCCTCGATGTGCAGCAGCCTGGCCACGCCTGGTGCAGCCGCCCTCAGTCTGCGTCGGCGGGGAAGTAGCGCTCGCCGCGGCTAGCCATGCGCCGCAGGCCTTCGGTCGGCGTGAAGCGGGGTCCGTAGGCCTTTGCCATGCGATCGCACTCCGCGACGAAGGCTGCGGCGCCGACGGTGTCGATCAGCGACAGCGTGCCGCCGGTCCAGGACGGGAAGCCCCAGCCGAGGATGGAGCCGATATCGGCATCCGCCGGTGCGGTGATCACGCCCTCTTCATGGCAGCGCGCGGTCTCCAGCGCCTGGATGTACAGGATGCGGCGCTTGACCTCGGCAACATCCGGCTGCACGGCCGCGCGCGGGTAGAGTTTCGCGAGCCCGGGCCACAGCTGCTTCTTCTGTCCCTTGGGGTAGTCGTAAAAGCCGCTGCCCTGGCGACGGCCCGGGCGTTTCTGGCGGTCCACCATCTCGTGCACGACGTCGATGGCCGATGGTGCCTTGTAGGCTGGACCGAGGTCGATCTGCGTCTGGCGGTCCACCTTGTGGATCAGCTCGATGGTCACTTCGTCGCTGACCGCGAGCGGTCCCACCGCCATGCCGGCCTGCACGGCGGCGTTCTCGATCAGTGCCGGGTTGACGCCATCCTTCAGCAGCGCCATGCCCTCGTTGGTGTAGGTGGCGAAGACACGGCTGGTGTAGAAGCTGCGGCTGTCGTGCACCACGATCGGTGTCTTGCGGATCTGGCGCACGAAGTCCAGCGCCCGGGCCAGCGCCTCCTCGGAGGTCTGCTTGCCGAGGATGACCTCCACCAGCGGCATGCGGTCCACCGGCGAGAAGAAATGCAGGCCGATGAATGACGCCGGCCGCTTCGACATCTCCGCCAGGCCGGTGATCGGCAGCGTCGAGGTGTTCGAGGCGAAGATCGCCGTTGCCGGCAGCACCTGCTCGGCCTGGCCGATGACCTGGCGCTTGATCTCCCGGTCCTCGAAGACCGCTTCGATCACCAGGTCGCAGCCTTCCAGGTCGCGATACGAGGTGGTCGGCTGGATGCAGCCGAGCAGGGCCTCGGCCGCCGCGGCGGTGGTGCGGGACTTCTCCAGCGCCTTCTGGGTCAGCTTGCGGGAATAGTCCTTGCCACGCTCGGCCTCCTCGCTGCTGCGGTCGAGGAGCACGGTGCGGATGCCGGCGGCGGCGCTGCAGTAGGCAATGCCGGCGCCCATCATGCCGGCGCCGAGGATGCCGAGTTTGCTCACCTTGCTGGCCGGCACCCCGGCCGGCCGGCGCACCAGCTTGTCGGCGGCCTGCTTGTTGACGAACAGGGTGCGCGTCATGTTGCGCGCCACCGGTCCGGCCACCAGCTGCGTGAAGTAGCGCGATTCGATGCGCAGGCCGGCGTCGATCGGCACCGTCGTGCCCTCGTAGACCGCAGCGAGGATCGCCATGGGGGCGGGATAGTTGTCGCCACCGGCGGCCTTGCCGGTGAGCGCCGTGGCCACGGTGAACAGCTGCGCCGAAGCGGGATTCTCGAAGCCGGTGCCGCCCGGAATGCGGAACCCGCGCTTGTCCCAAGGCTGAACCGGCTCGGGGCCGGACTGCAGCCAGCGCAGCGCCGCGGCCCTGAGCTCGCTCGCGTCGACGACTTCGTCGATGACACCGAGGGCCAGCGCCTCGTCCACGGAGAGGTGATTGCCCCTGGTCAGCAGTTCCAGTGCCTTCTGCACGCCGATCAGCCGCGGCAGCCGCTGGGTGCCACCGCCGCCGGGCAGCAGCCCGAGGGTGACTTCCGGCAGGCCGAGCCTGGTTTTCGGCAGGCGCGCGGCAATGCGGTGGTGGCAGGCGAGGCAGACCTCGAGCCCGCCGCCGAGCGCCGTACCGTTGATGGCGGCGACCACCGGCTTGCCGCTGGTCTCCAGGCGGCGCAGCACGCGGTTGACCGTCGAGTGGGTGGCGTGGATCTCCGCGACCGGGCGGCCGCGGGTCATCTCCTGCAGCATCCACTTGAGGTCCGCACCGGCCACGAAGTCGGACTTGCCCGAGGTGATGATCGCGCCCTTGATGCGGGCGTCCGTCGCCACGGTCTCGACCAGCGCCTGCAGGCAGGCGGTGAAGGCGGGATCCATGACGTTCATCGGCTTGCCGGGGACGTCGATGGTCAGCGTCGCGATGCCGGCGGCATCGACTTCGAGGCGGATCGGCTCGTTCATGTTGGTCTTCTGCCCCATGTTCAGACACGCTCGATGATGGTGGCGGTGCCCATGCCGGCACCGACGCACAGCGTGATCAGTGCGGTGCGCAGGTTGCGGCGCTCGAGTTCGTCGATCGCGGTACCGAGGATCATGGCACCGGTCGCGCCGAGCGGGTGGCCCAGGGCGATGGCGCCGCCATTGACGTTGACTTTGTCGGGCGCCACGTCCAGTGCCTGCATGAAGCGGATCACCACCGCCGCGAATGCCTCGTTGACCTCGAACAGGTCGATGTCGCCGATCTTCATACCGCAGCGCTTCAGGACCTTCTCGGTCGCCGGAGCCGGGCCGGTCAGCATGATGGTCGGCTCGGTGCCGGTCGAGGCGAAGCCGACGATCCGCGCCCGCGGCTTCAGCCCCAGTGCCTTGCCGATCTCACGGTTGCCGATCAGCGTGGCGGCCGCGCCATCGACGATGCCGCTGGAATTGCCGGCATGGTGGATGTGGTCGATGCGCTCCACCTCCGGGTAGCGTTGCAGGGCGATGGCGTCGAAGGCGAAGTCCTCACCCATGCGTTCGAAGGAGGGCTTGAGGCCGGCGAGTTCTTCCGCGGTCGTGGCGGGACGCATGTACTCGTCACGATCGAGCACCGTCATGCCGAGCTGGTCCACCACCGGCACGATGGAACGGGAGAACAGGCCCTGCTCCCAGGCCCGCGCCGCGCGGCGCTGGCTTTCCACGGCGAAGGCATCCGCCGCCTGCCGGGAAATACCATAGAGCGTTGCCAGCAGGTCGGCGCTGATGCCCTGGGGGATGTAGCGGGTGCGGTGTGCCACCTGCGGGTCGGCGGCCCAGGCGCCGCCATCGGAACCCATGGACACCCGCGACAGCGATTCGACGCCGCCGCCGATGCACAGGTCCGACTGCCCGGCCATGATCTGCGCGGCAGCGGTGTTCACCGCCTCCAGACCCGAGGCGCAGAAGCGGTTGAGCTGCTTGCCCGGCACATTGATGGCGTAATCGGCATTGAGCGTGGCGACGCGGGCGATGTTCGCGCCCTGCTCGCCGATGGGTGTCACGCAACCCAGCACGACGTCGTCCACGCGACTGGTGTCGAGCCCGTTGCGATCGCGGATGGCGCGCAGCACCTGCGTCGCCAGCTCGATGGACGTGATCTCGTGCAGGCTGCCATTGGGCTTGCCACGGCCGCGCGGTGTGCGCACGTGGTCGTAGATGAAGGCGTCGGTCATCCCCGTGATCTCCGGTCTGCGGAAGGGCGGCGGCCAGGCGGTTGCGCCGCTGCGGTAGTCAACCGTCTTGACATGCTAGCCGAGGCCGGCGCACTGCGTCCAGTGGCGCCCGGCGGCCAGGGCAGGCAGCCGCCAGGCTCGTTGAGGCTGTCAATGTAATTGCCTAGAATGCCGGTCCAGGGCGCGACCATGCGCCGCCGGATCCTTCCCCTCCCGCCCATGGCCGACAGTCGTATGCATACAACCAGCAGCACGACGCAGCCCGCCGCCATTGCCTTCCCGCACGAAGCCTGGCCGGGACCCGGCGAGGCGGTGGCAGTGGCCTCCGGGGTCTACTGGTTGCGGATGCCGCTGCCGTTCGTCCTCAACCACATCAACCTGTGGCTGCTGGCGGACGGGGACGGCTGGACCATCGTCGATTCCGGCGTGGATACGGCGCAGATTCGCGACCTCTGGCAACAGCTGCACGCTGCTGCGATGGGTGGCAGGCCCGTGCGGCGCCTGATCGTCACCCATTTCCATCCCGACCATTTCGGCCTGGCCGCCTGGCTGGTGGAGCACTTCGGCTGTGAGCTGTGGATGACGGCGCCCGAGTTCCACATGGCCGAACATGCCATTGCCGACGACAGCTTCGACACCGACGGCAGCCGGCTGGCGTTCTTTCGCCACCACGGCCTGCGCGGCGAGCGGCTCAAGGCACTGCAGTCCTGGGGAGGGACCTACCGGCGCGCCATCTCCGGACTGCCTGTGGGATTCAGCCCGCTGCAGGATGGCGCCGTGCTCGCGATCGGTGGCCGCGACTGGCGCGTGATCACCGGCCAGGGGCATTCGCCAGACCATGCCACACTGCATTGCCCGGAACTCGACCTGCTCATTTCCGGCGACCACATCCTGCCGGCCATCACCCCGCATATCGGCGTGTGGCACTTCGAGCCCGATGCCGACCCGATCCGCCTCTACCTGGCGTCCCTCGAGCGCTTCGCCGGCCTGCCGGCCACCACGCTGGTACTGCCCGCGCACGGCCTGCCGTTCACCGGCCTGCAGCCGCGCCTGGAGGCACTCGCCCGCCACCATGCGGAGCGCTTCGAGCTGTTGCTGAGCAGCTGCGCCGAGCCGCGCACCGCAGCCGATGTCCTGGCGTCGATGTTCCGCCGCCGCCTGAACCCGCACCAGCTGTACTTCGCGATGAGCGAGGCGATCGCACACCTCAACTACCTGCTCTGCGGCGGCCAGCTGGTGCGCGAGCGCGACCAGGGCGGAACCCTGCGCTTCCACCGGCCCTGAGGGTCCGCGGTACGGCCAGCCGTGGCGACGGGGTGGCTGTACATGGCAACCGACATGACTTTCAATAACCTGAAGTGAATTTCGGCTGCCTGCCTCTGGCTGCAGCCGGCAGGACGGAATCGCAGGACATGTACTCGTTTGCCAACATGCTGCGGCGTGCGGTGCTGGTCAATCGCCACGGCATCGCCACCCGCTTCGAGGGCCGCCAGACCAGCTGGGCGGAGACTCTGGAGCGCGTGCAGCGGCTGGCCTCGGCGTTGCAGCGGCTGGGGATCGGTCCCGGCGACCGCGTGGCGATCCTGGCGGGCAACAGCGACCTCTACGTCGAGCTGCTGTTTGCCATTCCCTGGGCGGGCGGTGTCGTCGTGCCCATCAACACCCGCCTCGCCAGCGAGGAAATCGCCCACTGCCTGGCTGACTCCGGCAGCCGCCTGCTGATCGTCGACGACGGCTTCCTGCGTGCTGCCAGGCAGTTGCACGCCCTGGCGCCGGAGCTGGCCCAGCTCGTCTACGCCGGCCACGCCGCCGGTGCCGCCGCGGACTGCGTGAACCTGGATGCGCTGCTTGCCAGCTGCGGGCCCGTGGCGGATGCCGGGCGCGGCGGCACCGACCTCTTCGCGCTGTACTACACCGGCGGCACGACCGGGCGCTCCAGGGGCGCGATGCTGACCCACCAGGGGATGATCACCAACACCCTGCAGTGGATCTTCGAGATTGGTGTCGGGCGCGATGACCTGCTGCTGGTGGTCGCGCCCATGTTCCACCTGGTTGGTGGACTGAACGCGATCGCGGCAGCGGCGCTCGGCGCCGGCCTGTACCTGATGCCGCGCTTCGAGCCACGCGCGGTGCTGCAGGCGATCGAGAGGGAGCGGGTGACCAAGGCCGCGCTGGTGCCGACCATGATCAATGCGATCGTCGCGCATCCCGACATCGCGAAGTTCGACCTCTCCAGCCTGCGCCGCATTTCCTACGGCGGCTCGCCGATTTCGGAAACGCTGTTGCGCCGTACCCTCGAGGTGCTGCCGCAGGCGCTGCTGTACCAGGTCTATGGCCAGACCGAGGGCGGGCCGAATATTTCCGTGCTGAAGCCGGAGGACCATCGTATTGCTGCGGATGGCGGCAGCCGCCTGGGATCGGCCGGGCAACCGATCATTGGTACCGAGGTGGTGATCCTGGACAAGGATGAAGCCGTGCTCGCCGCCGGGGAAGTCGGCGAGATCTGCGTGCGTGGCCTCACGGTGTCGCCCGGCTACTGGAACCTGCCGGAGGAAACGGCCCATGCCCAGCGCGGCGGCTGGCTGCACACCGGGGATGCGGGATACCTCGATGCCGACGGCTATCTCTACATCGTCGACCGCATCAAGGACATGATCATCACGGGTGGAGAGAACGTGTACTGCCAGGAGGTCGAGAATATCCTGTATGCCCATCCGGCAGTGGCCGAATGCGCCGTGTTCGGCATCCCCGACGAGCGCTGGGGCGAGCGCGTGCATGCCGTGGTGCGCCTGCGCGAGGGCTGCAGCGCCAGTGAAGACGAACTCATCGCGCACTGCCGCCGGCACCTGGCACCCTACAAGTGCATCCGCAGCGTCGATTTCCGCAGCGAGCCGTTGCCGCTCAGCGGTGCCAACAAGATCCTGAAGCGCGACCTGCGGGCGGCCTACTGGCAGTCGCGATCCCGGGCGGTCTGAGGCCGGCGGGCCTCAGCCGGTGAGTGGTGCGATCCTGCCACCATCACCGAGCGCCGCTGGCTGGCGCAGGCTGACGACGACCTTGCCCATGACGCTGCGATCCTGCAGGCAGGCGAGGGCGCTGGCTGCATTCTCGAGCGCGAACACCCGGTGGATCGGTGGCGCGAGGCGCCCGGCCTCGAGCAGCGCCAGCAGGGCACGCATGTTGGCAGCGGCCTCGGCGGGCTGCTCGTCGCGGAAGCGGCCGTAGTACACGCCGACGACCGCGTAGCCTTTCAGCAGCGCGAGGTTGACCGGGAAGCGCGGGATGGTGCCACTGGCGAATCCGACCACGAGCAGCCGCCCGTTCCAGGCGACACAACGGCTCGCCTGGTCGAAGGCTGCGCCGCCCACGGGATCGAAAACCACGTCCGCGCCGCGGCCACCAGTGAGCCCTTTCACGGCGTCGCGCAGGCCGCCGTCGCGATAGTCGATGACGGCGTCGGCGCCCTGGGCGCGCAGGAAGGCGAGTTTTTCCGCGCTGCCGGCGGCCGCGAGGACGCGCGCGCCCAGCGCCCGGCCGATCTGCACGGCGGCGCTGCCGGTACCGCCGGCGGCACCGAGCACCAGCAGGGTCTCGCCGGGCTGCAGGCGGCCGCGCTGCACCAGGGCATGCCAGGCGGTGCCGTAGACGCCCGGGAAGGCGGCGGCTGTTTCGGCGGCAAGGCCGGCAGGACGCAGGTCGGTGTCGCGTGCCCGGGCCACGGCGTACTCGGCGAGCCCACCCAGCATGGTCGCTGCCATCACCGGCTGCCCAACTGCGAAGCCATCGACACCAGCGCCCAGCTGGTCGACGACACCGGCGACCTCGCCACCGGGAATGAACGGCAGGGGCGGCCGGTCCTGGTACTTGCCGGCGACCAGCAGCAGGTCGGGGAAATTGATGCCGCAGGCCTCGACCCGGATGCGCAGCTGGCCGGCCGCGGGTTGTGGCAGCGGAACCTCGGCGGGCTCCAGGACCTGTGGCGGACCCAGGCGCCGGCAGAGCATGGCCCTCATGCCGGAAGTCACGGCACTAGCTGCGCGCAGGCGGCGTGCCGAGCACCCACATCGCCAGCGTGGTCGCTGCCAGCGCCGGCCGGTCCGCGCCGCGGATCTCCACGACCACGTCCGAGCGCATCAGCAGCCGCCCGCTGCCCTTGTCCTCCACCGCCAGCAGGGTCGACAGTGCCCGCACGGCGGCGCCGGCGGGCACCGGTGCGAGGAAGCGCAGCCGGTCGAGGCCATAGTTCAGGCCCCAGCCGGCGCCTTCGGGCTGCAGCTGGATGGGGTCGAGCAGCAATGGCAGCAGCGACAGCGTCAGGTAGCCGTGGGCGATGGTCGAACCGAATGGCGTGGCGCGCGCGGCAACGGGATCGACGTGGATGAACTGGTGGTCGCCGGTGACGTCGGCGAAGCGGTCGATCCGCTCCTGGTCGATTTGCAGCCACTGCTCGCCAGCCAGTTGGCGGCCGACGTAGGCAGCGAGCCCGGCGGTGCTGACGATGATCGGCATGCGGACCTCCCCTGGCGAACGGCCGCTGCTGCGGCGGCTGGATGCAGTTCGCCCGCAGCCTAGCAGCTTGTAAACGAAATTGACAAGCAAGGAAGTGCAGGATAGCGTCCGGGCGCTGGGCGGTACATTTTTTTCGCCCATCGACCGGGGTACAGCCGATGGCGCAATCCGACGCAGGCGATTCACGACCGGCAGTCGCCATAACCGGCATGGGCGTGGTCTCGGCCTATGGCTGCGACGCCGGCCGGTTCTACCGGGGACTGCTCGACAACAGGCAGGTGATCGAGGCCGTGGCGCTGCCGCGCGACCCGGAAGGGCGCAGCGCCTGGTGGTCCATGGTGCGGGACTTCGACCCCGGCGCCTGGATGGAGCCCCGGGTGATCGACGGCACCGATGTGCTGGCGCAGTGGACCATCGCCGCCGCTGCCCAGGCCCTGCGCCAGTCCGGCCTGCAGCCCGACCCGCTGCGTACCGCGGTGGTGCAGGGGACCAGCATGTCCGGCGTGCAGTCGCTGATGCGCGCCCAGCACGAGATCGACCGGCACGGACCGGCAGCCTTCCCGCGCAAGACCATGATGAAGGCGCTCAGCAACATGGGTGCGGCGCAGATCACCATGCTGCACGGCCTGCATGGGCCCAGCCTCACCATCTCCACCGCCTGTGCCTCGAGCATCGATGCCATCGGCATCGCCACCGGCCTCATCGCCAGCGGCCGTGCCGATACCGCCATCGTCGGCGGCACCGAGGCCGGCCACAGCCTCATTTCCGGTGCGGCCGATGCCGAGTTCATCCCGGCCATGGTCTATGCCCCGGCCATGTTCGGCATGCAGTCGCCATCCGCGGATCCGCGCCGCGCCTGCATGCCCTTCGATGCCGGGCGTTCCGGCATCGTCACCAGCGAAGGCTCCGCGGCCTTCGTGCTCGAGCGGGCCGACCTTGCGGCGCAGCGGGGTGCCGCGGTTTTCGGCTACGTGCGCGGCTACGGGTCGATCGCCGATGCCTTTCACCCTTCGGCACCGGAGCCGTCGGGCCGCTGGGAAGCACAGGCGATGCGCCTCGCGCTGGAGGATGCCGGCCTCGCGGCGGACGAGGTCGATGCCCTGTATGCGCACGCCACCGGTACGCCGGTCGGGGACACGCCGGAGATCCGCGCCATCAATAGCGTCTACGGCGGGCGCAGCACGCCGCTCGCCGTCACTTCGATCAAGGGCCACTTCGGCCATGCCGCGGCCGCATCGGGCGGGTTGTCGCTGGTCGCCGCGCTGCTGGCCATGGCCGAGGACCGCGTGGTCCACACCGCCAACACCAGCCGGCCGGATCCCGAGATCGCTTTCGATGTCGTGCTCGGGAAGCCACGCGACATGCCGGTCGGGGTGGTCGGCATCAACGCCTTCGGCTTCGGCGGCCAGAACTCGGCGCTGCTGGTCAGCCGCGCGCCGCCTGGCAGGCATGCCACCACGCGACTGGCCTGAGCATGCTGCTGAGCATTGCCGACAGCATCGTCCTGCGCTGCTTCGCCAACCCGGACCGCGTCGCCATCGAGGTGGTCGGCAGCGACCGCTCGCTGACCTACGGCGAGCTGTGGCGGCGCATCCGCGGCCTGGCCGATGCGCTGGCGGGCTGCGCGGCCGGTCGCCACGGCCGCATGGTGGCCCTGCTGTTGCCCAATGGCCCGGACGCCGCACTGGCGATCGCTGCCTGCCAGATTGCCGGGGTCGTCGCCGTGCCCGTCAACGGCCGGCTGACTGCGCCCGAGATGCGCCACATCCTCGCCGATGCCGACTGCCGGCTACTGCTCACCGCCGGGAGTTTCCTCGGCATCGCCACCGAAGCGAGCCGTGGCCTGCCGCTGGAGGTCATCGACGCGGCCACCGTGCCGACCCCCGCATGCGCCGCGCGTCCCGCGACCGGCGGCCGCGACCTGGGCAGCGAACCCTGTGTCGTCGGCTATACCTCGGGCACCACCGGTTTTCCCAAGGGCGCGGTCTACACGCATGACTACTACACGATGAACAACTATCGCTGGGGCTGGGCCTTCGGCCTGTCCGGCGATCATGTGGTGCTCATCGCCGGGCCGATGTTCCACCTGTCCTACGCCGGCTTTGCCCTTGCCGGGCTGACGATCGGCGCCCGGGTGCGGATCCTGCCGGAGTTCTCCGCGGCCGCGGCACTCGATGAACTCGACCGCCACTGCAGCTTTGCCTTCCTGGTGCCGACCATGCTGCGCATGCTGGCTGACGAGTGGCAGCAACGCGGTTGCCCGCCGCTGGCGGCCGCCCGGCACCTGATCAGTGCCGGGGCGCCGGTGACATCCGAACTGCTGCGCACCGCCATGCGCATGTTCCCGGCGGCGAAGATCGCCGAGATGTATGGCTGGACCGAAGGCGCCCTCGCCAGCTATGAAATCAAGGACCCCGACAAGCTGCTGGCGAACAGCGTCGGCTGGCCGGCGCTGGGCGCCGACGTCGCCCTGTTCGGCGAGGACGGCGAACCCTGTGCCCCGGGCGTGGCCGGCGAGATCGGGGTGCGCGGGCCGGTACCCTTCGCCGGCTACCTGGGCAATCCGGAGGCGACCGCGGCCGCCTTCCACCGGGGCTATCTGATGTCGGGCGATATCGGCGTATTCCAGCCGGACGGGCGCCTGTGCCTTGTCGATCGCAAGAAGGACGTCATCATCACCGGCGGCGAGAACGTCTACACCATGGAGGTGGAGCGGGTGCTGCTCGAGCATCCCGCGGTGCGCGAATGCGCGGTGGTGGGCCTGCCCGACGAACGCTGGGGCGAGCGCATCGGCGCCCTGCTGGTGGTGGAGGGGCCAGCGCCGGATCCCGCGGCGCTGCTCGCCTTCTGCCGCTCGCGGCTGGCGGGCTACAAGCTGCCACGACAACTCGCCTTCGCCAGCGAGCTGCCGCGCAACTCGATGGGGAAGGTAGTGAAGGCGCGGGTGGCGGAGCTGCTGCTGGCTGCCGCGGGTGGCGGCTGAACCTGATGATGGACACGGTTGACAGTCTTCAGGTCATCAAGTAGGTTGACAAAGAGGGGCTGATTTAAGTCATTGCATCGTGCGCGGGCATGCTCCGTCGGGCCTGTGCGGGCCGATGCCGTTTTGCAGGGGCTCAGGACATCGGGGAGGTGTCATGTCTCAGCTTGGACACGGAAGAGTAGTCATCGGTGCTGCAGTCGCATTGGCCAGCCTGGCCAGCCCTGCGGTAAGCGCCCAGCAGCAGGGCAGCAGTCTCGCGCTCCCGGAGATCATCGTCACCGCGCAGAAGCGCGAGGAACGGCTGGTCGACGTTCCGGTGTCGGTGGCCGTCGTCAGCGGTGATGTCCTCGAGGACTTCAAGATCACGGCGCTGGACGACATGGACCGCCTGGTGCCGTCCCTCTACATCAATTCCACCCCGGGCAACAACGCGGTGTTCGTGCGCGGCATCGGCTCGACCGCCGGCAACCTCTCGGTCGAGCAGTCGGTGGCGCTGTTCGTCGACGGGGTCTACAGCGGCCGCGCCCGGCAGTTCATGGCGCCCTTCCTCGACGTGGAGCGGGTGGAAGTCCTGCGCGGGCCGCAGGGCGCGATCTTCGGCATCAACACCAGTGCTGGCGCCGTCAGCGTCACCACGGCGAAGCCCACCAAGGACTTCGTCGCGCACGTCAAGGCAGGCTATGAGTTCGAGGACGACTCCTACGAACTCGATGGCGTGGTGTCCGGCCCGCTCGTGGACAAGCTGCAGGGCCGCCTCGCGGTCAACTACAAGGACATCGGCGGTTACCTCAAGAACACAATCACCGGCGACGACGAGCCGGAATCGGAGAACTTCCTGATCCGCGGTTCCCTGGCCTGGCAGCCGACCGACGCCATCTCGGCGCTGACCAAGCTCGAGTACGCGAAGTTCAACACCTACGGCAGCAACTACCAGCGCTACCTGATGCCGGAGTTCTATTCCATCGACGACCGCAAGGAAGAAGGTGGCATGTGGCACAAGGATGTGGACCACAGCGAAGCATGGAATTTCGAGCTGACCTTCAATTTCGACGTCGGCGAGGGCATGCTGACGTCGATTTCGGCCTTCTCGGCCTTCAACTACGACAAGTGGATCAACGCCGACCAGGTACCGCAGGATGCCTGGCTGACCAACTTCCGCGAGGACTTCCAGCAGTTCTCGCAGGAGCTGCGCTACACCTCGCCGACTGGCGGGCTGTTCGAGTATTTCTTCGGCGGCTACTTCCACTTCAATGAAATCGACCCGCTGGTGGCGATGAGCCAGGTGCGGATCCCGAACACCACGTCGGGGACCGCCAAGCACCAGGTCACCTATACCCAGGACGACAACGTCTATTCGTTGTTCGGCAGCCTGACCTGGAATATCAACGACCAGTGGAGCCTCACGGGCGACCTGCGCTATACCAGCGACAGCAAGAACGCCATGCAGGAGCGGCACACCATCTCGGGCACTACGCCGCCGAGCTGGGGTGCCCAGACGCTCAATGGCAGCCGCACCGACAGTACGCTGGACCCCGCCATCAAACTGAAGTGGGAGCCTGATACCGGCCTGATGGCGTATGTTTCATATACCGAGGGTTCAAAGAGCGGTGGCTGGCAGGGCAATGCGCGTGACCTCACGGCAGCTACCTGGGAAATCAAGGGCGAGTCCTCGGAGAACTACGAGGCGGGCGTCAAGGCGCAGTTGCTGGAGGGCCGGGCCTTCGTTGCCCTGACCATCTTCGATACCGAATTCGAGAACCTGCAGGTATCGCAGTGGACCGGCACGGCGTTCTCGCTGAAGAACGCAGCCAAGGCGACGTCCAAGGGCGTGGAACTCGATGGCTCCTGGCGCATTGCCGAAGCCTGGACACTGCAGGGCGGCCTCGCCTACCTCGACGCCGAGTATGATGATTTCCCCGGCGCACCCTGCCCATTCGACAACCCGACCTGCAATCCCGCCACCAACAACCTTGCCGGGGCGCAACTGGGCTGGGCGCCGGAATGGAGCGGCAACCTGTCACTGACCTACCAGCAGGCGCTGGCTGACCGCATGAACCTGACGGCAACCCTGTCCGCCCAGTACCGGGACGACGTCTGGCTCGATACCGCGGGCGACAGGGGTCCGCCGTACAACATGCAGGACTCGACGACCTGGCTCGACGCCCGGCTGGCGCTGGGCATCGACGACGACCGCTGGCTGCTCGCCCTGTATGGCAGGAACCTGACCGACGAGGAGACCAAGTCCCACAACTATCCGTTCCCGTTCCCGGCCGACATCATCGCCGGGCGCACGCCCACCTATGTGGACGGCACGGACCGGTTCCGTGAGATCGGGGTCGAGGTGACCTACAACTTCTGATTCAGCGCTGACGGACGCCGGCGGGAAGCCTTCCCGCCGGCGTCTGCATTTCCGGGGTTTGGTGGTACGCTGCCGCAACAGCGGCGGACAGGAGGCAGCGATGCGCAGACATATTCTCCGGCTGGCCGGCCTGGCGATGGCCGTGCCATTCATGGTCGCCATCGAAGCCGCTGCGGCCCAGTCCGCGGCCCAACCCACGGCAGCCGCACCGGCCAGGGCGGCGCCCGCTGCAGACCGGATCGTGCTGCTCGGTACCGGTGGTGGCCCCATCGCCCGTGTCGGGCGCTCGCAGCCAGCCACGCTGCTGCAGGTCGGTGACCGCAGCTATCTCATCGATGTCGGCGAGGGCACGCCACGCCAGCTGGTGCGGGCCGGCGTGCGGCCGAGCGCGGTGGATGCCGTGTTCTTCACGCACCTGCACCTCGACCATACCGCCGGCATCATGGGCTTCCTCGCCCTGGACTGGACCGACCGTCGCCAGAAGCCGGTGAAGTTCTACGGCCCGCCGGGAACGCAGAGCCTGGTCCATGACACGCTGGAGGCGCTGAAGACCGGCGAGCTGATCTACCGGCTGCAGATCCCGGGCCTGCCGGAGATGTCCACGATTTTTTCCGGGCACGACCTGGACGTGACGGCAGCGCGCGAGGTCTATCGCGACCAGAACGTCACCGTGCGTGCGGTGGAGAACTCCCATTACAGCACCATGCACATGCCGCAGACGGACCATGGCATCGACCGGGCCTATTCCTTCCGTTTCGACCTGCCCGGCCGGTCGATCGTGGTGACCGGCGATACCGGCCCGAGCCGGGCTGTAGAGGAACTGGCCCGCGGCGCCGACGTGCTGGTCAGCGAACTGATCGATCTGGATTCGGTCCTCGCCAGCGCGCGTGCGCAGCAGGCGGCCAGCGGGATCGACCAGAAACCACTGATCGACCACATGGAGAAGGAGCACCTGACGCCGGAGAACATCGGTCGCATGGCGGCGGCTGCCGGTGTCAAGAAGGTGGTGCTCACGCATATCGGCACCGCCCGCGATGTCGAGGCGATCGACCCGGAGGCCATCCGGGCCGGCATCCGCAAGCACTATTCAGGGCCGGTCGAAATCGGCGAGGACCTGGCAGTCTACTGAGCCGGTCCCGCCCCCCGGGATCAGAGGTTGCTCTTGCGCCAGCGCGAGGTCCCGCTCCGCGGGGTCGAAGGCCGCTGCGCGCGCCTGCCGCGGGTCGCGATGATGACCGGGCCCCAGTCGGCGTAGAGCATCCGGTGCAGTTCACTGATCGCCTTCTTGCCCAGCCGCCGCTCGAGTTCCGCCTCCATGGCGGCGATACTGCGCAATGCGGCGGTGTAGATGCCCTTGCCGTCCTTGCTGGGCTCGACGATCTTGGCGCGTCCGTCGGCGGGATCCGGTACCAGCCTCACCAGGCCGTCGCGCTCCATCTCCACCAGGGTGCGCTGCACCGCCTGCCGGCTGACGCCGATGGCGCGGGCGAGGTCGGAGGGCCGCGTGATGCCGTCCGACAGGTTGACCATGACCATGGACTGGGTGCGTGACAGGGAAGGCCAGCCATCGGCGGCCAGGCTCTTCTGCAGGCATTCGTCGCACCAGTAGAACGCGTGGAGCAATCCCCTCATCAATGACTTGTCAGGTACCGGCATTTGGCCTCGCACAGCTCATGCGACCCAGGTGGTCGGGTGGAGCCGTGGCACCGGCGCTGGCGACCATTCCACTGGAAGGCTTGCCCGGGGTTGCCACGGCTGGCCGCTATACTAATGCGTCGCCGGGCCGATTGCCGCCTGTTCTTCACGGCCTGGCGCCACTAATCCGCAGGAAAAACAGCGGAACCGGCGGTGGCAGGATTCCGCCGGTCCCGCTGCCGTCCGGCCGGGGTCATCCCGCCCCATTTCTGACCAGTCGGAAGTAGCAGACTGGCGGGACTTGCCCGGAGCCGGACTATTTCTTTCTCGTGGACGGCTGTGAGCTGCGCCGGTCGAGGGCGGCAGCACCGAACCTGGCTTCCTTGGTCGCCCTGGTGCGCATATCCCATTTGCGGATGTTGTCCCTGGCGACCTTCTTCTGTTCAGCCATCGCTGCGTCGTAACCCGGTGCCCGCAGGCAGATCTCGGTCTGCAGGCCGTTGGGATCGTACATGTAGATCGACCTGACGATCCCGTGGTCCACCGGCCCATGGCAATTAACGCCAGCCGCGTTGATGCGCTTCTGCCAGTCCAGCAGCTCCTGCTCGGTGTTCACCAGGAAGGCCACATGGCGGTCGAAGCCGGCCATGCGCTGGAACTGTTCCGCCGTGGCGCCTTCGGGCGCGTCGAAGAAGGCGATGGTATTGCCGTCGGCAAGGCCGAAGAACAGGTGCAGGTAGGGAATGTCCTTGTCCAGCCCTGCGACTTTCTCGTTGATGATCGCCGCCACCAGCGGCAGGCCGAGGACATCCTCGTAGAACCACCGGGTCTGCTCGGCATCCCGGCAGCGGTAGGCGGCGTGATGGATACTGCTGATTGGCGCCAGGGTGTCTGGCGTCGCTGTCTGGGCTGCGTTGCTCATCGGAATCTGCTCCCTCTGGTTGTTGCGTGGGACGACGCCCGGAGGAGGCCGGGCAGCCACCGCCAGCAAAGCGTCCCACGGTCGGGGATAATTGTCAATATTGTTGACGGATTCCGGAGGCGGTGCGGCTCAGCCGGAGCCGGGGTCGCCGAAGTCGACCCCCGGCCCACCGGTCCGGTACTGCCTCAGGTAGCGCCGCGCCACGGACTGGATGTGGACCTCGTCCGGGCCGTCGTAGATGCGTGCCTCGCGGGCGTGGCGGTACATGCGGCTGAGCGGCGTGTCGTCGGTGAGGCCGAGCGCGCCATGCACCTGGATCGCGCGGTCGATGACGTTGTGGAGCATGCGTGCACCGACGACCTTGATGGTGCCGATCATCTCGCGTGCCTCCAGGCCGGCGTCGAGCTGTCGGGCGGCATCGAGCGTCAGCATGCGGCAGGCCTGGATCTCGGCGGCGCTCTCGAAGACGTGGCTCTGCATCAGCTGCTTGTGGGCGAGCGGTTCACCGAAGGCGACGCGCTCGTTGAGCCGCCGGCACATCAGGTCAAAGGCCCGCTGGGCCTGCCCCAGCCAGCGCATGCAGTGGAAGATGCGCCCCGGGCCCAGGCGCTGCTGGGCGATGGTGAAGCCCTTGCCGCGCGGGCCGAGCAGGTTCTCCGCCGGGACGCGTACGTCGTCGTAGTGGACTTCCCAGTGGCCGCCGGCGATGCCGAGCAGCGGTGTTTCGCGCACGATCCGGTAGCCCCGGGTATTGGTCGGCACGATGATCATGCTGAAGCACTCGTGGCGCGGACCTTCCGTTTCCGTCCGGCACATGACCGTGGTGTATTCCGCATCGCCGGCACCGGTGGTGAACCACTTGCGCCCGTTGATCACCCACTGCCCATCCTCGAGCCTGGCGGTGGTCTGCAGCTGGGTCGGATCGGAACTGGCGACGTCCGGCTCGGTCATGGCAAAGCTCGGGATGATCTCGCCGGCAACCAGGGGGGCCAGGTAGCGTTCGCGCCATTGCGGTGCCGCGTAGCGATGCAGCATGAGCGAATCCTGCAGCGACAGCGTGCCCAGGGCCTGCATGGCATGGAACGAGCGGCCGATCACCTCGTTCACGTGCACGTAGTCGAGGAAGGGCATGCCCTGGCCACCGATCTCGCGCGGATGGCCGAGCGCCCAGAGGCCGGCGGCCTTGGCCTCCTCGATGAGGCGCGCCATGGCGAGGTTGCGCTGCGTGCGTGAGCCCTCGTCGAGTTCCCGTTCCGCCGGATAGACACGATCCTCGACGAAGCGCAGCACACGGCGGCGCACATCCTGCCAGTCGGGTTTGTTCACGGTCATCTCTTTGCTGCTCTGTGTACCGGGAGCGTTTCAGCTGCCGATCACGCCGGCTGCGGCGAGATCGGCGATCTCAGCGGCATCGAAGCCCGCCGCGCGCAGCACGTCCTGCGAGTCCCGGCCCGGCAGTGGCGGCGCCTGGGGAGTCCCCGGCGGCGTGCGGCTGAAGCGCGGTGCCGGCGCATGCTGCAGGACGCCGCCAACCTCGATGAAGGAGCGGCGCGCAACATGGTGGGGATGGCGCGCCGCCTCCGGCCCGGTCAGCACCGGTGCGAAGCAGGCATCGCTGCCTTCGAGCAGCGCGCACCACTCGTCGCGCGTGCGGCTGCGGAACACCCGGGTCAGCTCGGCCCGCAGCGCCGCCCAGTCCTCGCGTGCGGCCTGGCCCGGCTCCATGCGGAAGCCGTGCGCGGCAAAGCGTGCGGGATCGAGCCCGGCCTTTTCGATCAGCAGCGCGTAGAACTGCGGTTCCAGCGGGCCAATGGCTACGTACTTGCCATCCCTGGTCTCGTAAGTGCCGTAGTAGTGTGCGGCGCCGGAGAGGAAACCGGTGCCGGGGCGGTCGTCGTACAGGCCCATGGCCCGCATGCCATGGAAGGTGGCCATCAGGGCATTGCTGCCATCGATCATCGCCGCGTCCACCACCTGGCCCTTGCCGGTCTGGCGGGCTTCGAGCAGCGCGCAGACCAGGCCGAAGGCGAGCAGCATGCCGCCACCGCCGAAGTCGCCGACCAGGTTCAGGGGCGGTACCGGCGCTCCGCCGGGTTCGCCGATGCCGGCCAGCGCGCCGGCCAGCGCGATGTAGTTGATGTCATGGCCAGCGGCGCCGGCCAGCGGCCCGTCCTGACCCCAACCGGTGACACGGCCGTAGACCAGCTGCGGATTGCGTGCGAAGCAGTCCTCGGGCCCGAAGCCGAGCCGTTCGGCAACGCCGGGGCGGAAGCCCTCGAACAGCGCATCGGCACCGCCCACCAGCCGCAACAGCACGCCGACGCCGCGCGGTGACTTGAGGTCCAGCAGCAGCGAGCGGCGGTTGCGGCACAGCGGGTCGAGTTGCTGCTGTGCGCTGGTGCCCGGGCGGTCGATGCGCAGCACCTCGGCGCCCATGTCGCCGAGCATCATGCCGCAGAACGGGCCGGGGCCGAGGCCGGCGACTTCGATGACGCGCAGGCCGGCGAGCGGACCCCGGCTCATGAGGCCTTGCCGGCGCCCGGGCCGGTGTCCTTCTTGCGTGGATCGAGGCCGATGGACCGGGCGATGATTTCGCGCATCACCTCGGAGGAGCCGGCGAAGATGCGCGAGACGCGGGCGTTGCGATACATGCGGGAGATCGCGTACTCCTCCATGTAGCCGGCCCCGCCGTGCAGCTGCAGGCACTCGTCGACCACGCGGCCCTCGACCTCGCTGGCGAACAGCTTGGCGCGGGCAGCCATGTCGGCGGTGAGCTGGCCGGCGTTGTGGCGGCGCACGCAGCTGTCGACGAACACCTGCGCGACATCGATTTCGGTGCGCATGTCGGCCATCTTGAAGCGATTGACCTGGAAATCGGCCACGGTCTGGCCGAACATCTTCCGCTCGCGGATGAAGTCGTAGGTGACGTCGAAGGCGACCTGCGCATTGGCAACATAGGTGCAGGCGCCCAGCAGGCGCTCCTCGGCGAGGAACTGCATCAGGTAATAGAAGCCGCGCTTCGGGTCGCCAAGGACGTTGGCCTTCGGCACCCGCACGTTGTCGAAGAACAGCTCGGCAGTGTCCTGGGCATCGAGTCCCATCTTCTTCAGGCGCCGCCCGCGGGAGAAGCCTTCCATGCCGCGCTCGACCAGGAACAGGCCCATCTGCCGCGGCACGGTCGGGTCGGTGCGCGCCGCCACCACGAACAGGTCGCCGATGATGCCGTTGGAAATGTAGGTCTTCTGGCCGTTGAGCAGGTAATGGTCCCCACGGTCCTCGGCGCGGCAACGCATGCCGGCGAGGTCGCTGCCGGCGCCGGTCTCCGTCATGGCGATGCCGAGGATGGTTTCACCGCGCACGCAGGCCGGCAGGTAGCGCTGCTTCTGTTCCTCGGTGCCGAGCACGGCAATGTAGGGCGCCACCAGGCGGCTGTGCAGGTGCAGGAACAGCCCGGCATCGCCATAGCGAAAGTTCTCCTCGATGACGATCTGCTCGTAGCGGAAATCCTCCACACCCGCACCGCCGTAGGCGGGATCAAGGAACATGCAGAGCAGGCCCTGTTCGCCGGCCTTGCGGTAGACCTCGCGGTCGACCTGGCCCTGCGCGCGCCAGGCTTCGGCATGCGGTTCGATCTCGTTACGGAAGAAGCGGCGGGTGGCTTCACGGAAGATCTCGTGGTCGTCGTCGAAGTGTCCCTGTCTCATCGCTGGCTCCCATCCTTGCCCGCTGCCGTCGATGCGGCGGGGCGCTTGTTGCGGAATTCTTCCAGGCGTGCACGGAAGTATGCGCTCGCGGCGCAGGCTTCCTGAAGCCGCGCTTCGCTGCGGAAGACCTCGTCGAAGCCGGCCTCGGCCGCCACACGCATGAGGCGCTTGGTGCCGGCGGTTGCTGCGGCCGACAGCGTCGCGAGGCGGGCTGCCCAGCCGCGGGCCTCCGCCATCAGCTCCGTGGCCGGCACCACCCGGTTGGCGAGCCCGAGTTCCAGCGCGCGCCCGGCCGGGATGCGCTCGGATTCCAGCACCAGCTGCAGGGCGCGCCGGTAGCCGAGCTGGCGGACCAGCAGCCAGCTCGCGCCGCCGTCGGGCACCAGGCCAATGCGGGCGAAAGCCGAGCTGAGAAAAGCGTCCTCGGCCATCAGCAGCAGGTCGCAGTGCAGGGCGAGGGACATGCCGACGCCCGAGGCCGAGCCGGCCACGGCAGCGATCACCGGCTTGTCCATGGTGGCGATCGCCGTGAAGCAGGGCAGGTACTCCGTGAGCAGTTCGTGCTCGACGGCGCCGGAGCCGGACTCCTTGAGGTCCGCGCCGGCGCAGAACGCCCGGCCGCGGCCGCCGAGCACCACCGCGCGCACCGCATCGTCGCCAGCGAGCTCGCCGAGCGCATCGGCGAGTTCCACACGCAACTGGCGCGTGAAGGCGTTCAGTGACTCGGGGCGATCCAGCAGCAGCACCGCGACGGCACCGTCGCGCTCGAGCGCGAGTTGTTGCCAGCGGCTCATGACCGGGCCCCGAGCGCCTGCTGCAGCGAATCCTCGACGGCCTGCGGATAGTCGACGCCGGCATCGAAGCCGGTCACGTCAGCCCAGCGGGCCAGGATGGCTTCGGCCGTGGCCTCCTGCGCACCGCCGAGCCGCAGGCCCTGGCTCCGCTGCCAGCGCAGCCGGGCGAACCAGCCACCGCCCGCCTCGAACAGCGAACCGTTCTCGCGGCTGCTTTCATGCGCGAGGGCGATGACCAGCGGCACCACCTGGGCGGGCTGCAGCTTCGCGGCGATGTCCGCAGGCATGACACCGCTGGTGAAAGGCGTGGCGGCCAGCGGCGCCACGGCGTTGCTCAGCACGTTCTTCGCGGCGCCTTCACGCGCCAACGCGTGCATCATGCCGACCAGGCCGAGCTTGGCCGCGCTGTAATTGGCCTGGCCGAAGTTGCCGTAGAGGCCGGCCGCCGAGCTGATGAACAGGATGCGCCCGAACTGCCGGTCGAGCATGCGGGGCCAGGCTGCGTGGGTGATGCGCCAGGCGCCGGTCAGGTGCACGTCCTGGACGGCGCGCCAGTCGTCCTCGGTCATCTTCGCGAAGCTGCGGTCGCGGATGATGCCGGCGTTGTTGACCAGCACGTCGACGCTGCCGAAGGCATCGAGTGCCGCGGCGACGACCTGTCCGCCCTCGAGCACCGAGTCGGTGCTGGCCAGGGCCTGGCCACCCAGGGCGGTGATCTCGGCAGCCACGACGCTGGCGCTGCGGCGGCCGTCGGGCGCCAGCCCGGGATCGTTGACGACGACCTGCGCGCCGCGTCGCGCGAACTCCAGGGCATAGGCGCGGCCGAGGCCGGAGCCGGCGCCGGTCACGATCACGGTGCGCCTGTCGAAGCGCAGTGCGCCGGCTGCCTGGGTCACGCTGCCGCCCATCCTGTCCCCTTGCCACCATTCAGGCGCTGCCGGAAGCGCCGCTGGCGGTCAGATAGTCAAATACATTGACATGCTAGACCGGCTTTCGTCTACTAGTCCAGTCTCAGCCTGCAGGCGGAATCATGACCGTGACTACAACTGGATCCAGCCCGCTTCCGGGCCAGTTCGACCTCCACGGCCAGGTGGCGCTGGTCACCGGCGGCGGCACCGGCCTCGGCCGTGCGTTCGCCACGACGCTGGCGCAGGCCGGCGCCGACATCGCGCTCTGTGCACGCCGCCGCGACAAGCTGGCCGAGACTGCGGCGCTGCTGGCCGGGACCGGCCGGCGCATCATCTGCGTCGCCATGGATGTCACCGACGAGGCGAGCATCGACGCAGCGCTGGGCGAGGTCAACGCGCAGCTCGGGCTGCCCGACATCCTGGTGAACAACGCGGGCATCAACCGGCCGATGTTCGCCACCCAGCTCTCGGCTGCGGACTGGGATGCCGTGCTCGACACCAACCTCAAGGGGGCGTTCATGACCGCAAGGGCCTTTGCCTTGCAGCCGGGCCGCGCGCAACGCGGCGGTGCCATCGTCAATGTTGCCTCGATCCTCGGTATTCGTGCGCAGAAGTCGGTGGCGGCCTACATGGCCTCCAAGGCCGGGCTGATCCACCTGACGCATGCGCTGGCGCTGGAGTGGGCACGCATGAACATCCGCGTCAACGCGCTGCTGCCCGGGTATTTCCGCACCGACATCACCGCGGACTTCATGGATACCGCCGAAGGCCAGCGGATCGTCGGCAACATTCCGCTGCGTCGTCCCGGCAATCTCGATGAGCTATCCGGGCCGCTGCTGCTGCTGGCGAGCCGGGCCGGCAGCTTCATGACCGGCACGGTCATCGTGGCCGACGGTGGGCACCTGCTGAGCAGCCTCTGAACCGTGGACGGGGCCGAGCTCGCAGAGCGTCTGGCTGGCGCCTACCGGCGCCAGGCCGGGGCCGCAGTGCGCATCGACGGGCTGCAACGCCTGTCGGCAGGCGCTTCGGCCGAGACCTGGCGCTTCGAGCGCATCGTGGGCGCGGGCCGGGAGCCGATGATCCTGCAGCGCTTCACCGGCGAGAAGCAATTCACCGCCGCGCTCGACAAGCGCAGCCAGGGCCTGGTGCAGCGCGCAGCCCACGCCGCGGGAATCGCCACGCCCCGGGTGGACCTCATCCTCGAGGCGGCGGATGGCCTGGGCGAAGGCTTCGTGTCGGCGTTCGTCGGCGGCGAGACACTCGGCCAGCGCATCACGCGCGCCGCGGAGCTGGCGCGGGCCCGCGAGCGGCTGACGGGGCAGTGCGCGCGGATCCTCGCTGATATCCATCGCATGGATCTCGACGGGCTGCCGCCGCTGCCGGCCGAGGCTCCGGCCGACATGCTCGAGCGGCTGCGCCGCGCGCACGATGGCTTCGGTGTGCGGCTGCCAGTGTTCGAGCTGGCCTTTGCCTGGCTGCGGGAGCGGTTGCCCGCGGTGCCGGAGCCGCGCCTGGTGCACGGGGATTTCCGCAACGGCAATTTCATCGTCGATGCGGATGGCCTGGTCGCCGTGCTCGACTGGGAGGCGGCACATCTCGGCGATCCGCTCGAGGACCTCGGCTGGATGTGCCTCAACGCCTGGCGCTTTGGTCGGATCGACCAGCCCGTGGGTGGCTTCGGCAGGCGCGAGGAACTGTTCCAGGCCTACGAGGCGGCGACGGGCAAGGCGGTGGACCGCCGGCGGGTGCGCTTCTGGGAAGTCTTCGGCACCCTGCGCTGGGGCATCATCTGCCAGTGGTTCGGCAACCAGTTCATCAGCGGTGAGGTGCCGCTGATCGAGCGCGCGGCCATCGGGCGCCGTGTGGCGGAAACCGAACTCGACCTGCTCGACCTGATCGAGGGAGTGGACTGATGCCGCTGAATCCGCCGGACCGGCTGCAGCTGCTCGACGCCATCCTCGAGGTGCTGGAGGGCAGGGAGGATGCGGCGACCTCGGCCTACGAGACGCGCATTGCGCTGAGCCTGCTGCGGCTGCTGCGCCGCGAGCTGCAAGCCGGTGAAGCGCTCCTGGCCGATGAACAGGCGCGGCTGCGTGCCCTGCTCGGCGCGCAAGGCGATGGGGCCGGGCTCAACCACCAGCTCTGCGAGCGCATCCGCAGCGGCGTGATCCCGGCGAGCGATCCGGCCCTGCTGCGGCACCTGCGGCAGACGGCGCTCGCCAAGCTCGCGATCGACAACCCGCGCTACTCGGCCTACCTGCGCGCCACGCAGCTGCCGCCCGGGGGCGGCTAGCCGGTCCGGCGCTGCTGCGTCCATCCGGGGCGCAGGCGCCGGATCAGTCCCCGCAGCTGGCGCCAGATCCGCGACAGCAGCCAGACCGCGAAAACCAGGAAGAGCAGCAGCAGCCCGAGGAACAGCAGTGGATACTGGATCGCCAGCCAGAAGCCGGCCGGCACCGCCAGGTCCTCGGCGATCGAGGCGGTCCAGTTCGACAGCGGCTCCGGGGACGAATTGATGACCGCGCGGCTGCCGGCCTTGGTGGCATGGGATACCGAGGCGATGCTGCCACCCAGGATCGCCGCCACCGCGATCCACACCGGGTCCATATCGCCCAGCGCCGCAGCGGCCAGCACCACCGCGGCCGGGATGCGGATGAAGCCGTGCACCGCGTCCCAGGCGCTGTCGACCACCGGCATTTTGTCGGCGATGAACTCCACCACCAGCAGCACGCCAGCCACCGCCATCACCACCGGGTGCTGAAGGATGGCGAGATGCGTCGGCAGGGCGAGGTAGCCCAGGCGGGCGAGGAGTCCGGCCAGGAACAGCACCGCATAGAGCCGGATGCCGCTCGCCCAGGCGAGGCCGGCGGCGAGCGCGATCTGTGCGACCAGGTCCATGGGCCAGGCCCGGCATGCCCCGGAACTGCCCGCCGCGGCGGAGCAGCGCGGGGCCGGGCGTGCCTATTCGAGGACGAAGGTGACGCGCATGCGCACGCGGTACTCGGTGATGCGGCCTGAGCTGACAACCACGTCCTGGTCCTGGATCCAGGCGCCGGAGACGTTCTTCAGCGTCTTGCCCGCGGTCTTCAGGCCATTGCGCATGGCATCGTCGAAGCTCTTCTTTGAACTGGCGATGATCTCGATGGTCTTGGCAACGCTCACGGTTGTACTCCTCTCGCGGTTGGCTGCGGATGCCGCATCGATTGTGGGGCCCGGTGCACGGCCGCACAACCGGGGCGCCGGGCCGCATGAGCAGCCTGGTGGCCGGCGGCGACTGATCCAGCGGGTTCGGGGCGTCCCACCGGCATGGATCCAATGCCAGGGAACAGTGCCGCCCGGCACCCTCGGCCGGACGGTGAACCGGTCGCTGCCGCGCTCGATCGCTGGGGCTGGGTGCTGGTGCTGGCCCTGCCGGTCGCGCTGGCGCTATTCCTGCGGCCGCTGATTCCGCCGGTCGAGACTCGCTATATCAATGTGGCCTGGGAGATGTGGTCCCAGGGGCACTTCCTGGTCCCGGTGCTCAACACCGCGACCTACGCCGACAAGCCGCCGCTGTTCTTCTGGATGATCCACGCCGGCTGGGCCCTGTTTGGCGTCAACGAATGGTGGCCGCGGCTGATCCCGGCGCTGCTGGCGGTGCTGAACACGGCGCTCGTGGGCGTGCTGGCGGCACGCCTCTGGCCCGGGGCGCCGCAGCTGCGCCAGCTCGCCACCTGGATGATGGCCGGCACCCTGGCCTGGATGATGTTCGGCGTGGCGCTGATGTTCGACATGCTGCTCACGAGCTGCGTGCTGCTGGGACTGGTCGGGCTGGTGCAGGCGGTAACCACCGGCAGCTGGCGCGGGCACGCACTCTATGCGCTGGCCATCGCACTCGGCATCCTCGCCAAGGGTCCGGTGATCCTGCTTCACCTGCTGCCGCCCGCCGTAGCCGCGCCGCTGCTGGCGCCCGGCGGCAATCGCTGGCGCTGGTACCGGCGCCTGGTGGCGGCAACGCTGGCGGGCCTGCTGCTGGCGGGATTCTGGGTGCTGCCGGCTGCACTGCTCGGTGGCGACGCCTACCGGGAGAAGATCCTCTGGACCCAGACCGCCGGCCGGGTCACGGACAGCTTTGCGCACCGGCGGCCCTGGTGGTTCTACTTCCTGGTGCTGCCACTGCTGGCGCTGCCCTGGTTCATCTGGCCGCGGGTGTGGTCGGGAGCTTACCGGCTGCTGGCCGGGGGTGACCGCGCGCTGCGCTTCCTGCTCTGCGGGTTTCTGCCGGTGTTCCTAGGCTTCAGTGCCATCAGCGGCAAGCAGATCCACTACCTGTTGCCCTGGCTGCCAGGCCTGGTGCTGGTGGCCGCCGCCGGGCTCGCGGCGTCCCGCCGCGGCGGCGAGTCAGTGTCGCTGGCGCCGCCGGCCCTGGCCTGGGTCGCCGTGCCGTTGGTGGCAGCGGCTGCAATCGCGCTGCGGGCCGGTGGGATGGCGGCCATATCGATGCCCTGGGCGGCGGGCTGCGGCGCCGTGGCTCTCCTGATTGCCCTGGCCCTGGTGGCGCAGCGCAGGGCGCCGCTGGCGGGCCTGCGCTGGATGGCAACGGGCGGCAGTCTGGTACTGACCCTGATGCTGGTCATCTTCGTCACCGCGCCGCTGGCCGGCCGCTATGACGTCGGACCCGCGGCCCGCGTCATCGGGCGTTACGTCGCAGCCGGTGCGCCGCTGGCCAGCACCTCGGCCTACAACGGCGAGTTCGGCTTCTTCGCCCGGCTGGCGGTGCCGGTGCAGGACGTGGGTGCGGACGGTGCGCCAGGCTGGTGTGCCAGCCACCCGGCCGGGCTGGTGATCGATCGGCGCCAGCCCGGCCACCCACCGCGACCCGGCGTGCTGCCGGTTTACCACGCGCCCTTCCGCGGACTGACGCTGCGGCTATGGACCTGCGGCCCGGCCTGAGCGGGTACGGCGCGGAGCGGGAGTCGCAATGCAACAGCAGCTATCGGTTGTCATCCCGTTCTTCAACGAGGCCGGCAATGTACTGCCACTGGTGCGCGAGGTATTCGCGGCGCTGGACGGCGCGGACTTCGAACTGCTGTTGGTGGACGATGCCAGCAGCGATGCGACGCTGGCGGAGATGCAGCAGGCACGTACTGCGCTGGGCCCCAGGCTGCGGATCCTGCGCCACCGCCGCCGCGCTGGCCAGAGCACCGCGCTGCTTACCGGCGTGCGCGCGGCACGCCATCCCTGGGTGGTGAGCCTCGATGGTGACGGCCAGAACGATCCCGCCGATATCCCGCGGCTGCTGGCCTGCCTGCGTGAGCCCGGATTCGCGCCTGCGGTACAGCTGGTGATCGGTGATCGCCGCCGCGGGCGCCATGACCGCTGGTTGCGGCGTGTCTCGTCGCGCGTGGCGAATGCCGTACGTAACGCGGTCCTGCACGACGGCGTTCCCGACAGCGGCTGCGGCCTGAAACTCCTGCGCCGCGATGCCTTCCTGGCGTTGCCGTACTTCGACCACATGCACCGCTTCCTGCCGGTGCTGGTGCGCCAGGCTGGAGGCCAGGTGCTGTCGGTGCCCGTCAGCCATCGCCCGCGGCTGCGCGGCCAGTCGAAGTACGGCGTCACCAACCGGCTGTTTGTCGGCATCGTCGACCTGTTTGGCGTCGCCTGGCTCGGCCGCCGCAATCGCCATACCGAATGCCTGGCCGAGGAACCGGAGACATTCCCGTCATGAATTTCATCAATGGCATGCTGTCGCACGTCACCACCGACACTGTCTGGGTAGCCATCGGCCTGCTGGGCCAGGCGCTGTTCGCTGGCCGTTTCGTGGTCCAGTGGCTGGTGAGCGAGCGGCGCGGGCGCAGTGTCGTGCCGCTGGGCTTCTGGTACCTGAGCATCGGCGGCTCGGCGGTCCTGCTGGCCTACGCCCTGCACCGGCACGACCTGGTGTTCACGCTCGGCCAGTCCTTCGGCTTCCTGATCTACGGGCGCAACCTGAGCCTGATCCGCCGCGAGCGCCGGCGCCTGTCCGCGCTGCAGGCCGGCCATACCCCCGCCTGAACAGCCGGGCCCCGGCTGACCACGCGGTTGCGCACCAGGCCGTTGTCAGGGCTGGCCCGGCGGGCGGAGAATGGCCGCGAGCCGGCCACCCAGGGCCGGGGAGTGGATCAGCGGTGGTTCGCAGTGCGTGCCCGGCACCAGGCGTGGATCTCGCGGGATTGCGGGCGCTGACGGCAGCGCTGCTGCTGCTCGTTCCGGCGGGCCATGCGCTGGCGTCCGCTGCCCTGGTATTCCGCGAGTCGGAGACTATCGAGGCCGCAACTGGCCAGTTCCACCAGCTGCGCGAGGTGTTCGCCGCCGGCGAGGACTGCAAGGTGGTGGTGCGCGAGGGCGGCGACAGCCTGGCGCCGGCCGGTTCCTACATCGTCGCCAATGCCAACGATGCTTTCCAGGTGGATCCGGGTCGCGGCATGGTGACGCCGCTGGATACCACCGGCATGGAGCCGGTGTCCGAGGTGCCCGGCGATGCCGCGGTGCTGACCATTGCCGATGTCAGCCTGTTGTCCGATGTGGACGAACCCGGGCCGGCGGTGCTCGGCCTGCCCACGCGACACTATGTCTATCGCCTGCGATACCTGGAGCACACGCCGCCGGCGGCAGCGGCGCCGGAGGGCAGTCACCAGTGGGAGGAGCGCCATGAATTCTGGGCGACGCCCTGGCCCGGCGGCGCGCAGCTGGCGACCACCTGGCTGCGCCTGCGGGTCAGCGAGGATGCGGGCATCGGCTGGGCAGCGCCGGAGATGCGCGCTGCCGTGGAGCGCATGCAGGCACATGGCCTGATGCTCAGGCAGATCATCCAGCGCGAACGGCAGGCTGGGCCTGGCGATACGCCGCTGGAGCGCGAGCGCGTGGACCGCACGGTCGTCGAACTGGCCAAGCGCGACCTGGCGGCAGCCGAATTCCGCATGCCCTCGGGCTATGGCCATGCGGAATTCCTCGCGCCGGCACCGGACGAGCCGGCCACGAACGAGGCGCCGATCGCAGTGGATCGCCCGCTGCCGGCGCCGGCGGACAGGGCGCCCTGAAGGCCATGGCCGCGGCTCCCGCACTGCGAAGCTACGAAGGGAGCTGTCACTGTGGGGCGCTGGAGTTCACCTACGAGACGCGGCGCGCGCCGCGCGCCTGGGTGGTGCAGGCCTGCCAGTGCGGCTTCTGCCGCGGCCATGGCTCGCTGGCCACCGCGGACCCGGCCGGGGTCGTGCAGTTCCGCTACGTGTATCCCGACCGCCTGCGCCGCTATCGCTTCGGCCTGCGTACGGCGGACTACCTGCTGTGCCGCGAGTGCGGTGTCTGCATTGCCGCGGTGCTGATGACCGGAAGTGGCGCCGTGGCCAGCATCCACGTCAACACGCTGCGTGAACGGCCGCGCGGGCTGGCCACGGCCCGGCCTCAGAGCTGCAGGCCGGAAACCGTGGAAGTACGCCGGGCCCGGCGCCGCGACGGCTGGACGCCAGTCTTCGGGCCGGTCTGACCTCAGTCGAGGACGTGTGAGACCAGGCCGTCGGCCAGCTTGGGCTCGAACCAGGTGGACTTCGGGGGCATGACCTTGCCCGCGTCAGCCACTGCCATGAGCGATGCCATGCTGGTGGGAAACAGGGCAAAGGCCACCGCCATCTCGCCGCTGGCCACGCGCTTCTCGAGCTCGCCGAGGCCGCGCATGCCGCCGACGAAGTCGATGCGCCGGTCGGTGCGCGGATCGCGGATGCCCAGCAGGGGTTCCAGCAGCTGGTCCTGCAGCAGGCTGACGTCGAGGCTCGCCACCGGGTCGGCCGGCACCAGCTGCGGCCGGATGCGCAGGCGATACCAGCGCCCGGCGAGGAACATGCCGAACTCGCCGGCCTGGCGTGGGCGCGCCTGGCCCGTTGCCGGCTCCACCGTGAAGCCTGCGTCCAGCGCCGCGAGGAAGGCCTCCGGGCTGCGGCCGTTGAGGTCGCGGACCACGCGGTTGTAGTCGAGGATCTGCATCTCGTCCTGCGGGAAGGCGACGCAAAGGAAGTATTCCCAGGCCTCTTCGCCGCTCGCCGCCGGGTTGCGCGCGCGCAGTGTTGCCGCGACCCGCGAAGCCGCAGCGGAGCGATGGTGGCCATCGGCGATGTAGAGGGCAGGCATGGCGTCGAACAGGCGCGTCAGTCGCTCGATGGTGGCAGCGTCGTCCACCCGCCAGAGCGTGTGCACGATGCCGTCGTCGGCCGTGGCCTCGCTGAGCGGTGCAGCGCGGGCGACCCCGGCGAGGATATCGCGCACGGCATCGCTGGCGCGATAGGCCAGCAGCACCGGGCCGGTCTGGGCATTGAGTGCCGTGATCTGCCGCACCCGGTCGTCTTCCTTGTCCGGGCGTGTGTACTCGTGCTTGCGGATGCGGTTGGCGTCATAGGCCGCCACGCTGCCGGCGCAGACGATGCCGGTCTGCACATGGTCACCCATGCGCAGGCGGTAGACGTAATAGTGGGGCGCTGGTTCGCGCACCAGCACCCCGGACGCCACCATGGCGTGGAAATTCTCCGCCCCCTGGGCGTAGACCTGCGGATCGTGGAGGTCGATACCCTCCGGCAGGTCGATCTCCGGCTTCGAAATGTGCAGGAACGAGGCCGGGCGCCCGGCGGCGCGCAGGCGGGCCTCGGCCGAATTCAGCACGTCGTAGGGTGGGGCGATGACGTCGGCGGCACGGCCGGCCGCCGGGCGCAGGCCGCGCAGGGGCTTGATCAGTGTAGGCATGGTCGGTTCCGCTCTCCGGGGCGGCGCAGTGTGCAGAACGGCGGCGGCGGCGTCCAGCGGCTACGCTGAAATGGCAGCATTGGTTGTGGCTCGCGCACTCGTGCGCTACATTTGTAGCGCATACAAATCGAGGATGTCACCATGGCCGCCACGACCACTATTCGCTTGCCGCCCGAGCTTCGCGATCGACTTCAGGCCCTGTCCCGGAAGACCGGCCGCTCGGCTCACAGCCTGATCGTCGAGGCAGTGGAGCGGCACGCCGACTACGAGGAGCAGCTGCAGGCGCTCGTGCAGGAGGCGATCGTCGCGGACATCCGCATCGAGGAGACCGGTGAGGTCTATCGGGCCGAGGATGTGCACGCATGGATGGAGCGGCTGGCGACGAAACCCCGTACGGCGCGGCCTAAGCCGTGGCGACGGTAGTCTATTCCGCACGCGCTCTCGATCACCTCGAACAGGCATTCGAGTTCCTGAGGCGCGACAACCCGCGCGCAGCGCGCGAGAGCGTCGTTGCCATCCGTTCCGCCGCCACAATGCTCACCGCCCATCCCCTCGTGGGCTGTCGCCTGCACGGCGACATCCGGGAACTCGTCATCTCGTTCGGCCACACCGGCTATGTAGCGCTATACCGTTTCGTGCCGGCGCGCCAGGAGATCCGTATTCTGGCGATACGGCATCAACGTGAGCTGCACTATCGGCCTTGAGCAGTGGAGCGGCTCCAGCCAGGGTTCGGCAACGCGAGGGCCCCGATTCGGCGGGATGGGGGGCAGGATCGGCCTGGGCCATCGGCTGGCCGTCACGGGCATCCTCGGCGCCCTTGGCAAGGCCGGGCCGGCGGGCAACCTCATCGTCAACGGCGGCTTCGAGCAGCCGGCCGTGCAGCAGGGCCGCTACCTCAATGTTCCGGTCGGACAGGCCTTCGATGGCTGGGAGGTGGTCGGCACCGGCATCGTCTCGCCCATCAGCGGTGACTATGCCCAGGACGGCATCCGCTTCGTTGCCCACGGCGGCAAGCAGTGGCTCGACATGACCGGACCAGGCACCAACCAGCCGGCCAGCGCGCGGCGGTGAAGGCCGAGCTCGAAGCCGCGGCTGCGGAGGCCCAGGCGGTGCGGGACCGGATCGGCCCGATCCGCAATGTGTCCGCGGATGTCCTGCTGCGGATCACCGGCGTGCAGCCCGGACCGGGCGGCGGCCGGATATCCACGGTGGTGGCCGACTACGAGCTACGCAACAACCAGGACGGCACGACGCTGGCGCGGGTCCGGGTGTCCCAGCAGTAAATCCCGCGCGCTGTCACGGCGCCGCCAGCAGGCCCGCCGCAGCCAGTTCTTCGCGCGCCGCCTGCAGGTCGGCGCCGAATGCCGCGCTGTCGAACAGCTTCGCGGCGACCACGGCGGCCGCGATGCGGCCCGCCGTGAGATCGGTCGGGTAGTGCACGCCACCGATCACGCGGCTCTCGCCGTAGGCGATGCCGCGGGCGAAGAGCGCATCGCGCTGCTGTGGCAGGAGGTCCGCCAGCAGGATGGACCACAGGTAGCCGCAGGCCGCGTGGCCGCTCGGATAGGAACCCTCGCTGACGTTGCCGATGACGGGCTCGACTTCCGCGCTCGCCCGGAAGGGGCGCGGCCGGTTCCAGTGGCGCTTGGCCGCGGCGACCCGGAAGCTGGTTTCGCGGCAGGCCCTGCCGGCCAGCGCGAAAGTCCGCGGCAGCCGCTGCTCGGTGAATCCCGGCCCGAGGACATCGGCGAAATGGCTGACGGAGACTTTCTGGTCGCGCTGCGCGAGCGCGACCTCCGCGGGTGTGCGGGCGGCCTGGCTCGCCAGCACCGCGGCGAGGTCCTGCGCCTGCTCCGGCGAGTCCGCAACCGGTGGAGGCGGGAGGAAGCGCAGGAGGTCGGGGACGCCGGCTGGCAGGTAGCGCGCGGGCGCGACCGGCGATGCAGCCGCCCCGGGAGCGCCCGCCGGCGGTGTCGCAGGGGGCGTCGCGCAGCCGAGCAGCGCGAGGCATGCCAGCGTGGCAGATGCACGGGCAAACACTGTCATGGCAACTCCTGCCTCAGCCGAAGGCGGCGCCTGCCGGCAGCGGCGCGAAGCGGATCAGCCGGCTGGTGAGCACCGCTGCCTGCCGGTGCACGACGGCCAGCCTGTAGGCGGGATTGGTGATCATGGCGAGGAACGCCGCTGCATTCGGGTAGGCGGCGATGAATGCGAGGTCCCACTGCTTGTCCTGCGGGCCGGTGACCATGCATTCCATGCGCCCGCGCCAGGCGATGCTGCCGCCGACAGCAGCGAAGATCGGCTGGCTGGCGCGCCCGTACTCGTCATAGGCCTCGGCGCCCGTCAGGCCGCGGCCGGCATGGCTGTGGCCGGCCGGGTATTGCGCGAGCGGGCGGAATCGCAGCAGGTTCAGCATGTGGATCGGCGTGTCGCGCGGCAGTGCCTTGAAGGCATCGAAGCTCGCGCGGCTGGGGTCGACGTAGAGGTCCTCGGCCATGCGCCTGCTCCCGGTCCGGTTACTTCACCAGCACCACCGGTACCGGTGACAGCTTGACCACCTTCTGGGCCACCGAGCCCATCACCGCGCCGGCCAGCGCGCCGCGGCCCTGGGTGCCCATGACCACCTCGGAGCAGCCGGTGCTGCAGGCGTAGTCGGCGATGACCTGGCCGGGATCGCCGACGCCGATGTGGTGCTGGCAGGCAATCCCGGCCTGCTCCAGGCGCTTGCAGGGTCCGGCGAGGACCGCCAGTCCCTCCTCGCGCGAGTACTCCTGCTGGCTCCCGGCACTGATGAACAGCTTGACGTTGACGCCGGCGAGCGGCAGCTGCACGTTCAGCAGGCGCAGCTCCACGGGTTCGCGCGAATTCGCCGCGCGCAGCATGGCGTAATCCAGGGCCCGGTCGGAGTAGGCCGAGCCATCGACGGCAACCAGCAGGGTCAGCATCCCGGTCTCCTTACTCGGCATCGCGCTGCGCCAGGTCCACCGGGCCCGCCGCGGCGGCCGGCGGCGGGCGGCGGGCAGCCGCGAGCTTGCCAATGACCACCACCAGCAGCGCCCCGATCACCGGCGGCGCCCAGATGAGCGGGCCCGGCAGCCACGCGGCCACCTGCTCGTGGAGCGCGACGTCGTGGGCGATCATGTCGCCGGCGATCCAGCCGAGCAAGGCCGCGCCGCCGACGATGACGATGGGGAAGCGATCCATCAGCCTGAGGACGAAGCGGCTGCCCCAGACGATGATCGGCACGCTGATGACGAGGCCAAACACCACCAGGCCGACATGGTCCTTCGCGGCGGCGGCGATGGCGATGACATTGTCGAGGCTCATCACCGCGTCCGCCAGGATGATGGTCTTGATCGCGCCGAGCAGGTTGGAGCTGGCATCGATGTCACGCCCCGCGCCTTCTTCCTGGGGCATCAGCAGCTTGACGCCGATCCACAGCAGCAGCAGGCCGCCGCCGAGCTTGAGGAAGGGAATGCGCAGCAGCTGCAGCGCAAAGAAGATCAGGACCACCCGCAGGGCCACCGCACCGAAGATGCCCCAGAAAATCGCCTTGCGGCGCTGTTCCTGCGGCAAGCGGCGCGAGGCGAGCGCGATCACCACGGCATTGTCGCCACCGAGCAGGATGTCGATGATGATGATCTGGCCGATGGCGATCCAGAACTCGGGCGTCGTGAAATCCATGGTGTCTGGCTGAAGCTGCCGGAAACGCCGAAGCCGCGCCGGCGCCTAGGCCGATTGCACCACCTCGAGTGCCGCACGCTCGCCGGATTCCATGGCGCCTTCCATGCCGCGGTTGGACACCGCCGTGTGTTCGCCACAGAAATGCAGGCGCCCGTGGGGCTTGCCGATGACCTGCGAGAAGGCGGTGATCTGCCCCGGATGCCATACGGCCCAGTCGCCCAGGGCAAATTCATCCTGCTTCCAGGAATGATAGGCGAGCACCTCGAGCTGGCCGCGGGCGGCCGGGCGCAGCTTCTCGAACTCGGCGACGATGGCTGCCCTCGCCGCGGCGGCACCGAGCCGGTCCATCTTCGTGGCACTCGGGCCCTTCAGCCAGACCGTCAGGCTGGTGACTTCCTTCGGGTCCGCGCCTTTGCGCTCGGCGATCACCATGTTGATGAGGCCGTCGCTCGCCATGCCTGGCGTCGAGCCATCGCTCTCCCAGAAGGGCTTCTTCGGCACGACGTGCATCAGGCTGATGGACTGTACCCCCAGTTCGCCGAAGGCCTTGGCCTGCGCGGCAGGCAGCGCCGGCGTGATCCTGATCTTGCGCAGCACAGTGGTGGGGATCGAGCAGATGACGTGGTCGGCGCGATACTTCCTGCCGTCCGCACAGCGCACTTCGACGCCGGACTTTCCGGCGTCGATCGCCACGACCTTGCGCCGGAACTCCACCGGATGCTTCAGGGCCTTCGCCATCGCCTCGGGAATCGCCTGGTTGCCGCCCCTGGCGACGTAGAAGCCGGGCTTGCCCCTGGCGAGCTCGCGCTGGGTCTGGGCGAACTTCAGCGCTCCGAGCACCATCAGCGTCGATACATCGCGGGCGGAGTCGCCCCAGCCGGGATCGATGTTGTAGGCCATGTTGATCATGGCGTCGGTCCAGCCCTGGCCCTTCAGCCAGGTTTCCAGCGGCACGTCGAGCTGCGCGTTGGCCGCGGCCAGCCAGGCGTCGTTGGTCGCCAGCGGATTTTTCGGGCCGATGGACGCGCCCAGGAACATGAACGGCAGCATCTTCTTCAGCGGTTCGGGAAACGGGTTCTTCGGGTGCGTCGCCCAGGCGCTGGGGGAGATGCGCTCGCTGCCGAGGTACAGGTCGCGATCGTTGAAGAACGGGAAGATGGGTGTCAGGTCCACCAGTTCGACGCCATGGCTGGCGCAGGCCGACATCAGGCGTGCATACCCGGGTGCGAACGAGGTACCGCCGGATTCCGGGTTGCCCGGCACTTCACGTTGCGAGAGGACCCTGCCGCCGACGCGATTGCTGGCTTCGATGACGCGCACGTCCATGCCCGCATCCTGGAGGATCAGCGCGGCCTGCAGTCCCGAGAGGCCGGCACCGAGCACCAGCACCTGGCTGTGGTTCTGCGCCCGCAGCGGACGGGGCAGGGCAGCAAGGGCGGCGGTGGCGCCTGCTCCGGCGAGCAGGGTACGGCGGTCGACGGTCTGGTGCGGCTTGGTCATGACGGGATCCCGGTGACTTTGGTGATGGGTGAAGGTGGAGCGTCAGACGGCCGAGTATACCGGTTACGGTTGCGGCTACCGCGGCGATTCGCCACGCCGCTGTCCGGGCCGGATCTTTTCTACTATGATCCGCGGTGCTCCTTCGGGCAGCGGCGGCGGCTCACCATCGGTTCCCGAAGTCCACTCCCAACAAGGACCCAATAAAAGGGGGACTGCTGTCATGACACCCGAATCCACATCGAAGTGGGCTGCATCTGCCGTGGCCGTGCTGGCCGTGGCACTGACCGGTTGCGGCAAGCCCGCAAGCCCGCCGCAGGGTGAAGCGGCCGGCGGTTCCGCTGCCCAGGCACCGGCGGACAAGAAACCCGACGCGGTGTCCCAGGCCAGCGCCGATACCGGCAACCCGCCCGAGTGGGCAGGGAAGGAACTCCCGGCCCGCCAGATCCCCAACATCCCGCAGGCAGCCGAGGCGTACTACTCGCCCGACAACATCCACGTCATCGCCCAGACCCAGGATGCTGCTGCCCAGCGTCCCGAGGGTGAGAACGTCGGCGGCGCGCTGACCTACACCTTCACGGATACCGGCGAGGAAATCACCCGCATCAACGACCACGGGCAGGATGCCTGCTCCTGGTTCGTGCTCCCGGATGGCAAGCGCCTGATCTGGACCTCCACGCGCGACCACATGGACATGCCGCTCGGCAGCTGGTCGGATGACAAGATCTATCCGCAGGGCGCGGAGCTCTACACCTCGGACCTCAAGGGCGGCGACATCAAGCGCCTCACCAACAACCAGTACTACGAGGCCGAGGTCACCACCTCCCTCGACGGCAAGTGGGTGTTCTTCGGCCGCCAGATCGACGGCAAGATGGACATCTGGAAGATGCGCATCGACGGTACCGGCGAGCAGCAGCTGACCTTCACCGAGGACTGGCAGGAAGGCGCGCCGTATCCGACCCCGGATGGCGAACACCTGATCTTCCGCGCCTGGAAGACCAGCGAGAAGACCCGCCTGGAGAAGCTCTCCAAGGAAACCGGGCAGCACAACCAGACGCCGATGACGATCTTCACCATGAAGACCGACGGCTCGGATGTGCAGCCGCGTACCTTCACCTATGACATGAACTGGGCCCCGTACCCGGCTCCCGATGGCCGTCATTTCTTCTACGTCCGTGTGTTCGATGGCAATAACTGGGAGGTCGTCATGAACGATCTCGCTGGTGGCGAGCCGCAGCGCATCACCTGGAGCAAGACCTTCGACGGTTTCCCGGCCACTTCCTGGGATGGCAAGAAGCTGCTGTTCGCGCGCAGCGCCGGCGCCGGCATGGGTTCCGGCCTCTACACCTGGGTGATGGACATCTCCTCGCTCAACGTCGGGCCGGAGAACTTCAAGGGCAGCATCCCGGCAAAGGCCGAGCGGCCTGCAGGCTGGGTCGAAGACCCGGACATCGCCGCCTTCAGCAAGCGGCCAGCCGGCAAGTAACCGTCCCGGCATGTCGCAGGCGACCGCCAGTTTTCCCGAGCCATGGAAACCGGCGGATGCCCGCGTGAACCAGGGCCCACCCCACCGGCGCGTCGCCGGCAGGGTGGGCCCTTTTCTTTTGGCGGGATGATCCGGCCTGCAGCGCATCCCGCCGGGAGGCCAGCGCCATGTTCATCAACTTCTGGTATGCGGCGCAGTGGAGCGACCAGGTCGGCAGCCAGCCGCTGAAGCTGCGCATGCTGGGGCAGGACTTCGTCCTGTGGCGTGACGGCTCCGGGGTCGTGCACTGCCTCGCCAACGTCTGCGTGCACCGCGGCGGGTCCCTGGCTGGCGGGCGCCTGCGCGGCGACTGCATCGAGTGTCCGTATCATGGCTGGCAGTTCGACGGCGATGGTCGCTGCCGGAAGATTCCCTCGCTGGGACCGCAGGGCCAGGTGCGCATCCCCGGTCGTGCCCGCGTGGATTCCTACCCGGTGCAGGAGCGCTACGGCCTGGTGCACGTGTTCCTTGGCGACCTGCCGGAGGAGGAGCGCCCGCCCATCATGGAGATCCCCGAGTATGGCCAGCCCGGCTGGTACGCCAGCTGCGAGGACAGCGTCGGCCAGGGTGATTTCCGCCGTGCAGTGGAGAATGGCCTCGATCCGGCGCACAACGAGTACGTGCACCCGACCCACGGCTTTTCTGGCACCCGCGCAGACTATTTCGTGCCGGAGCTGAACATCGAGGAGCAGGCCTGGGGCAGCGGTTTCATCACCACTTACTTTTCGCCACCGCTCAAGGATGCGCGCATGCAGCAGGCCTCGGGGCGCAGCGAAAATGCGGTGATCGAGGCCGGCACCTTCCACCACGGACCCAGCTGCATGATCACGCGCATCCGGCCCACGGCCGAGTTCGCCATCAACCAGAATTCCTTCAAGACGCCGATTGACGAGCTGAGCTCGCGCAGTTTCCTGATCCAGACCCGCAACTTCCTGCAGGGGCCGGAGCACGATGCCCGCTTCCGGGAACGCAACGCGGTGGTGCGCAACCAGGACGTCGTGGTGCTGGCGGACCTCGAGCCGAAGTTCACGCCCGAGACCAATGCCCATGAGCTGCTGATGCCGGCCGATCGCGCCGTGGCCCGCTACCGCGAGTGGCTCAAGGACTGGGAGGCCCGTGGCTGGCGCATCGATACGGCGCGGGTCGCGCGGGAGCGGCCGTACAAGACCTACGTGATCCCGGGGCCCGCAAGGCGCGCCGAGCCGAAGGGCTGGGTGCTGGATGCGGTGCCGCTGGTGGCTGCGCATGCCGCCGGCGCGACGGATGCCGTGGCCCGGCAGGTCTGAGGAACGATCGCCGGCCCGGCTACTGAGCCCGGGCCCTGCATCAGGAGTGGAAGTGATGAACGGGAGGAGACTGATGACGAAGCGGATTGCCACGGGCCTGGCGCTGGGCCTCATGTTCAACGGCCTCATTGCGGTAGCGGCCGATGCGCCGCCGGCGGGAACCGAACTGCCGAGCCGCATGGTGCCGATCAAGCCGAATGCCGCCGAGGCCTACTGGGCGCCCGACTCGCGCCACCTCATCGCCCAGACCAATGACCCGCAGGCTGTGCCAGGTGCGCGCGGCGGGCAGGGCAACCTCACCTGGATCTTCTCCGATGATGGCAAGGAACTGTGGCGGGTCAATGGCCGTGGCCAGGATGCCTGCTCGTTCTTCTTCCCCGATGGCAAGCGCGTGGTCTGGACCTCTACCCGCGACCACCTGGATTTCCCCGCGGGTGACTGGACCGACCCCGACAACTATCCGCAGGGTGCGGAGCTCTACATATCCGACTGGAAGGGAAACAACGTCCAGCGGTTGACCAACAACAAGTACTACGAGGCTGAAGTCTCGGTGTCCCCGGACGGGAAATGGGTCACCTTCGGTCGCCAGACCGATGGCCAGATGGACATCTGGGTGATTCGGCCCGACGGCACCGGCGAGCAGCAGGTGACCCGCGCCGCGGACTGGGAGGAGGGCGCGCCGTTCTTCATGCCGGACAGCGACCACATCATCTTCCGCGCCTGGCGCACGGCCGACCAGAAGAAGACCAAGCCGACGCCGATGACCGTGTTCAGCATCCGCCGCGACGGCAGCGACTGGCGCCGGCATACCTTCGACAACGGCATGAACTGGCATCCCACGCCGGCCCCCGATGGCCGCCATTACGTGTTCGTGCGTGCCGAGACGCCGACCAACTGGGAGATCTACCTGGGCGACCTCGCCGGCGGTGAGCCGCGGCGCCTGACCTACTACGACAAGATGGATATCCTGGCGCAGGTCTCGCCGGACGGCAAAAAGATGAACTGGGGCCGGGCTACCGGCGCGAAATTCATGAGCGACATCCGCACTTTCGTCATGGATGTGTCGTCGCTGGACATCGGGCCGGAGCGACGCGTGGACTGGAACCCGGAGTGGGGCCAGCCGATGCTGCCCGCCAGGCCGTAGCGTCGGCCGGAGGCGGCTACCAGGCGCGGACGCGCCCGGTGTCGAGGTGCACGAAGTCCGAGTCGGGGTAGTAGCCAACGCCGCCCCGGCCCAGGGACAGCGCCGCGCGGCGCAGGTTACTGGTGGCGACGCCATCGAGGCGCACGTCCACGGCCTGGCCCTGCAGGTGCAGGCTCTTCTGCGCGACGCCCGTCGACCGGTGTCGCAGCATCTCGTTGGTGGACGGCGAGCGGAACGCGGAGATGATCTCGTACCGCCCGGAGCTGCCGCTCAGCGTCTGCACCTCGTACAGCACATCCAGCAACCGCGGATCGATGGGATGTACGACACCGCTGCGGAAGTCACGCAGCAGGTGGTTGATCTCATCGAGCGCCTGCGGGATGTAGGCGCCATCTGCGGCGTACACCACCGAAAGTTTTTCGCTAGTATGCGTGTGGTAGAAACGCAGCTCGCGGCTGCGCTGCGTGCGGGCCAGGGCGGCCATGGGAGACAGCGCCAGCGGCAGCGCCGGCAGCAGGATTCCGGCGGCCTTCAGCAGGCCGCGACGACTGCGGATTACCTCCACTGGGTCCCTCCCGCATGCCTCTTTTCTGAGCCGAGGCTGTTTGACAGAAGATGGCGATTCTCCCAGACGCCGCCCGGTGCGGCAACGACCCTGTGCACAGATCCACCAGAAACCCCCGCGGCGACCGCTGCCTCTACTGGCTGCTCCTGCCGCTGCTCCTCTGGCCGGTGGTCGGGCAGCCTGCCGCCGCAGCCACCGGGGATGCAGTGCCTGCGGTGCTGCGCCAGCGGGTGGCCGAGCTGCGTACCACCGGCAGGCTCGAGTTACAGGGGGTGGTGCTCGGCAGGGAGGACATCCTCGCGGAGTTCTATGCCCGGCGCGGCTACCAGCCGGCCTGGGACGATCCACGGCGCGTAGCGGGCCTGCGCACGCTCATCGGGCGCGCTGCGGAGCATGGTCTGGACCCGGAGGACTTTTTCGCCAGCCGCCTGCAGGTGCTGGCACAGTCGGCGAGCGGTCCGGCCGCCAGGGCCGACCTCGACCTGCTGCTGACCGAGGCCCTGATCCGCTACGGCTACCAGCTGCACTTCGGCAAGGTGGACCCGACGGCGATGGAGCCCGCCTGGAATTTCCGGCGGGGCTTCGCCAACGACGCCGATCCCGTCAGCGTCCTGGCCGCTGCCGTGGCGGCTCCGTCGCTGCAGGATTACCTGGAGAGCAGGCTGCCGGGTGGCCCCTGGTACCGGCAATTGCAGCTCGCCCTGGCGCAATACCGCAGCATCGTCGCGGCGGGCGGCTGGCCCGTGGTTCCCGGTGGGCCGGTCCTGCGCCCCGGGGACCGCGATGCCCGGGTGCCGGTATTGCGCCAGCGGCTGCGCGTGGAGGGCGACCTGCCCGCGGACCCGGAGGTGGTCGACACGGAGAGCTTCGATGCCGCGCTGGCCGCGGCGGTGCAACGCTTCCAGGAACGCCACGCCCTGGCGCGTGACGCCAGCGTCGGCGCCAGGACCCTGGAGGCCCTCAATGTGACGGCGGAAACCCGGGTCGACCAGCTGCGCCTGTCCCTGGAGCGTGTGCGCTGGCTGGCCGACGACGTCCCGGATACCTACGTCGTGGTCAACGTGGCCGGTTTCAGGGTCGGTTTCGTGCGCGGGCACGAGCTGGCCTGGAGCAGCCGGGTGGTCGTCGGCCGGGCTGCGCGCCAGACCCCGGTATTCGGCGGGCTGATGACCTACATCGATCTCAACCCCACATGGACGGTGCCACCGACCATCCTGCGCGAGGACATCCTGCCGAAGCTGCGGCGCGACCCGGGTTACCTGGCACGCGAGAACATCAGCGTGATCGATCGCAACGGGCGGACGGTGGACCCGCGGGGCATCGACTGGAAGGCCTATGGTCGCAGCATTCCCTACACCCTGCGTCAGGAACCCGGGCCAGCCAACTCCCTCGGCCGCATCAAGTTCATGTTCCCGAACCGCTATTCGGTCTACCTGCACGACACGCCGGCCAAGGCGCTGTTCGACAAGCCGGAGCGCAACTTCAGCTCGGGCTGCATCCGTGTCGATGATCCGCTGGCGCTGGCGGAACTGGTGCTGGACGATCCGCAGTGGGACCGCAGGGCGCTGGAAGCCGCCATCGCCACCGGCAAGACCCGGCGCGTCCAGCTGCGGACGCCGATGCCGGTGCTGCTGGTCTATCTCACAGCCGTGGCCGACCGTTCGGGTGCGGTGCGCTTCTACCGCGATGCCTACGGCCGGGATGCGGCGCTGCTCGCGGCCCTGAATGGCCCGGTCCAGCTGCGGCTGCCGGCCGTCCCGGTCGCCACGGGCGGGAAACTGGGACCCGCTTCTTTGTGAGCGGGCCCGGGACCTGCACAATAGGCAGCTGGAATGCCACACCCCGCCCGGGCGCGGGCCGCACCGGTCATGGAGAACGCAGAATGAAGATCAGGTCGCTCATCCCGTTGGCTGCGCTGCTGGCGCTCAGCTCCTGCAGCCTGTTCCAGAAGGGTCCCGGGATGTCCGTGGTCCGGTTCTACAACAACAGCGGCCATACGGTCCTGGTCGAGGACAATGAGCTGCGCCCGCGCCGCGAGGGAACATTCCAGTACCCGACTGACAGCGGACGCGCGCTGATCGTGTTCTGGAGCGGTTGCGTGCACACCTACATCGCCCCGGACCGCAAGCCGGGCGACTTCCGCGCCACGGACTGGATGCTTCGCGGCGCCTATCGCACGCAGCTGGAAAGCGACGGCAAGCTCTACCTGTTGCCACCGGACGTAGATCCCCCCGCCGACCCCGCCACCCTGCAGCAGCCGGCCGGATTCCCGCTGCTGCCGCGGGAAGGTTCCTCCTGCCTGCCCTGACGACCGGGGCCGCAGCGCCTACCCGATCCGGGTGACGCACCAAGCTATAATGCCGGCCCGCCGCGGCGGCAGGCTCCATGGGGACGTCACCGACGACCCCGGCCGCTGTGCCCGGCGCTGCTGACCTGCGCGCCCGGCTGACGGCGCCCTGACCCCGTCGAGCGGAGAAGAAGAATGAAACGATGGATCTGGATGCTGCTGCTGGTGGCTGGCGCCGTTGGCTGTGTCAGCAAGCAGGACGCGAGCAGCAGTGCCGTTCGGATCCTCAATGCTGTTCCCGACGGATCGCGGATGTCGCTGATCATCAACGGTGCGACCAGGGCCAGTGGCTACGACTTCGGGTGGGGTACCCCCTGGGTGGTGCAGGCAGCCGGGCAGACGGGCGTGCGCATCGACGAGGCCCTGCCGCCGGAGGCGACACCCGCCTACCGGACCGTGCATGACGCCAGCCATTCCCTGGCCGTCAACGACGAGCTGACCCTGGTGGTGCTGGGCCAGGCAGCGGGCCAGGCCGAAGAAGTGGTGCCGATCCTGACCCGGACCCGCGGCGTGCCCACCGGCAAGACCCGCCTGCAGTTCATCCACGCCAGCCCGGGTGCCGGGCCGGTCGATGTCTACCTGCTGGCGCCCGGGACGCTGGCCAATCCGAGCACGCAGTTCACTGCGGGCCTGGCATACAAGGCCTACACGCCCGAGGCCGAGGTCACCAGCGGCAACAGCCAGATCATCGTGACCGCGGCCGGGCAGCCGCAGACCGTGCTGCTCGACTCCGGTTCGCTGTACCTGCCACTCGAGGGCAGCTGGCTGGTGGCGATTGTCGCCAACCCGGGCATCGACTCCGCCACGCGCCAGATCAACCTGACCGTCCTTTCCGGTAGCGGCTCGACGCAGGTCCTCGACAAGGATGCCAGGGCGCAGGCGCGATTCGTCAATGCCTCACCCGGCAGCTATGCGATCGACAGTTTCATCAACGCCATAGCGGTGGACGACAGCGCGCGCCAGGCCTGTGACCCGTCGACCGTCGAGGCGGATACGGTGGTGGAGGAGTGCGCGCAGCCCTTCGGCTTCATCGGCTCGTTCCACGCCGTCACGCCGGGCGTCTACGACATCAAGACCCAGAAGGCCGCTGATGCCGCCGTCAGCGCCAGGACCCTGTCAGGAACGCTGGTCGCCGGCGCCACGAGCAGCTTCGTGACCGACGGGCTCATTGCCGATACCGACACCGCCACGACCACCGGCCTGCAGACGCTGACCGGGACGCGACGCACGGCCACCGCGGCCCAGCTGCGTGTGGTCGATTTCTCGCTGGCCGCATCGGCGACGCTGGAGGGCGATCCGGCCACCGACCGGCTGGAGCTCTACATCACGCCAGCCTGCGCCTCGCTCGACGGCGAGGCGCCGGATTTCTACAACCTGGTGTTCGGTTCGGACATCGGCTTCCAGCCCCTGCTGCCGGGCGACTACCAGGTGACCCTGGCGCGGAGCGACACGGCGGCTCCCACGGCGCCGCCGGTGGTCCTGCTCAGCAAGCGCATGACGCTCGCAGCCAGTGGCATCTACACCGAACTGATCACGGACAGCCTGGGCGGCGCGCTGCCCCTGGCCTTCATGTCCATCGATGACAACCCCGGGCTGCAGGACTGCCCGGCGCCACCCTAGGCATCCAGCGTCCGGCGAGGGTAGCCGCCCTCAGTAGCGCGGCACCGCCGGGTCGATTTCCAGCGACCAGGCATCGATGCCGCCGGCGAGGTTGTGCACGTTGCGGAAGCCGCGGCCGCGCAGGTACTCGGCGGCCTTCTGGCTGCGCCCGCCCTTGTGGCAGTGGAACACCACCATGGCGTCACGCGGCAGTGTGTCGAGCATGCGGTCGGTGGCTTCGTCCCAGGGCCGGGCACCGGCGATGCAGGCCTTCTCGCGTTCGTCGGGGCCACGCACGTCGATGAGCTGCAATGGCTCGCCGGCATCCAGGCGGCCCTTCAGCGAGCTGACGCTCATCTGCTGCACGGGGGGCGGTGCATTGGGATTGTCGAACCGGGCGCGGGTGCCCTGCAGGCTCTCTTCCATGCTGATGCGCAGGCCGTCGGCACGGGCCGCCGTCCAGGGCTCCATGTAGAGATCGACCTCACCGGCCGTCACGCAGAGGTCACTGGCGCCGACCGGGCCGAGGCTGAGGGCGTGCTGCCAGCGCGCATCGATGCGCAGGTGCAGGACCACGCCCTGGCGCTGCTCCATGGCACTGCGCATCATTGCGGCTGCATCGGCCGCGACCTCGATGCGCGGCGTGGCGGCGGCCGGCGCGTCCAGGCCCAGCACCTCGGCCAGTTCACCCGACTCGAACATCTGCAGCACGATGTCGCTGCCGCCGATGAGTTCGCCGCTGACGTAGAGCTGGGGAATGGTCGGCCAGTTGCCGTAGACCTTGATGCCCTCGCGGATCTCCGGGTGGTCGAGGACATTGATGTCGAGGTACTCGGGCAGCAGCATGTCGAGGGCAGCCACGGTCTTGGCGGAAAACCCGCACTGCGGCTGCTGGCGCTGGCCCTTCATGAAGAGCACCACGCGGTTGCTCCGCAATACGTCCTCGATGATCTCGCGGGTCTGGGCATCCATGGTCTGGCTGGTCCTGCTTTATTGCACGCTGAAGCTCTCGCCGCAGCCGCACTGGCTGGCAGCGTTGGGATTGCGGAAGGTGAATTTCTCGTTCAGGCCTTCGCGCACGTAGTCGATCTCGGCGCCGTCGAGGAGCGGCAGGCTGTCCGCCGCCACCACCAGCCGGATCCCGGCCGCGTCCATCTCCACGTCGGCCGCACCGACCGACTCGGCAAACTCCACCGTGTAGGTCCAGCCCGAGCAGCCCGACCTGCGCACGCCGAGGCGCAGGCCGACGGCGCCGGCATGGCGCGCCAGGTAGTCACGCACCCGGCGGGCGGCGGTTTCGGTCAGATGGATGGCCATGGGAGGGCACCTTGGTTTCGGCTCAAAACCATACGCACATGTTACCGGATATCCGGGCGGCGCCGAAATTGTCAACATCCGGGGGCTTCGCTACCATCGACCCATGCCCAGGCAGAAACTGAGCACCGAGCGGCGGGTGGCGGAGCTGGCGCTGCAACTCGGCAGGGCCGCCTACGGGGAATCCACCGCAGCCAGCCTGACGCCCGCCCAATGGATGGCCCTGCGCTTCTTCGCCCGTGCCAACCGTTTCTCGCGCACCGTCTCGGCCTTTGCCGAGTTCCATTCCACGACCCGGGGCACCGCCTCCCAGACCGTCAAGAGCCTGGTGGAACGCGGCTTCCTGACCCGGATCCGCTCGACGCGCGACGGGCGCAGCGCTACCTTCAACCTCACCGACAAGGCACGCCGCCAGCTGGCCCGCGACCCCTTCGAGGCCGTGGTGCGCGCTGCCACCACGCTGAGCCCGTCACAGCGCGATCGCACGGCCAGCGGACTGCGCCTCATCCTGCGCAAGCTCTCGGTGGATCGCGAGCGTCCGGCCCCGGGCATCTGCACCCTCTGCGGGCACCTTGCGGGGGGCAGCGACACCGGGTTCACCTGCAGGTTGATGCACGAGCCGCTGACCGCCGCCGAGCTCGAGCAGCTCTGCGTGCACTGCAAGGACTGTGGTGCCGCGGGCCGGGACCGGCCGGCGGGTCGCTAGACCGAGAAGGACGAACCGCAGCCGCAGGTCGTGGCGGCGCCCGGATTGCGGATCACGAAGCGCGCACCCTCGAGGTCTTCCTTGTAATCTATCTCCGCGCCGGCGAGGTACTGGATGCTCATGGGGTCCACCAGCAGCGTGACGCCCTGGTTTTCTACGCGCGTGTCGCCATCCTCGAAGTTCTCGTCGAACGTGAAGCCGTACTGGAAGCCCGAACAGCCGCCACCGGAGATGAACACCCGCAGCTTGAGGTTCGGATTGCCTTCGTCACGGATCAGCGTCGAGACCTTGGCGGCGGCCGCATCCGTGAAAACCAGCCCGGGGGAGTCGTCACTCGTGAGCGTATCCATGCCGCATAGTCTCCCGGGCGGGGCCCGGAACTGTCAAGGAAGCCGGGTGCCGGCCCCATGACGCCTGCTGCAGCGCCCGCCGCGCGCCTGGAGCCCGTGCTCGCGGCCTATGGCGCCGCGGGCAGCCCGGTCACGCCGCTGGGGGCCGGCCTCATCAACCAGACCTTCGTGGTGGACGCGGCGCAGGGCCGTTTCGTCCTGCAGCGGCTGCACCCCGTCTTCCCTGCCGGGATCAACGCCGACATCGACGTGGTCACCTGCCACCTGGCGGGCCATGGACTGGTCACGCCGCGGCTGCTGCGCACCGTCACCGGGGCGCTCTGGGTGGAGCAGGACGGCGCAGTGTGGCGCGCCCTGACCTGGATCGATGGCCTGGCGCTGGACCGGCTGGAGCATCCCGGCCAGGCGCGCGAGGCGGGCCTGGCACTGGCCCGCTTCCATCGTGCGGTGGCTGATCTCCAGCATCGCTTCCACAGCCAGCGGCCGGGCGTGCACGACACCGCCAGGCATCTCGCCAACCTCCGCGACGCACTGCTGCGCCACGCGGGCCATCGACGCTTCGATGCGGTGGCACCGCTGGCAGAGCGCATCCTGGCCGCCGCCGCCCGCCTGCCCGTCCTGGAGCCCGTGCCCGAGCGCATCGTCCATGGCGATCCAAAGGTCGGCAACATCCTCTTTTCCCGCGACGGCCAGCGCGCCATCTGCCTGGTGGACCTGGACACGCTGGCACATATGCAGCTGCCGCTGGAACTCGGCGATGCGTTCCGCTCCTGGTGCAATCCGGCGGGCGAGGACCAGTCCCGCGCCACGTTCTCGCTGGAGCTGTTCCGCGCAGCGGTGGGCGGCTACGCCGAGGTGGCGGCCGGCTTCATCAGCGCGGCCGAGTGGCGCAGCCTGGTGTCCGCGACACACCGGATCTACGTCGAGCTGGCCGCACGCTTCTGCGCCGACGCCCTCCAGGAAAGCTATTTCGGCTGGGATTCCCGCCGGTTCTCCAGTGCCAGCGAGCACAACCAGCGGCGCGCCGAGAGCCAGATGGCCGCGGCCGGGTCGCTGGAGGCACAGACGGCTGCGGCCGAGGCCGTGGTGCGGCAAGCGTTTGCCGGCTGAAGCGGGTGTTTCGCATCGCGATCGACCATTGCGAGCGCTGCGAGTGAAGCGGGGTCAATGACCACACGGTCCCGATCCCCGAACAGCTCCTCGAATCCCTTTCTGGTGGGCGGGTCCATGGCAGACCAGTCCAGCTCGTCGCCAGAATCCTGAATGTCGGCGACGCAGGGCGTGGCCGTGAGGTCGATCTGTACTCCGTCGAAGTGCTTGGGTACGCCGCTCTATTTGCCGTAGATCGAGCGATGGCACTCGTCGGAGATGACGAGGTCAAAATATCCCGCCGAGTAGTCGCGGCAGATATTGACCATGCTTTGCAGGGTGGTGAACCGGACTTCCGCGCCATTGGCGAGGAAGACGTAGGGCACCCCCAACTGCTCGGCGTAGGCCTTGCCTTACGCCGCTGCCTCCCCGGGATTGATGGCGGCGGCTTTTTTGGCTTCGATCACGGCCAGCGAGCGGCCGTGCCGGTCGCAAAGCACGTAATCGGCGCGCCCTGCGTCGCCTGCCGTTTCCTCGTAACGCACGGCGTTACGGTTTTCGACAGCCCAGCCCTGATCCCGCAGCTGGATGTCGATCTTGACGCGGGAGAAGGCTTCTTTCGTACCCGTCATGCGCGCCTCATGCCTTTTCCGGGAAAAGCCCCGGCATCCAGCGGGATGCAAGAGCGGCAGGGAAGGCCAACCGCAATGGCGCGCGCGTGCTCGCTGAGACGAGGACGCCCCGGTCGAGGAGGGCAGAGACCACGCGCCGCGCCTGCCGATCGCCCGTGCCGACGACAGAAGCCGCCTCACCCCTCGGCAGTTCGCCGCGGTAGAGGACCGCTTCCAGAATAGCGCCTGATTTCGGTGGCAGTCGGTCGAGCCTGATTTCCTCTTCGGCCCAGAGCTGGATACGGGTCCTCAGTTCTTCGGGCTGTACCAGCTTCTCCATGAACGCAACCTGATCTAAGCAGATACTGAGGAAGAACCGCGTAAATTCCGCGAGGCTTTCCTCGCTCAGGGGGCCGCGGCCATCAAGGTTATTGCGCCGGACCTGATCGCAGGCGGCGAGATGCGATTTGTAGGCTTGCACGTTCCGCGCAAGGCCGCGGGCCACGGACCACACTGCGCCGGTATCCAATGACTCCAGCATGGTCGCGTGCGACATCAACCGCGCGACGCGCCCATTGCCATCGACAAAGGGATGAATCCACACCAGCCGGTGATGTGCCGCCGCCGTCGCCAGAATCGTCTCGGTCTTGCCGAGCTGCGCATAGACCTGCTCGAACCGATCCAGGAAGCGCGCCACCGCAGGTGGACTGATAGCGACATGCCGCCCGACCTTGACATCGCGGCGGCGGAGTTCGCCGGGAGTGACGCTGACACGCTCCTTGCTGACAGGGTCTTCGACCCACAAGAGGTCCTCGGGCAGCAAACTGCAAAAGCGCTGATGAGTTTCTCTGATCGCCCCGACGCTCACGGAGCGCCCTTTCAGGCCCCCGCTATCAATCCAGCGCTGCACCTCGATGTGGGCTTTGGCCTCCAGCTGAAGGTCACGCTTCTTGGCGTCCTTGCTGTAGTCCCCGCGCAGCGCCCGCTCGATGTCGACCGGATGCGTGTCGTGTCCTTCGATGAGATTGCTGTAGTAGCAATTCATCGACCGGACCAGATCGGCCAGTGAGGAGACCAGACTTTCCGGCAGGGAACGCCGTAAGCCTGCGCTCTTCTGTGCAAGCTCCAGAGCCAGGTCCGTGAGTCCGGCCCGATGGCGGGAATCCTCCCGGATCAGCAGCGGCTCCATTTCCGAGACGTTCTCGCCCCGGTCTGCGGCCGCTTCTATGTCCGCTTGTTTGTCCGGTTTAATTATTGCCATACGCCAATATAGATCATTGACTTACGTCGTATCAACGGCGTCTATCAGCTCCTATCAGGTCCGCTTTATAGACCGTCGTTTTCTCCCGCATTTTCAAAGCCTTCGCGAGCCTCCGGGCCCGGCCGGGGCACCGGCGTCTATGAGCTGACCGCGGCCGGGCCACGCTTCCGGCGCGTGGCACCACCCACAGCAGCGGAACTCGATACGCTGCTCGGCCAGATCGTCACGCGCACCGCCCGGCAGCTGGAGCGGCGAGGGCTGAGGGTGCGGGACGCGGAGGGGAGCTATCTCAGCGCCGGCCCGGGCGAGGCAGATGGCCTGGCTGCGCTGGTGTCCAGACTCCGGGTGCATCTGACCCGGTATCACGGCGTCCTCGCCCTGCACAGCAGTCTGCGCTCGCAGTTCACCCCGTCGGGGCGGGGCAAGACGACCGGCCGCAGCGAGCGCAGCCCGGCCTGGCACCCGCTTTCGCACCGTATGCCATGCATCAACGGCTGGTCGGATTGAAACGGCGGGTTCCGGCCTTGTCTGCGGCTTTTGCGAGCGCGACGTCGAGCGTGGCGAGCGGCAGGCCGTTGCGCAGCGCGGGCTCGAGGTAGGACGCGTCGTAGGACGACAGGCGATAGCGGCGGGCCACCTGAAGCACGTCCGTCAGGGACTGCGGAAAGGTCTGCTCATCCGCGCGAATGCGGATCCCCGCCAGCATCTCCCGGAACGCCTCGCTCTGGGCCTCGGTAATGAGTTTCTTTGCCTCGGCCTTTGCGAGGACGTTGGCAACTTCCAGTCCCCAGGTCTCTGGCACCTCCGCCACGGTATCCTGGGCCTTCATCGCCTCCAGAACGGAATGCGCGTAGCGGCGCTCGGCGGCACTGCCGTCAATCAGCAGCCAGGACAGCGTGACCGAGGTATCCAGTACCAGTCTCACTCACGACCCTCGGCAATGAGTGCGCGGATTCCTGCCGGAGTTTTCACCGGATTGGCCTTCATGAAGCTCTGGAATCGCTCGATTGCCGCTCGCGGGTCAGTGGCGCCTGTATCCTTACTCGGCACCAGGTCTGCGATGGCTTCGCCGCGATTGGTGATGGTGAAGCGCTGGCCGGCTTTCACCGCCCGCAGCAATTCGGGCAGACGCGTCTTGGCCTCATAGGCCCCGATTTCGGTCTTCATGCCAGGTCTCCCAAGTATCAGACCAGACAATAGACCAGTTGGTAGCTGGTCAAGCAGCTGGAAAGCGGGGGTGATCCGGTGGCTCTTCTGCGGGCGCTGCGCTCAGCTCAGCTTGAGCGCAGTGAACAACAGGCCGAGTCCGATCATCAGCATCGATCCCAGCCGTACGGTCATGGTGGTTGACAGCAGTTCCATGTCCTTGCGGACCAGGGTCGTTTCCTGGCGCAACTCGCCGACGGATGAATGGATCAATGCCGTCAGTTTCTGTTCAAGAAGCAGCAGATCAGCCTTCGTCGCAATCGTCGTTGCCATGTCACGCTCCATCGCATCGACGACGGCCCTTGCCTTGTGGTTCGGGACGTTGATGCTGACGAGGGCATCGTACAACGAATAGAGATAATCCACTGAGTGTCTCATTGAGGCGTGGCACACGGCGTTGTACGCAGATTGCCCCTGCGGTTGCCCACCCGCCAGCAGCGATTCCTGTGCGTTTGTTCGGTAACCGCTGGCTTTATGTGAACATCCGGGAAACGTGACGGTGGGAGAAGCACTGATGAGAACGACAGCGGGAATCGCCGCCACGCTGGCCACGCTGGGCGAGCATTCCGGACAGCTGGGGCCGAAGCTTCTGGGCGAACGTGGAGGGATCCGATGCCGCTGCGCAGGGCCTTGCGATCGCCGGCTGAGACCGTCTGGCGTCAGCCCTGGTCCCAGCCCTCGGCCTCGAGCATGGCAGCGCGATACAGGCGCAGGTTGGCGGCGAGGAAGCCGAGGGCGAGGATGCCGGCACCGGCGGCCACCATGGCCATGGAATAGCGCAGCGCCTGCGGATCACCGAAGCCGTAGTCGGTGATGAGTGCCACCGCGGTCGGGCCGATGGTGAGTCCCAGCGCGTTGATCACGAAATAATAGAGCGCCGTCACCTGGCCCCGCAGTTGGTTGGGCGTGATCATCATCAGCGCTGCCACGCCCGCGGCGGTGATGGCCGCACCGGCCAGCGTGGCGGGGATCAGCAATACGAGGGCACCCGCGGCCGTGGGCATCAGCGGTGCGGCCACCGACGCGGGTACGAAAACCAGCGCGGTTGCATACAGGCTGATGCGCATGAGTCCGTCATGGCAGCCCCGGGCGTAGAGCCGGTCGGCGAGCCAGCCGCCGAGGTTGACGCCCAGCGGCCCGGACACCAGGGTGATGAGGCCGTAGGCATAGCCGCTGTCGGGGATGGTCCAGCCCCAGCTGCGCACGAACATCGTCGGTACCCAGAAGAACAGGGCATAACCGATGATGGTCACCACTGACATGCCGACGAAGTGGGTGGCGTAGGTGCTCCAGCGGGCACCGAGGAAGCGCAGCGTATCGGCCAGGGCAAGCTCTTCCCGAACCACACCGTCCGGGCCGGCGAGGCGCAGCTTGTCGCGTCGGGGTGGCTCGCGCACGCTGAGCATCAGCAGCGCGACCAGTAGTCCTGGCAGACCCACGAACATGAACACCAGCTGCCAGGGCTGGAGTGGGCCATACCAGGGCAGCACCAGCGCCGGCGCGGCAGCCGCCAGCGAGATGGCCCAGGCGCCGACGATGTTGGCGATGCCGACACCGAGCGACACGCCCATGTTGTAGAAGCCGATGGCCTGGCCGCGGCGCTGGCGCGGGAAGTAGTCGCTGATGAGCGACAGGGCCGCCGGGTTCAGCGTGGCTTCGCCGACGCCGACACCGACGCGTGCCAGGAACAGTGTCCAGTAGCTGCGCGCCAGTCCGCAGGCGGCCGTCATCAGGCACCAGAGGGTGACGCCGATGGCGATCAGGCCGCGGCGGCTGCGACGGTCGACCAGTCGCCCGATGGGGATGCCGAGCAGCGTATAGAACAGCGCGAATGCCAGCCCGCCGACCAGGCTCACCTGGGTGTCGCTGAGGCCGAGGTCCTCGCGGATCGGCTGCACCAGCAACGCGAAGATCTGCCGGTCGAGGAAAGAGACGACATAGCCCAGCGTCAGGACGATGACCACGTACCAGGCATAGGCCGGGGCGGGATAGTCGCCTGCAGGTTCGGTGTGCCTGGCCGCTGGCGTCAGTGGCATTTCGTGCAGCTCTCCAGCTGGACCAGCCGCTGTGCAGTGCTGGTCGCCGGGCCCGTGCCCCAGGGGTCCTTGTGGCAGCCGTCGCAGGCCAGGGCCCGCTCCAGCACCAGGGCATGGGAAACGCCAAAGTGCCAGTAGCCCTGCCGATGCTGCGCCAGCAGGGCCGGCAGGTTTGCCGTCTGGGAGCGCTGCACGACAGGTGCCGGCGCGGTGCTGGCCGGGGCGGTGGCCGGCGGCGCGCGCACGGTGAGGGCGCGTGGGCCAAGCGCCAGGGCCACCGCGCTGCGGCCGGCGACGCGGCCGATGAGCACGCCCGGGCCGAGGAAGGTTCCCTCGCCGCCATGGCTGCCGTTGATCCCGGCAACGCCCGTCGCTTCACCGGCGGCGAACAGGCCGCGGATGACCTGGCCGGCACCGCCAAGCACGCGTGCCTCGTGGTCGATCACCAGCCCACCCATGCTCTTGCGCGTCATCGGAAACAGCTGGATGGCGTAATACGGCGGCTGGCGCAGCGCCGGTGGCGGCGCTTCCGTCATGCCCGGCCCGATGCGGCCGAAGTCGGTGTCCATGCCCTGGTCGACGAAGCGGTTGAAGCGCTGCACCGTCTCCAGCAGCGCGTCGGGCGGCAGGCCGGCTGCCGTGGCCAGCGCGGCGACGCTGTCTGCCTTGCTGACCAGCGTCGGGTTGTCGAGGATGTCTTCCTGGATGGTCTTCGCCGACAACCAGGCCGCGCCGCGGATCGTCAGCTGCCTGGCACCGACGGCGTCGAAAACCAGCCAGTGGGTGGCTGGCGACTGGCGCAGCACCGCGCGGTCGGTGACCTTGCCCGACGCGGCTTCGTTGGTGAAGCGCCGTCCCGTGGCATCGACCCAGATGGCCGCCGGGTTCTGCGTCAGCAGGCCGTGGCCGCCGCTGGGGTCGCGCGGGTCGGGCAGGCCGTTCACGAAGGTGACCTGATGGTCCATGCGGGTGAGCGCGGCACCGAAGGGTTCGACCAACCGCAGGCCGCTGCCGGTGGCGTACTGTCCCGCCCCGATCAGCAGCCGCGCTGGCGCCGGCAGGTCGCGCCGCCAGTTGCGGCGCACCAGGTCGAGGTTGCTCTGGAAGCCGCCGGTGGCAAGGATGACGGCAGGCGCGTGATACAGGCGGCGGCCGCTGGTGCGGCTGCGCTCGGTGCGGATACCGGAGATCTGGCCATCGCGGCGCAGGAGTTCCGTGACCTCTGTGTTCCACAGGAATTCGATGCGCGGCCGGCCCAGCGCCTCGCGGATCATCGGCAGGACGGCATTGACCGCAGCGCCCCGCGTGAAGTGGAAGCGTGGCACGCTGGCCTGCGGCGCCGGAACCACCATGGTGAACTGCACGCCCATGGCCGTGAGCCAGTCGTACACCTGTTCCCGCGAGTTCTCGACGTAGAAGCGCACCCACCAGGGATCGGCATCCTCGCCCCAGGCCATCAGGTCGCGGAACGCGATGTCGGGCGAGTCGTGCAGGCCCCTGGCGCGCTGCAACGGCGTGTCCACCAGCGCGAAGCCACCGGCCCGCACCGCATGGCCGCCGGCGACGGAGTTGGCTTCCACCACCAGCACGCGCGCGCCGTGGCTCTCCGCCTCCAGCGCCGCGGCCAGGCCGGCGATGCCGGCACCGACGACGATGACATCGGCATCCATTGCCACGGGATTGGCAGGCCGGCAGGCCGCCACGGCCAGCGTCGTGACGGCTGCGAGCGCGGCCAGGCAGTGCCCGGCCCGCATTACGCGCGCAGTCCTCTTCGCGATGGCATGGTCACGGCCGAAGGTCCTCCAACCCCGCGCCAGTATACTAGCCAGCGAACCATGGCGATCTCACGCAGGACAATCATCCTCGGCAGCGTTGCGGCCGGCGGCGGCCTTGCGCTCTGGGCTATCGCCAGGCGGCTGGACGACGGTGATGCGGCCGCGCGTTTTGCGGCCACCACGCCCGGGGCCACGGCAGTCAATGCCTGGGTGAAGATCAGCGCTGGTGGCGACATCATCCTCGGGGTGCATCGCGCCGAGATGGGCCAGGGCGTGTGTACCTCGCTGCCGATGCTGCTCGCCGAGGAACTCGATGTCGACTGGGAGCGGGTGCGCTTCGAGTTCACGCCCGTCGATCGCGCCTACTACAACTTCGGTCCCGCGCTGCGCACCGGGCCGCTGGCGACAGCGGAGGCGGGCGGTTTCACCGAGCGCATCGCCCGCAATGCGTTCCACGCCATGGGCTACGCCGTGACCCTGGGCAGCACCAGCATGCTCGATGCCTGGGACACCGTGCGTGGTGCCGGCGCCGCGGCGCGCGTCATGCTGGTGGCCGCGGCCGCCCGGCGCTGGGCTGTGCCCGCGGCCAGGCTGCAGACCTTCCGTGGCATGGTGCTGGATCCCGTCACTGGTGCCAGCCTGGACTATGGCGAACTCGCCGCCGCTGCCGCCAGCGAGCCCGTGCCGCGCGAGCTGCCGCTGCGCGACCCGGCGGCATTCCGCCTGGTCGGCACATCACCGCAGCGCCTTGACATTCCCGCCAAGGCCACCGGTGCCGCGCGCTTCGGCATCGACACCGTGCTGCCGGGCATGCTTTTCGCCGCCGTGCGCCACAGTCCGCTGCTGGGCACGCGCATCGCCGGCATCGACAATGCGCCGGAAGTGAGCAGCCTGCCGGGTGTATCCGGCGTGGCGCGCCTGGGCACGACGGCGGTGGCAGTGGTCGCGGCCGACAGCTGGACGGCGCTGCGCGCCGCGGCGCGCCTGTCGCTGAAGCCCGAGCCGGCTGATCGCCTGGCGGCATCGAGCACCGCCATGGGACGGACCTGGCGGCGCGCGCTGGATGACCCGGATCCCGCCGTGTTCCGCGATGAAGGTGACGTCGCCAGCGCGCTGCAGTCGGGACCGGTGGTGGAGGCGGTCTTCGAGCAACCGTTCCTCGCGCACCTGTGCATGGAGCCGATGAACTGTACCGCGCTGGTCGACGCCAGCGGGGTCACGCTCTGGGTCGGCACGCAGGCGGCGAGCATCGCGCGCGACGTGGCGGCACAGGTGGCCGGGGTGCCGGCGGCGCAGGTGACGGTCAACCAGACCTTCCTCGGCGGTGGATTCGGCCGGCGTGCCGAGGTGGATTTCGTACGCCACGCCGTGGGAGTGGCGCGCGCCTGGCCGGGACGGCCGGTGAAGCTCCTGTATTCGCGCGAAGAGGACCTGCGCGCCGACATGTACCGCCCGGCCACCGTGGCCCGCGCCCGCGCCAGCCTCGATGCCCGGGGGCGTATCGCGGCGCTCGACTACGTGCTGGTGTCGCAGTCGGTCGCCGCGAGCTACTTCCGCCGCACGCCGACGCCCCGCGGTGGCGATGCCCGTGAGGACAGCGCAGCGCTGGCTGGCGCGGCGTCGCTGCCCTACACCGGCATCCGCCACCTGCGCTGCAGCTTCCAGCCCCGCGAGACCGGCGTGCCGGTCGGCTTCTGGCGCAGCACTGGCTACTCGCAGAACTGTTTCGTCATCGAGTCCTTCATGGATGAGCTGGCGCATGCCGCCGGCCAGGATCCGCTCGCCTTCCGCCTCGCGCACCTCGAAGGCCGGCCACAGCACCAGGCGGTGCTGCGCGCAGTGGCGCAGCGCTCGGGCTGGGGCCAGCCGCTGCCGGCGGGGCAGGGTCGCGGGCTGGCGTTCACCGAGAGCCACGACAGCCTGGTCGCCCAGGTGGTCGAGGTGGCGGTGGACCAGGCTGCCGGCGGCGACGGCCCCGGCTATCGCGTGCTGCGCGTGACCTGCGTGATCGATCCGCGCGTCGTCATCCATCCCGACACCGTCGTCGCGCAGATGGAGGGTGGCATCATCGACGCACTATCGGTGGCGCTCTACGGCGGCATCAGCATCCGTGGCGGCGGGGTGGAACAGGGCAACTTCGACGCCTGCCGCCTGCTCACACTCGCGGAGACACCGGAGATTGCCGTGCACCTGCTGCCGCAGGGCGGGCGTCCCGGCGGCGTCGGCGAGCCCGGCCTGCCGGCCTTGGCGCCCGCACTCGCCAACGCGCTGTTCGCGGCGACCGGGCGGCGGCTGCGGAGCATGCCACTGCGGCTCTAGTTCTTCAGCGGCCGGGCCGGTGTCCGCTGTCGCCAGGCGCCGATGCATCGCCTTCCGGCGGCCTGCCATCGTCGTCCAGTGCAATGCGCCAGGCCGGCGTCTCGAGGTCATCGAACTGGCCGCTGCGCACCGCCCAGAAGAACGCGGCGACCGCCGCCACCAGCAGGATGAGGCCCAGCGGGATCAGCAGGAAGAGGCTGTTCACGGCGTGACTGTCCCGGCATCAGCGCTGGCGGCTGCTGCGGCCGTGGCTGCAGGCGATGGCGTTTGCAGGCGGCCCAGCCGCAGCGCATTGAAAGTCACCAGCAGCGAGCTCGCCGACATGCCGATCGCCGCCACCCAGGGGGCCAGCAGGCCCAGTGCGGCGAGCGGCACCGCGATCGCGTTGTAGGCCAGTGCCCAGGCGAGGTTCTGGCGCACGACGCGCATGCTGCGCCGGGCCAGCGCCACGGCGCGCGGCAACGCACCGAGGCCGGCGCCCACCAGCACGCAGTCGGCGGAGTGCTGGGCCAGCGAGGTGCCGCTGCCGATGGCGATGGAGACATCCGCGCCGGCGAGCACTGGCGAGTCGTTGATGCCATCGCCCACCATGGCGACGGTACGGCCCTGCTGCTGCAGGCCGCGCACCAGGGCCAGCTTGTCCGGCGGCTGCAGCCCTGCGCTGAATTTCCCGATGCCCAGCCGGCGTGCCACCGCACGTACCGGGCCCGGCTGGTCGCCGCTGGCGATCGAGATCGTCAGGCCTGCGCCGGCCAGGGCCTGCAGGGCTTCGGCGGCCCCGGGACGCAGCTGCTCGGCGATCTCGAAACGTGCGCGCAGGCCGTGGGCATCACCCAGGTACACGGACAGCAGCTCCTGCTCTGGCCCTGCAGCGTTGCTGTCCACGACCGCTGCGGAGAGCCCCAGGGCGAACTGGCGCGAGCCGATGCGCAGCTGCTCGCCATCGACCCGGCCCTCGATGCCCTGGCCGGGCACCGCGCGCATCCCGGTCACGTCCACGGCTGCGGTCGGCTTCGGGAAGGCGCGCGCCAGCGGATGCTCCGAGCGGGACTCCAGGGCGGCGGCCACGGCCAGCGCCGCCTGCGGGTCGCTACCATCCAGCGATTCGACGTGCTGGATGCCGGCGGCGTGTTCGGTGAGCGTGCCGGTCTTGTCGAACACCATGTCGGTGACCCGGCTCAGCGTCTCCAGGGCACCAGCCCGGCGCAGCAGCACGCCCTGGCGCGCCATGGCGCTCATGCCGACGGTGAAGGCGGCCGGCGTCGCCAGCGCCAATGCGCAGGGGCAGGTCACGACCAGCACGGCGAGCACCACCTCGAAGGCACGGTCCGGCTGGATGTTCCACCAGGCGAGCCCCACCAGCGCCGCCAGCAGCAGCACTGCGGTCACGAACCAGGCGCCGACTCGGTCGGCGAGCTGCACCAGTCGCGGCCGCTCGGAGCGCGCCGCGGTGATGAGCTGGCTGATCTGCGCGAGCACGGTGCCGGCACCGGTGCGCTCCACGCGCACGGTGGCCGCCGCGAGCAGGTTGATGCTGCCGGCGACGACGCGCTCGCCGCGCGCTCGCCGCAGCGGCCGCGATTCCCCGGTAAGCAGCGATTCATCCACGCGCGCGGCATCGCTTTCGAGCAGGCCGTCCACCGGGAAGGACTGCCCGGGCTGCACCAGCACCAGGTCGCCGGGCGCGAGCTCGGCCACAGCGACCGCCTCGCCCCGGCCGGCGACGAGGCGCGTCGCCACGCGCGGCAGGTGCCGTGCCAGCGCACCGGTCAGGCCCGAGGCGCGATGCCGGCCGGACATTTCCAGGAAGCGTGCGGCGGACAGGAAGAACACGAACATCACCGCCGAGTCGAAATAGACTTCGCCCTGGTTGGCGAAGGTATTCCAGACGCTGGCGGCATAGCTGGCGGCGATGGCCAGCGCCACCGGCAGGTCCATGCCCGGATGCAGGTTGCGCAGGCCGCGCCAGGCGCCGGCATAGAACGGCGTGGCGGAGTAGAACACCACCGGTGTCGCCACCAGCAGGCTGACCAGGCGCAGGAAGTGGGCGGTCTGCGCATCCATGCCCTGGGTGGCGCCGAGGTAGATGGCGGTGGCATAGCTCATCACCGCCGACATGCCGAAGCCGGCGACGACCAGTTGCCGCAGCGCCTGGTTGCGCTCCTGGATCGCCGCGCGGTCGCTGGCGTCGCTGGTGTACGGAAAGGGGTCGTAGCCGAGCGCGGCGATGCGCGCCAGCAGCGTCGACAGCGAGGCCCTGGATGGATCCCAGGCCAGGCGGGTGCGCGTCGTCATCGGGTCTACCGCGATCTCGCGCACGCCCGGCACGCCGGCCATGGCGCGCTCGATCAGCCAGGAGCAGGCGGCGCAGCGCACACCCTGCACCAGCAGCTGCGCCTCGCGGCTGCCGTCGCTGCGTTCGGTGACGAATTCGCGCTGCAGGGCGGGACGGTCGTAGGTGGCCCAGCCCGCAGCCTCTGCCGATGCACCGCTGGGCGGCACCGGGCCGCTGCGGAAGCGGTAGAAGCCGTCGAGGCCATCACCGACGATGCGGCTTGCGATCTCGTGGCAGGCCGGTCCGCAGAACCCTGCCGTCTGCCCATCGACCACCATGGTCGCGGCGGGTGGCCCGCGCAGGGCCGCACCGCAATGAAAACAGTGGCCTGCCGTGGTCATGGCATCAATGCGTCGCCGCGGGGTGTTGCTGGGTCGGATTCATGCGGGCAGCCACCGGTCCGGGGTCGCAAATTCTACGCGAAAGAAAAAGGGGCGCCGTGGCGCCCCCCGTTCCTGCTTCCGGCCCTGCAGCGGGCTTGCTGCCTTGCGGTGCTCAATACTTGTACTTGAAGGTCAGCATGAATTCCGACGGCGGCAATACCGTGCGGATGTTGGTGAAGCCCGGGACATAGATGCCGGACACCACGTCCTCTTCGTCGGTGATGTTCCGCCCGGTCAGCACCAGCTGCCATTTCTGGTCGGGCGCCCCGATGCCGACCTGGCCGTTCAGCCGCGTGTAGCTATCGATCTTCAGCGAGTTGTCCGCTGTCGTGTAGTAGTCATCGGTATAGAAGATATCGGCCCCGTAGAAGAACTCCACCAGGTCGGACACGCCCATGGTGTAGAGGAAGCCGATCTTGCCCTGCAGCTTCGGGTTGGAAGGCAGGTCGTAGTTTTCCTTCGCCTGCGCGGTCGGGGACAGGCTGTCGTAGTCGCCGCTGTCCTGCCAGCCCAGGTGGCCAAAGATGCTCAGCGCATCGCTGGGCGTCCAGTTGGCCTCCAGCTCGACGCCGTAGACATCGATGTCGCCGACGTTGGCCTGCGGGAAGGCCCCGAAGCGCTGCTCGGTCTGCTGCATCCTGTCGTACATGGCGTAGAAGCTGGCGGCGTTGAGGCGCAGCCTGCGGTCGAAGAGTTCGGTCTTGACGCCCGCTTCGACGGAATCGACGGTTTCGCTGTCGTAGACCACGCCCGCGCAGCTCATGTTGCCCAGGCACAGGGTCTGGTAACCACCGGCCTGGAAGCCCTGGGAGAAGCTCAGGTAGAGCAGGGTGGCGTCGCTCAGCTGGTAGTTGGCGCCGACCTTGAAGGTGGTCTCGTCGAAGGAGTCGTCGAGGTGGACCGCATTGGAGCCGTCCAGTGCCGGAACGCAGCTCGTGCCGGTGCAGACGCTGTCGAGGTTCTTCTCGGTGTCGGTGTAGCGCACGCCGGCGACGATGGAGAAGCGGTCGGTGAAATGCCAGGTGCCTTCGGCAAACACCGCATAGCTGTCGGTGTCGGACTGCGAGCTCTCGGTGAAGTCGCTGATGGCAAACGGCCCGGCCACGGTCCAGTGGCCGGAGTACTTCTGGTGGCCGTCCTCGTTCAGGTAGAACAGGCCGAACAGCCAGTCCAGGCGCTTGTCGAACGCCGAGCCGAGCAGCTGCAGTTCTTCGCTCCAGCTGTTCATGCTGGCATCCGAGGCGATCAGCAGGCCGTTGTTGCCGGTCTCCAGGCCCGGTGAGGGCAATGGGAACGTGCCGGTGCCGCCGCCGGCCAGGTCGAAGCCGAACTGGTCGTCGGTGCTCGTGAGGCCGGTGATGGAACGCAGCGTCACGCCACCGAAGTCATACGACAGGTTGATCGAGCCGCCGGCCTGGTCGCTGCTGCCGTAGTTCACGTTGTCCTTCGCCACCAGGGTGTCGTAGAAGTGGCCACCGAGCGGGCCGCCGCTGTCCTCGCCCGAGGGCGCCGGCGCGGGTGCCGTATCCCAGGGCACGCCGTTGTAGCCGTCGTTCTCGAGGTTGGCGCCCCAGGCGCTGAGCACGATGTCCAGGCCTTCGGTGCCGTACCAGTGCAGCTTGCCGCGGACCACGAAGTTCTCGTGCTCGCCCGGCTCGTTGCCGGTCACCGGGTTGTCCTGCCAGCCGCGGCCACGGTCCTCGTAGACGGCGGAGAGCGAGCCGGCCAGTGCGCCGTCCTCGATGGGGCCGCCCACCGAACCGGTCACCTTGAGGGTGTCGTAGTTGCCGTAGCCGGCCGAGGCGTTGAGCCAGGCGTCGTCACCGGGGGTGCGGCTGATGAGCTTGATGGCACCGGCAATGGTGTTGCGCCCGTAGAGCGTGCCCTGCGGACCGCGCAGCACCTCGATGCGCTCGATGTCGGTCAGCTCGAGGTTGGCGCTGCCCAGCCGCCCGAAGTAGACGTCATCCATGTAGATGCCGACGGGGGACTCCGCGGTGTTGAAGGCCGGGTTCTGCACGCTGGCGCCGCGGCTGAACACCTGCATGGACTGCGCGCCCGCGGTCACGGTATAGGTCTGGAGGTTCGGCACGTTCTGGCCGATGTCCTTCACTGCATTGATCTGCAGCCGGTCGATGGTGCTGCTGTCGAAGGCGCTCACGGCCAGTGGCACCTCCTGCAGGTTCTCGGCACGACGCTGGGCGGTCACCACGACTTCGTCGATGGCGAACGCCGGGCTGGCGCCCAGGGCGAACGCCCCGGCCAGCAAGGCGACCTGACTCCGGATCTTCATCGGCTTACCCCCTGATTGAGCATTTCGCGACACGCAGCCCCGGGGCCTGCGGCCGGACTGGACGAAAAACCACAACACTCATGGATTCCGCCGGCGCTGGGATGGTAGCAAAAGACGCACTGTCCGACAGCAGGCCGGCAGCAGACCGCCAGCAAGGCGACAGCTGTCGCGGGCCTTGCCGGAGCAGTGCGCAGCGGCTGCCTCAGTCGACGAGCTCGACGGTGATGGTGCCGTCGGCGGCGATCGGCGACACCTCGAGCTTCACGCCCATGCTGCGGGCGTAACCCTCCAGACGCGGGCGGGTCCAGTGGTCATGGATCTCCTGCACGCTGAGGTCGAACTGGCCGAGCTTGCGGCACTGTTCGAGCACGTGGCCGAACGGCTCCTTCCAGCTCCGCCGGCGACCCTCGCCGCCGGAAGTCAGGGCCAGCCCGTAATGGCAGGCAGTGCGATCGAACAGCGCGACCAGCGCGATTTCCCGGATGCCGGTCTTTTCGATGATGCCCTTCATGCGCAGGGTGACCGGTTCCATGGTCTTGATGTCATGGGCCACGTACTGCGCGAGCTCACCCCGGTTCCTGGCGAACTGGATGGCCAGCAGGTGCGCCTTCACCAGCGGGTCGTTCATTTCGTGGGCATATCCCGCGTCGTTGTGCAGCATCTTCAGGAGGATGGACAGCGAGCGGCCCAGTTCCTCCTCCCGGCCCTCGAAACCACTCAGGGTCTTGTACTTGTCGGCTTCGCTGCGGGTAGCGGTCGGGGTATGCGTAGCGGCGGGTCGGGTCTGGTTCTGAGCATGGGCCTGAGCCATGGGACACCTCCGGGATGCGCAACTGCTGCTGCCGCCCGACTATACCGGCTGGACGTCCGGCCGCTGCATCCCGGCCGGGAACCGGCCCACCCTGTGGTCAGCGGGCCGGCCGCCGGGTTGCACCGGCCTGCGGTACGTGGAAACATGCGGCGGATACCAATCCGTACTGCATCCGCTGCGCGACGCTGCCTGATGGGGCGCCGGCCGTTGGCATCGCCGCGATGCCTGGCATCCGGCGGACTGCGGTCGCCGTCTTGCGTCGTCCCGGGGAAAATGTATGGCAAAGAGAATGGCCAGGAAGAAAACCGCGAAAAAAGCTGCGTCCGCCGTCACCGCCAGCCAGAACTACGCCGGGGTGTGGGGCAACCGAATTGGCTTCGGCAGGAAAGCCGCGGTGATCGTCATCGACCTGCTCCAGGGTTACACGCTGCCCGGTGCGCCGCTGTATGCCCCGGGTGTGGTCGAGTGCGTGAAGGAAGTTCCCGAACTGCTGCGGTGGGCGCGCAAGAAAAAGGTGCCCGTCATCCACACGCGGGTGCTGTACAACCCCAAGACCTTCGAGGACGGCGGCGTCTGGATCAGGAAGGCCCCGGTCCTGAAGTCGCTGGTGCCCGGCAGCAAGTACGCGGAGTTCTGCCCCGAGGTGAAGCCTCCCAGGGGCGAGACGGTGATCGTCAAGAACTACGCCAGCTGCTTCTTCGGCACTTCGCTGGCGGCAACGCTGACTGCCATGGGAGTCGATACGGTGATTATTGCCGGCTGCACGACCTCGGGATGCGTTCGTGCTTCGGCGGTAGACGCGGTCCAGCACGGATTTCGGCCGATCGTCGTGGAGGAGTGCGTGGGTGATCGCCATGAAGACCCGCACAATGCGAACCTGTTTGACATCAACGCGAAGTACGGCGATGTCATCAGCAAGGCCGATGCCATCAGGTACTTCAAGTCGCTGCGGTGACGTTGCAGCAGATCCACAGGACAACCAGCAGCACCCCGGGGACCATGACATGGTGAAGAAGGCCGCCAGCAAGACCGCTCCTGCCACGCGCCGCGGTGGCCTTACGCAGAGCCCGCATTACGACTACGTGCCGATCATCGACCGGCCGAAGCTCAAGCTGCCCGGGGGCGCCCGCGTGGCGGTGATCCCCTACATCAACATCGAGCATTTCCCGCACGACATTCCCGGCACGGCCATCATTCCCGGTACCCAGCGTTTCAATCCGGACCCGCTGAACTACGGCTGGCGCGACTACGGCAACCGCGTCGGCCTGTGGCGCATGATGGAGCTGATGGACAAGATCGGCATGCGCGGCACCGTGTGCCTGAACTCGGAGATCATCCGCGAGTATCCGCGGATCATGGACGAAGCCATCAAGCGCCGGTGGGCCTTCATCGGCCATGGCATCAACAATGCCCCGGCGAATTTCCTGTCGGGGATCGACGGGAAGAAGGAGCGGGCGATCATCCGGGGCGTGCTCGACGCCATGGAAAAACGCATCGGCCGCAAGACCAAGGGCTGGCTCTCGCCCTTCCTGACCCATACCAACAACACGCCGGATATCCTCGCCGAGTGTGGCGTCGAGTACCTGTGCGACTACACCGCCGATGACCACCCGTTCCCCTTCAACGTCAGGAAGGGCAGCCTCATCTCGGTACCCTACACCGTGGAACTGAACGACATCCCGGCATTCCAGAACGTTGGCATCAGCTCGGCGGATTTCGGTGATGCGATTGTCGACCAGTTCGACGTGCTTTACGACGAGGGCGCCGACAACGCCCGCTGCATGCCCGTCTGCCTGCACACGTTCTGGGTGGGGCAGCCGAACAAGTTCAAGCACCTGAAGCGGGCCTTCGCGCATATCGCCAGCCATGACGGCGTGTGGTTCACCACGGCCGACGAAGTCAATGACTGGTACCGGAAGAGCTACCTGCGACAGGCCAGGACGTGAGATCATTGGCCATGACGCTTCGGTGTTCGACCACCAGAAGCTGCATGCCTGTCAGTGCGTAGTCTGCCCGGCCAACAGGCCGGGTTTACCAAATCGAGGATCCCCCCATGGCAAAACGAGTGCAGGACCTGAAGCCGGCCCGCAAGGCGGATGCGCAGGCCTGGATGAAGGAAAACGTGGCGGAGCAGAAAAAGCGCTACGCCGCCATCGTCAAGGAGCAGGAAGAGCTGGGCCCGGAACGCGAGAAGTGGGTGGCCGGGTTCCTGAAGATCATCCAGACCAAGGGCTTCAACGTCACCGGTGACGTGCGGCGCATCATCAAGCCCGGCGAGATCCCGAAGAAGCCCAAGGGCATGAAGAAGCACCAGGTAGTCTTTTAGGAGCAGCACCGTGGCACGACCCCATATTGAGCCCTACGTCGAGCTCGACAGCCCTTACAAGAAGTTCAATCTCGGCGGCTTCAAGGGCAGCCACTACAAGGTGCTGTCGCTCGACACCGACACCGGCGCCTGCACGCTGAAGGTCCGCTTCGATGGCGGCTACCGGCGCAAGCCCGGCCTGAGCTACTCGGACGTCGAGATTTTCCTGCTGAACGGCAGCATGCAGGTCGGCAAGGAAACCTGGCGCGAAGGCCACTACGCCTTCCTGCCGGCCGGCACCGCGCTGGGCGCCATCCGCGTGGCGCAGGGTGCCGAGGCGCTGGTCATGTACAACGACAGCGAGCCGACCTTCGTCGAGTCCGATCGCCACCATCCGCTGGTTCTGGGCGATGCCTTCGTCTCCATGAACAGTTACGAAGACGCGCCATGGGCTTCCGGCAGCGTGGTGTCGCCGTCGGTGGCCACCGGCTGCATGATCAAACTGCTGCGCTTCGACCCGATCACCGAGGCCTTCAGCTTCCTCTACTGCCTGGCGCCGCGCTATGGGCAGGACAACATCTCCTACCACGATTGCGCGGAGGAGTCGTACCACATCTGGGGCACGTCCTGGATGATGCAGTTCGGCGACCTGCCGACCGGCGGTTACTTCTGGCGCCCGCCGTACATCAACCACGGTTCCTTCCGCTGCACCTACGGCACGCTCGCCTTCGGCCGCACGGACTCGGTGCTGTACAACTACTTCCACTACAACCCCTGGACCAACCCGGACGAGAACCAGCTGCGCGCGGCGGCGTTCCAGTATCGCAAGCGCCCGCAGCTCTACAACTGGGTCGCTTCCGACGGCCACAACCACCCGCATGGGCCGCCGGACTTCGAGACGCCCGATTACGGCGACGAGGCGCAGGTGCGGCTGCTGCACGGCCAGCCCGTGGGCGGCTCGCCCGGCCGCCGGCGCGGCAAGCGTCGTTGATCCGCCACCGCCCGGCCGGCAAGCGCTGGCCGGGCGGATTCCGCCCCTGGAGTGATGACGCGTGGCACGCCCGCATATCGAACCCTACGTCGAGCTCAACGATCCCTACCGGAAGTTCGACATCGCCGGTTTTCGCGGCAGCCTCCACAAGGTGCTGTCGCTGGATCCCGATACCGGTGCCTGCACCCTGAAGGTCCGTTTCAACGGCGGCTACCGACGCAAGCCCGGGCTGTCGTACTCCGACTTCGAGGTTTTCGTCCTCAATGGCGAGATCCGCGTTGGCCGCGAGTGCTGGGGTGAGGGCCATTACGCCTTCATTCCCGCGGGTGTCGCCCTGCCGGCGCTGGCCGTGCCCCAGGGTGCCGAGGCGCTGGTCATGTTCAACGACAGCGAGCCGAATTTCGAGGAATCCGGCGAGAGCCACCCCCTCGCGCTCGCCGAGGGCCTGGTGTCGCTCAACGCCTACGAGGACCGGCCCTGGTTTGGTGGCGGCCGCGTGCAGCCAAGTGTCGCCACCGGCTGCCTCAGCAAGGTGCTGCGCATGGATCCGCTGACCGAGGCCTACACCTTCCTCTACTGCATGGTGCCGCGCTACGAGCAGGACAACATTTCCTACCACGACTGCGCGGAGGAGTCGTACCACATCTGGGGCACGTCCTGGATGATGCAGTTCGGCGAGCTGCCGACCGGCGGCTATTTCTGGCGGCCGCCGTACATCAACCACGGTTCCTTCCGCTGCACCTACGGCACCCTGGCGCTGGGGCGCACCGACTCGAAGCTGCACAACTACTTCCACTACAACCCCTGGACCAACCCGCAGGACAACCTGCGCCGCGCCGCCGCCCGGCACTACCGCCAGCGGCCGCAGCTCTACCGCTGGCAGGCCAGCGACGGCCACAACCACCCGCATGGTCCGCCGGACTACGAGGCGCCGGACTACGGCGATGATGCCCATGTCCGCGCCCTGCACGACCGTTAGCCGCCTGGCGAGGAAGAACGGTCGCCTGCTGCAGCAGGCAGCGGATGCTGGACCGCCCGCGCCGGGCTAGTCGATGCCGATCCTGCTCGTGACCTGTGTGCTCTCCGGCCTCGGGTTCGGGCTGGTGCTGCCCGGCATGCCCTTCGTCGCGGAGAACCTTGGCGCTTCCGCCGCGCTCGCTACCTTTATCCTTGGCCTCTACGCCTGGGGGCAGTTCTTCGCCACCACGCTCTGGGGCCGGCTCTCCGACCGCTTCGGCCGCAAGCCGATCCTCGTCATCACCAATGGTGGCGTGGCCATCGCCTACCTGATGATGGCCTTCGCGCCGAACGTCTGGGTGCTGGCCGCCGGGCGCGCACTGAGCGGACTGATGGGCGGCCTGGCACCGGCCATGGCTTACGTCGCCGACGTGACGCCGCCGGAGAAGCGCGCCCAGGGCATGGGCTGGGTCGGGGCCGCGACCAGCCTCGGCTTCGTCATCGGCCCGGCCTTCGGCGGCATGCTGGGCGGCGAGGACGCAGACTCGGCGTCGCTGCTGCTGCCGGGCCTGGCCGCATTCGCGATCGCGGCCAGCGCCATGCTGGCATCGATCTTCCTGCTGCCCGAAAGCCTGCCGCCGGAGAAGCGACAGCAACCGGCAGCTGCAGTCGCGGGCGGCACTGCCGGCTCGGCATTCGGGGAGTTGCTGCGCCGGCCGCTGATGCGCCGCCTGCTGCTGCTCGGTTTCGCCGTCTACGTGGCCATGGCCATGTTCGAGACCATCTTCGCGTTCTGGACCAAGGCACGCTTCGGCTGGGGCCCGCGCGAGGTCGGCCTGACGTTCACCTATCTCGCCGTGGTGGTAGGCCTGATGCAGGGCGTGGTGGTCGGCCGGCTCGCACCACGATTCGGCGAGGGGCGCATCGCCATCGCCGGCCTGGCGAGCTATGCCGCGGGCCTGGTGGTGATGACCCAGTCGCCCAGCTGGGGCTGGCTGATCGCCGGCGTCACGCTGACCGCGGGTGGTGGCGGTACCTTCCTGACCGCGATGTCGAGCTTCGTCTCCAGGCTGGCGGGTGCGGGCGAGCGCGGGCTGGTGCTCGGTACCTACCAGTCGGCCAGCTGGGGCGGCCGGTCGGTCGGGCCGACGCTCTCCGGCGCGCTGTTCAACTCGGTGGGCATCGACAGCCCGCTGCTGGCTGGCGCGCTGATCATGCTGCCCTGCATTGGCCTGCTGGCGACCATCATGTCCCGCAGCGCCGCGATACAGGCGCAGCAGCCGGGATGACGCACGCGGTGGCCGGCCGTACCGCGGATAACCAAAGCCTATAATGGCGTGCCGCGGTCCAGCCGCGGCTATCTTGCAGCCCCTGATGTCTGGTTCCGGGAGCGATGCATGCTGATCAATTTCTGGTATCCGATGGCAACGTCCGCCGAACTTACCGGCACGCCGCTGCCGGTGCGGGCGCTGACCCAGGATTTCGTGGTCTTCCGCGATGCGCAGGGCAGGGCTCATTGCCTGGCCAACACCTGCACGCACCGCGGTGGGGCGCTGGCTGCTGGCAAGGTCGTCGGCGACAACATCCAGTGCCCCTACCATGGCTGGCAGTTCGCCGGCGACGGGCGCTGCCAGCGCATTCCCTCGCTGGGTGTCGATGCCAGCATCCCGGCCCGCACGCGTGTGGACGCCTACCCGGTGGATGAGCGCTACGGCATCGTCTTCGCCTTCCTCGGCGACCTGCCGGAGGCCGAGCGTCCGCCGATCCTCGCGGTGAAGGAGTGGGAGCAGCCCGGCTGGCGCTCCACGCTCCAGCATTTCGCGATCAGGGGTTACTACGAGCGCTCGGTCGAGAATGGCATCGACCCGGCACATAACGAGTACGTGCATGACACCCACGGCTTCAGCGGCGAGCGCGAGGAGGAGTACCGGGTCGGCGACATGCGCATCGAGGAGGCGCCGCCCTGGGGCAGGGGCTTCTGGCACAGCTTCAAGGCACCACCGCTGCAGGGCGAACTGCAGAAGTACCGCCCGGGAGAGGGCAACCTCGAGGCCGGCACCGGCTACTTCGGCACCAACCATGTGTGGACCTATATCCACCCGGCGCCGAACTACCTGATCCACCAGTATCTCTACGAGCGGCCCATCGACGAGGAGAACACCCACCTCTACCTGGTCTGCGCGCGCAACTTCGCGCTGGAGGAGAAGAGCGACGCCTACGTGATGGAGCGCAACCTGTACGTGGCCAGGCAGGACATGGCGATCATCGAGAATCTGCACCCGGTGCTCACGCCGGACACCAACACCCGGGAGTTCATGGTGAACTCCGACAAATGCATCCTGTACTACCGCGAGTCCCAGAAGGAATGGGAGCGCAGGGGCTGGCGCATCGACATGGACGAGGTCCATCGCAGTCGCGGCAAGGTGGCCTATGCCATCCCGAGCCCGGCGCGGCGCGAGCAGAAGGGCTGGGTCCTCGAGCCGGTGCCGCTGGTGCCGGCGGCAGCCACGGCATCCGCGACGGGTGCTGGCGATGAGCACGGTTGATGACAGCCGCATCCGGCGCCTCAGCGCCTGGTACCAGCCCGTCGTCGACCTCAACACCGGGCGCGTGGCCGGTTTCGAGGTGCTCAGCCGCCTGGTGGCGGCGGACGGCGCCGCTGCATCTGCTGGCCGGCTCATGGAGGAGCTGGAGCGCGAGCCGGAGGCGCAGTACGCGCTGATCCGGCAGCTGCTCTCCGCGGTGCGCAGCGACATCGTGCCGCTGTTCGAACGCCGGCCCGAGTTCTACGTCAGCGTGAACATCCCGCCGTCCGTGCTGGGCACCGGGCGCCTGGGCGAGATCGTGCAGGACCTCGGGCTGGAGCGCTGGGTCACACGGCTGGTGGTGGAGCTGACCGAGCGCCAGGCGCTGAGCGACATCGGCCGTGCCGGCATCGACATTGCGCGTTCCCTGGGGATTTCCGTGGCGCTGGATGACTTTGGTACTGGCCACAGCGGCCTGTCGCAGTTCGTCGGCCTGGACCTCGACATGCTGAAGATCGACCGCAGCCTGCTGCTGCCGATCCTGGAGAACCGCGCTGCGGCCCGCATGCTTCGCGGCATCGTCGGCCTGGCCGCGGCGCTGCGCCTGCGCACCGTCGCCGAGGGCGTGGAGAGCTGGGAGCAGGCGTTCTTCCTGCGCGCCGCCGGTGTCGACCAGGGCCAGGGCTTCTTCTGGAGCAAGGCGGTGCCGGCGCGGGAGGTCGAGGCCCTGCTCGACCGGGGTTTCGCCGGGACCTTGCTGCCGCCGCCGCCAGCCCGCTGAAACCGGCGAGGCCGGCGAGGCCAGCGGTGGCGCCTCGCCCTGCCCGCGGCAAGTCGCCGCCGGCAGCGCCGCTGCGTCTACCAGCGGTTAGGATGATGGCCCTGCTTCCAGACCCACCCGGAGACCGACATGACCGCATTGCAACGCCTTGCCGCCGTCCTCGGCGCCCTGCTGCTCGTCACCGGCGCTGCCCGCGCCGCCGATGCGCCGGCAACCACCATCCTCATCACCGGCGCCAACCGCGGCATCGGCCTGGAGTACGTGCGCCAGGCGGCGGCGCGAGGCTGGAACGTCATCGCCACGGCGCGCAGGCCGGAGGCGGCGACCGAGCTCAAGGCCTTCGCTGCGGCCAACCCCGCGGTGGTGATCGAGCAGCTGGACGTCACCGATTTCGCCCAGGTCGATGCGCTGGCGGCGAAGTACCGGGACCGGCCGATCGACGTGCTGGTGAACAACGCCGGAGTGACCGGCACCATGCAGGACCAGGCCTTCGGCCGGCACTCCGACTGGGCGGTGTTCGAGCAGGTGCTGCGCACCAACACCATCGCGCCGCTGAAGATCGCCGAGGCCTTCCTGCCCAGCCTGCTGGCGAGCCAGCAGAAGAAGCTGATCAACGTGTCGAGCAGCGAGGGCTCGATCGGTGGCGTGACCCAGCCACGCCTGTATTTCTACCGGGCCAGCAAGGCGGCGCTGAACATGGAAATGCGCAACGTCGCCCTGTCGCAGAAGGGCAAGGGGCTGCTGGTCGCGAACATCAATCCCGGCATGGTCGACACCGACATGATGGCCGGCATGCCCAAGGCCATGCTGCGCCCGAAGGAGGAGGCGGTGAAGGACCTGATGCGCATCAGCGACCAGCTTACCGCCGAGAACACTGGCCGATTCTGGGACTACAGCGGCAAGGAGCTGCCCTGGTAGTGGCCCGCTGCCACTGGCCGGCGCCGCGCGATGCCGGCGCCTGAGATCATCCTGCGCGGCGTGCAGCCGGCGGATGCAGCGGCGTTGCATGCGCTGCTCGTGCAGGCATTCGGTCGTGAATCCGAGGCACTGCTGGTCGAGCGCCTGCAGGCCTATCCGGACACCGTGGTACTGCTGGCCGAGGCCGATGGCGAGCTCGCCGGCTGCGTGGTGTTCAGCGCAGTGAGCCATGCCGGCAGCCAGCGCCTGGCCGGGCTGGGACCGATGGCCATCGCACCGTTCTGGCAGGGGCAGGGCATCGGCACCCTGCTGCTGCAGCGGGGCCTCGCGGACTGCACCGCCGCCGGCATCGATGCCGTGGTGGTGCTCGGCCACCCGGATTTCTACCGGCGCTTCGGCTTCCGGCCGGCGCAGGAGCGCGGCCTCCACTGCAAGTGGGTGGTGCCGGAGGACGCCTTCATGGTGCTGGAACTGCGCCGTGGGGCGCTGGCCGGCCTGCGCGGCCAGCTGGGCTACCGGCCGGAGTTCGACGAGGTGTGAAACGACGCGGGCCCGGCCTAGGCAGCAGCCGGACCCGCGCCTGCGTCGATCAGCCGGGGAACTGCGCCAGCCCCGCCAGCGAGCGCTGGGTGCCGGTGTCCGCCGTCGCCACCATTTCGCCGCTGGCCAGGTTGAACTTGCCGAGCTGGCCGCTGAAGAAGTTGCCGATCAGCACGATGTCCTTCTCGATGGACTTGCCCATGTTGGCCCAGCCGGGGCCCGGCAGCGTGTAGCTGCGGATGACTTCGCCGGTTTCGCTGAGCTGGTCCATGAAGAAACCTTCGCGGCCCTTGGCGCGCACGTGCAGCAGGCGGCCGTCGGGCATGTACATAATGGAAATCACCATGGTGCCGCTCTCCGGCGGGTAGCTGACGAGGTTCGGCAGCGGCCTGTCGTTCACCAGGTCGTAGACGCGGATGCTGTCGGAGAGCTCCGAAAGGTAGAGCATGGTCTTGCCGTCGGCGCGCAAGGCGGCGCCAGTCAGCCCGAGGAAGCCGGGCATGCCACCGTGGACCGGGGTGGCAAACTCCTTCAGCAGCTTGCCATCCTGCGTGAACTGGTAGAGGTGGCCGTCGCCGAAGCGGTCGGTGCCCGGCAGCTTCGGCAGTGTCGTGCCCAGCGTGCTGCCGGGGCGCAGGCGCACCGTGTTGCCGACCAGGTGCTCGCCCAGGTAGATGCTGCCGTCGGCCGCGAAGTTGATGTTGGAGAAGGCGCGGTCGGCGAAACGGATCCGCGGCAGCTGCTTGCCTTCGGGGCTGACGCGGATGACGGTGTGGCTGTTGCTGTCGAAGGCCCACAGCGTGCGGTCGGGCGCGAAGGCCAGGCCGCCGACGAGGTGTGTGGTGCCCTCGGTCCAGAGCACGCCTTTCTGCTTCAGGTTGCTGTCGTACTGGATGATGCGCCCGTCGCCGGCGTGGTCGTCGTCCTTGCGGTTGAGCAGCGTGGAGCCGGCGAAGATGTCGCCCCTGGCAAAGGGCTGCATGGTGGACACATTGGCCATGTTCTTGTTCTCCGGTGACTGAGGCTGGCCATTCTAGCGGCCGGCACCCTGCCCGCAACCGGCGCTACCCCGAGCGGGCCGGCCTGTGGACGCGCCGCGTCCCGCGCCGGCGGCGGGGATTGGGCAATCCGGGGCCGCCAATGGCACAATTCGCCCATGAGCGATTCCATCTACAACGTCAACGTCATTTCCGAGACGGACCTGCCGCCGCCGGTGGCCATCAAGGCCCAGCTGCCGGCGCCGCAGGCCGCGACCGCAACCGTGGTGCGCAACCGTCGTGCCCTGCAGAACATCATCGACGGCATCGACCCCCGGCTGTTCGTCGTCGTCGGGCCCTGCTCGATCCATGACATCGGCGCCGCCATGGAGTACGCGCGGCGGCTGAAGGCGCTGGCGGATTCCGTGCAGGATGCGCTGCTCGTGGTGATGCGCGTGTACTTCGAGAAGCCGCGCACCACGGTGGGCTGGAAAGGGCTGATCAACGACCCGGACATGGATGACACCTTCCACATGGAGAAGGGCATCCGTACCGCGCGCCAGCTGCTGCTGGACCTGGCCGCCATGGGGCTGCCGACGGCCACCGAGGCGCTGGACCCGGTGATGCCACAGTACATGGGTGACCTCATCAGCTGGACGGCGATTGGCGCGCGTACCACGGAGTCGCAGACCCATCGCGAGATGGCCAGCGGCCTGTCGACGCCGGTGGGTTTCAAGAACGGTACCGACGGTGGCCTGCAGGTGGCGGTCAATGCGCTGAAGTCCGCGCGCCAGCCGCACCATTTCCTCGGCATCAACCAGGACGGGCGCCCGGCGGTGATCCACACCAGGGGCAATGCCTATGGCCACATCGTGCTCCGCGGTGGCGGCGGACGGCCGAACTACGACTCGGTCTGCATCGCGCTCACCGAGAAGGCGCTGCAGGCCGCGGGTCTGCCGGCGCGCATCGTCGTCGACTGCAGCCATGGCAACTCCAACAAGGACCCGGCGCTGCAGACGCTGGTGGCGAAGGACTGCGTGGAGCAGGTGGCCAACGGCAACCGATCCATCATCGGCCTCATGCTCGAGAGCCACCTCAACTGGGGCAACCAGGAAATCCCCCCCCGGCTGGCGGACCTGCGCTACGGCGTGTCCGTGACCGATGCCTGCATCGACTGGCCGGCCACCGAGAAGGCGCTGCAGGATGCCGCCGCGCTGCTGCGGCCGGTGCTGAAGGCGCGCAAGAGCGCCTGAATCGAATCAAGGGAATTAAGGGGACAGTTTACTCAACTCGTCCGTCAGGACGCCGGATTCGAGCCGGTCTGACCACCGGACGAGTTGAGTAAACTGTCCCCTTAATTCCCTTGATTCCCTTGATTCAGCGCAGCACTACGGTGCGTCGGCCGTTGAGGAATACGCGGTGCTCGAGGTGCAGCTTCACGGCGCGGGCGAGGGTGAGGCATTCAACGTCGCGGCCCACGGCAACGAGGTCCTCGACCGACTGCTTGTGGTCGACGCGCTCCACCGACTGCTCGATGATCGGCCCCTCGTCGAGATCCGCCGTGACGTAGTGCGCCGTGGCGCCGATCAGCTTGACGCCGCGCGCATGCGCCTCGAAGTACGGCTTGGCACCCTTGAACCCCGGCAGGAAGGAATGGTGGATGTTGATGATCCTGCCCGGGAAGCGCTCGCAGAGGCCGGGTGACAGCACCTGCATGTAGCGCGCCAGCACGATCAGCTCCGCCTGCGTGTCCTCGATGATCTCCAGCAGGCGCGCCTCGGCCTGCGCCTTGCTGTCCGGGGTGATCGGCACGTGGAAGTACGGCACGCGATGCCATTCGGCCAGCTTCGCCAGGTCCATGTGGTTGGAGACGATGGCCGGAATCTGCATGGCCAGCGCGCCAGTGCGATAGCGGTACAGCAGGTCGTTCAGGCAGTGGTCGTGCCGCGAGACCATCACCAGTACCCGCGGCAGCACCTGCAGGTCGTGCACCGACCACTGCATCGAGAAACGCTCGGCGATGGGGCGGAAGCCGGCGGCAAATGCGGTACGGGAGAAGCTGCCGGCCGGCGTGAAGCGCGTGCGCATGAAAAAGCGCCGCGTCTGCGGGTCGCCGAAATGCGAGGACTCGTCGATGAAGATGCCCTGGGCACTGAGGTAACCCGCCACGGCGGCAACGATGCCGGTGGTGTCCGGGCAGACGATGGTGAGGACGTGCATTACGCCGGACGTCCGTGCTGCACCCGGCCGCTGGCCGGCGGCTGGCGGAAGGTCGCGGGGCTGTACTGGCGCTGCATGTCGGCTCCTGTGATGCGGTTAAACTGGCGGCCGGCAGCGCATGGTAGCAGGCCGGCGACGGGCCGGCCGCAGGCGCCGCGGATTTCACCAGCGATGCCCCGGCCGATCCTCGAGGAATTCGAACAACTGCACGCCGCCTGGCCCGACCTGCGCCAGGTCGAGCTGCTGTTCCCGGACATCAACGGCATCCTTCGCGGCAAGCGCTGTACGCTGGATGAGTTCCGCGCCCTGGCCCGCGATGGCCTGCCGTTCCCGGCCAGTGGGCTGATCCTCGACAGCCGCGGCATGCTGGTCGACGGCCTGCCCCACGGCAGCCAGGACGGCGACCCGGACCATCCCTGCTTCCCCGTGCCGGGTTCGCTGCTGCCGGTGCCCTGGGCGCAGCGGCCGCTGGCCCAGGTGCTGATGGGCATGCAGCAGGCCGACGGCAGGGCGCATGTTGCCGATAGCCGCCAGCGGCTGGCGGCGGTGCTGGAACGCTTCGCGGATCTCGGGCTGCGGCCGGTCGTCGCCGTGGAATTCGAGTTCTACCTGCTCGAGGACCCACAGGGTGAGCAACCGCAGCTGCGCCATGGCCGGGTGCCCGGCACCATGCGGCGGGCGGCGGGGCCACGGGCCTACAGCATCGAGGACCTGCAGGAACTCGACGGCCTGTTCGATGCCATCCGCAGCGCCTGCGATGCGCAGCGCATCCCGGCGGGCAGCGTGGTGTCCGAGTACGGCGCGGGCCAGTTCGAGGTCAACCTGCGGCACGTGGACGATGCACTGCTCGCCTGCGACCACGCGGTGCTGCTACGCCGGTTGCTGCGCGGGGTGGCCGCGCGCGAGGGCCTCGCGGTCACCTTCATGGCCAAACCCTTCGCCGCGGCGGATGGTTCCGGCATGCATGTCCATGTGAGCCTGCTGGACACGGCCGGGCGCAATGTTTTCGCGCTGCGGCCCGATGATGACAGGAGCCACGCGGCGCCGCTGCGTCATGCCATCGGTGGCATGCTCGCGGCGCTGCCGGAGTCGCAGGCGGTGTTCTGCCCCAACGCGAATTCCTACCGCCGCATCCGCCCCGGCTGCTTCGCGCCGGTGGCGGCGGACTGGGGAGTAAACCACCGCGGCGTCGCCATCCGCATACCGGTGTCCGATGCCGCCAGCCTGCGCTTCGAGCATCGCGTCGCCGGCGCGGACTGCAATCCCTACCTGGCGGTGGCAGCGCTGCTGGCCGGGGTCCACCACGGCATCGTCCAGCGGCTCGAGCCACCACCAGGCGTCCCCGAAGGCGCCCAGGCGGGTGTCGTGGCATCCCTGTCGCGACGCTGGGAGCCGGCGCTGGATGCCTTCGATGCAGGCCGGATCCTCCCCGGCTACCTCGGCGAAGCGTTCTGCCGGCTTTATTCCACCGCCCGGCGCTTCGAGGCCGAGGCCTACCACGCGCAGGTCCCGGGGCTGGATTTCGACTGGTACCTGCCCGGGATCTGAGGCCCAGGTCGTCGCGGCTGGAGGGAATTTTCCCCTAGAATACGCGCCCTCCCGCTGATCGGAAGGCAATCGTCCCGACATGTCCGAATACCACGCCCCCGTCAAGGAAATGCTCTTCGTCCTGCGCCACGTGGCGGGGCTCGATGCCGTCAGCCGCCTGCCCGGCTACGAGGATGTCACGCCGGACCTGGTGGAATCCGTGCTGACCGAGGCGGCACTGCTCGCCACCAACGTCATCGCACCCACCAACCGCATCGGCGATGCCGTGGGCACGCGCGTGGAAGACGGCCAGGTCATCGTGCCGCCGGAGTTCACCAGCGCCTACCGCGAGTTCACCGGCGGCGGCTGGGCCGGCCTGTCGCAGAATCCCGACTTCGGTGGCCAGGGGCTGCCCTACCTCGTAGGCGTGGCCGTGGAGGAGATGTGGCAGGCCGCCAACCTCGCCTGGTCGCTGGGCCCGCTGCTGACGCAGGGCGCGGCCCGCGCCATCGAGGCGCATGGCAGCGAGGCGCAGCGCGCGCTGTACCTGCCGCGGATGGTGGCCGGCGAGTGGAGCGGCACCATGAACCTCACCGAGCCGCAGGCGGGTTCGGACCTCGCCGCCGTGCGCAGCCAGGCGGTGCCGGACGGCGATCGCTACCGCATCACCGGCCAGAAGATCTTCATCACCTGGGGCGACCACGACATGACGGCAAACGTGGTGCACCTGGTGCTGGCGCGCCTGCCGGATGCGCCGCCGGGAACCCGCGGGTTGTCGCTGTTCCTGGTGCCGAAGTTCATCCCGCAGGCCGACGGCAAGCCGGGCGCACGCAACTCCGTGCACGTGGTTTCCGTGGAGCACAAGCTCGGTATCCATGGCAGCCCGACCTGCGTGATGGCCTTCGAGGGCGCGGTCGGTGAACTCATGGGCGGGAAAAACCAGGGCCTCGCCTGCATGTTCACCATGATGAACCATGCGCGCCTCGGCGTCGGCATGGAGGGCATCGCCATCGCCGAGCGCGCCTACCAGCAGGCACGGGCCTACGCCCGCGAGCGCGTCCAGGGCCGCGTGCCCGGCATCGAAGGCCGCGCCGCGATCATCCACCACGGCGATGTGCGCCGCATGCTGCTCACCATGAAGGCACAGATCGAGGCCATGCGCGGCGTGGCCTGCATCGCCGCCGCATCGCTGGACCACGCACACCGTGCGACGGACCCGGCGGAACGTGCGCGCCACCAGGCACGGGTCGACCTGCTGACGCCGGTGGTCAAGGGCTGGTGCACCGAGACCGGCCAGCAACTCACCTCCGTCGGCCTGCAGGTACACGGTGGCATGGGTTACGTGGAGGAGACCGGTGCCGCCCAGCATTTCCGCGATGGGCGCATCACCACCATCTACGAGGGCACCACCGGCATCCAGGCCGCGGACCTGGTCGGGCGCAAGATCCTCGGCGATGGCGGTGCGGCACTGCAGGCCCTGGTCGCCGACATGACGGCCACCCTGCCCGAGCTGGAGCGCGCCGGCGAGCCGCTGGCAGTGCTGCACAGCGCGTTGCAGGAAGGCATCGAATCGGTCGTCGCCGCGGGTCGCTGGCTGGCTGCCAACCATGCCAGGCACCCGGGCGTGGCCGGCGGCATTTCCTGGAACCTGCTGATGCTGCTCGGTACCGTCGCCGGTGGCTGGGTGATGGCGCGCGCGGCACTGGCAGCACAGGCGCAGCTCGCCGCCGGCACCAGCGATGTGGCGTTCTGCGAGGCGAAGCTGCTGACGGCGCGCTTCCACGCGACCCAGGTCATGCCGGTCGCGACGGCCTGGCGGCGCGGCATCGAGGCGGGCTGCGAGGCGTTGCTGGCGCTGCCGGAGGAACAGTTCTAGCCCGCTGCTGCGGGCGGAGACCGCCGGACCAGCGCCAGTTCAGGGGCGACCGGGCCGGGCCGAGGCGCTGAACAGCGCCAGCAGCGTCAGGTCCTTGCGGATGTCGACGAAGGCGTGGCGGGTGTCGGCGGGGATGAACAGCACCAGTCCGGGGCGCACTTCCTGTTCGGCGCTGTCGATGCGCAGCCGCGCCTCGCCCTCGAGCACCACGTAGACCTCGTCCTCGAGGTGCGGTCCCTGCAGGTCGGTGGCACTGGCAGGCAGCCGGTAGATTGCCCCCGACAGGCGACCGCTACCGAGGAACTCGAAGAAGCGGGGCTCATGGCCCTGGACGCGCTGCTTCAGCTCCGCGATGTCGAAGGCCTGCCAGGTCGGCTGGTTCATGGGGCCATGATCCGGGATCGGGGGAGGGGCCGCAACCCGCGCTGCGGCGAGCCGTCCAGTCCTGCAGCGGGTAAACTACGCCATCCCCGATGAATGCAGGCCTGGCCGCAGGCCGGAAGAGAAGGACGCCCCATGGGCTTCAATACCCGTCAGATCCACGCCGGCGTGACCCCGGACCCGGTGACCGGCGCCATCCTCACGCCGATCTACCAGACCACCACCTACGTGCAGGACTCCGTCGACGAGTACCTCGCCAAGGGTTACTCCTACTCGCGCTCCAGCAACCCGACGGTGCGTGCGCTGGAGCAGAAGCTGGCCAACCTCGAGGGCGGCGCTGATGCCACCTGCTACGGCACCGGCATGGCGGCCCTGCAGGCCGTGTACCTCGCGTTCCTCAATGCCGGCGACCACGCCATCGTTTCCGACGTCGTCTACGGCGGCACCTACCGGCTGTCCACCAAGGTGTTCAGCCGCTTCGGCGTGAGTTTCTCCTTCGTCGATACCTCGCAGCCCGGGCAGCTGCGCCAGTCGCTGCGGCCGAACACGCGGCTGATCCTCACCGAGAGCCCGGCCAACCCGACGCTGAAGCTGACCGACATCGCCGCCGTTTCGGCCATCGCCCGCGAGGCCGGCGTGCTGCATGCGGTGGACAACACCTTCCTCACGCCGTACTACCAGCGGCCGCTGGAACTCGGTGCCGACCTGGTGGTGCACAGCACCACCAAGTACTTCGATGGCCACAACGCCACAGTGGGTGGCGCCGTGGTGGCGCGCACGAAGGAACTGGACCAGGCACTGCGCTTCGTGCAGAACGCCGCGGGCATGATCCTCTCGCCGCAGGCCGCGTTCCTGACGCTGCAGGGCTGCAAGACGCTATCCGTGCGCCTGGAGCGGCAGTCGGCCAATGCGCTGGCGATCGCGCGCTTCCTCGAAGGCCACCCGCAGGTCGAGCGGGTCTGTTATCCCGGCCTGGAGTCCTTCCCGCAGCACGAACTGGCGCGCCGCCAGGCCAGCGGCTTCGGCGCCATGCTCTGGTTCGAGGTGAAGGGCGGCGTCGCGGCGGGCAAGGCGCTGATGGATGGCATCCGCGTCTGGAGCCTGGCGGAGAACCTCGGTTCGGTCGAGTCGCTGATCACCCATCCGGTCACCATGACCCATGGCGCGGTGGAGCCGGCCGAGCGGCTGCGCGTCGGTATCACCGACGGCCTGGTGCGCGCCTCCGTGGGCATGGAAGACGTCGAGGACCTGATCGGGGCGCTCGACGCCGCCCTTGCCCTGACCCGCCGCTGATCCGGGGGTATTGAAAACCCCGCGCCTGTCCCCATCTATCTGGCCAGGGCCGGAAGCGATCCGGCCATTGATTCAGGCCAAACTGGACAGGAGACATGCCCATGACACTGGTCAACTGGAGTCCGCTGCGCGAGCTGGACGACATTTTCGAGCGTTACAACCGGCTGTTCCACCGCCCGGCGGTGGCGGCCACCGGCGAGACGGGCGAGGTGGTGCAGTGGCGCCCGGCTGCCAACATTTCCGAGACGGACAAGGAATACCTCATCAAGGCGGAGCTGCCCGAGGTCGAGAAGAAGGACGTGCAGGTGACGGTGCAGGAAGGCGTCATCACGCTGCGCGGCGAGCGCCGCTTCGAGCGCACGGACGACAGCGAGAAGCAGCACCGCGTCGAGTCTTTCTACGGCAGCTTCGCGCGCAGCTTCGCGCTGCCGGCGGATGCCGACGAGGCGCGCATCTACGCCGAGTCGAAGGACGGCGTGCTGAAGGTGCACATCCCGAAGGCCCAGGCGCCGAAGCCCAAGCAGGTCGAGATCCAGGTCAAGTAACGTAGCGCCTGGCGAGCTGAGCACGGGGCCGGCCGCAACGGCCGGCCCCGGATCCGTGGCCACCGCCGCGGCTGCCGGCCGTGCCGCTTGACCTAAGCGGCAGCCACATTCGACGCAATCCACTGGACATATCAACGTGGCCTGAAACGGTGACGCCGTTCACCGTGGCGCTGCAGGGCTGCGCCTATCGTGGACCCGAGTCGAGACCAGACCAGCGGCCGCAACGGCCGGGGTATGCGGGCCATGATGACTGGCATCGCCGTTCACGCAGTTCCCACCCGCCGCGGGGCCACGGCCCTCTGGCTGGCGCTGGTTGCCTCGGGCGCACTGGCCGGCGAACCACCGGCGCCCGCAGCCCATGACTTCGACACGCAGCTGGCTGCATCCCGCGTCGTCCCGCCGCTGGAGATGGAAGCAGGACTTGGCGGGCAGGGGCTCGCCAGTGGCGTGATGCCGGCTGGCGACCCGCTGGACGACGCGGCCACGGCGGCACCTGCCGCGGAGCAGGCCGCCGGCCTGGACCTGCAGGTGGATCGCAACCGGCGCAAGTTCCGTACCCGGGCCATCGACTGGGTGAAGGACCAGTCGGTGGCGGCGGGGCATCTCGCCGATTTCCTCGTCGGTGGCGCAGACTCGGGCTGGCACCTCACCGTGGATCCGCGCGGTGATGACGAGTACAGCCTGCAGTGGAAGGTGAAGTTCCGCTGACCTCATGGCAGCGCGGTGCGCGTCTGTCTCCTGACGCGGCGCCCGCAGGACCCTTGCGTGTTAACCTGCGTTCATGCCGCTGCGCATTGTGCCCGCGATACTCCTGGTCCTGCTGCTGGTCGTCGCAGGCGGTGCAATCCGCTGGTGGATGACCGGGGACGAGTCACCGCCACCGGCCTTCGCCGGTTCGGCTGCCTGCGCCGGCTGCCATGCAGCCGAGTACGCGGCCTGGGAACGTTCGCAGCATGCATTGGCCATGCAGCCGGCCAGCCAGGCAACGATGCTCGGCCGCTTCACCGGCGACAGCCTGTCATTCGACGGGCAGGCGGCGCGCTTCCACCAGCAGGACGGGCGCTACTTCGTCGATGCCAGCGGCGCTGACGGCAAGGCCGCCACGTTCGAACTGCGTTACAGCTTCGGCCTGTATCCGCTGCAGCAGTACCTCGTGCCGCTTCCGGGTGGCCGCCTGCAGGCCTTCGGCATCGCCTGGGATTCGCGCCCGGCCGCGGCGGGGGGCCAGCGCTGGTTCGATCTCTACCCGGACCAGAAACTGCTGCCGGGGCAACCACTGCACTGGACCGGCATCGACCAGGCCTGGAACTACCAGTGCGCCGATTGCCACTCCACCGACCTGCGCAAGAACTACGACGCAGCCACGCGCAGCTATGCCAGCAAGTGGTCGGAGATCAGTGTCGGTTGCGAAGCCTGCCACGGGCCCGCTTCGAACCATGTCAGCTGGGCGCAGCAGGGCCGCTTGCGGCGTGCACGTGACCCGGCTCGCGGGCTGGTGGTTGCGCTGGATGAGCGCCAGGGCGTCAGCTGGAACCGCGGCGACGGGCCAACCGCCGCGAGGTCGGTGCCGGCGACGACCTCCCGCGAGATCGGCGTCTGTGCCCGCTGCCACGCGCGGCGGGGACAGTTTACCGATACCGTGAATGCCGGCAGCGACTGGCTCGATGGCTTTCGCCCGGCCCTGATCGAGCCCGGCCTCTACCATGTCGACGGCCAGCAGCGCGAGGAGGTCTACACCTGGGGCTCGTTCATGCAGAGCCGCATGCATGCCGCCGGCGTCAGCTGCGCGGACTGCCACGAGCCGCACAGCGGGTCGCTGCGGGCGGCCGGCAATGCCGTCTGCGCGCAATGCCACGCGCCGGCGACCTTCGACGCCAGCAGCCATCACCACCACGAGCCGGGATCACCGGGCTCGCGATGCGTCGCCTGCCATATGCCGGCGACGACCTACATGGTGGTGGATCCGCGCCATGACCACTCGCTGCGTATTCCGCGGCCCGACCAGAGCGTCAGCCTCGGTACGCCGAACGCCTGCGGCAATTGCCACGACGGGCATGATGCCCGTTGGGCCGCGGCTGCTATCGCCGGCTGGTACCCGCAGCGCAAGCCCGGCTTCCAGGCCTTTGCCGCGACGTTTGCCGCCGCGGATCGGGGCGATCCGGCGGCGGATGCCGCGCTGGCTGCCCTGGTGACGGACGCGGCGCAGCCGGCCATCGTGCGTGCCAGTGCCATCGCCCGCGGTGCGCGCAGCGGCGGGCCGCAGTGGCAGGCAGCGTCGGTGGCCGCCCTGGGTGATGGCGACGCGCTGGTCAGGACAGCTGCGGCGGAGGGACTGCGCTCCGCGGATCCGGCCTTGCGCGCCGAGCAGTTGCCGAAGCTGCTGGCCGACCCGGTGCGCCTGGTGCGCATGGCGGCGGCCCGCTCGCTGGCGGGTGCGGCGGAATCACGCCTGGTGGGCAGCGAGGTCCAGCAGTTCAAAGCCGCACTCGCTGAGTGGACCGCCGCGCAGCAGTTCAATGCCGACCGGCCCGAAGCCATGCTCAACCTCGGCAGCCTCCATCTCGAGCGCGGTGATGCGGACGGCGCACTGGCCGCGTTCCGCGATGCGCTGGTGCTGGACCCGGCGTTCGTGCAGGCGGCAGTGAACCTCGCGGACGTGCAACGCGCCACGGGCGACGAGGCCGGTGCGGAGCGCAGCCTGCGTGCGGCACTGTCGCAGGACCCGGCCTCCGCGGTCGTGCACCATGCGCTCGGGCTGTCGCTGGTCCGCCAGGGGCGGACCCGCGAAGCGTTGCCGGAGCTGCGCATGGCGCACGAGAACGCTCCTGGCGATGCGCGATTCGCTTATGTCTACGCGGTCGCCCTGCATGACTCCGGCGATGTCGCCGGAGCCATCAGGACGCTGCAGGACGCCCTGCGCGGCAACCCGTACGATCGCGACATCCGCGAGGCACTGGCAGCTTACGGCGCCCGCTGAAGCCGGCGAGCCTCAGCCGAGGTTCTTCTCGACGAACTCCCAGTTCACCAGGTGATTCAGGAAGGTGTCGATGTACTTCGGCCGGTCGTTACGGTAGTCGATGTAGTAAGCGTGTTCCCAGACGTCGATCGTCAGCAGCGGCGTCTGGCCGTGGGCGAGCGGCGTGTCCGCATTCGCGGTCTTGGCCACCTTCAGCTTGCCCTGCGCGTCGCGTACCAGCCAGGCCCAGCCGGAGCCGAACTGGGTTGCCGCCGCAGTGCTGAACTCCTCGCGGAACTTCGCGAAGCTGCCGAAGGCGGCGTCGATGGCCTTGCCGAGCTTGCCGGCCGGCGTGCCGCCGCCATTGGGCTTCAGGCAATGCCAGTAGAACGTGTGGTTGTACACCTGGGCGGCGTTGTTGAAGATGCCGCCTTCGGAATCGCGCACGATGTCCTCGAGGGACCGCTGTGCCAGCGGCGTGCCGTCGATCAGCTTGTTCAGGTTGTTGACGTAGGCGTTGTGGTGCTTGCCGTAGTGGAAGTCGATGGTCTCGGCGCTGATGTGCGGGGCGAGTGCGTCCCTGGCCCATGGCAGGGCCGGCAGCTGGATTGCCATTCTCGGATCTCCTTGGTTCTTGGCTTTCGGGTTATTTAAGAGTCGGTTGGCGGCCCTGTAGTTCCTGGGCGGCCAGGCCAGGCAGGTAAAGCGCCGTGATCTGTGGCCATTCCAGCCGCAGCCAGGGCGTGTACTGCTCCGGGCGGGCGGCCATGTCGGCGGTCAGCGCCGCCGGGGCGACGTAGCGCCAGGCAGCGATTTCCGCGGCATCCGCGCGCGGCTCGCCATCGGTGATGCCGGCGAAGACCCAGCACAGTTCGTGCTCCGTGCCGATCTGCTGGTACTCCGCACGGTATTCGAACTTGTAGAGGAAGCGCAGCTCCGCGGTGAGCGCCAGTTCCTCGGCCAGGCGCCGGCGCGCCGCCGCCTCCACCGTTTCGCCCTGGCGCGGATGACTGCAGCAGGTATTGGACCAGAACAGCGGCCAGAGCGGCTTCGCGGCGCTGCGTTGCTGGAGCAGCAGTTCACCCCGGCGGTTGAACAGGAACACCGAGAAGGCACGATGCAGGCGGCCAGTGCCCTGGTGGCACTCCTCCTTGGAAAGGAAGCCCGCCTCGCGATCGCTGGCGTCCACCAGGATCAGCGGGTCGCGCGGCCTGTTGGCGGCTGCGCCGAGGGCACTCACGGCGCCGCCCCGATGGCCAGTGCCATGGCGCGGAAGCCCTGGCGTTCGGCCGCCTGCCGCACGCGGCTGGCGTCGTCCGCGCTGGCGCAGAGCGCCACCATGGCGCCGCCGCCACCACCGCCGGTGAGCTTGGCGCCCAGCGCGCCCGCGCCGCGGGCAATGCCGATGAGCCGCTCGAGTTCCGGCGTCGAGACCTGCAGCGCATTGAGCAGGCCCTGGCAGATGTTCATGAGCTCGCCGAGCGCGCGGTGGTCGTTGTCGCGCAGCGCCGCCACTGCCTGCAGCACCAGCGCATCGATGTCATCGAAGATCTTCTCGTACAGGCGCGGGTGGCGCTCGCGGGCTTCGCGCACGTTGCCCACGGTCTTCGCGGTCAGGCCCTCGCTGTGGGTCATGCCGACTACCAGCTGCAGTGGCTGGCCGAGCTGCAGCGGTTCCGCGAGCGGCGGGCTGCCGCGGCGGTAGAGCAGCGGCCGGCCATGCGTGGCCAGGGTGTTGTCGATGCCGCTCGGCCGGCCGTGGGCGATTTCCTCGGAGAGAAAGGCCAGCTCGTTGATCTCGGTATCATCGAGGCCGAGGCCGAAATGACGATCCAGGGCACGGATGATGGCCACGGCTACCGCCGCCGACCCGCCCAGGCCCATGCCGCGCGGCACGTCGGGGAATACCTCGATGCGCAGGTTGCGATCGGTGAGGCCGAGGCGGTCGAGGATGGCGCCGGCGGCACGCTCGAAGGAGCGGCGCTGCTCCGGTGGCTTGGCCAGCTGGTACTCCACGCCCCAGCGCGGGATGATGAGCTCCACGCCATGGCCCGCGTCGGCCACCACGGCGCGCGTGGTGATCGGCAGTGGCACGGCGATGGCGTGGCGGCCGTAGACCACGGCGTGCTCGCCGAGCAGGATCACCTTGCCGAAGCCCACGCCGGCCTCGGCATCCGGTGCACGCTGCGGGACCGCGCCGCCTGCCGCAGCCTGGCGCTCGCGCTGCAGTTCCGCGAGCAGTTCCTGCGCCTTCCAGACCTTGATGTCGCCGTCGCGCAGGACGCGCTCGAGCACCTCGTCGAACAGCTCCGGCGGCGTGCCGGCGGCCTTCACCACGCTGCGTGCATGCAGCGTCATGTGGCCGGTCTGTATGCCCTCGGTGGCCAGCGCGCGAAGGGCCGCGAAGTTCTGCGCCAGACCCACGGTGACCATGACCTCGGCCAGTTCCTGGGCGGTCTTCACGCCCAGCAGGCGCATGTTCATGGCCACGCCGGGGTTGGACTCCAGCGGGCCGCCGACGATGCCCACCTTCATCGGCAGCTCGAGGCGTCCGCGCAGGTGGCCCTGGTCGTCCTGCCACCACTGCGACAGCGAGCTGTAGCGGCCGAGGCGCGCCGCGTAGGCGTGGGCACCGGCCTCGATGGCGCGCCAGTCGTTGCCGGTGGCGAGAGCCACGGCATCGATGCCGTTCATGATGCCTTTGTTGTGCGTGGCAGCGCGGTAGGGATCCACGCAGGCGAAGTCCGAGGCGATGATGATGCCATCGCGGACGCGCTCGCCGGAGTAGCCCTTGCCGGCGAGGGACGCCGCAGGCAGCGTCACCTCGGCGCTGGCCAACGCGCGGTCGGCGAGGTTGGAGAGGATGCGCAGGAACACCGTGCCTTCGGTGATGGACTCCACCAGCGAGGCGACGCCCTCGCACATGCCGTTGACGAGGTTCGCGCCCATGGCATCGCGGGTGTCCACCAGCAGGTGCATCACCAGCATCTCGCCCTTCATGGCGGTCATCGGGTGGCTCTTCACCTCGATGTCCACCGCGCCGCCGCCGCGGGCGGCCATGCGTGGATGCAGGCTGTTGGCGAGGTCAAGGATTTCCTGGCGGTGCTCCAGCAGGGCCGACATGGCGCGCGCCATGTCCGGCACCTCGATCACCTGGATCTGGCCGATGAGGATCGGCGCGCCCGCCCTGGCGCGGAAGCCACCGGCGCTGCGCGCCAGCTTGGCGGCCGCGCTCAGCGCGGCGACGATGGATGGCTCCTCCACCGCCAGCGGCACTACGTAGTCGCGGCCATTGATGAGGAAGTTGAGCCCGAGGCCGATGGGCATGCCGAGCACGCCGATGACGTTCTCGATCATCTTGTCGGCGGCATTGACGTCGAGCGTGGCCTCGCCGCGCGCCAGCCGCTCGCGGTCGGCATCGGTGAGCAGGCCGCGTTCGTGCACGGCGCGCACGCGCTCGGCCGGCGACATGCGGTAGAAGTGCGGGATTCTCGATCGGGTCAAGGTGGCGATTCCGGGCGACTGGTGGTGGCGGGCCGGCGGTGCCGGCCGGTGCGGGACCGGTCCGCATCGTGGCAGGCCAGCAGCAATTATGCCATTTGCGGCCGGCCAACCCGATGCCACAATGGCCGCTGCCTTCCGGAGGAACCCGCCCGCCATGATCCGGCGCTACACGATGGCAGTCCTGCTGGCTGCCGCCCTGGCCTGCGTGCTGGCCACCCCGCGGCCGGCATGGGCCGAGGAGGGCATGTGGACCTTCGACAACTTTCCGCGTGAGGCGGTGCGCAGCCGCTACGGCGTCAGCATCGGCCAGGACTGGCTGGACCGCGTGCGCCGGGCCACGGTGCGCCTCGAGGGCGGCTGCAGCGCTTCCATCGTCTCGCCATCCGGGCTGGTGCTGACCAACGAGCACTGCGTTCGGGACTGCCTGCAGCGCCTGTCCACGCCGTCCCGGGACATCGCCGGCGCCGGCTTCCTCGCCGCCGGCCGGGCCGGCGAGGAGCGCTGCGCGGCCGAGCAGGCCTCGATCCTGGAGCGCATCGAGAACGTCAGCGCCGCGGTGCAGGCGGCGGTGGGCGATGGCGTCGGCCCGGCCGCCAACGAGCGGCGCAAGGCGGCGCTCACCCGGCTGGAGCAGGCCTGCGAGGACGACTGGCGGCGGCGCGGCGACCCGCATTCCTGCGAGGCGGTGACGCTGTACGGTGGCGGGCAGTACTTCCTCTATCACTACCGCCGCTACGTCGACCTGCGCCTGGTGTTCGCGCCGGAAGCCGACATCGCTTTCTTCGGTGGTGACCTCGACAACTTCCGCTTCCCGCGCTGGGACCTGGACTTCGCGCTGCTGCGCCTGTACGTGGATGGCAGGCCCGCGCCGACGCCCGGCTACCTGCGCTGGCGGCGCGCCGGTGCGGCACCCGGCGAGGCGGTGTTCGTCGCCGGCCATCCCGGCAGCACGCAGCGCCTGCAGACCCTGGCGCAGCTGCGCTTCGAGCGCGAGTACGTCCTCGGGCACTGGCTGCTGCGCGCCGCGGAGCTGCGCGGCCGCTACCTGCAGTTCTCCGCCAGCGGCGCCGAGCAGGCGCGCAGCGCCGAGTCCGAGCTGTTCTCGCTGGAAAACGTGCTCAAGGTCAGGCGCAACCAGATGGCGGTGCTGCTTGATCACGGCTTCATGGCCGCGCGCGAGCGGGACGAGCAGGCGCTGCGTGCGGCGGTGGCCGCCGATCCGCGCCTGAAGCCGGCAGCCGACGCCTGGGCCGAGATCGACCGGGCGCTGGCCGGCTACCGCGCGTTCTACGACCGCTACCTGTTCCTCGAGCGTGGCGCGGCGCTGCAGGGTGAGCTGGGCGCGGCGGCGCGCCTGCTGGTGCGTGCCGCAGTCGAGCGCGCGAAGCCGAACGAGCAGCGGCAGCGCGAGTTCAGCGACGCGGCGCTGCCGCGCCTGCGCCAGCAACTGCTGGCACCACAGCCCGCCTATCCGGCCTTCGAGGCGCTGCGCCTCGGGTTCTCGCTGGAAAAGCTGGTGGAGTACCTCGGCGTCGATGACCCGGCGGTGCGCCTGGCGCTGGGGCGCGAAGCACCGCAGCAGCTGGCGGCACGGCTGGTGCGCGAAACGCGCCTCGGCGATCCCGCATTCCGCGAGCAGCTGTGGAACGGCGGGCTGGCGGCGGTGGAGGCGGCCGATGACCCGCTGCTGGCGCTGGCCCTGCGGCTGGAGCCGGAAGCCAGCGCGCTGCGCCGGCGCCACGACGACCAGGTCGAGGCGCCGATACGCGCCGCGGAAGAGCGCCTGGCACGGGCGCGTTTCGCCATCCACGGCACGCGCAGCTATCCGGATGCAACCTTCACCCTGCGCCTGAGTTATGGGGCGGTGCAGGGCTGGCGGGAAGGCGACCATGACGTGGCGCCGTTCACCAGGCTCGACGGGCTCTACGCCCGCGCCACCGGCCAGCCGCCATTCCGCCTGCCGCCGCGCTGGCTGCAGGCCCAGTCGCGGGTCAACCTCGACACCCCGTTCAACTTCGCCACCAGCAACGACATCATCGGCGGCAACTCCGGCAGCCCGATCATCGATGCGGGCGGGCGCCTCGTCGGGCTGATCTTCGATGGCAACCTGCATTCCATCGGTGGTGACTACGGCTACGACCCCGCGCTGAACCGCGCCGTGGCGGTGCATCCGGCGGTGATGTTGCTGGCGCTGCGCGAGATCTATGGCGCCGATGCACTGCTGCGGGAACTGGGAATCGAATAGGAGCCTCGCGGACCTCATGGAAAGAATCTGGCTGCAGAGTTATCCCCCCGGGGTCCCGGCGGACATCGAACTCGACCCCGCGGATTCGCTGGTGGGGATGCTGGAACGTGCCTGCCGGCAGTTCGCCGACCGGCCGGCGTTCAACAACCTCGGGCGCAGCATCAGCTACGCCGAGCTCGACCGGCTCAGCGAGCGTTTCGCGGCATTCCTGCAGGCCGGGCTGGGACTCGGGCGCGGCGAGCGCGTGGCCATCATGCTGCCGAACCTGCTGCAGTTCCCGGTGGCGCTCTATGGCGTGTGGCGCGCCGGGCTGGTGGTGGTCAACGTCAACCCGCTGTACACCGCGCGCGAGCTGGCGCACCAGCTCAGGGACTCCGGCGCGACGGCCATCGTCGTGGTCGCCAATGCCGGCGCGGTGCTGGAGCAGGCGCTGGCCGGGACCGCGGTGCGCCACGTCATCGTCACCGAAATCGGCGACCTGCTGCCGTTCCCGCGCCGCCAGCTGGTCAACTTCGTGCTGCGGCACGTCCGACGGATGGTGCCGCGCTACCGGTTGCCGGGCGTGATCCGCTTCGACGCGGCCCTGCGCCATGCGGGTCCCCTGCAGCGCGTGGCGCCGGCCGGTGCCGACCTGGCCTGCCTGCAGTACACCGGCGGCACCACCGGCCTCGCCCGCGGCGCGATGCTGAGCCACGGCAACCTGCTGGCCAACGTCCGCCAGATCAACACCTGGTTCGCGAGCCTGGTGCGCCCGGGTGCCGAGGTGGTGATCACGGCGCTGCCGCTCTACCACGTCTATGCGCTCACCTGTAACTGCCTGGCGTACACCGAACTCGGCGGCCTCAACGTGCTGATCACCGATCCGCGCGACATGCCGGGCTTCATCCGCGAGCTACGGCGCTGGAAGTTCACGGCCATGACCGGCGTCAACACGCTCTACCAGCACCTGGCGAACCACCCGGCGCTGGGGAGCGTGGACTTCTCGCACCTCAAGCTGGTCTCGGCGGGTGGCATGGCGGTCATGGAGGCCACCGCGAAGCAGTGGGCCGCGGCCACCGGCACCGAGATCCTCGAAGGCTACGGCCTGTCCGAGGCCTCGCCGGTGGTCAGCTCCAACCGCCCGGACCTCGCCGCCTGGACCGGCAGCATCGGCCTGCCGCTGCCGGGCACCGGCATCTCGCTGCGCGATGATGACGACCATGAAATGCCGGTGGGCCAGCCGGGTGAGATCTGCGTGCGCGGGCCGCAGGTGATGCAGGGCTACTGGGGCAACCACAGCGCCACCGGCGATGTCATGACCAGCGACGGCTACCTCAGGACCGGCGACATCGCGGTGATGGATGCCGCCGGCTACATGCGCATCGTCGATCGCAAGAAGGACATGATCTCGGTGTCCGGCCTCAAGGCCTACCCGAACGAGATCGAGAACGTGGTGATGCTGCACCCGGCGGTGCTCGAGGCGGCCTGCATCGGCGTGCCAGACGTGGGCACCAGCGAGGCCGTCAAGGTGTTCGTGGTGCTGCGGCCGGGGCAGGTGGCAACCGCGGACGACATCCGCGACATCTGCCGCCGGCACCTGGCGGCCTACAAGGTGCCGAAGCACGTCGAGTTCCGCGACTCGCTGCCCAAGTCCAACGTGGGCAAGATCCTCCGGCGGGCGCTGCGGGAGGGCTGAGCTTCAGCGCCCCTGGCTCTTCGCGAGCGCCGCCACCGCCGCCCAGTGCTCGTCACTGGTCCAGCTGCTGATGAAGCGTTCTTCCTCGACGCCCGCGAGCTCCGCATGGGCGCGCCGGCGCGCGGCGGCCACCGGGGCCTTGCAGCCCTCGAGCACCGCGCGGCTGCGGCAGAGGTAGGGCTCGAGGAAGGTCTCGATGCAGGACTCCAGCGCCTGGCCGGGCGCGCAGACCCAGTCCACCAGCCCGAGCTCCAGGGCGCGCCCCGGCGCGATGCGCGCCGCGGTGGCGAGGATGCGCAGCGCACGCCGGTCGCCGACGGTCAGCGCCAGGTCGATGCCCCCGCCCCATGCGGTGGTGACGGCGAGCTGCGACTGCAGGAAGCCGATCTCCGCGTGGGGCGCGGCGATGCGCAGGTCGCAGGCGAGCGCGAGTTCGGCGCCGCCGCCGAGCGCCGGGCCGTTGAGCGCGGCGATGACCGGTACCGGGAAGGCGCGCACCTGATCGAGCGCGGCGCGGCCGCGGCGGCTCATGGCGCGGGTGTCGGCAGCGGAGCGGATGGCGTCGAGTTCCTGGAGGTCACCGCCGGCCGCGAAGCATTTGTCGCCGGCGCCGGTGATCACCGCGCAGAGGATGCCCGGGTCGCTGGCATGGCTGGTGAGCGTGGCGCCGATTTCATCGAGCAGGGCGAGTGCCAGCGCATTGCGCTTCTCGGGGCGGTTGATGGTGAGGTGCAGGACGGCGCCGTGGCGCCCGACAATGAGTTCACTGGACATCGGGGACACTCTCAGAAGTAAAGACGCATGACGCATTCGGCCACGCAGGCCGGCCGCGACTGGCCGTCGACCTCCACCGTGTACTCCTCGGTGAGTTCGATGCTGTTCTTCACCTCCGCCACCGCCAGCAGCCGGCAGCGCGCGCGGATGCGGCTGCCGACCGGAACGGCGTTGGGGAAGCGCAGCTTGTTGATGCCGTAGTTGATGATGTTCTTCACGCCGGGGAACAGCGGCTTCGACTCGTCCACCAGTCCCCGCAGGTAGGGATACAGCGACAGCGTGAAGTAGCCATGGGCGATGGTGCCCTTGTAGGCGGACTCGGCGGCGGCGCGCTGCGGGTTGACGTGGATCCACTGCTGGTCGCGGGTAGCACGGGCGAAGTCGTCGACCATCGGCTGCGTGATGTCGAGCCAGTCGCTGAGGTGCACCTCGGTGCCGGTCTTGCTGCTGAGGTCGGCCAGGGTCCTGGCCAGGGAGTCGGCGGGCGCCATGCGATGGTTCCTTGCGGGTCAGGTGACAATAATCTTGCGGCCCGCGATGCTAGCAGAAGGCCGCCACCGGGGCAGCGATCCACGGCCCGCCGGCGAGCATCCGCGGGCCGCCGGGGAACCCGCGCAGCCTGCGGCCTTCCAATGCCGATGAAGGATCGGTGTTTCCGGCCTGCCCCGCGCCTTTGGCAGTCGGTGAGCCCATTGCCTGACGATATAATCGCCACCATGACCGGATTCATGCGCAGGATCCCGTTTCCATCCATCCGCCTGGGCGGCACCGGGCTGCTGTGCGCGCTGCTGCTGGTCGCCTGCAGCAATGCCAGCCAGCAGTCGCCCTCGGGCAGCGCAGGCGGTCCGCCGTCCGGTGGTGGCATGGGCAGCCCACCCTCCGGCAGCGCGGGCGGGCAGGGAATCCCGGGTAGCTCGGGCAGCATCGGTGGCCAAAGCGGCAGCCAGAGTGGCAGCCCGAGCAGCAGCAAAGGCAGCAGCAAAGGCAGCGGCCAGGGCGCGCAGAGCAGCCAGGGCGGCCAAGGCAGCCAGGGTAGCCAGGGTAGCCAGAGTAGCCAGAGCAGCCAAGCGGGCCAGGCAGACCCGGCAGGCCCGGCAGGCCCGGCAGGCCCGGCAGGCCCGGCAGGCCAGGGTGGCCAGGCGGGTACCGACGGGACACGGCGGCCGGGCGGCTCGGGTGCCGGCGGCGACGACGCCCAGGGCGCCTTCGACAAGTCGCTCGGTGATTTCGACGGCGAGATCGCCCGCGAGCGGGAAGTGCTGGCTTCGACCGGCAAGGGCTCGGGCCAGGGCGCGCAGACACGCGAGGCAGCGGATGCCGGTGCCGTGAAGGGGAACGGTGCGGCCGGCGGCCGCTATCCCGGCGGCGCCGCCGACACTGGCATGGGCGATGCCGCGGGCGGCACCCCATCGGGCGGCATGCGCGGACCGGCAGGGGCAGCGGGCGCCGGGGCCGGCGGCGATGCGCCCGAAGCGGGTGCCAGCGGCGCAGCCGGCAGCGAAAAGGGTGGCCCGGGCCAGCAGCAGCCGGGCAATGCCGGCAGCGGTTCCGCGGACAAGGGTGGCGCGCAGGAGGGCAGCGCGGCGCCGGACATTCCGGCCGACATTCCCCAGGACGGCACCGGCGAGGACCAGGTGGCCCGGCAGCTGCGCGAGGCGGCGCTGGCCGAGAAGGACCCGAAGGTACGCGAGGCGCTATGGGACCAGTACCGCCGGCATACCGGCATTCGCAAGTGAGGCCGGCATGGCGGCTATCCTGACCAGTCGCATGCCTTTCACCCGGATCGCTGCCGCGTCGCTGGCCCTGGTGCTGCTGTTCCTTGCGGCCTGTTCGACTTCCCGCAACGTCAAGTACGAGAGCGTGGCCCTGCAGCGCACCGAGCGCGAGGTGCCGGCGGCCGAACTGCTCGACGTCGGCATCGTGCTGTTCGATCCGGGTGTCGGCGAGGCGGATGCCGACCGCGACAGCCTGGTGTTCCCGGAGGTGCGGCGCGCCGAGGCGCGTTACATGCCGTTCCATCTCAAGACCACGCTGGAGGCGAGCGGCCAGTGGGGCTCGGTGTGGGTGCTGCCCGAGAAATCCGACTCGGTCGACCTGCTGGTCTGGGGCCGCATCGACCAGTCCGATGGCCTCGACGTGGTGATCCGCGCCGGTGCCTGGGATGCCACCGGCCGCGAGTGGCTGAACAAGACCTACCGCACGCGGGTCCCGGAGAAGGCGTACTCGAAGTACCGCGACCAGAGCCAGGACCCGTACCAGAACGTCTACAACGAGATCGCCAACGACCTGCTGGCAGTGCGCCAGAAGCTGCCGGCGCGTGACCTGCAGGTCGTGCACGAGGTGGCGGAGATGCGCTACGCGGCAGATCTGGTGCCGACGGCCTTCGATGGCTACCTGGCGCAGGACCGCAAGGGCATCTACAGCCTGCAGCGCCTGCCGGCCGCCGACGACCCGATGCTCGCGCGCATGCGCGCGGTGCGCGAACGCGAGTATGCCGTCGTCGATACGCTGAACGAGTACTACGCCTCGCTGTATTACGATCTCGCGAAGCCCTACGAGGACTGGCGCAAGGTGTCGCGCGAGGAGACCATCAAGTACCAGGACCTGAAGCGCTCCGCCATGTTGCGCTACCTGCTCGGGGGTGCGGCGATCCTCGGTGCGGTACTCTACGAGGGCGCGGGCGGCGACAACAGCGCCATCACCATGGTCGGCGTCATGGGCGGCATCGAGGGCATCAAGGCCGGCATGGGCAAGTCCGCCGAGGCCACCATCGCCCGCGAGGGCCTCAAGGAGCAGGGCAAGTCGCTGGAGGCCGAGGCCGAGCCGCTGGTGGTGGAGGTCGAGGGTCAGACGCTGCGCCTCACCGGTAGTGCCGAGGAACGCTACAAGGAATGGCGGCAGTTGCTGCGGCAGATCTATGAGAAGGAAACCGGCCTGCCGCCGCCAGCCGCCGCGACTGCGCCGGCCACCGGCGGCTGAGCGCAGCAGCGCATGCCAGGGTTGACGGCGGGAAGCACCGTGGCCGGGCGGTTCCGGCTGCTGCGCCTGCTCGGCAGCGGCAGCCACTCCACGGTCTGGGCAGCCAAGGACGGGCAGGCGGCCCGGCCGGTGGCACTGAAGATCGCCACCAAAGACGCATCGGCCGCGTCGCTGCTGCGTGCCGGATTCGAGCAGGCGCGCGCGCTCGTCCACCCGGGCATCCTGCGGCCGCTGGAGTTCATCGAGGGACCGCCGGCCTGCGTGGTCATGCCCTGCGTCGAGGGCGGAGACCTCGGCCAGCTGCGCGGCGCGGGCTGGCGCGTCGTGCTGGCCGCGCTGCTGGATGTGGCCGATGCGCTCGATCACGCTCACCGCCAGGGCATCGTGCACCGCGACCTGAAGCCGGCGAATGTGCTGCGCGAAGCGGATGGCCGCTGGCTCATCAGCGACTTTGGCACTGCAGCCTGGGACAGCGGCGGCACGCTGCCGGCGATGAGTCCGCAGCAGCTGGATGGCGCGCCACCAGCCGTGAGTGATGACGTGTATGGCCTGGGAGCGCTCGCCTTTGAACTGCTGGTGGGCGTGCCGCTGTTCTACCCCGACACGAGTGTCGTGCGCATCCGCGGCGAGCGGCCGGCAATCCCGGCAACTGACCTCAGCGGCGCGGCCCTGCCGCCGGCGTTGCGCAACCTGCTGGCCGCGACCCTCGACAAGGATCCGGCACGCCGGCCCGCGAGTGCCGCGGCATGGCGCGCGGCGCTGGCCGGGATACTTGCGGATACTCCGGCCGATGCTCTGGCCGATGCTCTGGCCGATGCTCCGGCCGCCGGCGAGAGCATCCTGGCGGTGGCGCGTCGCGCCACGGAGCAGGCACCGGCAGCGGCGCCGCCCGCGCGTCGCCACGGCCTGCCGGCGGTGGCGGTCTACGGTGGCCTGGCATTGCTGCTGGTGGTGGCGGTGCTGGTCATTGGCTTCCTGCCGGACTGGATGCGTGGTCGCCAGCCGCTGGTGACGGCCGCGGCACCGCCCGAGCCGGCCATCGTGTCGCCGCCGGCGGCACCGGCCGCTGCCGATGCTACGGCGGCGCCAGTGGCGGTCGCTGAGGTCGACGCCGCGCTGGGCGAGTTCCTGCGCCTCGACGACGACCTGAAGAAGGCTGGCGCCGATCGCTGGGGCGGCTCCGACTGGAGCGCCTTGCGCAGCCAGGCCCAGGCCGCCGACAGCGCCTATCGCGATCGCGACCTGGCGGCGGCGCTGGCAGGCTATCGGTCGGCCACGACACTGGGCCGCGGACTGCTGGCGAGCGCGCCGCAGCGACTGGCGACGGCGCTGGCCGCGGGCGAGGCGGCGCTGCTCGCCGGGAGCCAGGCCGAGGCCACCGCGGGATTCACGACGGCGCTGGCCCTGGCACCGGACAATGCCGCCGCCCGCCGCGGGCTGGCGCGCGCCGCCAGGCTCGACCAGCTGCTGGCGCTGATGTCGCGCGCGCAGGTGGCGGAGTCGGCCGGGCAGCGGGCGCAGGCACTCGACCTGTATCGCCAGGCAGCCACGCTCGATCCAGCCTGGGCGCCAGCCGGTGCCGGGGTGGCGCGGCTGTCGCAGGCCGTGGCACGGGACAACTACGAGACGCAGATGGCGCGCGGCCTGGCCGAGCAGTCCGCGGGTCGCAGCGCCGCGGCGCGGGCCGCATTCACGGCAGCGTTGCAGGCGCGCCCCGGCGACGCCACAGCACAGGCGGCGCTGGCGCAGCTCGATGCGGACAGCAAGCTCGCCCAGCTGGCGGCACAGCAGGCCGAGGCCCGCGGCTTCGCGCAGGCGGAGCGCTGGGCCGACGCTGTCCAGCGCTACGAGGCCATGCTCGGCGTCGATCCGAACCTCGTCGCCGCCCGCGAAGGCCGCGAGCAGGCGCGCGCCAGGCTCGACCTCGACACGCGCCTGCGCGCGGCGATCGGCAACACCGACCACTTCAACGACGACGCCGTGCTCGCCGCCGCACGCGAGCTGCTCGCCGACGCCCGCGCGACGCTGACGGCCACGGTGCAGCCGGCCCCGGTGCTCGCCGGGCAGGTCGCCGAGCTCGAGCGCCTGGTCCGCGTCGGCGCGATCCCGGTGCCGGTGCTGCTGGAGTCCGACAATCTCACCGAGGTGACCATCTTCAAGGTGGGGCGCCTCGGCGCCTTCAATTCGCGGATCCTGGAACTGCGCCCGGGCACCTACACGGCGGTGGGTGCGCGCCCCGGCTACCGCGACGTGCGCCGCAGTTTCCGCGTGGCACCGGGCGGCGGGCAGGCGGCCGTCGTGGTGCGCTGCGAGGACGCCATCTGAACCGCGCGCTGGTCATCGGTTCTCCCGCCGGTACGCGGCGGCTGACGGCCGCCGAGCTGCCGATCCGCATCGGCAGCGGTACTGTGGCCGATATCCGTGTTCCCGGTCCGGTCAGTGGCGAGGTACTGGGCCTGATCGGCTGCCTCGACGATCGCCCGTTCCTGCAGGCCACCGTGACCGCTGACGCTGGGCGCATGGCGCTGGCCGTCAACGGTGCAACGGCGAGTGCCACGCGCTGGCTGGAGGATGGCGATGTCATCACCGCCGGCGCGCTGCGCGTCGAATGCCATTTCGATGCCGAGGCGCTGCGTTTCTCGGTGGCCTACACCGACACTGAGTACGCGACGCTGCCGCCGGTGGCGGCCGCGCCAGCCACGGCGGCTCCAGCCATCACCGCGCAGCGCATGCGGACCCCGGCCCCGGCGCCGCGCCGGCGCCGGCCCTGGTGGCTGTATGCGAGCCTGGCACTGCTCGGCCTGCTGGCGCTGGAGCTCTTCACGGCGCGTGCCGTCGGCATCCAGGTGGTACCGGCACAGGCGCGCCTGTCCCTGCAGGGCAGCTGGCTGGCGCTGAAGCTCGGCAAGCGCTACCTGCTGCATCCGGGCAGCTACCAGCTGGAGATGACGGCGGAGGGTTACGAACCGCTGACGGCCCCGCTCGTGGTGGGTGAGGCGCGCAGCCAGGAATTCCAGTTCCGGCTGGAGCCACTGCCCGGCCGGCTGGTGCTGTCCTCCGCACCCGGCGGACAGCTGCAGCTCAGCGTGGACGGCCAGCCGCTGCAGCCTGCTGCCGACGGCAGCTATGCGGTGGCCGCCGGCAGCCACCGCCTGCGCGTGCTCGCGCCGCGCTACCAGCCCTACGAGGCCACTGTCGAGGTCACCGGCCGCGGCGAGCGCCAGGAGGTTCCGCTGGCGCTGGTGCCCGACTGGGCCGATGTCAGCATCAGCAGCGAGCCGCCCGGCGCGCGCATCAGTGTCGGCGGCGAGGCGCTCGGTGCCACGCCCGCAACGGTACCGGTTGGCAGCGGCCAGAAGGAGATCGAACTGCGGCTCGAGGGCTACAAGCCCTGGCGCCAGACGCTGGCGGTGACCGCCGGGCAGCAGCTGGTGCTGCCGCCGGTGAAGCTGCAGGAGGTCGATGGCCTGCTGGAGGTGGCAAGCCAGCCGCCAGGCGCCGCGGTCAGCATCGATGGCCGCTATCGTGGCGTGACCCCGCTGGAAACCGAGATCGCCCCCGGGCGGCCACACCAGGTGCTGGTGGCCAAGCCCGGTTACGACACGGCATCACGCAGCATCAGCATCGAGCGTCGCGGTTCGGCGTCGCTGCGGCTGGAACTGGTGGCCCGCGTCGGGCCGGTGCGCGTGCAGAGCGACCCGCCGGGCGCCGAGGTCTTCGTCGATGGGGCCTCGCGTGGCCCTGCCGGACAGGAACTGATGCTGCTCGCGGTACCCCACCGGATCGAAGTGCGCAAGGCAGGCTACGCCAGCTTCACCACCGAGGTGACGCCGCGGCCGGGCATGCCGCAGCTGGTGCAGGCCCGGTTGCTGACGCCGCAGCAGGCCGCGATCGCGGCAGTGCCGAAGACGCTGGCCACGAAGCAGGGCCAGGAGCTGCGCCTGGTCGGTCCCGGCGAATTCGAGACCGGCGCGCCGCGCCGCGAGCAGGGCCGGCGGCCGAACGAGACCGAGCGTCGGATCCGCATCAGCCGCGCGTTCTACATCGGGCTGCGCGAGGTGACCAACCGCGAGTACCGCGAGTTCCGGCCGAGCCACACCTCCGGTGCCGAGAAGTACAAGCAGCTGGCGGGCAGCGATCACCCGGTGGTGATGCTCGGCTGGGAGGATGCGGCGAGCTACTGCAACTGGCTCAGCGACCGCGAGGGCCTGCCGCCGGCTTACGTGCTGCGCGATGGCGCGCTGCGCCTGGCGGCGCCCGCGACCCGCGGCTACCGCCTGCCGACCGAAGCGGAGTGGGAGTGGGCGAGCCGCTACAATGGCGGCGCTGGCGAGCGCCGCTATCCCTGGGGAGACCAGATGCCGCCCGAGCCCGATTCCGGCAACTTCGCCGACCAGTCCGCCAGGGGCTTCGTCGCCAACGTGCTCAGCGACTACAACGATGGTTACCCGGTGACCGCACCCGTCGGCAGGTTCCGGCCGAGCCCGCTCGGGATCTTCGACCTCGGCGGCAACGTCGCGGAGTGGATGAACGACCGCTATACCGTGTACGGCGCGGGCGCTGACGTGCTGGTCGACCCGCAGGGACCCGACACCGGGCAGTACCATGTGATCCGCGGCTCGAGCTGGCGCCAGGCGAGCATCAGCGAACTGCGCTTCGCCTTTCGTGACTTCGGCGACCAGGGCCGGCTGGATGTCGGCTTCCGTCTCGCTCGCAACGCCGACTGATCGTGCCGGGACAGGCCGGGGGATTGCCGATGCAGGTATTCAAGGTGGGACTGGTGATGGCGGCCGGGCTGGGTTCCACCTGGGCGGCGCGCCAGGTGACCGATGCCTGGCTGGGCCCGCCGGGCCAGCCTGGTCCGCAATACCTGATGCAGGCCCCGGCCGCAGAGCCTGCGGCGCCGGCGGCCGCTGGCGCGGCGGCGCCCGCGAAGCCGCCGGAACTCAGCCGCGAGGAAATGGAGGCCGAGCTACGGCGCGCGCAGGCCGAACTCGACGGCAAGCCCACGGCCGACGAATTGCAGGAGTTCCGGCCGTCGAAGCCGCTGGCGGCCGACCTGGCCATCGCCCTGCCATCTGACATCTGAGCCACCGCAACCACCCTGACATCGCCCGAGGTCAAGCCAGGATGAACCGCACCTTCAGCCAGGAAGCCGTGTTCCAGATGTTCGCGCTGGTCATCGCGGTGATCGTCGTGCACGCCATCTACGTCACGGTGATCTATCCGAATGCCGAGGCCATCCTCGCCGCGCAGCTGGCCGCGATGCGCGCCGACCCGAACTACGAGGCCCCGGCCTCGCTGTTCGTCACGGTGCGCGATTTCGAGCCCGAGGCCTGCCTGATCCTCTCGGTCTGGTGCCTGGCACTGATCGGCTACAAGTGGCGGCTGGTGGTGAAGGAGCGGCGCCTGTTCGAGCAGCCGCTGCTGCCGATCGCCGAGGGCATGCGCATCCTGCCGGAGGACAGCCGCGAGTACGTGCGCCACATCGAGGCGCTGCCGGCCGGCGAGCGCGAGCTGCTGCTGCCGCGGGTCATCACCCACACGCTGCGCCGCTTCGCCGCGGTGCGCAACCTGCAGGACGTCGCCAGCTCCATGCAGCGGCTGGTGGAGAGCGAGGGCAACCGCCTGGATTCCGAGATGGCGATGATCCGCTTCATCGTCTGGGCCATCCCCGCGATTGGTTTCGTCGGCACGGTGCGCGGCATCGGCCTGGCGCTGCGCATGGCGCACCGCGCGGTGGAAGGCGACGTGACGCCGGTGACCCAGTTCCTCGGCTCGGCGTTCAACGCGACACTGGTGGCGCTGCTGACCTGCATCACCCTGATGTTCCTGGTGCACCAGCTGCAGCTGATCCAGGAGCGCCTGGCGCTCGATGCCGAGGCCTGGTGCGAAGAGCACCTGATCCGCCACCTCCACGTGAGCTGACCGGCCGGCGCCGGAGCAGGAATGGCATGTCGACCGCCGCACTGGACCTCAACGATGCCGCGCTGACCCTGGCCGCGGCGGGCCGCGTGCTGTGGTCCGAGCCGGGGCTGGCGGCGGCCTCGGGCGCGCTGGGCGCGGCGGCCCGCGAGGCGACGACGCTGATTTCATCGCGGCACTGGCGCGAGCTGGACGACGGCCCGCTGCCGCGACCGCTCGGCCCCTGGCGCAGCACCGCCGACATCGTGCAGGCCCAGCTCCTGCAGCTGCGCGCGGCCTTGCCGCCGGACTGCGCGATGCTGGTGGCCGCCGTGCCTTCCGGCTGGACGCCGCACCAGCTCGGGTTGTTCCTCGGCATCGCGCGCGATGCCGGCCTGCCGCTCGGCGGCCTGGTCGATGCGGCGGTTGCCGCCTCGCGCCGGCCAGCGCCCGGCCGCGAGCTCTGGCACCTGGACATGACGCTGCACGACTTCGGCCTGACGCGCATCGCGCAGGCGGATGGTGCCGCGCGCGACAGCACGCAGCGCCATGACTGGCTGTCGTTCCAGGCGCTGGACCGCGCCTGCGCCCAGGCCATCGGCCACGCCCTGCTGCGCGCCTGCCGCTTCGATCCCTTCCACGATGCCGAGAGCGAGCAGCAACTGAATGCCGGCCTCGCCGGCTGGCTTGCCGAGCTCGCGGCGCGTGAATCACGGCAGCTGTCGATCAGTTTCCGCGGCAGCAGTTTCGCCGCCGAAGTCAGCGCCGCCGAGCTGCGCGCGGCCGTTGCGCAGGCCGCCGAGCGGCTGCTGCAGCTGCTGCGGGCACTGGCACCGGCCGCGGGCGGGGCGGTGCTGCAGCTGCCCGATCGTCTCGCCGGCTATCCGGGGCTGTTGCAGCTGCTGGCGCAGCTGCCGGGCTGGGAGATCGTCACGCTGGAACCGGGTGCCGCGGCGCTGGGCGCGCTGCGGCTGGCGCCCGAACTGCAGCCTGGTGCGCCGGCCGGTGCCCTCACGCTGACGACCCGGCTGCCCTGGGACCGGCCGGCACTGCCGGCTGCGGCCACTGCTGCTGCGGGCTTCGCTCCGGCCGCGGTGCCGACCCACCTGTGCTTCGGGCATCGCGTCCTGCGCCTCGGCGGCAGGCCGCTGCTCATCGGCTCACAGCTCGCTGACGGCGAGTACGGCCTGCAGCTGCCGGCCGCGCTGCAGGGCCTGTCGCGCCGGCATTGCAGCATCGTTGCCGAGGCCGGGCGCCTGCTGCTGCACGACCACAGCCGCCATGGCACCTGGCTCAACGGCGTGGCGGTGGCGGGCGCGGCCGTGCTGCAGGCGGGCGACCGCATCCAGCTCGGCCAGCCGCCGGTGGAACTGCGGCTGGTGGTCGAGGAGGGCGGCGATGCGCCAGCGCCGTGAGCTGAACGTCTTCAGCTGGTCGTTCCTCGACGCCATCACCTGCGGCTTCGGTGCCGTGGTGCTGACCTTCGTCATCATCAACTCCCAGGTGTCGAGCAATGCCCGCGACGCGAAGGCCGACCTGCGCAGCGAGACCACACGCCTCGAGCAGGAGGTGCTCGACGCCCGCAAGAACCTGGTACGGCTGCGAAATTCGCTGGACGACGACCAGAAGGACGAGCAGCTGCTGGCCCAGGAGGCGACCAGGCTGGCGCTGATGCTGGCGCGCATGCAGGCCGAGGTGGCGCAGGACCAGGGCGACAGCAGCGCCCGGCGTGAGAGCATCGAGCAGCTGCAGGCCGACGTGAAGCAGCTGGAGGAATCCAATCAGCGCCTGGCCGCGCGTGCCGCCGAGAAGACCGCCAGCGGACAGAAGCTGCGCAGCATCACCGGCGAGGGCAACCGCCAGTACCTCACCGGCATCCGCATGGGCGGCAGCCATGTGCTGATCCTGCTGGATGCATCCACCAGCATGCTCGGGCGCACTTACGTCAACGTGGTGCGATTCCGCAACATGCCCGACGCGCGCAAGGTCCGTGCGCCGAAATGGCAGCAGGCGGTGCGCACTGTCGACTGGCTCACCGCGCAGATCCGGCCCGGCACCAGGGTGCAGATCTACGCCTTCAACGAGCAGGCGCATGCCGTGCTCGACGGCAGCGATGGCCGCTGGCTCGAGGTCCGGGACGGCTCCGAGCTGACGGCGGCGATGGCGGCGGTGCGCAGGCTGGTCCCCGGCAAGGGCACCAGCCTGGTCAACGCCTTCGATGTGGTGAAGCGCCTGCAGCCGCAGCCGGACAACATCTTCCTGATCACCGACGGCCTGCCGAACCAGGGCGAGAAGCCGCCCGCCCAGGTCGAGGACGTGAAGGAGGAGCGGCGGGTGAAGTTCATGGTGGAGGCCATGCGTTCGTTGCCGCGGCGCCTGCCGGTCAACGTGCTGCTGTTCCCCATGGACGGCGACCCGAACGCCGCCGGCTACTTCTGGGACCTGGCCTACAGCAGCGGCGGGTCGTTCATCACTCCTTCCCAGGACTGGCCCTGATGCGCCGCAAGCGCCGCGAACTGGAGATCTTCAGCCTCTACTTCCTCGACGGCATGTGCTGCGCCTTCGGTGCGGTCATCATGCTGCTGCTGATCACCAAGGCCGCCGAGCCGCGCATCATCGAGCAGGCGAAGGTCGACGAACGCGGCCTGATCGCGGCGCTGCAGAAGGAGCTGTTCGAGATCCGCGGCGAGGCCAGCGAACTCGACCGGCGGATGAAGAGCGCGCAAGGCGACCGCCAGCGCGCCGATGCGACCATCGCCCGCCTGCAGGCCGACCTCGGCCGCATCCGCGGCCAGTACGCCGCCAGCCGTCAGCCGGCGGTCGATACCGAGCTGGAGGGCCAGCTGCGCGCCACACGCCAGCGGCTCACCGAGGAGATGCGCCGCCTGCTGGCGGACTACCGGCCGCCGAAGGACGAGGCCACGGTGGGCGGCATCCCGGTGGACAGCGAGTACATCATCTTCGTCATCGACACCTCGGGCAGCATGTTCCAGGGGCCCTGGCAGCTGGTCATGCGGAAGATCTCCGAGGTGCTGCGCGTCTACCCGCGCATCAGGGGCATCCAGGTGATGAGCGACGAGGGCAAGTACATGTTCCCGAGCTACACCGGCAAGTGGATCCCGGACTCGCCCACCGCGCGCCAGCAGATACTCAGCACCCTGGCGAACTGGAATCCCTACAGCGACTCGAGCCCGGTGGAGGGCATCGCCGAAGCCATCAGCACCTTCTACGAGCCGGGCAAGCCGGTGAGCATCTACGTCTTCGGCGATGATTTCCCGAGCGGCCAGGTGGAAGCCGTGGCCCGCTACGTGGAGCGCATCAACAAGGCCGACGCCAGCGGCCACCGCCTGATGCGCATCCACGGCGTCGGCTTCCCGACCCAGTTTGCCGGCGGCCGCATGGGCAACGGCCTGCGCTTCGCCAACCTGATGCGTACCCTCTGCGAGCGCAACGGCGGTACCTTCGTGGCCTTGACGACGCTGAACTGATCCGGCCTTGCGCCATCACCCGGGCAACCGGAGGAGCAAACCATGGCAACCAGTACCGATCTCACCAGCCGCCGCTGCAAGCCCTGCGAGGGCGGGGTGCCGCCGCTGGCGGCAGACGCCATCGCCGGGCTCATGCCGGCCCTGCACCCCGACTGGAAGCTGGCGGCCGACGGCAAGTCGATCCGCCGCGTCTTCGGGTTTTCCGGCTACAACCGCTGCATCGGCTTCGTCAATGCCGTGGCCTGGATCGCCAACACCGAGGGCCACCACCCCGATCTCGAGGTTGGCTACGGGCGCTGCGTGGTGAGCTGGTGGACGCACGCGATCGGCGGCCTGTCCGAGAACGACTTCATCTGTGCGGCCAAGGTGGACCGGCTGGTCGACTAGGCGTCCCCGCCGGGCCTAGAATGCGCCCGCGCGCCCGCCAGAAGAACGCGCGGGACCCGTTCCGGCCACCCACTTATGACAGACAGCCCGCAATCCCAGCGCCAGCTGGCGCTGCTCGCCCTCGGTGTGGTCTTTGGCGACATCGGCACCAGCCCGCTCTACGCCTTCCGCGCGGCGCTGGCCATCTCGCCGGCCATGGCACAGCCGGAGAACGTGCTCGGCGCGCTGTCGCTGGTGGTCTGGGCGCTGATCATCGTGGTCTGCATCAAGTACGTCGCGGTGGTGCTGACCGCGGACAACCGCGGCGAGGGCGGCGTGCTGGCACTGGCCACGCTGGTGCTCGGGGGCAGGGTGGCGCGCGGGCGCGTGCTCATCGGTAGCATGGGCCTGCTGGGAGCGGCCCTGTTCTTTGCCGACGGCGCGATCACGCCCGCCATCTCGGTGCTGAGCGCCGTGGAAGGCCTGACTGTGAGCCAGCCCTCCCTGGACTGGCTGGTGGTGCCGCTGACGCTGGTCGTCCTGCTGTTCCTGTTCCGCTTCCAGGCCCAGGGTACGGCGCGCATCGGCGGCCTGTTCGGCCCGGCGATGCTGGTCTGGTTCCTGGCGCTGGCGCTGCTCGGCCTGGGAGCCATCGCACGGCAGCCGGCGGTGTTGCAGGCGTTGTACCCGGCCCATGCCGTCGGCTTCGTCCTGCACCACGGGGAATTCAGCCTGGCGGTGATCTCGGCGATTTTCCTCGCGGTCACCGGCGGGGAGGCGCTGTTCGCCGACCTCGGGCATTTCGGCCGCCGCCCGATCCGCCTCGCCTGGTACACGCTGGTGCTGCCTTCGCTGTTGCTGAATTACCTCGGCCAGGGCGCGCTGGTGCTGGCCGATCCCACGAAGGCGGTCAATCCCTTCTTCCTGCTGGCCCCGTCCTGGGGGCTGCCCGTCCTGGTGCTGCTGGCCACGGCGGCCACGGTGATCGCCTCGCAGGCGGTGATCTCCGGGGTATTTTCGGTGGTGCACCAGGCGGTGCGCCTGAGCTACGTGCCGCGTCTCGAGGTGCGGCACTCCTCCGCGCAGGCCTACGGCCAGGTCTACGTACCCGCAGCCAACACCATGCTCGGCATCGCCACCATCGTGCTGGTGCTCGGCTTCGGCAGTTCCGAGTCGCTGGCTGGCGCCTACGGCGTGGCCATCGCCATTGCCATGGCCATCGATACGATCCTCATCCTGATGTGGCTGGCGCAGCGGCAGACCCGGGCCAACCAGGCGCTGATGCTGCTGATGGCGCTGATATTCCTGCTGGACCTGGCGTTCTGCTTCTGCAACCTGCTCAAGGTGCCCGAGGGTGGCTGGGTGCCGATCGCGGTCGGCGCGGCGCTGTTCGTGACCATGAACACCTGGACCAGGGGCCGGGTCATCGTCGCCGGCTACATAGCCCGCGAGCATCGCACGGTCTACCAGCTGCAGCAGCTGCTGGCCTCCGCCAATCCACCGCTGCGCGTGCCGGGTACCGCGGTCTACCTCGCCAGCAACCGCGAGGGCCTGCCGCGCGCGCTGTGGCACAACGTGCGCTACAACAACGTGCTGCACGAGCGGGTGCTGCTGGTGACCATCGAGACCGAGGAAGTGCCGCGCGTCGGCCGCGACCGGCGCATGGAGATCACCGAAGTACTGCCGGGCATGACCCGCATCGTGGCTCGCTACGGCTTCATGGAGAGCCCGCAGATCAACCAGGTACTCTACGATGCCGACAAGGAGGGGCTGCGCTTCGACCCGGCCCAGGCCACGTTCTTCGTCGGCACCGAGTCGGTGTTCTACGGTCGCAGCACGCTGCGTGCCTGGGAAAAGCGCCTGTTCGCCTTCCTGATGCGCAACTCGCGCCGTGCCGCCAGCTTCTACGGCGTGCCCGATACGCGGCTGGTGGAGTTCGGCACGCGCCTGCGGGTCTAGCCACACCGGCTGGCCGGGGGGCTTATGCCAGCGAGCCGGCTGGTTTGCTAAGCTTGCAGCTTTCCACAGGAGAAGCACGATGACCCATCGCCGTCGCCCGTTCGCGTCGTTGCTGGCCCCGGCCCTCCTGGCCGTCGCCGGCGTCGGTACCGCCGCCGACCTGAAGCTGGACACGCCCCAGGAAAACCTCGCCGCCGCCCGCCGCATCCAGTGCTCGACAAAGGATGGCGAGGCCGTCACCTGGTACTGGAAGGGCCATGCCTACAGCCGCGTGCCCGGCGAGCCCGACCGCCAGCTGTTCGCGGTGGAGGGCATGAACATCCGCCAGTGCGGGCCGCTCAATGGCGCGACCGATGGCAGCTTCATGATGGCCACGCGCGAGGTGCTGCTCTACGAGGATCCGAAGACCGGCAAGGTGCTCGACAGCTGGGACAACCCCTGGACCGGCAAGCAGGTCAAGGTGGTGCACGTGGCCAACGACCCGGTGAACCAGCGCATCGGCGCTACCAATCGTGCCGGCGGCCCGATGCAGCTGCCGCTGCAGATCAACGGCAACCAGTGGTGGATGACCTCCACGGTGCCGCTGTTCTACCGCAACCCGCTGGCTGGCGATTACCAGGACTACATCGGCGGCAAGTACCACGCCACCGAGATGTTCAATTTCTTCGGCAGCGTGCCGGAGCTCGCCGATACCCGCCGCACGAAGGTGAGCGTCAGCGTCGGCTGGGTGCGCATGTCCAGCTGGCTGCCGTGGATGGAGATGGGCGACCGCGCCGGCCTGATCTACTTCAGCACCGCGGGCCGCAAGCTCGACCGCTGGGAGGAGATGCCGGAGGCCTTCCGCAACGAGATCAAGGCCAACTACCCGCTGTACCTGGCGCCACCGCCGCTCGATGACCCGCGCCCCAATGAGACCAGCTGGTCGTACTTCAAGAAGGTGACACCGGTCGGCAAATGAGCACGCAGGCGCCCCGGTCCGCTCGCGAACTGGCGGTGCGCAACCCGCGCACCGGCCAGTCCGACCATGTCATCCAGCCGCTGGACGCCGCAGCGCTGGCGGCGCTGGGCGACCGCCTGCGGCAGGCGCAGCCCGCCTGGGCGGCCGCCGGTGTCGCCCATCGCGCCGCCGTGCTGCGCGAGTGGGCGGGCCGGCTGCTGGCCGATCCCGGGCCGGTGGTCGACGCGCTCTCCAGGGACACCGGGCGCTACCGCCTGGCGCTGGGCGAAATCCAGCCACTGCGCGGCCTGGTCGAGGGCTACGCGGCCATGGGCAGCGCGCTGCTGGCGCCGGCGGCCGAACGGCCATCGGTGGCGCCGGGCATCGCCATCGGCACGGAACTCGTGCCCTACGCCGTGGCGGGCGTGATCAGCCCCTGGAACTTCCCGTTCCTGCTGTCGACCCTCGATGCCATCCCGGCGCTGGTCGCCGGCTGCGCCGTCATCGTCAAGCCGAGCGAGGTGACGCCGCGCTTCATCGCGCCGCTGATGGAGTCGGTGCGCCAGGTGCCGGAACTCGCCGGCGTGCTGGCGTTCATCGAGGGCGATGGCGCCACCGGCGCGGCGCTGATCGAGGAAACCGACATCATCTGCTTCACCGGCAGCGTCGCCACCGGGCGCAAGGTGGCCGAGTCCTGTGCGCGGCATTTCATCCCCGCCTGCCTCGAACTCGGTGGCAAGGATCCGGCCATCGTCCTGGCTTCGGCCGATCCCGCGCGCGCCGCCGAGGTCATCCTGCGCGCCTCGGTGCAGGCCACCGGCCAGGCCTGCCAGTCGCTCGAGCGCGTCTATGTGCAGCGGCCCATCTACGAGGCCTTCCTCGCGAACCTGGTGGCGGCAGCCCGGCGCATCGAACTCAATTACCCGGACATGCGTGCCGGGCAGATGGGTCCGCTGATCTTCGCGCGGCAGGCGGAGATCATCGCCGGCCAGCTGGCCGATGCCCGGGCCCGCGGCGCGCAGGTCCTCACCGGCGGAGAGATCGAACACCATGGCGGTGGCAGCTGGCTGCGGCCCACCGTGGTTACTGCAGTGACCCACGACATGACGCTGATGACCGAGGAGACTTTCGGTCCGGTCATCCCGGTGATGCCCTTCGACGACATCGACGAGGCGGTGCAGCTCGCCAACGATTCGCAGTACGGGCTGTCGGCCGCCGTCTTCGGTGAGGAAGCCGAGGCGCGGCGCGTGGCCACGCGCCTCGACGCCGGTGCCGTCAGCATCAACGACGGCGGCCTGACCACCGAGGCCTTCGACGCCGAGAAGAATTCCTTCAAGTTCTCCGGGATGGGTTCCTCGCGCATGGGGCCCTCGGGCCTGCTGCGCTTCCTGCGCAAGCGCGCCATCCTCATCCAGCGCGGGCAGGCGAAGACCATGGCCGACCTCGACGAGCGCGGAGCCGCACCCGGCACTTGAGCACGACGCCGGCCTGGCACCTGTTCGTCCCGAAGCTGGTGACGACGCTGCGCCAGGGTTATGGCGCGGGCGACCTGCGCCAGGACCTGGTTGCCGGCCTCACGGTGGCCATCGTCGCCCTGCCGCTGGCCATGGCGCTCGCCATCGCCTCCGGGACCACGCCGGCCAATGGCCTGGTCACCGCGGTGGTCGCCGGCTTCCTCATCTCGGCGCTGGGTGGTAGCCGCTTCCAGATCGGCGGGCCCACCGGCGCCTTCGTCGTCATCGTCTATGGCGTCATCGAACGCCATGGCTACGACGGGCTGCTGCTGGCGACGCTGATGGCCGGTGTGCTGCTGGTCGCGGCCGGGCTGGTCCGCCTCGGCACCTGGATCAAGTACATCCCGGAGCCGGTGACCACCGGCTTCACCTCGGGCATCGCCGTCATCATTTTCTCCAGCCAGGTAAAGGACCTGCTCGGGCTCGACATGGGCGCCGTGCCGGCCGACTTCTTCGCCAAGTGGGCGGCCTTCTGGGATGCCCGCGGCAGCATTGCGGTACCGGCGATGGCGCTGTCCGCCGGTGCGCTGGCCATCATCCTGCTGTTGCGCCGCTTCGCGCCACGCGCGCCGGGCTTTCTGCTGGCTATCGGTGCCGCCGCGTTGCTGGCGGCGCTGGCTGGCCTGGACGTAGACACCATCGGTTCGCGTTTCGGCGGCATCCCCGCCGGCCTGCCGGCACCGTCGCTGCCGGCCGTCTCCCTGCAGCGGCTGCAGGAACTGCTGCCGAGCGCCTTCACCATCGCTTTCCTGGCCGGCATCGAATCGCTGCTCTCGGCGGTGGTCGCCGATGGCATGACCGGGCGCCGCCACCGCTCCAACTGCGAGCTGGTGGCGCAGGGCGTGGCCAACACGGCCTCGGCCCTGTTCGGCGGGCTGCCGGCCACCGGCGCCATCGCCCGCACCGCCACCAGCATCCGCTCCGGCGCGCGCTCGCCTGTCGCCGGCATGATGCACGCGGTGTTCCTGCTGCTGTTCATGTGGTTCCTGGCGCCGCTCGCCGCCTGGATCCCCATGGCCAGCCTCGCCGCGGTGCTGGTGGTCGTCGCCTGGAACATGAGCGAGGTCGAGCGCTTCGCCCGCCTGCTGCGCGGCCCGCTGGGGGACCGCGTGGTGCTGCTGGTGACCTTCCTGCTCACCGTGGCGGTGGACCTGACGGTGGCCATCGCCGTCGGCGTGGTGCTGGCCTCGATGCTGTTCATGCACCGCATGAGCGAGGTGGCGGCCATCGCCAGCGGCGCGAGCGGCAGCGAGCTGGGGCTGGTGGAGAACGATACCGACGACTTCACCCGGCCCCGTGCCGATACCTATTCGCAGCGCGAGGAACTGCCGCCCGGCGTGGAGGTGTTCCAGTTCCGCGGGCCACTGTTCTTCGGCGTCGCAGGGCGCCTGTCCGATGTCATCGATGCCATCGGTGGTTCGCCACGGGTGTTCATCCTGCGCATGCGCGAGGTGCCGCTGGTGGATGCCACCGGCGCCGCGCGGCTGCGCGACTTCGTCAATCGGGCCGACCGCTGCGGCACGCAGGTGCTGATCTCGGGCCTGCAGCCCCAGCCGCGGGCGGTGCTGGAACAGACTGGCGTGGTCGGCGGCAGCGCAAAGGTGACGCTTGTCGCGGATTTTGCTGCTGCGCTGGCACTGGCCCGGCGGTTGGTGGAATCCTGAGCGCCAGCCCGGCGCGTGGCCCGGGGGTTGGGGCGGACGATGTTCCAGGGAATGCGGCGGTGCAGGGGCAGGGCCGGCCTTGCGGCCGTGGTGGCGGCGGTTCTGGGCCTGCTGCCAGCGGTGGTGCCGGGCAGCGAGGCAACGGGCCGGCTGGCAATGCCGGCCGCAGCCAGCGCACCCGTCTCGCGCATCATCGTCGGCCTGCGCGCACCGGCCACCGCGATCGAATCCCCCGGCGACGGCCGCGTCAAGGCGCTGGCCTGGCGCAGTGGGCTGGAACTGCGCCGGCATCAGGCCATCGGCCCGGCGCTGCAGCTCGTCGAGCTGGACCGGCCGCTGGCCGGCAGCGAGCTGGCGGAACTGCTGGCCCAGCTGCGGGCCGATGACGCCGTCGCCTTCGCCGAGCCCGACAGCCGCGTCCGGCGCCATGCGGTGCCCAATGATCCGCTGTATGCCGGGCAGTGGTACCTGCAGGGCAGCCAGCCCGCGGCCACTCACGTCGAGGCCGCCTGGGATGTCAGCACCGGCGCGGCGGATATCGTGGTCGCCGTGCTGGACACCGGCGTGCGCTTCGATCACCCCGACCTGCTGCGCATGGGGCAGGGCGGTCGCCTGCTGCCCGGCTACGATTTCGTCAGCGCCGACGTCGGCGGCGGCTTCCTCGGCGCCAACGATGGCGACGGCTGGGACAGCGATCCCTCGGATCCCGGCGACTGGATCAGCGCCAGCGACGCACAGCTGCCGCTGTTCGCCGGCTGCACGGTCGAGGACAGCTCCTGGCATGGCACGCGCGTGGCCGGCCTGATTGGTGCCAGGACCAACAACGTCACCGGCATTGCCGGCGCCACCTGGGACTCGTGGATCCTGCCGGTGCGTGTACTCGGCAAGTGCAGCGGCAGCAACGCCGACATCCTCCAGGCCATGCGCTGGGCGGCGGGCCTGCACGTCGATGGCGTGCCGGACAATCCCTATCCGGCGCGCGTCCTCAACCTGAGCCTCGGCGCCGCGGGCAGCTGCCCGCAGGGCTACCAGGCGGTCATCGCCGAGCTCGATGCGCTCGGGGTGGTCGTGGTCGCGTCCGCAGGCAACTCTGGCGCACCGGTGGAGTTTCCCGCCAACTGCCCGGGCGCGATGGCGGTGGCCGGCCTGCGCCATGTCGGCACCAAGGTGGGCTACAGCAACCTCGGACGCGAGGTGGCGGTGGCGGCCCCGGCCGGCAACTGCGTGAACCTCACCGGCCCCTGCCTGTTCGCTCTCGACACCACGATCGACCAGGGCACGACCACGCCGCTGGGCCCGGGCTACAGCAGCCCGCTCAATCCCAGCATCGGCACCAGCTTTTCGGCACCGCAGGTGAGTGGCATCGCGGCGTTGATGCTGGGGGTCAACGGTAGCCTGGGCACGTCGCGGCTGATCGCGCGCCTGCGCGCCAGCGCCCGGCCGTTCCCGGCACCAGATGCGGGCATTCCGCTGTGCCATGTCCCGACGGGTGCCAGCGACATCCAGGAGCTCGAATGCGGCTGCACCACCAGCACCTGTGGCGCCGGCATGGTCGATGCGCCGGCTGCGCTGGCCGAGGCGCTGCGTCCGATCGCCACGGCAACCGCGACGCCCTCGGCGACGCATCCCGGTGAGGCTGTCGCGCTCGCCGCCACGGCCAGCCTGCCAGCGAACGGCCGCAGCATCGTCGCCTACAGCTGGACTACGCTCAGCGGCGCTGCTGACATCAGCCCGGCGGATACCAGCGTGGCGACGCTGCGGGCCACCGCCAGCGGCCCCGTCACGGTGCGTCTCACCATCACCGACGACCAGGGTGCAACCGACAGCAGCGACCTGGTGGTGACGGTCAATCCGCCGCCGGGTTCCGGCGGCGGTGGTGGTGGCTCGGTCGGGTGGGCAGGGCTGCTTGCGCTTGGCCTGGCAGCGCTCCGCCGGCAGGCCGCCGCAGGCCTGCTCAGAACATGGAGGTGCCCGATGGGGCTCCGGGTTCCGGGCGGCTGCCGCGACTCGGGATGTAGTCGCCGGTGATCATCTGGTCATAGGCCATGCCCGGCCCGATCATCGGGTAGACGCCGGCATCCGGGTCGATGATGACCTCGAGGAAGGCGGGCCCGCGGAACTCCAGGAATTCCTTAACCATGCGCGGCACGTCGGCCTTGCGGTCGAGGCGCGCCGCGTAGCCGAAGCCATCGGCCTGGGCCGCCTTGACGAAATCCTTGCGCCGCAGTGACTTGTCGCTGCCGGAGAGCCGTCCCTTGTAGAACAGCTTCTGCCACTGCTTGACCATGCCGTCGCCGAAGTTATTGAGGACCAGCACCTTGATCGGCAGGCCGTAGGTGGTCACGGTCTCCATCTCGCCGAGGTTCATGCGCAGGCTGGCGTCGCCGTCGACGTCGATGACCAGGCGATCGGGATTGGCGATCTGCGCGCCGATGGCCGCCGGCAGCCCGAAGCCCATGGTGCCCATGCTGCCCGAGGTCAGCCACAGGCGTGGGTGCCGGAAGTCGAAGTACTGCGCCGCCCACATCTGGTGCTGGCCGACGCCGGTGCTGATGATGGCTTCGCCCTGCGTATGGCGGTTGATTTCCTCGATCACGTAGTAGGGCTGGATCAGCGCGCTGTCGCGGTCGTAGCCGTAGGCATGGCGGCGCTTGAGCTCCGCCAGCTCGGCGTGCCATGTGCTGAAATCCTGCGGCGGGTGATGGCGCTGGCCCCAGGCGGTGAGCGCGTCGAGGTCCCGGTCCAGCACGCCGACATGGTGCCAGTCGGCCTTGCGGACCTTGCCGATCTCGGCCGGGTCGATGTCGAAATGCGCCACGCGCCGCGCCCGGGGCGCGAAGCGGTCGGGGATCGCCGCGACGCGATCGTCGAATCGCGACCCGACGGCGATGAGGAAATCGCAGTCTTCCACCGCGTAGTTGGCGAAGGCGGCGCCGTGCATGCCGAGCATCTGCATCGCCAGCGGATCGGTAGTGTCCACGGCGCCGATGCCCATCAGCGTGGTGGTGACCGGAATGCGGTACTGCTGCGCGAAGCGGCGCAGCGCGGCGGCGGCATTGGCATTGATCACGCCGCCGCCGGCGTAGATCAGCGGCCGCTGCGACTCGCCGAGCAGCGCGAAAAAGGCCTTGCAGTCGCTGGCGGCCAGCCGGTTGCTGCTCACGGCCTCGACGCGCTGGCGATAGCCGGGCGCGGGCAGCAGGCCGCCGCCCTGGAAATCGCCGATCCAGTTCTGGATGTCCTTCGGCAGGTCCACGACCACCGGCCCCGGTCGCCCGGTGCGGGCGATCTCGAAGGCGGTGCGGATGGTGGCCTCGAGCTTGAAGGGGTCGGTGACCAGGAACACATGCTTGGCCACCGGGCCCATGACGGCGGAGACCGGCGCTTCCTGGAAGGCGTCGCTGCCGATCATGGCCGTGGGCACCTGGCCGCAGAGCACCACGATGGGCACCGAGTCCGCCATGCAGTCGCGCACCGGCGTGACGGTGTTGGTGGCACCGGGACCGGAAGTCACCAGCACGACGCCGACGCGGCCGCTGGCGCGCGCGTAGCCGGCGGCCATGAAGCCGGCGCCCTGCTCGTTGGCCGGCACGAGCAGCGGCAGCGGATCCTTGCTGGCGCCATTGCGGTGCTCGTCATTGAAGCGGAACACGGCGTCGTAGGTCGGCAGGATGGCGCCGCCGCTGTAGCCGAAGATGATCTCCACGCCCTCGTCGGCCAGCACCTGCACGATCATTTCGGCGCCGGTCATGCGCTTGCCGGCGAGGGGATGCGGCGAGATCGCCGCAGCTTGGGGCGCTGTTGTCATAAGCATAAGTTCGCGGGAGGGCTGCCGGAATGCCGGCGGACGGGGTAATCCGCAAGGCAGCACCTGCTCCGGGAGTCTCTGCCAATTACGTTGTCAATGCAAGGGTTACACGGGTTTTCCCGCTGTTTCGCCGGCAGCGGACGCAGCGGTTGATCCGGGCTGCCGGACGCGTCTCACCGGCAGCGTTCACGGTGCGGGCGCAGGGGACGGGCATGCGGCAGGGGACATGGGCATGAGCATGGGACTGGTGCGCGACGAGGTGTTTCGCGAGCGACAGGAGCAGGTTGCCGACTTCCGGTTCGGCCACGAGGTAGCGCAGGTCTTCGACGACATGCTGCTGCGCTCGGTGCCGTTCTATGCGGAGATGCAGCGGATGATCGCCGAGATGGCCGCCGACTTCGCTACCAGCGGCAGCAACGTCTACGACCTCGGCTGCTCCACCGGCACCACGCTGCTGCACCTGCATCCGCACCTGCCGCCCGACCTGCGCTTCGTCGGCGTCGATTCCTCGCCGGAGATGATCGAAAAGTGCCGGCAGAAGCTGGCCGCGGCGGGATTCGACCGGGCCCACGAGATCATCTGTGCCGATCTCAACCAGGGTTGCCGGGTGGACAATGCCTCGGTCGTCATGCTGGTGCTGACCCTGCAGTTCATCCGGCCACTGTACCGGGACCGGCTGCTGGCGCAGGTCTGCCAGGGACTCAACGAGAACGGCTGCCTGTTCCTGGTGGAGAAGGTGATCGGCGAGGATTCGCTGTTCAACCGGCTGTTCATCGACCACTACTACGACATGAAGCGGCGCAACGGCTACAGCCAGCTGGAGATCAGCCAGAAGCGCGAGGCGCTGGAGAACGTGCTGGTGCCGTACAAGCTGCTGGAGAACCGCGAGATGCTGTTGCGCGCGGGCTTCCGCCATGTCGACGTATTCTTCAAGTGGTACAACTTCACCGGCATGGTGGCCGTCAAATGATGGTGGCCATCGGCAATTTTGCCTTCCGCTTCCGCAACTACCTGTTCCCGCTGGCGCTGCCGCTGGTGCTGCTGCCCGGGCCGCGCCTGTTCGAAACCTATGGCTGGGCGGCGCTGCTGGGCCTGGTGGTCGCGCTGGCCGGCCAGGCGGTGCGCGCCATGACCATCGCGCTGAAGTACATCATCCGCGGCGGCCGTGACCGGCGGGTCTATGCCGAGGACCTGGTGACCGACGGCCTCTATGCCCACTGCCGCAATCCCATGTACCTGGGCAACATCCTGATGATCGCCGGCGTGGCGATCACCTCGAACTCCTGGTGCTGCGTGCTCGTCGTCGTCCCGCTGTTCAGCTTCCTGTACCTGGCGATCATCGCGGCGGAGCAGGCCTACCTGCAGCAGAAGTTCGGTGCAGCGTTCCGCGCCTACTGCCGGGACGTGCCCGGCCTGCTGCCGCGCCTGCGCGGGCTGGCCGGCACCATCGGCCGCATGGAATTCCACTGGCGGCGCCTGCTCGTCAAGGAGTACGGCACGGTGTTCGGCTGGGTTTCGCGCTGGATCCTGGTGGTGGCCTACAACCTCTGGTTGCTGCAGCGCCTGAGCCTGGGCAACGGCGCCGTGCAGGCGCTGCTGGCGGGTTTCCTGGCGGTACTCGCCTTCTGGCTGGCGGTGCGCAGCCTGAAGCACCGGCGCGTGGTGGTGGCGGACTGAGGCAGCCGCCCGCCGCGTGCATTGCATTGCCGCCCGTTCTGGGCGACGATTACCAATCCAATCAATGCAATAGGCTGCCTGCCCGGCGGGCGGTCGAAGTCCCATGCGCCACATCATGTCCATCCTGCTGCAGAACGAGGCGGGTGCCCTGACCCGGGTGGCCTCGCTGTTCTCGACCCGTGGCTACAACATCGAGACGCTCAGCGTGGCACCCACCGAGGACGCGCGCTTCTCGCGGCTCACGCTGGTGACCCACGGTTCCGACCAGGTGGTGGACCAGATCAGCAAGCAGCTGCTGAAGCTGGTGGACGTGGTGAACATGGCCGACATGACCGGCGGCGACCACATCGAGCGCGAACTGCTGCTGCTGAAGGCCCGGGTGGCCGATGCGGCCTGGGAGAAGGTGGCCGAGCTGGTGAAGCGCGAGGGCGCGCGGGTGCTGGACGATAACCGTGCGACCTTCACCGTCGAGCTGACCAGCACCTGCGGCCGCATCGACGAGTTCGTCGAGAAGATGTCGAACCTGACTACCATACTCACCGTGGTGCGCAGCGGCCCGATGGCCATCGGCCGGGGTGCCCAGACGGTCACCGCGGCCATCGACTGACGCCGCCGGGGAGCGTCCGCATGGCCAGCCGCGCGCGCCGCCGCAGGGACCAGTCCCGCCTCCGGGAGGCATCCCGCGTGGTGGTGAAGGTCGGTTCCTCCTTGCTGGTGGAGAAGGCCACGGGCCGCCTGCACCGCAAGTGGCTGCAGTCGCTGGTGCGCGAGATTGCGCGCCTGCGGGGTCGCGGCCAGCAGGTGGTGCTGGTGTCCTCCGGCGCCATCGCGCTCGGCCGGCGCTACCTCGGCCTGCGGCCCGAGCAGCGCAAGCTCGAGGAGCAGCAGGCCGCAGCCGCGGCGGGCCAGATCATCCTCGCCCACGCCTACCAGGAGCTGCTCAACCGGCACGACATCAAGGTGGCGCAGGTGCTGCTGACCCTCGACGACACCGAGAGCCGGCGCCGCTACCTCAACGCCCGCAACACGCTGCAGACGCTGCTGGAGCTGGGCGTGGTGCCGGTCATCAACGAGAACGATACGGTGGCGACGGCCGAGATCCGCTACGGCGACAACGACCGGCTCGGCGCCCGGGTCGCCGAGATGACCAGCGCCGACGTGCTGGTGCTGCTTTCCGACGTCGATGGGCTCTACGATGCCGATCCCACGCGCGAAGCCGATGCGCAGCTGATCCCGGAGGTCCGCGAGATCACGCCGGAGATCGAGGCGCTGGCCGGCGCTTCCGGCACCGAGTTCGGTTCCGGTGGCATGGTCACCAAGCTGGTGGCCGCGCGCATGGCGCTGTCCGCCGGCTGCGACACCGTCATCGCCAGCGGCAAGCGGCTGCGGCCGCTGGCCGCCATCGAGGCCGGCAAGCCCTGCACCTGGTTCGTCAGCGCGGGCTCGCCGCTGGCGGCGCGCAAGCAGTGGATCGCCGGCACGCTCAAGCCCCGCGGCCAGCTCACCATCGACCCGGGCGCCGAACGCGCGCTGGCCGGTGGTCGCAGCCTGCTGCCGGTGGGCGTGGTGGCGGTAGAGGGGCGCTTCGGCCGCGGCGATGCGGTAACGGTGCGCAACCGCGAGGGTCGCGACCTGGCGCGTGGCCTGGTGGCCTACGACAGCGAGGAAGCACGGCGCATCCTCGGGCGCCACAGCGAGGACTTCGAGCAGCTGCTCGGCTATCGTGGCCGCGATGAGATGATCCACCGCGACAATCTCGTGCTGCTGAACGGATGAAACATGAATGCAGGTACTGAAGCCGGGGAACGGCCGCTGCCGGAGCTGATGCGTGACCTCGGCAGGCGCGCGCGTGCTGCGGCGCGGACGCTGGCGCGCGCCGACACCGCGCGGAAGGACGCCGCATTGGCGGCCGCCGCGGCCGCCATCCGCGCCGGCCGCGACGCCATCATCACCGCCAACGCCCGCGACATGGAGGCGGCGCGCCAGCGCCAGCTGTCCGGGGCGCTGCTGGACCGCCTGCTGCTCGACACCGCGCGTGTCGAGGGCATGGCGAAGAGCATCGACGAGGTGATCGCCCTGCCCGATCCGGTGGGGCAGGTGATGGCCGAGTGGCAGCGCCCCAATGGCCTGACCATCCGCCGCGTGCGGGTGCCGCTGGGCGTGATCGGCATCATCTACGAGAGCCGGCCGAACGTCACCGCCGATGCGGGCGCGCTGTGCCTGAAGTCGGGCAATGCCGTAATCCTGCGCGGCGGCTCGGAGAGCTTCCATTCCAGCACCGCCATCCATCGCTGTCTGCAGCAGGGTCTGCGCGTGGCTGGACTGCCGGAAGATGCGATCCAGATGGTGCCGACCACGGACCGCGAGGCAGTGGGCTACCTGCTGGGCAGCATGCAGGAGTTCATCGATGTGGTGGTGCCGCGCGGTGGCCGCGGCCTCATCGAGCGCGTCATGACCGATGCGCGGGTGCCGGTGATCGGCCACCTCGAGGGCATCTGTCACACCTACGTGCACCGCTCGGCGGATGTCGCCATGGCGGCAAAAGTCGCGCTCAACGCCAAGATGCGCCGCACCGGCATCTGCGGCGCCACCGAGACGCTGCTCATCGACCGCGCCTGCCTCGGCACGCATTACGCGGCCATCGCCGACGCGCTGGTGGCGGCCGGCTGCGAACTGCGTGGCGATGCGGAGATCTGCGCCCTGGACCCGCGCGCCCGGCCGGCCACCGAGCGGGACTGGAGCACCGAGTACCTCGATGCGGTGATATCCATCCGCGTCGTCACCGGGGTGGAGGAGGCGGTGGACCACATCACCCGCTACGGTTCGGGCCACACCGAGGCGATCATCGCCGAGGACCCGGCTGCCGTGGCGCGCTTTTTCCGCGACCTCGACAGCGCCATCCTGCTGCACAACGCCTCCACGCAATTTGCCGACGGCGGAGAGTTCGGCATGGGCGCGGAGATCGGCATCGCCACCGGCCGGATCCACGCCCGCGGTCCGGTGGGCGCCGAGCAGCTGACGAGCTTCAAGTACCTGGTGCTGGGCAGCGGCCAGACCCGGCCCTGACCGTCGCGGGCTGTGACGCGGCTAACAGTCCGCGGCGCGGCCCGGCACGGTATTGCAGCGCCTGCGACCTGTGCCGCAGAACCCCCTGCGGCATCGGGCTAGCCTCGGGGCCATGTACGGGGCCTTCATTTTCATGGGTGCGTTGTTCGGGGTGGCGCTGAGCGTCACCGTCGGGCTGTTCTACGTACTCAGCCTCGGTGGCGACTTCCAGGCCAGCCTGCGGGATGCGGCCGGGCAGCTGCGCGATCGCATCACCGGCCGACGGCGCTACCAGCCGCAGGTAACCGGCGAGCGGCGCGTCGAGACCGACAACCGCGTGCGCTCGCTGCAGGAAGAACTGCGGGTCGCCAACCGGCTGCTCGAGCAGGCGCGCGGCGAGCGCGAGGCCAACGACCAGCAGGCCCGCCAGGGCGCCGACCAGGTCCGCGAGCTGCAGCAGGCGGTCCTCGAGCGCGAGGAACGGATCCTGGCGCTGGAAAGCCAGGTCGGGCAGTACAGCCCGCAGCTGCAGGAACTGCGCGAGCAGCTGGCGGAGCGCACCATGCAGCTGGTGCAGGCCCAGCGCCAGGCCAGGGACCTGCAGATGGAGATCGAAGTCCTGAACTCCGGCGTCGACGTCGTCAGCCAGTAGCGGCGCCCGGCCGGACCCCGTGCTAGGCTCGCCCCGCCCGGGGCGGGAAAATCCACGCTTGGACTTCGACGTCATCATCATCGGCGGTGGCATCAATGGCGCCGGCATCGCGCGCGATGCCGCGCTGCGTGGCCTGCGCACCTGCCTGCTGGAGCAGGATGACCTCTGTGGCGCGACCTCGCGCTGGTGCAGCCGCCTCGTGCACGGCGGCCTACGTTACCTGGAATTCGCCGAGTTCGGGCTGGTCCGCGAGTCCCTGCGGGAGCGCGAGGTGCTGCTGCGCACGGCACCGCACCTGGTGCGGCCACTACCGCTGCTGATCCCGCTGCTCGCCGGTGCGCGCCGCGGCCCGGCCACGGTGCGCGCCGGCATGTGGCTCTACGACCTGCTGTCGGCCGGCAAGTCGCTGCCGTCGCACCGCATGCTGGACGCAGCCGCCACGCGGCGCGAGATGCCCGGGCTGGAGGTCGACGGCCTGCGTGGTGCCGCCGGCTACCATGACGCCCAGGTCAGGTTCCCTGAACGGCTGGTGCTGGAGAACCTGCTGGCAGCCCGCGCTGCCGGCGCCGACATCCGCCTGCGCACGGTCGCGGAGCGCGTGCTGGTCGAGGCGGGCTGCGTGAGCGGTGTGCTGCTGCGTGACCTGCGCCGCGGCACCACCGGGACCCTGGCAGCTCCCCTGGTGGTCAATGCGGCCGGGCCCTGGGTGGATCGCCTGCTCGGCAGCCTGGCCGGCCAGCGCCAGCGCCGGTACATCGGCGGCTCGAAGGGGACGCACCTGGTCACCGGGCCACTGCCGGGCCTCGGCGCGAGCGCCTGCTACGCGGAGGCGGCGGCCGATGGCCGGCCGTTCTTCATCATTCCCTGGAACGGCATGACGCTGATCGGCACCACCGACATAGCCTTCGATGGCGATCCGGGTGCGGTGCACAGCGATCCGGCCGAGGTCGACTACCTGCTGGCCGAGGCGCGCAGGCTGTTCCCCGCTGCCGGGCTGTCACGCGACGCGGTCCACTACAGCTACGTCGGCGTACGGCCGCTGCCGGCAGCCGCCGGCAAGGACCAGGCGGCGATCACCCGGCGCCACCAGCTGCGCCACCATCGCAACCTGGCCCGCGGGCTCTACTCCGTCATCGGCGGCAAGCTGACCACCTACCGCAGCCTCGCAGCCCAGGTGGTGGACCGCCTGGCCCGGCGCAGCGGGCGCGACCTCGCCGCATGCAGCACGCACCGGGAAGCGCTGCCGGGTGCACTCGCCGATCCGGTGCCGCTGGCCGCGGACATCACGGCGCGCACCGGCCTGGATGGCGCGGTGGCGGCGCGCCTCGTCGGCCTCTATGGCAGCCGGGCCGACGCGGTTGCCGCGCTCGTGGCCCGTGATCCGGCGCTGGGCGCAAGCCTTGGCAGCGCCCATGCCATCGCCGCCGAGATCGTCTTCGCCTTCGAGGAGGAAATGGCCACCAGCCTGGCAGACTGCCTGATGCGGCGGACCATGCTGGGCCTGGAGGCCGACCTCGGTGCCGGGGTGCTGGACGGCGCGCTGCGGGTCGCAGCGGAACAGCTGGGCTGGGATGCGGCGCGCTGCATGGCCGAGCGCACCGGCTTCCTCGTGGAAACCGCCGCGCTGCGTCGGCCGCTTCAGCGCTGAGGCGGCGTTGCTGCGCCTGGGGCCGCTCCGGGGGCCGCGGCGCCGGGCGCCGGCGGCGGGTCACCGAGCGTGATGCCGCGCTTGCGCAGTTCCTCGACGACGATGGTGGCGTTGGCGTTGCCGCTCCTGGCGAGCAGGGCAACGCGGTTGGCGAGGGACTGCAGCCGCTCGCGCAGCCTGGCAGACTGGTCCATCTGCACTTCCTGGTTGCTGATCGCCTCGCGCAGGCTGCTGCGCTCGATGACCAGCTGCGAGGTCTGGAAGCCGCTCCAGCCGATGACCGCGATCGCCAGCAGCATCAGCGGCAGGAACGGGCCCTGGTTGCCGTCGCTCATCGGGGCGTTCCGCCCTGGTCGAAGCTGATGCCCTCGGCGGCCAGCAGGTCCCGCACCTGGCTGTCCTGGGTCCGCACCGAGCGCTGCGCCAGTTCCTGCACGATCTGGCCGTAGAGCTGCTCCAGGGCGATGCTCTGCTGGATGTACTGGGCGCGCGAGCCGGCCTCGGCCTTCAACGCCGTGTTTCCCTGCACCATGAACATGTTGGTGAGCGCCAGCGCCACGGCGATGACACCGGCGCCGGTGAGGATCCAGTACTGGCTCGGCTTCAGCATGGGCGGTGAGCCTAGCGGGTTCCGGCGCGGTTGTCACCCGCGCCGGTGCCGGTCACATGTTCGCGATCAGGCGATCGCCGAATTCGGAGCACTTGACCTCGCGGGCACCCTCCATGAGGCGCGCGAAGTCGTAGGTCACCGTCTTCTGGCCGATGGTCTTGTCCATGGCCGAGATGATGCAGTCCGCGGCCTCGGTCCAGCCCATGTAGCGCAGCATCATCTCGCCGGAGAGGATCACCGAGCCGGGGTTGACCTTGTCGAGGTTGGCGTACTTGGGCGCGGTGCCATGGGTGGCCTCGAAGACCGCATGGCCGGTGACGTAGTTGATGTTGGCGCCCGGGGCGATGCCGATGCCGCCGACCTGGGCGGCGAGCGCATCGGAGAGGTAGTCGCCATTGAGGTTCATGGTGGCGATGACATCGAACTCCTTCGGCCGGGTCAGCACCTGCTGCAGGGTGATGTCGGCGATGGCGTCCTTGATCAGCACGCGGCCGGACTTCAGCGCCGCATCCTGCTCCTCGTTGGCTGCCTTCTCGCCCTTCGCGGCCTTGGTCTTCTCCCACTGCTCCCAGGTGTAGACCTTGCCCGGGAACTCGCGCTCGGCCAGCTCGTAGCTCCAGTTGCGGAAGGCTCCCTCGGTGAACTTCATGATGTTGCCCTTGTGGACGATCGTCACGCTCTTGCGCCTGTTGGCGATGGCGTACTCGATCGCGGCACGGAACAGCCGCTCGGTGCCGTCCTTCGAGACCGGCTTGATGCCGATGCCGGAGCTGGCGGGGAAGCGGATCTTGCCGTACTCCTTCGCGAAGTTGGCCTTGAAGAGTTCGAGGAAGCGGCGGTTGGCTTCGGAGCCCGCCTCGAACTCGATGCCGGCGTAGATGTCCTCGGTGTTCTCGCGGAAGATGACCATGTCGACGCTGGCCGGGTCGCGCACTGGCGAGGGCACGCCCTTGAACCAGCGCACCGGGCGCAGGCAGACGTACAGGTCGAGCAGCTGGCGCAGCGCGACGTTCAGTGAACGGATGCCGCCGCCGATGGGCGTGGTGAGCGGACCCTTGATCGAGACCAGGTACTCGCGGCAGGCCTCGACGGTGGAGTCCGGCAGCCAGGTATTGAACTGGTCGAAGGCCTTCTGGCCGGCGAACACTTCGACCCAGTGGATCCGGCGCTTGCCGCCGTAGGAGCGGGCCACTGCCGCATCGAGGACCCGCACCGAGGAGCGCCAGATATCCGGGCCGGTGCCGTCACCCTCGATGAACGGGATGATCGGGTTGTCGGGAACGCGCAGCTTGCCGTTCTGGATGCTGATCTTCGCGCCGCCCGCAGGGGCAGTGATCTTCGGCTCGGCCATTGACTGGAACTCCTTGGATTACCAGGGTGCCGGTGTTCACTTATTGACTTGTTGGCTTGCCAACAAGTCAATAAGTGAACACCGGCACCGTCAGAGGGCGCCAATTATCGTGAGTTTGGCGGGTCCTGCCAACCGCGGCGCAGCCCGTGGCGCGGCCAGCGGGGCGGTTCTACGTACAAATCCCGACCCTTACCCAACTCCGGCCCGACTCCGGCCCGACTCCGCCCGGGGAGGTCAGTGGACCGCTTCCTTCACGCGGGCCGGATCGGCGAAGAACCGCAGCAGGGCGGCGCGGATCTGCGGATCACGAAAACCAGCGATATGCCCGCCGTCGTAGGCGAGCAGCGCGCTGGGTTCCCGGGCCGCCGCACGCAGCGCTTCTGCATGATGGAAGCCGACGATCGGATCGCTGCGACCGTGGATCAGCAGCAGGGGCACCGGGCTGATATGCCCGACCTGGTCGAGGAGGTCGTAGCCGTCGGGCATGCCCCAGGCTATCGGCCACTGCAGCGGCCAGGTGAGCCAGCTGCGGCTGGCGACCTCACGGGCGATCCAGCCGTAGCGCGCGAAGCCGGAGTCGAGCACGACGCCGGCAAGGCGCGCGCGCAGCGCCGGATCGGCACCGGCGAGGTAGCCGCCGAGCGAGGCGCCGAGGCTCTGCCCGAGCAGGAACAGCGGCGGACCCTGGCTCGCCGGTTCCGCCGCCAGCCAGTCGAAGGCGGCGCGGATGTCGGCAAACACCGCCGGCAACTGCGGCCGGCCCTGCGAGGCGCCGAAGCCGCGGTAGTCGAGCAGCAGCACCTGGTAGCCCGCGGCCGGCAGCCACCACACGCTGGCAATATGCGTGCTGATGTTCTCGGCATTGCCGTGCAGGAACAGCACCGTGCCCCGCGGATCGCCCTGGGCCGGCAGCCACCAGGCCGCGAGCCGGGTGCCGTCGGCCGCCTGCAGCGTCACATCGCGGTACTGCAGGCCCAGCTCGGCGGGCGTGCGCACCAGCGGTGTCATGGGCACGAACAGCAGCCTGCTGCAGCTGCCGAGCAGCAGCGGCAACAACAACAGGGAAATCCCGCGGATCAGCGTGGCCATGGCTTCAGAAATGGTAGCGCAGCGCGAGGCTCGCCTCGTCGACGCGGTCATGTTCGTTGACGCGTCGTTCGAGCTGCAGGCGCAGGCCGAGGTTGGCGCCGAGCGCGAGCTCGTGGCGCAGGGCGAGTGCCCTGCGATCCTCGCCGCCGGTGAAGTGGTAGAAGTCGGCGCTGGCGAGCGTGATGCCGGCAGGGCTCTCCAGCCGCAGTCCAGCCGCCAGGCCCGGGGCGAGGTCGAGCGAGCGGTCGAGCGCGTGGTTGACCTCCAGCCGTCCGGTGCCGAGTGCGAACAGCAACAGCGATGGCAGCGGCGCCCAGCTGCCGCCGAAGCCGCCGTTGGCCTGGGTGACGAGGATGTCGTCGCCATCGGTCCACTGCCGCTCCAGGCCGGCGTTCACGCGCCAGGACCAGCTGCGGAAGAACTGGTCCCGCGCCGCCAGCGAGGTGATCTCGAGCGCATCGAGCCGCTGCAGCTGCAGCGTGCCGCCCTCCTTCAGGCGCAGGACCATGCGTGCCATGTTGAGCGAGGCTCCAGCGGGATAGCCTGCGGGTGGGTCGAGCAGGTCGTGGTAGCTGATGCGCCATTCGAGATCGCCGAAAGCGCGTGATTCCTCGGTACCGGCCGCGAGCGCGGCCAGGCCCGTGCGGTGGCCGGTCTCCGGTGCCGCCGGCCGCGGTGGCGCTGGCGGTGCGGTAGCGGCGGCCGTGCGCTCCAGGAGTTGCAGCAGGGCGAAGTTCTGCCGTGCCAGCGCCGCATCCGGCACGGCGTGCACCGCACGGTCGCGCAGGTACTGGTAGGCGACTTCCGCCACCAGCCGCTGGCGCGCGGGTTCGAGGGCGGCGAAGGCCTGGGGATCAGCGCCGGCGTCGTCAGCCAGGCGGCGCGCCAGCTGGCGTTCGCCGGCATCGAGCTGTGCGATCTGCCAGCGCAGCGTGCTGCGCGTGGCCGGCCGCCAGGCGACATCAGTGACCATGCCGGCGTCGATCACAGCGCGCACGGTGTCGATGGGAATCGCGTAGTTCGGGAACTGGTCGGCGAGGTCGTGGCCGGGGCGGGCGACGTCGAGCAGCTCCAGTAACCGCAGCGAGCAGTTCTCGTCGAAGAAGTAGTAGTCGAAGTTGATGGCGCGCAGTTCCCAGGCATGCGCCAGCAGGCGGTCGAGTTCGGCGGCGTCGAGGTTCAGGCGGTATTCCCAGAGGTCACGGCTTTCCAGGCGCGAGTACTCGCGCAGCTTCTCGAAGTACGGCCCGGCGGCGAACTGCCCGGGGTAGCCGCCGAACAGGCCGCGCCAGGCATAGACGAATCCGTTCTCGTCGGGCGGCACGGTGGCACCGAAGTTCAGCGCCCAGGCCAGCAGTGGCGTGCGCCGCTCGGGCGCGGCCGAGTCGAAGCGCAGGAATGTGTGCCCGTACATCGACGATGGGCTGTTGAGGTAGCTGGAAGCGAACACCAGCACCGCTTCGCGCACCGCGAGCACCCGGCGCCATTCCTCGTATTCCGCGCAGTGGGCCGCCGGCAGCGTCGCCGCCAGCCCCGGCAGCCGCGCGACCAGCCATTGCCGGCGTGCGGGAAACCGGCACTGGGTGGCCGGATCGCGGCGCAGCGCGTCGAGCGTCGCCGCGAGTTCCGCGGCCGGGTCATGCGGCCCCCGGGGACTGAGGAAGAAATCCGGATCGTCGACGAAATTGCGCAACCGGCCGGGCAGCCAGGACGGCGTGTAGTGCAGCAGCTGCAGCCATTCGCGCTGGCCGGCCAGCGCCGCCACCGTCGGGCTGTCGGTATCCGTCGCAGGCGCAGCGGGATTGGCGGGCGATGCCGTGGCCAGCAGCAGCCCTAGCAACCCCGGCAGCAGGCCCGCGGTGCGGGCGGGGCCGATGCGCACAGGGGTGGGAGTGGTTCGGGGAGCCACACCGGGACGGCCCAGTCAGGGGCCGCCCCGGCGGGCCATCAGGTCAGGACACGTAACGCGCGAGCTGGTCGTTGCTGCGCATCAGTTCCACGACGCGCTCGCTCACCTGCTCGGCGGTGACATCGGCCGAGGGGAACAGCGTGGCGAAGTTGTCGTGCATCAGCTGCTTGAACGCCGTGCGGTCGGCTTCGTCGACGCCCATGGCGACGGCCACCGCCGTCAGGGCCTCGCCGTCACCGCGGGCCACGTCCTCGCTGAACTCATCCATCACGGCGCCGATCAGCGACTTGCCGCCGTAGGTCAGCTTGCCGTTGGCGGAGCAGCCGTTGGTGCCCGTGGTCATGCCGAAGGTGGCATTGCCGCTGGTGCCGTTGGTCAGGCTGGCGACCACGTGGGCGCCGAGGCCGGATTGCCCGTTCATCAGCATGTTGCCCCAGCCGCAGTTCGGGCCGCCCGGCGCCTCGGCCAGTGCACCCGCCGACACGCCCATGAGGGCCGCAACCATCAGTATTCGCTTCATATGACCTCCCGTGTGAAATTAAATGAGCACACCCAACGCGCCCCAGACGACCTGGCGGGTGTGCCGATGCAGACTAGCACAGTCACCATGCACTGCAATCACGGTCCGGCAGGGATTGCGCGGCTGCCGCCATCAATGCGTTTGCCAGGCGATTTCCAGGTACAGCTCGCGGTCGCGCCCCGGGAAGTAGCGATAGCTGGCGGCGGGGAAAGCGACATAGTCGGCACGCTCGGCGTACAGCTGGTCGCCGAGGTTGTTGATCCGCGCCGTCAGGTTCCACGACGGTAAGAGGCGCCAGCTCGCGCGCAGGTTGAGCAGGTCATGGCCCTCATAGCGCGCGATGCCGCCGGCATCGAGATTGTAGGCGCCGACATGGACCCACTCGAGTTCGGCGAGCCCGCGGCCGCGCACCAGGCCGAGATGCGCGCTGCCGAGCCTGCGCGGCGCGGTGTCGATGTCGGTGCCGGAGCGGATGGTCTCACCGCCGGGCGTCAGAGCATCGAAGGCGTAGGTCTGGCGCGAGTAGCTGCCCGCCAGGCCGGCATAGAGGCCGGATGGCAGCTGCAGCTGTGCCTGCAGTTCCAGGCCACGGTGGCGCGTCTCGCCGCCGTCGACGTTGAAGCGGCTGGCGTCCTGGAAGATGACGTTGCGCTTCTTCATCGCGTAGACGTCCGCCTCGACCCGGGTGATGGCGGTGAGCCAGTGCAGGCCGATCTCCGCGCTGTCCAGCGTCTCGGAGTCCAGGTCGGCGTGGGCCTGCTGTGACTGCAGGCGGTAGAGCTCGGCCGCCTGTGGCGGGCGAAAACCGCGGGCCAGGCTCGCGTAGGCCGAGAGCCCTGGCGTGATCTGCCAGAGCAGCCCGGCGTTGGGCGCGAGGTTGAGGAAGCCATCGTCGCGGTCCGCCGGCCGGCTGTAGCGGCAGGGCGCTGGCGTGCAGGGACTGCCGTCGTCGCGCGTGTTGCCGTCGAGCATGCGGTTGTCGTAGTCGTAGCGCATCAGTTCGGCGCGCAGTCCGGCTTCCGCGAACCAGCCGGCACCGAGCGGCAGGCGCAGCTGCCCGAACAGGCCTGCCAGTGCGCTCGAGGCCGAGTAGTCGTAGTGCTTGCCTGGCGGCAGGCTGCCGATGCCAGAGTCGCCCGCCTGGGTTTCCTTCAGGGTGCCACGCGCCAGTTCCAGGTCGAGGCCCGAGTTGAGCGTCCAGCCGTTGTCGAACGCGTTGCGCTGCGTGGCCATGAAGCCGGCGCTCCACTGGCCGTTCTCCTCGCGTGGCTTGCCGGGCAGGAAGTGCTGGAGGAAATCCATCGACGAGCGGTGCAGCCAGGCCCGCAGGTCCATGCCGGCCAGGGGCCGGCCTGCGGCGGGCGTGAAGCGCAGGTAGAGACGCTCGCTGTCCGCACGCCGCTGGGCCTCGGGATTGAGGTTCTGCCGGCGCAGGGTTTCATCCTTGTAGGCTTCGTAGCCGGTGATGTATCCGGCACTTTCCTGGTCGAGCAGCGTGCCGGAGAACCCGGTTTCCAGCGATCCGGCGCTGCTGTCATGGGCCAGCTTGAAAAAGCCCTTGGCCTGGTCGTAGCCGGCATCGGCGCGGAAATCGCCATCATGATTGAGGAGCAGGCCGGCAACGGCGGCGGCGTCGGCGAGCAGGCCGCGCCACTGGCCGATGGCGCGCCAGTACGCATGGGGCCCGGCCTCGAGGCTGCCGGCCGTTCCGGCGACGCCCTGCGGCCCCGGCAACAGGAAGTTCAGCGTGCCATGCAGGCCGTTGGCACCGTAGGTCGCGCGCGATGGTCCACGCAGCACCTCCATGGCAACCGCCTGCTCGGTGAGGATCTCGAACAGCTCGTTGACGTTGCAGAACCCGGCCGGCCGCACCGGGATGCCATCCTCGAGCATGAGGAAGGCTCCGCAGGAGCCCGGGCCGGTGAGTACCGGTGAGCGGATCGCCGGCAGGCTTTCCTGCTCCGCGCCGCGCTGGAGCCAGGTGCCGGCGGCCTGCATGCCGAGTTCCGCCGGATGGGTGGCGCCGACCCGCCCGATGCGCGCGGCGTCGATCAGCGCCGTGTTGCCGATCAGGTCGAGTTCGCTGAGCGGCTCGCGGCTGGCGGTGACGACGATCCCCGGGCCGAGTGTCCCGGTGTCGCTGGCCATCGCGATACCAGCCGTCGGCAGCGGTGCGAGTATCGCGGCTGCCGCCGCCGCGCGCCACAGCGGCCAGCCGCGCATCGTTGCAGCTAGCGCTCGATGGCTTCCAGCACCACGCTCGGCAGGTCGCTGCCGCGCGAGTAGCGGTGGCGCGAGCCCATGTCCTGCAACGCGCTGTCGCGCTCGGCACGGGTGGCGTACCAGTGCTCCCGGTGCCAGCCGGGATCGACGAGGCGGGTGAACGGATCCTCCGGCGGTGCGCTGACGCGGATGCCGAAGCGCCTCTCGGTGGCCGGCGGGTGGGTGGCATTGTTGGGCTGTGAGATTTCCACGCTCCTCACTCCTGCGTCTTCCGGGCATCGCGCCCGAGCCAGCCGCGAAGTCTGCGGCCGAGCGGCTGCAAGGTCCAGCGCCAGGTGCGGGCCGCAGCACTGGGCTGGGCCAGCAGCTGGCGTTGCCGGGCGGTGAGCCGCTCCGGGCAGTACTGGCGCTTGTGCTTGAGCAGGTGGCGCAGGTCCTCGCGCGCCATCAGGCGGAACAGCCGACCGCGAGCCGGATCGATCCAGGCGAGCTGGAAGTCGATGAGCGCAGGTTTCCCGGTGGTCGTCACCAGCCAGTTCGGTTCGCGGGCGAGGTCGTTGTGGGCCACGCCGCGGCGGTGCATGCGCAGCAGCAGGCGCAGGGCCGCGCGGAAATAGGCCGCATCGCGCGGTCGCGCCTCGCGCAGGGTGAGGCCGTCGATCGCGCTGCGCACCAGGCGCCGGCCGTCCCAGGCAATTAGCGTGGGGAAGCCATCGATACCGGCCAGCTGGCGCAACGCCCGCGCCTCGCGCGCCGCGAGCTGGCGCGCCAGCGGCCGCGCCCACCACCGGGCCTCGGCGACGTCGCGGCTGGCCACCGGCGGTGCGCCCGGCTGCAGGGTCACGGTGCCGAGTATGGCAGTGCTCGGAAGAGGCATGGAAACCTGACAGGGGAAGCCGGAGAATCAGGCGACCAACAACCGTCACCTGGCGCTGGTGTCAGCGCCCGCAACAGGAGTCGCCATGTCAGAGCATACCGCCGTCATCCGCTGGCAGAACACGGCCAGCGGCATGGATCCGGAGACCTACCCGCGCGATCACCGCTGGGAATTCGAGGGCGGACCGGTGGTGTCCGCCTCGGCCGCACCGGCCTATCGTGGCGGGGCCGGCTGTGTCGATCCGGAGGAGGGCCTGGTGGCTGCTGCCTCGTCCTGCCACATGCTGACCTTCCTTGCCGTCGCCGCGAAGCGCCGCCTGGTCGTGCAGAGCTACGTCGACCAGGCGGTCGGGTATCTGGAGAAGGATGCGGAGGGACGGCTGGCCATCACGCGGATCGAGCTGCGGCCGGTAGCGACCTTCGCGGACGGCAGCCAGGTGGGCGCCGAGGATCTGCAGCGGCTGCATGAGGCTGCCCACCGCAACTGCTTCATTGCCAGCTCCGTCCGGGCAAGCATCACCGTAAAAACAGGATGAAACAGGTGCCGGTGTTACGGTTTCGGTAACTCCCCGGATTGGCCGCCGTATACGCCACGAGGCTACGGAAGGCCCGCGGCGCATTCAGGACATAGCCTGCGGTTATCGAAACCGTAACACCGGCACCAAAAAAAAGCGGCCCGAGCTTGGAGCGGCGGGCCGCAATGCGGAGGAATCGTTGCCGGCCGCGGGCTAGAACACGCCGCCTTCGGCCGGGGTGGTGTTGCCGTTGTCGACACCGAAGGTTCGGGCGCCGCTGGGTGCCGGGGCCGTCATTTCAGGATCGACGGCCGCTGCGCGGCTGGCGCCCTGGCCCGGCAGCGCCGGGGCGATGGCCGCCAGCGTGTCGATGAAGCGGCGGCCGGAGGCCTGCGCCGGGATGCTGGTATCGGTGAGGATCTTCGCGGCGCTGCGCTCGCCCTGGTAGTACTGGCCGTTGGCGTCACTGTCCATGGACAGCACGCTGCCGTCCAGGGAGACGCCGGCGAAAAAGCCGCGGCTGCGCGCGTAGGAATAGATTTCACTCTGCATCTGCAGGTCGGTCGCGGCACTGGCCTGGCGGCCTACCGGGCCGGCAGCGATGGAGGCATCACCGCCGAGGGTGATCTTGCCGCTGGACAGGCCATCCAGTGCGCGCTGACTCTTGAATACCAGCACCAGGTCCGTGGACTGCAGCCCGGCCTGGAAGCCGACGCTGCCGCCGGCAAGCTGCACGAAGGCCGGATTGCTCCACTGGCCGTCGGCGCGGCGCGCGACGACGATGCCGCGTCCATAAGTACCGCCGAGGATGAAGCCGCCCTTGAGCACGCCGGGAATCACGGCAACCGCGTAGGCCCGGCTCAGCAGGGCCGGGGGCACGGCGTTCTCGGGGATGCGCTTGAGATCCTGCAGGATCTGGGTGGCGGTATCCACCCGGTAGTCGAGCTCGGAAGCCGTGGCGGCGCCGCTGACAGCGGCGCAGGTCAGAGCAAGCAGAATGGCAGTCAGTCTCGTCATCGTCCTTCCCTCCAGAGTTGGGTGGCTCGCGGACCTTCTTGACGAGACCTTCCGAGCGTTGGCGGCTAATCTACTGCAAATCAGTTCGTTAGGAAAGAGTCTTTGCAATCGGCGTGAACGGACGGGTGCAGGCCACTGTCTGGCCGTATTGCCACCCACCGGGGTGCCCTCTAGGATGCCGCGCATGACGGGCGAGGCGAGCTTCCCCTGCCGCCTCTGCGGCAGCCACAACCTGCAGTTCTACTTCGCCCTCGGCAACGACGGGCGCTTCCGCTATTACCGCTGCCCCGACTGCGCCCTGGTCAACTACGACCTGGCGCAGGGACTGGACCAGGAGCAGTACAGCCTCGAGTTCATCGACCCCACCGATGACCAGGCACGCCGCAACCTCGACAAGGACCAGTCCTGGGCGTTCATCCAGCGCCAGCTGCCCGGTCCCGGTCGCCTGCTGGACATCGGCTGCGGCACCGGCCGGCTGCTGTACCTGGCGCAGCGCGCGGGCTGGCAGGCCAAGGGCCTGGAACTCTCCGCACCCATGGCGGCGTTTGTGCGCGACAAGCTCGGCGTGGAGGTGGTGGTGGGGGACTTCCTCGCCACCGAACCGGCGCCGGGCGACGCTGCCGCGTACGATGTCGTCTGCCTGCGCCACGTGCTGGAACACCTGCCCGATGGCCTGGGCGCGATGGCCCGCATCCGCGCGCTGCTGCGTCCGGGCGGTTATTTCCTCGCCGAGATGCCCAATGTCGAGGCGTGGTCCAAGCGCTGGCGGCGCCTGGCCGAGCGCGCCGGGCTGCACCGGCGGCGCTTCCCGGAGAACTTCGTCGCCGGCCATTGCAACGAGTACTCGCGCCGTTCCTTCCAGGAGCTCTGCCGGCGCAGCGGCTTCGAACTGCTGCGCTGGGAGACCTATTCGAAGAAGCCGCTGGCCAACTGGTTGCTCAATCGCGTCCCCATCGGCACCAAGGCCCGGGCGCTGGCACGGCTGGCGTAGGCGGGGATCAGCGGCCCGCCAGGGCCTCCGCGTAGACGGCACGAGTAGCGCCGGCTGTCCTCTCCCAGGTGAAGCCGCGGGCATGGGCAATGGCGGCCGCGCGTCGCTCTGCTCCCATTGCCAGCGCCCGGTCGAGCGCCGCGGCGATGGCGTCGACGTCCATGGGATCGGCGATCTCGGCGTGGCCCGCTGCCACTTCCGGTGCCGAACCACGGCTACCGGCCACCACCGGCAGGCCGCAGGCCATGGCTTCGAGGATCGGCAGGCCGAAACCCTCGTAAAAGGTGGGGAACAGCAGTGTGCCTGCCGCACGGTACAGGGCTTCGATCTCCTCGTCGTTGCAGAACCCGGGCAGCAGCACGCGGTTGGCGAGACCAAGCCGGCCGATGGCTTCATTGACCAGCTCGCCACCGACCGCCATGGGTCCAGCAAGGACCAGCATGCGTTCCCTGGCGCCGGGGGAGCGGGCGAAGGCCTCGATGGCGCGCACCACATTCTTGCGGGCGGAGATGCGGCCGACGAACAGCACGAAGCCGGGTTCCAGGCCGTGGCGCATCAGCACCGCTGGGTCTGCCATGGCGTCGCGTCGCCAGCGCGCCTCGATGCCGTGGGGGATGACGTGCACCCGACCGGGGTCGTAACCGAACAACTCCAGCAGGTCCTGGCGCGTGACCTCGCTGGGGACGATGACCAGATCCGCGGCGTCGCGCAGCTGCTCGTAGGCGCGGCGCTTGCGGGCACGGAATGCCGCCGGCGCGAACCACTCCTCGTCGAAGCGCAGCACCGCCAGGTCGTGGACCGTCACCACCCGTGCAGGTTCCTTCCAGGGCGGCAGCCAGGCCTCGGTGCCGTGGACCAGCTCCGGGCGCAACCACGGGGAACGCAGCCAGGGACCGTGGTAGATGCGCACCGGGAGATTCGCCGGATTCTGCAGGTAGGCGCGCCGGCGCCAGCGTGACAGCCGGACCAGCAGCTCCAGCTGGTCATCGGGAAACGCGGCGGCATGGGCCTCGGCCAGGCAGCGTGCGTAATGAGCGACCCCGGTGGGCTCCCGCAGGCAGGCGGTGCTGACTTCAATGCCGATGCGCATGCAGCGCCATGCTACCGCAGGGCGCTGCCCGCTGCCGGCCTGGCACCGGCTGCGGCAAGAATGCTGCTGCTGCGGTTTCTAGATCGTGCCGTTCACGATCGGATTGAAGGCGGTCAGTGAATCGCGCAGCGACGCCGGGCCGAGGCCATGCATGGGGAACTTGCTGGCGAACTGCCTCTGCTCGCCATGCAGCGCCATGTAGTTGAGCGCCACGGTTTCCACCAGCAGGTTGACGTTGTTGGCGGCCGGCGTGCCGGCCGTCTCCACGGAGCCGTCGGCGCGGAACCAGCCGAGCTGCTGGTGGCGCTCCGCCGGCCGGCCATCGCCGGTGAAGAGCACCGGGCGCCCACCCGGGTTGTAGACCAGGAAGAAACTCGCGGCCGTGTTCTGGTCATCACCGGTCCACACGCCCTTGCCGCGGCCGTTCGGCGAGTTGTCGAGCATGCCGCTGGAGTTGACCGAGCCGTCGCTGAACACGTAGAGCATCAGCGGCACGCCCACGCGTGCGGCGTACTCCAGGCAGGCGCCCATGCAGACGCCGGCGCGGAAGTCGCGCAGCTCGCCGGTGGAGCGATCGCCGGTGTGGTAGTCGAAGCCGCCCATGGTGATGGTGCCCGCGCCCGCGTAGCCGTTGATCACCATCTTCATCACCGCGGCGGTCTTGCGGAATTCGCCGTCGCCGGCGAACTCGGCGTCGCTGAAGATGCCGGTGGCGCCCTTGATCTGGGTGTCCAGTTCGGGATTCAGCGCCGAGGGGTTGCCGTAGCGGTCGGTGATCGATGCCGACTTCACGTAGCCGCAGCGCACCAGATCCTTGATCACGGCATCGGTGCTGACCCTGGTATCCACGCGGCCGAGCTTGCTGTGGCTGATGCGCTCGATGGACTCCATCACCGCCACCGCATCGTCCTGGGCGAGCAGGCCCACCAGCTTGCCGGTGTCCACCAGGCCGGTGACGTCGCTGGTGCGATCCACCTTGGTGGGGCGCACCGAGACGTCCACCATGGCGGCCGGGGCCATTGAATTGCCGCCGGAGTCCGAACTCTGCGAGCCGATCAGGGTCAGCAGTTCGCCATCCGCCCCGGCGCGCCAGATGGCGTACATCGGGTTGTGCGGGTTGTTGCCGGTGTCGTTCTCCGAACGCGCCGGGATCACCGCGCCGTTGATCGCGGCCATGGTGCCCGCCGACAGGCGGGTCTTCATGCCGCGCAGGAAGGCGCTGTCGCTGTGGAAGGCGAGGCCCAGCGTGGTGTCGATGAAGCTGCCCATGCCCGAGGCCGGCGTCATGTCGCCCGGCAGGCCGAGCTTGCTGTAGCCCGCGGTGCTGAGGAAATCCTGCTGGCCACCCTGCTGGCCGACCAGCACGCTGGATCCGGCGAGGTTGGCGCCACCGGCCAGGTCGAAACAGATGAAGGGAATCTTGCCGGCACCGAGGTTGGAGATGCCGCAGGGGCCAAGCAGAGCCTGGATGTCCGGTGAAAGAGCGGCGTGCGCTGCCCGGGGATTGGCGAACAGGCTGAAGATCGAGGCGCCGGCGAGCACCGCGCCACCACGGGCAAAGCCCTGGGCGATGAAGTCCCGCCGGCTCAGCGGCCGCCGGTGGTCCGGGTGCCGCAGCGGCTCGTCCAGGCCAAAACTCTTGCGATTGCGCGCCATAAGCTATGCCTCGTTCCGTCCTACTGGACCAGCATGCCGGCGCTGCCGAGCGCAGCGGCACAGCTGGCCTTGACCACCACGGGCGTGCGGTCCGCGGCGCAGCTGCCGCCGCAGGCCGTGAGCCGGTCCATGAGGTTGTTCAGTTCCGCCTTCATCTCCACCGAGGGTTGCGTGGCCAGGCTGGTGTTCAGCACCCTGGCCACCAGCGGGTCCAGCACCTGGTCGCGCTCACCGGCGGTGTCGAAAGCCTGGCTGGCCGGCAGGGCGAAGTTGAAGCCCGGGAAGAACGCGCTGCGCAGCGATGTGCTGTCCACCAGCGCGTTGCAGTACTCGATGGCGAGCTGCGCCACCCCGACCTGATGGGCCGAGAGGAAGCCCTCGATGCTCTCCACCGCCGGCAGCTGCTGCTTGATGGTGGTGTAGGTGGCCTTGACGCCGGGGTCCTGCGTGCTCACGCCGGTCACCTGTGCCATGGTGGCGTTGATCTCGTCGAAGACGCGCACGCCGATGTCCGGTTGCGGCGGGCCGTCGGGCGGCGGCGGGGGTACCAGCACCGCCGGCTCGGTGCGCACGTCGGTGTGGTTGCCGAGTACCTCGAAGGTCAGGAAGAACTCGTCGCCATCGGGGCCCAGGTTGAGCGGGATCACCGTGCCGACGCCGCCCAGCGCCTGCCCGGAGGCGCCGACGGTGGTGTCGAGGTTGACGTAGGCCTGGCCCACGGCGGACTCCACGCCATTGACGCCGATGCGCATGGCCTTCACCGGGATGTTCAGCGGCGGCGGCGTGTCGCTGAGGACGATGAACACCGGCTTCTGGAACAGGTAGCTGTAGGTATCGAAACGCGCCACCTCGAACATGACGTAGGCGTTGGGCACGTCCACCTGGCTCGCCACCGAGAACAGCAGGAAGTACTTCTCGCCGACGCCGACCGCCAGGTTCTGCTGCACCTGGGCCTGGGTCAGCGCACGGTTGTGGATGGCCACCATGCGCAGCACGCCCTTCCACTGGCGGTCTCCCGAGACCTCGTTGCCGAGCACGAAGGCGAAGGTGTCGTCCCAGTCGTTGAGGTTGTCGCCGCCCACCGGATCCGCGTCCCCGGTGTATTCGCCGTTGACGTAGATGCGCCGGCCGTTGACCTGGTCGTAGGTCACCACCACGTGCTGCAGGGTCGCCTGCAGGCGCCGCGCGGCGTCGGCGGTGGACAGGCGCGGCTCGCCATTGCCGTCGCTCTGCGCGTTGCGGTTGTAGAAGTCGTAGTTGTAGAGCGTCTGGCCGAGGGTGAAGTTGCGCGCCGTGGTGCCAGCCGAGTAGCTGACGATGCGCGAATCCTCCTGCGTGACGTTGCCCGGGGCGACCCAGGCCTCGATGGAATACTCGCCGGTGGCGCCGATCAGGTCGCGCAGCTTGCGGCTGGTGGTGGTCGAGCCCTGGGCCTTGCCGGACTTGATGTTGATGCCCCAGCCGCCCACCCAGCTGATGTCGCCGGAGAGCGTCAGGTTGATTGCCGGGTTGACGCCGCTGGTGTCGAAGGCGGTGATGCCCGAACCCTCCTTGAATTCCCAGAGCGCGATCTGGCTCGCTTCGTAGCGGTTGCCGCCGCTGGCCACCGTGCCGTCGGTAAGCTTCAGTGCCTTGCTGACCACGAGGTTCGCTGCGACACCGGTGACCGGGACCTGGGCCGCGAAGGCCTCGATGGCCGCCTGCATCTCGGCGGAGTTGGCCGCGCAGTCGCTCCAGCAGTTGTGGAACTCGTCGCGCAGGCGCACCACGAGGCGCGACTGGTCGGGATGGTCGAGGTTGATCTTTGGCTTCGCCGCGGCGTAGGCCGCCGCGAGGTCGGGATCGGCGAAGAACGGCTGCTCGGGCGTGCGCGCCGTGGAACTGTGGCAGGCCGCGCAGTACTCCGTGAGGATCGGCTGGTAGAGCAGCGTCTGGAACAGCGTCGGGTCCGCCGGGAAGGCGCGGCTCTGGCCCACGTCCTTGAGCACCGGCGGCTGGATGTTGATCTGGCGCGTGCCGACCGCACCGGTGGGGTTGGCCCAGTTCTGGATCCACTGGGCAATGATGTCGGCGCAGGCACCGAGGCTCGCGCCGTCGCTGCCGAGCCAGCAGTGGTGGCCGCCCGCCACCTTCTGCACCAGCTGCGAGGAGGGCGGGTCACTGCGGTTCGCCACGGTGTTGGCGGCTTCGTAGGCGAGGTTCACGTTGTCCTCGCGCGCGAACTGCGGTGCCTGGCCGCCGGCCCCGTGGCAGGAGCCGCAGTCCGCCGGGGTACCGTCGCGCACGTTGGACCAGAGCGCCGACATGAAGGCCTGGATGTCGCTGGTCTGCGGCGGCGGGCCACCGTAGGCGGACGGGCCCGGGTTGCCGCTGGCGAGGTTCGGATTGTTCACCACATTGGCGCCGCCGCCGCAGGCGGCGAGCAGCAGGGTAGTGGCGACAGCCAGCAGCGTGCGACGCAATGCCGGGATCAGCTGCAGCAGGGTCATGCTTGCCTCGCTCCGTTTCATGCTCAGTCTCCCTTGCAGTACACGGCAGCCTCGGCGAACGTGCGCTTGAGCCTGTAGCCACCGGTCTTCAGGGAACTGACCATGGAATCGACCTGCCCGCGGTCGGCGCCATTTGTCGGCTCGCGCAGGCAGACATTGCGGAACACCTTCTGCACCTGGCAGCGCGCGAAGGCATCGCTGTTGGCCAGCTCGGCACCCAGCGAGGCCGCGCCATTGCCGGTACCGGCGCTGCCGTTGCCGCTGCTGGCCCAGCCGAGCACGCGGTTCTGGCCGCGGCGCCAGTAGTTGACCCAGTGGTCGTCCTGGGTGACGTAGCCGGTCTTGAAGTTGTCGGCATTGATCAGGTACTTCGGCTGCACCTGCCCCGGCGTGTAGACCAGCCGGCCGGCGGCCTGGTCCCAGTTGTAGTAGGCAAAGGCCTGGGTCATCGGGTCCAGGCCCGTGTGGCAGCCGGCGCAGGCATTGAGGTACACGCGGCTGTCGCCGCCAGGCGAGCGCGACACGTCCTGCGGAATGCGGTCCACGGGCAGGGAGGGATCCTTGAGTTCCTCGAGGTCCTTGCACAGGTGGTTGAGCACCGTGAAGCGGAACATGGCGCGGTTCGTGCCCGCGATGAAGAACGCCTCGGAGGCCGCCCGCGTGCTGAGGACGCCGGCGATGGCCGCGGCCGGCAGGTCGGTGACCGCGCTTTGCGTCGTCTGTACCAGGCCGGCCTTGAGGTCCACGCCCTGGTCGTCCATGGCCTGGTAGTGCGCATTGCTGGCCATGGAATAGGCCGGTAGCCCGAGCGCGGGCGCGCCCACGTAGAGGATGTTGGCCGACAGCACCGTGTTGAACGGCACGTCGTCGCGCACCATGCCGACGATGGTGGCGGTGTAGTCGTTCAGCGGCACGAACACCGACTGCGCCTTGTTGGTCCAGGGCGCGGCGAAGTTCTTCAGCGTAACGTTGTAGAAGGACGGCGACTCCATCGCCCTGTCGGCCGCGGCCATGGCATTGCCGCCGGCGATGTCGGCCGCCATCGCGTCCAGCGTCGCCGCCGTGGGCGGCACGCCGGCCAGGCGGTCATGCATGCGCTTGGCCTGCTCGCGCGCGCCGGCCATTGCGCTGCCGCTGGCAAGCACCAGCAGCAGGCCGAGCACCAGGCTGCGGGCCGTCACCCGCCCCGGGCCGCTGACCGCAGCATCCGTGATGCATGTCCCAGGGGAAGCCCGCGAGGGCTTCCGCGTGAATCCGCCGTCCATAGCACCCGTCCGCACACAACAGCGCATTGCGCGCTGGGGACAAGTGTAGGCGCCGGATGACCATCCCCTTCTGTGATCGCCTTAACAGTCCGCTGATTTCGCGATGCATTACGTTAGCTCCGCTGCGTCTGTCCGCGCCGCGCGGGCTCAGACTTTCCGCGGGTGCTGGATGAATGCGGGTGTGTGCCATGGCGTACCGGGTGCGGGACGAACGCGTGCGTATTGATTTTCTGAAGACGGCTGTCGTACTGGGAGCAGGCGCGCTGCTCGGTGCCTGCGGCGGCGGTGGCGTCGGCGTCGGCAGCGGGCAGGGGCCCGATCCGGTCGTGCCGGATATCGCCATCGCCTACGTGGCGCGGCCGCTGCCGGCGAACGGCCAGGGCCAGCCGGTGCCCGCCGATGCCCGTCGCCTGCGCAGCTTCAACCCCGGTGCCGAGCTCTGGGTACGCGAGCGCGCCGCGCCAGCGGCGGCCGCCCGCAACGTCACCGGCGCCATGACGCAGGGCCAGTACGACATCCGCGACGTCGAGCCCTCCTGGGACGGCGAGCGGGTGATCTTCGCCATGTGCGGGCCCATCATCCCGGGCGCCGACGACGAGGACCAGCCGAAGTGGGGCATCTGGGAGTACGACCGCGTCCGTGACGTGCTGCGCCGGGTCATCAGCTCGGACGTGATCGCGGCGGCCGGCCACGATGTCGCCCCACACTACCTGCCGGACGGCCGTATCCTGTTCTCCTCCACGCGCCAGCGCCAGACCGGCGCGGTGCTGGTCGACGAGGGCAAGCTGCAGTACGCCGGCCTCGACGAGGACCGGCGCGAGCCGGCCTTCGTGCTGCACGTCATGGATGCCGACGGTGGCAACATCCACCAGGTCTCCTTCAACCAGAGCCACGACCTCGACCCCACCGTGCTCTCCAGCGGCGAGGTGGCTTTCACCCGCTGGGACAACGCCGGCAGCGTCGGCGAGATGTCGCTCTATCGCATGAACCCGGACGGCACCGGGCTGCAGCTCCTCTACGGGGCCAACAGCCATGCCACCGGCACCGGTGGCGCCACCGTGCAGTTCCTGCAGCCACGCGAAATGGCCGATGGCCGCCTGCTGACGATCCTGCGGCCCTTCAGCGCCCTGAGCCAGGGCGGCAACCTGGTGGTCATCGACACTGCGCAGTACGTCGACAACACCCAGCCGCTGGCCACCGACATCGGCATCCTCACCGGGCCGGCGCAGGTTGCCGCCACGGTGAACGATGCGCTGACCGATGGCAGCATTTCCCCGCGCGGCACCTACGCCGCCGCCTATCCGCTGCACGACGGGACCGGCCGCCTGCTCGTCAGCTGGAGCCAGTGCCGCGTGCTCGATGGCGGCCGGCCTATGCCCTGCACCGCGGAGCGCCTGGCGGTCCCCGGCGCGCAGGCGGCGCCGCCCATCTACGGCATCTGGGTCTACGACCCGCGTGACAGCACCCAGCTGCCGGTGGTCGCGCCGCTGGAGGGCGTCATGTACACCGACGTCGTGGCGCTGGAGTCGCAGCCGCTGCCACCGGTGATCTTCGACAAGGAGAACACCGGCGAACTCGATCCCGGCCTGCTGGCCGAGGGCGTGGGCCTGATCCGCATCCGCAGTGTCTATGACATCGATGGCGTGGCCTCGCGCGACATCGCCACCACGGCAGATCCCTCGCTGACCACCGCCGACCAGCGCCCGGCGCGGTTCCTGCGCCTGGAAAAGGCGGTGGCGATCCCCGACCGCACGGTGCTTGACTTCGACAACTCCGCCTTCGGTGCCTCGGCCGGGCAGGGCATGCGCGAAATCCTCGGCTACACCATGGTGGAGCCCGACGGCTCGGTGGTGGTGAAGGTGCCCGCCAACGTGCCGGTTGCCATCAGCGTGCTCGATGCCCAGGGGCGGCGCATCAGCGCGCGCCACCAGAACTGGCTGCAGCTGCGCGCCGGGGAGGTGCGCAGCTGCAACGGCTGCCATGATCCCGCCGCGCAGCTGTCGCATGGGCGCGATGGCCTGTTCAACAGCGTCTGGGCGGGGGCCGCGCTCGACGGCCAGCCGTTCCCGCATGCAAATCCGGCGCTGTTCGCCGACAGCGGCGAGACCATGGCCGAGGCCCGGGCGCGCATCTCCTGCGCGACGGACTGCGCGGCGATCACGCCCGGCGTGGACCTGCGCTTCGACGACGTATGGACCGACGCCGTGGCCTCCGGCCGTGCCCCGGATGCGAGCTTCACCGCCAGCTACGCGGACCTCACCACGCCGGCACCCACCACCGCAGGTTGCCTGGCCGCCTGGACGCCCCAGTGCCGCATCACCATCAACTACGAGGCGCACATCCATCCATTGTGGGCAGTGAACCGCCAGGTACTCGACGGCAACGGCATGGTGGTGGCCGACCACACATGCACCAGCTGCCACAACGTGGTGGATGGCAACGGTGCCGCCCAGGTACCTGCCGGGCAGCTCGATCTCTCGGCCGGTGCCTCCGACCTGCGGCCCGAGTACTTCAAGTCCTACGTGGAACTGTTCTTCGGCGACAACGAGCAGGAGCTCAATGGCGGTGCGCTGCAGGACGTGCTGGTGCAGGTCGGTGTCGATCCGGACACCGGCGACCCGATCTTCGCACCGGTGCCGGTGAGCGCGGTGATGTCGACGGCTGGCGCGCTGCAGTCGCCGGGCTTCTTCAACCGCTTCCTCAACGGTGGCAGCCATGCCGGCTGGCTCAGCGCCGCCGAACTCAAGCTGCTGGCCGAGTGGGTGGACCTCGGCGGCCAGTACTACAACAACCCCTTCGACGCTCCGCTGAACTGAGGTCGCATGCCAGCCAGGATCCTCATCGCCCTGCTCGCCGCGCTCGTCCTGGTGGCTCCCGCTTATGCAAAGCGCGAAACCCTCAAGGTGGTGGTGGCCGAGCCCTACATCGAGATGCACACCGGGCCGGGGCGCGGCTATCCCGTATTCCATGTGGCTGATCGTGGCGCGCAGATCGAGGTGCTGAAGCGGCGCACCGACTGGTTCGAGGTGCGCACCGACCGCGGCGTGACCGGCTGGGTGCGCGATGCGCAGCTGGCGCAGACCCTGCAGACCAGCGGCGAACCGCTGGTCATCAGCGATCCGGGCTGGGACGACTTCGCCAGCCGCCGCTGGGAGACCTCGCTCAGCCTCGGCGATTTCGATGGCGCGAGTTCCATCTCGCTCACCGGCGCCTGGCGCATGTCCGCCAACCTCTCGGTGGAACTGCTGGCCGCGCAGCTGAGCGGCGACTACTCCGACGGCTGGATGGCCGGCCTGCGGCTGGTGCATACGCCATTCCCCGACTGGCGGATTTCACCGTACCTGCTGCTCGGCACCGGCGTGCTCACCATCAGCCCGCGGGCCAGCCTGGTGAGCACCGAGGATCGTACCGACCAGTATGGCCAGGCAGGCCTGGGGCTGCGTGCCTACCTGACCAGGCGTTTCATGTTCCGCGCCGAGTACACGGGCGACATCGTGTTCACGAGCCGGGACGACAACGAGGAAGTGGAAGAATGGAAAGCAGGATTCGCGTTTTTCTTCTGAGGCTCGCGCTGCTCGGCATGGCGGCGGCGGGTGCTGCCGGCTGCGCCAGCAAATCGCTGGATCGCGAGGCGGAAGCCGACCAGGCGCGTCCGGTGATCGACCCGCAGGTCGAGCGCCGTGACGTCAGCCGGCCGAAAGTCGACACCGAGGACTTCGAGGTCGGCGGTTACATCGGCTTCCTGAGCATCGAGGACTTCGGCAGCAATACCGTGTACGGGGCGCGGCTCGCGTACCACATCACCGAAGGCCTGTTCGCCGAGGCCACGCTCGGTCAGAGCGATGCCGGCAAGACCAGCTACGAGATCCTCTCCGGCAGCAGCGCGCCGCTGCTCACCAGCGACGAGCGCGAGTTCCGCTACTACGACTTCTCGCTGGGTTACAACCTGCTGCCCGGCGAGGTGTTCATCGGCAGCAACCATGCGTTCAACAGCGCGCTCTACCTGCTGGTCGGCGCCGGCAGCACCCGCTTCGCCGGCGACGACTACTTCACCTTCACCTACGGCGCCGGCTACCGGGTGCTGGCACTGGACTGGCTGGCGCTGCATTTCGACGTCCGCGACCACATGTTCGACATCGACATCACCGGCGAGGACAAGTCCACGCACAACATCGAGTTCACCCTCGGTGCCACGGTGTTCTTCTGAGGAGGAGGGCAGATATGCAATTGCCGAACCGCGCAAGACCCGCGCTCGCCGCCCTGGCGGTGACGCTGCTGATGCTGCCGGGCCTGGCGCCGGCTGCGCCCGCCAGCGCGCCAGCGCCTGAATTCAGCCTGCCGGCACGCTCCGGCGGCGACGTTTCGCTCTCCAGCCTCAGGGGCCAGGTGGTGCTGGTGAACTTCTGGGCCACCTGGTGCGGTCCCTGCCGCAAGGAGATGCCGCTGCTCGAGCAGATCTACCAGCGCTACAAGGGCCTCGGCTTCACGCTGCTGGCGGTCAACGTCGAGGAAGACAGCGGCGGCGCCGACCAGTGGCTCCGGGACACGCCGGTCAGCTTCCCGGTGCTCTTCGACCGCGATAACCGCGTCAGCAAGCTCTACCAGGTCACCGCCATGCCGAGCACGGTCATCATCGACCGCAAGGGCCAGGTGCGCTTCATTCACTACGGCTACACGCCCGGTACCGAGAACGAGTACCAGGACCAGGTGCGCAGCCTCATCCGGGAGAAGTCATGAAAGCGCGCGCCACCCTGCTGCTGTTGCTGGCCATGGCGGCCTCCGGCTGTGGCATCCAGCCCTGGGTCAAGCCCTACGAGCGTGACCGCCTCGCCGATCCCATCATGAGCTGGGAGCGCAACCCCGTTTCCGCCGCCTACACGCACCACGTGCTGGAGGCGCGCGAGGCCGCCCGTGGCGCCACCGGCAGCAGTGGTGGCGGTTGCGGCTGCAACTAGGACGAGCCGCATGGACCAGATCCTCCGGTTGGAACCAGCCCGGGCCCGCACCGCCCTGGGCGTCATCCTGCTCCTCGCCAGTCTCGGCCTGCACGCCGGCGTGCTTCCCGAGGACCGTGCCGACGTCCTCTACCACTACTACGACGGTGGCGGCGTGCAGATCGATGGCCCCTCCATCCTGGTGCGCAAGAGTGCCGGCCAGGATCTCTCCTTCAGCGCCAACTACTACGTCGATACCGTCAGCAGCGCCTCCATCGACGTCGTCACCCAGGCCAGTCCCTACAGCGAGGAGCGCAAGGAGACCACGTTCGGCGTGGATTACCTGCGTGGCGACACCACCATGAGTGCCGCCTGGACGCGCAGCGATGAGAGCGACTACCAGGCCACCACCTGGAACCTGGGCCTCAGCCAGGAAGTCTTTGGCGGCCTGACCACGGTGTCCATGGGCTACGGGCGCGGTGCCGACGATGTCGGCAAGCGCGATTCGACCTTCAACCAGCCCGCCGACCACTGGCGTTATCGCCTGGGCCTTTCGCAGATCCTGACGCGCAACCTGCTGGCCAGCCTCGATTACGAAGCGGTCGCGGACGAGGGCTACCTGAACAATCCCTACCGCCGGGTGCGTTACGCCGACGGCAGCAGCGCCACCGGCTACAGCTACCAGGACGAGGTCTACCCGCGCACCCGCGACAGCAACGCCGTGGCGTTGCGGGCCCGCTACTTCCTGCCCTACCGGGCGGCGGTCTACGCCGGCTACCGCTACTACGACGACAGCTGGGGCATCGGCGCCTCCACCTTCGACGTGGGTTACACCCATCCCTGGCGGCGCTGGACCTTCGATGTCGGCTATCGCTACTACACGCAGAATGCCGCGGACTTCTACAGCGACCTGTTCCCTTATGCCGACGCGCAGAACTTCCTGGCGCGGGACAAGGAGCTCAGCACTTTCAACAGCCATGCACTGCGTTTCGCGGTCGGCTACGAAGTGCCGATCCGCTTCACTGACATGCTGGACAAGGGGTCGGTGAACCTCGTCTACGACCATTTCATGTACAGCTACGACGACTTCCGCGACATCCGCGGCAGCGGTGCCACGCCCGGCAGCGAGCCGCTGTACAGCTTCTCCGCCGGCGTGCTGCAGCTGTTCTTCTCGCTCTGGTTCTGAGCCCGCGCGCTGGGGTACGCTGGCGGCCCCCGTGGCTGCTGGTGTACCCGCAATGAGGAGCCTTTACCGGCCGTTACCGGCCTGCGTCGCCATCCTGGCGCTCGGCTGCAGCGCCGCGGCGCATGCCGCCTGGTATGCCGACAGCCAGGACAAGATGGGCACGCGCATCGATGTCGAGATCTGGCACGACAGCGAACCGGAGGCGCGCGCGCTCATCGCCGCGGCCATGGCCGAGTTCGACCGCATCGAGGCGGGGATGAGCACCTTCCGGCCGGACTCGGAGATTTCCCGGGTCAACGCCCGTGCAGCAGAGGCCCCGGTGCCGGTGAGCGCGGAACTCTACGGGCTGGTGGCGCGCTCGCTGGAGATGTCCGTGCTCTCGCAGGGCGCCTTCGACATCACCTTCGACAGCGTCGGCCAGCTCTACGACTACCGCCGCCACGTCAGGCCGACGGATGCCGAGATCGCCGCGCGCCTGCCGGAGATCAACTACCGCCACGTGGTACTCGACCCGGCGGCCCACAGCATCCGCTTCACCATGCCAGGCACGCGCATCAACCTCGGCGGCATCGCCAAGGGCTATTCGGTGGAGCGGGTGATCGCGCAGCTGCGGGCGGCCGGCGTGAAGCATGCGCTGGCCACCGCGGGTGGCGACACGCGGCTGCTCGGCGACCACCACGGTGCACCCTGGATCGTCGGCATCCGCGATCCGGACGATGCCAGCAAGCTGGTGACGCGCCTGGCGCTGGTCGACGAGGCGATCTCGACATCCGGCGACTACGAGCGCTACTTCATCGAGGGCGGCAAGCGCATCCACCACATCATCGACCCGCGCACCGGCAAGTCGGCGAGCGGCGTGCGCAGCGTGACCATCGTCGGGCCCGATGCGGTCATGACCGAGGGCCTGACCAAGACCGTGTTCATCAAGGGGCCGGAGCAGGGCCTCGCCATCGTGGCATCGGTGCCCGGCTACGAGGCGGTGGTCGTCGACGACCAGCGCCGCGTGCGCTACTCGAAGGGCCTGGCCTCGGGCAGCGGCAAGCGCTAGCGGGCGGGCATCGGTCCGTATCATTTGACGTAATGCAGCCGGCGCCCTGCGGCATTTCCGCGCGCCACGGCAGGCCGGCGCTGGCGCGCCGGCAAACGGTGACTGCAATCACAGGCATCGA
>QUBU01000018.1 GCA_014337915.1 Gammaproteobacteria bacterium
GAACCGTAACACCGGCACCGTTACCCCCCCTCCCCTTAAGTCAACCCCGGCCCGGCTACGCTGCGACGAAGCCGGAGCTTCGTCACAAAACCCCTTCGCCGTCCTTGTCTTTTCCGGCCTGCGTCAGCAATATTCATTCCCAGCAGACCCGGTCTGTGAGCCGCCCAGAAAGTGCCGGAAACGGCCAATTACTCAGGCTCAGAACGCAGAAAAACCAGTCCCGTCGAGATTGCCATGTGCCAGGTTTCCGACCGATTTTTCTCCGCCGTCCGCACCCTGTCCGGCGACGGCCCGATCAAACAGCGCCTCGCCAGCGCCTACAAGGAACACCTCGAGGACCTGCGCGACGAGCAGATCCCTGACAGCATCCGCCAGAAGTTCGAATCCCTGCGCGAGGCCCTCCACGCCGTGGGGCCCGCCAATGGCGAAAGCGCCGTGCACGCCTCGGTGCGCAAGATGTCCCCGGTGGATGCCCAGCGCTACACCACCAGCATCCTGCTGATGCTGGCGGAACTGGTGCGGGTGAAGGGCAACGGCGAGCGCCTCGCCTTCGTCAAGCCCGGGCGCCCGGCCGTGGCCGAGGAATCGGCCATCCCCGGCGTCATCCAGCTCCACAACCAGGCACGCTGAATACAACGGTGCCGGTGTTACGGTTCGGTTACTCGGGGCTACCGCCCCGAGTAACCGAACCGTAACACCGGCACCGAGCTTTCTTCAGTACGGCCGGCTGAGGTACTTGCCGGAGGCCTTGCCGACGATCTTGCCGCCGTCGTAGACCCGCTGGCCGCGCAGGAAGGTGGTCTTGACCGCCGCGGTGAGTTCCATGCCCTCGAAGGGCGTGTAGCCCTGCTCGGACTCGGAATCCGCGGAGCGCACCGTCCAGGTCTCGTTCGGGTCGAGGATGGCGAGGTCCGCATCCAGCCCCGGGGCGATGTCGCCCTTGCTGGCGAGGCCAAAGCGCCGCGCGGCGTTGTAGCTGGTGAGCTTCGCCATCTGGTTATAGCTGAGCCCCCGGCGACGCCCCTCGGTGACCAGCGCCGGCAGCAGGTACTCGGTGCCACCGAAGCCGGACTTGGCGAGCCAGATGTCCTTGGGCTTGCGCGGATCGGTCTTCATCTCGTGCCTGCAGCAGGCGTGGTCGCTGCAGACCCAGTCGATGTCGCCCTCGATCAGGCTCTCCCAGAGGAACTCCACGTCCGGCCGCGGCCGGATCGGCGGATTCACCTTGGCCAGTGACCCGCAGGGCGCGTCGGTGTCCAGCATCAGGTGGCCGATGGTGACCTCGCGGCGGAAGTTGATGTGCGGGAACACCGCGCCCATCTGCAGCGCCGCCACCACCGCCTTGCGCGAGGTGAGGTGCAGCAGGTTGATGTTCGGCAGGTCGGTCTCGTTGGCCAGGTAGGAGGCGATGAAGATCGCCAGCCCCTCGGAATGCGGCGGCCGCCCGGCGCTGTAGGCATGCAGCCCCTTGAGCGTACCCTCCTCCTCCACCATCTTCGTGTAGGCAGACATGATCTCGGCGGTCTCGCAGTGCAGGCTGAGCGAGATGTCGTCGGCCTTCTCCGGGTACTTCTCCATCGCCTTGCGGATGCCGCGCATCACGAACTCGAAGTGCGCGATGTCGTACTTCTCGTCCTTGCCGATCATCAGGAACTCAGACTGGTTCTGCGAGCGCCCGTGCAGCCCGTGGCTGCCGTAGAACATGAAGATCTTGAAGGAGGTGACGCCGAAGTCGTTCACCAGCATCGGGATCTCGCGGATGTGCTGCTTGCTCATCGGCGCCAGGTGGTAGGCATAGTCCACATGGAACTTGCCTTCCGAGATGTCGAGCACCTCGGGGAAGAAGCGCTTGTAGGGGCCGCCCTTGTTCAGGTAGTAGCCGCCGGTGCGCATGTAGTTGAGGCTCGAGGTCACGCCGCCCTGGGCTGCCGCGCGGCTCTCGGTCACCGCATCCTCGCCCAGCGGCGAATAGATACCGGTGTGCATGTGCGGATCCACCAGGCCGGGGAAGGCCAGGCGGTTCTTCGCATCGAACACCTCGCGGGCGCGCGAAGCGGCTATGCCCGGCGCAATCTTCGCGAACTTGCCCTTGCTGATGGCGATATCCGCATCTTCCACCATGGCCGCATTCGGCCGGACGACGCGCACGTTCCTGATCAGCAGATCGAATTCTTTCTTCTCGGCCATGGGGCTTCCTTCGGCGGGGGATTTTCCAGCAGGGCGCAAAGGATACCGGGAATGGGCGCGCCGGCCAATGCATCTGGCGCCGGGGCACGGCGGCTCGCGCCGTCCGCCGGCCCCTCAGGGCGCCAGCGAGCGCACATGCCCCTCGATGAAGCCGCGCGCCGCGGCGACATCGCTGTACAGGCTGATGCCGCCACCGGCGGCGCAGAGGTCGCCGGCCACGCGGCTGGCGATGCCTGCCAGCACCAGCTGGCCGTCGGCACGGGGCAGCAGCAGCGGCCCGCCGCTGTCCCCACCGCAGGGGCCGGAGGCCCGGTCGATGAAGATGAACCGCGACTCCTCGCGGCGCAGGCCCGCGAGTGCCACCTCGGACTCCACCAGCAATTCCGAGTGGCCGAGGCCGGTCGCCCGCCGGCCCCAGCCGGCGATGACGGCCAGCGCCCCCTCGCGCAACAGCTCGCGGCCCTCCACCACGCTCGCCACCGGCACCGGCATGGCGGCCACTGGCGCGGCCAGGCGCAGCAGGCCAATGTCCCAGGCGCCGGTCTTCGCGTCGTAGCGCGGATGCTGGATCGCCTCGGCCACCTGGACGACCCGCGCGCGCGTCCGGTCGCGGTCCCCCACCCGCACGGCCATGCTGGTCGAGGTGCAATGCGCGGCCGTGAGCACCCAGTCCGGGGCGATCAGCTGTGCGGTGCACACGCCACCGGACTCCTTGCCGACCAGTGCCACCGCCCAGGGAAAGCGCGCCGCGTAGCGCGCCTCGCTGACGATGGTGCCATTGACGATGGCCCAGGCCGGTGCCAGCGCGAGCAGGCCGATGCCGGCCCAGGTTGCAAGGCAGCGACGCTTCCACATAGCCGGTAATATTAGCCAATGCCCGCAGCCAGCACGGAAGGAACAGGATCGATGGCAAACCACGCAGGACCAGACGGGCATGCCGACGCACCGGTGTTCGTCGCCGGCCACCAGGGCCTGGTCGGCCGGGCGCTGGTGCGGCGCCTGCAGGCCATGGGCCAGGTCAACCTGCTGCTGCGTGGTCGCGGCGAACTCGACCTCACCGACCAGGCCGCCGTGCGCCGGTTCTTCACCGAGGAGCGGCCCGCCGTCGTCTACCTCGCCGCTGCACTGGTCGGCGGCATCCAGGCCAACAACCGTTTCCCGGCGGAGTTCATCCACCAGAACCTCGCCATCGCCAACAACGTCATCGACGCCGCGCACCACAGCGGCTGCCAGCGCCTGCTGTTCCTCGGCAGCTCCTGTATCTACCCGCGGCTCGCCCCGCAGCCGATCACCGAGGAAGCCCTGCTCACCGGCCCGCTGGAACCCACCAACGAGCCCTACGCCATCGCCAAGATCGCCGGCATCCGCCTCTGCGACGCCTACAACCGCCAGTACGGCACCGACTACCGCAGCGTCATGCCCACCAACCTCTATGGGCCCTACGACAACTTCAACCTCGAGACCAGCCACGTCCTGCCCGCGCTGCTGCGCAAGTTCCACGAGGCGAAGACCAGCGGCGCGGCGGAAGTGGAGGTCTGGGGCAGCGGCAAGCCGCGGCGCGAGTTCCTGCACGTCGACGACCTCGCCGACGCCTGCCTGTTCCTCATGGGCCTGCCGCGCGAGCGCTTCACCGCCGCCACCACGCCCACCGCCACGCATATCAACATCGGCACCGGCGAGGACATCGCCATCGGCGAACTCGCCGCGCTGGTCGGCGAAGTGGTCGGCTACCGCGGGGCCATCCGCTTCAACGCCACCTACCCCGACGGCACGCCGCGCAAGCTGCTCGATGTCGGGCGGCTGCGGGGACTGGGGTGGCAGCCGTCGGTGGGGCTGCGCGAGGGGGTGGCGGCGACGTATCGGTGGTACACCAACGAGCAGCTGAACCGACCCGGCAAGTCCTAGGCGAACGCCGCACCCAGCACCATCAGCATCCACAACAGGTTGCCGTAGTCACGCCGGCCGCTGCGCTGCTCAGCCAGGATCTCTTCGGCAACGGGCGTCGCCAGGCCAAGCCGGGATGCGGCATCACGAACCCGGGCCCCGGCAAGATCGTCACTGCGGAACCAGTTGCGCAGCGGCACCACGAAGCCGCGCTTGCCGGCGGCCAGGATCGCTGGAGGCAATTCAGGACCCACCGTACGGCGCAGCACCGCCTTGCGCGTGAGGCCATCGAGCTTCACGTCCTTGTGCACGCCGGCCATGAGTTCCACCAGCCGGTAATCCAGCAGTGGCACCCGTGCTTCCAGGGACCATGCCATGGTCATGCGGTCCACCTTGGTGAGCATGTCGTCGGGCAGCGAAACCTTGTGGTTGAAGTACATCAGCCGGTAGAACGGGTCACGGTGCCGGCAGTCTTTCATCAGCTCCGCCAGCACCTCTTCCACCGGCACCACCGCATGACCGGCCAGCAACGCCCGGCGCCGGTCGCGCTCCAGCCAGGCGGCCTTGGTCAGGAGCCGCTCCTCGAACGGCGCGGCCGTGGTGGCCAGCAACCGTCGATAGCGGTTGGCGCCGTAACGCGGCCTGCCGCGCAGCAAACCCGCAGCGGCACCCAGGCCCGCTTCGGCCAGGTGGCGCAACACCGCGGGCACGCGCTGGTAGCTGCTCGCCAGCTTTTCCACCTGGTAGGCGGAGTACCCCGACAGCAGCTCGTCACCGCCGTCGCCGGTGAGGACCATCTTCACGTGGCTGGCTGCCAGCCGGGCGACGTGGCCGGTCGGCAGCGCCGAGGAATCGCCGAAGGGCTCGTCGTAGTGGAAGGCCACGCGCTCCAGGGCCACGTCGAGGTCATCGGGAACCACGGTGGCCTCATGGTGGCGCGTGCCGGCCTTCGCGGACACCTGGCGCGCCAGGCCCCGCTCGTCGAACTCCGCATCGTCGAAGCCGATGGTGAAAGTCTCCACCGGCAGCTGCGTCTGCCGGGTCATCAGCGTCACCACCGAGGAGGAGTCGAGACCGCCGCTCAGGAACGCGCCGAAGGGCACATCGCTGCGCATGCTGATGCGCACCGCATCGCCGAGCAACGCGCTGAACTCCTCGTCCACGGCAGCTGCGTCCAGGCGCATCGCCTGCTCCTCGACCTGCGGCAGCTCCCAGTAGCGCCGGGTCTCCATGCGCGGCCCGTCCGCGAGCAGGTAGTGCCCCGGCGGCAGCTTGTGCACGCCAGTAAAGAATGAATGCGGCGCGGGCACGTAGCCCAGTGTCAGGTACACGTCGAGGAGCGATAGATCCGGCCGGCGCGGCACACCCGCGGCGAACAGGCTCTTCATCTCCGAGGCGAACAGCAGGTCCCCGCCCTGGCTGCAGTAGTGCAGCGGCTTGATCCCGAGCCGGTCGCGGGCCAGGAACAGGCGCCGGCGGCTGGCATCCCAGAGCGCGAAAGCCCACATGCCGTTGAAGCGCTGCAGGCAGTCCACGCCCCACTCGACATAAGCCCTGAGGATGACCTCGGTGTCGGAGTGCGTGCTGAAACGATGGCCGCGGCCTTCCAGCTCCGAGCGGATTTCGACGTAGTTGTATACTTCGCCGTTGTAGACGATGACGTTCCCGGACTGCGCATCCACCATCGGCTGGTGGCCTGCGGCCGGGTCGATGATCGCCAGGCGCCGATGCCCGAGCCCGATGCCCGGAGCGATGTGCAGGCCTTCACCGTCCGGACCACGGTGCTGGATAATCGCAGTCATGCGCCCGAGCAGCGCCCGGTCGACGACGGCCACCGGATCGCCACAGAGAATGCCTGCTATGCCACACATGACGCCGCGTAGTGTACCGGAGAGCCGCGGCCGGCCGGCGCTGCAGGTCTCAAACACCTCATGAAGGTACTCATTACCGTTCCGCGCCTGTCACTGCCCGGCGGCGTCGCAAACTACTACCGCACCCTGCGCAGCTACCTCGACGCTGACAAGGTCTACCTGGAAATCGGCCGGGTTCCTGGCGAATGCGGGCGCTGGCGCAAACTCTGCCGCCTGCTCGGCGATTACTGGCGCTTCCATCGCCTGCTGTCTGTCGGTTCCTTCGACCTCGTCCACGTCAATCCGTCGATGGACCGCCATGCCATGCTGCGGGAAGCACTGCTGATCCTGATTGCCAAGGCCCATCAACGTCGGGTGCTGGTGTATTACCGGGGCTGGCACCCCGATGCCCTGGCCGCCGTACACCGGCGGTTCCCGCGCCTGTTCCGGCGTATCTATGGCCGCGTCGATGCCAGCATCGTCCTCGCCAGGGAGTTTCGGGAGGTGCTGCATGGTCTGGATGTGTCCGAACCGATATTCCTGGAGACGACGGTTGTCGATGACCAGGTCTTCGCCACTGCCAGCGACCGGGCCGCTGCCAGGGACTCCTGCAACATCCTCTTCCTGAGCCGCCTCGATACCGGCAAGGGCGTTCCCGAGGCTTTGGCCGCTTTTGCGGAGTTGCAGCTACGCCGCCCGGATGCGCGTCTCACCATTGCCGGCGATGGTCCCGAGCGTGCCGCAGCCGAGCAGGAAGTTGCGCGCCGTCGCCTTGCCAACGTGCGCTTCCTCGGCCACGTTTCCGGTCCTGACAAGGCGCGGGTGTTCCGCGAGGCCGACATCTACCTGTTCACCTCGCTTGCCGAGGGCATGCCGAATTCGGTGCTGGAGGCCATGGCCTTTGGCCTGCCCGTGGTGACGCGTCCCGTCGGCGGCATTCGCGATTTCTTCGAAGATGGTCGCATGGGCTTCGCCATCGACAGTCTGGATGCCCGCGTCTTCGCCGAGCGCCTCCAGCACCTGGCCGATGATCCACAACTGCGCATGCGTATCGGCGCCAACAACCGGGAGTTTGCCGCGAGCCGCTTCAGCGCCTCGCACGTCGCTGCCCGGCTGCTGTCGATCTACGAGCAGGTCGGAAACTCGTCCGCCCGATCATGAATGCATCGGTCGACGTGTAGCGCAGCCATGGGCAATGCTCCAAGCATGCGCTGGTTTTGGCGACGCCTGCAGGTGATGTCGCCGGCCGAGATCGCCCATCGCATCGGCCAGGCCCTGCGCAACCGGTTGCCGGGCGCGCAGCGCTGGCCCAGTGCCGATGGTGCCGAGGTGCACTCTGTCCGCGACAGCCGCTTCCTCACTGCTGCCGAACCACAGCTGTTCCGCCTCCCGATGGAAATGGATGCTGCCGCATCCGCCAGGCTGCTGGCCGGGAAACTGCCCTGCTTCGGCCGCTGGGTGCTGGCCGGGACGGGCATGTTCTGGCACAGCGATCCGCACAGCGGTGCGGCCTGGCCGCGCAGCGGGCGCATCGACTACCGTCCGGGAAATCCCCACGGCGATGTGCGCGTAGTCTGGGAGATCAACCGTCTGCAGCATCTCGTCGGACTCGCCTGTGCTGGCGCTGATGATCCGGTGCAACGCGAACGTGCGCGGGAGCTGATCGAGGCGCAGCTGCTCGACTGGTGGCAGGCCAATCCGCCAGGCCAGGGTGTCAATTACCTCTCGGCCATGGAGGAGGCGCTGCGTCTGGTGAGTCTCCTGCACGCCTTCGACCTGGTCCGCGGCGGGCCTGGCGATCCGCTGCGCGCCGTATTGGCCGAGATCGTTGTTGGCCACGCCTGGCATATCGAGCGGCATCTCTCACTGTATTCGTCGGCGGGCAATCACACCGTCGCCGAGGCGGTCGGCCTGCTCTACGCGGGCCTGCTGTTCCCCGAGTGCGCAGCGGCCGCACGCTGGCAACGAACCGCAAGCCAGCTGCTGGCAACCGAGGCCGCGCGCCAGGTGCTGCCCGACGGTGGCGGCCTGGAACAGGCCACGGGATACCTGCTCTTCATTACCGACCTCATGGGGCTTGCACAGGCGCTGCTCAAGCACCTGGGCAAGCCGCCCGTTCCGCCGCTCGATGCCGCTGTGGCTCGGGCACGGGATTTCCTCAACGCGCTGGCTGCAGGACCGGAGGACCTTCCCCGCATCGGCGACAGTGACGACGGCTGGGCGCTGTCGCCCTGGTTGCGCCTGTCCTGGCGCAACAGTCCTCCGGCAGCCCGACAGCAGACATTCAGGCAAGCCGGACTCACTGTGGCGAGTTTCAGCGGCCACGACCGGCTGCTCTTCCTGCACAACCCGCTCGGCATGCCACCCTCCTTCGGGCATGGCCATGCCGATGCGCTCTCCGTGCTGTTCACGCTGGACGGAGTGGACCTGTTCGTCGACCCCGGCACCGGCCAGTACGGTGGAGACCCCGCGCAACGTCGCTACTTCCGTGGCAGCCGGGCGCATAACACCGCCACGGTGGACGACGCCGACCAGGCACGGCAGCTCAGCGCCTTCATGTGGGGAGGCCCTTACAGGTCCACGCTGGAGCTCGCCGAGTCCAGCCCCGATCAGCTGCTGCTGCTGGCCCGCCACGATGCCTGGCAAAGCGCCGGAATCAGCCACTGGCGTGCGGTGAGCTACCGACGGGGCCGGTATCTCGCGATCCAGGACTGGCTCATCGGGCAGGCCGCGGCTCCGGTACGCGTGCGCTGGCACCTCGGCTGTCCGCTGGTACAGGATGCGGACGTCCTTTCGCTGGCAGTGTCGGAACACCGGGCGCTGCCCCTGGTGATGAGTGGTGGCGAGGTCCGCCTGCACCTGGGCACCCGGCAGCCACTCGCGGGCTGGCGCTCACCTCGCTACGGCGAAGTCGTTCCCTGCCATACGATCGAGGTGACGCTGCCTGGCAAACCCGACCGTCGCCTGCTGACCGTCGTCTGCCTGGATGCGGCTCGCGCGGATCCGGGCAGCGTGCAAGCCGACTTTTCGAAGGTCGAGGTACTTGTCAGTGGCAGTTCATCCTAGCGCCACCGACCAGCTCAGGCTTTCGTGAAGCCCCACACCAGCCGGATCTGGTTACCGCGATACCAGGACAGCCGGCCCAGCGCCTGATCCAGCCTGACCAGCGCACGCATCGGCAGCCCGCTCGTCAGCGGTGTGTACAGGCGCCGGGGCAAGAGCTTCACAGCGGCGCGCGTCCATAGATAGTCCAGCAGGCAGGCCCTCTGGAAAAATGGCTGCAGGCCCAGCCCGGTCATCATTGCCGCCAGCTCGCTCTCCTTGAATCCGCCGGACATGGAGAATCGGTAGTCCTCCGGCGAGATGCCGGTCTTCCTGTGGCTGTACTTCATCAACGGCTTCAGCCAGGTCTGCTTGGAGTAGTGCCAGACGGGTGAAAATGCATCGTCCATGAAGACCGCCCGGCCGCCAGGCACGAGGACGCGCTTCACGCCTCGCAGGAAGCGCTCCACATCCGGCAGGTGGTGGACCATGGCATGGCCATAGACGACATCGAAACTGGCATCTTCGAACGGCAGGTTCTCGGCATCGATGGCGGCAAAGCGGATCACGGCCTGGTACGGCAGGAAATCCAGCTGCTTCTGGATGGCCTGGCCCGCATTGGGAGACAGGTCCGAGTAAACGAGGCGCAGTGGCCGCTGCTCGAGGAAGCTGAGCTCCTTGCGTGACGCACCGTTGCCAATCAGAAGTACCTTCTTTCCGGACAGGTCCCCGGTCACGCGATAGAGCAGCTGATTCTGTGGTGCATCCGCACGATCCCATAGTTCACGCAGGCTGGTGATCGGGGCCTTGGCCGGTTCAGCGGATGATCCGGCGTAGGCGGAATCGTAGAAAGCACGCTCTTCTGCCTTCGAGGAGGCATCAAGAAGGTGAAACACCCCATGGGCATCCACCAGGCGCAGCCCACAGCCCCGGCAGGCCAGGGCTGACGGTTCCATGGCATTCACGGCGCCGCAGGCCAGGCAACGGAAGCGGATCTCCGTGTCCGATATGGAATCCACTCTCCCCCCTTCGGGCTGCGGCGACAGTCGTGAAATCCGATGTTATCCCATCAGGTGCATGCTCAAGGTCAGACCCCGGCTGGCGCCCCGATTCGGTCCCGCACACACCCGCCCGCACCCCCGGCTACGGCGCAGCGTGCGGATTATGACCCGATTCCTCCCGGCTACTTGGCCTTGCCGGGGTCCGCCCGTATGATTCGGGAGGTGCCTTGAGACGGGGCCGTCAGGGTGCCGGCCTGATGCCGGCTCTGCCAACTCCTGCCGAGAACAACGTACCGAGCCCGCCCGCCCATGCTGTCGCTGCCTAAGCGCGTCAAAGTCCTTGGTGTCCCCGTCGATTGCGTGGACATGGCCCGCGCGCTCGATCAGGTGCGCGACATGGCTTCTGGCAACCGGGCCGGTTGCATCCTCGCCGTGAACCCGGAGAAGGTCATCGCCGCCCAGTCCGAGCCAGTGCTGCGCCGCGCGCTGGAGGGTGCAGCGCTGCTGATCCCCGACGGCATCGGCGTGGTCTGGGCGGTGCGCCTGCTGTGGAAGGAACACATCGCCCGGGTACCGGGTGCAGAGCTGATGCCGGCCATCTGCGCGGCCAGCGCCGTGGAGGGCTACCGGTTGTTCCTGTTCGGCGCCAGCGAGGAGGTCAATGCCCAGGCCGTGGCCGAACTGCAGCGCGAGCATCCGGGCATCGGTATCGTCGGCCGGCACCATGGCTACGTGAATGAAGCCGGCATGGCCGCCGTCATCGACGCCATCAACCGCTCGGGCGCCAACGTGCTGTTCGTAGCGCTCGGCAGCCCGAAGCAGGAGCTGTGGATGGAGAGGTACTTGCCGCAACTGCCTGGCGTGCGCGTCTGCCAGGGCGTGGGTGGCACCTTCGACGTCATCGCCGGGCGGATACGCCGCGCGCCACTGGCCGTGCGTCGTGTCAACCTCGAGTGGTTCTACCGGCTGCTCACGCAACCGCAGCGCGCACTGCGCCAGGCAGCCATCCCCCGCTTCGCCTGGCAGGTGGCCCGCGCCTGGCTGGCACGGCCCTCGCAGCCGGCGCCCGGGGCGAACGGCGGCTGATCAGCGATTGGGCAACAGGCTCTCGTAAAGCGCTTCGTACGCACCGACGCAGGCCGCGAGGCTGAACTGCCGCTCCGCCCTTGCCCTGCCCCTGCTCCCCATCGTCCGGCGCAGCTGCTCGTCCCCGAGCAGCGCCAGCAGCCGCGCACTGCTTTCAGCGACATCATTGTCGGCGACCATATAGCCCTCCACGCCGTCGGTCATGAGTTCGGGCGTGCCACCGCCGCGGGTGGCCACCACCGGCACGCCACAGGCCATGGCTTCCATCACCGCGTTGGGCAGGCCCTCGTCGACGATACGGTAGTTGGTGAACAGGCAGGCCACATCCAGCATCCCGGTCAGCACATCGACGTCGCGGCAGTGGCCGGTGAACACCACGTTCTCCGCGAGGCCTGGCCGCGCCGCGTAAGCCTCCACCACGGCACGCCTCGGCCCGTCGCCGACCACGAGGAAGCCGGTATCCGGGTGGTTCTCGGCAACGCGCGCGGCCACATCGAGGAAAGCCTCGTGGTCCTTGAATGCGGAAAGCGTGGCGACCATGCCCACCAGCCGCCGGAATCGCCCGAGGCCGAACTGTTCGCGCAGTCGTGCAGCCGCCTCCGGGCGCGGCGTGAAGCGCGCCAGGTCCAGGCCGTTGCCGATGACGCGGAAGTTCGCGCGCCGGCGACGGAAACGGTTGTCGAAACCCGCCTCGGAATTGGAGACCAGGTAGTCACAGCCCACTGCCTGCGCCAGGACGCAGAGGCGATAGAGCAGGTTCGGATCCCGGCTGCTGCGGATGGCCGAGGCGACGACGGGTATGCCGCTGCGCCAGGAACCTGTCAGCGCAAACATGGTGGCGAGGTTGAGGAACGGGTGCAGGATCTCGATGCGCTCCTCGCGCAGCAGGCGCCGCAGCCGCAGCAGCGGGCCGATGACGTCGAAGCGCCCCTGGCGGCCGAGATCCACCAGCCGCAGATGGGCAAGCGCACGAACGTCCGCGCGATATCCCCGGCCATCATCCTGGCCAGGCATGTCGATGGTCGCCAGCGTCATGCGGTAGCGTTGCGGGTCGAGCTGCTGGAGCAGCTGTACCAGCTGGCGCTCAGCACCACCGGACTGGAGCGAGGGCGTGAGGAACAGGATGCGCACCGGCTCCCCGGCCGCTGCCCGCCGGCTCAGGGTGCCAGCCGCCATGCACCCTCTCCTGTCGGCCCGCCCTGCCAGGCGCCCAGCGCCAGGGGCTGGCCTGCCAGGCCCGACACTTCGAGAACTGGCACATCCCTGCGGGCGGGGCTCGCCGCTGCCAGGTCGAAGTCCCCCGCCGGTGCATCGAGGAACAGCGGGTTGGCCACGCGGTTGCCGGAGAGGCGATCGCCTGCCACGGCCTGCCAGTACTGCGCCTCCACCGCTCTCGGGTTGCGATAAAGCATCCGCACCGGGCGCCCACCCGGATTGAAGAACAGGTTGTCCTCGATCACCGCCGGCCCGACCCCGGGTGCGGCGCCCACCACGATACAGGCGTCGCGCCGTTCGGGAGGCGCATCGTGACTGCAACCGTAGAAGAGATTGCCGATCACGCGGTGGCCCGCGGTGATGCCCCCGTCACCTGGCCCCAACTCGATGGCAGCATCCGCGGTATTTGCCATGGTGTTGAAAGCGATCAGGTTGTCCTGGCTGAACACGTAGGCCTGCACGCGGAAGCACATGCCGGTGGGACGTTGGCGCGCCGCACTGTTCAGCGCGTTGTAGCAGAAGTTGCCAATGATGACATTGCGGTCGCCATTGACCTGCGAGCCCAGCGTGAAGTCATGCAGGCGGTTGGCGAAAACGAGGTTGCGACTGGCGGCACCGGCGCCCCAGCCATCGATACCCAGGGGCCGGCAATAGTCGAAGTAGCTGCTCAGCGGCCCGCAGTGGATGTCGTTGTGGTCCACCAGGTTGTCGGTCACGCCCGGATCTCCGGGCCGGTAGGCATTGAGGTAGATGCCGTTGTGGGTCCATGCCACGATCTCGTTGTGGTGGATGCGGGAATGGTTCACCGCGACGTTGAAATACACGCCCTCGCCCGACTGCCCGGGCTCGTAGCCGGCCGCACCCCAGCGCACGCCGCTGTCGATGAGGTTGTGGTGGATGTCCAGGCCGCCGATCGGCGCCCCGGCAGCAGTGACATAGACACCACTCGCGCTGTCGCGCCCGATTTCGCAGTTCCGGATCTCGATGTCGCCGCTGCCGGAACGAATGTCGATCGCACCGGTCATGCCACCTTCCAGCGCCAGGCCGTCGATGATCACCTGCCGCCGCCCTTCGATGTAGATCGGCGCCCAGGGCTCGTTCGAGCGCAGCTGCATCCCGGAAATCCGGCCGAACACCTCGGCCGGGTTGCCGCGCGGCGAGCAGAGCAGCAGCTCGTCCCCCGCATGCATCCAGTCCACCCGCTGGCCGCCGTGCCGCGTGCACAGGTCCGCACGTTCACGCGCCGGACCGAAGGCGCGCCGGCCATCGAGTAGCAGCACCAGCGGATTCGGATGCCGGAAGCCGGCCGTGCGGTAGGCCCAGAGGCCCGGCCCTGCGAGGCGCCAGCTCTTCGCGTCCTGGCCGCCCGGCAGCGGGTTGTCGATGCGAATGACCGGCCGCTCGCTGCCCTCCCCGTAGGCGCCGATGAACAGCTCTTCTGCGAGATCTGCGGCGCTGAGCCCGGTCGCCGCTGTAATCATCACGCCGCTGCCCGATACCGTGCCCCGGCGCTGCAGGTAGCGGTTGCCACCGCGCAGAGGTCCGGCTTCCTGCCAGTTGCAGTAAGGTGCCTCCAGCGTGCCCTGGCCCGGGCAGCCGCTGGTCCGCGACGGATCGATGTGGATGTCGGCAGCCAGCGCAGAGCCGATCAGCAGCAATCCGAGGCTGGCGATGACGAAGCGCCGCATGGCAGGCCGGCAACGACTCACGGGGCTTTTCCCAGCTCCGCCAGCAGCTCCGTATAGCGCTCGGCCACTGCCTGGGGACCAAAATGCCTCGAGAAGTATTCCTGGATCGGCGCCGGGGCAAAGGCACCCGGGACGATGCTGGCGCGCAGGGCCGCCTCCAGTTCCCGTTCGTCCCTGACCACGGTGCCGAGGCCGTTACTGGCGATCATGCCGTCGGGATCGACAAAGGAAACGATGGGAATGCCCCGCCGCATGGCCTGCAGGAACACGTTCGGGAAGCCCTCGGTGCTGGAAGTGCTGACCAGCGTCCGGCAGCGATCGAAGTGCTTTTCCACTTCGGCCGGCGGCTGGAAGCCGAGGAACTGCAGGTTGCCCACGCCCGCTGCCGCCGCCCTGACCTGCTCGTGCAGGCCCGCCTCGCCCGATGCCGGCGGCCCGATCATCGTGAACTGCAGCTGCGGCAGCCGGCGCGCCAGCTCGACGAACAGCAGCGGCCGCTTCAGGGACATGAGGCGCCCCACCCAAAGTACTTCGTTGCGGCTGGCTTCCGGCAGCGGCCGGGGTTCGAGATCGAGGAAGTTCGGGATCAGGACCCCCTCGCGGCCGTAGTGCGCCTTCAGCAGGTCGCGCTGTATTCCGTTCTGCACCACGATGGCATCGGCCCGCCGCAAGCCATGGCGGAACAGCCAGCGATCGCGTGCCAGGCGCGCGCACTCTTTGCCGGGAAGAAAATCCGCGTCATTGGCTCCCGCATAGATGTAGCGCAGCGGCTGGAACCGCCTGAGCAAGGCCAGCAGGCCCGGCACGAAACCGGCTGCCCGGCTGTAATAGACATCCGCCCCGGCACGCCCGAGCGCGCGCCAGATGCCGGTCAGGCGCGGATGCAGGAAGCGCAGCCCGGGCAGCCCCGCGGTCGGCCGGTAGGCCTTGTAGACGCTACAGCCGTCGATGACCTCGCCATCCGGCTGGCCGTGATCCTCGGTAACGAAGCTGACCTCGTGGCCCATGCGCCGCAACAGGCGGGCGATCTGCAACTGCTGCATCTCCGCGCCACCCACCTGCTCGATGCCGGTGCTGCCGTGGAGCACCGGGTAGATGGTCATCGAAACGAAGCAGATGTGCATGGCTGCGGCGGGCGATCAGGCCGATACTGGCGCAGCAGGCGCTTCCAGCAACAGCACCTGCCCGCTGTCGAACAGCGGCCGAAAGCCCCGGGCCTGCAGGCCATCCGCCGCCACCAGCACCTCGGCGGAGCAGATGCCGCGATCGACGAGGACGTAGCGCACTCCCAGGTCCCGGGCCAGGCCAGCCATGGACTGCGTTTCCTGGAGCCGCTGGCGGATGGTGAGCCGGTCGAAGGTCATGGCCTTGCTGCCGTGGCCCGAGGACACCATCACCAGCGGCGTGTAATACACCAGCGGTGGGAAGCTCACCCGCGGCACCACCAGCGCAACGCCCTGGAGGTTCTGCTGGCGGATGAATGCGAAGCACGCCAGCCAGGCATCCGGCAGCTGGTTGGCGGCCGTGACACCGAACTCCCGCCAGACGATGACCACCGCCACCAGGCCGAGGCCCGCGAGCGCGAGCAGCCAGGCGCTGCCGGCCGGCAGCGTTGCCGCCAGCAGCCAGGCCACCATGGGGCTGGCGAAGAACACATGGTTGACGCTGTTGCCCATCACCCAGACCACCGCCAGCACCAGCATGCCCACGACGAAAGCCGCAGCCAGCCCGAGTTCTGCCGGCAGGACCTGTCCGCGGCTCCCGCCCAGCGCGAGCGTGACGGCGAGCAGCAGCAGCCAGGGATTGGCCTTGACGATCTGCACCGGGTTGCCGAATTCACGGCGCAGCCGCTGCTGCTGGCCGATGCGCGCATGCACCAGCACGCGGCGCAGATGGTCGCGGGCCACGGGCCCGTAGCGCCCACCGGAGACCAGCCAGGCGAGCGCGAAGCCGAGCAGCAGCGCGGAGAGCAGATGGCCGTAATGTGGCTGGCCGGCCAGCCAGAACCCCATGGCCACCAGCGGCGTCACCAGCACCAGGATCTGCGTAACCATGCGCTGGGACAGCAGCGCGAGCGCGACCGCCGCGCCGCCCGCCAGGATCCAGGCCGCGCTGCCACCGGCCACATAGGCCGACAGCGCCGCCACGAAGGCCGTGAACCAGAACAACGCCAGGCCGCGTGGCGTGAGCGATGCCGTCATGATGGCGTTGATCGGCGTCAACAGGAACAGCAGCGCCGCCAGCAGCGCCCGCCAGGGCTCGAGCCCGAACAGGAAGTGTCCGACGCCGGCCACCAGCAGCGCCGTCAGCAGGTCCACCGCCGCCGCCAGGCTCAGCACCAGCGCGTAGGGCAGCTCCGCGACCGGGACCAGCAGCGCCATCAGCAGCGGCGGCAGCTGCAGCAGCTCGCGCTCGCCGGTATGGTAGAAGCAGAGCTCGGGAAACAGCCGGCGCTGGCGGCGCATCTCCCGCGCGGTGCGCAGGTAGGTGAAGGCGTCGCCGAGCGCCGGCCGTGAATTGACACGGACGATGCGCCAGGCCTGCAGGAAGATCACCCCTGCTGCGAGCCAGGCCAGCAGCCAGCCGGTGGCAACGATGCCCGCGTCTCCTGTCATGCGCGTGGCGCAACCCCGTCGGGTCCGTCACCCGACTCCTCGTCGGCATCCGGTGCCGGCGCCGTCCGCCACACCACTGGTTCGCGTTGCACCTGGCGCCACAGTGCCAGCAACAGCCCCACCATGGTGCTGGTCGCGAGCTCCGGCGTGAAGATCCCCGCATTGTGGAACACCGCATTGCCCATGACCGCCAGCACGCCGACCGAGAAACAGAGGTACGGGATGCGCAGGTCCGCATGCGTCCTCAGCACCGCCGCCTTCAGCGCCCGCTGCGCCTTCCACAGCGACCACAGGCAGGCGACGAGCACCAGCCAGCCCGGCACACCCGCCCGCACACCCGCGTTGATGTAGTGGTTGTGGGGCGCCAGGACCTCCGCCGCCAGGGCGCCGGAGAACACTGCGCCTTCGCCGAGGACTTCCCGGGCATATTCGCGCTGGGTCGGGCCGATGACCGGGTGCTTGAGCACGCTGGTGATGCCATGCACCTGGTACATGACCCGGTTCACGATCTCGTCGACGCTGGTGCCGCCGAAGCGATCCGTCAGTGTCCCGTGCGAGTAGGCCATCTGGCTCGCCGCCGCTGGATCCGCGGATGGGGCCCGGCTGCCGATCAGTTGCTGCAGGCCGAGGAAGGCCAGCGCCAGCACGGCCAGCAGGGTGATGTTCCGTGCCCGGTGCGGGGTCTTCATCACCAGGTACAGCACCCCCACGAAGAAAACCGCCGCTGATGAGCGCTCGGCATTGAGGAACAGCCCCAGCACCAGCACCACCAGCGCCACCAGCCAGATCAGCTTTTTCTCCCGCAGGTACAGGCCCACCGCAAGGAACGGGAATGAGGCCAGCAGGTAGGAAAAGATATGCGGAGCACCGTACAGGCTGGCGATCTGGCTGCCCCGACCGATGATCAGTTCCCCGGTGTCGCTCGAGTGCAGCATCCAGTCGCGGATCGAGGCAAAGGGCTCGCCAATGAAAAACACCAGGCTGCCGAACAGCACCTGCACCGCCCCGACCAGCACCAGCAGCTTGACGATCTGCCGCCGCGTGGCCGGGTAACTGCAGACGTCGGCCAGCAGCAGGATGTAGACAGCCGCGCGCAGGTGCCGGCCGGGGTTGCCGATAAGCCCGCCGCGCAGGAAGTCGTGGGCGATGTCGAGCAGGCTGAACAGCAGCAGCAGCAACACCACCGCCGAGAGCCGACCGCTGGAGAACGCCAGCCGCGACAGCCGGCCGCCGTAGAGGAGCAGCGCTGCCAGGAACAGGAAGTTCTCCGGTGCCAGGCCAATCCCGGGTAGTACCGGCAGCGGGAAGAAGCGGATGAGGATCAGGCCCACCAGCAGCCACAGGCCCAGCGCCCCGGCGCGGGCCTGGCCCGGGATGGCGGTCAATCGGCGTGCGTCGGCTGCCATGACCAGCCCCTCAGCCCCGGGCACGTCGCCGCAGGCCGTCGAACAGGCGCAGTTCGTCCACCTCCAGGCCGTGGTTGAAGAACACCGCCAGGCCGTAGAGCAGGCCGCAGCCGGCAATGAGCAGGAGCAATTGCATGACGTTGGCCACCTGCTCCTTCAGCAGCAGGGCAACGGCGACCGGCGCCGCCAGGTTGAGGGCCGTGCGCCCGGCGACCGCGAAGGGAAAGCTCAGCGGCACCGAAAACACGCGCCGGAATGCGAACCAGTAAAGCGCCAGCTGCAGCACCGCCGCGCTGCCCGTGGCCAGCGCCGCACCGGCGATGCCCCAGCGTGGCACCAGCAGCACATCCAGCGCCAGATTGTAGACGGAGGTCAGGCCCGAAAACAGCAACAGCACGTTCTTCTCCAGCACCGCGATCAGCGGCACGAAGGGATAGGTCAGCCCGAGGAAGAAGCCGAAGCCGGCGAGTACCGCCAGCGGCCCGTAGGCCGGCACATAGGCCGGCGTGTAGACCAGGCGGATGACCTCCGTCCCCAGCACCAGCAGCAGCGTCACCAGCGGCCAGTGCAGCAGCATCACCATCTTGTTCAGCAGCCGGAAAGCGCGCAGCAATTCCGGCTGACCCCCACCCGTGGTATGGCGCGCCGTCAGCAGCGGCGTCAGCACGCTGCGCAACAAGGTGGCCGGATTGAGTGCATTCGCGAACAGGATCAGGGTCGCGGCCAGGCCGTACATCGCCACCTGCTCCGGCCCCAGGAAGTGGGCGATGACGAAGCTGTCCACCGACAGGTCGCGGAACACGTTGACGTTTATCGCCAGGTAGCCGATCAGCGAATAGCGCAGGATGCGCCCCCGGTAGTCATCCGCCGCGATCTCGGCGATCACCGTTGCCGCCGGTCGATGCGCAGCCAGCCACTGGTGGTTGCGCCACAGGATCCAGGCCAGGCCCAGCGCCGGCGCCAGGAACAACGCGCCGAGCACGCCGACCAGGCCCAGCCCCGCCAGGAAAGCCACCGTGAAACCCACCAGCTTCAGTAGCGCCACCGTGGCGCGCAGCGCACTCATCTCCACGTAGGCGCCGCGGGCCGAGAAGAAGCTGTAGCCGTTGATGCTGTTCGCGCTCTGCACCACGAGGATGGCGCAGACCAGCACCAGCGCATCGGTCAGTACCGGCGGGAAGGCGAAGAACGCGCTGACCGGCCCGCGCGCCGCCAGCAGGATGCCGCAGAAGGCGAGCAGCGCGACCGCGCGCACCACGCGCACGTAGAGCAGCAGGGAGCGCAGTGCGCCATGGCGCTCACGCGCCACCATCTCCGCGCCGAAGCGCTGCAGCGTCGCCTCGAGCCCGCAGGAGGTCAGGTAGGAGCCAACCATGATGATGGAGCCGGCGAGCTTGTAGGCGCCGAACTCCGTCACGCTCAGCGTGCGCACCGTGAGGATCGAGATCGCCACCCCGACCACGGTCTCCACGAAGAAGGCCGCATAGCCGGCAGCCGACCAGGCGAGCGGGTTGCGGACCTGTGCCGATACAGGCCGGCTCATGACAGGGCCGCCGGCGGGCGCTGCGACGCGCCCTCCTCCGCCAGCCAGGCCTGGAACATCAGCACATGCCAGAGGTGCTCGTGCCCCCTGCGGGTGCCGGCGAGGTGCTCCTGCCAGCGGACGCGGATGTCGGTGGGGTCGAGGTAGCCCTCGCGGCGCAGCCGCGACTCGGCGAGCAGCTCCTCGGCCCAGGCGCGCAGCGGGCCGCGCAGCCAGGCATCGATGGGCACCGCGAACCCCTGCTTCGGCCGGTCGATCAGCTGCCGCGGCACATGGCGGTAGAGCAGCTGGCGCAATAGCCATTTGCGCTGGCCATCGCGGACCTTCAGATCCAGCGGCAGCTGCCAGGCGAACTCCGCCACCCGGTGATCGAGCAGCGGCACCCGCGCCTCCAGGCTCACGCCCATGCTCGCGCGGTCCACTTTCACCAGGATGTCGTCGGGCAGGTAGGCCACCATGTCCATGGCCATCATGAACTCGATGAAGCTGCCGGAGCGCGGCCAGCGCGCGGGATCGGTCAGCACGGTCGGCGGTTCCTGCGCGCCATGGACCAGGCGCCCTGGCTGGCGCCAGTAGGAACTGAGGTAGTGGAACAGCTCCTCGCGTGAAGGCGCCGGCAGCACACCGGCCAGCTTCTGCGGCAGGTCGCCGGGCAGGCGCGGCAGGCTGTCGAGCACCCGGGCGAGGCCCCGGCGCAGGCCCAGCGGCAGCCAGCCGAAACCGCGCCACAGGCTGTCGGCGAAGAAGTAGCGGTCGTAGCCCGCGAAGAACTCGTCCCCGCCGTCGCCCGAGAGCGCGACCGTCACATGCTGGCGCGCGAGCTTTGACACCAGGTAGGTCGGAACCTGCGAGGAATCCGAGAACGGCTCGTCATAGAGCGTGGGCAGCAGCGGAATGACCGCCATCGCCTCCTCCGGGCTGACGTAGAGCTCGGTGTGGCGCGTGCCCAGGTGGCGTGCCACTTCCGCCGCATGCGCCGCCTCGTTGAAGCCCTTCTCGTGAAAGCCGATGCTGAAGGTATTCACCGGCTGCGACGACTGCGCCTGCATCAGCGCTACCACGGTGGAGGAATCGATGCCGCCGGAAAGGAACGCACCCAGTGGCACGTCGGCCTCCATGCGCAGGCCCACCGCATCCCTCAGCAGCGCCTCGAGCGCGTCGGTCGCCTGCTCCGGCCCCATCGCAAGAGGATTCGCGACACCCTCCCCGGCCACCTGCAGCGCGGACCAGTACGTCTGCGGCGCTGGCTCCTGCCCCGCCGGAGCGGCGCCCGGCAGGCTCAGGAAGCTGCCTGGTGGCAGCTTGCGGATGCCCTTGTAGATGGCATGCGGCGCCGGCACGTAGCCGTGGCGCAGGAACAGCGCCAGCACGTTGCGGTCCACCTCGCCCCGCCAGGCCGGATGGGCCCGCAGCGCCTTCAGTTCGGAGCCGAACAGGAACACGCCGCCCATCCAGCCGTAATACAGCGGTTTCTCGCCGAGGCGGTCGCGGGCGAGATGCAGCAGGCGCTCCTCGCGGTCCCAGAGCGCAAAGGCGAACATGCCATTGAAGCGCTTCAGCGCATCGCGCAGGCCCCAGCGCGCAATGGCCGCCAGCATCACCTCGGTGTCCGAGTGGCCGCGCCAGGGAATCGGCCCTTCGGCGGCCTCGAGTTCGGCACGGATCTCGCGGTAGTTGTAGATCTCGCCATTGAAGGCGATGACGAAGCGGCCACAGCGCGAACGCATCGGCTGATGGCCCTCGGGCGAGAGATCGAGCACCGACAGGCGCCGGTGGCCGAGGCCGATGCCCGCCTCCGCATCCTGCCAGATACCGCTGTCGTCCGGGCCGCGGTGGCGGATGCGCTCCGCCATGGCGGTCAGCACCGCCTGGCGGGTCGGGACATCGCGCGCCGGGCTCTGGTCAACGAACCCGCAGAGGCCGCACATCCAGGCTTTCCTGCGGGATGAAGTAGTACAGCTTCGGTTCGGCCGTGCGGATGAACTCCGCCACGCGCCGGTCGGCGGTGGCGATGTCCTCGCCGCCAGTGAGCGGCACGGTGACCCGCACCATGGCGCCGTCGGAACGGTTGTGCCACAGCGAGTCCCAGAAGATGAACCACTTCACCAGGTACTCGCTGGTGAGGTAGCGGCCGCGCTGCATGAACCAGTAGTAGACCAGCGCCCTGGTGTCGCCCTTGCTGATCAGCGCCCGGTTGACCTGCAGCGGCGCGCCATCGGGCCCGGCATCGGCCACCGTATGCTGGCCGAACTCGTCCATCTGCCAGCCGCCGCCCGGCAGGCAGGCCTTGGGCGAGTGCACCGAGGCACCCTTGCGCTGGGAATCGTAGTAGGCGACGTAGAGTTCGACGGGGATGCGGTCGTCCGCCCGGCTGTACTTGGCGATCAGGTAGTCGGTGAGCTTCAGCTCGCCGAGCACGTCCGCGGTCAGCGTACCGTCCTGTCCGCGCCAGTCGCCGAGCACCAGCGGAAAGCCGCTGAGCGCGTTGCGGCCCTGCGGCACCACCTCCTCGCGCACCTGGATGGCGAGCGAGCCGGCCATGCCCACCAGCAGCAGCCCGAGCGCCACGTAGAGCGGCCGTCGCACACCATGCTCACCCAGCAGCAGGCGGAAGTCGTCGAGGCCGGGGATCTCCACCTCGAATACCTCGGCCAGCCGGCGCCGGTTGAGCAGCGCGAAGATGCCCATCTCCAGGAACAGCAGGGCAATGCAGGCGACGAAGATGATCCAGCCCTCGAAGTAGTGCAGGAAGCCCTCGGCCTGGCCGGTGCCATAGCGGTTGACCAGCACGCCGGTCACGGCGATGCGGAAGCTGTTCATGAAGATGGTGATGGGTATGGCGGAGAGGAAAATCACCGCCTTCTGCCAGAGCCGGCCGCGGAAGATGTAGGCGCAGAAGAACGAGAAGCTCACCAGCGGGAACAGGTAGCGCAGGCCGCTGCAGGCCTCCACCACCTGCAGCTGGTAGACGCCGAGGTCGATGACGTTGCCCTCGAGGTAGACGCTGATGCCGATGGCGCGCAGGAAGCTGCTGCCGATCTCCGAGGACCAGAGCTGGAACAGGTTGGAGAGATTCCACTGGAAGAAGCGCGGCAGCGGCACCATGAACACCAGGTACAGCAGCCCCGCCCACAGCACCCGCACCCCGCGCCAGCCGACCGCGGTCCACACCAGGCCCCAGAGCGTCAGCAGGAAGGCGTACTGGATCACCGTGTAGATGGCGCTGAGTTCGCCGAGCACGAAGCCGGCGAGGCCCAGCAGCACCAGCAGCAGTCCGAAGGCCGAGGGTGCCGTGGGCGTGGCGCGCAGTTCCGCGGCCTTGGCCCACAGCAGATAGAGGCTGACCAGCGGGATCAGGTAGCCGTGCTGGTACTCGGGCTCCTGCCACCACTGCACCATCAGCCACAGGCCGTCGCGGAAGATCACCGCCAGCGCCAGCGCGCAGGCCACCAGCATGGCCAGCCCGGCGCGCGACCAGGGCAGCGGGGGCAGCGCCCCGGCGGATGCGGGCGGCGCGCTCGCCGCCGTCGGAGAGTTCGTCATGGGGTCAGGGCTCGCTGTTGTCGCGGACGGGGATGCGCTGGTGCTGGGCGATCACGGCGGCCAGCACGTCTTCGTAACGCTGGGCGAGGCGGCTGCGGTCGGCGTTCTTCTCTACCCAGTCGCGGCCGGCCTGGCCCATGGCCGCACGCCGCTCCGGGTCCGCCCAGAGCTCGCGCACCGCGCGGGCCAGCTCCGTCGCATTTTCCGGCGCGATGCACAGACCGGCCCCGCTCGCCTCGACCAGCGCCTGGCTCTCGCCGCGCACGCCGAGGATCACGGGCTTTTTCATCGCCATGCTCTCGACGATCTTCGAGGGGATCACCGAACGGAACAGCGGCTGGTCGCGCAGCAGCACCAGGCTCACCGCGGTGGCCGCCCAGATGCCCGGCATGCGCACCTTGGGCTGCTGGCCCAGCATGATGACGTTGGTAAGCTGCAGCTCGTCGCGCCGGCGCAGCAACGCCTCGCGCCGGGCGCCGTCACCCACCAGCAGGAAGGCGATCTCCGGCTGGTTGCGTAGCAGCTGCGCCGCCTCCAGCACCGTCTCCAGCCCATGGGAAACGCCGTGGGTGCCGACGTAGGACACGACGAACTTGCGGCTGAGGCCGAGTTCCTCGGCCACGTCGCTCGCGCCCTGCGCCGGGGAGAAGAACGCCAGGTCCACACCATTCTTGATGACCGAGATCTTTTCCGCCCGCCCGCCGCGCGCCTCGATGTGACTGCAGAAGGAATCGGTGACCGACACGATGTGGTCGGCCTTGCGGTAGGCAAAGGACTCCAGCCACTCCAGGAAGCGGATCCACACGCTCTTCTTCATCGCTCCCACGGCGACGATGGACTCCGGCCAGATGTCGCGGATCTCCAGCACCCAGGGCACGCGCTTCAGGCGACTGACCAGGTAGCCCGACAGCCCGCAGAAGAACTGCGGCGAGGTGCTGACCACCACGTCGGTGCGCGGCAGGAACGGCGCCACCAGGGTGGCCATGACCAGGTAGAAGCTGTAGTTCAGGGTGCGCCGCAGGAAGCCCTTGTTCGGCGCGAGGAAGGTCAGCATGCGGTAGACCCGGATGCCGGAGCGGGAGTCACGCTGCAGGAGGCCGTTCCTGTAACCCTCGAAGATGCGCCCGGCCGGATGGTTGGGGACGCAGGTCAGCACCGCCACCTCGTGGCCCTGCGCCACCCAGGCCCGGCCGTGCTCGTAGGTACGACTGGCCGGGGCGTTGACCTCTGGCGGGAAGTAGTGACTGAGGAACAGGATTCGCACGGATGTGATTGTTTTTCTGGCCCCGGACACCCGGTGCAGCACGGTAGTCCGGGGATTCTACCCCGCCCGCCGGACGGGGCGAGGACGCGATGCACGGTCTGCACAGGGACTCCCTCTTATGTCAGGCGGGCTGCCTGAACCCCTGCCCCGGAGTCTCCCGGACGGGTGTTAATCGGGGCTTAAGAGGTGCCCCAGCCGTACTCGTCCCCCGTCTGCAGGCTGCGGGCGGCGAGGATGCAGGCCCGGGAGACGGCCTCCAGCCGCTCCAGCGACTGCGCAGGCGCGGCCCCCTCCGCCACCTCGCGGCGGAACTGGGCCATCTCGGCGGCGAAGCCCTTGTCGCGCTTGCCGCTCTTGAACAGGCGGCGGCGGCCGCCGCGGTACATTTCCGTGGCCAGGAAGTCCTCCAGCACCAGCGCGCGGCCGTCGCCGAAGGCCTCGAAGCGCTCCTTGGCGAGCCCGGCGTCGCCCCCGGCCGCGTAGATGAGCGTGCCCACCGAGCCGTCGGCGAAGCCGAAAGTCAGGATGCACTGGTCGGAGGTGATGCCAGTCGAGTGCCGCGCGATGGGCAGGGCACGCACCCGCACCGGCAGCGCAGCACAGGCCTCGACCATGAAGTCGAGGAAGTGGCAGCCCTCGCCGATGATGCGCCCGCCACCGACCGCCGGGTCCTGGACCCAGTGGCTGGCGGGGATGGCTCCAGCGTTGACGCGGTAGCTCATCACCAGCGGCTCGCGGTGCCCGGCGAAGAACTCCCGGGCCTGCTGGCCGTGGCTGGAAAACGCGCGGTTGAAACCGACCATGAGCCGGAGGTGCTCGGCCCCCGGGGCGCGCCGCGCGGCGAGGATCGCCTCGAGTTCCTCCTCGCTGAGGCAGAGCGGCTTCTCGACGAACACATGCTTGCCGGCGCCGAGGGCGGCGATGACCATGCGCGCATGGTCGGCGTGGCGGGTGCCGATCAGCACCGCGTTCACCGCCGGGTCGGCCAGCACCTCGGTGAAATCCGTGGTGCGCCCGGGGATCGCCAGGCGCTCGGCCAGCGCATGGGTGGACATGCCCGTGCCGCCGCAGAGCCAGCGCAGCGCCACGCCGGGCTGGCCCTTCAGATGGGGCAGCAGCATGTCGCGCACATGGTTGCCGGCGCCGATGAGGCCCAGCGACAGGCTGCCGGCAGGCGCCGCGCTGACGGTCGCCGGTGCCCGCGGCACATTCGTGACGGCGGGCGTGGCCGGCAGCGGCGGGTACTCGAGCAGGATGCCGAGGTAGGGCTCGCTGCCCGCCATCATCATCTGGTAGGCCGCCTCCGCCTCGGCGATGCCGAAGCGGTGGCTGGTCAGCGCCCTGACGTTGACGCGGCCCGCCTGGATCAGCCAGAGGAAGGCCGCCATGTTGCGCTGCTCGGTCCAGCGCACGTAGCCGTAGGGATAGTCCTGGCCTTTCTCCTCGTAGGCCGGGTCGTAGCGACCCGGGCCATAGGACATGGACAGGCGCAGCTCGAGTTCCTTCTTGTAGTAGGGCTCGCGCGGCAGGTCCATGCCGACCGCGCCGACCACGACCACGCGGCCCTTCGGCCGGCAGATCTCCCCGGCCAGCGCCACCGGGCCGCTGTCGCGGCTGCTGGCGGTGATGATCACCGCGTCCACGCCCTGGCCCTGGCCCAGCGCCAGGCTGGCCGCGGCCAGCTCGCCGGGCAGCACCGCATCGTCGGCACCGAAGGACTTCGCGAGCGCCAGCCTGTCGACGGCGATGTCGGAGGCCAGCACGCGGCAGCCATTGGCCTTGAGAATCTGCACCGTGAGCTGGCCGAGCAGCCCGAGCCCGATCACCGCCACCACGTCACCGAGGCGCGGCTCGGCCTGGCGCACGCCCTGCAGAGCGATGGCGCCCACGGTCACGTACGCGCCCTCCTCGAAAGCCACGGCCTCCGGCAGCGGCACGCAGAGGTTCTTCGGCACCCAGACCTGCTCGGCATGCGAGGCATAGCCCTGGCCGGCGCAGGCCACGCGGTCGCCCACCGCGAAGCCCTGCACGTCGGGGTCGACGTCGATCACCACGCCCGCGCAGCTGTAGCCCAGCGCCACGGGCGTATCCAGGCGCTGGAACACCATCTTCATGGTGTCGGCGAGGCCGTCCTTGCGCGCCCGGTTCAGCACCTTGCGCACCAGGTCCGGCCGCTCCATGGCCTTGCCCATGAGGTTCTTGCGGGCGATGCCGACCACGAACTTCTCGGTGCCGGCGCTGATCAGCGAGGCCGCATTGGCCACCACCAGCCCGCCGCCGCGGCCGGTGGGCTCGGGCACATCCTGCAAGCTCAGCTCTCCGCTGCGGTAGTTCTGCACGACCTGTCGCATGCTGTCGATCCGTTGTCCTCGCCGGGCGCCGGGCCCGATGCTATCAGCAATGCCGTCCCGGGCTGGTCTTTCCCGGTTACGCGTCGCGGGCCGCTGCAGGCCGCTGCAGCCGGTAGCCCAGCTCCAGCGGCAGGCGCCCGCGTTGCACCAGCACCAGCACCGTCGTTGCCTCGCGCCGGCCGAACTCCGGGCACCAGGCCCCGCGGCGCAGCTCCACCGCCGCCTCGCCCCGGGTCCTGACCTCGAGCAGCGGCCGCCCCTCGCGGCGGACCAGGTACTGGCCGGCGGGGCCGGGCTCGACGCTGCAGGCCGGGTGCAGGTGGATGAAGCTCTCCAGGCGATGCTCGCCGCTGCCAGTGAGCCGGTCGGCAATATCCCATGTCCGGCCGGGACTTGCCGTGATGCGACGCTCATGCACGACGCCGCCCGGCAGCCGCCGGTAGCCGTCGTGGGCGCCATGGAACTCCAGGCGCCCGTCCTCGAGCGGGCCGAGGCGCGCGAACAGCGGCCGGGCGCGGCGCGCCACGCGGAACGCGCCCCAGACCTCGGACTGGTCCGCGCCATCCACGACCACGGTGTTGTGCGCCGCCGTGCCCCGCAGCTGCCGGCGCAGCGGGGTCGGCTCGTAGTCATAGGTGCCGCTGTCCACCACCAGGCGCTCGCCATCGAGGCAGAGCTCGTAGCTCAGCAGGTCCGCATGCGTGTGGCCCGGCTGGTACTCCGGCCCGCCCGGGCCGCAGTCGATCAGCAGGCTCTCGCCGCCCGCGCGATAGCCGTAGTAGCCCGTATCCGGCAGGCAGATGCGCCGGGGACTGGCGGCGGAGCTGGCCGACGGCAGTTCGAGGTCCAGCACGCGGGCGCCGTAGTCGAGCAGCGCTGCCGGCGGCAGCGCGATGCCGAAGGCCGCATCGTTGAACAGCGGGATGGCGTCATCCCCTGCGAGGATGGAGGCGAAGTAATGCCAGGCACGCGTCGCCGCCGCGCGCAGCGTCGCGCGCTCCGTATCGCCGGCGAGTTCCGGGCTGGCATCGAGCAGATTGACCACGTCGAGGAAATCCTCAAGCACGATCGCGTGGTACATCGCGCTGCGCTCGTAGTGCCCGCCATCGGCCAGCAGCTGCTCCGCGCCCTGCTCCACCAGCAGCGACAGGCCGCGCGCCCGCCAACGCGCTGCGGCTGGCCCGTCGAAGAACGCGCCCGCGAACAGCAGCGCCTTCGCGTTCTTCAGCAGGTGGTTCGCGAGCAGGTGATACTCGAGGTTGTGCTCCAGCCAGGCGAGCTGCAGCGCCAGGCTCCCCAGCCAGGCCGGCCGTGGCTCGAGCCCCTCACCGAACGCCTTCATCCAGTTCACCGCGCGCAGCGAGATCGGGTAGGCCTCCCAGGCATCCACGCTACCCGGCGGGTTGCCCGTGATCCAGGAGTCCACCAGCCGCGCGCGGTCTGCGACCGGCAGGCCTGGCGCACGCAGGTAATCGAAGTAGTGCAGGTTATAGCGCCAGAGCTTCGGCTGGTCGCTGCTGCGCCAGTCGATGGCATCCAGCCGCAGCGTATGCGGATCGTTCAGGAAGGCCAGCGCGCCGGGCCCCGCCGCCAGCGATGCGGCTGCCGGGAATGGCGTTCCCACCATGCGCCGCCGCGCCGGCGCCAGTTCCGGCGCCCGCTGCGGACGCGACGGCCCCAGCAGCCGGTAGCGCAACTGGTAGCCGATCTGTAGCGGCCGCAGATGGCGGGCGGTGTGCCAGAGGAGCTGGGTGCGGCGGGGCCATCCGTTCGACATCAGGGCGCGAGCTCCTCGCGGTTAGCCGGGCTGGCGACCCGGACACACCCGGCAGCGGTGACTTGTGTACAGTAGTGCAGGCTTCAATCATTCTGAAACCCGACCAGAATGTCCATTGCCGGCCAGCGCTGCCGCAACCCGCGGAATCCATGTGCGGCATAGCGGGTTACGCGCGGACCCGCCTCCGAAGCTCGGCACGGCCAACGCTCGCCTTCCTATTAGTCGTTCCTCGGCATTTCCGTCCTAGACTCCATTGATCGGGCAGCGCTGCCGATCAGACCCGGCGGCTCGATCTCTCTTTGATCCGATGGCGCGCCCACAAGCTGAAACCCTCCATAGCCCGGGACTAGGCATTGCTGTTCGATAACCATCAGATAATCAAGGTTGCCTGGTGTTCTTTGTAAACAATCCTGCTGCTGGACTGTGCAGCAGTATTGGCCATCCTGACATTCGCCGGGCGGCGCCCAGTTGGCGCCAATCTGCCGAAACATCCACGCTCAGATGGCCTTCACAGCCAGGACCTGCAGTTGCTCTACGAGACGGCTCATTCGAGCAGTCTTCGATAAACCTTGAGGTGCTGCCTTGCTACTTCGCTCCAGGACAAACTTTCTTCCAGAAACAACTTGGCTTTACGACCCATTCGAACAAGATTATCCGGCCCCTGAACTGCCCTCTCAATTACACCAGCCAACGCGGCTGGGTCTCCTGGTGGAACCAGGAAACCTGTCTCACCATCTTTCACAACCTCATGTAACGAACCCACCGTTGTCGAGATCACCGGCTTCGCGAAAGCGTATGCCATCGGTATCACGCCGCTTTGCGTTGCCGACAAATATGGAAGTACCACGAGCGACGCAGCCTCAAAAAGACTTCGAATCTCTGCGTCTTTGATGAATCGCTGAATCAGAATCACCTCCGCACCGGCCGGAAGACGATGCCCGATGCTTGTTCCTGATCCCGCGATTACCAGATTGACGGCCACCCCTCGTGCCACCAGTAAGTCCAATGCTCGCAACAAGACATCAAGCCCCTTGTAAGGCTCAATCCGGCCGAAAAACAGTAACGTCGGCCTCCCCTGAAAGAGCCCCTTAAGCTCAGCGGGCCGGTGGTCACCCGCGGCGATGGCTTTGGTCAGCCCACCTCCATGCAATACCACGTAAGCCTTATCCGCTGCGTCCGGACCGTAAAGGTTTCCTAAATCGGCTTGATGAAGTGCGGAATGCACATGCACCGCGTTGCATGCCCGGACAACCGCCGGCACCTGCCATTTCGCCTGGTACCACTCATAAAATCGCCCCCATCGTGTACGCACTTCGTCGTGCCGGATCGGGTCATGAATCGTGCAGACAGCGACAACCCCCAAACGCCGAATGGCCTTAACGAATGCCAACAGCCCAGTCGAATCCGACGTTACATGAACAATATCCGGTGTGAAGTCACGTACGATTCTTCGAGCGATACGCCTATAAAAGCGCGGATTATAGAGTTCGAGCATCCTCCGCTTCCACGATTTGTCGCTACGCTCGACCGGTACCACCGGCGCATCGCCCCCCAGGAGAGCCAAATCCGATCTAGGTGCTATGAATACCGCTCTTGCGCTCGCCTCAGATGCCATCGCAACAGCCAGATTCTCAGCATAGTGCGCCATACCACTCCGACCAGAGAACGTTACGTACACGACCTTCACGACTTTCCTCGGCTACAACCGGTCCTTTCTCAGGTATCTCGCGGGTGTTACCAGCAACATGATCGCCACCGAAATATACGTCGCATAAGCAATGGGCGCAGTTGCACCCGTAATCGTCCCCCGAATCAGGAAGTAGCAATGCCAAATGTAGAATGGCAGCAAGACAGCAATGATCAGACTATTGCGTGTCATGAATGCTTCCCATGCCGAAAAGATGACGCCCCAAAGCACAGCCAGAAGCAATCCTCCCAAACCGAACGCAAGAAACGCGTCGGCATACCAAAGGGTTGGGTAGTGATAGAACACCAGACTATTCTTTGGAACGCCATCGATAATCCACGCCATGTACACCGCGGGGTCCTCCAGTGCTCGCGGTTGGATCTGAAAAAGCCGTACGAATGGATTAACGATATTCAGCAGATATCGCTCGAGCCCATTGAATCCGAGATGCTGCCCTGACTCGAGGGTTGCCTGAAATACCAGTGATGACCCGTAGATCATGCCCGCATCGGGCAATCCGGTAATCTGACCGGGTGTATTGGCAATTCCCGAAACATCGGCCGCCTTCTTGTAGGTGACAGCAATACTCACGCCAACCAGAAAAAAGAACAGCGCACAGCCTACCAGTATCGGCTTCAGAATCTGTTTCTTTCTGAGCATGGATTGACTTACAAACTGGTAATAGAAAACGACCATTACCGGTATTAGTGACAGAAGCACCAACGATCGGATCTTGAGATATGTCGCGAAGAACAAAAACGGCAGGCACCCGAGTAATGCTGGTATGTAACGGCGTTGAAGCGCCAGTATTACGAGAAGTGGTGAAGATGCCCAGAAGAATACCTGCGGCCAATTGGACCCCCTGAATTCAACGTAAGAACGGTATCCACCGCCCTCCATCTTGAACCAGTACAGGATCGCACCACCGAGGAGGCACCCTAGAAGGATACCCTTGGCTCCCTTTAGCCAAGTCGGATCTCCCCTCAATTCCCAGGCTGCCGGGCGCAGCCCCTTCCCGGACGAGACCCTCCACGTCAGTACTTCCGCCACTGCGAAAACCGCGTTGAATGCCAACACGAATAATGCAAGATACCTGATCGTCTCAGGTGAGACGACAAGAACGTCGCCGACAAAATTGCGGTATGTCGAGAACTTTCCAGATATCGTCAAAGGAATAAGGAAAAGTCCGTGATAAGCAAGTAGCAACCACGACATTGCGATAAGGCGAAGGCCCTGCAGTGATCTATAGAGACGCCAACACGCCAGGATGAGGTTAATTATCGCTACAGCTACCGCTAGTACGTCCATTACATAGCGCCTTCCCTAATCACCGCTGTGTTGGGGCGCAACTCCATCCCCGATGCCGAAGAGTTAGCTCTCATTCGAGGTCTGACAGCTATACCTTACAGGCGAGATGGGCTGCGGCTACGCATTACATACACGTCGCGTCCCCACAGGTTCACTCCGTGCACAAGCAACAAGGCTGCTACACCCGTTACTGTCACGACTATCGGGTCCTTCAATACACTCGAGGCCCACCACACCACCGCCCCGAGCACTATGGCGATCGCGCCTTCCGTTGTCAGAACTCTCAGATGAACCTTTGCCGGAACCCCGGCAATGCCTAAAAGCCAGACGACTTTTGCAAACAATGCCGCACCACCAAGTCCCCCCAAAATGCTCGCGGCGATCATTGCCGACTGATACCACGCACCGAGCAACAGTGACACCGAAACTACAACTACGATAAGCACCTGAAAGCCGAGCTCGCTCCCTTGCCGACCCAGCACACTAACCAGGACGGAGAATGCGTTAGAAATAAACGAAAAGAACATCCATGGCATCAGTACCTGCGTGTACCGCCCGCCGTCAACCCAATCCCTACCGAAAATCACCTCGAAGAACTGGGGCGCTATAGCCGCTCCTATTACAAAGCTGGGCAAGCCGAACGCCACCATACCGCGGTATACCCCCTCCGCCAGTGACGGCAGAGATCGATCTCGAACTGCTGATGCCGCATGTGAGAAAAACACCTGGGAAACAGACTGCCCTACTAGTCGCAGGGGCATTTGAAGGAGGCGAAAACTCAACGCGAACTGACCCGCCACGTACCCACCAAAAAGCGATGAGAACATCACGACCGGAAGATTGGCTCCCAGCGCATTCACAAGACTTGACCAGGTTGTGATTAACGGAAAGCGTCTGTACTTCCGCGCAACCGCAATAAGCCAGGTCGTACTCCACGCGTATTTCTTCAACGCGAAAACTGGCCTCGCTGCTCGCAGTAGCGGCGCCACGCCAAAAATCAACCCACCAAACTGCCCCGCAACCAAGCCGGACACACCCGCGTGCACAACGCCCCCACTGATCTGCGCACCGGCCTGGCCGAGTCCCTGCAATGCTTTTGAAGCTGCCGTTCCGGAGAACGCCCTAACCCGAATTGCCCAAGTCGTCAGTGTGTTGATCAGACCCGTAAGCAGCAAGCAGATCGGCACAACCCAAAGCAGGGTAGCAAGTTCGCTCGCATTACTTAAAGCAAGCACATTGCTTCCGAAGGCGAGCAAACCAGTGCCTACGACAACTGACATTACGCCGGCGGCCATAAGCGACAACCTGGCCACATGTACCGCTCGCGCTTGTGACGCAGGAAGCGGTACTGCTAACTCATAATGCAACCCGACTACCGTCGCGAACATTCCGATGATTGCGGCAAGGACCGCGTAAACCCCCAACTGGTCTGGGTCAAACAGACGTGTAATCAGTGGGGTTGCTGCCGCTAGTACGAACTGGCCGGTAATTGCGCCGCTTGACACCAGCGCTGCGCTACCACTCAGGCCGGCATCCCGGCGACCACGCTCTAGTAATTTCGGCGGTTTCAAGCTGCTTGCCAGTATTGCTATTGGGCCTGCGCCCCGCGCACTGCATTAATCGCAAGAAACCGGTAATCACGCCCCATCATCGATACGTTAAGGCAGCCATCCGGATCCACTGCCAGGTTCCTGCCCTCCGGCCACTCTACAACGCCCCCCGCCTTTCCGAGCAGCGTCTTCTCTACACAGATCTCGCCAGACCGCCACTCCCTCGCGAGGTTCCCAACGATCAAAAGCACATTCCCCGCGGACCGATACCCGCTGATATAGACATCCGCCATTCCCGTATGAGCCGGCGGTTCGCGCCCAAAATATGGTAAGAATTCCGCCTCCGGATGCCGCAACTTCCTCAAAAGGTTCAGGGCTCTGTCGACTTCCGTAACGTTTGACCACTTCGGCCATACCAACACATCATGAAGCATAAGAAGCGCCATCAAGCCGCGAGTCGGCTCCACAGCTTTTGCAACCTGCTCCGAAAATTCTGGCAAAAAGATCGGCACGAGCCCCCATTGGCGACCAATAAACTCCGCCCGGAATGTTTCCAGCGGCAATACCTCGAGATAGTCGTCCTGAACCACGCCTCTGTACTGCTCGCCGTCAACGTAAGCATCAAGGGATGACAGCATTGGAATTGCGATCTTCCCAGATACATGGCCGATCAATATCTGGCCAACTGAGTTTTTATGCAGGCCTTCCCTAATACTCTGCAAAAGCTTCCGATAGCCCAATATCGGGTAATCGAACTGGCGTTGACCACCAATGGTCATTCCCAAGTTCGCTAACGGCGCATAGCCACCAGAAAGCTGCAAGTTATCGAAATAGAGCGCTTCAAGAGCAAATCTCTTAGCAAACTGCACAGTCTTACTGGTTATGAAATTTGTCCATGAACTGGATGTCGGAATCACCTGAGCAAACGGATATCCAAAAGCCAGAACATCCGCTGATTCCACGTCGCCTCCTCCCATCATCCATTCGTCTCGATAAAACCGCCACTCCGGCGATGCCGTCGAAATGTATGTTGGGCACACATATGGTGCTGGCTCTCGGCCGTGCATTCGTAAAGCCGTCATCCGTTCAGCGAATGCGACTTCACTCGAGGCCTCTGGGTATCCGTAGTATCGAACTCCTTGAGCATCTGGCTGCGGCCATACAATCTCGATATTGGCCTGCGCTGATGGGGCCAGTCTCCAGTCTCGCCACCCGATCGGCAGCGATTTGACTGGAGTCGCCTGAAGCCCGAATTCCAGACTCCATGACGATGGCAGCTGTTGCCGTGCCGTCTTAACTTTGACCTCCAATATGACGCGATCATTTCGCCTTATTACTCGAATGGCGTCTGTTGCAAGGGCGTTCGGCCACATCCTGGCCGACTCTGAAAACCAGAAGAGTCCGACTTCGGTATCGCCAATCCAGTAGAACGGAGAGAACCTTCTCCTATCAATTTCACCGATTCCTCCAGGAAGCAGTCCGGACTCCGCAATTGCGGACTTAGTCCAGATGTGGCGATAAACCGCATGCTCGGCAGAAATCGGTATGCGAATGCCCAACTCCCCGACCGCAGTTGTCTGACTTGTGGTTGAAAGGCGTACCAGGACCAGACCGTCCGCTGCTATTTGCGCACGGGTATCGATCTCGATCTCCGGCTTTCCCGACTGGGCTGGTGCAACGAGCCGGGATATCACCGAAATAGCTCCCTGTTCCGGGTCCTTGATGACTTCTTGCTCCGCCAACGTCAAGTTGAGTGTTTGCACACCCGAAGTGGCGTATACCGAAATTGGGCCTGCGAGGAGTTCCGCGCTACCGCTCCTTATGGACACCGGTAGAGCGCTACGCCGAAAGTCATAGCGGCGTCCCCAAACAGACACGGTCGTTCCATCGACCTCTGGTGACGCCGCTCCAGAAGAAATCCGGCTCCCCACAGATGTCTCGTCCCAATCCAGTGCTGGAAGGTCAAAACTCTTGCTGTTTGTGAACACCTGCCGGCCATTGAGAAAACCATCCGCGTGAACGGACGCCGCGCCGGGTTTAAGTCCGCTTAGATTCACCGATCCTCGCGCCTCGCCGTTTTCAAAAGCTATGAATCCGGTCGGCTTCGAAACCTGACGGCCGCCTTGCCACACGGAAAAGCGCACGGATAATTCTTTCACCTCCCTATATGGATCAAACCGCAAAAGCGCCTGAATAGCCCTACGACTGCGGTCTACGGAAAAAGATGTTGTGGCATCATCCCATGCAGCTGTTTCGGGCTTGCGCGCCGCAGTGCTGTTATAAGCGTTAAGAATCTCCCGTGGTCCAAGCGCCCTGTCGTAAACCCGAACTTCATCAAGCAGAGTCGACGATGTCCGAACTGAGTGCCACGGTGAATCACCGAGCCGAAACGACGAGAATCTGCCTTGCGGGAGTACCGCCTTGACCGGCCCTTTGGTTGTCGGCTGCCCATCTACATAGAGTTGCACGCCCTCCTGGGACCATGTCCCCGCGATGTGATGCCATTGACCCGGAACCCAGGCGATGCGTGAGGCGCTGAAAAAATACGGACCGTCGTCCGCGCTATCTGTCGCCAGCATCATTAGTGCTGGCCTGTCTACGTATTTGTAGAGGTAGAACGCACCGGAATTCCTCGCTTCGAAGAAAACGTGAAACTTTCCATCACCGGCCTGCCAATCAACTGGCATCACCCACATCTCTACGGTGCCCTCAGTGGAGCGAATTAGATCCCCTACATTCGCTACCTCTAGCCTGCCAAATAACGGGCCAACACGAATAGCATTCCCAAAACGGCCTTTCTCAATCGTCGGGAACCCTGACTGCCTGACGGGAATGACACCTCCACCTTCCCCTACCCCGTCGACACCATTCTCGAAGGAAAAGTAGGCGCGTGGTGCCTGTGTCGCGCTGGCGCTTTGGTTTACTGTTGCGAACAAGGAGAGCAGCGCGATCCCCACAAGCCGCACCCAATGGTTGACCAGCCTCTTCAGCGGCTTGCTTCTATGAAACACCGCCGTCTTCAATCTACAGTTCCCGACGCCAGTGATCGATAGAAATCACGGTATCGATCCACCATAACACCCGGCGAGTACCGTCCCGCGATTCGGTACCCCGCACCGACCATCAGCTTAGTGTCCACTCGGCCATCCATGATCGCCGCCAAGTGTTCGGCAATATGCCCCGGCCGACTCGGGTCAACCCAGACAACTGCGCTCTCGTTCCCTACAACCCACCGAATGCCCGGCACATCACTGGCAACGACCGGTAGACCTACGGCCATTGCTTCAATCAAGACGTTTGGCATCCCTTCTGATAGAGACGGAAGAACGAGGCAGTCACTTTCCCGCATCCGCGCCTGAATGTTGCGTTCATACCCACGGAACACAACTCTATCCTGCAGATTCCTTCGCTCGACAAACTTCCTTAGCCTTCCTTCCTCTTCGCCTACACCGAAAAGATCAAGATGCCAGTCTGAGCGACCTGCGAGCATATCGAACGCATGAAGAAGGACGTCACAGTTCTTGAGCCTGGTAAGCCGCCCAACGAAAATGAATCTCCACTTCCTGTCGGAACGGGAATCAGCCTCATTTCGTCCTCCCGGGACCGACGCAGTTCCGTTCGGAATGACAGCGCCATTCTTCAGACGAAACAGCCATCGAAATGCAGCATTCGATCCTTCCATTGGGCTATTGCTTACGATCCGCTGAGCGCAGGCTAATGCGGCGGCGAACTCCGGAACGCACAGCGGTCTATGGAAGGTCATTTTGCTACGGTAGGAAAACACAACTGCCTTGCCAAGAAGGCGAGCCGATACCATGACCGGAATCGATACTGATGCTGGCAGCCATACATGCACAACATCCGGATCTACCGCACGAATAGTGCGCACGATTTCTGTAAGGTACGCAACTGATAACGGTTGCCGATTGTTGAGCCCGATGACCCGGACCCTCTCGGGCAGCACCACGTCATCTGGCTGCACGCAGAGTACCGCCATCTCAACTGCGGGGTCTGACCAGGCGGTACAAAGTAAACGGAGCTGAGCCTCGGCCCCCCCGCCCCTCAAAGAATGAATGGCATGCAGAACCCGCACCGAGCGCATCGGCGCGTGATGCATCGCTTTCCTACTCTCGCAATCGTACGACACGCGCAGGAACTCCCGCGACAATGACCATCGGCGGCACGTCCTTGGTCACAATGCTCCCTGCGGCGACGACGGCGCCATCTCCGATAGAGACACCCGGCAGAACAATACACGCAGCACCGATCCAGACATCTCTCCCGATTGTTACAGGCGCCTTCTGGTGACCGCTTTCAAAAATCGGCCCGCCACCAGATGGCACCACGTGGTTTGTTGAAAGTATCTGGGTACCGTAGCCAATCAATGTTCGCGCGCCGATTCTGACACCACCCGGAGTGCTGATCAGCACTCCAATAGCCAGATCAACGTCGTCTTCGATGATCAGGTTGCGACCGTTCGCAATCCACACGTATGGATAGAAGGTTACTCGCCTTCCTATAACGGAGCCGTTCATCCTAAGGAAAATCGCCTTGAGCGCATTCAGAGTTCGATAGCGTGGCAGCAGGAAGAGAAGCTGCATGCAGGCCTCGTATGAGACCACAAGGAAGCTCTTCAGTGGATTTCGAGTGCCAGCCATGAGAACAGTCCCATCCGCTAATCTGCAGGCGTAGCGACAGCGCCTGCCGGCCGTCCCACAACCGACTCAAGATAACTCAATATAAGACGGACTCGCTGCCGGGTATCAGGTAGTCGTGCAAGTCGCTCGCGGCCCGCTGCCACCAGGCTTCGGGCAAGATCCCCGTCCGTCGCGCAGCTGACAAGCAGGTCAGAAATCGCCCTAGGATCATGGGGCTCGACATACACGGCACTGGGGCCACAGATGCTGCGCGCAAAGTCCCGGTCGCTGGCGATGATCGGAACACCAACGCACCAGGCTTCCATGTAGTTGTTGCTGAAACTCTCGAGATCGCTGAGCGTTACCAGGAAGGATGCCGCCTCGTAGGGCCGCTGAATTGCGGTAGGAGGGATCGGGCCAAGGAACTCAAAGTATTCCCTGATCAGCTCTTCGTCAGAACCCTCGCGGAGCACACTCTTGAAAGCCGCCTCATCTACTGTCAGCAGAAACCTGATTTGAGCGCCGGTCTGACCACGGCGCTGCAGTTCCCTGGCTACTTCCTGCAAGCGCCAGAGATTCTTGTGAAGAGCCACTCCACTGACAAACAGGAAGCGTGCCGGCGCGCCTGTCGTGGCAGGGGCTGGTCTACGCTGGGTGACATATCCCGAAACAGCTGGGGGAAGGATGCGGATCTTGCCAGACGGAACCCCGGCGTGCGCGGCAAGACGGCGGGCCATTATCTCGGTCTCGGCAAGGACCAGGTCTGCCTGGCGCAGGCGTCGAACACGCACCTTGTTCCTGAACCAGTTCCAGAGACGGTCCGGCTTGCCCAAGTACCGCCAGAAGGGACTCTCGGGGTAGCAGATGATTGGGTATGCAACAGTAACGACGCTCTTGACGCTGCGAGGATGAGGCAACCCGGCGCCGAAGAACGTAAAGATCACGTCTATGGCATGATTTTTCAGCAAGTGCGGCAGGCTGAACGTCTCGAACCATAGGCGTGAGACGTAGGGCTGCGGCAGGAATAACACCGTGGTGTCTGCCCGCTTCCGGACTGCATCGCGCAACTGGCCACCGTCGGGGACCAGAATCGTGATCTTGACCCCTGGCGGTGGGTCACGCTCCAGCGCGTCAAGGAAGTTCAGTGCAAGCTGTACGCCGCCGCCTTCTTTGATCGCCCCACAATCAAGAAGGACATTCATCGTGACTGCCGTAGTCTCTCTGCGCTTGCCGCATCTGGCGGGCTGAAGGACCTGAATACCGTCAGATGGATTCTGCTTTCGGCGAGTTACCAAGGCCACTGCGTCCCCTGCCCCGCCCCACCGGCAACCCCATCCGCACCCGGTCGCGCAGCACCGACCTAACCGTCGCGCCATCGATCCGCGCCCGCTCCGCCGAGAACCCGTACACCAGGCACAGGTCGCAGAGCGTGTTGACCAGCCGCGGGATGCCGTCGCTGGCGGCGGCGATGAGACGCACGGCTTCGGGGGCGAATACCGCGGGGTCGCCACCGGCGACCTTCATGCGATGGGCGATGTAGGCGGCGACGTCGCCGAAGCTGAAGGGCTCGAGGTTGTAGGCGACGGAGACGCGCTGGGTGAGCTGGCGCAGCTCGTGTTTCTTCAGCAGGTCGTGCAGCTCGGGCTGGCCGACCAGGATCAGGTGCAGCAGGTAGTCCTTCTGGGCGTTGACGTTGGAGAGCATGCGGACCTCTTCGAGGCCCTTGACGCCGAGGTTCTGGGCCTCGTCGACGATCAGCACCACCGGGTGGCCGGCGGCGTATTCGCGGATCAGGAACTGGACGAAATCGTCGTAGAGCTCGACCTGGGTCTTGCCTTTGTACTCCAGGCCATAGGCCATCATGATCCACTCGGCCATTTCGCCGAAGTTGTTGTGCGTGAAGTTGATGAGCCCGACACGCAGCTCGGGCCCAACCTCGTCGAGCAGGCGGTTGATGAGCGTGGTCTTGCCGCAGCCCACCTCACCGGTGATGACGGTGAAGCCCTGGCGGTTCTGGATGCTGTACTGGAGCAGTGTCAGCGCCGTGGCGTGGCGCTTCGACATGTAAAGGAAAGAGGGGTCGGGCAGCAGCGCGAAGGGGCGTTCCCTGAGGCCGTAGAAATTCTCGTACATCCGTTGGACCGGCCGCGGCTTGCCGCGGCCCCTACTGGCTGGCGAGCGAGGCGCGCGGCCGGGCGTAGCCGTAGCCGCCCTTCGGCGCCTGGGCCTTGTTGAGCACGGTACCGATCACCGGCGCGCTCTTCAGGACTTCCAGCGCCTTCTGCAGGTCCTCGCGCGAAGTGCCGCCGGCCTCGGCCACCATCAGCATGGCATCGGTGTAGGGGGCAAAGGCCAGCGCATCGTCGGCGGCGAGGATCGGCGGCAGGTCGAACACCACGAGGCGGTCCGGGTAGCGGTGCTTGAGCTCGTTCACCAGCGCCACCATCTTCGGCGAGCGCAGCATTTCCGAGGAGTTCTGGATCGGCTCGCGGCCCGGCAGCACCACCAGCCGCTCGATCGAGGGCGTGAACAGCATCTGGTGCACGGCGATGTCGCCCCTGAGGTAATCACTCAGGCCCAGCTCGGGCTGGTAGTTGAAGTACTTGTGCACCGAGGGCTTGCGCAGGTCCAGGTCCACCAGCAGCACCGTGTGCGTGACTTCCATCGCCAGGCTGATGGCGAGGTTGATTGCGGTGAGCGTCTTGCCGCAGCCGCTTGCCGGGCCAGTGATGGCCAGCGAGGTCCAGTGGTTCTCGCGCATCGCCTGCAGCACCCGGGTGCGCAGCATGCGGTAGGCATCGGCCAGCTCATGGCTGGGCACGGCCGCGACCAGCCGGTTGTCGAGAAGCACGCGTTCGGGCACGTCGACGATGCGGGTGTGCGTGTAGCGCACGCCGGTGGACAGGTCTGGCGCGGGATTGCCACCGGCGACGCCTGGCCGGGGCTCGGTGGCGAGGTTCTGCGAGCGCTCGCGCCCAGCCTGTTCCAGTGCCTTGCGAATGCGTTCCATGGTGAATCCTGCGCCGTTACATGCCCAGGCGTCGCAGCGCGACGTACCAGGCCACGTCAAGGTTGATGATGAAGAAGTGGATGAGGATCGCCACGACGGCGAGCACGGCCGGCGCGACCACCAGCGCGGTCAGCCGCACTTTGCGCTTCTGGCTGTGGTCCACGCTGTTCTCGATCAGCGGGATCTCCGCCAGCGGCGGCGAGCCCTGCAGGCGCTCGACGGCGCGGGCGCTGTTGACCGAGCCGTCCAGCGACTCGGCGACCTGCGGCCAGCCGAGCGCCACGGCCAGCACCAGCACCAGCAGTAGCGCCAGCAGCACCGGGCGGTTGGGGCTGGCCGGCACCAGCGGCATGTTCGGCGGCTCCACCAGCGTGAAGCGCTCGCCCTTGGCCTGGGTCTCCATCGCCTGGCCCATCTTGGCGGCGAACAGCCGGTCGCGGGCGTTGCGGTAATTCTCGGCGGTGGTCACCAGCGTGCGCTGCAGGGCGGAGAGCTGGCGCTCCACGTCGGAAGTCTGCATCGCATTCTTTTCGTAGCCGGCGATCTTGGCCTGCACCTTGGCGCGCTCGTCGCGCAGCGCTGCGGCCTTGGAGTCCAGCGCCGCGCGCTGCGCCTGGACCTGGATGTAGGCCGGGTTGGTGGGCTCGCGGGACGGGCGGCGCGTGGCCGAAACCGGCGGCTCGGCCGCCAGCTTGTCCTCCAGCGTCTTGATCTGGCGCTGCAGCGTCTGCACTTCGGGGTGGTCGTCGCTATAGCGCTCGCGGGCCTTGGCGAGCTGGGCGCGCAGGTTGGTGAGCCGCGAGACGGTGTCGTTGGGGCTGACGTTCTCGCCGACTTCCTGGCGCAGCGCCTCGACGTCACGCTTCATGCGCACCACGTCGGGGTGGTCGGGGCTGTAGCGGCCCTCGAGCAGTGCCAGCTGGCTCTCCATGGCGCGCAGCTGGTCGGCCGGCGCGGCGATGCCCTTGCCATCCGGCATGATCACCGGCGCCATGGGCTCGAGCTGCGCGAGCTGCGCATCGAGCATGATCTTCGACTGTTCGATGTCCTTGATCTGGCGGTCGATCTCCATGAGGTCGGCGTCCGAACGCTGCAGCATCTGCAGGTTGAACACCGTCTCCTCGGGCAGCGACCCCTTGTTGTCCTGCTTGACCCTGGCGATCTGGCTCTCGAGATCACGCACCTGGCCGTCGAGGCGGTCCACCTCGGCCTGCATGAACTGGCTGGTCTCGGCGGTCTGCTCGGTGCGGGCGCGGACGTTCTCGCCCAGGTACAGCGTCACCAGTTCATTGGCGACCTTCTGGGCGATGCCCGGGTTCTCGTGCTCGAAGCCGACGGTAAAGGCGATGGTCTGGTTGATCGGCCGGCCACCGGCCTGCTCGGCCAGCGGCGCATCGATGACGTCGATGCGGATATCCTTCTGCACGTCCTCGACCAGCAGCAGCGTCGGCAGGTACTTGCGCTCTTTCGGGAACAGGTCGAACTTCTCGATGATCTGCTGCAGGTTGGTGCGCGTCATGACGCGCTGGTTGATGTACTGGATCTGCCGCGCCGCCATGGTGGTCACGGTGGTCGGCACCAGTCCCGGCGGGATCTCCGGATCCTCGATCAGGATGGTCGCCGTCGAGAGGTAGCGGTTGGGCCAGAGGAAGATGGCCAGCAGGCCCAGCACCAGCAGCACGGCAGCCGCCTTCAGGGCGGTGCCGCCGCGGCGGCGCAGGGCGTCCAGGTAGTCCTGGAGGTTCTTCGAGTCGTCCTCGGGAAGGGGAATGTCGTAAGCCATGCGAGGCCGAATGCTCCCTGGGGTGGTTGTCGCCGGATCGTGTTCTATGTGTTCTGGTCAGCGTGCCGACGGAGTCTAGCGGGCAGCCGGGCCGGGCGATGTGACCAGCTACCCAGAAAAACGATGTAACCCGCTGTCCTGCTTGGTTTCTGCCAGCCCCTGCGGGCGACGGGCTGGAATATAACACTATCGCGGCGTGCCCGTCTCGGCAGCCGTCCAGTGCATGCGAAACGCCGGCCGAAGCCGGCGTCGCAGAGTCTTGGCGGGGAGAATTAAGGGCCGATTAAGGCCCTATCTGAAGTCGGTGGCCTGCGGCAAGCGCTCAGGCGCGCCGGCGGCGCGCACGGGCGAGGATGCCGGCGGCACCGGTCAGGAACAGCCAGGCGGCACCAGGCAGCGGTACGGCGGTGCTGCCGCCGAAGAAGCCGCTGGTGATGCAGTCCTTCAGCCAGTCACCGTCCCAGTGGCGGTCCATGTGGTGGCGCCAGTCGCGCTTCCAGAACTTGGACCAGTAGGCCTTGTGGTCGTCCTTGCCGGAGGTCTGCAGGGCGAAGCGCGGCTGCATGCCATCGTCGTCGTCCATGGAGCCACAGCCGCCCCAGTCGCAGTCACCGCTTTCGAAGCCGGCGACGCGGGCGGCGAAGAATTCATGTCCCTGCGGGCTCTTGCCGGTGGAGAAAACCGCATAGTCCTCGGGGCTGTCACCGTCGATGCCGGTGATCGAGAAAGTCAGCGTTTCCAGGCGGGCATTGCCCTTGCCGCGCAGCTTGATGTCGAAGCGGCCGAAGCCATCCATGCGGCGGCTGTTGACGGCCTTCCAGCCCGAGGGCAGGCCACTGATGTCCATGGCCTCGGCGTCGCCACCGGGCGCTACGTTGAAGGCGAAGGACTGGAGGCCGAAGTTGCTGGCGGCGAGGTCGGTCAGCGGACCGAGGACCTGCACCGTGAAGTCGATGGCACCGTCGGCACCGTCGGCCACGTCGACCCGCAGGTAGTTGCTGCCGTCGGCGAGTACGTTGGATTGGTCGAGGTAGAACGACAGCGATGCGGCCTGCGCGGACGCAGAAAGCACCAGAGATGCGCACAGCCCGGTGAGGGTCGCGATCTTCAGGGAGCTCATGTGTTTCATCCCCCTACTTCTAGCCGGCCACACGCAGGCGTACCGGCACATTGGAGTTGTTCTGTGGCAGCAACTTAGCAAACGTCCGCCCACGCCAGCAAGCCGTTTTAGACATAACGCCGCACTGGCCAAAACACCCTCGCGAGACCGGCGCCAGCAGGGCCGGCCGCATCACGTGAATCTGTCGCAGGAATCCGCTACAACTTATTGTTCAACCGACGGGAAACGGTCTCGAGCTGGCGCTGCTGCGCGGCCGCCAGCGGCCCCGCATCCGCGAGTGCCAGCAGCCACAGGCAGAGCACATGGTCGTAGAGCCGCTGCTGGGTTGCGAAGCGCGCGCGGGGCACCCGCCCTGCTCCGCCGAAATAGGCTGCCAGCAGCCGCCCCTCCAGGGCCCGCGGCAGCCCGTGGTGGCGGGAGACGACCGCCAGGTCGAACAGCGGATCACCCAGCGCCGCGTACTCCCAGTCGATCAGCAGCGGACGGCGCAGGCCGACGACATTGCCGGCGATGGGATCGTGGTGGCAAAGCACCCGCGGACCCTGGAAGCAGCGCGCCATCAGCCGTTGCGCCGAGCGCGCGAGGCGGCAGGCCCACGCCGTGCCAGCGCTGCGTGCATAGCCCGCGAGGCTGGCTTCGAGATCGAGCGGGCGGCCGGGCAGACGTGCCTCGTGCAGTCGCCGGAGCAGGCCCGCAAGGGCTTCGATGCGGCCGGGCCTTGCGAGGTCGGCGGGGCGCCAGGCAAGCCCCGGTGCATGGCGCGTGACCAGCACCGCCGGCGGACCGGGCAACAGCAGCAATGGTTCAGGGGCGAGGCCCACCGCGGCGGCGGCCGACCAGGCGGCAAACTCCGCACGCCGATCGGGGACAAAGCGGGCGGCCAGCGGCTCGTCGATGCGCAGTACGTAGCGCTCCGTACCCCGCCCGACCAGCCAGGACGACTTCAGCGGACCCGCATGCAGGCGACGCAGCAGCTGCGCACCGCGCAGCTGCGCGGCCGCACGGCGCAACGCGGCCTCGGGCGTCATGCCGGCTGCGCCACGAGGTCGCGGCGCCAGGCACGGTAGCCGCGCAGGATCAGCACCAGGTAGAACGCGAACAGCACCACCGTCAGCCACAGCCCGCGCTGCGCGTAGATCCACATCGACGCCGAGTCGATGACGAACCACCACAGCCAGTTCTCCAGCAGCTTGCGCGCCACCATCCAGGTGGCGAGCACCGAGGCCCAGGACACCAGCGCGTCCGGGTACGGCAGCGCCGCAGGCGTGAAGGCCGCGAGCAGCGCGCCGTTGGCGAGCCCGAGCGCGAGCACCGCGGCGAGCGCCCACAGCTGGTGGCGAAGCGGCCAGCGCGTCACCGGCAGCGGCTCGGCCGGCCTGCTCCAGTGCCACCAGCCGTAGACCGACACGCCGATGTAGAACAGCTGCAGCAGCGCCTCGGTGTACAGCGCGGCGCGGAAGAACAGCATCCCGTAAATCAGCGTGCTGGCAATGCCGGCCGCCCAGCACCAGATGTTCTGGCGGATGGCGAGCAGCAGGTAGGCGATAGCGAGCACGACGGCGAGCGCCTCCCAGGGCCAGAGCGCCGCGACCTGCGCGAGCAGCGCCGCCCAGGGCGGCAGCGGCGCTTCAGTGGCCGGCGCCATCGATCCCCGGTGCCGAACCGATGGGCAGGTCCGCGTTCAGGTACTTGACGACGAAGGCCATGGCGCCGGGACCGGCCATGCTGGCCTCCATGCAGCGGTTGAGCGCCCCGGTGACCGCGGCAAACTCCCCGCGCAGCTGGGTGCTCATCTGGTTGCTGATGATCTCGATCCCCGGCTGGCGGCGCAGCACCAGGATGAAGTCGGTGATGTCGCTGACGAACTGTTCGTTGAGCGGGTACAGGCTGATCTCGGCGGTGATGCGCATGGGGCCTCCTCGGGAATCCTGGTCCTCACAGCCGCCAGGCGATGCTGATGCCGGCCTGGCGCGGGTCGCCCAGGCGCAGGTAGCGCCGGGGCGCGAAATCCGGCGGCTCGTTGCCGAAATAATAGCCGCGCGTGGCGTATTCCTCGTCGAGGAGATTGCGCACCCAGAACGTCGCCTCCCAGTGCTCCCAGCGCCGGCCGGCGCGCAGCTGGACGAGCTGCGCGGGGCTGGCCTCGCGGTCTGCGCCAGTGCTCGAATCGTAGTCGTAGTAGTAGCGGCCGCGGCCATTGAGCCCGAGTTCGGCGAACCACCCTGCCCCATCCTGCCAGCGGGCACTCGCCGACCAGGTCAGCGGCGGCGCATGGGGGAAATCGTGGCCGTTGAATTCCGGGCGGGTGTCGAAGCGGCGCAGTTCCGTGCCGAGCAGGCCGAGGCCGGCGCGCAATGCCAGCGTGTCGGTCGCCTGCCAGGCGAGCTGCGCCTCGGCGCCGAAGGCGCGCGCCGACTGCGCGTTGTCGGTGAGGAAGACGAAGGTGTTCGGGTCACCGGCGGCGAGTTGGATCGGCACCTTGACCTGCATGCGCTCGCGCGCCTGCCAGAACAGGCTCAGGTCGAGCCAGGCGCGCGCGCCGCCGAGGTGGGCACCGGCTTCGTAGTTCCACAGCGACTCCGGGCCGAACTGGATCTGGTCGGGTGACACATTGAGCCCGGGCTGGGAGAAGTCCGTGCGCGCCAGGCTGGGGTTGAAGCCGCCGGCCTTGTAGCCGCGGGCGATTCGACCGTAGAGGGTGGCGGCCCCGCCAAGATCGTGGGTCAGCGTCAGCTCGCCGCCCCAGAGCCGGTCCGTGGGCGCGAAACGGTTGCTGGCGGTGACTGCGGCGGCGTGGTCATCGAGCCGGTCGTCGTAGCGCGCTTCGCGGCGTTCGCCGCGCAGGCCGAGCGCCAGGCGCGTGGCGCTGCCCAGCGGCAGCGAGACCTCGCCGAACAGCGCGAGGCTGGTGGCACGGTAGTCGCTGCTGACGCTACGGTCGGTGGCATAGGGCGCGCAGAAGGCAGCACCGGGATCCGGCGGCGCGGGACAGGCTGCATCGTCGAGGTCGAGCAGGCCGAGGTCGGTGATGCGGTTGTCCTCGCTGAGGCGCTGCGCGTAGACGCCAAGCAGCCAGTCGGCACGGCCGAAGAGCTGGCCGGCAGGGCCGGAGAGCAGGCGCAACTCCTGCGCAAGGCTGTCGCGCTCGCGGTCGTTGCGCTGGGTGTAGGCGTAGACGTCGGGCGCCCAGAGTGCCGGGTTGCCCCAGTCGGCGTCGAAGCTGAAGAGGATGTCGGAGCTGGCAATGCTGGAGATGGCGACCAGGCTTGCGGCGTCACCGAAGTCGCCGGCGATGCGCAGCGATGCCGCGCGGCTGCGCTGTGCGTCCTGGCCGGGCTGGTCGCTCTGGGTGGTGAAGCCGTTGTCGATGCTCCAGTCGTCGTAGCCATCGTCGAGATCGACGTAGAAGCCAGTGAAGTCGAGTTGCCAGTCCGCGGACGGGCGCCAGCGCAGGCGGGCCCGCGCGGTCAGCTCGTCGCGCTCCGCGCTGTCGTCGCGACCGAGCCAGGCGTTGTGCCGGAAGCCATCGCCATGGAACTGCTGCAGGGCGAGCCGCCAGGCGAGTTGGTCACCGAGGCCGGCCACCGGGCCGCCACCGGCGGCGCCGATGCCGCGGCTGCCGTCACTGCCGGCCAGGATCTCGACGCGCGCGTCCGGGGCATCGCCTGGCGCCACCGAGGCCAGGTAGATCATCCCGGCCAGGGCGTTGGCGCCATAGCGGGTCGCCTGCGGGCCGCGCAGCACCTCCACGCGCGCGGTATCGAAAGTCGTGGCGATGCCGCCGATGCCGGAGAAGTCCACGTCGTCGATGACGAAGCCGACCGAAGGATTGGGCGCGCCCTCGTACTGCTCGAGCTCGCCACTGCCGCGCACCTGGAAGTAGCGGGCCCGCGCGCCCTCGCCGGAGAAACCGAGGTTGGGCACGGTGGCGGCGAGTTCCTCGAAATGCTGGACGGCGCCCGCGCGCACCGCCGCCGCGTCCAGCACCGCGACGCTGGCCGGCACCTCGCGCAGGGATTCCTCCGGGCGCAGGCGCGCGGTCACGACAATCTCGTCCAGCCCGGCGGCTGCGGGCAGGTCGGTTGCGGGGCTGGTGGTGGCCGCCAGCAGCAGCGCGGCAGCCAGCAGGCAGTCAGTGCGAAGAGGCATCGGCAGGGTCCTGTTCCTACGCCGGTACTAACCGGATCAGGTTCAAAGGGTTCCCGCCACGCGGGTCTCAGGCTCCACGAGCCACCCCTCAGACGCGCCCATTCTAGCGGAGATACGGAATCAAGGGGGAATCAAGGGAATCAAGGGGACAGTTTACTCATCTCACTTGCCTGGTCATGACGCTCTGGCCAATGGACCGAGATGAGTAAACTGTCCCCTTGATTCCCTTGATTCCCCCTTGATTCCCGGATGAGTAAACTGTCCCCCGATTTTTCAGGAAGCTGGCCATGACGCAGACTGCGGATTACAAGGCGATCGACGCCGTCGTCAACATCTGGACCGAGGAGGCGCTGTCGAAGCGGCCGAACTGGGGCACGTCGTTTTTCTCCGGGAAGATGAATGCCGACCAGAACCTCATCGCCAATCCGCTGAGCCTCGAGGCGATGATCGGGAAGCTCGACGAGGCGAACATCGAGATCGCCTTCCTGGTCGCCGCGCGCTCCGGCCGGCCCGGGCTGCCGGGCTGCTACCACATGCCCTACGACGTGGTGGCCCGCGCGGTAGCGAAGTACCCGACGCGTTTCCGCGCGCTGGCCGGCATCGATCCGTACACCGGCATGAAGGGCGTGCGCGAATTCGAGTCCGCGGTGAAGAACGACGGCTTCATCGGCGCCCACCTCTACCCGCACTGGTTCGAACTGGCGCCCGACCATGCGAAGTATTACCCGTTCTATGCCAAGTGCTGCGAGCTCGACGTGCCGATCCAGATGCAGGTCGGCCAGTCGATGGTGTACGCGCCGGACTTCCCCTGCCGCAGCGTCGGCCAGCCGATCACGCTGGACGCGGTGGCCTGCGACTTCCCCGAGCTCAAGCTGATCGGCATCCATGTCGGCATCCCCTGGACCGAGGAGATGATCGCCATGGCCTGGAAGCACAAGAACGTCTACATCGGCTGCGATGCCCACCGGCCGAAGTACTGGCCGGAGAGCTTCCGCCGGTACATCAACACCCAGGGGCAGGACAAGGTGATCTTCGGCACCGACTTCCCGGTACTGCCCTTCCGGCGCACCGTCGAGGACATCGATGCCCTCGGCTTCAAGCCCGAGGCCCGCCGCAAGCTGATGCGCGACAACGTCATCCGCATCTACGGCCTGAAGGTCTGAACAGACTGGTGCCGGTGTTCACAGGTGACTTGTTGGGACTGAATCCCAACAAGTCACCTGTGAACACCGGCACCAGGTTGAAAGTCAGGACTGCAGGGTCGCTCCGGAGGCGAGCATGGCGTCGATGTCGGCCTGCGCGAGGCCGGCCTCGCGCAGCACCTCGACGCTGTGTTCGCCGAGCCGCGGCTGCAGGCGGCGTACGCCGGCGGGCGTCTCGGAGAAGGTGTACGGGAAGCGCGTCATGCGCAGCCGGCCCTCGGTCGGGTGCTCGACTTCCTGCCAGAAGTCCACGGCCTTCAGGTGCGGGTCGCGCACCAGGTCCTCCAGCGAGTTCACGGCGTTGGTCGGCACGCTGGTCTCGCCGAAGATGGCGAGCCACTCGCCGGTGGTACGCGTGGCCATGATCTTCGCCGTCTCGCTGTAGGTGTCGTCGATGTTCGTCACCCGGCTGTTCAGGGTGCGGAAGCGCGGGTCGGTGATCAGCTCCGGGTGCCCGGACACCTTGCAGAAGGTTTCCCAGTGGTTGTCGAGGTACGGCAGGATGGCGATGTAGCCGTCGAGCGTCTTGTAGGGCTTGCGGTGGTAGCTCATCAGGCGCGTGTAGCCGGCGCTGCCGATCGGCGGCTCGAAGCTCATGCCCCAGAGGTGCTCGGCCATGACGAAATACACCATGGTCTCGAACATCGGCACCTCGATCTCCTGCCCGCGGCCGGTGCGCTCGCGGCTGTAGAGCGCCGCCGTCACCGCCTGCACCACCGCCATTGCGGTGGTCTTGTCGGCCACCACGGTGGGCAGGTAGCGCGGCTCGCCAAGCACCATCTCGTTGAGCATGGCGATGCCGCTGATGGCCTGGATCGAGTCGTCGAGGGCACCGCGGGCGCCATAGGGGCCGTTGCGGCCGTAGCCGTAGGTGCCGCAGTAGATGATCTTCGGGTTGACGGCGCGGAAGTCCTTGTAGGCCAGCCCGAGCTTGTCCATCACCTGGGCGCGGTTGTTGTGGATCACCACGTCGCAGGACTCGGCGATCTTCAGTACCGCGGCGCGCGCTGCCGGCTGCTTGACGTCGAGCACCACGCTGCGCTTGTTGCGGTTGCAGGTCAGGTAGAGCGCCGACATGCCCTTGCTGCGTGCGGCGCCCAGCGTGCGGTTGCTGTCGCCGCGGGGCGGCTCGACCTTGATGACCTCCGCCCCCATGTCCGCCAGGATCTGGCAGGCCCAGGGGCCAAGGACGACCGCCGTCATTTCGAGGATCCTGACGCCTGCGAGTGGACCGGACATCTGCTTGGGCCTTCCTCTGCGAAAACGGCCGGGACTGGCCGCAACTGGCGGGGACCGCCCTGCCAGGGGGCTGGCGCTCTCGGGCGCCTCGGCCGGGATTGGACGACTGGCGGCGGCGTGCGCCGCCGCGCTCAGAATACGACGCGGTGCTTGCGCCGGGGCTCGCGCGGCAGCTCGGCGGGGCCGATCAGCCGCATCTGGTCGAAGTTCACGCTGAAGCCACGCACCTGGATGCGCTCGAGGAAGGCGGCATAGCGACGCGCCCGCTTCGGCGCGTCGACCTCGTTCATGCGGTGGGCAATGCGCTTGTAGCGCAGCTTCTGCTCGCCGGTCTCGGCACGGATCCACCGGTTCACGGCCGGGCTCTTCTGGTGGGGGATCAGCTTCATGCTTGCCTCTCTGGACCTGCGGCTGCGGCACCCGCCTTCCGGCGGGCAACGCGGCGTGGAAAGGGCAGGAATATGCCGCCTGGGCGCATGCCTGTCAACGAACGGCCGCTGCCCTGCCCCGCCCCGCCTCAGCCGGCGCCGAGTTTCGCCAGCGCCGCCTTCGCCTCGGTCACGCCCGGATACTCGGCCTTGCCATCCCCCACCGCCTGCTTCAGCGACTGCTTCGCGCCTGCCGTGTTGTTGTTGGCAAGGTAGGCCATGCCGAGGTGGTAATGCAGCATCGGGATGTTGCTGGCCCCGGCCACCGCGCGCTCCAGGAACTGCACCGCCTTCGGGTAGTCCTTGTTGCGGTAGTAGGCCCAGCCGATGGTGTCGAGCACCGCCGGATTGGTGGTCTCGGCCAGCGGCTTGACCAGTTCCAGCGCATGCGACCAGCTCGCCGCATCGGAACGGTAGTCGAGGAGCAGCGCGGCCAGGTTGTTGGCGGCCACCTCGACCTTCGGATTCGCCTTGAGCAGTTCCTCGTAATGGGTGATGGCCTCGTCGTAGCGACGCTGCTGCTCGTACTCCGAGCCGAGCAGCATGCCGAGCTCCGCGTTGCCCGGATTGGCGGCGAGGCCCTTCTTGTAGGCCTCGATGCGCGCGGCCGGGTCATTGGTGTCGAGGCTGGCCAGCGCCGCCCAGGCCATGCTGGCCTTGGGCTGGGCGGTGACGATCTCGTTGAAGATCTTCTCGGCGGAAGCCTTGTCACCAGCCTGGGCGCGCACGCCGCCCTCGAGGAACTTGGCCGAGAGATCCTGCGGATTGGCCGCCTGGAAGGCCTGCAGTGCCTTCATGGCCTCGTCCTTGCGGCCCATGGCGTTGAGCGTACCCACCAGGCCCTCCAGGGCGAGTGTCCATTGCGGGTTGCGTTCCAGCGCCTTACGGAAGGCATCCGCCGCCTCGGCATTCCTGTCCTGCGAACGCATGATGCGCGCCAGCTGGAAATAGCCGACGCCCCTGTCTTCCGGCAGGGCAATCATGCGGCGCGCCTCGGTTTCGGCGGCGCTCCACTTCTTCTGCGAGCCGAGCAGCGTCACCAGCCGGCTGCCGGCATCGAGGTCACCAGGGGCCTTCTTCAGGTGATCGCGCAGCACCTGCTCGGCGCCGTCGAGGTTCTTGTCCGCGACTTCCAGCGCCGAAAGCTCGCGCGGGCCGTCGGCATTCTGCGGGTCGGCGGCGATCAGGCGCCGGTAGGCGTCCTTGGCGAGGACCTTGTCTTCCATCAGCGTGTGGGTGCGGGCCAGCAGCAGCATGGCCCGGGTGTTCTCCGGTTCCTTGCGCAGCACGGTGCGAATGTCGGCGATCGCGTCGTCGAACTTCTTGTCGCGCACCCGCAGGCCGGCGCGGATCAGCAGCGCCTCGGGGTTGTCCGGCTCGTCGACGAGCACGGCCTCGATCAGGGCGCGGCCGGGCTCGATCTCGCCCTTGGCGATTTTCAGCGCCGCCACCCGCACCCGCGCCGACAGGCCAGGCTTGGATTTCGGATCACGCTTGCCCAGCTCCTCGTAGACGGCCAGCGCCGCGTCAGGCTTGCGGGTGGCCTCGTAGAGCCGGCCGAGCGCGAGGCGCAGCTCGGGCTGGTCGGGATCCTCGGCGACGAAGGCCTCCAGCGCCTTCTCCGCCTCCTCGGGACTGCGCATCTGGCCGAGGAACTGCGCCAGGCCAAGGCGCGCGTCGACGTCCTTGGGATCCGCGGCGATGACGCTGCGCATCACCTTCTCGGCGTCGTCGACGCGGCCTTCGCTGGCGTAGAAGCGCGCCAGCTGGTACTGCAGTTCCTCTTCCTTGGGGAAGTCGCGGATCAGCTCGCGCATGCCCTGCTCGGCCTCGTCCTTGCGGTTCTGCTGGGCGAGGATGGCGATGCGCACCTGGCGCAGCGGCTTGGCGGCCTCGGCATCGAGCCGGGCGATGCCCGCGTCGAGGATCTTCAGGCCAGCGGCGGCATCGCCCTGCTGGGCCTCGATCGCGGCGCGCAGCAGGATGCCGTCGGTCAGGTCCGGGTCCTTGGCCAGGGCGGCGTCGAGCTCCTTGCGGGCCTCATCGACCTTCTTGTCCTGGAGCAGCAGGCGCGCGTTGAGCACCCGCACACCCGGGTCATCGGGCGCCAGCGCCGTCGCGGCCCTGGCCTGTTCGGTAGCCTGCTCGAAGGCCTGCCCGAAGAAGTACAACGTGCCCAGCTTGACCCGCGCCGGAACCATGTTCGGGTCGGAGTCCACGGCCATCAGCAGCTGCTGGATCATCGGCCGGAATTCCTGCTGCTTCTCGGCGATCTCCGCCAGCAGATAATGCGCCTTGGCATTCTTCGGCTCGATTTGCGCGGCGTTCTGGGCCTCGAGCTTGGCCTTGACGAAGTCGCCCTGGGCAAACAGCTCCTCGGCCTTCTTCATGTAGTTGGCGGCCCGTTCCTCCGGCGGCGTGCAGGCGGCGAGCGTGACGAACGCCGCAGCCAGCACCAGCGCGGTCAGCCAGCGGGAAAGCGGGGCACGGGTGGACAGGGCCGATGCATGATTCATTCAGGACACTCCGTTGATGACGGCCCGCCGGGCCGGCTCGAGGCGGGCACGCAGGCTGGCCACGCAGCGGCCAGCGGTGCGCCCATCCCACAGTTCGGGCTTGCGCCCGGCCGGCCAGTCGCCAGCCAGCGCCTTGCCGATATTCTCCAACAGCGCCGCCGGCTGCACCAGCCGGTTGCTGCCTTCGGTGACCGTGACCGGCCGCTCGGTGTTGGGCCGCACCGTCAGGCAGGGGATGCCGAGGTAGGTGGTCTCCTCCTGCAGGCCACCGGAATCGGTGACCGCCAGCGCCGCCTGCGTGACCAGGCTCATGAACTGCACGTAGCCCAGCGGCTCGACCAGGCGGATGCCAGGGGTGCTGGCCAGCACCTCGTGCAGGCCGAACGCCTGCAGTTGCTTGCGGGTGCGCGGGTGCACCGGGAACACCAGATCGATGCTGCGGGCAGCCGCCTGCAGCTGGGCCACCAGGCCACGCAAAGTCGCCGGATCATCGACGTTGGACGGCCGGTGCAGCGTCACCACCGCGTAGCGCCGCCCGCCCAGGCCAAGTGCCGCCGGGCTGTCGGCGGCCGCGATCCGGGCACGCAGCAGCTCGAAGGAGTCCAGCATGATGTTGCCGACCCGCTCGATGCGCGCGGCGGGCACACCCTCGCGCCGCAGGTTCTCGTCGCCATCCGGCGAGGGCGTCCACAGCAGCTCGGCAATGGCATCGGTGACCAGCCGGTTGATCTCCTCGGGCATGCTGCGGTCGCCGCTGCGCAGGCCGGCCTCGAGGTGCGCGACGGGAATCAGCAGCTTGGCGCAGACCAGGGCCACGGCGGCGGTCGAGTTCACGTCGCCGACGACGATGGTCCAGGCCGGCCGCTCGCGCAGCGCGACCTGCTCGTAGGCCATCATCACGCGGCCGGTCTGCTCGGCATGGCTGCCGCTGCCGACCGCCAGGTGATGCCGCGGCTCGGGCAGCCCCAGGTCGCTGAAGAAGGCATCCGACATGTTGGCGTCGTAATGCTGCCCGGTGTGGATGATCTGCGGGTCGAACAGCGGATCGGCGGCCAGCGCATGGTACAGCGGCGCCACCTTCATGAAGTTCGGGCGCGCCGCGGCGATGAGGTGCACCAGGACCGGGTGCGGCATCACTCGGTCTTCGCCGCCGCCGGCTGCACCACGGCGCTCTGGCCCGGCACGAAGTAGGCGAGCTTCGGGTCGAGCGTGCGCACGAAGGCCTGCAGCCGCTGGTCGGCCTGCGCCACGCCGTCCGGCCCGTCGGTCACCGGCGTGATGATGCGCACCAGCGCGCCGTCGGTGCGGCGCATGGTCAGGCCGTCCCAGAAGATGTACCACTTGACCAGGTACTCGTTGGTGAGCATGCGGCCACGCTGCGCGAACCAGTAGTAGACCAGCTGGCGCGCGCCACCCTGGGCGATGATCGAGCGGTTCACCGGCAGCGGGCCGCCGTCGGCGCGCACGTCGGGAATTTCCACCGCCTGCAGCTCCTGCATCTGCCAGCCGCCACCCGGCAGACAGGTGGCCGGCGAGTGAATGGCGCGACCGCTGCGCTGATTGCTGTAGTAGGCCATCCACAGGCCGACGCCGGCGGGGTCGCCCTCGCGGTTGTAGAGCACCAGGATGGTGTCATCGGCCTTCAGGGTATCGAGCGATTGCTGGTCCACCGGCATCTCGCTGCCGTGCCAGTCGCCGAGCACCAGCGGGAAGGTGGTGAGGCTCGAGCGCGCCGGCACCAGGTCCTGGCGCTGGCTGACTGCGGCCATGGCCGCGGTGCCGACCAGCACGGCGAGGCCGGCGACGAAGCCCGCGCGCGGCGCGCCCTGGGCGGTGAAGATGCGCCAGGCCTCGGCCAGCGGCGGGGTGTCCATGCGCAGGGATTTCAGCAGGCGTCGCCCCGAGAGGCGAGCCATCAGCGTCATCTCCAGGAACAGGATGGCCACGCAGGCCATGAACACCACCCAGCCCTCGAAGTCGTGCAGGAAGCCCTCGGCCTGCGCCGGCCCGTAGAAGCTCACCAGGATGCTGATGATGCCGATGCGCAGACTGTTCATCAGTACAGTGAGCGGCACCGAGGAGAGGAACACGACGATCCGCTGCCACAGCGGTGCCTGGAACAGCACCGCGCAAAGGAAACCGAAACTCATCAGCGGGAACAGGTAGCGCAGGCCGCTGCAGGCCTCGGCCACTGCCAGCTGGTAGCTGCCGAGGTCGATGATGTTGCCTTCCACGTACACCGGCACGCCGGCCAGGCGGATCACCGCCACGGCGATCTGCGTGGACAGCAGCTGCAGGCCCGCGGTGAGCTTCACCTCGAGGAAACTCGGCAGCGGCACCATGAACACCAGGTAGGCGAGCGCGGGCCACACCAGCTTCACCGCCGGCCAGCCCCAGACGGCGACGAAGCAGCCCCAGACCGCGGTGATGAATCCGTACTGCGCGATGGTGAAGATCGAGCTCAGCGAACCGAGCAGCAGCAGCAGGAAGCCGAGCAGCACCAGCCACAGCCCGGCGAGCGAACCCGGCCAGGGCACCGCCGCCAGTTCGCGCGAGCGGGTGGCGATCAGGAAGGCCGCGATGAACGGGATCAGGTAGCAGTGGTTGTACTCGTCCCGCGGCCAGTCCTTGACCCACATCCAGTGCAGTGAATCACGGAAGGCATAGCCCAGGATGCCGATGAGCAGCGCCAGCAGCAGCGTGGCCGGCAGTTTGCGGGCGGCACCCGGGACGGCAGCGCCGGAGGTTGCAGTCGTGTCTGGTGACATCACTCTCGCCGGTGTTGTTCTCAGGCGGCAGCGCGGCAGGCGCCCCGGCTCCGGGTCCGCATGCTCAGCCTGGTCATTTAAGGATTTATTAAGGCCCTGTGGGTCCCTGGCGTCGGCGACATTCTGTCCCGGATCGGGCCCGCCGCTCCATGGCGCGGGTCTCAGTCCGTGCCGGTCGCGCGGTTGCCATAACGCTGCCGCGGGTTGGCGGCGGCCACCTAGCGGATCGCCGTCACGTTCAGCGAAATCGGCATGCCGAGGAATTCCATGGCACTGCTGTCATCGAACAGGCCGAAGTTGCCGACGCGCCGCGCGGAACTGAATCCCGCCTGCCCCAGCCAGGCCATGAGCAGGCCCTCGTCGATGCCGGCCATGTGGTAGTCATAGTCGTCGACATGGCCACCGAACATCATGCGCATGATGTGCAGGCGCAGCTCCGGCGCCAGCCGTGGCGTCAGGTACAGGTGGCAGAGGCGCTCGAGATCGGGGACGCTCAGGTGCAGGCTGCCGCCCGGCTGCAGCACCCGCCGCCATTCGGCAAGCACGGGGACCACTTCGTCCTTGTAGTCGAAATGTTCCAGCACATGGCTGGCATAGACCACGGCGAAGCTGCCATCGGCGAACCGCCCGAGGTCGCCGGCCTCGCCCAGGTGGTCGACACCGGGCCGGGCGATGGCATCGAAGATCTCCCAGCCCGCGCTCGGCTGCTGGCCGCCGATATGCAGGCGGCGTCCGCCCGCGACTGTTTCCGCCATGGATCCCCCGTGGTCATGCGTGCCGGCCCGGGCCCGCGGTTATCATGGGCTGCGGCCCGCAACGGCGGGCGCCGGTGCCCGCAGGATGAATGGTAACCCAGGACCCCAGGACCCCCATGGCCTGCCACAGGCCGCCATCGACGAGGCCAACCGCGCGCTGAAGGATGCGGCCTGGGCCGAGCAGAACGGCCTCGTCGAGCGGGCCATCGCCGCCTACCGCCGCGTGGTGCAGCTGGCGCCGCAGGTCCACCAGGCGCATAACAATCTCTCCGGCCTGCTGCTCGGCATCGGCGAGCCGCGGCAGGCCCTGGCGGCGGCGCGCCAGGCACTGGCCCTGCAGCCGCAAGACGCGATGATCCACGGCACTACCGGCCAGGCTTGCCTGGCCTGCGGGCTGGTCGACGAGGGCATCGGGCACCTGCGTGTGGCGCTGGCGGCACAACCGGAGATGCATGCGCTGCGCGCCCTGCTCGCCGACGTGCTGGTGGACGCCGGGCGCCTCGACCAGGCGGCAGCCCTGTTCACCGAGGCCGAGGGCCGCTTTGCCAGCGATCCGCAGTTCCTGGTTCCGGCCGCAAGGCTGTACAGCCGCGTCCACCTGGCCGGCAGCGCCGAGGCCGCCTACCTGCGGCTGCTGCAGCTCGAACCGCGGCGCGCCGCCACCTTCAATGACCTCGCCCAGCTCTACAACGAGCACACGCATTTCAGCAAGGCGCGCGACCTCTGCCTGAAGGGCCTGATGCTCGAACCGGATGCGCCGGTGATGTGGAACACGCTGGCCAGCGCCCAGGCCTGCATGGGCCAGACGGCCGAGGCGCTGAAGTCCTACCGGCGGGCGCTGGAACTGGCGCCGGGCCACGCGGCGACCCGCTCCAACCTGCTGCTCGCCATGCACTACTCGAGCGAGGTCACGCCCGCCGAGCTGGTGGCCGAGCACCGCCGCTTCGGCGAGATCTGCGCGCAGCCGGCGGCCGCAGCCCGTCCGTTCCCGAACCTGCCGGACCCGGGCCGGCGCCTGCGCATCGGCTACCTCTCGCCGGATTTCCGCAGCCATTCGGTGGCGTTCTTCTTCGAGCCCCTGCTCGACCATCGCGACCACGCGGCCTTCGAGGTCGTGGCCTTCGCCGACGTCAAGGGTCCCGATGCCGTCACCGCCCGGCTGCGTGGCAAGTGCGATGAGTGGCACAGCATCGTCAACCTGCCTGATCCGGTGATCGCCGAAAGGATACGGGCCGCGGGCATCGACATCCTCGTCGACCTCGCCGGCCACGCCGGCAACGTCCACGCCGCCGCGCTGGCCTGGAAGGGCGCGCCGGTGCAGGTCACCTACTGCGGCTACCCGGACAGCACCGGCCTCGATGCCGTGGACTACCGCATCACCGATGCCATCGCCGATCCGCCCGGTGTGGATGACGCCTACGTCGAAAGGCTGGTGCGACTGCCAGGCGGCTTCCTCTGCTTCCGGCCGCCACCGCAGCTGCCGGAACTCACCCCACCGCCGCTGCTCGCCCGCGGCCAGGTCAGCTTCGGCTGCTTCAACCGCGAGTTCAAGGTATCGCAGCGCTGCTACGACCTCTGGGCGCGCATCCTCAAGGCAGTGCCCGGCGCGCGCCTGGTGATGAAGTGCCTGGGCGCGGCCGATGCCGGCACGCGCAGCTTCATGCTCGCCGAGTTCGAGCGCCGCGGCGTGGCCGCCGCGCGCATCGAGCTGGTGGGCTTCATCGCCAGCCAGCAGGAGCACTTCGGCTGGTACCGGCAGGTGGATGTGGCGCTGGACACCTTCCCCTACAACGGCACCACCACGACGCTGGATTCGCTGATGATGGGCGTGCCGGTGGTGACGCTGGCCGGGCAGAACCATGCCGGCCGCGTCGGCGCGAGCCTGCTGGCCCAGGTCGGCCTGCCCGAGTACCTTGCCGATGACGAGGACGGCTACCTGGCGCTCGCCGTCGAGCTGGCCTGCGACCCCGGGCGCCTGGTGCAGCTGCACGGTAGCCTGCGTGAGCGACTGCTCGCGAGCCGGCTCTGTGACGGCACGCGGTTCATGCCCGCCTTCGAGTTCGCCCTGCGCGGCATGTGGGCCAACTGGTGCCGCAACCAGGGTGCAACGCTGACGCCGGCGCAGCAGGCCATGGCGGCGTTCGACTTCACGGCACTGGCCCCGCGCTGAGCGCCCGGCCGCGGTCAGCTGGCCGGCGGCAAATGCGGCCCTGGCCAGGCTGAGTGCATCCTCCTATCCGACGGCCTGCATCGCAGCCTCAGTGCGCGCCGAGTTCTTCGGCCGTGGCCGCGCGTACCGCGACCACGCGGCCGGCGAATCGCAGGGTCTGGCCCGCCAGCGGGTGATTGCCATCGAGGGTCACGGTGGTTTCATCCAGCGCGGTGACCAGGTAGCGGCGTGGCGCAGCAGCATCCGCGCCCTCCTCGCTGCGCTCCACCGCCATGCCCAACGCCAGCTGCGCGGCGTTGGCGATGCTGGAACGCGAGACCACCTCGATCAGGCGCGCCTCGCGCTCGCCGAAGCCCTCCTCGGGACGGATGGTGACGTCGAAGGCGTCGCCGGCGGAGCGGCCCGCCAGCGCCCGCTCCAGCAGGGGCAGGATACCCTCGGCGCCGTGCAGGTACTCCAGCGGCTCGCCCGCCGGCGAACTGTCGAGCAGTTCACCGCGGTCATTCGTGAGGCGGTACTCGAGGCTGACGACGCATTGATCGGCGATCTGCATGGGTGGTTCCTGAACGGAGCGATGCTATTGTTATAGCGAGCATTCTCGGGGCGGAATAGCGACGCGGTCAAATGACCATGCCACGGTTGACTTAAGCTGCCATGACTGGGAAACCCTACCTCGAAGCGGTCAGGCAGCAGTACGAGGCCCTGCCCTACCCGCCGCGGGATCCCGCCGACGAAACGCGACGCCTGGTGCTGGCCACCTCGGGCAACCTGCTGGTCATCAACCACCACTGCTTCGGCGGGCGCCGTGATTTCCGGCGTGGCTTCCGCTGCCTGGTCGCGGGCGGCGGCACCGGGGACACGACGATCTTCCTCGCCGAACAGCTGCGCCACAGTGACGCGGAGGTCGTGTACCTGGACCTCTCCACCGCCTCCAGGGCCGTCGCCGAGGCCCGGGCCCGGGTGCGCGGCCTGGGCAATATCACCTGGATCACCGCATCGATCCTCGATCTGCCGCAGCTCGGGCTCGGTCGGTTCGACTACATCGAATGCTGTGGCGTCCTGCATCACCTGGAGTCCACCGAGGCCGGCCTCGCCGCGCTCAACACCGCGCTCGCGGATGACGGTGCGATATTCCTGATGCTCTACGGGCGCTATGGCCGGCGTGCGGTCTACGACATGCAGCAGCTGTTGCGTGAGCTGCTGCCGCCGGGATTGCCGATCCCGGAGAAGATCCGGCTGACGCGCCAGCTGCTGGCAACCCTGCCCGCGACCAACGGCTTCGCCCGGGACTACGAGCAGTGGCGCAGCGAGATCGAGGCCGGCGGCCTCGGCGATGCCGGCCTTTACGACCTGCTCCTGCACAGCCAGGACCGCTGCTTCGACGTGCCACAGCTGTATCAGCTGGCGGCCGGCGCCGGGCTGCAGCTGCTCAGCTTCGCGCACCGCGCCGACGCCTATGATCCGCGCAACCATATCGGCGACGCTGAACTCAGCTCGCTGATCGCCGGCCGGGACCTCGCCTCGCGCCAGGCACTGGCCGAGCAGCTGGTCGGCAACCTGCGCAAGCACGAGTTCTTCCTCGCCCGGCAGGCGGGGCGTGGCGCGACCCTGGCCGACGCCGGCCTGGCGCTGCGCTCCTTCGGCACGCTGTACGACAATGCATCGCGGCTGGCCGCCGACATGCAGCCGGGCCGGGTGCTGCGCTATACCGATCCCGAGCACAGCCTGCCGATCAGATGCACGCCGATCACGCAGCAGATCTACGCGCACATGGACGGCGGCACCTCCATCGGGCGCCTGCGCGAACAGGTTCTCGCGGCCGTGCCGGGCACCAGCACTGAGCAGTTCCGGCAGGAACTGCAGCAGGTCTACGACCAGCTCCACCCGCGCGGCTATCTCTACCTGATTGAAGCCCGTCGCTACGGCACCACGGTGCCGGACTACTCGCGGCTACGCTGACGCCAGCCGCTGCCTGCGGCGCATCGGCAACGAGGCAATGCCACAAAAAAAGAAGAGCCCCGCCATTGCTGGCAGGGCCCTTCCCGTGTCCGCGCCGGGCGTTGGCGCCCGGCCGATGATCACATCACCCTTGTGGACGTCAGGCCTTCGCGCGGCGGCGTACCACGCCGAGCAGGCCGACGGCGGAGCCGAACAGCCAGACCGCGGCCGGCACCGGTACAGGGGTTGCGAACACCCATGTCAGACCCGAGGTGCCCGTGCTGTTCGACAGGGTCAGCGCGGTACCCACCCAGCTGAGGGTCGAGATGCCGTTGTAGTCGGCCAGGCTCTGGGGCGGCCCCTTGACCACGTCATCGCCGCCCATGGTGCGGGTCACTGAGGTGCCCGAGTAGGACACGGTCGAGTCGTTGGCGAAGTTGGCACCGAAGGTGTAGTTGCCGCACATATGTGCACCAACGACGGTGCCAAAGTTGCCC
>QUBU01000019.1 GCA_014337915.1 Gammaproteobacteria bacterium
AGGCGCTGCTCGACCGCGGCTTCCACGCGCCGACCACCTATTTCCCGCTGCTGGTGCCCGAGTGCCTGCTGATCGAACCCACCGAGACCGAGTGCCGCGAGGAACTCGACGGCTTCATCGCCGCGATGCTGGAGATCCGCGACCTGGCGCGCAGCGATGCCGCCGAGGTCAAGGCGGCGCCGCGGCGCACGCCGGTGCGGCGCCTCGACGACGTGCGCGCAGCCAAGGATCTCGACCTCACCTGGCAGAGCAAGCCGCGCCCGCCGGCCGGCGCCTGATCCCACCCGGAGGAAATGCATGTCCGTACTGATCTGCGGCTCGATGGCCTACGACAACATCATGGTGTTCCGTGGCCGCTTCCGCGACCACATCCTGCCGGACCAGATCCACATCCTGAACGTCGCCTTTCTGGTGCCCGAGATGCGCCAGGAACTCGGTGGCTGCGCCGGCAACATCGCCTACAACCTCAGGCTCCTCGGCGGCGAGCCGCTGATCATGGCCACCGTCGGCCGCGACTTCGACCGCTATCGCGCACGGCTCGCCGCGCACGGGCTCGAGCAGCGCTACATCACGGCGATTCCCGAGGCGCTGACCGCGCAGGCCTACATCACCACCGATCTCGACGCCAACCAGATCACGGCCTTCCATCCCGGTGCGATGGAGCACTCGCACCTGAACCGCGTGCCTGCGTCCGCCGGCATCGCCATCGGCGTGGTCTCCCCGGACGGGCGCCAGGGCATGGTCGACCACGCCGCGCAGTTCGCCGCCGCCGGCATCCCCTGGATGTTCGACCCCGGCCAGGGGCTGCCGATGTTCGACGGCGACGAACTGCGCCGCTTCATCGACCAGGCCGCCTGGGTGACCGTGAACGACTACGAGGGTCGCCTGCTCACCGAGCGCAGCGGCTGGAGCGAAGCTGAGATCGCCAGCCGGGTACGTGCTCTGGTCATCACCCGCGGTGGCGAGGGGTCGACGATTTTCGCCGCTGGCCGGCGCATCGACATCCCGCCGGTGGCACCTGCCAGAATCGCCGACCCGACCGGCTGCGGTGATGCATACCGCGCCGGTCTCCTGCATGGCATCAGCCGCAACCTGCCCTGGGAGGAGACCGGCCGGCTGGCCTCGCTGATCGGGGCGCTGAAGATCGCGCAGCAGGGCACGCAGAACCACGGTTTCACGCCGGCTTCGCTGGCGGCGGACTATCGCGCGGCTTTCGGCCAGGCCATCGCGCTGTGACCGGCAGCGGCAGGGAGACCGCCACCGGGCGCGCCTGGCGCCGCCGCGTCCTGCCCGTGCTGTTGCTGGCGCTCGCAGCGCCTGCGCTGGCCGCCGACGGCGAGAACGGGGAGTCCGTTGCCTGGCGCCAGACGCTGGAGCGCATCGCCTCCGGCGTGGTGGCGATCAAGGTCGACGCCACCCGCGCCTTCGATACTGGCTGGAACGAGTCGGCGCAGGCCACCGGATTCGTGGTCGATGCCCGCAACGGGCTGATCCTCACCAACCGGCACGTGGTCTCGGCCGGACCGGTGCGTGCCGAGGCGCTGTTCGTCAACCAGGAAGAGGTGGAGCTGACGCCGGTGTACCGTGACCCGGTGCATGACTTCGGCTTCTTCCGCTACGACCCGGCGAAGCTGCGCTATATCAGGCCCGCCGAGATCCCACTGGCACCGGAGCGGGCGCGGCTCGGCCGCGAGATCCGCGTGGTCGGCAACGATGCCGGCGAGCAGCTTTCCATCCTCTCCGGCACCATTGCCCGCCTGCGCCGGCCGGCGCCCGACTACGGGCGCGGCAACTACAACGACTTCAACACCTTCTACCTGCAGGCCGCTTCCAGCACCTCGGGCGGTTCCTCCGGCTCGCCGGTCATCGACATCGACGGCCGCGCCGTGGCGCTCAACGCCGGCGGCAGCAGCGGCGCGGCCACCAGTTTCTTCCTGCCGCTGGACCGCGTGACCCGCGCGCTCGACCTGGTACGCGCCGGCCGGCCGGTAAAGCGTGGCTATCTGGCGGCGATCTTCACCCAGCAGCCCTACGACGAGTTGCGCCGGCTGGGGCTGCGCGAGGCGACCGAAGCGCGCTTTCGCCAGCGCTTCCCCGGCCAGACCGGCATGCTGGTGGTCAATCAGGTGATTCCCGGCGGTAACGCTGACGGCAAGCTGCAGGTGGGTGATGTGCTGGTGCAGGTGCAGGGCCGCGACGTGGCGGAGTTCGTGCCGCTGGAGGCCATCCTCGACGATGCGGTGGGCCAGCCGGTAGCGGTCAGCGTGGAGCGCGGTGGCACGCCGCTGGAGCTGTCGATCGGCGTGCAGGACCTCGACGCCGTCGCGCCGGCAGAGTACCTGGAGTTCGGCGACGCGGTGGTCCACCCGCTGTCGCTGCAGCTCGCTCGGCACTACAACCGCCCGGCTTCCGGGATCTACGTCGCCAACCCGGGCTATGTGTTCGGCACCGCGGCGATTCCCCGGGCGGCCGTCATCGTCAGCGTCGACGACCGGCCGGTGAACGACCTCGACAGCCTGGAGGCGGTGCTGGCGACACTGGCGGACCGCCAGCGCGCCGCGGTGCGCTTCTACGCCCTCGAGGATCCGACCACCAGCAAGCTGCGCGTGATCCGTATGGATCGCCGCTGGTTTCCCGCGCAACGCTGCCGGCGCAACGACCAGAGCGGCCTATGGCCCTGCCGGGCACTGGCGGCGGGCCCGGCGGCGGCGGCGCCGACACCGCGCTCGACGCGCTTCGCGGCCCAGCGCGACCAGCGTCTCGACCGCATGGCCGCCTCGCTGGTCATGGTGAAGTTCGACATGCCCTACACCATCTCGGGCGTGGCCGAGCGTCACTACTACGGCACCGGCCTGGTGGTGGACACCGCACGTGGCTTCGTGGTGGTGGACCGCAACACCGTCCCCGAGGCCATGGGTGACGTGCAGATCACCTTCGGCGGCAACCTCGAGGTGCCCGGCCGCGTGGTCTACCTCCACCCGACGCACAACCTGGCGCTGGTGGCCTACGATCCAGCGCTGGTCGGCGACACGCCGGTGCGCGCCGCGAGCCTGGCGAAGGGCCAGCCCGGCCCCGGCGATGCCGTGCAGGTGGTGGGCCTGCGCCCGGATTTCTCGCTGGTGTTCCGCAACACCGAGGTGTCCTCAGTGGATGCCGTGCAGTATCCGCTGTCGCGCACCATGCGCTTCCGCGAGAGCAACCTCGAGACGCTGGACCTGGTCAACGGCCCGTCGGACTTCGACGGCGTCATCCTCGACCGGCGTGGCGACGTCACGGCGCTGTGGTCGAGCTTTTCCTTCCAGGGCAGCGGCGATGCCGCGCAGGAGAACCGCGGCATACCCGTGGACCTGGTGCGCGAGCTCGTCGACCTGGCCCGCGAGCAGCGCGAACTGCGCTCGCTGGAGGTGGAATGGGGCCAGGTGCCACTGGCCAACGCCCGCGAGCTTGGCCTGACTGAGGAGTGGGTGCGGCGCCTGCAGGAGCATGACCCGCTGCGGCCGCAGCTGCTGAGCGTGCTGCGAACCGTGGCCGGCACGCCGGCCGCAAGGCTGCTGCAGCCGGGCGACCTGCTGCTCGCCATCGACGGGCAGCCGGTGACGCGCTATCGCGAAGCCGAGCGCGCCGCGCAGCGGGAACAGGTGGATCTGCTGCTGTTGCGCGACGGCCAGGTACAGTCCCTGCCGTTGCCGACCGTCGCCCTTGGTGGCAGCGGCGTGCGTCGCGCCATGATGTGGGCCGGTGCGCTGCTGCAGGCGCCGTACCGCGACATGGCGGCGCAGCGCGCCGTGGAGCCTTACGGTGTCTACGTCGCGTTCTTCGCCTATGGCTCGCCGGCATCGCGCTTCGGGCTGCTGGCAGGCCGGCGCATCGTCGAAGTCGACGGCCAGCCGCTGCCGGACCTCGACGCTTTCAGCGCCGCCGTGCGCGGCAGGCCCGATCGCGCCTCCGTGCGCCTGACGACCGTCAGCTGGAACGGCTTCACCGAGGTGCTGACCCTGAAGCTGGACCAGACCTACTGGCCGGCCTACGACATCGCCTGGGAAGCACCCGACTGTGGCACCCATGGCAACGCCGCCAGCCCCTGCGCCCGCACGGCCGACTGGCGTGCGTCGCCGCTGCAGTGAGTGGCAGCGGCAGGAGCTGCAACATCATGGATCACGGCTTCTGGATGGAGCGCTGGCAGAAGGGACAGATCGGCTTCCACAACAGTGAAGTGAACGGCATGCTGCTGCGCCACCATGCGCAGCTCGGTGCCGCTGCCCGGGTGCTGGTGCCCCTCTGCGGCAAGAGCCTCGACATGGGCTGGCTCGCGGCACAGGGGCACGAGGTCGTCGGCATCGAGCTGAGCCGGCTGGCGGCCGATGCGTTCTTCGCCGAGCACCAGCTGCAGCCGGTGGTGGAGCCGTTGCCCGGGGCCACGCGGCTGAAGGCCGGCAACATCGAGATCCTCTGCGGCGATTTCTTCGCGATCGGCCGGCAGGAGCTGGGTGCGGTGACCGCCTGGTACGACCGCGCGGCGCTGATCGCGCTGCCCGAGGCGATGCGCGGCCGCTATGTGGAGCACGTCGCCAGGCTGCTGTCGCCCGCTGCGCGCGGCCTGCTGGTCACGCTGGACTACAGCCCGCCGGTCGCCCAGGGCCCGCCGTTCTCCGTGGATGAGGCCGAGGTGCGGGCGCGCCATGCGCGCGACTTCACCGTGGCCAGCCTGGAGCGCCGCGAGGTACTCAGCGCGGAGCCGCGCTTCCGTGAGCGGGGCATCACCGCGATGCACGAGCAGGCGTACGCGCTGGTACGCCGGGGCACGCACAGCTAGTCAGCGTGCCGGGTCGGGCCTGAGCGCCGCGAAGCGGGCCTGCCAGTCGCTGGGTGGCGGACCTTCGAGACGATGGATCTCGAAGGTACGGTTCTTCGCCTCCGGGTGCCGCAGGGCCTCGACGCAGACGATGGCCACATCCTCGCGCGGGATGCTCAGCACCCGCGTGCCCACTGGCGTGTCGCCCTGCTCGAAGGCGATGTCGCTGATGCCGCCCGGCTCATTGAGCAGGCCGCCAGGGCGCACCACCGTGTAGGGGATGCCGCTGGCGCGCAGGTAGTCCTCGCCCTTGAGCTTCCAGGCCAGGACATTGCCGAACATGCGGTTCAGCGGATGGTCGGCCTGCGTCACGCCGCGCGAGGAGATCAGCACGAATTGCCGCACCCTGGCGGCTCTGGCGGCATCGACCAGGTTGCGCACGCCCTGGTAGTCGATCATCTCGGGGCGGTCCGGGCCGTCCCGGCCGCGGGCACCGATGCTGGAGATCACCGCGAAGGTGCCCGCTGCGGCGGCCTTCACGGCGGCCGCGTCCTTCACGTCACCCTGCACGTAGTCGACGTCGGCGCCCAGCTGCTCGCGGGCCTTGTCGGCGTCGCGGACCAGCGCCCGCACCCGGTAGCCCTGCTGCTGCAGGTGCCGGACGATCTGCATGCCGGTCTGGCCGGTGGCGCCGGCAACCAGCACCGTCTTTGGTGACTTGCCCATGCCGGTGCAGGCGACGGCCGTGCAGGCCAGCAGCGCCAGCGCCAGGCGGCGCGTCAGCGCCGTAAATGGCCGGTTCATCTGCGGATGACTCCCTCGATCGGTTGCGGCGCAAGGATAGCGCATTGCCGCCATGGTTCGCCGGCCGGCTCAGGCTGCGGGCAGACGCCAGCCGGCAATGCCGGTCAGCAGCCAGCCGGCCATGAAGGAACTGCCGCCGAGGGGCGCGACTTCGACCAGCATCTCGGGGGCGCCGAGCGTGGTGGCGTAGATGCTGCCCGGGAACAGCACCAGGCCCGCCATCATCAGTGCGGCCGCCAGCCGCAGCAGCTTCGAGGCGGGCGCCTTTGCCAGCATGAAGCCGATGATGATGAGGCCGATGGAGTGGAACATCTGGAACTGCGTGGCCCAGCCCCAGGATGCCAGCTTGGCGTCCGGCACCTTGCCGTGCAGGCCGTGGAAGCCATAGGCGCTGAGCATGGCGGCCAGCATCAGGCTGATGCCCGCGATCAGGAACAGGCTGCGGGAAAGGCGAGGCATGCGGTTTCTCCTCCGGCTGCCGGGCCGGCTGGCAGCCAGTATACGGGCGCCGCTGCACTGCACAGCCCCCAGGGGCACCGGCGAGCCGCCTCGCGCTGCCCGGGGCGCCGGCTCGCGGCATCCCGGGTCAGGCGTTATGATCGCCGGGGTCCGATGCTTGGCAGAAACCGGCTGCACTGGCAGCCATGGACGGTGTCATGAGCAATCTCCCCCTGCGTGAGCGCGTCGCCCGCGAGCGGCGGCGGCTGAAATCGGTACGGCATGCGCTGTCAGTGGCGCTGGAGAAGGGCGCACGTGGCGACGCGGCCTACCTGCCTTTCTATGTCGCGGAAGGCGACTACATCGAGGCGGCCATGCATCGTCTGCATATCCAGGATGTGCGCATGGGCGAGATGATCCGCTCCCGGCTGGGTACGCCGCTGGATGCCAGCGCCGAGCAGGCGCTAAGTGACCTCGATACCCGCCTCGGCGACAACCAGCGCCACCTGCACCAGCTGATTGCCGCACGCGATGCGCTGCGGGCGGAGGGTGCCGCCGCCCTGGACCGCTTCGAGAAAGTCAGCCGCGCCTATACGGCCTACATCACCGCCAACATGGGCCACCACGGCGCCATCACCGAGCTGGCGCAGAAGCTGTTTTCCATGGATGACTGGGCCTACATGGCCGGCGTGACCGAGGCGGAAACGCAGCGTGAGCAGCAATTGTACGACCGGGTTTTCGCCACGCTGCCCGCCGGCGTGACTGCGCCCGTCGAGGCCTAGGCCGGGCCAGGCCAGCCGGCCCGGCAGCCGGTCAGACCGCCTCTGCCTGGGTGACCTGCCGCGTGGCCTGCCCATTGCCGGCATAGCGGCGCACCCAGGCGCCGAAGGACTCGGCGGGCATCGGGCGGCTGATGTAGAACCCCTGGGCGCGCTCGCAGCCATGGGCTGCCAGCCAGTCCAGGGCCGCCGCCGATTCGACACCTTCGGCAACTACCTCGAGGCCCAGCCGGTGGGCCAGGTCCAGCGTCGAGCGGACGATGGCCGCGTCGTCGCGGTCCTGTGGCAGTTCCATGACGAAGCTGCGGTCGATCTTCAGCTCGTCCACCGGCAGGCGCTTGAGCTGCACCAGCGAGGAGTACTTGGTGCCAAAGTCGTCGATGGAGACGCGCACGCCGAGGTCGCGCAGGCACTGCAGCACCAGGGTGGCGCGGGCGAAGTCGCGGACCAGCGCCTCTTCGGTGATCTCCACCGTCAGGTAGCGTGGCGCGAGGTCATGGTCGCGCAGCAGCTGGAGGATGAAGACCGGCAGGTTCTGGTCGAGGAGGTCGCGGCCCGAAAGATTCACCGAGACCGAGATGTCGAGTCCGTCCTCCACCCACAGGCGGCACTCGCGCACCGCCGCGGTCAGTGCCCAGTGGGTGACCAGGGAGATACTGCCGAACTGCTCGGCGACGCCGATGAACTCGTCCGGTGGCAGCCAGCCGAAGGTCGGGTGGTCCCAGCGTGCCAGCGCCTCGGCGCCGCAGACACGGCCGTCGGTGAGCGACAGCTTGGGCTGCAGGTACAGCTTCAGTTCGTCGTGGCGCACCGCACGGCGCAGGTCGCCGAGGACGGTCAGCTGGCGGACGCGGCGCTCCTCCTGGCCATCCTGGTAGACATGGATGGGTTCCTGCGCATTGCGGGCATCGCTCCTGGCCACGCTCGCCCGCAGCAGCAGCTGCGCAGGGTCCGCGCCATGCTCGGGAAACAGCGCGATGCCCACCGCGGCATCGAGGCTGATGTTGACCTCGCGCACCGAGAGACCCACGCTCAGCAGGCGCAGCAGGTCCTCGGCCAGCTCGCGGGCCGCATCGAGGCCGAGGCCATCGAGGATGATCAGGAACTCGTCGCCCTCCAGCCGTGCCACGGTATGCCGGGCGTCGGCGCTGGCGCGCAGGCGCTCGGCGGCCTGCGACAGCAGCGCATCGGCGATCTCGTGGCCGAGGGTCGCGGCGATGCTGGCGAAGTTGCCGAGGTCGATGACCAGCAGGCTCACCGGTGCCGCGGCCGCCTGTGCCCCGGCGACGGCCTTCTCCAGCTGTTCGAGGGCCAGCAGGCGGTTGGGCAGGCCGGTGAGGGGATCGAACTGCGCCTGGTAGGTGATGCGGGCCTCGCGTTCGGCAATGCCGGCCTGCATGGTATTGAAGGCGCCGGCCAGCATGCCGAGTTCATCGCCGGCGGCAATTTCCACCGGGCGGCTGTAGTCGCCGCCGCTGATGCGTTTCGCGGCGCCGGCCAGTTCCTGCACCGGATGGGTGATGGCACGGGTGACGACGGCACCCCCGACCAGCGCCGCCAGCAGTGCGACCAGACCGACGCCCAGTGCGGACCAGCGCAGCACGCGGTAGGGTGCCAGCGCCTGCTCCATGGACTGGAACAGCAGGATCTGGGCGTCCGTCTTCCCGGGCACCAGGGCCTTGTGGGCGACGATGTAGCTGCTGTCCCCGATCCTGGCTTCGACTGTCGTGCCGGTCGCGGCACCGGCGGCAGCGAGCTGCGTGCGGATCTGGTCGAGGTCGATGCCCTGTAGTGATGTGCCGGCCAGCCGCAGGCTGCTGCCCCAGCCGGTGACGAAGGCGATGTCCTGGCCGCCGAAGGCGGCGATACGGCCCGCGCGTGCATCATCCAGCGCAAAACCCGCCGCCAGCCAGCCGAAGGGCCGGCCACCCGGTCCGCGCAGCGCCAGCGTCGTGACATGGTAAGTGGCGCCCGCGGCTTCGAAGACGCCACGGGCGCTGTGATGACCGGCCGCGATCTGCACCACATCGGGCAGCCGTTCCGGCAGCCGCAGTGCGCTGCCGGTTGCGGCCAGCACCCGGCCATCCGGGTCGAGCACCACCGCGAGGTCCGCATCGGCCTGAGCCATGGAGCGCAGCAGTTCCCGCGCCAGCAGCGGCCGGTTACCCATGGCATCGGCACGCAGGAATTCCGGATTCCTGGCAAGGTCGCCCATGGCCTCGCGCAGGCGGTCGGAGTGCAGCTTCATCGCGCGGTCGAGGACCGTGCCGGCCGTCGCTAGATCACTGCGGATGCGCTGTTCGACCTCGTGGCTGGCGGTGAACAGCAGCGCGCCGATGGTCCCGACCTGGGTCAGGACGACGAGCAACGCGGCCAGCGCGAGGATCTTGAGTCGAAGGCTCCGCATCGGGAGGGTCAGGCACCGGATGAAGTTATGCCTGTAAGATGCTAGTCGGGAGCCTGGCTGGATTATGTGTAATCCGTCACGGGTCCAGCATCACCAACCCGCCGGGGCGCTGGGGAAAAGCGTGACCAAAGTCTCGACCATGAAGCCGTTCGCTCCCGGGGACATCTTCCTCGGCTGCACCTACCTGAACGACCCTCGGGACGACCATGCCGGCGAGGGTCGCATCCTGCAGTTCGATCGCCACCTGGTGCCGAAGGGCACCCTTTACACCGAAGGTACGACCCATCTGGTGATCAACCTCAGCTTCGGCCCCGACGGCACGCTGTGGGCGTTCGATCCATTCGCGCGCTGCGTGGTACGGGTGGGACGCGACGGGCGGCAGCTGCCGGCGTTCGACGGAGGCGGGCGCGCCTGGGGCAACGTCGCATTCGGCCGCGATGGCAGCATCTACCTCGGCGAGTACCTCAAGGGCAGCCGCCCCTACAAGGGCGGTGACATGCGGCTGCTGCCCGGCACCGATGTCGTGGGCCATGGCCGCATCCAGAAGCGCAGCGCGGACCTGGCGCTGGTGGCGGAGTTCGACAACGAGACCGCCGCATCGCCCACGGGATTCCACGGTGTCACCCATACGGCCATGCACCCCGGCGGGCGCATCCTCGCCTACATCACCGACCTCGGCATGCGCGTCATGCGCTTCGACGTCGTCGCCGGCCACCAGATGCCGGACCTCGTGAGCTATCCCGGTGGTGCTGAATACGCGCGCAGGTGGACCACCGGTGTCGCCTACCTGGAGGATGGCACGCTGCTGCTCCTGCGCGGCAGCTTCATCGATCTCGTCGACGAGGCCGGCAATACCCTGCGCAGCATCCAGCTCGATGAGTACGGCTACGCCATGATCCGCAGCTGCCGGGACCAGCGCTACGCGCTGGTAGCCAACATCTTCACCGGCGTCATGTCGCGGGTGGACCTGGTCGAGGAGCGGATCACCGGCCAGATCGACACCGGATTCGCCAAGCCGTACCGCAGCCTGGCCGGGGTCGCCGAGTTCGCCGGCTGAGGCCGTGCGGAGCTGGGGGAGACGCCATGCACCGACGGCTGCGATTCCAGATCGCCGCGCAACCCGACGAGGTCACCTGCGGGCCGACCTGCCTGCATGGCATTTATCGCTACCACGGCGATGAGATCAGCCTGGAGGAGGTCATCGGCGGCGTCGACATGCTCGGCGGCGGTGGAGGCACGCTGGACGTCTTCCTGGCCAACCATGCCCTGGCGCGCGGCTACCGCGTCACGCTGTACACCTACAACCTGCGCCTGTTCGACCCGACCTGGGCGCTGCTGCCGGTTGCCGACCTGATGGCGCGGCTGGAGGCCCAGGCGGCTGCCAAGGATGACGCCAAGCTGCGGCTGGCCAGCCGCGGCTACCTGCGCTTCCTCGAGCTGGGCGGCAAGCTGCGCTTCGAGGACCTGCGCCCGGCGCTGCTGCGACGCTTCCTCGGCCGTGGCGTGCCGGTCATGACCGGGCTCTCGGCCACCTACCTCTACCAGTCGCGGCGCGAGATCCCCGAGAGCTGCGCGCCCGACGACGTGCGGGGCCAGCCCGCCGGGCATTTCGTGGTGCTGTCGGGGTATGATCGCGGCACCCGGCTGGTCGACGTCGCCGACCCCTACGAATGGAATCCCATCAGCGGCCAGCGCTACTACTCGGTGGACCTGCATCGGCTGATCAATGCCGTGCTCCTCGGCAGCCTGACCTATGACGCCAACCTGCTCGTGATCGAGGTGCCGAGGCGCCGTCGATGGCTACGCTGATCGTGGTGGACGAGCCGCGGGACTGGCCCCTGCAGATCCCGTCGGCCGAGGTAGTGGCTGCGCGCAGCTACCTGACCGAAGCGCGCTTCAGCGCCCTGCGGCGGCCGCGCGTCTACAACCTCTGCGAGTCCTACGCCTACCAGGCGAGCGGCTACTACGTATCGCTGCTGGCTGCCGCGCGTGGCCACCGGCCGCTGCCCGACGTGCTGACCATGCAGGACATCAAGTCCCCGGCGCTGATCCGGCCCACCGAGGAGCTGGAGGAATTGATGCAGCGCGCGCTCCAGGACATGGCCGAGGAGCGCTTCGAGCTCAGCGTCTACTTCGGCCACCACCCGCAGCCGCGCTTCCAGCGCCTCGCCCAGGCATTGTTCAACCTGTTCCCGGTGCCGCTGCTCAAGGCGAGCTTCCTGCGCCGGCCGAAATGGCGCCTGCAGGGCCTGCGGCCGATACCGGTGGGCGACATCCCGGCCGGGCAGCGCGAGTTCCTCCGCGGTGCCATCGAGCAGCACTTCGCGCGGCGCATGCCGGCGCCGAAGGCGCCGGCGGTGCGCCACGAGCTCGCCATCCTCGTCAATCCGGCGGACCGTTCGCCGCCTTCGGACCCGCCGGCACTGCGGCGCTTCGAGCGTGCCGCCGAGGCCCATGGCTTCGAGGTGGAGATCATCGGCCCCGACGACTTCGGCCGGATCGCCGAGTTCGACGCCCTGTTCATCCGCGAGACCACCCAGGTCAACCACCACACCTATCGCTTCGCCAGCCGGGCGCGCGCCGAGGGGCTGATCGTCATCGACGACCCGGACTCCATCGTGCGCTGCGCCAACAAGGTCTACCTGGCCGAGCTGATGACGCGCCTCGGCATCCCGACGCCGAAGACCGTCATCGCCCACCGCAACAACATCGAGCGTGTCGCCGGCGAGCTGGGCCTGCCCTGCGTGCTCAAGCAGCCGGACAGCAGCTTTTCCCAGGGCGTAGTCAAGGTGCAGGACGCGGGCGAACTGCGCGCGGCACTGCGCCAGCTGCTGGAACGCAGTGACCTGGTCGTGGCCCAGCAGTTCATGCCCACCTCCTTCGACTGGCGCGTCGGCGTACTCGACCGCCAGGCACTCTATGTCTGCCGCTATTTCATGGCGCGCAACCACTGGCAGATCTACAAGCAGCAGGCCGGCGGCAAGCTGACCGGCGGGCGCTGGGAGACGCTGCGGGTGGAAGCGGCGCCGCCCGCGGTAGTGGAGCTGGGCCTGCGGGCGGCCAATGCCATCGGTGACGGCTTCTATGGCGTGGACATCAAGGAGATCGACGGGCGCCACGTGGTGATGGAGGTGAACGACAACCCCAGCGTCGAGCGCGGCGTCGAGGACCAGGCGCTCGGCGATGCGCTCTATGAGCGGGTGATGCAGGTGTTCCGCGCCCGGCTCGAGGCCGCCCGCGGCGGCAACGGCCGCTGAGCACGGCCATGCTGCACCTGTTCCAGGGCTTCGGCATCGAACTCGAGTACATGATCGTCGGGGCCGACAGCCTCGATGTCGCGGCGCAGGCGGACTGGTTGCTGGCGGAAGCCGCCGGAGACATCACCGACGAGTACCGCCACGCGGGGATGGCCTGGAACAACGAGCTGGCGCTGCACATCATCGAGTTCAAGCTCGACGGCCCCGCACCGGAACTCGCGGGACTGGCGGCGCGCTTCCAGGCCGAGGTCGTCCGGGCCAATGCGCTGCTGGCGGCACGTGGCCTGGCGCTGATGCCCTCGGCCATGCACCCGTGGATGGACCCGGTGCGGGAGCTGCGGCTCTGGCCCCATGACAACCGCGAAGTCTACGACTGCTTCGACCGCATCTTCTCCTGCCAGGGGCACGGCTGGGCCAACCTGCAGAGCATGCACATCAACCTGCCGTTCGCCGACGACGGCGAGTTCGCGGCGCTGCATGGCGCGGTGCGCTTCCTGCTGCCGCTGCTGCCGGCCCTCGCCGCCAGCTCGCCGGTCATGGATGCAAGGCTCACCGGTACCGCCGACAACCGCCTGGCCGTGTATCGCACGAACTGCCGGCGCATTCCCTCGGTCACCGGCGCGGTGGTGCCCGAGCCGGTGTATGCCATCGCCGAGTACCAGCGCCGCATCCTCAGGCGCATCTACGCTGACCTGGCGCCGCATGATCCGCAGGGCCTGCTGGCCGAGGAATGGGTCAACGCGCGCGGCGCAATCCCGCGCTTCGAGCGCATGGCGCTGGAGATCCGCGTGCTGGACGTGCAGGAGTGCCCGCGCATGGATCTGGCTTTCGCCCAGCTGATCGTCGCGGTACTGCGTGCGCTCTGTGCCGAAGCCTGCTGCGACCTGCGCTCGCTGCAGGGCTGGGATGGCGGTGAACTGGCGCGCTACCTGGAGGCGACCATCGGCGCCGCCGAGGCCACGGAAATCCACGACAGCCGCTACCTCGCCGCGCTCGGCTTTCCCGGCAGCCATGCCAGCGCCCGCCAGCTCTGGGGCTTCCTTGCCGAGCGCGCGGCGCAGGCGGGAGCGCTGGAGCGCGATGCCGAGCATGCCATCGAGCACTACCTGCGCCACGGCACGCTCGCCACGCGCATCGTGGCGGCACTGCCGCGCGAGCCGGGACGCCCGGAGCTGGAGCGCATCTATCGCCAGCTCTGCGATTGCCTGGCTGCTGGCGAGCCCTATGCTGCGCCGTCGCGCCGCTGAGCGCCGGCGCCGCGTGGCGCCGTGGCTGCTGCTGAGCTGCGAGCACGGTGGCAATCGGGTACCGCCCGAATACCGGCGACTGTTCGCCGGCCAGCGGCGGCTGCTGGCTTCGCACCGGGGCCTGGACATCGGCGCGCTGGCGGCGGCGCGCGTGCTGCAGCGGCGGCTCGGCGCGCCACTGGTCGCCGCCACCGTGACCCGGCTGCTGGTGGACCTCAACCGCTCCATCGGCCATCCGGCGCTGTACTCCAGCCTGTCCCGGTCCCTGGCCGCTGAGGAACGCGAGCGGCTGCTGGCGCGGCACTATCATCCCTATCGCCAGCTGCTGCACGACTGGATCGCCGGGCGCCTGGCGCGCGGCGAGCAGGTGCTGCAGCTGTCGGTACATTCGTTCACGCCGGTCCTCGACGGCCGGCGTCGCAATGCCGATGTGGGCCTGCTCTACGACCCGGCGAGCGGCGCCGAGGCGCGGTTCTGCCGCGGCTGGCAAGCGCGGCTGGCGGCCAGTGCCCGCGGCTGGAGGGTGCGGCGCAACTACCCGTACCGTGGCACGGCCGATGGCCTGGTGGTGGCGCTGCGGCGCGAGTTCGCCGGCCAGCCATACCTCGGCATCGAACTGGAACTCAACCAGGCCTGCCTGGGCAATCCATCCCAGGCCGCCGCGCTGCTGGCGGACCTGGCCGCCTCGCTGGAGTCCTGAGCGCGCGGGGTTGCTATAGTCGGCGCGGGGGAAGCCGGCAGTCGCCGGCCCCGGACAGCCACCCAGGGGGAATCCATGCGTCGCCACCACAAGGTTCATGCATCGTTGGCCGTCCTGCTCGTCGGGCTCGCGCTGGGCGGCCCCGCGCTGGCCGCGGCTGACGTCAACTTCCAGCCCGATCCGCTCGAGCCGGGCCGGCATCCGATGATTCCCCACGACCACAGCGAGGCGACCACCGCCGAGCTGCGCGCCAACATTCCGGTGTTCGCCACGATGCCCGACAACCTGCTGCACATGATCATGAACAGCATGCGGGCCGACTATGCCTGGTACATCAGCCCGGCCCAGACCCGGGGCAGGGTGGGCCTGCTGGTGCTCAACCACGGGGTCAGCGAGCCCTCGGACCAGACCTTCCGCTCGCGGATGCAACCGCTGGCACAGCGGCAGCCGACGGCGATCGCCTTCGGCATGGCCATGACCACGGGGCAGGCGCTGCAGCAGGCGGCCGATGACCTCAATGCCGTGGGCGTGGAGACCATCGTTGCCGTGGACTACGGCACCAGCGACCACCGCTCGCTGCGCCGCCAGTGGCAGTACATCCTCGGGCTGCGCGAACAGCCGGCATACGCGAAAGTGGCAAGGGTGACCAGCAGGGCGCCGCTGCTCATGACCGGATCGGTCAACGACAGCCCGCTGGTGGCACAGATCCTGCTGGACCACGCCCGCGAGCTGAGCCGGGACGAGGCCAGGGAGGCGGTGGTCATCATCGCCCACGGGCCCGAGGACAATACCGACAACGAACGCGACCTGGTGGAACTGGGCAAGCTCGCCACCTGGGTGAAGACGGCAAGCCGCTTTGCCAGCGTCGAGGCGCTCAACATCCAGGACGACGCGCCGCCGCCGGTGCGCGCGGCCAACGCCAGGGCGTTCCGGGCGAAGGTCAGCGATGCCCGCGCGCGCGGCCAGGACGTGATCGTGGTGCCCTACGTGATCAACGTCGCCGGCGTGCAGCCGAAGCTGCAGAAGGACCTTGCCGGGCTTGAGTTCCGTTTCCAGGAGAAGGGCATCTCCGAGCACCCGAACTTCCTCAGGTGGATCGACCAGGCCGTGGCCGAGACGCTCGCCCGCGCCGACCGGCGCTGATACGCGGCGTGGGGGTCAGGCTGGCGGCCCGCGCCGCCGCCGGATGAGTTCGCTCAGCACCGGCCAGACCAGCAGCGCGGCACCCAGGACGACCAGGCTCCAGTGGGTGACGAGGCCGAGCAGCACGAGGAACATGCTGGCGGCAATGGCAAAGGTCCAGCTGCCCATGGCCGCAGTCTAGGGTGCATGGGGCAGCACTGCCAGTGCCGCCGGCGGGCCGGGGTCAGCTGCCGGTGGCGCCGATGCGCGGTGCTTCCGCGGCGCCGAACTGCAGCTCCGCCAGCCGTGCGTACAGCGGAGCGCGCGCCACCAGCTGCTCGTGCGTGCCGATGTCGACGATCCGCCCCTGGTCCATTACCACGATCCGGTCGGCCTTGAGCACGGTGGCCAGGCGGTGGGCGATGATGATGGTGGTGCGGTTCTCCATCAGCTGGTCGAGCGCCTGCTGGACCAGCCGCTCGTTCTCCGAGTCGAGCGCGCTGGTGGCCTCGTCGAGCAGCAGGATCGGCGGGTTCTTGAGGATCGCCCGCGCGATCGCCAGGCGCTGGCGCTGGCCGCCGGAGAGCCGCATGCCGCGCTCGCCGAGGAAGGTGTCGAAACCCTGGGGCAGTTCGCGGAGGAAGCCGGCGGCAACCGCTGAGCGCGCCGCCGCCTCCACCTCGGCATCCGTTGCCCCGGGCCGCCCGAAGCGGATGTTCTCCCGCGCGGTGTCGCCGAAGATCATGGTCTCCTGCGGTACCAGGCCGATGCGCGCGCGCAGCTCGGCCGGGTCCACGCTGGCGATGTCCATGCCATCGACGACGATGCGTCCCGCCTGCGGATCATAGAAGCGCAGCAGCAGCTGGAACGTGGTGCTCTTGCCGGCCCCCGAGGGGCCGACGAAGGCCACGCGCTCGCCGGGCCGGATCTCCAGGCTGAAGCCGTCCAGCGCCCGGCGGTCGGGGCGCGAGGGGTAGCTGAAACCCACGCCCTCGAAGCGGATGCGGCCCTGCCCCGGCACGGGCATGGGCAGTGGCTGCGGTGCCACCCGCACCGCGGGCCTGGCGTCGAGGAGCTCCACCATGCGCTCCGTGGCCCCGGAGGCGCGTTGCACCTCACCCCACATTTCCGTGAGCGTGCCCGCCGAGGTTGCGGTGAACATGGCATAGAGCAGGAACTGAGCCAGTTCGCCATAGCTCATGCCGCCGGCCAGCACCGTGCGCGCGCCGACCCAGACGACGAAGGTGATGCCGCCGAACACCGCGACGAAGGTGACGAAGGTCATCACCGCCCGCACCCGGGTGCGGTTGATGGCCGTGGCGAAGCTCGACTCGACAGCCGCGCGGAAGCGCCTTGTGAGCATCGGCTCGGCGGTGAAGGCCTGGACGATCTGCACCGCGTTCAGCGACTCGCTGGCCAGCGCGCTGGTGTCGGCGATGCGGTCCTGCGAGGCGCGGGACAGGGCGCGCACCTTGCGGCCGATGAGGATCACCGGCGCCATCACTGCCGGGATGAACAGCACGATCACGCCCATGAGGCGGATGTTGGTGATGGCCAGCATCAGCAGCGCGCCGGGCAGCTGCACCAGCGAACGCAGCACCATCGAGAAGTTCACGCCGGCAATGGACTGGATCAGCGTGGTATCGGCGGTGAGCCGCGAGAGCACCTCGCCGGTGCGCGTCACCTCGAAGAACGCCGGATCCAGCCGGATCACGTGGGCGTAGATGCGGTCGCGGATATCGGCGACCACGCGCTCGCCGATCCAGGCCAGCAGGTAGTAGCGCAGCGCGGCGCAGGCGCAGAACAGCACCACCAGCGCGGCGAATCCCGTGAAGTAGAGGTTGATCCTTGCGCCGCCGTCCTGGGAGAAGCCGTGGTCGATGACGTACTTGCCGGCCACCGGCAGGGCCAGCATCAGGCCCGAGGCGCTGAGCAGGGCAAGGACGGCGAGGACCAGCCGGCCGCGATAGGGCCGCAGGTAGGGCAGCAGCGCCAGCAGCGGCCGCAGTGACCGGCCCTTGGGGCGGTTGCGCGCTTCCTCTTCCGGGCCCGCCATGGGATCAGGCCGTGCCGGCGCCCGGTGGCCCCGGGCTCAGGCCGCGTGGCCGATGCCGAAGCTGCCCGAGAGGTAGCGGCGGATGTCGGCTTCCCGCGCGATGAAGCGCCGGCCCTGGGCTTCCTGGACCTCGATGCCGGCGTCGAGCACGCGGCGGCCGTCAGCCAGCACCAGCACCGGGCAGCCCTGGTTGGCCTCGCCCAGCAGGGCGACGATTTCGGCGCGCGGCCGGGCGAAGTCGACGTAGCGCACGTCGAGCTTGTGGCGCAGCTTCGGGTAGTAGGACAGCACGCCTTCCACGAGGGCGCAGTCCGGGCAGTAGAACGGCCCCTTGTCGCCGTTGTGGAAGTCGGGTTTCAGCAGGAACAGCGTGTCCTTGGTCATCACAGGTTCCCTCCTGGTTCAGGCGGGCAGGCGCGAGGCGCGCTTGCGGTCGCTCTCGGTGAGCAGCTTCTTGCGCAGGCGGATGCTGCCGGGGGTGACTTCCACCAGCTCGTCGTCGTCGATGAACTCCAGCGCCTGCTCCAGCGAGAAGCGGATCGGCGGCGTCAGCAGGATGTTCTCATCGGAACCGGCGGCGCGGATGTTGGTCAGCTGCTTGCCCTTGGTGGGGTTCACCACCAGGTCGTTGCCGCGGCTGTGGATGCCGATGAGCATGCCCTCGTACACCGGCTCGCCGTGGCCGATGAACAGCCGGCCGCGCTCCTGCAGGTTGAACAGCGAGTAGGCCAGCGCCTTGCCCGCCACATTGGCCACCAGCACGCCGTTGATGCGCTGGCCTATGGCGACCGGCACCCGCGGCGCGTAGCGCTCGAAGACGTGGTAGATCAGGCCGGTGCCCGCGGTGGCCGTCAGGTACTCGGTGCGAAAGCCGATCAGCCCGCGGGCGGGGATGCGGTAGTCCAGCCGCAGGCGGCCGCGGCCGTCGGGCTGCGAGGCCAGCAGTTCGCCCTTGCGCTCGGCGATGCGGCTCATGACCGCGCCCTGGTGCTCCTCGGCGAAGTCCACGGTCAGCTGTTCCCAGGGCTCGCAGCGCACGCCGTCGACGATGTGCTCGATGACCTCCGGGCGCGACACCGCCAGCTCGTAGCCCTCGCGGCGCATGTTCTCGATGAGCACCGAGAGGTGCAGCTCGCCGCGACCGGAGACCTTGAACTTGTCGGCGTCCTCCGTCTCCTCGACCCGCAGTGCCACGTTGTGCAGCAGCTCCTGGTCGAGGCGCGCGCGGATCTGGCGGCTGGTGAGATACTTGCCCTCACGGCCGGCGAACGGTGACTTGTTGACCTGGAAGGTCATGCTGATGGTGGGTTCGTCCACCTGCAGCGGCGGCAGGCCCTCCGGCACGTTGCGGTCGCAGATGGTGTCGGAGATGCGCAGGTCCTCGACACCGCTGAAGGCGACGATGTCGCCCGCGCCGGCGGAGGCCACCGGCGTGCGCTTCAGGCCCATGAAGCCGTAGAGCTCGCCGAGACGCGCCTGGCGTGTACTGCCGTCGGCGGCCACGACGCTGATCGCGGTGTTGGGCGTGATGGTGCCGCGGGTCACACGGCCGACGCCCAGCACGCCGACGTAGGAGTCGTAGCCAAGGCTCGAGACCTGCAGCTGCAGCGGCCCGTCGGCATCCACCGCCGGCGGTGGCACGTGCTCGACGATGGCCTCGAACAGCGTCGTCATGTCCCCGGCCCGCACGTCCGGCGTATCACCGGCATAGCCGTTGAGCGCCGAGGCGTAGATCACCGGGAAGTCGAGCTGTGCATCGGTGGCGCCGAGGCGGTCGAAGAGGTCGAAGGTCTGGTCCAGCACCCAGTCGGGCCGGGCGCCGTCACGGTCCACCTTGTTGATGACGACGATGGGCGTGAAGCCGCGGGCGAAGGCCTTCTGGGTGACGAAGCGCGTCTGCGGCATGGGCCCGTCGACCGCGTCGACCAGCAGCAGCACGCTGTCCACCATGGACAGCACCCGCTCGACCTCGCCGCCGAAGTCGGCGTGGCCGGGGGTATCGACGATGTTGATGCGCCAGTCGCGCCAGCGGATGGCGGTGTTCTTGGCGAGGATGGTGATGCCGCGCTCGCGTTCCAGGTCGTTGGAGTCCATGGCGCGCTCGGGCAGCACGAAACGCTCATCGAGGGTGCTCGACTGCTTGAGCAGCTGGTCCACGAGGGTGGTCTTGCCATGATCGACATGGGCGATGATGGCGATGTTGCGCAGGCGGCTGGCAGCGGACATGTCTGGGGTGCCGGGGCGGCGGAGGAAGCGCGGCATTATAAGGGCCGGTGCCGGCCGCTGCGCGGAATTTCCGGCAGCCGGACCACACCGGGCCGGCCCGGGTCCACCAGACTGCAGCCGCCGGCCGGCAGGCCGGCCGCGAGCCGCTGCCCCTATAATGGCCGCATCATGAGCCACGACCTGGTCTGCTGGCGCTGCGCTGCCTCACTGGCGGCGCTTTCGCTGCCGCTGCGCCGCCTGGAGGAGTGCCCGTCCTGCCGCGCCCAGCTCCACGTCTGCCGCATGTGCCGTTCCTGGGATCCGCATATCCAGCGCAAGTGTCGCCAGGAGGACGCGGAGGAAGTCCGGAACAAGGAGCAGGCAAATTTCTGCGATTACTTCCAGCCGCGCCCCGGCGCCTGGGATGCCGCCGGGGCGGCGGCAGAGGCTGCGGCGCGCGACCGGCTCGCCGAATTGTTCGGCGGCCATGGCGGCACGGGCGGCAAGAGCGGCAAGAGCGGCGGGAAACCTGGCTGAGGCGGGGGTGGTCATGAAGCGTGCCGTTGCGATCCTGGCGCTCGTGGTGCTGGTGCTGCAGAGCGCCGCCTGCGGCCTGCTGATCTATCCGGAACGCAAGGGCCAGAAATCCGGGCAGATCGATCCGGGCGTGGCCATCCTCGATGCCGCGGGCCTGATCGTCTTCCTCGTCCCCGGCCTCGTCGCCTTCGGCGTGGACTTCGTGACCGGCTGCATCTACCTGCCGGGCGGCGGGAAGCGGGCGGACGGGACCGTGCCGGCCACCATCGTCCTGCCTCCGGACCAACTCGATGCCGCCGGGATCGGGCATGCGGTCAGTGCAGCGACCGGGCAGGCAGTCGACCTCGGCGATCCCCGGGTGGAAGCCATCGCCGTCGTCGACCCGGCGGCTCTGCAGCAGGCGCTGGCCGCCGCCCGCTGATTCCCCGGGCCATTACGGGCAGCCGGGGTCGCCTTTCCGAGCTTTACTAAACAATGACTTGGACAGTTTTCGATTGCCGCCACCGGCGCCCGGTGCTAGGCTAGCCGCCCATTATTCGACTGCCGCCCGCAGGCAGCCCATCACCCAAGCGCCGATTGCCAGGCCGGCCGGCTGGCGCGCCGAGGTATTGCCCATGGCCAGTGAACGAGCGAAGAAGAGCAACAGCAAGGCTGCCGAGAAGCCGGATACCAGGACCGCTGCGCAGCCGGAGCCGTTCCGGCTGGTGTCCATCGAGCGCACCGAGCCGCCCGCTGGCGCAGCTGGCAAGAACTGGCACCGCTACACGATCCGCCAGGGTGGCAACGCCATCAATGGCTACCTGCAGGGCACCTCCGCCGCCGTCAAACACGCCGCCGAGCAGATCGTCGGCCAGCTCAACGAGCGTCGTGCCGGCCGCTGGGGCTATCGCACGACGCGTGCCGCGGCCCCGGCCCAGGGCGGCTAGGGCGACCAGGGCCGCCACGGCAGCGACCAGCGCGGCTGATGCGAACTGCGTCTCGCGCGGTGCATCGCGCGCCGCTGCTGTGAGTGCCATCACAGCCCGCGCCGGCTGGCGCCCCTATCGTCTGCCGCAGGCTCCGGGGCAGCGCCCCGGGCCCGCGCGGCGGCAGGGAGGCTGCCGCGCCCCTTTTTCAGCCGTCGCCGCCAGTGAACGCACCATGGCGCAGCGCATAGGCGCCAAACCTCAGCAGGTCCAGGGCGGTGTCCGTGCCGCGGCCGCTTGCGCCACCGTCCAGCCAGGCTTCGCGGCAGGGACGCAGGCGATGCGGGAAATCCTCGTACAGGTATAGCTCGCGGTTCAGCGGGTCGTGGCGGCTGCTCTCGTAGCGCGCCACCTTGCGCTCGCGCGCGGCGCGGTCTTCCCACAGCAGGCAGTAGTGCAGCAGGTGTGCGCGGCTGAGGCGCAGCACCGGGTCGCGCCGCTGGCGCGGGATCCATTCATGTACCGGGCGCGACTCGTCGTAGCGCGCGCCCGGGCGGTTGCGGATCAGCCGCGTCTGCCGGTCCGGGTAATGCCGCGGTGAATCCACGTAGAGTGCCGGGCGTTCGCTGGCCAGCCAGTAGCGGGGCATGCTGACGCTGCCGAAGCCCGAGGCCAGCAGCCGCGGCAGGAGCCGCAGCAGCTGCGGTCCGGCGAGCTCGTCGGTGTCGAGGAACAGCACCCAGTCGGCGCGCAGGTTCTCCATGACCACGTTGCGCTGCCGGGCGAAATTGCCGTCGAAGGGATGGCTGATGAAGCGCGCGCGGGCAAAGCCCTCGACCACGCGGCGGGAGTCATCGGTCGAGCCGCCGTCGACGTAGAGGATCTCGTCGGCAAACCGGCTGGCATGGCGCAGCAGCGGGGGCAGCCTTGCCGCCTGGTCCTGGCCGATGATGCCGACGGCGAGCGTAGCGCTCCTGGCCGCCATGAGGCTTCCCCGTGGTGTGGCCGCGCCGGGCCGCGCGGCGGCCGTGACGCTAACACCGCCGGGCGGCGCCGGTCCAGCGCCGGACCGCGCGCCGCCTACTCGAGCGCCTGCCGGAGTGCGTCGTCCACGGTTTCCAGCCAGACGAACTCCAGCTGCGACCGCGCGCTGTCCGGGATCTCCTCCAGGTCCTTGCGGTTGCGGGCCGGCAGCAGCACGGTGTGGATGCCGGCGCGCAGGGCGGCCAGCGCCTTTTCCTTGATGCCGCCCACCGGCAGCACCAGGCCGCGCAGGCTGATCTCGCCGGTCATGGCGACGTCGCTGCGCACCTTGCGGCCGGTCAGCAGCGAGGCCAGCGCGGTGAACAGTGCCACGCCGGCGCTCGGGCCGTCCTTCGGGATGGCGCCCGCCGGTACGTGGATGTGCAGCTCGTGCTCGTCGAAGCGGTAGTCGCCGAGCCCCAGGCTGTCCGCCCGTGCCTTGACCAGCGTGACGGCGGCCTGGGCACTTTCCTTCATCACCTCGCCGAGCTGGCCGGTGAGGATCAGTCCGCCCTTGCCGTGCACCGCGGTGGCCTCGACGAACAGGATGTCGCCGCCCACCGGCGTCCAGGCGAGGCCGGTGGCGACGCCAGCCGTTGCCGTGCGCAGCGCCACTTCCGGTTCGAAGCGCGGAGCGCCGAGCACCTCGGCGATACCGTCGGCACTGATGTGCACGGTTTCACTCCTGCCCTCGGTGATGCGCACCGCGGCGTTGCGCAGCACCGCGCCGATCTCGCGCTCGAGGTTGCGAACGCCGGCTTCGCGCGTGTAGCGGCTGATGATCAGCTGCAGGGCTGCGTCGTCCACCTGCACCTGTGCCTCGGCCAGGCCATTGGCCCTGCGCTGGCGCTGCACCAGGTAGCGGCGCGCAATCTCCAGTTTTTCCTCCTGGGTGTAGCCCGGCAGCTCGATGATCTCCATGCGGTCGCGCAGCGGCCCGGGGATGGCGTCGAGCACGTTGGCGGTGCCGAGGAAGAACACCTTGCTGAGATCGAAGGGCACGCCGAGGTAGTTGTCGCGGAAGCTGCCGTTCTGCTCGGGGTCGAGCACCTCCAGCAGCGCCGATGACGGATCGCCATGCAGGCTGGCGCCAAGCTTGTCCATCTCATCGAGCATGAACACCGGGTTGCGGGTACCGGCCTTGCGCAGCTGCTGCATGACGTTGCCCGGCAGCGAACCGATGTAGGTGCGCCGGTGGCCGCGGATCTCGGCCTCGTCGTGCACGCCGCCGAGGCTGGCGCGCACGAACTTCAGGCCGAGCGCGCGGGCGATGCTCTGGCCGAGCGAGGTCTTGCCGACGCCGGGCGGGCCGACGAAGCAGAGGATGGGGCTGCGCCCCTCGGGGTTCAGCTTGCGCACCGCCAGGTATTCGAGGATGCGCTGCTTGACCTTCGGCAGGCCGAAATGGTCCTCGTCGAGGATCTCGCGCGCACGGGCAATGTCGATCGCCTCGGCATCGAGCTTCGCCCAGGGCAGGGCGATCAGCCAGTCGAGGTAGCTGCGGATCATCGAGTGCTCGGTGGACTCCTCGGGCATGCGCTCCAGGCGCTTGAGTTCCCGCGTCGCCTGCTGGGCGGCTTCCTCGGGCATGCCGGCGGCGGCGATCGCCTTGCGCAGCTCGTCGAGCTCGCCGGATTCCTCACCCTCGCCGAGTTCGTTGCGGATCGCCTTCAGCTGCTCGCGCAGGTAGAACTCACGCTGCCGCTCGTCGATCTTCTCCTTGGTCTGCTCCTCGAGCTTGCGCGACAGCTTCATCACCTCGACCTGGTGGTTGAGGTGCTCGATGACCCGGTCGAGCCGGCGGCGCAGGTCGACGGTCTCGAGGATCTCCTGCTTCTCGCCCGGCTTGATGTCGAGGAAGCCGGCCACCAGGTCGGCCAGCTGGCCGGGTGACTCGATGCCGTTGACCACACCAGCCAGCTCGGGCATCGCCTGCGGCAGCAGCGAGATGGCTTCCAGTGAGCGCTCCTTGAGGATGCGCAGGCGCGCCTCCAGCTCGGTCTGCTCCAGCGCCTGCTCGGTCACGAGGTCGAAGCGTGCGGCGAGGAAGGGCATGCCGGCGATGTAGTCGAGCGTGCGGAAGCGCCGCTCGCCCTGGCAGACCACGTGCTGTGTGCCATCGCGCGCGGTGAAGTAGCGGACGATACGGGCGATCGTGCCCACGGCGTGCAGGTCGCTGCCCTGCGGCTCGTCGATGGTGGGATCGCGCTGCATCAGCAGGCCGATGGGCCGCCCGCTACGGCTGGCCTCCTCGGCGGCCGCCAGCGAGACCTTGCGGCCGATGGTGAGGGGCACCACGGCGCCGGGGAATACTACGGTGTTGCGCACCGGCAGGATGATCAGCACGTCCTCGGGAACGCTGGCCGTGGCGGCTGCCGCGCCTCCCGCCTGTTCGCCTGTCCTGTGCTCGATGTCGCTCATGGCGGCCGGTCCTTCCTCCAACGATTGCCGCCCGATGACATGGGCAGCAGGGGTCTGGTCATGGCCAGTGATGGGGGCGGCCGCCCCGAATTCAATGTCACGGCATCAACAGGGGCGCGATGCCGGATCGTTCGGCAGGCAGAGGGCCTGGAACAGCCCGGTGCGGGCGACGGTGCTCCAGGCCACCTGGTTGCAACCTTGCTCGACGGCGGCCTGCAGGGCGCGTTCGGCCGCCGCCAGCGTGGGCTCCGACCGTGAACTGCGCCGCGGCAAGGTGGAGGTCACGCCGATGCTGACCGTGACCACGCCTGGCCCCGCGGTGCCCGGGTGTGGCAGCGCCAGGGCCTGCACCGCGCCACGCAGCTGCTCCGCCAGGCGCAGCGCACCCTCCAGCGGCGTATTGCCGAGCAGGACGATGAAGCGGCCGTCGCCGTGGTGGGCGACGAGGTCCGTGGCACGCCCGACGAGGTGCCGGGTGGCGTTGGCGATCGCCTGGATGCAGGCGTCGGCTTGCTCCGGTCCGCGCAGGGTTTCATAGGCCTGCAGGTGGTCGATGTCGATCATGAGGATCGACAGCGCCTGCTGCTCCCGCTGGGCCGTGCGCCAGGCGCGATCGAGGAACTCGGTGAAGCCGCGGCGGTTGGCGGTGCCGGTCAGCGCATCGCTGCGGGTCTGGCGCTCGAGCGCGAGCTGGGCTTCCTGCAGCGCCTCGCCCCGGCCCTTCAGCTCGCGGTCGCGGGCGCCGATGACCGCCACCAGTTCACTGCGCAACAGGTCACCGCGCCGGCCCGATGCGCGCAGGCTGTGCAGCGTGCCCTGCAACTGATCGCCGATCGCGGCCAGCCGGTCGAACAGCACCGCGACTTCGCGCGGCGCCGCGGGTGGGGGGACGGGCGGGCTGCTGTCCGCCTCGGGATCGAAGCTGCGCAGCCGCCGCTCCAGTTCCGCCAGCGGCCTGGTGACGCTGGCTGCCAGTGCCAGCGCCGCGGCCACGCCGCCGCCGAGCGCCAGCAGCAGCCAGCCGATGACCTGCGGCAGCGCATGCGGTGCGGCCAGCGCCCAGGCGATGATCGACGCCGGCAGGATGGCGAGCAGCGCCATCGCGAGCGCGAGCGGCGGATGGAAACGGCCGGGCGGCATGCGCTGATTCTGCCGCGCCCTGCCCGGGCGGACTGCGACCTGCGGCGGATTTTCCGCAGCGCCGGTCGCCCTCAGGCGGGTGCCGTCGCTGCCTGGCGCCGCTCCACCAGCCGCAGGGCCAGCGCCCAGAGGAACACCAGCGCGTTGGCCACCGCGACGGCGGTGAACGGCGCGCTCGGTCCGATGGAGTCGAACAGCCGCCCGCCACCGGCGGAGATGGCCATGATGCCGAGCGCCCCGCAGAAACTCTGCAGGCCGAAGACGCTGCCGCGGATATGCGCGGGCGCCTCCTGGCTCAGCAGCAGGGTGGAAGCGAGGATGGCGCTGCCCTGGCCGATGCCGAGCACCAGCAGCGCCGGGATCGCGGCCGGCGCGGTCGGGTCCTCGATGACGGCCACCCAGCCGTAGCCGATGGCCGCCATCAGGAAGCCGACGATCAGCACCGTGATGCGGTTCATGCGATCGGCGAGGAACCCGAACACCGGCGACCACAGCAGTGATGCGCCCTGGACGACACCGACCACCTGTCCTGCCTTCGCGGCAGCCTGGGTCGCGCTCAGGCTGCTGTCAGCTACCGCCTGTGTCACCCACAGCGTGATGAACAGGGTGATGATGGCCATGTCGGCCCGGGCGGCGAAGGCGCTGCCGTAGCACAGCGCGATGCGCGGTGCCCGCAGCGCCGCCGTAACGCCTTCGGCCAGCAGCTTCAGCAGCGGGGTACGCGCTGCCGCCGCGTGCGGGCGTCCCGGCTTCAGGCCCAGCATCACCAGCCCCGCGAGCAGCGCGATACCGGTCACGACCAGGAAGGCGTAGCGCCCGGCGGCGAGTTCGCCGGAACCCGAGGCCTCGAACAGCTGAGGCAGCCTGGTCAGACCGACGAAGAACAACAGCGCGCCGACACCGTTGAGGAAGAACGCGATGCCGGTCAGCTTGCCCCGCGAGCCATCGTCGGGATAGTCGGCGATGATGGTCGCGAGCATGGCGGCGGCACCGGCAATGCCGATGCCGATGATGATGCGGCAGGCGAGCAGCTCGCCGACGGTGCCGGCGAAGGCGTACAGGCCGTAGCCCAGCGCCATGACCAGGAAGGCGGCGACATAGACGGCGCGACGCCCGACCCGGTCGGAGGCGGCGCCCCACAGGCCGATCGTTGCCAGCAGCACGATCTCCTGCCAGAACTGCAGGTCACCGGATATCCGGCCGTGTTCCGCCGGCGGCAGGCCGAGGTTGACCCGGAGCAGGTAGGGTGTGAGCGCCGTGAAATAGGTGAACAGGCCGATGCTGACGAAGGCGGCGAACAGGTAGCACAGTACATGGCGCGGCAGGATGCCGGTGGCGAGTCGTATGGGTCCCAGTGAGTGCTGGCTGCTGTGGTTCATCCGGCCTGGCTCCGTTCCTGCTGAGACGCGTGCAACTCCGGCTGCCGTCCGGCGCCGGGCGCCTGCGGATATGGGCCTGCCTGGACTTGAACCAGGGACCAACGGATTATGAGTCCGCCGCTCTGACCAACTGAGCTACAGGCCCTCGACCACAGCGGTCACCGCCGTATCAGCTGCGGCGACCGGGCGGATTCTAGCAGCCGGTCCTGCGGCGGCGGGCGCGGCCAGGCGTGACCGGGGCGCCACCGTTCTGGTACTGTCCAGCCCGCGGTCAGGTTCCGCGTACAGGATCGAGATGGGTTCCCGCACCAGAGATCTGCCACCCCTGACGGGTATTGCCGGGCTGCTGCGCGAGCTGCGCTACCAGGAAGTCGCCCGCCAGGGCATCGGCCTGCTGCTGATGCCGGTTTACGCCTTGCTCTGCCGGCCGCTGCCCGGACTGTTCCTGGCGGGCGCGGTGCTGGCCGTGGCCGGTGCGCTGGTGCGCCTCTATGCCTCCGGCTACATCACCAAGAACCAGGAGCTGGCGACCGTCGGTCCCTATTCGCTGGTGCGTCATCCGCTGTACACCGGCAATCTGCTGCTGCTGGCAGGCTTCACGCTGGCCAGCGGCCTGTGGTGGGCGGTGCTGCTGTCGCTGCTGTTCTGGTGGTTCTATTACCCGACCGCCATCGAGTATGAGGACCGCAAGCTGCGCCGCATCTTCGGGCAGCCCTGTGCGGACTGGCAGCAGGCCACCCCGGCGGTGATCCCCTCCGGCCTGGTGCCGAAGCGCGGCGGCAGCTGGTCGTTGCGCACCAGCATGAGCCGCAATGCGGAGCCGCTGGTGCTGGCGTATTCGGCATTCTGGCTCGGCTGGATCTACTGGCAGCTCTGAGCGCGGTTCCCGCCATGCCGAGCGGCGAGGTCGACGATGCGCAGCCCGGGGGCGGGGTGGGCGCGTCCACAACCGGCAGCGCCACGCTGCTCGGTCAGGGTTACCAGGGTGCCGTCTATCGTGTCGAGACCGCCGACGGCCCGGTCATCGTCAAGAAGCCTATCGGCCGCGGCGTCGCCCGCGCGTTACGCCGCGCCATGTTGCGGCGCGAGTACGGCATCTACCAGCTGCTCGCCGGCGTGCCCGGCGTGCCCGCCTGTCGTGGCCTGCGGCCGGGCGATGAACTGGTACTCGACCTGGTGCCGGGTGTGTCGCTGCGCGAGCCCGGCCAGCCGGCTGGCGACCGCGAACGGTTCTTTGCCGAGCTGCTGCAGCTCATCCAGGCCGTGCATCGCGCCCGCGTCGCCCATGGGGACCTCAAGCGCAAGGACAACATCCTGGTCGGCCCGGGCGGCCATCCGTTCCTGATCGACTTCGGAACCGCTGTATCGGCGCCGCCGGGTTCGGGCGCACTGCGCCGCTGGCTGTTCCGGCAGATGCGCCGCACCGACCTGAACGCCTGGGTGAAGCTCAAGTACCAGCGCCAGTGGGTCGAGATGGACCCTGCAGACCGCAAGTACCTGCGGCCGACGCTTCCGGAGGCAGTCGCGCGCCGCCTGCGCCGCGCCTGGCGGCGGCTGACCCTGCGCAGGCTGCGCCGGCCCCGTCCGGACTGAGCCCGGCGCGACGTGGGCAGCGTGACGGTCCGGAGCATCGTCGAGCGCGGCGCCTGGCTGGCGCTGGCTGGCCTGTTGCTGGCCAGCCTGCTGGCGCAGCTCGGCCGCTTCGGCTGGCTGCCGGAGCTGGCGACACATTTCCGCATCCAGTACCTCGCCGTTGCGCTGCTGCTGGTATTGGTCTTCGCCGTCCTGCGCCGCCCGGTGCCGGCATTGCTGGCGGCGGCGCTGCTGGTACTGCAGGGCTGGTACGGCGCCGCGTACCTGCTGCCGCTCGCTACCCCGCGTGATCCACCGGCGGCCGGGGCGCCGCGGCTGCTGTCGCTGAACCTCTACTACCGCAACCATGACCACGACGCCGTGCGTGACTATCTGCGTGCGCGCGATCCTGATGTGCTGGTGCTCTCCGAGCTGACGCCGGAGTGGGTACGCGAGCTGGCGCCGGTGACCGCGGGCTATCCCTACTGGAAGTCGGTGGACCAGCGCGGACCCTGGGGCCTCGGCGTCTTTTCGCGCCATCCGCTGCGTGAGGCCGTGGCCCTGGACCTGGGCGTGCCGGGCAGCGTCAATGTGCGCGCGATCGTCGAGTTGCCCGGTGGCGCGCTGGATCTGGTGGCCGTGCACCTGTCATCACCGACCTCGGCAGCACGTGCTGCCATGCGCAACCGGCAACTGGAGGCGCTGGCGAAGCTGCTGGGGCCGGCGCCCGCGGCCGGGGCGCCGCCGCGCCTGCTGGTGGGCGACATGAACCTGACGCCGTTCTCGCCGTATTTCGGGGCGCTGCTGGCGCAGACGGGATTGCGCGATGCCCGGCAGCCGGACGGGCTGCTCGGCACCTGGCCGAGCTGGCTGCCGCCGATGCAGATCACCATCGACCACTGCCTGGTGGATGCCGCGTTGGCGGCCACGCGGGTGCGGCGCGGCCCGGATGTCGGTTCCGACCACTATCCGCTGGAAGTCGCGCTGCTGCCGGCGCGCTGAGTCGCGGCCGGGCACGGCGTAGGCAAGCCCGGTGCGGACGTGGTAAACAGGCGCAGCGCGGATCCGGTACCGGGGGGTGCAGGGATATCCGGTGCGCATACACGGCCCGCTGGCGGGAGACGGTCGCGATGAACGTAGTGAGCGAGATCCTCGGCCTGTTCTCCTTTGCCTTCGTCGCCGCCATTGGCATCGGCGCGATTTCGATCCTCGTCATCTACGTCATCGACAAGACGCAGACCCGCCACGCGATCCGCCGCAACTACCCGGTGATCGGCCGCTTCCGCTACGTCTTCGAGAATGTCGGCGAGTTCTTCCGCCAGTACTTCTTCGCGATGGACCGCGAGGAAATGCCGTTCAACCGCGCCGAGCGCGCCTGGGTGTACCGCGCCGCCAAGGGCGAGGAGAACACCGTGCCCTTCGGCTCCACGCGCGACCTGCGCCCGGCCGGGACGGCGATCTTCGTCAACTGCCCCTATCCACTGCTCGATGAGGAGACCCGCCCCACGTCAGCGGTGACCGTCGGCCCCGGCAGCCGTCATCCGTACAGCACCAGCCGCTTTTTCCATGTCTCCGCCATGAGCTACGGGGCCATTTCCCGGCCCGCCGTGCTGGCGCTGTCCCAGGGCGCGCACAAGGCTGGCTGCTGGCTCAATACCGGGGAGGGCGGGCTGGCGCCCTATCACCTGGCGGGTGGTGCCGATGTCGTTTTCCAGATGGGGACCGCCAAGTACGGCGTACGCGAAGCGGATGCACGCCTGAGCGACCTGCGCCTGGCCGAACTGGCGAGCTACGGCCAGGTGAAGATGATCGAGGTGAAGCTGAGCCAGGGTGCCAAGCCCGGCAAGGGCGGCATCCTGCCGGCCGCGAAGGTGACGGACGAGGTGGCGCGCATCCGCGGCATTCCCCCGGGCCAGGACTCGATCAGCCCGAATCGCCACCTGGAAATCCACGATGCAGGCAGCCTGCTGGATTTCATCAACCGGGTGCGCGACGTCAGTGGACGCCCGACCGGCTTCAAGACGGTCTTCGGCGGCTACGACTGGCTGGGCGAACTCTTCGAGGTCATCCACCGGCGGGGCCTCGACAGCGCGCCGGATTTCATCACTGTGGATTCCGGCGATGGCGGCACCGGCGCCGCCCCCATGACCCTGCTGGACAACGTCGGCCTGCCGGTGCGCGAAAGCCTGCCGCGGGTCGTGGACCTGCTGCGCGAGCATGGGCTGCGCGAGCGCATCAGGGTCGTGGCCAGCGGCAAGATGATCAATCCGGTCGGTGTTGCCTGGGCGCTGTGCACCGGTGCCGACTTCGTCAACTCGGCGCGGGGCTTCATGTTCGCGCTCGGCTGCATCCAGGCCATGAAGTGCAACAAGAACACCTGCCCGACCGGCATCACCACCCACGACCGCAACCTGCAGCGGGGTCTGGTGGTGGCGGACAAGGCCGAGCGCGTGGCGCGCTACGCACTCGGCATGGAAAAGGAAGTCGCAGTGATCGCCCACTCCTGCGGCGCCGCCGAGCCGCGCCTGCTGCGGCGCCAGCACTGCCGCATCGTCCAGGCCAACGGCCAGACGGCGCTGCTGAGCGAGCTGTTCCCGGACCCGACGCTGGCCTGACGCCGCGGCAGACCCGGTTCCGCGCTCAGTCCTCCAGCAGGAAGCTGCGCAGCTGGTCGCTGCGCGAGGGATGGCGCAGCTTGCGCAGCGCCTTGGCCTCGATCTGGCGGATGCGCTCGCGGGTGACGTCGAACTGCTTGCCGACCTCCTCGAGGGTGTGGTCGGTGTTCATGTCGATGCCGAAGCGCATGCGCAGCACCTTGGCCTCGCGCGGCGTAAGGCCGGCGAGCACGTTGTGCGTCGCCTCCTTCAGCCCTTCGGAGGTCGCCGAATCGAGGGGCGAGGAGATGGTCGTGTCCTCGATGAAATCCCCCAGGTGTGAATCCTCGTCATCGCCGATCGGCGTCTCCATCGAGATCGGTTCCTTGGCGATCTTCAGGACCTTGCGCACCTTGTCCTCGGGCATCTCCATGCGCACCGCCAGTTCCTCGGGCGTCGGTTCGCGGCCCATCTCCTGGAGCATCTGCCGCGAGATGCGGTTGAGCTTGTTGATGGTCTCGATCATGTGCACCGGGATGCGGATGGTGCGCGCCTGGTCGGCGATGGAACGGGTGATGGCCTGGCGGATCCACCAGGTCGCATAGGTCGAGAACTTGTAGCCGCGGCGGTATTCGAACTTGTCCACCGCCTTCATCAGGCCGATGTTGCCTTCCTGGATCAGGTCGAGGAACTGCAGCCCGCGGTTGGTGTACTTCTTGGCGATGGAGATCACCAGCCGCAGGTTGGCCTCGACCATTTCCTTCTTGGCGCGGCGGGCCTTGGCCTCGCCGATGGACATCTGCCGGTTGATCTCCTTGATCTCGGCGATAGTCAGGTGGCACTCGGCCTCGATCGACTGCAGCTTCTTCTGGCTGCGGACGATCTCGTCCTTGAGCCTGGCGAGAGCCGAGGAGTGCTTGCGCTTTGCGCGGATGTGCTTGTCCACCCAGTTGGTGGCGGTTTCGTTCTGCGGGAAGGTCCCGAGGAAATCCTTGCGCGGCATGCCGGCTTCGCGCACCGCGAGCTGCATGATGCGCCGCTCCTGGCTACGGATGCCCTCGACGGTGTCGCGCAGGTTGCCGCAGAGGGTGTCGAACAGCTTCGGCGCGAGCTTCAGGTCCATGATCTCGCCGGCGAGCTTCTCGCGGGCCTTCATCGACGTCTTGTGGGAAGCGCCATTGGCCTCGATGGCCGCCAGCACCTTCTTCTGGTGTCGGAAGATCGACTTCAGGCGCTTCTCGGCTTCCACCGGGTCCGGCCCCTGTTCTTCCTCGCTGCCGCCTTCCTCGCCGTCGCCTTCCTCGTCATCCTCGACCGCGGCTTCGCGGGCGCTGGCGGGCAGCACTTCCTCGGGCTGGTTCGGGTCGACGAAGCCGGTGAGCACGTCCTGCAGCCGCGCCTCGCCGGTCTTGACCGGCTCATAGGCTTTGGCAATGACGTCGACGGAGGGCGGGAAGAACGCCACGGAATGCTTGACCTGGTCGAGGCCTTCCTCGATGCGCTTGGCGATGCGGATCTCGCCCTCGCGGGTCAGCAGTTCGACGGTACCCATCTCGCGCATGTACATGCGCACCGGGTCGGTGGTGCGGCCGAACTCGCTGTCGACGGTGGCCAGCGCTGCTGCGGCTTCCTCGGCGGCTTCCTCGTCACTGGTGACTGGCACGTCGGAAAGCAGGATGGCATCGGCATCGGGGACCTTCTCGTAGACGGTGATCCCCATGTCGTTGATCATGTTGACGATGTCCTCGATCTGCTCGGGATCGACGATATCGTTCGGCAGGTGGTCGTTGACCTCGGCATAGGTCAGGTAGCCCTGTTCCTTGCCGCGGGCGATGAGGAGCTTGAGCTGGGACTGCTGTTCCGCAGTCGTGGTGTTATCGGTCAGTTCGTCCACCGTTGTACCTCGGCTCGCGCGGGGAAGCCGCGCATTATATGGGGGCGAAATGCGCCCAGCCACAGAGGCATGCGGCCACGGCCCCGGCCCGCCCCCCGGAACCCGTGGCCGGATTATCGGCAGGGGGGGCCGGGAGCTTTACCTGGCGCTGCCTGCCTGGCCGCGCTGCAGCTGGCGAAACTCCTCTTTTTCCTCTGCAGTCAGGCCGCCGGCCGCTGCCTTGGACGCCAGGCTGGCCAGCCGTTCCTCGCGTTCCAGGGCCAGGATGCGCTGCAGGCTGTCGGCCAGCTCGGCCCTGGCGCCGCTTTCCCCCACCTGGGTCGGCGCCGCCAGCAGGGCGGACAGATGGGGGCCTTCGGACCGGTCCCGGAAGCGCTCCAGCAGGGCCCCGGGATTGAGGTCCGGGTGCGCCCGGGTGAGCTGCAGCAGCTCGGCCAGCAGCCCGGCCCCCTTGAGCCGGGCGCTTGCCAGGCCAGGTGGCGGCACGATGGTGGCGGCGACCTGCGGGTAGCTGAGCACCAGGGCGATCGCCTGGCCGACGACCGAGGCCCGCCCCCCCGGCGGCCGGTGCGCCGCACGACGGGCGGGCGGCGCTGGCGGTTCCGGCGCGGGCATCCCACCCAGGGCGGCTGTGAGCCGTTGCGGCTGCAGCCCGACTTCCTGCGCCAGGCGGTCGGTCAGCAGCTCGCGGTAGACGCCGGCCGGGAGCAGGCCGACCAGTGGCCGGGCCAGCTCGGCCAGCCGCGCGCGGCTGTCGAGCGAATCGCTGCCGGCCTGCTGGCGCAGTTCCTGCAGCAGGTAGTCCGAGAGGGGCGTGGCCTGGCCGAGGCGCGCGCCGAAGGCCGCGGGACCCTCCCGGCCCACGAGCGAATCGGGGTCCTCGCCTTCGGGCAGGAACAGGAAGCGCACCTGGCGGCCCTCGCGCAGTTCGGGAAGCGTTGCCTGCAGCGCGCGCCAGGCAGCGGCGCGGCCGGCGCGGTCGCCATCGAAGCAGAAGACCACTTCCGGAACCACGCGGAACAGCCGGCGCAGGTGCTCGCCCGTGGTGGCGGTGCCGAGCGTGGCGACCACATCGCGGATCCCGTGCCGTGCCAGCGAGACCGCGTCCATGTAGCCCTCGACCACCAGCAGGCGCGAGAGCCGGCGTTCGGCCTGGCGCGCCTCATACAGGCCGTAGAGTTCCTGCCCCTTGTGGAATACCGCAGTTTCCGGCGAGTTCAGGTACTTCGGCTCACCGCTGCCGAGCACGCGGCCACCGAAGCCGACCACACGCCCGCGGCTGTCACGGATCGGAAACATGATCCGGTCGCGGAACCGGTCGTAATGACCGCTCGCGCCCTCGCGGGGCACGATGAGGCCGGCCGCCAGCAAGTGCTGGCGCGTCTCTTCGCCACGGTCGAATTGCGCCAGCAGGCCATCCCAGCCGGGTGGTGCATAACCGATGCGGAAGGTCTTCGCCGTCTCGCCATCGAGGCCGCGCCCTCGCAGGTACTCGACCGCGGCCGGGTGCGCACGCAGCGCCTGCTCATAGTAGTCCGCGGAGCGGTCCAGCACGGCATACAGGGGTGCCAGCGGCGCCGGCTGCTGCGCGCTGTCCTCCCGCGGCACTTCCAGGCCGAGCCGCGCCGCCAGTTCCTCCACGGCCGGGACGAATTCCAGCCGGTCGTACTCCATGAGGAAGCCGAGTGCGGTGCCGTGGGCGCCGCAGCCGAAGCAGTGGTAGAAGCCCTTGGCGGGGCTGACGGTGAAGGAGGGCGTCTTCTCGCCGTGGAACGGGCAGCAGGCCTTGTAGTCCCGGCCCGCCTTCTTCAGCTGGATGCGTGAGCCGATGATCTCGACGATATCGGCGCGCTGCATCAGCTCGTCGATGAAGTGCTGTGGAATGCGCCCTGCCATTGTTGCTGGGATTGCGGGCTCCGGGGGAGGCGCCTGAAAGGATAGGTCCGGCCCCTGCGGGCGTCCACGGGCGCGGCCGGCACCCGTGTGGGAAATCAGCCGCCGAGCCTGGCCTTGACCAGGCCGCTCACCTGGCTCATGTCGGCGCGGCCCTGCAGCTTCGGGCGCAGCGCGTTCATCACCTTGCCCATGTCCCTGACGCCGGCAGCGCCCGTGCTGGCCACGGCTTCCTCGACCAGTGCGCGGACCTCGGCATCACTCAACGCTGCGGGCAGGTAGGCGGCGAGGATGGCCGCTTCCTCCGTTTCTTTGGCTTCGAGGTCGCTGCGGCTGGCGCTGGCAAACTGCGTGGCGGCCTCGCGGCGCTGCTTGATGAGTTTCTCGACGATCTGCAGGACGTCGGCATCGGCCATCTCGCGCCGGTCGTCGACCTCGCGCTGCTTGATGGCGGCCATGAGCATGCGGATGGTGCCCAGCCGCAGCTTTTCGCCGCCACGCATGGCGGCCTTCATGTCGTCGTTGATCCGGGCCTTGAGGGACATGGCCGGTCCTGGGCCCGGCGCGCTCAGTACAGGCGGCGCCGGCGGGTGCTGTCGCGGGAGCTGCGCTTGAGCTGGCGCTTGATGGCAGCCGCGCGCTTGCGCTTGCGCTCCTGGGTAGGCTTCTCGTAGAACTCGCGGCGTCGCAGTTCGGTCAGGACCCCGGCCTTTTCGCAGGCGCGCTTGAAGCGCCGCAGGGCGGCATCGAAATGCTCGTTGTCTCGGACGCGTACGCTCGGCAAGTTCGTGACCCTCGGCCGTGATCTGGGGCGAAAAAACCGGCACTCGGCCGGTTGAAGCCGCACAATATAGCCATTCCCGGCCCGAATGCAAAGCTCCCGGATGATCCGGAACATGACCACCCTCGGCATCGAGACCAGCTGCGACGAGACCGCCGTTGCCCTCTACGACCCGGCGCGCGGCCTGCTGGCCCACCTGATCCACAGCCAGGTTGCCACGCATGCACCCTACGGCGGCGTGGTCCCGGAGCTGGCCTCGCGGGACCATATCCGCAAGCTGCTGCCGATGGTCGATGGCTGCCTCGGGTCCGCCGGCCTGGCCGGACCCGAGCTGGCCGGCGTGGCCTACACCGCCGGGCCCGGGCTGATTGGCGCCCTGCTGGTCGGCGCGACGCTGGCGGTGGGCCTGGCCGAGGCCTGGGGCGTCCCGGCCGTCCCCGTCCACCACATGGAGGCGCACCTGCTGGCGCCCCTGCTGGAGGCTGACCGGCCGGCGTTTCCGTTCCTGGCGCTGCTGGTCTCGGGCGGACACAGCATGCTGGTAGAGGTCGCGGGCCTGGGTCGCTACCGCATCCTCGGGCAGACGCTGGACGACGCGGCCGGCGAGGCCTTCGACAAGACCGCGAAGATGCTCGGCCTGCCATACCCGGGCGGCCCGCAGCTGGCACGGCTGGCGGGCGAGGGCCGGCCCGATCGTTTCGCGTTCCCGCGGCCCATGCTCAACCGCGCCGGGCTGGATTTCAGCTTCAGCGGCCTGAAGACCGCGGTGCTGCTCAAGGCCAGGGAACTGGCCCGGGACGGGCAGCTGGCGGAAGCCGACCGGGCGGACCTCGCCAGTTCATTCCAGGAAGCGGTGGTCGACACCCTGGTCGCCAAGTGTGCGCGCGCGCTCGATGCAACCGGCCTGCAACGCCTGGTGGTGGCCGGCGGCGTGGGCGCCAACCGCCGGCTGCGCCAGCGCCTGCGCGATGAACTGACGGCGTGCGGTGCGCATGTCTATTATCCGCGCAACGAATTCTGTACCGACAATGGCGCGATGGTGGCCCTGGCCGGCAGCCTGCGCCTCCCCGCTGCCGCCACGTCGGGCGGCCGGGTCGAGGCACGGGCACGCTGGGACCTCGAGGACCTCCGGCAACCCTGACACCGCCCCGACAGGATGCAGATGAGCGACAGCATTTTTCTCAAGGACCTCCGCGTCCGGACCATCGTCGGTATCTGGGACTGGGAGCGGCGCCTGCCGCAGCTGGTCAGCATCGACCTGGAGATGGCCGCGGACATCGGCCGCGCTGCCGCCCGCGACCACATCGATGCCACCCTGGACTACAAGGCGGTGAGCCAGCGGGTGCGGGCGTTCGTCGAGGCATCGAGCTTCCAGCTGGTCGAGACCCTGGCCGAGCGCATCGCCGGGATCATCATGGATGAGTTCGCCGTGCCCTGGGTGAAGGTGGTGGTGCACAAGCCCTTCGCCATCCGTGGTTCCAGCGACGTGGGCATCTGCATCGAGCGGGGCCAGCGGTGACGGCAGCGGGCGCCGCGGATGCGCCGGCGCCGGTCATGGCCTATGTCAGCGCCGGCAGCAACATCGAGCCGGAACGGCACCTGCGCCTGGCGGTCAGCCAGCTGCGTGCACACTACGGGCCGCTGCAGCTGTCGTCGGTGTACCGCAGCCGTGCGGCCGGCTTCCCGGGCGCGGACTTCCTGAACCTGGTGGCGGGCTTTGCCACCCGTGAAACGCCCGCGGCAATCGTCGCCGGGCTGGAACGGCTGCACATGGCGGCGGGACGCGTGCGCGGTGCCGCGCGCTTCGCGCCACGGACGCTGGACCTCGACCTGCTGCTCTACGGTGACCAGGTCTGCGATGCACCGCAGATCCCGCGGCGTGACATCACCGAATACAGCTTCGTGCTGGGTCCGCTGGCGGAGATTGCGCCGCAGCTGCGCCACCCGGTCAGCGGTGCAACCATGGCAGAGCTCTGGGAGCGCTTCGACCAGGCCAGCCACCCGATTCACCGGGTGGCGCTGGAACTCTAGGCAGGCGGCGCCACGCCGGGGCGCCTGGGGCGATCACCAGCCGATGCTGCGGCCGCCGTCGACGGCGATGATCTGGCCGGTGACGTAACCGGCATCCCGCACCAGGTACAGGACGCAGCCGGCGATGTCCTCCGGGGCCCCGGTCCGGCGCAGCGGAATCTGCCGCAGGATGCTCTCGCGCGTGCCCTCGGCCAGGCCCTCGTCGGGCCAGAGCACGGCGCCGGGTGCCACACCATTGACGCGGATGTCCGGCGCCAGGTCGCGCGCCAGCGAGCGGGTCAGCATGGCGAGGGCCGCCTTCGCGGCGCCGTAGACGGGGTGGTCGCGCAGCGGTCGCGTGGCGTGGATGTCGATCAGGTTGATGATCACGCCGCCGCTCGCCCGCAGCTGCGGCAGCGCTGCCTGCGAGAGGAATAGCGGCGCGCGCAGGTTGGTGCCGATGAGGTCGTCCCACTGGGCATCGGTGACGCTGGCGAGCGGGGTCGGATAGAAACTCGAAGCGTTGTTGACCAGCACGTCCAGGCGTCCGGCCCGGGCGACGGTGCTGGTGACCATGGCCCTGAGCGCGGCAGTGTCGAGCAGGTCGGCCTGCACCGCGAAGGCTGAACCGGGGCGTTGCGCATCGAGTTCGGCTGCGAGCGCTTCGGCCGCGGCGGCCGAGCCGCGGTAATGGATTGCCACGCCGGCGCCGGCGCCATGCAGCGTGCGCGCGATGCTGGCGCCGACGCGCCTGGCAGCGCCGGTGACCAGCGCCCATTTGCCGTCGAGGTTTGCAGTGGCTGGACTCATGAGCTCCGTGGCGGGTGGCGCCGCGCGAACCGGCGGCCGTTGCGCACATTAAGATTACACCAGCATGCGCATGCGATTCGAACTGCCGGAACCAGATGCAGCGGCCCGCGAGCACAGCAATCGGCTGGTGCAGCTGATCGGCGCGCGGCTTGCAGCCGCCGGCGGCTGGCTCGATTTCGCCGACTATATGGATCTGGCGCTCTATGCGCCGGGCCTCGGCTATTACAGCGCGGGCAGCGCCAAGTTCGGCGCGGCGGGGGATTTCGTCACCGCACCGGAGATCTCGCCGCTGTTCGCGCGTTGCCTGGCCCGTGCCATTGCGCCGCTGCTCCGCGCCCGTGCGGCCGCCAGTGTGCTGGAACTCGGCGCCGGCAGCGGCGCGCTGGCGGCGGAGCTGATTCCGGCGCTGCTGCGCCTGGGCGTGGCGCCGGCGCGTTATCTCATCCTCGAGGTCAGCGCCGACCTGCGCGAGCGCCAGCGGGCGCTGCTGCTACCGGCCCGGCGGCAGGACTGGCCAGTGCTGGAGTGGCTGGATGCCCTGCCCGATGCCCCACTCGACGGGGTGATGATCGCCAACGAAGTGGCCGATGCGCTGCCGGTCAGCCGCTTCACGATCGGCAACGGCGCCGTCCAGGCCCTCGGCGTCTGCGCGACGGCCGATGGATTTGGCTGGGCCGCAAGGCCGGCGCCACCGGACCTGGCGGCGCGCCTGTCCACGCTGTTGCCGGGCGGGAGCAGCGCGTTCGCCGAGGGTTACCGCAGCGAGATCAGCCCGCGGCTGCCGGGCTGGATCGCCGCGCTGGCGGCGACGCTGGGCGAGGGTGCGCTGGTGCTCTGCGACTATGGCTTGGCGCGCCACGAGTACTACCACCCGCAGCGCTCGCAGGGCACGCTCAGCTGCCACTACCGCCACCGCATGCACGACGATCCGTTTTTCCTGCCCGGTCTGCAGGACATCACTGCCTGGGTGGATTTCACGACCGTCGCGGAGGCGGCGCAGGCGCAGGGGCTCACGGTGGCCGGCTACGCCACGCAGGCGCATTTCCTGCTCGATGCGGGCCTCGACCTCGAACTCGCAGGCGATGGCGCCGGGGTGCCGCTGCAACTGGCGCAGCAGGCCAGGACCCTGCTGCTGCCGGGCGAGATGGGCGAGAGCTTCAAGGTGATGGCGCTGACGCGCGGGACGGCGCCGCTGCGCGGCTTCGGGTTCCGCGACCTGCGCCACAGTCTGTGACGGCGGCGCACCGCAGCGCGACTGGTCAGTCCTTCAGACAGGCGGCGATGGCTCTGGCCCGCGCTTCCCGCAGGGCATCGCGCAGCGCCTCCGCGGCAAGGCCGCCCGCGGCCAGGGCCGCGGCATCCACCGCCAGCGCGGCGGCCCGGCAGCGACGCAGCAGCGCTGCCTGCGGGTAGGGAGCATCCGCGCGCCCGCCGCGGCCGCGGGCATCGGCCTCGCAGGCCAGCAGGAAATCCTCGAAGCGTTCGCCCCGGCGCAGGGCATCGATGCCCTCCAGCAGCTTGAGGATCGTCGCCGGCCGCAGCTCCAGCGCCCGGTGGCAGAGGCCATGGAAGCGTGCCACAGCACTGCCGAGTTCGCGGAAGCGGTTGGGCACGCCGAGGCGCCGGCACAATGCTTCGACCAGCGCCACGCCGCGCTCCTCGTGGCCGATGTGGCGCGGCCATTCGGCGGCCGGGGTGCTGCCCTTGCCGAGGTCGTGCACCAGCACCGCGAAGCGCACCTCGGCACGCGGCGAAAGACGCGCGGCCTGTTCGAGCGCCAGCAGCAGATGCACCCCGGAATCCACCTCCGGGTGCCAGCTCGCGACCTGCGGCACGCCCCAGAGCGCGGCGACCTCGGGGAAGATCACCGCCAGTGCGCCGCAGTCCTGCAGCGTGGCGATGAACACATCGGGACGCGCGCTGGCCAGGGCGCGCTCGGTTTCCTGCCAGACGCGCTCGGGCACGAGTGCGGCGGCCTCGCCGGCCGCCACCATTTCCCGCATGAGCTGCAGCGTCTCCGGGGCGACCCGGAAGCCGAGCGGCGCGAAACGGGCGGCGAAGCGCGCCACCCGCAGGATGCGCACCGGATCCTCGCGGAAAGCGTCCGACACATGGCGCAGCCAGCGCCCGGCGAGGTCCACCTGGCCGCCGTAGGGATCGATGATCCGACCGTCGGCTGCCTCGGCCATGGCGTTGACGGTGAGATCGCGCCGCCGCAGGTCTTCCTCCAGCGTCACGGACGGGTCGGCGTCGATGGCAAAGCCCCGATAGCCGGGTCCCGTCTTGCGCTCGGTGCGCGCCAGGGCGTGCTCCTCGCCGGTCTTCGGGTGCAGGAACACCGGGAAACTCGCGCCCACCCGGCGGTACCCCAGGGTCTCGAGCTCGCCCGGTGTCGCGCCCACCACCACCCAGTCGCGTTCGCCCACGGGCAGCCCGAGCAGCCGGTCGCGGACCGCACCACCCACGAGGTATGTCTGCATGGGCGCATTCTAGCGGTATCTTTGCGGCCCCATGGATCGTCTCGCCTGGCCAGCAAGGTTGTTCATCACCGGCATTGCCACCCTGCAGGCTGCCTGCCATCCGCTCTACCTGGCGCAGGCGACTGCCGGACAGATTGCGATCCTCAATGCACGCCAGCCGGTCGCACGGCTCGAAGCGGACCCGGCCACGCCCGCCTGGCTGCGAGCCCGGCTGGCGCTGGCGGGCGAGGCGCTGGCCTTCGCCCACGAGGCGCTCGCATTGCCGGACAACGGCAGCTATCGGCAGTACGTGGACCTCGGCCGCGAGTTCCCGGTGTGGAACGTGTTCGCCGCACCCGAGTTCGCGCTGGAGCTGCAGACCTGGTGCTTCCCGGTGGCCGGCTGCACGGCCTATCGTGGCTATTTCGACGAGGCGCGCGCCAGGGCCTTCGCCGCCGGGCTCGCCGCGCGCGGCGAGGATGTGTTCGTCGCCGGCGCCAGCGCCTACTCGACGCTCGGCTTCTTCCGCGATCCGCTCCTCAGCAGTGTCGTGGCCCTGCCGGATGCCAGCCTGGCGGGACTGCTGTTCCACGAACTGGCGCACCAGCAGTTCTACGTGTCCGGCGACACGGTGTTCAACGAAAGCTTTGCCACGCTGGTGGAACAGGAGGGCATGGTGCGCTGGCTGACGGCGCGGGGCGATGCGGCCGCGCTCTGCCTCTACCTCGACGGCCTGGCGCGCGAGCGCGAGGTCCACGCACTGCTCGACGAGGCGCGGCAGCGGTTGCGTGCTGTCTATGCGGCAGCTGCCGGCGAGGAGCAGCAACGTGCCGCCAAGGCCGCTGCCATCGCGCAGCTGCGCCAGCGTTATGCCACCCTGCGCGCCGGCTGGCAGGGACCACCGTATTTCGACGGCTGGTTTGCCGGGACCATCAACAACGCGCGACTCGGTGCCGTGGCGGCCTACGACCGTCATGTCGGTACCCTGCGGGTGATCCTCGAAAGCGAGGGTGGCGACCTGCCTGCTTTCTACCGGCGCGTGGCACGGCTCGGCCGCCTCCCGGCAGCGGATCGCGCCGAGGTGCTGCGCGAGATTCGCCAGCCCAGCCTGCGCGGGCCCGGCACCGGCTGTGCGCCAGGCCGTGGTGGGCCGGCCGCAGCGAACTGAAAATTTGCGGCGCCGCGCTGGCGCGCGGGAATCAGGACGGCGTCTGCAGCCGCGAGTTCCAGTCCTCGACCGCCGCGCTCTCCAGCCGGCGCCGCAGCAGCCGCTGCCAGTTGGCGGGAATGCCGGGGAGGGCGGCAAGGCTGGCAAGCGCGTCGCGGTCGAGCGTGTCCCGGTAGAGCAGGCGCAGGATGCGGGCCAATGGCCAGTCGGGATGCGGGCGGTGGATCAGCCGTGCTGTATCGCCGGCGCTGATCACGCCGGGTTCCAGCACCCGGAAGTACCAGCCGGTGCGGCCACTCGCCTGCACGCGCAGCGCCATGTCCGGCCGCTCGAAGCGCAGGTTGAGTTTCCAGCAGGGCTGGCGGCTCTGGCTGACCTCGAGGCTGGCCGTGCCGATGCGCCAGCGGTCGCCGAGGCAGATCGTGGCCTCCGTCGCCCCGTCGACGACCAGGTTCTCGCCGAAGGCACCGGGGCGGAAGTGCCGCGCTGCCTCCGGCAGCTCGGCCGCCCAGGCCGGGTAGTGCGCTGACGCATAGGCGTGAATCGCCTTGTCGGGGCCGCCGTGGTGGCGCCGGTCGCCCTGTTCGTCACCCTCGAGACCGAGGGGCCCGGCATGGACCGGGCCCTGCACCTCGGACTTGTCGATGGCCGACGGCACGGCCTGCGGCCCGAGGGGCCGGACCCGGCCGACGCGCAGCGAGGGGATACGGAACGCGCTCATGCGCTGCCTTTGCCGCGCCCGCCGGATGACGGCGATGCGCTGCCTGCTCCGGTTATGCGTGCCTCAGCGGATCTGCAGCAGCAGGTCCCGCGTACCGCGGCGGATCGACAGGATCAGCAGCGACTGCTGGCTGGCGGCTGCCTGCAGCTCCTTCACCGACCGCACGCGCACGCGGTTCACGGCGACGATGAGGTCGTTGGGGCGCAGACCGCGCATGGCCGCCGGGCTCTCCGGTTCCACCGCGACCACCTGCACGGCCGGGCCGTTGAAGCCGCCGCCTTCGCCGCTGTAGTTGGCGAGCTCGGCGCCGGCCAGGCCGGAGTGGATGTCCGTGGCGCCGACCTTCTCGGCCGCTTCGCGTTCATCCAGCTGGGCGGTCACGCTGCGCTTCTTGCCGTCGCGGAGCAGGTCGAGGCGGATCTTCTCGCCGCTGCGCTTGACGCCGATGGTGGCGCGCAGGTTCGAAGCGCTGCGGATGGGTTCGCCATCGACGGCGACGATGACGTCGCCCACCTGCACACCTGCCTTCTCGGCGGCCGAGCCCTGGGTGACTTCCTGCACCAGCGCACCCTCGTGGGCTTCCACGCCATAGGCCTTGGCGGTATCGACGCTGAAGTCGCTGATGCTGACGCCCAGCAGGCCGCGCCGGACTTTTCCGTACTGCAGGATCTGCGCCATGATCGACTTGGCGATGTTCACGGGGATGGCGAAGCCGATGCCGATGTTTCCCCCGCTGTTGGAGAAGATCGCCGAGTTGATGCCGATCAGTTCGCCGCGGAGATTGATGAGCGCGCCGCCGGAATTGCCGGGATTGATCGAGGCGTCGGTCTGGATGAAATCCTCGTAGCCGTCCGGGCTGATGCCGCTGCGGCCCAGGGCGCTGACGATGCCCGAGGTGACGGTGTGCTGCAGGCCGAAGGGGTTGCCGATGGCGACGACGAAATCGCCCACCTGTACCTGTTCGGAGTTGCCCAGCGGGATCTGCGTGATCTGCCCGGGTTCGGTGAGCTTCAGTACGGCGATGTCGGTGCCATCGTCCGAGCCGACCACGGTTGCCTTCAGGCTGCGGTTGTCCTCGAGCACCACCTCGATCTCGCTGGCGTTCTCGATGACATGGTGGTTGGTGAGGACGTAGCCGTTGCGGGCGTCGACGATGACGCCCGAGCCGGCGCTGCGGACCTCGCGCTTGCGTTCCTGCTGCTGCGGCGGTACGCCGAAGAAGCGGCGGAACAGCGGGTCGTCCATCAGCGGGTTGGCAGGCGCGTTGACCGTGCCGCGGGTGGCGATGCTGACCACGGCGGGCGATACCTGCTTGACCAGTGGCGCCAGGGTCGGCATGGCCTGGTCGCCCACCACCGCCGGCATTGCCGCCTGGAGGAACTGCGGCAGTGCGAGGGCGGCTGCCAGGAATATCGCCTTTATCCAGTTCGTGGTCATCTCGCGGGTCCTTCGGGGCTGCGCAGGGCTATGGATCCAGAGCCGCGCATCATAAGCGCATTCGCCGGTGGGGCAACGCCGCGCGGCGCGATGGGGCGGGTGCCTGCCAGGCAGCGATCAGGGCAGCTGCCGGGAGACGGCAGGAGGGTTGAAAACCTGTGGAAAGGGCGGGGAAGAGCTGGGTAAATGAACCACAAGATGTTGTGTTTTCGAGTGCTGGCAGGCAGTTGGAGGCGAGTCCTGGCGAATTTTTGTCCAGCTTGAGGGTGAGTACGTAACACATTGATTATAAATAATAAAAAATAACGCTTTTACCGGGCTGAAATCCTTGACACCCCTCCATGCCGGACCTACCCTAGCTTTCGGCCGGCACAACATCTTGTGCTGCCGCTTCAGTGAACCCTTCCATGACCGGTCCCGGGCGCCGGCCCCAGGAAAGTCGCCGGAGCGCGGTGCGGGGACCGGCCGGGGGTGGAAGCTGGCAGATGCTGATGCGGCGCAAGCCGCTGGCGCTCTTTCGGGGGTATGAAGTCGCGATGAATACGGCCGTCCAAATCAATCGTGCCAAGGCACCGGGCATTTCCTTCCAGGAGGCCTCGGTCGATATCTGGGACAAGAAGTACCGGCTCAAGTCGAAGACCGGCGAGGTCATCGACGAGACCATGGACGACACCTACAAGCGCATCGCCCGGGCGCTGGCCGAGGTGGAGCCGGAGGCCGGGCGGGAACAGTGGTTCGAGGCTTTCCTGTGGGCGCTGCGCCGGGGCGCCATTCCGGCCGGGCGCATCGTTTCCAACGCCGGTGCCCGCGAGCACAAGCCGGCTACATCGACCATCAACTGCACGGTGTCGGGCAGCATCGGTGACTCCATGCACACCATCCTGGAGAAGGTCCACGAGGCCGGGCTGACGCTGAAGGCCGGCTGCGGCATCGGCTACGAGTTTTCCACGCTGCGTCCGCGCGGGGCCTATGTCAGCGGCGCCGGGGCCTACACCTCGGGTCCGATGTCCTTCATGGATATCTACGACAAGATGTGCTTCACCGTGTCCTCGGCCGGCGGGCGGCGCGGCGCGCAGATGGGCACCTTCGATGTCGGGCACCCCGACGTCCTCGATTTCGTGCGTGCCAAGCGCGAGAACGGCCGGCTGCGGCAGTTCAACCTCTCGCTGCTGGTCACTGATGACTTCATCCGTGCGGTCAAGGCCAACCAGCCCTGGCCGCTGGTATTCCCGCTGGATGCCCGGCAGCTGGACCACGAGGACCTGGACCTCAACGACCCGGAGCAGGTGGTCTGGCGTGACTGGCCGATCACCGACGGCTACGTCACCAACGATAGGGGCGAGGTGGCCTGCCGTATCTACAAGCGCCTGCCGGCACAGCGCGTCTGGGACCTGATCATGGCCTCGACCTACGATTTCGCCGAGCCGGGGTTCGTGCTCATCGACCGCGTCAACGAGATGAACAACAACTGGTTCGACGAGACCATCCGCGCCACCAACCCCTGCGGCGAGCAGCCGCTGCCGCCCTACGGTTCCTGCCTGCTCGGCTCGGTCAACCTCACCAAGTTCGTGCTCGATCCCTTCACCGATACGGCCCGCTTCGACTGGGACGAGTTCCGTCGCGTCGTCTGCGTGTTCACCCGCATGCTGGACAACGTCGTGGAGATCAACGGCCTGCCGCTCGCGCAGCAGCGCGAGGAGATCCACCGCAAGCGCCGCCACGGCATGGGCTTTCTCGGCCTGGGTTCGGCCATGGCCATGCTGCGGCTGCGCTACGGCTCGCCGCAGTCGGTGCAGTTCACCGAGGACGTCTCACGCGAGATGGCGCTGGCGGGCTGGGAAACGGCGCTGGAGCTGGCCCGTGAGAAGGGACCCGCACCGATCATGCTGGAGGAATTCACCGTCAGCCGCGAGATGCTGCGCAAGCGGCCGGAAATGGTCGCCGACGGCTGGAAGGCCGGCGACCGCATCCCGGGCCGTATCCTCCATGCGCGCTACAGCCGTTACATGCAGCGCCTCGCGCAGGTGGCACCGGAGCTGGTGCGGGAGCTGGAGGAGACCGGGGCACGCTTTACCCACCACAGTTCGATCGCGCCCACCGGCACCATTTCCCTGTCGCTGGCGAACAACGCCAGCAACGGCATCGAGCCGAGCTTCGCTCACCACTATTTCCGCAACGTCATCCGCGAGGGCCGCAAGACCAAGGAAAAGGTGGATGTGTTCTCCTTCGAGCTGCTGGCCTATCGCCAGCTGGTCAATCCCGGCGCCATGCCGGGTTCGACCCGGGCCGAGGAGCGGCTGCCGGACTATTTCGTCGCCGCCGAGGAGGTCACCCCGGTGGAGCACGTGGACATCCAGGCTGCGGCCCAGAAGTGGGTGGACTCCTCCATTTCCAAGACCGCCAACGTGCCCACGGATTTCCCGTACGAGAAGTTCAAGGACATCTACCTGTACGCCTACGAGAAGGGCCTGAAGGGCTGCACCACCTTCCGCTTCAACCCCGAGGCATTCCAGGGCGTGCTGGTGAAGGAAAAGGACCTGCAGAACACCCAGTACACCTTCGTGCTGGAGGATGGCAGCGAGGTCACCCTGCGCGGTGACCAGGAAGTGGAGTACGACGGTGAAATGCACACCGCCGCCAACCTGTTCGATGCCCTCAAGGAGGGCTACTACGGCAAGTTCTGAGCAACTGCCGCACAGCGCAACGGAGAGTCAGTGATGTCGAAGATCAGCATCGACAAGAAAATCGTCGGTTACCGCGTGGAAGGCGCCGATGCAAGAGCACCGGAGGCGAAGGCCGAGAAGCCTGCCGTCCGCGAAGTCAGCGCCGATGGCAAGGTCGTGCGCATGCACGAAAAGCTCGAGCGCCCGGAGATGCTCCTCGGCTCCACCTACAAGGTGAAGACGCCGGTCTCCGACCACGCCATGTACGTGACCATCAACGACATCATCCTCAACCAGGGCACCGAGTACGAGCAGCGCCGGCCCTTCGAGATCTTCATCAACTCGAAGAACCTCGACCACTACCAGTGGATCGTCGCGCTCACCCGGCTGATGTCCGCCGTGTTCCGCAAGGGCGGTGACGTGACCTTCATGGTCGACGAACTCAAGGCGGTCTTCGACCCGCGCGGCGGCTACTGGCAGCCGGGCGGCAAGTTCATGCCCTCGATCATCGCCGAGCTCGGCCACATCGTCGAAAAGCACCTCAAGTCCATCGGCCTGCTGCCTGCCGACTCGCTGGACGAGCAGCAGAAGCGCCTCGTGGAAATGAAGCGCAAGGAGTACGAGGAGCGCAACCGCCAGCAGGACGCCTTCTCCAAGGGGCACTACCCCGACGGCGCCCAGCTCTGCAAGGTCTGCAACACCACCGCCGTCGTCATGATGGACGGCTGCCTCACCTGCCTCGCCTGCGGCGATTCCAAGTGCGGCTGAAAGCCGCCGTGCGGCCCGGAAGCGGTCATCGCCATTGCTGAACCGCCCGGAGGCGGGGCCCTCCGAACCAAGCGAATAACGAGGAGCGCCTTCGGAGGGCCCCGCCGCAAGGGCGGCCACCGCCCTCGACGCGCCCTGAACTCCACCGCGAGGGTGGCTACTGACCCGCAGCGCCGCGCCTGTAAACTAGCCCGCATGACCCGCCCGACCCGCAAGCCATGAGCCTCAGCATCCCAGACTTCTCCGCCGTCAAGGTCCTGGTTGCCGGCGATATCATGCTCGACCAGTACTGGTTCGGGCCCACCTCGAGGATATCGCCCGAGGCACCTGTGCCCGTGGTCAAGGTCACCCAGTCCCAGGCCAGGCCTGGCGGGGCCGCTAACGTCGCCGTCAACCTCGCCAGCCTCGGCGCCAAGACCACACTGGCCGGCGTCGTCGGCCAGGACGCCGGCGCGAGCCTGCTGCGCCAGGCGCTCGGCGAGCGTGGCATCGCACTGGAGCTGGTCGAATCGGCCGGCCGGCCCACCATCACCAAGCTGCGGGTACTGAGCCGCAACCAGCAGCTGATCCGCCTCGACACCGAGGACGCCTTCGGCAGGGAAGAGGCCAGCCTGCTGCTGGAGCGCGTGCGGCGCAACGCCACTGCGGCCTCCGTCTGCATCCTCTCCGACTACGGCAAGGGCAGCCTCCTCGAGGTGCCCGCCCTGGTGGCCGCGGCGCGCGCGGCGCGGATGCCGGTGCTGGTGGACCCGAAGGGCACGGATTTCACGCGCTACCGCGGCGCCACGCTGCTGACGCCCAACCTCGCCGAGTTCGAAGCCGTGGCCGGCACCGCCAGTTCGGATGCGGACCTGGCTGCACGTGCGCGGCGCATGCGCAGCGACTTCGCCCTGGAGGCACTGGTGGTCACCCTGGGCGAGCGCGGCATGATGGTGGTCACCGACGCATCCGAGGCCGTGTTCATGCCGGCCCGCGCCCGTGAGGTGTTCGACGTCACCGGTGCCGGCGATACGGTCATCGCCGCGCTGGCGGCCAGCCTTGGCGCTGGCATGACGCTGACGGACGCGGCCGCGCTGGCCAACGTCGCCGCCGGCATCGTGGTGCGCAAGATCGGTGTCGCCTCGGTCACGCCGCAGGAACTGCGCCAGGACCTGCATGCGCAGGGACTCGGTGGCCGCGGCGTCGTCGCGCGCGCCGAGATCGGCCGCACGGTTGCCGAGGCGCGAGCGCGCGGCGAACGCCTGGTCATGACCAACGGTGTCTTCGACATCCTGCACGCCGGCCACGTGGGCTATCTCGAGGAGGCCAAGGCCCGCGGCGACCGTTTGCTGGTCGCCGTCAATGACGATGATTCCGTGCGCCGCCTCAAGGGGCCAGAACGCCCGGTCAACCCGCTGGCCGACCGCATGGCCGTGCTGGCCGCCCTGGCTGCGGTGGACTGGGTGGTCCCGTTCAGGGAGGACACGCCCGCCGATCTGATCGGCGAGGTCCTGCCCGATGTCCTGGTCAAGGGCGGTGACTACCGGCCGGAGGACATCGCCGGCGGGCCGGCGGTCATCGCCAACGGCGGCCGGGTCGAGGTGTTGCCGTTCCGCGAGGGCCGTTCGACGACGCGGATCCTGGAAACCATCCGCAAGCGGCGCTGAACCGGGAACCGTGCGCTTCGCCTACATCCTGCTGTCCTGGCTGCTGCTGCCGGTTTTCGTCGGCCACCTGCTGTGGCGGAGCCTGAGCCAGCCCGGGTACCGCCAGCGCATCGGCGAACGCTTCGGCTTCGGCTTCGCGCGGCTGCCGGCGCCGAGCATCTGGATCCACGCGGTGTCCGTCGGCGAGGTCACGGCGGCGGCGCCGTTGCTCCGGACGCTGCGGCAGCGCTTCCCGGCAACGCCCATCGTCGTGACCACGATGACGCCCACCGGTTCGCAGCGGGCCCGGGACCTGTTCGGTAGCACCGTCACGCACAGCTACGTGCCCTACGACGCCCCCGGCCCGGTGCGTCGCTTCTTCGACTGGGCACGGCCCGAGCTGGCGGTGGTCCTTGAGACCGAGATCTGGCCCAACCTCTATTCCGAGTGCGGCCGGCGTTCGGTGCCGCTGGTGCTGGCCAGTGCCCGCGTGTCGGTGAAGTCGCTGCGCCGCTACCGCATCCTGTTCGGCCTGATCCGCGATACCCTGGCCCATGGCATCGTCATCGGTGCACAGAGCGCGGCGGATGCCGAGCGCTTCCGCGCCCTGGGGGCCAATCCGGCCCGCACCCACGTGACCGGCAACATCAAGTTCGACTTCGAGCTGGCCCCCGCGGTGGCCGCCCGCGGCCAGGAGTTCCGCAGGCTGCATGCGCCGGGCCGCGCGGTATGGATCGGTGCCAGCACCCACCAGGACGAGGAGCAGGTGCTGATCGACGCCCACCGGGAAGTGCTGCGCCAGGATCCGTCAGCGTTGCTGATCCTGGTGCCACGCCACCCGGAACGCTTCGCTGCGGTTGCGGCGCTGCTGGAGCGCGCGGGGATGGCCACCATCACGCGCAGCAGCGGCCTGAGCTGTGGCCCGGAGACCCAGGTCTTCCTCGGCGACAGCATGGGCGAGCTCACGCTGCTTTACGCCGCCGCGGACGTGGCCTTCGTCGGCGGCAGCCTGGTCCAGGTCGGTGGCCACAACCTGCTGGAACCGGCGGCCCTGGGCCTGCCATCCATCACCGGGCCCTACAACTTCAATGCACCGGACATCGCCGATCTGCTGATGGAGCGGGGGGCCACGACCGTCGCGCGGGATGCTGCGGGCATCGCCGCCGAAGTCCTCGGCTTGCTCGCAGATCCGGCCGAGCGCCGCCGGCGCGGGCAGGCAGCGCTCGATGCCCTCGCCAGCAACCGGGGTGCGGTCCACCGGCTGCTTGCGCTGGTGGAGCCACTGGCGGCACCGCCGGCCGGCGGCTGAGGGGGGGCGTTACTCCGGCTGGGCCGGGGCAGCAGGCGGCGTCGCCTGGGCCGGCGTCGTCAGCAGCCAGCTGTTCGCCTGCTGCACGTCCGCGTCGCCCAGCGTGCCGGCAGCTTCCTTGAGCTTCAGCACGTCGACGATGTAGTTGTAGCGGCTGCGGGCGTAGTTGGTCTCGGCCTGATAGAGCAGGCGGCGGGCGTCGAGGACGTCGACCGTGGTGCGGGTACCCACCTCGAAGCCGGCTTCGGTGGCCTGCAGCGCGGTCTGGGCGGACTTCAGGGCCTGTTGCAGTGCCTTGACCCCGGAGATGTCGGTGATCACGGCCTGGTAGGCATCGCGCGTCGAGCGCTCGGTCTCGCGCGCCGTGCGCTCCAGCCGTTCCTTGGAGGCGCGGTGCAGGTACACCGCCTGCTGCACCTTCGAGCTGGTGGCGCCACCGCTGAAGATGGGCAGGGTGGCCTGCAGGCTGATGAGGTCGGAGGTCTGGTCGAACTCTGTCGGCCCGATGCTCAGGCTGGTGCTGTTGTTGCTGGTAAAGCTGCCGTTGGTCTTGCCGTCCTGGCTGGTGTCGCTGCGGCTCATCACCAGGTCCACCGTCGGCAGGTGCCCGGAGCGGGCGATGCTGATGTTGTCACGGGCGATCTCGGCCCCGAGCTGCGCCGACTGCAGGCTCAGGTTCTGCTGGAGCGCGACCTCGACCCACTGGTTCTCATCGCTCGGGTCGGGCGGGATCAGCGGCAGGTCATCCTTGGGCTTGGCGAGTTCCCCGGGGTAGTCGCCGACGATTTCCCGCAACGCTTCCTTGCTGTTGGCGAGGTCGCGCTTGGCGACGATCTCGGAGGCCACCGCCTGGTCATAGCCCGCCTGTGCCTCCTGCACGTCGGTGATGGCGATCAACCCGACCTCGAAACGCTTCTGCGCCTGCTCCAGCTGGCGGCCGATGGCTTCGCGGGCAGCGACGTTGGCTGCCAGCGTGTCTTCCGCGGCCAGCACGTTGAAGTAGGCATCGGCCACCCTGGTGTACAGGGCGAGCTCGGCTACCCGGTAGTCCATATCGGCCTGCAGCGACTGCTTGTCGGCCTGGCGGTAGCGGACCCACTGGTCCCAGCGGAACACGGTCTGGCGCAGCTGCAGCCCCCAGTTGGTCTGATCCGTGCGGGTGTTGGATATCGTGGTGCCGAAGATCGAGCCGAACGAGACGCCGCTGCGGTCGCCATTGGCCTGGGCCTGCCCGAAGTCGCCGGTGGCCGAAATCTGCGGCAGCATGGCACCGAGCGCCTGGGGCTTGCCCTCGCGGGTGGCCATGCGGTTCGCTTCGGCCTCCCGCAGCTGCGGGTCATTCTGGCGCGCGAGCTGGTAGACCTCCAGGAGCGTATCGCCCCGGGCGAGTGGTGCGACGAGAAGCAGGGCGCCGAGCCCGATACAGCTGATTCTGAATGCCATGTTCAATATTCCGCATGCCATGCCGGGCGGGACACGCCCTGCCAGCGGCACAGCCTAAAGGAATCTCCGCCGGGCTCCGAGCCCCATACTGTAACGTTTTGTAACGACGGGCGGGAAATGGTTCCGCCCTGGTCGCCTGCTGCACCCAGGGCCGGACGCGGAAATCAGAAGGCGAAGCTGTCCGGTCGCGGGGCGTGGTCCAGCGGCGGCAGGCAGGTCTCGAACAGCGACGTGCCGAGGACCGCGCCGTGGGCCTCGCGCTTCAGCAGCCAGGCCTCCATGGCGGGCGGCTGGCCAACGACGACGAACATGCGCCCGCCCGGCGCCAGCCACTCCTGGAAGCGCGTGTCGGGCAGCGGCAGGGAACCGGTGACCGCGATGCAGTCGAACGTACCGGGCGGCTGCCAGGCAAATGCATCCTGCGCCAGCACCTCGCAGTTGCTGCTGCTGGTGTCGTGCAGCGCACGGCGCGCCGTATCGGCCAGTTCGTGGCGGATCTCGAGGCTGGTCACCTGCGCCCCGAGCCGCGCCAGGCAGGCCGTGAGGAAGCCGCTGCCGGTGCCGATTTCCAGGATGCGGTCCCCCTTGCCGATGGCCAGCGCCTGCAGGATGCGGCCGGTGACCTGGGGCGTGAGCATTTCCTGGCCGCCCGGAAGTGGCACGGCGGTATCGGCGAAAGCCAGCCTGCGGAACGCCTGGGGCACGAAACGTTCGCGCGGTATCTCGGCCATGACCTGCAGGACTTCCGCATCGAGCACCGATCCGGCGCGGACCTGCTGGGTGATCATCTGCTGGCGGGCTGCTTCATTCATCCTGGAGGGCGCCGGGAGTCGCGCGGGGTCGCTGGGAGGCCGCAAGGGTAAGGAGTTTGGCGGTCCCAGACAAGGCGCGGAACGCCGTCGATTATGGTGAAAAGCGCCGGTGCCTGCCGCTTGCCATGGGCTATGCTGTCGGAAAACCAAGGCCGGACAGGATGTTCGGCGCCACGGATCCCATGACTAGGCCGGAACACAGCTACAGACTGCGGCGGCGGCGATGACCGAAATCTGGCTGGTTGGCTCGCTGGCGCTCGGCTGTGTCGGCCTCGCCGGCATCGCCGGTGTGCTCTGGGTGGCGCTGCGGCGGCAGGCCAGCCACCTGGCGGCGCTGCAGAAGGACGTCATGGATGTCGCCGAGAACGCGTCCTTCGGCAAGCGTGTCGATTACCCGCGCAACATCCCCGGGCTCGCCGGCCTCGGCGAGACCATCAACCGCCTGTTCGACGCCCTGCAGACCCGCGACCGCCAGGTACGGGAACGCGAGGCACTGTTCGCGGACCTTGCCAACACCATGCCCGAGGCCGTGGTCGTGCATCGCGAGCGCATCATTTTTTCCAACCGGGTCGCCGCAGGCCTGCTCGGCGTCACGCCCGAGCAGCTGGTCGGCCGCCCGGTGACCGACCTGGTGCGCCCGGCCTACCGCGCCATGACCCGCAACGCCGTGACCCGGCGCCTGGCCGGGGAGATCCTCCCCGACAACATGGAGGTGCAGCTCATCAACGGCGAGGAGGCCGGCATGTGGGCCGAGGTCAGCGGTGGTGTCATCGACTACCGCGGCCAGCGCGCCATCCTGACCATCGCCCGCGACATCAGCTACCGGAAGAACATCGAGACCAGCCTCGGGCGCGGCAAGCAGCAGGCGCAGGTCACCCTGGAGTCCATCGGCGAGGGCGTCATCACCGCGGACGCCACGGGGCAGATCGACTACATGAACGCCGCGGCCGAGAAGCTCACCGGCATCGCCCGCGAGAACGCCATCGGCCGGCGCCTGCCCGACATCGTCAAGCTGGTCGACGAGGCCGACCGGCGCGACCTCGGCGACCCCATCCAGCGCTGCCTCAGCGACCGCCGCCGGGTGAACATGGGCCGGCGCGCCATGATGCTGTCCACCGCCGGTGGCAAGGAACTGTCCATCGAGCTGACCGCCTCGCCCATCAAGGGCCCGGGCGAGGTCATCGCCGGCGCGGTGGTGATCATGCACGACGTCTCCGAGATCCGCGGCCTCACCAAGCGCATGAGCTACCAGGCCACGCATGACGCGCTGACCGGGCTGATGAACCGCCGCGAGTTCGAGCGCCGGCTGGAGGAGGCGCTGCAGTCGGTGCGCGAGCAGAATGTCAGTCATGTGCTCTGCTACCTCGACCTCGACCGCTTCAAGCCGGTCAATGACAGCTGTGGCCACATCGCCGGCGACAGCCTGCTGCGGGCCATCGCTGCGCTGATCCGCGACAAGGTACGCGAGTCCGACGCCGTGGCGCGCCTCGGCGGCGACGAGTTCGGCGTGCTGCTGCTCGGCTGCCCGCTGGAGAAGGCCCGGCAGATCGCCGACGACGTCTGCACCGCGGTGCGTGACTACCGCTTCGTCTGGCAGGACAAGCTGTTCCAGATCGGCGTCAGCATCGGCCTGGTGGAAATCGGCCGCGACAGCGCCTCCATCGAGGACATCCTCGGCGCGGCGGATTCCGCCTGCTATGTCGCCAAGCAGGAAGGCCGCGGCCAGGTGCATGTCTATTCGGCGCGTGACGAGGTTTCCGCCCGGCAACGGGGCGAGATCTACTGGCTGCGCCAGCTGCAGTCGGCGCTGAAGGAGAATCGGCTGGAACTGCACGTGCAGCCGATCCTGGCGGTGGCCAGCCGCCAGGGCCAGGGACCTGCCGCCGAGGTTTTCCTGCGCCTCAGCGACGAGACGGGCAAGCTGGTCCAGCCGCGGGAATTCCTGCAGGCCGCCGAGCGCTACCACCTCATGGGTAGCCTGGACCGCTGGGTGGTGCGGACCACGCTGGCGGCGCTGGGCCAGGGCGCAATCCGCGTGCCTGAGAACCGCAGCTGCTCCATCAACCTGTCGAGCCAGAGCCTGGGCGAGGACGATTTCCTGGAGTTCGTGGTCGAGTGCCTGGACCAGAGCCAGGTGCCGCCGTCACAGCTGAGCTTCGAGGTGACGGAGACGGCGCTCATGGCCGACCCGGAGCGGGCTGCGCGCTTTGCCAGCGTGCTGCATGGCATGGGCTGCCAGTTCGGCCTCGATGACTTTGGCAGCGGCGTGGGTGCGCTGGCCAGCCTGCGCGGGCTGGACATCGACTACCTGAAAATCGACGGCGCCTACACGCACGAGCTGCGCGGCGATACCGTCAATGGGCAGGTCGTGGCCGCGGTTACCCGGCTGGCGCGGACCATCGGCTTCAAAGTCATCGCCGAGCAGGTGGAAGTGCAGGCCGACTTCGACGCCCTGCGCGAGATGGACGTCGACTTCATCCAGGGCTACTACATCGAGCGCCCGCACCGCATCGGCGAAGCCGGGACAGTGCCCCTGGCGGTGCACTGACCCGGCCGGCCGGTGGGGTGGTGCGCTGCCGCGCCGTCAGGAGCGATGCAGCGACTTGACGTACTCGGCGAGCGACTGCAGCTGGTCCGGGGAGATCATCGGCCAGGGAGCCATCAGCGGCGAACCACCGTGCTTGGCGGCGCCGTCGTGGACGATGGCCTTGATGTCGGCGATGTCGCCCTTGCTGCCGTTGCCATCGACGTCGTACTTGAACATGTTGTCGGCAAAGTCCGCAGGCTTGGGGTTCAGCCCCGCCGCCGCCGGGCCGTCACCCTTGCCGCTGTTGCCGTGGCAGCTGACACAGTAGGTCTTGAAGACCTTCTCACCCTCGGCGGTCGAGGTGGCGGCGGTGGCGGCTGCCGCGCCTGCGGCTGGTGCGGCGGCGCCGTCGGTGGTGGCCGGTGCTGCGGCCGGGGTCGCGGC